>JBKEFT010000005.1:0-199597 GCA_046709645.1 Arenicella sp.
TCGATACGTTCGGGAAACAACGTCGCCTGAGATCGTGGCTCGGCTTCGACAAAACGGGACATGATTTATCTCCTATCGCAAAGAAACCAGTATAGTATTTATTTCGTTTTTACACAGCCTCTGCCCTAAGCTGCCATTTTAAATTACGCTAACGCTGCAATAATTGGCAATTGAGCAACGTAAGCCGTTCAAATCGATGGCGTTGTCAGACGTCTATTTCCTCGGCATTTATGGAAGTAGATTATCAGGTCTTGAAACTTGCTTTTAATCGCGTGGCATTTTTAAGTGTGTTGATTCTCTTTTTATGCACGTATGTTCAGATGTTTCCGGTGTGATTCCCCAATGGGGTCTAAATCGACTGACGCCATACATCATCTGTAACCTGGGGCATATCGGAATAGCATTTCTAGGTACGTTCTTATGCGTTACTGCTAATTAAAGGTTTAACGTAGTGCACTTATTGTAAGGGCAAATGCTTCTCAGTATTTTACGATTGGATAGGCGGATCATTTAGGACAGTTGTGGCGGTCGCTAGTGAACTACTCTTAAATAATTATTACTACCATGCACAACACGAGCAATGCGCTCGAGCTTAGGTCTTAGCCTCTCAAGTTGGTTATTATCTCCGGCTTCGGCTAACAGCACGCTAGTTCTTCGGTGTATATAGATGCTGTCTTCTAGCCTACCTAGCTCACTTAAGACACGAACTAACTCCTCTGATGTCGCGACCAGCCAATCCGAGGCGACAGAATCGCAGATTTCATCCGATTTCAGCATTATTTCGGACATTTCGAAGGCAGTACCGATACCGTTTAGCGCTTTGTCTAAATCACCGTCTTGAAACTGAGCGCCCGCCCACTCATAACTACCGAGGCAACGTTTTGGAATCTCAGTTGGGTTTTTTGTTAGCCAACGACGGCAATCGGAACAGAGAAAGGTTAGTTTCATTTTCAACTCACATATATTTTGTATATCCAATAATAATCAAATATTACTTTTAATGCAAATGATTCTCATTCTCATTAAGTGAGAGCCGTTTTATGACGCTAGGTCTTTAGTTCTTAATTTTTAGATACCCAGTATCGGCTACTAGATAATATTTATTCGGCCTTAATGTTTACTGCCTTAGATAAAAATAACTTTAAATCAGGGGTGTCATTGGTTAATAACGCCTTTGTTATTCAACCGTTACGCAATATCAGGTCGCAGATGGGCCACAACACGATAGGTGATTACTCATAACAGCATTTAAGATTGTATTTTAGACACGATCTACGATGGATTTACTCAGCTTCAGAGCCGACATCACAACCACATAGGTAGGCTCATCGTACACTGCGTAAGCTAACTGAGAAGAGGGCTCTCAGCTCTCGTGCACTCGAGGCCGTGATTCAAATAGTGCCAGTCCATGGGCGTTGCAACAGTCTAGGGATCGGTGAAATTCGTCTTAGCGAAATTGGTAGAATTATCCTGTGAAATCAGACCGCTCCGCCCCCTTTACTCGTGTAAATTAGCACTTTTGGGGTCCTTTTTCCTCCTCCCAAAAACCCCGTCTGGGATAATCCAAACGGGGCATATGAGCTACTATTCTACGAATCATCTTCTGGTATCGTTGGGGAGCCCCCAGCATCAGGTTATTTCAATCGATCCCGAATCATCGCAATCCGCTGATCTAATCAGCTGAGTATCAGTTTATACCTTCAAAAATGCCTGCATTATCATTGCTGCAATCATATTCACATTCATATTCACATTCATATTCACATTCATTGTCACTACCGCAATCACATTCATATTCATATTCATATTCGTATTCACATTCATATTCACATTCATATTCACATTCATATTCACATTCATTGCCGCATTCATATTCACATTCATTGCCGCATTCATATTCACATTCATTATCAAGCGGCACAACAATACAACTGGCGGTGCCATTTTCTATGGTACAGTTATCCATCGCGCCTACAGAGCAACCCATGGCACCTACTACGTTAGTTGCGCCTAGTGTAACGGCTCCGCCAATTGTGAAAATACCACCACAAGAATTCTCAACGCCGTTAAGCGTAGAGCCCGCTCCAGTCGTAACGTAGCTGCCCGCAAGAATAGTACCCCTGAAAGTCGAGAGGGCACCTATAAATGTATAGCCCCCTGTATTCCAAATAATAGTACTGTCTTCGTGCATGGTCTCCAATATTATCTTCGTACCTGCGCCCAAGGAGAGGTAGGTGTCGATATTGAAAATCCACGACTGGGGAGTCTCGGGGTCACCCACAAGCGTGAGGCTTATGCCCGCCGTCGTCGTCAGTCCAGCTGCATGATAGACACCAGGGTAGAGCCTAGTGTTTACGGTCATCGTCGTAGCGAGCAGATCGGTTGTCGGCATACTGTTAAATGCTGCTTGTGCCAGTTTCAGCTCATCTCGTCTATCAATGACATTGGGTGTTTCGAAATAGCTAAGCATAGAGTCGTATAATTGACCACTGTGAGTAGCACTTGCAGAGACGGTGATGGACGTTCCGGCCGTCACCTTACTATCGACTATTGAATTCGCGCCGAGCACTACGGGGCCGATTGCAGCAGTAACATCCTGAATCACTCTTGCAGAGTCGCCAAGCGAAACAGCCGTTCCAGATGAAGCAGCCTCCCCTACTGTTGCATTCGCGCCAATGACGATAGCGCCTCCGCTTATGAGCGAGCCATTGACCGTTGCACCTGCTCCTAGTGTTGTCGCTTGGTAAGCGGTTACACCGCCACCGACTGTTGAACCGGCACCGAGTGTTGAACCGGCACCGACCACAATGTCGGCACCAACCGTTGTATCAGCGCCTAGCGTTACAGCGGAGAATGCCGCAACATTGCCACCAACGATTGAGCCTGCGCCGGTTGTTATGGCCGCACCGGAGTAGATTGTCTGTCTGTTTGTGCTTTCGCTCAGCAAAGGCTCTGTTGAGGCATTTTGGGGTGTTGTATCCGCGTGCGCACCAAACACAATAGTTAATAGCGATATAAAGATTAATGTCCTAAAATGATTCATATAATTGTTTCCCTACCCAGTTGTTTTAAGTATTATTTTTTATACTACTTTTTCACGATGCAAAATTACATCTGTCAATTATATTACCTTTGTATTTGACTGTAATCAAACTAAATCACCCATCCCTATAAATATAATAATAAATAGAAGTATATTGACGTAATTATGCAATGAAGCCCTCTGTTTCAGCGGTTTTGCGAGTTAGTTAGATAGCTAATTAGTAACAGCTTGATCGAAGTCTTGGTAAGCATCTTCTCGCGAGTGTTGCAATTTGCGAGATTTAGCCCAAGAGTTGTCGTTGTTTCTCAGGATTGGGGAATCTAAGGGGTCAAAGCCAGTTACACAGATCAGCTAGCCCTAAAAAGGGCTTTGACCCGTGTAAGTTGCTAAAAAGGGCTTTGACCCGTGTAAGTTGTTGACCCGTGTAAGTTGTTGACCCGTGTAAGTTGCATACAAACGTTTACTCTAGCGCCGTCCGCAAAGGCTAGCCCGAACCATCATCCGCCTAAGGGGCGTAACGACAATTACGCCTAGAGCGTAATTAAACTGCCATCGCCAGCCCAAAGGCTAAGTATCATGGATGATACGAATAAGTTACGACAGCGGTATGTTTTTTAGATGCCCCTTTAGGGTATACCCCGAGGGCAGGCTACGCGCTCTTTTGCGCCATAAAATGCGTAGGAACGTATTTAAACTGACGAAGGCAGCCCCGCAGGGGTGAGTATCAGCACGATACGAATAAAAGAATGAACGTGCGGCGTGCATCGCCCGCCACGGCACTGGCAATGCGTCCACGAAGTCTGATACAACAACTAATGTAAAAACCTAAAACGGCCGCCCACCACCGCCGCCCATTCCTGGCATACCGCCCATGCCTCGCATCATCTGCGCCATTTTTCCTTTGCTGCCCATTTTCTTCATCATCTTTTGCATCTGCATGAATTGTTTGAGCGTTTTATTGACGTCTTGAATTTGAGTGCCTGAGCCGGTTGCGATGCGTTTTTTTCGGCTGCCTTTAATCAGTGCTGGGAACTGGCGTTCTTTGGGGGTCATTGAGTTGATGATGGCGACGCTTTTGTTCATGTCGCCCATCATGCCGCCCATCGCGCCGGTGGGTAGATTTAAGTTACCCATGCCTGGTAGCTTATCCATCATGCTTTCTATGCCGCCCATGTTGTTCATCTGAGCGACTTGATCACGATAATCTTCAAGGTCAAAATTTTTGCCTTTTCGTAGCTTTTTAACCAACTTTTCAGCTTTGTCTTTGTCGACCTTCTGCTCGGCTTCTTCGATCAGCGTCATTACATCGCCCATACCTAAGATGCGTGAGGCAACTCGGTCTGGGTGAAAGGCTTCTATGCCGTCGATTTTCTCGCCGATACCTAGGAACTTAATCGGTTTGCCTGTCACTTCTCTGATTGAGAGTGCTGCGCCGCCACGGGCATCGCCGTCGGTCTTGGTAAGTATCACGCCAGTCAGTGGTAGCGCTTCATCAAATGCCTTAGCACTGACTGCGGCGTCTTGGCCGGTCATGCTGTCGACTACAAACAAGGTTTCAATCGGGTTGGCGGCGGCATGTACCGCTTTGATCTCTTGCATCAACTCGCCGTCTACGTGCAAGCGGCCGGCGGTGTCGATGATGAGTACGTCCATCACTTGGTTTTTGGCGGCTAGTTTGGCGTTGGCGACGATATCGACTGCTTTTTGATCTGGCGAACTTGGGCAGAACGCAACGTCTATCGATTCGGCTAGCGTTTTTAACTGCTCGATGGCCGCAGGGCGATAGATATCAGCACTGACGACCATTACCCGTTTGCCCTCTCGCTGCTTTAGCAAATTGGCTAACTTACCAACCGTTGTGGTTTTACCCGCGCCTTGCAGGCCAGCCACCAAAATAACGGCGGGCGGGCTTTGCGATAGGTTCAAGGCATCGTTGGCGGTGCCCATCAACTCGACTAGCTCGTCTTGTACGATCTTAACGACCATTTGCCCTGGGTTAAGACTCTTCGAGACGTCTATGCCAACGGCTTTTTCTTTAACCTTGGCGATAAACGACTTCACTACCGGTAGCGAAACATCAGCCTCAAGCAGCGCTATTCGTACTTCTCGCATGGCGTCAGCGATGTTTTCTTCGCTCAGCCTAGCTTGACCACGAATTTTCTTGAGGGTTCCTTGAAGGCGATCGCCGAGTTGTTCAAACATATCTATTAACTTTAAGTCATTGGCTGCAATTTAAGGTGTTATATTCTACCCTCACTAACGATAAATCTCACCTTCTGTGTTGCTAAAAGTGTCGCCAAACTTGCTTCAATTCAATGCCTGATTCATTATTTGCCATCATTGCCGTTATATTTTATGGCTTGGCGACCGTTTTGGTTGCCCTATTCCTGCGTTCAGTAAAGGACTCCAATCTTGATCTAGAGGGTGGCAAAGTAACAGCGTCGTTCGTTGTTGCTAGTATTGGCGCCGCTTTTCACATCGCGTACGCACTAAAGATCAGCTTTATAGAAGCGTCGCTAAACGCTAGTTTAAGTTCCATGATGGTGTTAATGAGTGGCATGCTAGTGCTGCTATTTTTATTAGGCGGCCTGTTGATGCCGATTCGGCGCTTAGGCATTTTGGTCTTTCCGTTAACCATTATGAGTTTGATATTCACCTTTTTCTGGGGCAATCATATAACACTGCTGGAAAACCGCAGCTTGTCGTTCAGTTCTCATATTGTTATCTCCTTGCTAGCCTATTGCCTGCTAGCCATCGCCTCAATTCAAGCGCTTCTTTACAGTTACCAAGAGCGACAAATAAAACATCGAACTAATCCTGCGATGCTGATGGCACTGCCACCATTACAAACGATGGAGCTATTGTTGTTCCGTTTAGTTGGGTTTGGCTTCGCTATTCTCACCTTAACCCTAGTCTCGGGAGCTATTTTTAGTAAAGAAATATTCGGCTATGCTTTCGGTTTTAAACATCACACCATACTGGCACTTCTGGGCTGGTTGGTATTCGCCATTTTGTTGTTCAAGCGTGTAAAACATGGTTTACGTGGCTCGAGAGCGGTAATCTGGACTATTAGCGGCTTTTTACTGATCCAACTGGGATATTTCGGCACCAAAATTGTGTCAGAAATTCTGAGCCTACAGTAAAATAGGCCTGCGAAAAACAACTCTTATGAATCTGCTGTGAATATCACTCGAAACCCAACTCGCGAAGTTGCCATTGGCAACATCAAAATCGGCAATAACAATCCTATTGCCGTGCAAAGCATGTGTGCTACTCGCACACAAGACATCGATGCGACTATCGCGCAAACCAACGCCTTGCACCAACGCAAAGCTGGAGTGGTTCGCATCGCGGTTGATAATAAGCAAGACGCAGCGGCGCTGATTGAAATACGCAAAGCCACTGACGCTGTGCTATCGGTTGATTTGCAAGAAAATTATCGTATGGCGGCCTTAGTGGCACCTTACGTCGATAAAATTCGCTACAACCCAGGACACCTGTTTCATCACGAGAAGAAGAAAACCTGGCAAGACAAAGTTAGCTATCTAGCTGACATCGCCGGTGAACATGATTGCGCGATGCGAGTTGGTGTTAATGCTGGGTCAGTTGACCCTGCCAAGCTTGACAAGTACGACTCTCGTGACTCGGTCTCACCGATGCTCGATAGTGCTCTTGAACACTGCGAATACTTGGATTCAATTGGTTTTACCCGTTACTGTGTGTCGCTCAAAGACTCAGACCCGCAAAAAGTAATCACTGCCAATATCCGTTTCGCCAAGCAGCGCCCAGATGTGCCCCTACACTTAGGCGTTACTGAAGCCGGTTTGCCGCCAATGGGTATTATTAAAACTCGCATCGCGTTCGAGCAGTTAATCAGTCGGGGGATTGGTGACACCGTGCGAGTTTCGCTGACCTTGCCGAATAACATCAAGGGCGACGAGGTTGATGCTGGTCATGAGATTATTAATGATATTTATGCGGGCCGAGTTCGTAGTGTTGTTGCCTTCGACCCAAACAAGCTAAACATTATCAGCTGCCCGAGCTGCTCCCGAGTTGAGAACGAAGCGTTTATTGAACTAGCTCAAGATGTGAAAGAAATGACCGCCTACGCAGAAGACCACAATATCACCATAGCGGTAATGGGCTGCCGAGTTAATGGCCCGGGCGAAACCGACGATGCGGACCTAGGATTATGGTGTGGCCCGACTCAAGTAAACCTAAAACGCCAAGGCGAAAAATTGGGTGCGTTCGACTACGACACTATCTTGCCTAAACTGAAACTTGAACTAGACGCGCTGATAGTAGAGAAGAGCGCGGCTTAAAGATCAAATAGCGGAACTTGAATCGCCAAGCTCCCGACAGTAACTAAAGTGATGATTAAAAAGGGACGCGAAAGCGCCCCTTTTTTCTAACTGTTTAAATATCCGTCGTTCAATATCAATTAACGACTAGCGCTAAACGAGCCTTCTAGCGTGACTTCAACCTCTAGCCCGCTGACGTTACACGTTCCGCTGCCAGTAAGGTTGCCCGATGCAGTGGTGCCGTCAACGGCTCCTGTCACGCCAGCAGAGCCGCTACACGGGTCTTCGTTAATCAGCAAATTACCTGAAAAGGCACCATCGTTACCTAGGCCGACGGTAAATACTTCCTCAGCATCATCACCAGCAAAACGAACCATGCCGTCGCTGGTTACTGTGACCGTGATCGGAATACTTTCAGATTCGCTAATGCCCAGCGCTGAAGCGGTTACCGTTAACGTACCGATATAGGTGCCGACAAAACTCGCAGGTACGTTGGAACCAGGCAAGGTTGGATCACCCATGCCACCTGAGTCACTGCCGCCGCCACTGCAAGCAATCAGGAAACAACTAGCAAAAACTAATAATAAATTTTTCATAATATAAAAATTATAGGTTTAAAATTCGATTGATGGGATAATCCAAAGGCTAACAAAATAGGCGCGCAACACTATAGGCCAGTTAACACTATTTATTCGAGATCTATTAAGTGGAGCCTCGATACACCTTTTATAGTCGATGGTTATAGTCGATAGCATGTCAGTAATCACTCACCCGCACACTCATCCCATTTAACGTTGCTAGTTCGGCTAAGCTAATAGAAAAAATTGAGCATCAACATCATCACCACCAAGAACAATAAGGTCATACCGGCCCCGGCCTTCATAAAGTCTTTAACCTTATAACCCGCTGGCCCCATGATTAATGCGTTGACTTGATGGGTGGGAAGTAAAAATGAATTCGACGTTGCTAAGGCAATCGTGAGCGCAAATATGGCCGGGTCAGCACCAACGCCCAGCGCCATCTGAATAGCTAGTGGCACCAACAAAACGGTAGCGCCAACGTTGGACATTACTAGAGTAAAAACGGTGGCTATAATCGCCAAAAATAGCTGAATTCCCCAAATCGGGAAGCCATCCATAAAGCTCAATGCTAAGGCCGCTAAATAAGCCGCTGCACCAGACTGCTGCATCGCCATGCCTAATGGAATCAAGCAAGCTAGTAAGAACACGGTCTGCCAGGAGACGGCGGTGTATGCTTCTTCCATATCGAGAACGCGGCCCAACACCATGCCCACCGCGCCAACCATCAATGATAATGCCAATGGTAAGTCGCTGAATAATACCAAGCCAATGGCGATCAAAAATGCGACCGACGCATTACGCAATTTATTAGTTCTAAACTCTTCTTTAGGAAAGTCAGTTACCACCGCAAAACGTTTATCTTTCGACACTTTAATCATGTCTTGCCAGCGGCTATGTACCACCAAGGTATCGCCAGACTGCAAGGTTAAGCTCGACAGCTCGTCGTCAATAACAGTATCAATTCGGTACACCGCTAGGATTCTCATGCCATATCGTTTGCGAATATCAGACTCTGAAATGGTGCGGTTTATTAGATCGGAATCTGGCGGGATTACAATTTCAGCGATGCCGGCGGTAGTCGGGTTCAATGCATCAGCAAACTCGTTAAGAAACGGGCTGATGGTAAGATCATGCACTTCGGCGTAGCTGCTGATCTCTTGCCGCGAGCCCATGATGGCGAGCACTGAGCCAGCTCGAATAGCGGTGTTTTGCTCAGGAATAATACGAATATTGTTATCTGACTTAATTCCCAGAATCCAGCCTGATCGACCGCGTGCTTGCACCTCGCCCAGCGCCATTCCATCAAGGTCACTGTCTTCACCAACCGTCACTTCAAATATACGACCATCAATTCCATAGACGTCACGATAGTGCTGCAAATTTTCGGTTGTCAGTGTTTGCTTTGGCGCAACCGGCAGAATACGCTTGCCGAACAATAGGAAGTAGGCAATGCCGGTTGCTACTAACGCGAGACCAACGGGCGTCACTGCGAACAATCCGAATGTTTCCATGGGGATGGCGTTATCGGGGAAATGCAAGTTAGCGCTCTCAATAAGGTCATTAAGCAAGATCAGCGGCGACGAACCAACCATCGTCATGGTGCCACCAAGAATGGCACAAAAGCCCATTGGCATTAATAAACGCGATAGTGGAATCGCCGTACGGCGAGAAATTCGACTGACCACCGGCAGAAATAAAGCCGCCGCGCCGATGTTCTGCATAAAGCTAGAAATCCACGCTACACAAGCCGATAGTACAAAGGTGATCTTGCCTTCCGTTTTACCTGCTCGCTTGAGTATCTGTGCCGCCATCACGCCCATGACACCGGTTTTATCTAAGCCTGCACCGATGATCATCACCGCGATAATCGACATCACCGCGTTACTGGAGAAACCATCGAACAGTTGATAGGTGGGAACTAAGCCTCCATTGAAGGCGTCAATTTGAGACGACAAACCAAGCAGAACTAGTACCAAAAGAGCGACTACGTCAACTCTCACTACCTCGAACATAAACATCACTACCGCAAACGAAAGAATACCTAAGACAGCAATGATTTCGTAAGTAAGGGCGACATCTAACATGCTTGTCTCGGCTGGTAGGAGTTAGTAATATAGTTATCGATCAATAGTAACATAGCCAGTTCTCACTGCGTCGGTAGAGCCGAATAAAAATGCCTCGGCGAAGTGAATTAACGGCTGGGTCAAAAAATAAGTTTTTAATTCGTTCAACATTGCAAGCCGAGAAAGAAAATATACCGCTTGAAGTACCCCTCACTAATGCATTTATAATGACTATTCTAAAATAACAGTAAGATTCTCATGCATCTGGATCCACACGCAATCTGGGCACTAAGCTTAACCGTCGTCGCTCTGATTCTATTTACTCGTGAACGCATACCGCTCGAGACCTCCAGTCTCGCGGTGATCGTTTTACTTGCGGTAAGCTTTCAACTCTACCCCTACCAAAATTCTGGGGGGCAGACGCTAAGCCCAATAATGTTTTTTGCTGGTTTCGCACATGAAGCGTTAATTGCTGTGTGCGGTCTAATGATTGCCGGTTACGGCATTGTTCGAACCGGCGCACTTGACCCAGTAGGCCGAGGCCTTGCAAAGCTGTGGGCGATTAGCCCAGCTCTATCAGTATTAATAACGCTGATCGTATCGGCGCTGCTAAGTGCGGTGGTTAATAACACGCCGATCGTGGTGCTATTACTGCCTATTATGCTCAATGTGGCGATACGAACTAAGAGCAACCCGTCGGGCATCTTAATGCCTATGGGCTTGGCGACACTGCTCGGCGGCATGACGACGACCATCGGCACCTCGACTAACTTATTGGTTGTTAGTGTCGCCAACGACATGGGCTTAGAAACAATCGGCATGTTCGACTTCTTCGTGCCGGCGGCGATTGCAGGCTCGATCGGCATTCTCTACCTTTGGTTGATTGCGCCTCGTATTCTGCCTGATCGCACACCAAACTTGAAAGACAGCGGCCCACGAATCTTTACCGCTCATCTACATGTAAATGAAGACAGCTATGCGGCGGGTAAAACGCTTACCGAAATTATCGAGAAAACCGAAGGGACAATTCAAATATCTGGCATTAGACGCAGCGAGAACACCTTCACGGTTCCACTACCTGATGCCAAAATTCGAATAGGCGACCGTTTACTGGTTCGCGACACACCAAGTGCTTTAAAGGAGTATGAACGCACGCTTGGTGCAACCTTGTATTCAAAGGGCCACGAAGTCAGTGACGACAATCCGCTCTCCGAAGATCAACAACATTTAGCCGAATTGGTAATCGACCGCGGCTCGCCGATGATTCACCGCAGCTTGAACGAAGCGCACTTTTCTGATGTCTATCAATTGGTAACGCTGGCGATTCACAGAAAAGGTAAAGTGCTTGAAAACATGCCACAAGGCATAGCCAAAACACCATTGCGGCTCGGCGATGTATTATTAGTACAGGGCTCCAGCGAAAACATTGAAGAGGTGAAGCGCCGGGGCCATTTCTTAGTGCTTGATGCCACCACAGAGCTACCGTCGACCAAGTATGCACCGCGCGCCATTATCATTATGGCGTTGACCATTCTGGCCGCTGGTTTGGGTATTGTGCCAATCGCCATCAGTGCTGTTGCAGGTGCTTTGGCCATGGTCTTGACCCGCTGCTTAAAGTGGCAGGACATTGAGAGAGCACTAAGCGCACAGGTGATCTTAATTGTGGTCGCCAGTTTGGCATTAGGTACGGCCTTAACTCAAACTGGGGCAACCATGTATGTAGCCTATCAATTTGTTGAAGTGACTTCGGGTATGAATGACAGAGTCATCTTTTCATTGTTAATGCTGTTAATGGCAGTCTTAACCAACATTGTTTCGAATAATGCCGCCGCGGTTATCGGCACACCCATTGCCATCAGCATCGCGACTCAGCTTGGCTTACCCCCCGAGGCATTTGTACTAGCGGTTTTGTTTGGCGCCAACATGAGCTACGCCACACCAATGGCCTATCAGACCAACCTATTGGTTATGAACGCCGGCGGATATACGTTTATGGACTTTGTCAAAGTTGGGGTACCACTGACCATCATCATCTGGCTAAGCTTCAGCTTTATTGTGCCAATAATGTATGGGTTTTAGCCGCTAACGGCCAAACCAAGCTAAGCGAGGCTAAGAAAAAATTACCGCCTAGGTAGGCTTGAGTATCTTTTCATTATCATGGGCAGGAAGAAGCACTAGATGCTAAACAGCCCTTTCAAAAGAATCTCAAAAAGCAACTTGAGAGAAGAAACATTGCTCTCAAGCAAACTAGCCGAACAAGGCTGCCAGTGCCTGCCGTCAAGGCGCACGCCGGGTAAGGAACAAAGCAAAAAGCCCCACAAAATTAATTGTGAGGCTGTTCTAAAACACCAATCTAAAGCATGAAGAATATCGCTCTAAGCAGATCTGCGCCTGCGACCAAAGTACGTTAAGGCGCACGCTCGGTAGAGAGCTCACTGCGCCGGCGGCCAAAGTGCCTCATGGGGCACGCCGGGTAAAGAGCGGCGCCCGCCGAGAAAAAACGCTTACTACAGAGCTTCTACCAATTCAGGAACCGCTTCAAACAAATCAGCCACTAAGCCATAATCCGCCACTTGAAAGATTGGAGCCTCTTCGTCTTTGTTGATCGCTACAATTACTTTCGAGTCCTTCATACCGGCCAAATGTTGAATCGCGCCTGAGATACCAACCGCAATATACAAGTTTGGAGCAACTACTTTGCCAGTTTGGCCAACTTGGTAGTCGTTCGGCACGTAGCCAGCATCAACAGCGGCACGAGACGCGCCAACAGCAGCACCTAACTTGTCAGCTAGGCCTTCAATGATTTTGAAGTTCTCAGCACTACCAACACCACGACCACCTGACACAACTATATCGGCGGCGCCAAGGTCTGGGCGTTCAGAAACAGTTAGCTCACGTCCAACAACTGATGTAGTGCCATCAACAGCAGGGCCTTCGATGCTAGAAACTTCGGCAGAACCGCCCATTTCAGCGGCATCGAAACCAGTTGGTCGAACAGTCAATACAATGGTAGCGTCAGAACTTTTAATCGTTGCAATGGCATTACCAGCATAGATCGGACGCTTGAATGTGTCGGCCGAATCAACCGCCATAATGTCGGAGATTTGCGAGGAGTCGATCAGCGCGGCAACACGTGGCAACATGTCTTTACCAGACGTAGTGGAACCGGTCATTATGTGCGAGTAGTCGCCTGCTAAGCTAACAACAAGGTTAGCTATTTCGATTGAAATACCGTCGTTATATTGATCAGCGTCCGCGTGAAGTACTTTGGCAACGCCAGCGATTTGAGCCGCTTGCTCTGCTACTGCACCTGCGCCGCTTCCGGCCACAAGTACGTGTACGTCGCCACCAATTTGGCTCGCTGCAGTTACTGTGTTTAATGTCGACGCGTGTAGCTCGGCATTGTCGTGATGTGCAATTACTAATGTAGTCATGATTCTATTCACCCACTAAATAACTTTGGCTTCGTTTTTAAGTTTGTCTACCAATTCGGCAACAGACCCAACCATAACACCGGCTGAACGTGATTCAGGCGGGCTAACGTTTAATACGGTTTGGCGTTTCGACGCATCAACACCTGTATCAGCAAGAGCAATCACGTCTAGTGGCTTCTTCTTAGCTTTCATGATGTTTGGTAGCGTTGGGTAACGTGGCTCATTTAATCGCAGGTCGGTTGTTACAACCGCTGGCATTGGGATTGAAACGGTCTCTAAACCGCCATCGATCTCGCGAGTTACTTTAGCGGTATCGCCGTCTATAACAACTTTTGAAGCGAAGGTCGCTTGCGACCAACCTAAAAGAGCAGACAACATTTGACCTGTTTGGTTATTGTCACCGTCGATGGATTGCTTACCAGTGATTACCAAGCCTGCCTCTTCTTTTTCGGCAACGTACTTCAAGATTTTGGCAATTGCTAGCGGCTCTACATCATTATCCGTATCAACGCGAATCGCGCGGTCGGCGCCCATTGCAAGACCAGAGCGCATAACGGTTTCGATATCGGCGGAACCAACACTAACAATAACAACCTCAGTTGCAACGCCGGCTTCTCTAAGGCGAATCGCTTCTTCCAAAGCAATTTCGCAAAACGGATTCAAACTCATTTTTACGTTATCGGTGTCAACACCAGAGCCGTCGCTCTTAACGCGAATGCTCACATAAGCATCGATAACGCGTTTAACAGGAACTAGAACTTTCATTACTTACTCCAAAAGCCGTTAATTTCAAAAAAGCGTGTCGCTTCTTCCTCACCTTCTTTCAGTTGAAGCGTTCGCTAATAGCCAACGCTCAAATTGATTTATTGATTGATGTTACTAAAGCTAGATAAGCAAGCTAAATAATTCGCATCTGACCAAGAATCGATAGTTTAGGTTAAAAAACAACAGAACTCAACGAATGTCGACATTTTTCAGACTTATTAGCACTATTCGGCTTAGAAAGACCTCATTGAATCCATAAATGTTGACATTTTTCTCAAAAAAACCTATTTTGCTCAACATGAGCGATTTTGCCACCCTTTCAAGTGTTACCCATAGCAGCAGCACTCTTAGTGCGGAGCTAACCAATACCTTGCGCGATGCTATTATTACTGGCGAAATTACTCAAGGCACCAAGCTTAGTGAAACTAAGATGGCAAAAGAGTTTGATGTTAGTCGAGGCCCGTTGCGCGAAGCCCTTCGTCGTCTAGAAGGAATGAACTTAATCATGCACATTCCGCAGCAAGGCGCTCGGGTGGTAACGTTGAGTCGTGAGTTAATCTTGCAGCTCTATGACACCCGAGAAGCATTAGAAAGCAAAGCTGTGGCGTTGGCGGCTGTCAACATGACCTCGCAAGAGATTGACGAATTACACCGCGAGATTGACGCGCAAAGTAAGCAAATGCGTGAGAATTCAGGCGCTTTCGTGCCCGCCGAGAGCGACTACCGTTTTCACGAAATGGTGGTCCGAGGCAGCAAAAATAAAGTAATTGAGCGAGCCTTAATTCATGAGATCTACAACTTAATAAAAATGTTTCGTTATCAAAATGAATTTGCCAATACAAGTTCGACCAATTCTTTGATAGAGCATCGACAAATCGTTTATGCGATTGAACAACGTGACCCAATTTTGGCTGAGGTCACTATGAAAAGGCATATTGTGCATGCGCGTGAGCGCATTGAACGCCGCATGTCAGCAAATTAACTACACCAAATTAATCCATTACTGGAGAACTATCATGAGCGAACCCATTCAACGCGAAAGTATGGAGTATGACGTTGTCATTGTTGGCGGCGGCCCTGCAGGCATGGCCACGGCTATTCGGTTAAAGCAATTAGATGAGAATCTAAGCATCTGCCTACTCGAGAAAAGTGCCGAAGTTGGGGCGCATATTTTGTCGGGCGCGGTGATCGAGCCAAAGGCACTAGATGAGCTACTCCCGAACTGGAAAGAACTTGGTGCACCGCTCAACACAGCCGTTAAGCGCGATGAACTGCACATGTTCAAAGAAAAGGGGTCTACTAAATTCCCTGGCCTCATGATTCCGCCTTCGATGCACAACAAAGGCAACTTCATTGTCAGCTTATCTAGCGTAGTGCGCTGGTTAGGCGAGCAAGCGGAGGCTGCCGGTGTCGAAATTTACCCCGGTTTTGCTGGCGCCGAAGTTCTATATAGCGACGACGGTAGCGTCAAAGGTGTAGCAACTCCAAACAACGGTGTGGACGCGCAAGGCAAGCCTAAGCCGAGCTTCGAACCGGGTATGGAGTTACACGCCAAGTACACCGTGTTTGCAGAAGGCAGTCGCGGTCAACTCGGCAAAGAGTTGATAGAAAAATTCAGCCTTAATGACGGCGTTGATGCACAGCATTACGGCATTGGTTTCAAAGAACTTTGGGAAGTAAAACCTGAAAATCACGAAGCTGGTAAGGTCGTTCATGGCTCAGGCTGGCCTCTGTCTAAAGGCACTACTGGGGGCTCCTTCTTATACCACCTAGACGACAATATGGTAACGCTCGGTTTAATTATCGACCTAAACTACAGTAATCCTTATATGAGCCCGTTCGATGAGTTTCAACGAATGAAGCATCATTCAGAATTTGCTAGCGTGTTAGAGGGTGGCAAGCGCTTAGGCTATGGTGCACGTGCACTGACCAAAGGTGGCTGGAATGCATTAGGCAAAATGAGCATGCCGGGCGCGCTACTTGTGGGCTGCGATGCCGGCACCTTAAATTTTGCTAAAATCAAAGGCACACATACCGCTATGAAATCAGGCATGGTTGCCGCTGAAACGCTGTTCGATCACCTCTCAAAGGGCGGCGAAGGTGGCCAAACTTTAAGCCAGTACGATGATGCCTTCCGTAACTCTTGGGCTGGCAAAGAACTTAAAAAGTCTCGTTCTTTCGGGCCGGCTATGCACAAATTCGGCATGTATCTTGGCGGTATCTACAACTATATCGACCAAATTCTTGGCGGAATATTACCAACTCTAAATGATGATACTCCGGATCATGAGCAACTTAAAAAAGCATCTGAATGCGAGAAATTTGATTATCCAAAAGCAGATGGTGTATTGAGCTTTGATAAGCCATCATCAGTTTTCTTATCAAACACTTATCATGAAGAAAATATTTTTGTTCACCTGACATTGAAGGATAAAAACATTCCCATCGATGTTAACTACAAAGACTATGCGTCTCCTGAAGTCCGTTACTGCCCCGCTGGCGTATACGAAATAGTCGGCGAAGATATCGGTAAGCCAGAACTGCAAATTAATAGCCAGAATTGCATCCATTGCAAAACCTGCGATATTAAAGACCCGACGCAAAACATAGTTTGGGTATCGCCCGAGGGCGGTGGCGGGCCAAGCTATGCAAAAATGTAAATAGTATAGCGTCACTGCACAAACTAAAGTCGAAAAAACATAGCCGAAAAACTATGTTCGAGAAACTTTAGGCAAAAAAATAGGGTGCTTTCCAGCACCCTATTTTATATCCCTCGTGAACAGCAGCACTAGCTACTTAGCTCAATTTTTACTCCATAACCACTCACACATAATTATGTCTAGGTACTTTAAACTGAAGTTCACTAACTAGTCATACGTTAATGATAAAAGAAACATAATTTTACAATGAGTAATCGAATGCAGCCGTTAGTACGTCGCGGATTCTCACTTGGAAATACACTTTCGAGCGATACAGAGCGTCAGAACCAAAATCAGTGCAATCTTGATCGCTGGGCTCAAGGCCTACCAGTGTTTCTGCCTGCGCAATGCCTAGCCTCGCGTGCCAAGTATCGAACTAATCTTAAACAGACTGAGTCGTTAATTACCGCGATTATCGACGGTAAGGACTGTGATTCGGTGTTAGCCCAAGCGCCTTATGTAACTCGCCTCGAACCAAAATTTCAATCGCTCGGAAGCACCTTCAACGAAGGTGATCAACAAGAGATCGAAATGGTGATGTTCGATGCAATGGATGGCGATAAAATTATTGCCGAAGACTTGTGGCTAAAAGCATCATGGTTATCATTCCATGATGACGACCTATCTTTGCGCTTTCGCTTATCGTTTGGTATTGATCTTGAAGAAGATGTCGCCGCCGATCCGTTCCGCCAACAACTTGCCGCCGAACTTACTGATGCTGTATTTCCAGAATCAAGTATCATTACCGAAAATAGTGAACTGATAGACAAGCTTAAAAGCATTCTGGCCAGCGACGGGGTTCGCTTTGTTGAACGCATCATCTACTTCAACGGCCCTAATGGCGGCGCATATCTGCATCATGACTTAGAGCGTGGGCATGCAGGTGTTGTATTCGCTCAGTTGAGTGGACACACATTTTGGCTAGCGTTACCAAAACAAACACTTATCGAAGAAATCATACGCTTCTCAAAATCTTGCTCGTGGCCAAATTCCTTGACACTGGAAATGCGCAAAGAAATGAGCAATCTCGTCGGTGATCGCTGTTATCTTGCTGAGCAATTGGATTCATTTGCCAACACTAGCCTGATTCACCTGATAAACGAGACTGAAGAGTTCGTACAGTTTTTAATTGCTCGCGGTTACAGCACTAAGTTAGGGCCAGGCGATGTGTTGCTACTGCCGCAGGCGACAGAACAGACTTGCTGCTGGCATTCAGTGTTTTGTTTAGGCGATGAAATGGGACAAGCGTTATCATTCGCGATTCGGCCAGATAAGTAATGATTTCATCACCGCCAAGGGAAAGATTCGCTTAGCTCACTCAAAAAATCAACAAACAGCCTCACGCGTGTTGATAAGTGCCTATTCAATGGGAACATCGCATAAATATTGCGCTCTGGATCAGTTTTATATTGTGGCAACAATTGAACCAACTTGCCGGACTGCAATTGCGACCATATAGCAAAGCTGGGCAGTAGGGCCAAACCAATACCTGACTCACAGGCCGCAACCTGCATTTCGGCACTATTGCCAGAAAACCTCTTATTCAGTTTAACGCTGCCACTTTTTCCAGAACTATCGCCAGAACTATCACCAGAACTATCGCTCGAACTATCGCCATCACTAACAGTGTACCGCCAATCTTCGGTTTGACCATGGCGAGTATAGACAATCGCTGGGAAATTGGCGATATCATTGGCCGTCAGCGGCAGACCATTGTTGACGATGCAATCGGGTGACGCGCAAAGGATAATTGGGCACGGTGCAAGCTTGCGCGCAATCAGACTCGAATCGGCTAACGCCCCAATTCGGATCACCACGTCGAAGCCCTCACCAACCACATCTACCCAACGATCATCAAAGCTCACCTCTAGCTCGACGTCGGGATACATACCGGCGAACTTAGCAATTGGCCTGGCTAAATACTGCTCGCCAAATGACATTGGCGCATTGATCTTGAGCTTACCCGTAGGACACTCCTTAAGCTCTTGAATTAGTTGCTCTGCTTCAGCCAGGTCATCGATAGCCTTACGCGCTCGATCGAAATATAGTGCGCCTTCTTCGGTTAGCGACACTTTGCGGGTGGTTCGGTAAAGCAACTTAACACCGAGACTATTTTCAAGCGCCAATACTTGCTTGCTCACCGCTGGGCCGGTCACGCCGAGCACGCGAGCCGCGGCCGTAAAGCTCTCTTGCTTAGCCACTTCTACAAACATCTGGGCTCGAGACAAATTATTCATATTGATAACCTAATGGAATTAATCATATTCTATAAATCAGTACTATCATTTTTTTATAAGTCGATAAAGTCCTTCTACTGAAGAAACTAACCTCATTGGAGATAATCATGAACACAGTTACACGATATCAAGATCACGCAGCATTTAGCCTTAGGCTTGTATTTGGCGTAATTCTATTGGCCCATGGCTTACTTAAGCTGATTGTATTCACGCCCAGCGGTACAGCAGCCTATTTTGCCAGCCTAGGCTTTCCCGAGGTGTTAGCGTACCTCACGATAGCGCTCGAAGTTGGCGGAGGATTGGCGCTAATTTTAGGTTTTTATACCCGACTGACTGCGCTGGCTAGCATTCCGGTGCTAGCAGGTGCGACATGGGTTCACCTCAGCAATGGCTGGGTGTTTAGCAATCAAGGTGGCGGTTGGGAATTGCCCGCTCTGCTAGTCATTTTAGCCGCCATTATTGCGACGCAAGGCGCTGGTAGCTAGGCGCTAAAACGCTAGCCTAATATATTGACAACCTTAGACAAACTCTACAGATTATCATCAGGAGAATACTATGATAAACGTTTACCCATACTCATCATTAGGACATGCAGATCACGGTTGGCTCGATGCTAGGCATCACTTTAGCTTTGCCAGCTACCATAACAATCAACGCATGAACTTTGGCGTGCTACGAGTAATCAATGATGATGTAATTCAAGCTGGCCGAGGCTTTGCTACACATGCTCACGACAATATGGAGATTATCACGTATGTTCGCAGTGGCACGATTACCCACAAAGACAGCAAGGGCAATGAAGGCCTAACCGATGCGGGTGATGTGCAAGTAATGAGTGCTGGCTCGGGAATAACCCATTCTGAACAAAACCTCGAATCTGAAGACACCACTCTTTATCAAATTTGGATCGAACCCAATCAGATGAACGCGGCTCCTCAATGGGATAGTCATGAATTCCCGAAGAAAAGTGATAAGCAAGGCCTCAGCTTGTTAGTTTCTGGAGACGGCATGCCCCTCTAATGATTCGCCAAGATACCTACGTCTATGCCGGATCGCTCGATAAGGGGCAGTCTATTGAGCATCCAATAAAGCACCAAGCTTACGTACTAGTGTCTAATGGTGAAATCACGCTTGACGATATCGTAGTAAAGAAAGGCGACGGTGCCGAGGTCACTGATCAGCCGATGGTTGTTATCAGCGCACAGTCAGCCGCCGAGGTATTGGTCTTAGACGTGCCTGCGGCCTAGCTTAATTTCGGTTGATGATACAAGGTCCTTTGCGCAGCAAAAGACCTTGTTTAAAGCTCTTTTTAAATGAACAGACGAATAAATCGTCAAACAAAAGAATTAAGTTAACTTTCGGATCAATGGCCCTAGGGTCAAACCCTGAACAATAATCGAAAACACCACAATAACGTAGGTGATAAAAAGCACTAGATCACGTGGCTCTCCGTCAGGCAAACTCAACGCAAGCGCTACTGAAATGCCACCGCGCAGCCCGCCCCAGGTCAGAATTTTGACCAAGTGAGGAGCAACTTGCTGTTTCAAGCCGATCAAGCGAATGGGTACGCCGACACTAATTACTCGAACTAGGATAACCACGACTATCAATAGTAACCCAGCCATAAACCATTGACTTTCAAACGGAATGATTAACACTTCCAATCCGATCAGAGCAAACAAAATCACGTTTAAGATTTCATCGATCAACTCCCAAAAATCATCTACGCTTTGACGTGTGCGATCTGACATCGCATGCTTTCTTAGTACGCTACCGGTGATTAAGCCGGCCACTACCACAGCAATCGGCCCGGAGACATGTAAATACATCGCCATCCCATAACCGCCCATGACCAAGGCCAACGTTATTAGTACCTCTACTTTGTAGTTGTCGATAGTATTTAGTAGATAGTACCCAATCGCGCCCAACACCATACCAAAAAAAATACCGCCCAGCGCCTCTTCAGCAAATAGTATCGCGACATACTCGACACTAATTTTTTCAGGGCTTTGCAGTAATATTAGCAACACCATGAAAACCACCACGCCAACTCCGTCATTAAACAATGACTCACCGGCAATTGTAGTTTCCAGATCCTTACTAACCCCGAGTCGTTTAACAGTTGCCATAACCGCGATAGGGTCGGTCGGCGAAATCAATGCCCCAAACAAAAGGCAGTAGATGTAAGGTAAATTGCAACTGAGTATGGCAAGCAAATAGTATGCGGCAGTAGCAACCAAGAAGGTTGAGAGGCAAACCCCGACCGTCGCTAAGCTGAGTATTATCAATTTCTGCTTGCGTAAATCATGTAAGTTCACATGCAGCGCTCCGGCAAATAGCAAAAAGCTCAACATGCCATGTAATAGCGTTTGATTAAAGTCGACGCCCTCTAGTAGTCGCGTCGCCTCACCGTGCAAGTCGCCAAAACCCATCAGACTGGCTATGTAGGCCAGTAATGACACCAACAAGGCGATCATCATCACGCCGATGGTAGTGGGCAATCCAATAAATCGATGATTAATATAGGCAAACAGTGCTGAAATACTGATTAAAATTGCGGCAATATCGATGATGCTAGTCATTATTTATTCGTCTGTTAAGATTTACAGTAGCTTCAAAATGTCGGCTTTGATATTTTCAGGCTTATCATTTGGCGCGTATCGTTCAACAACTTGACCTTCTCGATTGACCAAGAATTTAGTAAAGTTCCATTTCACAGTGGTCGAACCGAGTAAGCCCCTCGCCTGTTTCTTCATAAAGGTGTACAACGGATGCGCGTCAGTTCCATTTACATCAATTTTAGAGAACATCGGGAAAGATACCCCGTAATTAAGTTGACAAAATTCCTCTATTTGACCGTCGCCGCCGGGGTCTTGGCTGCCAAATTGATTACACGGAAAACCCAAAATAACTAAGCCCTGGGACTCAAGCTCTTTATGCAAAGTCTCAAGGCCTTCGAACTGAGGCGTAAAACCACATTTGCTTGCGGTATTGACGATTAACAGTACCTTGTCTTGATAATCTGAGAGATTTACTTCTTGGCCCTTGATATTAGTGGCACTAAATTCATAAATAGACACTGGGTGCCTCCTGCATTGTTGAGGTGTAAGTATATAAGGTTTTCGGCAAGGCCGATGTCTGTAAAAAGATCAAACCTTCCCAAATAGGCAGCGATCAATCAGTTTATTTCGACCCTCTTTACCGCCCTCTTTACCGCCCTCTTTACCTCCTTCTAGCCGCAGGACTGCAAAGACAATCAGAACCATACTGATGCTTGCGACGAAATAATAGAGCAACGGGTAAGATTGATGGATATCGAAGCCTTTTAAGATAAACATGGGAACCACATGCCATAGATAAATTGGCAATGAATTACGCCCAATTGCGGTGATAATAGAGCTCTTTACCGAAGGTTTAGCTGCTGCCGAGGGTTTAGAAGTTGCAGAGGGCTTAGCTGTTGCCGAGTCAATTAACAAGGTAATCAAAGCTAGGTTCAAAATTAGCCAGACACCGGCTTTGAATAAAGACTTATCGACACCGATGTTAATTAAATACACGCCTGCACAAGCGGTTATGACGACCATAGGCAGTATTTTGAACTGACTAAACAGCGTTCTTAACTTTTTACTGCCCGCAGTTCTCAGCCAAGCACCGAATAAAAAGAAGCTGAAGAAATAGATGACTTTCTTGCTTAACAGCGCGGCAAGAAATGGCCATTGCTCAGCGCTAGGCAAACTGGCCCAGATCAGCGAGAGACTTAGGAAAAATAGCAGTACATAGAAGCTTGGAACACGTGATTTTAGCAGTGTCGCGAAGGCTAAAACCCAGAGCACCAGTGTCGGTATAAACCACAAATGGTAATAAGGCGTAACAACGAACGACAATAATAACTTGGCACTAATTCGACCCTCTTCAAACGCATGAATCGCTAGTATTGCGGTGAAAAAGAAATAGGCTAAGGCAAACGGCAATAACACTCGCCACCAATAGCGCATCAGCGTCGCGAGGAAAGTATTGTTTCGCAGTGAATCGGCGTTAATCACGTAGCCGGTTAAACCAATAAACAGCGGCATGTGAAAGGCATAAATGCTATAGCGGATGATATTTTCATCAACTGAACCGAGCACTAAATGCCCGAGCATCACTAATACGATTAACCAGCCGCGAAGGCTATCGATGCCAACATAGCGAATTTTTTCTTTATGAGTATTCAAAATTGTTAGCTCGTTTTCGTTGGTTGATGACAGTATAAATCATCAGGGCGTCAAGAAATTCGACGGTCTTGACGAATACCATAACTAATATAGTGCTGAATCGCATCTAATTCGGTCGAAATACCGTCAGCTTTAAGGTCTAAATTCAATTCCAAATAGCGCCGCCAATCAAAGCCCGTAGGTGCCTCAATCTTGTAAGCACGAGGTGTTGTTTCAAACCGACCAAACTCTAAATAGTGCCGAATTACTGAGCGTTGATTGGTAATGCCAGCAAGCGGTAAGTCAGGATTTAAGCGAAGGTACATTTGCCAATCGAAATCATCGGGAATCAGCTGAATTTCTTGTGACGCTGCTTTATGGGGCACTGTGCCTTGCTCATAACCAAACAAAAAGAAATCTTGCTGATAAATTTGATCAACTAATTCGATCGCACGCGGGTGGCGATAAAAATCCTGAGGTTTTGGTGCGAAAACCAGTTTGTCTAACTGCTCTAGCGTTAGGCTGGCCGCCGACGGGAAATCTTTCTCGCCATAAAATGATGAGTTTTTACGCTTGATGTTATTGAGCTGTTGCACGGCGTGTTTATGCTTAGCTTTGTCGCTTTTAAAAATTTGCTTAAATGCCTTTCGCGTCACTGCTTTGAAGTTTGCTATATCACCGACCAAGTTTATAGCAAACGCATGCTCTGGCTTCTGCCCTAGCAATCGATAACGTATGCTCATCTTTGCGGTGACAACCATATCAGCATACGGAAAGTAGCTTTGCGTCTGAAAATGAGTGTCTCGTTTGGCATCCGGCACGCCAGCTAAATACTCTAAGAATTGAATAAAACTCTGAGGCGTCGCGCTTGGTGGGCCGCTTTTCATCATCGCTTGAACTCCGAGATTACGGGTATAAGCGTATTGATCCAGAAAGGCACTGACCACTCGGCTATAGGGATTACGTGTGACGCAATAAACGTAATAATCAGAATAGTCGGCCAAGGGGTCGAATGGCTGCACCTCATTTAAATTGTGATACCAATCAAGAGTCGCAAGCTGGGAGTTATTCATCTCATCTTGGTGCACCGACAAATACAGCGAGCGCAGTGAAGTGCACCCAGCCTTAGCCGAGTACAATAGAATATATTTGTATTTTTGATTGACTAGCGGTATCACCTTAACCGCCAGTAGCACTCATATGGCGAGTAATTGTGATGTCTTTAGGGTCAAAATAGTGTCGCTCAGGCTTTCTCTGCATTGAGCCGACGATGGCGTCTTTTAACTTATCTGGATCGTCTCTAACGATCTCTCTTAGATCTAAAGAATGCTCGTTACCAAGGCACAATAGTAGCAAGCCTTCGGCAGTTACCCTGACACGATTACAACTACTACAAAAGTTGTCGCTCATCGGCGAAATAAAGCCAACCTTAGAATCACTATTAGCGATCTTAAGGTAGCGAGACGGGCCACTAGCGATGTCATTGAAATCTGACGACTCTAAGGTGAACTTATCTTCTAATTGCTGGCGAATCGAGCGATTGTCAATGGCAGTATCGAGTCGGCTATGACCGTCTATTTCACCCAGTGGCATTTCTTCGATAAACGAGATATCCAAACCTTTATCAACTGCAAATTGTGTTAGATCGATAACCTCATCGTCATTGGTGCCTTTCAAAACCACGGCATTAAGCTTAATTTTATCAAAACCAGCACTACGAGCTGCATCGATGCCTCTTAGCACGTCAGCTAAATTACCGAAGCGAGTAAGCGTTTTAAAGCGATCTTCTCTCAGACTATCGATACTAATATTGATACGAGACATACCCGCATCACGTAACGGCTGAGCAAACTTGTCTAATAAGACACCATTTGAGGTCATCACCAGCTCTCGTAAGCCATCGAGCTTTCCCAACTGTTGGGCCAGTTCGACAACCCCATTTCGTACCAGTGGTTCACCACCAGTTAAGCGGATTTTCTCCACCCCCAAGTCGACAAATGCTTTAGCAACCATTGCCATTTCTTCTAGGCTTAGGACCTTGGACTTCGGCAAAAAAGTCATGTCTTCGGCCATGCAATAGGTGCAGCGCAGATTGCAACGATCGGTTACCGATAGGCGTAGATAACGGATATGACGATCGAACGAGTCTACTAGTTTTGATTCGACGGAGGGTGCTGTAGGAGCGTGTGGCTCTGATGGCACTGGGCCACCATCTTGATTCGGTTTATCTAAGCTCATAACATGGCATTCCTTAAAGGTAAGAAGGCGAGCTTTTGCCCGACCTCAATCGCACTATCTATTTCTTGACGCACTAATCCATCAGCCCATGACAGTGAAGACATAACACCACTGCTGAGGTTCGGAAAACGATTTGCGTGCAACTCACCGTTGGCGTCGCGCTCGATCTTTACTCGAATATACTCTTCGCGAGAGCTAATCGGTTTACTAAAAGCAGCAGCGACCGGGTAAACGATTTGCTCGGTCTCTCTCTGCCCCTGCAAGCTAGTCAGTAGCGGAACACCAAGCAATTGAAACACCGTAAACGATGACACCGGGTTACCGGGCAAGCCCAGAAACGGAACTCCAGAAACATTTCCAAATGCCACCGGTTTGCCTGGCTTCATCTGAACTTTCCACATCTCTAACTCGCCCAATGCCTCAACCGCCGGTCGAACATGGTCTTCCTCACCAACTGAAACGCCGCCACTAGAGACAATAACATCGGCATTTTTTGCCGCATCCTCGAGGGCTAACTTAGTTGCTTCTAAGGTGTCTTCGACAATACCACAATCGTAGGGCAGAAAACCCATTTGCTCACATAGAGCAATCAATAACGGGCGGTTAGAATTATAAATTTGGCCGGCTTTTAGCTCTTGGCCTGGTTCGACTAACTCATCTCCGGTCGAAAATAAGGCAACTTTAAGAGGTTTATAAACCTTGATCGTGGCCTGCCCGATAGATGCCAGCAAACTAATATCAATCGCACTCAACTTTTGTCCTGCACTGATAACCTTTGCTGCATAGCTAATGTCCTGACCCTTCGGCCGTACATTAGCCCCACTCAAAACGGCCTTTAACACAGTGACACTCTGATGGTCGTAGTCACAATTCTCCTGAATAACCACTGTATCTGCGCCAAGCGGCATCACACCTCCGGTAAAAATGCGCGCCGCAGTCCCCGCAGCTAAGGGTTTAGGCCCGACGCCGGCAGGTATGCGTTGAGAGATATTCAGGGTATTGCAATGATCGTTAAGATCTGATGCTCGAATTGCAAAACCGTCCATGGCGCTATTATCTGCCGGAGGGATCGCGAGGTGCGAAATAGCATCGCTACCGGCTACTCGTCCCAATGCCTTAGCAATCGGCAGGGTTTCAATTTCGAGTTCAGCGTTTAAACGTTGAAGTTGTAACCGAGCTTGTGAGAGCGTAATCATTTGCCAACATTGGTGTGTGGTACGAAATTACACGGGCGATGGCGACTATCGAGCTGTTCCTTTAGAATCCCGTTCCAACCCATACGGCATGCTCCGGTTGATCCCGGCAAGCAAAAAACCATGGTGCTATTGGCCATTCCTCCAAGTGCCCTAGACTGGACGGTAGAGGTACCAATGTCAGCAAACGACAAATGTCTAAATAACTCACCAAAACCATCTATTTGTTTATCGAATAACGGGGCTAACGCCTCTGGTGTACTGTCACGCCCAGTAAAGCCGGTTCCGCCCGTGCTAATAATCACATGTATTTGAGGGTCAGCGATCCATTCGGACACTTTCGCGCGAAGCAGATAGATGTCGTCTATTACTATTTCTCGAGCGAGTAGTTTGTGCCCCATTTCAACCACTTGATCAGCCAGATATTGCCCCGAGGTATCACTTTCAAGTGTGCGTGTGTCTGAGACCGTCAACACCGCGACATTGATTGGAGTAAATTTAGCATCGGTATTCATTGTTTCCTAATTCCCGCTCAAGGCTGTTTTGGCTCAAGGCTATTATTTTGGCTCAGGGCTGTTCTAGCTCAAGGCTGTTATTTTGGCTCATGGCTGTTCTAGCTCAAGGCTGTTATTTTGGCTCAGGGCTACTTTAAGCTCAGGGCTGTTGTTTTCCCAGCGCAAGCTAGCGCTGAGGTCTGACTCTTTTCGGTCGAGCCATTGCTCGCCCTTGACGCCAACTTCCTTTTTCCAAAAAGTCGCGCGTGTCTTCAAGTAATCCATTATAAATTGAGCTGCCTGAAAGGCATTGTCACGGTGTCGACTTGCGACCGCCACCATCACTATCTGTTCGCTCGCGTGAATCTTACCAACGCGATGAATTACGCGCGCGCGATCAAACGGGAAACGCTGCCGAGCTTGATCAATAATTTCTTGGCATAATGACTCGGTCATACCGGGGTAATGCTCCAGCTCTAAGAACTCGATTGTCTCATCCGAATTTTGCGAGTCATATAAATCTCGCACTAAACCTACAAAAAAGACTACCGCACCAGCCCTTGGTGCCAGCGCACAGACCTGCGCATACTGCTCACCAACATCAAAATCTTGCTCACATATGACTACATCACTCATGTCAATTGCTCGTTAACCGCCCGATACCGGTGGCAAAAACCCCACCTCGGCTCCATCAAAGAGCGGCGCGTCCCAGCCTGCGTACTTTTGATTGATCGACACCATAGCACTTTCATCACTTAAGACCTCGATCAGCTCAAGCGGAACATGTGGCGACAGGCCTGTCAGCAAATCGCGTACATATGTCATATTGTCGAGCGGCAATTCAATTTGATTGGTGCCCGCGATATCACGCAAATTGGCAAACAATAGGACCCTAATCATTAGACACCCGGCTATTACGCAACCAATCACCAGATTTACCACCGCGTTTCTCCAGCAGCATAGTCGATTCGATTACGATACCCTTATCAAGCGCTTTGCACATATCATAGATCGTTAAGGCGGCTACCGACGCCGCGGTCAATGCCTCCATTTCGACTCCAGTCTTACCTGTAGTGGTACAGCTCGCGATGATCAGCAATCCTCGTGTTGTACCATCAATGTATTCATCAATATCAATAGTTGCTTTGCTCAACGGCAAGGGGTGGCAGAGTGGTATCAAATCTGAACATTTTTTGGCCGCTTGAATACCGGCTATTCGAGCGATAGCAAGAAGGTCACCTTTGGCAATACTTTGTTCACGAACACGAGATAAAACGTCGGTGCTGAGTCTTACCTTAGACTGAGCAACCGCGACCCGTGTGGTATCAGGCTTGGCCGATACATCAACCATATTGGCTTCGCCAGAAGCATTGAGATGGGAAAAATTTTTCGTGTGTTTATCCATAAATAGATGCTACTTAAAAGCCTGATAACAAACAACCAAAACCATTCCTTAGAATTCGGTTGATTAACTAAACCTGAGTTTATCATACTCTTAAAAAGTAACAACAAACGACGATTTATAATACTTTACCTATAGAGACCTCTGCATAACTCTTGTGCAAAAGGAAAATGAGAAAATATTTTCAAGATTTTTATCAAAATTGCGTGTAATCGCGAGCTATTGAGGTATGTTTTGGTAAAAATCTTGGAAACTATTAGCCATTTTATCTTGTGCTAGAGTTATGCAGAGGTCTCTATAACAAAAACAGCTGTAAGTAGTGAAAAGTATTCTAAATATATTCAAGGCTGTTGTTTACAAATTGGCACTACGCCTATAACCTTTGCGCCTGATTTGGTGAACATTTATATGAGACCCGCTAAAGCGAGCACATACTAGTTACAGAAAAGAAGTAAGCAATAAGAGACGCATCATGGCAGCAAATATCCGCGAAGAAGAAGTATTATCGGTTCATCACTGGAACGATACCCTATTTAGTTTCACTACTACACGTGATCCAGGCTTTCGTTTCGAAAACGGCCAATTCATAATGATTGGCATGCATATCGACGGCAAGCCGTTGATGCGAGCCTATAGCATCGCCAGTGCCAACTATGAAGAGCATATGGAATTCTTCAGCATTAAGGTGCAGGACGGGCCGCTTACCCAGCATTTGCAAAAGATACAACCTGGTGACAAATTACTTGTTAGCAAAAAGCCCACTGGCACGCTCTTAGTTGAAGCGCTAAAACCAGCGAAGCATTTATACTTACTCGCTACTGGCACAGGCTTAGCTCCGTTCATGAGCGTTATTAAAGACCCGGAAGTTTATGAACGTTTTGATAAGGTTATCCTCACTCACGGCGTACGTGAAGTATCTGAGCTTGCCTATCAAGACGTGATCAAAGAACTACCGGAAAATGAATTTTTCGGTGAGATGGTACAAGGTAAATTACTTTATTACCCCACTGTTACGCGTGAAGATTTTCATACCCAAGGGCGCCTAACCGACGCGTTGACGTCCGGCAAAATGGCCAAGTCTTTGGGCTTGCCGCCGATCAAGGTTGAAGATGATCGTTTCATGTTATGTGGCAGTCCGTCGATGCTAAAAGACTTTTGCGTGATTTTAGATGATCTGGGTTTCAAAGAGACGATACGCGGTGAAATCGCAGAGTATGTAATAGAACGTGCTTTCGTCGAGAGTTAACTCAGGCTTTTTCTATCTATGAGCGACTAACTATCTGCGGCTAACTGACACGCTAGAGATTGCAAGTAGGTAAGATCTAGTCACTTAGTAGCACCAATAGGTAAACTGTGAAGACTAAACTGGCGGTTGCAGTCGAATCGTCAGCTACGTTATCCTTTATTTGCCAAACATACCATTACCGTTCGCCAAACGCACAATAGCCGAGCTATGCCGTTTAGATACACAGCAAAAATAAGAGAATCCACAACCTTTTGAAACAACTATTCCTTTGAAATATGATCTTTTTAAAAAAGCGATCTATCGCCCTATGGGTCAACGAGTTGGTACTGTAGCTATGCGTTCAGCATTGATAGTTGTTATTGCATTCATTTGGTGCGACGGGCTATTTGCGCAAAACCGAGATTTGAGTGTTCTAGCCGAACTCGTTTGGGTTGATTCGAAACCTGACCATCACAGACTGATGTTAAGTCAGCTGATTGGAGATAAATGGTCTGACCCTTTAGCCGTTTACACTAGCGAAAACTACATTACCACGCCTACCCTAAGCACCGACTTAAGAGACAATAAACTGTTAATTTGGAGCGAGCAAAACGACGGTAGCACGGTGTTGATGAGTGCTCGCAAAGCGTCGCCTAGTAATAAATGGCAGCATGCTGAAAAACTAAATGATTTCGAAGCAGAGAATTTGAGCCCTAGTACTGTAGTTGATAGCGACAATCGGCTGTGGGTTTTTTGGTCATCTAGCTACGAAGGCCTTGACGATATCTATTATAGCCGCACAGATGGCTCCAACTGGTCTAGCCCTAGTAAGGTTCATGCGAATAACGATGTGCCAGACATACAACCAATTGCAAGCCTCAACGAAGACTTAGACGTAGTTGTAGCCTGGAACACGTATGACCAACCGTCGGGACAATATATAATACGCCAACACGTATTTGAGATTGATAATTCGGCTAAAAGAAGGTATAAAAACTCGTTGAGCAACACCCTGCAAGAGTCTATCTCTGACGTGATAATACCGGTTTTTTTACCGCGTAATTCTGCCGTAGTGTTGCATTTCCCTAACAATAATATTGAGCAATCAATACGATTGGATTTAAATAGATAATTTTTATGCGTACAAAAATATCGTTTCTTCAGCACAACATTAAAAGACTCACCGGGTTCATTGCTACCCTAGTGCTGGTTTTCATTGGCGCTGCTCAAGCGGCAGAAGAGCCATATGCTGCGGTTGTTGTGCTATTTGGCGATAGCACTACGACCGGATTTAACTCAGAGTTTCGAAACTCAAGATTTGGTAGTGGCACGACCACACTTGGATGCCCTACTGTCTATCTAAACAATATCCTACAGCATCAAGACCCACGCACTGATCAGCAAATTTGCTCGACTGAGGCGCATGACTCACCTATTCTCGACCAAAACAAAAGGGCTCACAACGCGATTGTGGCTAATTGGGGCTTCGGCGGCAGCGACACCACAAACGGTCAAAGCCGGATCTCAAGCAACCTAAGCGAGACCAAGAACGCATTCGATGCAGATAACTATATCGTTCTAATTCTGTATGGTACCAATGACCGTGCTTTCGGTGTCAGCACAGAGACCACTAATTTCAATATTCGGCAGATGATTATCAAAGCCCGCGCGCTTAGTTATCAGCCAATTGTGGGCACGATTTTGCCTAGGGACGATCTGAATGTTCAGCCATATAACTCTCAGATTATAAGTGCCGCAAATCAAGAGGGCGTATTCGTAGTCGACCACTCCAGTAGATTTATTAGCCAGCCAGGTGGTTGGCAAACACTAATCGACCAAGAAATTGATCCGGACACCGGCGAGCTGGTTAGATTACACCCCAATGATCATGGCTACCTGGTGATTGCCGAAACATGGTTTGATCAGCGCTTAAAGGATCTAATTCCCGGAATAATGGATATTAATATCGCGCCTATAATAAGTATTCTACTTGGCGAATAGGTTTTTCTAGCCGTGTGGGGACGGTAATAGCTCTGCTTTACTTGAAAACCCAGTACTTCGCCAGCAGAAAATTAATAAAGAGACCGACAGCCGCGCCAAACGATAGTGCCACTACAGGCAAGTGATTAAGGGACGGAAAAGTACTAAGAAATCCCCAATATAGGAACAGGTTGACCGCCAAACTGAAGCTCGTGGCAAAAAGGTGATTCACGATTGACCGTGCTACTCTCACTTTCTTGGGCTGGGTAAAAGTGAATCGTCTGTTTACCAACCAACTAAAAATAATCGATGTCGAAGCCGACGGTATTCTCGCGGTGTATGGGTTCCAGTCTGCGAAAGTCACCAAGGCTTGTAGAATAATTGCGTCAATTGAGAAGGCTAAGAGACCAACCAAAAAGAATTTTAGAAATTGCTGCGTGGCGGCGTGACTAAGCAAGCCTTTGAATGAGCCAGCCATTAGCTCTTAGTTCGATCTCCAACTACAGGTCGATACTGTAAATACTGGAGCTGAAGGAATTCGCCACGCCCACGACTAACGCTGTCGAGAATTAGCCCAGTAATAAATAATAGAATCGCGGTAATCATTATCCCCGTACTCAATAACACCGTGGGGATTCGTGGCACTAGCCCAGTTTCGATGAACTGCACGATTACCGGCAGGGCAAAAATCACTGACAGAACCGCCAACGACGCTGATACCAAGCCAAAGAAAGGCAACGGCTTATGCTCCTTGAAGAGAAAAAGAATGAAAAATAAAATTCTGAAGCCATCCTTATAAGTAGAAAGCTTGCTACTCGAGCCCTCGCCTCTCTCAAAGTAGGGTGTTTTAACTTCGTCACAGGGCAATTTGAGCCTGAGTGCGTGAATTGTTAGTTCTGTTTCGATTTCAAAACCGGATGAAAAAGCGGGAAAGGTTTTTACAAACCGTCTTGAGAACGATCTATAGCCTGAGAGCATATCGGTAAACCCTGTGCCAAATATAAATCGCACAATGCCAGTCAGAACACGGTTGCCAAGGACGTGTCCTGGTCGATAGGCGAGCTCAGTTTGTTTTGGTTGACGTATGCCAACCACCATGTCGTTGTCGCCGTCCACAAGCTTGCTCACCAGTTCACTTGCATAACTCGCATCATAGGTACCATCACCATCGGCCATTAGATACACATCGGCGTCTATATCGGCGAACATACGACGAACGACATTACCTTTACCTCGCTGCTTTACTTGCTTTACCACCGCTCCGGCACGCTTAGCTTCCTCGGCCGTATTGTCGTCCGAGTTGTTGTCGAACACATATACGTCAGCATTCGGCAAGTTAAGGCGAAACGCCGCGACCACATCATAAATAGCGCTGCCCTCGTTATAGCATGGGAGAATTACCGCAGTTTTCATGCTTGAGGCTCGCTAATTGTATCTTTCGCCGAAACATCTTGATCTTCAATATAAAAGATATCCCTTTCTACGCGCTGAATCTTGTATTGATCAGCTCGGGGGCGCACCACTCTCAGAAAACTATGGGTAAACGGAAAGAAATGAAAATGTGGGTTAAATGTGTAAACATGCTCTCGCTCCAATGGAACTACAATAATCAAACGGCGCGCGGCGATTCGCCTAAGCTCTGCAATGGCTTTACCTATATCGAGTATGTGCTCAAGCACGTGCGTGCAGATGACCGTATCGAACGCGTTGTCGGCGAACGGCAGAGACTCAACAGGTGCCTCCACAAACTTAATCTTATTTGAATCAGCAGCGCTTTCTTCGAGAACGAAGTCGACGCCCGTTAACTCAGTAACATCAGCGCGTTTTCCTTGTATCACATTAAGTAAATAGCCTGTACCACACCCGATGTCACACACTTTACCTGGGATTATGTGCTCACAAATTAAATCAACACATTGCTCCGAGTTATCAGTAGATTCTTGGAGCCTCGGCATTCTTTGGTAAATGTCGCGGTATTCTTCGTCAGTTAAGAATGCGGCATTTTTTCTAAACTGAGCAAGATCCTCAATAAAACTGCCCCATTTTAATTTGTATAGAAACACCATGAAGCGCGAATCATGCACGATCGGCGGCAATAATTCTTCTAACACAAAACGTATTTTGTTTATTGTTTCTCGTTTCATTTGCAGCGGATAGGCGTCATTAGGTTAGTTTTTAATTTTAACAGAAACAGGCTGCGCTCGGAACGAAATACTCGGTCAAAATAATCGCGTTAGCCCTATTGTTTTAGCATTCTGTCAGCAATTAGCATTTAGTAACGCATGGTTGTATCTCGATGTATGGTATACACGCTAGTGCAGACCGTATTAGCATCGGGCTTTGCGACAAACCATGGAGGCTCCATGACTATTTGTGGAATAGACTCGGATTGTGCTGGTATATCAGCGCCAATCAGCGCGCTTACACGAGGCGTTCGGTACTGCTCCAACACCAAATCTAATTGGTTCCTTAATATCACTCGCTGTTTCGCACGAACACACTGGTGTTGACCTAATTCTCTAGAAAACTCTTGGTAGTCGTTAGAGATCTTAAAGATGCTGAGTGTGCGGTATTCACTATACCGGTGAATTCCAGGTGCCACATAAAACGGTATGGTTGCAAGGAAACCGACCTTTACTAACCATGATGAGCCTTTTGATTGCTGTGCTAAGAAGCTCACAATAAGTAAGTAGACCATAGGCATCAATGTAGTCGCATAACGCGGCACAAGCGGTTGCCCTAATCGTATTGGGTCGATCTGAATTATAAAAAAGGTGTTGCATATCAAGAAGCTCAAGGTTAAAAGCGACAACACTCTTATCAATCGTTTGCTTTTCTCCTCTTGAGTTGACAGAACCTCCTGACGATTACCTACTTGTGACAGCAAGGCGAAGATATAACCTAAAAATATTGCAATCGGTGTCACCCCAGAGGTATACACCCAGCGCATGGTAATTCCGCTGTCAAAGAACCGTGTTTGTTGAGCAACGTAGCGCGCTTCCTCGGTCATCAGCTGAACGTGCTGGCCGCCGTTCATCACCGCGTGAATTCTACCTAACCAGCTAATATCCGGATTCATCGCCTTGAACATTACGGTCTCGCCAATATAAGCGAGCGCGAGAGCGGAACAAATAAATATTATCGGTCGGATACCACCGACCGTATAAATAAGCCATAGAGCACCCGGAAAATACGCTAAGTGCGTTTCTTTGGTGCCATACAACCAAAACACTGTGCCGGCAATTAAAATGTGCAGGGCAAGGGTGATCTGCTCTTTTCGTTTAACCTCAACACACAATGCGACGAGTATCGCCAATGGTAATAGTGCTGAACCACTGGGTAGCAATTGAAATGTAGCGCGAAACAATAAGGCATCAAAAAACCACAGCGCGATGAAAGCAAGAGCGGCAAACCACCCCACGTCACGCCACGCGAGGTAAGTAAAAATTAGAATAGCGAGTGTGCTGGGAATGATCGTACTGAAATAGTAGATCACAATTTCATCGGAAAAAAGCTTAATCAATAGCGCAGCAAAACCCCAATTTCCCCAACGCAGTTGATGGTGACTATCGACTAAAAAACTTGAGAAATCGCCGTGACCAAAGCTTCGAGCAGAACTCCATAAATAAATGTTATCCCAAATATATTCTGGAGCAGGGGCAAGGTAGCTAATGCGAAAATATTGCAGACCAACAACAATAATCACCAATACGGTGATACCAAATACCATACTTGGATTAAAACTAATTTTATTCATTGAATTGGCAACGCGCGTGCGCCTCGATTAATATTTTTTATCTTGCTGATGCCCTACCCAAACCAGCAGCAACTCAGACTTAGCCGAGACTAGAAACAAAAAGGGTTGCCGACTAATAAAAGTTAGCAACCCTCTCAATACTAAGTTTACTTGATAAACTAGCCGTCTGAACTATCGAAAAGCAAGTCAATGGCAGGTGATATCGACGGAGTCGATTCCTCTACAGGCATTTCCCCCGCACCGATTGCATCAAACCCAACTGGGCCTTGGCCCCATTTGTACAACGCTATGTTGCTACGTTCTCTGCAATTACTCTTATCGCTTTGAATTCCATTTCGAGTAATACATGAATTGAAAAAGCCATAAATCTCACCCGCTTTAGGTGCAAATCGACCTAAAGGAGCATGCTTGATGTGGCCAGGGCCAACCAGCGCCAGAGTGGATTTAATTGTTTGATTTACCCTCACAAACTCCCACGTGCCCGCGTACCAAGTTTCCCCTACTTTAACAACGACCCATGCATTTGCATTACAACAATCGAAAATATTATTTGGCCAATCTCCCTTCCTAGAATTATTTAATATTACTTGAGTACCACCAAATGAGTCCGGCCCCCCAAGGTCAACCGAAAACTCCCCGGTTACAGCCATGCCACGTACATATTGGGTGAGACCAACTAAACGCGGCCCTTTACCTTCTTCAATAAAAACAACGTCATCTAAATCATTAGGGAATCCAGCGTAAGAAGGGGCGCTGACCAGAGCCAGAAGTAGAAGTATAATCTTCGAATTTCTAAAAAACATATATTCTCGGGAGTTCGTTAATTGGATTGTTAACTTACGGAATTTAAAGCAAGTCATCGGTGAAGTCCACCAGTTTAAAGAAAGTATAATGAAGATCAATGTCGAGTGACGCTATGGTGGCAACATGGCGTACTTAGCTGAGGTAAATTCAATTACTGGCCACCTCGTGCCGGCTCCTAGCGTGTCACGAGTTAGTTACATTCCAATTAAAATGAAGCTCCATTTGCTACCTCAGGCTTGATACCTTCAAAACGAGTAAAGTTCAACTAAGACGATCGGCCGCAATCTCGCTCACTAACAGCTTAATGGCGCTTTATGAAGCGTCCAAACCTACCGTCTCAATCATAGACGTTAACTTTTTCTTCAGACTAATTTCTCTACGGCTTAGCTTAATTCGACGCTGCTCAATTTGAATTCGGCGCTCTTCAATGAGCATTTTTTCCTCAGGTGGCTCGCTCTTTATATCTTCAAGCCGTCTTTTGGCTTTAGGTGCTGCCGACTTTTCAGCGACCGAACCATCACTAAAAGTCGTTATTACCCGAAGCGACCATATCTCGGAACTCAGTCGCGCTATAGCCGCATAGATTTCGAGCCTCCACGATCTTGTTTTCTGCGCAGAATTCGGGCAAATCAACGGAGCACCAGGGCTCCTTACTCGATATCACTTGGCGGATAGATCTCGGACTCTTCACGATTCTGCACTTCACACCTACCTGGTGAACTCGAATATTGTCGCCAACAAATACGCGTTCCGGCGAAATATCGTTGACCCATGCAAACGCTGGCATAGTGGTAAACGCTAACAGCAAAACCGAAATGATGGCCCTAAGAGACAGATTGATAGTAATTTTTTTATCGAAAATTGGCTGATTTAGTAATCAACGCGTTAATATTAGCAAAATTCAAAAACGATGTGACTGAACTACCCAAAAAATCGATTTTTGAAAATAAATTAGCTTTCGCTCAAGCTATTTTGCAAAGAAAAGCCCGCACCAAGACTGACTTGATACGGGCTAGATACTAATACCTGCACTTTAAATTGTTAGTATTGCCTTAAACCTTTAGGCTATTACCTTCAATTATGCTGACAACTTGACGCTTATAGAAAGGCAAAGTGCTCTGCGTCGATTTCCATGATGCTCTCCATGCCGTTTTTAATAGCGGCCTCATGCGCCATAGTACGTGGCATGATTCGCTGAAAATAGAAATCAGCTGTAGATATCTTAGTCTTATAAAACTCAGGTTCAGATGCACCGTTGCTTAAAGCCTTCTCTGCAGCAACCGCTGCTTCGGCCCAGAAGTAGGCAACTGTTACGTAGCCGGCAAACATTAAGTAGTCTACTGCTGCAGCGTTCACTTCATCGGTATCGCGCATGGCTGAAAGCCCCACTGAACGAGTCAATGACTCCCAAGTGCTAACATAACCCTTAAGTTGCTTAGCAAACTTATTGCGTTTGTTTTCTTTAATAAACTTCTCAACCTTTGCCATCATAGGCTTAAGCACTTTACCGCGTGTGCCCAAGATTTTCCGACCAAGCAAATCAAGACCTTGGATGCCAGTGGTTCCTTCATAGAGCTGGGAGATTCGAGCGTCTCGAACTTCTTGCTCCATACCCCACTCCGCGATAAAACCATGACCACCTAATACTTGGATACCATAGTTAGTGGTCTCCATCGAGGTCTCAGACAAGAATCCCTTGGCAATTGGCGTTAGCACAGCAAGCATTGCTTCCGCTTCTTCGTGCTCCTCTTTGGAAAAATCTGGGGATTGCTCAATATCGACCATTTGGCCACAAAACATGTTCAACATGCGTCCGCCTTCGGCAAACGCTTTTTGCGTTAGCAACATACGACGTACATCTGGGTGACAGATAATTGGATCAGCCGGTTTTTCTGGTGTGACACGCGGCTTAACGCGAAACTGAACTCGATCTTTAGCGTAAGCAAGCGCTTTTTGAAATGACACTTCCGAGTGAGCCTGACCATGCATTGCTACACCCAATCGTGACTCGTTAATAAAGGTGAACATTGCCCGCATTCCTTTATGCGGCTCACTAATCAAGTAACCTTTGGCTGCATCAAAATTAATTACGCAAGTCGAGTTGCCATGGATTCCCATTTTTTCCTCAATTGAGCCACACGAAACCGTATTACGATCGCCTAGTGAGCCATCTTCGTTAACGTTAAACTTTGGCACCACAAATAGAGAAATTCCTTTAATACCTTTAGGCGCATCTGGAAGGCGAGCCAACACAATGTGAACAATATTGTCAGCCAGATCGTGCTCTCCAGATGAAATAAAAATTTTGCTGCCAGAAAGTTTGTATGCCCCCTCTTCGCTCGAGTCTTGATCAACTTCAGCGTAGGTTTTTAATAAGCCGAGATCGGACCCACAGTGCGGTTCAGTTAAGCACATCGTGCCGGTCCAGTTGCCTGCGACCATTGGTGGCATGAAGCGTGCTTTTAATTCGTCGCGAGCATGTGTGTAGATCGTCTTTACTGCGCCCTGGCTCAGGCCCGGATACATACTCCATGAATGGTTCGATGCGATCATCATCTCCATCATCACCAGGCCTACTGATTCAGGCATGCCTTGGCCGCCAAACTCCTCAGGGCCACACAAAGCTGGCCAGCCGTTTTCAACAAAACTGTTATAGGCTTCTTTAAAACCTTTGGGTGTAGTCACTTCACCATTATTAAAATGACAGCCTTCTCTGTCACCACTAGCATTGATAGGCTCAAGTTCATTTTCACAGAACTTAGCCGCTTCTTGATAAATTGCTTCCAGCAACTCTGGCTCAGCTTGCTTACCTTTAGTAAACTTTGCGTAGTGGCTAGGCATGTCCAGTACTTCATCGGACACAAATTTCATATCTTTTAATGGGACTTTATAATTCATAGTAAATACTCTTTAAAATTTCAAAAATTTGATCAATAGTTAATCAGTGCGCTCTATTAGGTCGCTTATGAATCTACCAACAGTTTTCTCACCAATTCGTTTATCGACTGGCTGTAGTTATTTATTTGCTTCTCTTGCTGCTCGACCGAGATACTGGCTTTCCATGGGCTTAGGGTCTTCCACGGCTTCAAATACCAATCTTCTAATAAAACAACGATGGTATTGGCGACCATTCTTGCATCGCTAGTATGAAATTCGCCCGCGTCTACGCCGTTTTGTATATGTGCCTCAAAGCTCTTAATGCCGTCTAGCTCGATTTGCTTTGATTCACGTTGCTGCTCTTGGGGTAAACAACGGGTTTCAAAATACAAAAAGAAATACCATGGCTGCAACACCGTACTGGCGTACAAATGAAATCGAATACTTTGCTCAATTTTTGACCACAACGAATCAGATTGCATCGCATGTTGGCTGGTCAACTCGCTTGAAAGGCGCACAATGTCAGCAATCATTAACGCGATATCTTCTTTCTTGGAGATACAAGAATAGATCGACCCCATACTCATACCCGCTTGACGAGATAAATCTCGCAGCGACATTCGATCGAAACCCGAGGTTGCAGATACAGCAAAGGTTGCAGCAAGAATTTTTTCTAAATTAGCAACCGCGAAACGCGCTTTTTGTGTTTGCACAATGTCGCTATTTCTTTCAAACACGATTGGGTACAGAGACTCACCTTGCAAAGGAAAAGTTTCAATAAACGACGCCAAAGAAGTCAAATCAGTGGGCCCAGTATCTAAGCCGGATGCAGATTCAATAAACTTAAGTGTCGACCTCATGTAGATACACTATCACAAAAATAGAACGAGCGTTCGATTTATTGACTAAAAAGATCTTGACCCTTCATCCATATGTCAAGTGTTAGACTATGCTTTCAAAAATTGGCTCGCTAATTGGCATTCAAACTAATTAACAACACACAAATCTAATCAAATGAAAAACTTACTGATTATAGTAACGATAATAGCCTTGCTTGCGACTGGCCTGACTTGGTTTATCAGTGACCGCGATCGAGGGCTTTGGGCCGTCACTACCGCACTTAAAGTTACCAACCCAATTAATAGTGTCGAAGACTTAGCTTATGGTCAAGAAGTGTGGCAAAAGCTCGATGTGTATCCGCAAGCCGAAAGTGCACCAGTGATCATTTTTATTCATGGCGGCAGTTGGCGACATGGCCGCAAAGATCAATACCTTTTTGCCGCCGATGCATTCTATCGTCAAGGTTACACAGTCGTTCTTCCCGACTATATAAAGTATCCAGATCAGCGAGCAAAGTATCCTTCGTTTGCAGTCGATGGCGCCAAAGCGGTCGCTTGGGTTAAACAGAATATTAGCCAATATAAGGGTGACCCGAATCAGGTGTTCCTTGTAGGCCACTCGGCTGGCGCGCACACCACTATGATGTTAGCCACCGACAAACAATTTCTAAACGCCGAGGGCCTAGCTCCCTCTGATCTCAAAGGGGTTATCGGAATCGCTGGACCATATAGCTTTATTCCAGACTGGAAAGTAACTCAGGCGGTATTCGGGCCGCCAGCCAACTACCCGCTAATGGATGCGCTGAACTACGTTGATGGAGATGAGCCGTCAACACTATTGCTGCACAGCAAAGCCGATGTGCAGGTTGGTCAATACAATCAAGAAAAAATGCAGGCGGCTCTTGAGAGTAAAGGAGTCGATAGCGAGGCAGTGCTTTACAATACTCCTGGCCATATAGATATGGTCACACACCTACATCCATGGTTTAGCAAAGAAGATAATTTGATGGGCGATATCCACCGCTTTATTCAAAAGCGGCTTTAATACAAACTCGTGATTTTCAATCGATAACACGACTATAGAAAGCACCCGTCCATGAACACGATAGTCACTAAACTATTGGCTTTACTTTCAGTATCAAGCTACTCAGCGCATGCAGTAGCACTGATCTAGTTGTTCTCAACGGAGTCGTCAAACCCGAGCACCCCCAAAGCATCAGCAAAAACCTCGCTTATGGCGAGCAAGCATGGCAGCGCTTAGACGTTTACCCAAGCAAAAAAGAGACGAGCCCGGTGGTGATGTTGATCTATGGCGACGGATGGGATTCTGGTAGCAAGAGCCAGTATTTCTTTGCCGCTAATGCGTTTGTGGAGCGCGGTTATACCGTTTTCGTTCCAGACTATGTAAAATATCCAGACGGTAAGTGCCCATCCTTTGTCGAAGATGGCGCTAAAGCGTTTGAATGGAATGAAAGACAAAATAGTCGATGCTCTTAACAAAGACGCGTTACTAGATAAGCTCGACGAAGCAAAGGTAGCCAACCAGAACATTGAATATAAGGGCGTATCTCACGTTGGATTATTGCTCGAGCTACATCCTTGGTTCGATAAGAAGCACCACGCCGCGGATGACATCGATGCTTTCTTTACGCCATTGATCGTCGATGATAGACGTTCATGATCTTCCGGCATGGTGATTAACTAACAATCAGCATTATCTAGTCGTAGCTCAAAGCAGTAGCTTTACCTGAAAACACCCGGTAGATAAAAATTGTGTACATGATGATGCATGGCAGCGCGATACACATTCCGTAAAAAGTGAACATCAGCGCGCTGGTATGCGCCGCCGATTCCCAGATGGTCATTTGACCGATGATGATGTCTGGGAAGATGCTATACGCTAACCCCAATGCGGCCATCAGGCAAACGATCACTGGACAGATAAATAAGAACCATGGGTTAAGAGTTCTTAGGCTATCGACATCACGACGCAACAATACTGTCAGTAATACTAAGGCGATGATACTGACAATCGGAATTGGCATTAGGCCAATGAAGTTCGGTAATTGAAACCAGCGCTCGGCAATCACGCTACTCACCATCGGTGTTGCGATTGAGACAAAAAACAAGCCTATTGCCATGGGCAAAACAGACGCACGAGCCCAGCCTACCGCCTTGGCAAACAAGTCGCCCTCAGTCTTGATCAACAACCACGTTGCGCCCAATACACAATACAGCGCAGGCAAGCAAAAGGCGATCAAGATCGAAAACACAGTGTTAGTCAGCGAGCCAGTAAGGCCGGTAATATAAGAACCTAGCATCCAACCCTGTGCCATAGATGCGACCAATGAGCCAATAAAGAAAATCCTATTCCACATAGCTTTTTTATCGTCGCCGGCCTTAACCCTAAAATCGAATGCAACTCCGCGCAAGATCAAGCCGAGCAACATTATGGTGACAGGTAGATAAAGCTTAGTGAGGATAATTCCATGAGCCGAAGGAAATGCGATTAATAACACGCCGATCCCCATCACTATCCAAGTTTCATTGGCATCCCAGAATGGGCCGATCGAGGCAATCATGATGTCTTTTTCGTCATCGCTACCTAACGGCAATAGTAGCCCTACGCCTAGGTCATAACCGTCCAAAATCACGTAAAGCAAAAGCGAAAAGCCCATCACGCTGACGAAAATTAGTGGCAGTGCGGTTTCCATATTGTTTTCCTATTTAATGGGCCTAAGGATTAATGAGCCTAAAGGTTAATCAGCCAAAAGGCATTAGGGCTATGAGTCTGGGAGCATCATGTGGGTGGCGGACCACTTACCGAAATTGGGCGGTATGCGCGATCTTCAGGGTGTTTGCCAGGTAGATTATAATTGTGCATATGCAACAGCGACCGAGCTGGCTTACTAGACATGTAAAATATTGCGCTAATATAACTGACTAACAAAAAGGCATACATCGCGACATAAGCGCTAAGCGTGGTCAACAATATCCCCGGAGTATGATCAGCAACAATCTCTGCGGTTGTCACTAAGCCAGTTACCATCCAAGGTTGACGACCAATTTCGGTAACGTACCAACCGGCTAACACAGCAACCCAGCCAGAGAACGTCATTACGAAGAGCACTCGCTGGCTAAGTTTGTTTATCGAGCCCTTGCGCCAGAACTGCCAGCAGCAGGCCCATGATACCAGCAGCATCAACATACCAACGCCGACCATCACCCTAAACGCCCAAAACACCGGTGCCACGGGCGGGTGCTTACCCTCAAAGTCATTGAGGCCTTTAATCTCGCCGTCCCAATCGTGGGTCAAAATAAAGCTTCCCAGCTTAGGTATCTTTATCGCAGCATGGGTTGTTCTGGCATCTTCGTCAGGAAAACCAAACAAAGTAAGCGGAGCGCCTTTCTGGGTTTCCCAAATACCTTCCATTGCCGCTACCTTCGCCGGCTGATATTTCAACGTATTTAAACCATGTAAATCGCCTAATAGCACCTGGGTTGGAGTCAGAATGGCGGCAGCGATTATGGCCACTTTAAGCACTTTCATGGTGGCTGGGCCATCAACCCCTTTAAGCACCCGCCAGGCGCTTACGCCAGCGACTAAGAAGGACGCGGTGATTAAGCTGGCTACCATCATGTGAGCAAAACGATACGGAAACGAGGGATTAAATATCACTGCAGACCAGCTCTCGGCGATCATCACGCCATTCTCATAGGTAAATCCGGCAGGGGTTTGCATCCATGAGTTAAGGCTTAAAATCCAAAACGCTGACAACGTTGTTCCAAGCGTAACGATAGCGGTGGCGATTAGGTGTAGGCGGTTTGACACACGCTGCCGTCCAAATAACATGATCCCTAGAAATGAAGCTTCTAAGAAAAATGCGGTCAGAACCTCGTAACCCAATAATGGGCCAGCGATATTGCCGACCTTTTCCATAAAGCCTGGCCAATTGGTACCAAACTGAAAGCTCATGACAATGCCTGTGACAACACCAAGCGCAAAGGTTAGGGCGAATACTTTGACCCAGAACGTGTAGATGAATTCCCAATACGGGTCTTTGGTTAGGGTATAGCGAATGCGAAAGAAGAGTAAGAAATAGCCCAGCCCGATAGTAATCGTCGGAAACAATATATGGAAACTGATATTCAGAGCGAATTGAATACGTGACAGGATAAATGGATCAAACTCCATGACGACACCTCGCTATTTCATTTAACGCAATTATAGACTAAAGCAAGCCGATTGTTGATGAAGAAGACTCATGCCCGCAATAGGCTATCGTTATTTCACAAAATTGTCAGATCCTAAAATTGAGCTCTCGAAGAGGAAAGAAAACAAATAGCCATGAGCGAACGAAAATAGCCATGAGCGAACGAAAAAAAAGCCCCGTTCGAAATTCGACCGGGGCTCTAACACAAACCGTTTTGATACCCTTGTAACTAAATGAGTAACTAGGCTAAAAACTAGGCTGTGAGATAAATCACTGTCTCAACAACCTAACTGACTACACCGTCAACTCAACTTGGTCCGCCGCGTTTTGATAGCTTGGCAGTTCGTTGAAATTTAGGTACTTATAGATGTCAGCGGCAACCAAATCTAAGTTTTTAGAAATATCTAAATACTCAGCAACGGTTGGTAGCTTGCCCTTAACAGCAGCAACAGCCGCCAATTCCGCTGAAGCCAAATACACATTGGCGCCATCACCTAAACGGTTAGGAAAGTTACGGGTTGAAGTAGACACCACAGTACAGCCTGGTGCCACCCGCGCTTGGTTACCCATACACAATGAACAGCCAGGTATCTCAGTACGTGCGCCCGCTTTTGCGAAAGAGGCATAATGACCCTCTGCGATTAATTGCGCTTCATCCATCTTAGTTGGCGGCACAATCCAAGTTCGGGTTGGAACCAGCGTACCCATCTCATTAAACAACTTAGCCGCTGCCCGGAAGTGACCGATATTAGTCATGCACGAGCCGATAAATACTTCATCAACCGCGACGTCACCTTGACTCAAAACATCAGACAAGGTTTTCGCGTCGTCTGGGTCATTTGGGCAACATAGAACAGGCTCTTTAATGTCGTTCAAGTCAATTTCGATAACTTCAGTGTACTCAGCATCGGCATCGGCCTCTAATAAGTCTGGAGTTTCTAGCCATTTCTGCATTTCAACAATACGACGAGAGATCGTGCGCACGTCTCCGTAGCCTTCAGAAATCATCCACTTCATCATGGTGATGTTTGACGTGATGTACTCAATGATTGGCTCTTTATTGAGCTTAATAGTACAGCCGCCAGCCGAACGTTCAGCGGACGCATCAGCAAGCTCAAAGGCTTGCTCTACTTTCAAGTCGGGTAAACCTTCAATCTCTAGAACTCGGCCAGAGAAAATATTTTTCTTACCTTCTTTGGCAACCGTTAGCAGGCCTAGTTCGATGGCTTTCAATGGAATAGCATGCACTAAGTCACGTAAAGTGATACCTGGCTGCATTTTACCTTTAAAACGAACCAACACTGATTCGGGCATATCAAGCGGCATAACCCCAGTCGCTGCAGCAAACGCCACAAGACCCGAGCCCGCAGGAAATGAAATGCCTATTGGAAAACGAGTATGTGAGTCGCCACCGGTACCGACCGTGTCTGGCAACAGCATACGGTTCAACCATGAGTGAATGATGCCATCGGCTGGTTTCAGTGACACACCGCCTCGGTTACGGATAAAGTCAGGCAGGTTAGCGTGAGTTTCCACATCAACCGGTTTAGGATAAGCCGCCGTGTGACAAAACGATTGCATCACCAAATCGGCTGAGAAACCCAAGCAAGCAAGGTCTTTTAACTCATCACGAGTCATCGGGCCAGTGGTATCTTGCGAGCCTACAGTGGTCATTCTTGGTTCACAGTACTGACCTGGGCGTACGCCATCTAGACCACAGGCTTTACCAACCATTTTTTGCGCTAAGGTGTAACCCTTGCTGCTTTCCACTACAGGTTCTGGCAAGCGGAACAAATCAGACGCATCCAAATCTAACGACTCGCGAGCGCGAGTCGTAAGGCCACGACCAATGATTAGCGGAATACGGCCGCCAGCACGAACTTCGTCGAGCAGCACTTGAGTTTTCAATTTAAAGGTTGAGATAACCTCGTCGGTTGCGTGGCGCTTAACCACACCCTCGTATGGAAACACATCTATCACATCACCCATTTCCATTTTTGTAACGTCCATTTCGATTGGCAATGCGCCAGAATCTTCCATAGTATTATAAAAAATCGGTGCAATTTTATCGCCAAAACAATAGCCGCCATCGCGCTTATTAGGAATATGAGGGATATCGTCGCCCATAGTCCATAGCACTGAGTTAGTAGCTGATTTACGCGAGGAGCCGGTACCTACGACGTCGCCGACATAGGCAACTGGAAAGCCTTTTTCTTTTAGCTCTTCAATTTTGCCTAATGGATCACCATTGACATCGAAACCATCACGCGGCATTTTCAACATAGCCAATGCGTGCAATGGGATGTCTGGGCGCGACCAAGCATCTGGCGCTGGCGACAAATCATCAGTGTTAGTTTCACCAGGCACCATAAACACGGTCACTGTAATTTTTTCAGCAACGACATCTTTGGAGGTAAACCACTCAGCATCAGCCCAAGACTGTATAACCTGCTTAGCGTGTGCATTGCCGGCATCGGCTTTTTCTTTCACATCGTAGAAAGCGTCAAACATCAGCAAGGTGTGCGATAGCGAGCTAGCCGCTTCATCTGCAAGCTTAGGATTATCCAACGCTTTGATCAATGGCTCAATATTATAGCCACCGAGCATAGTGCCTAGAATAACGGTAGCCCGTTCATCACTGATCAACGGCGACGAAGCTTCACCCGCGGCAACCGCCGCTAAAAAGCTGGCCTTCACGTAAGCTGCTTGGTCAACTCCGGCCGGTACTCGGTTGGTAAACAAGTCAATCAAGAACTCTTCTTCGCCGGCTGGCGGATTCTTCAACAACTCGATTAGGTCAGCAACTTGGGTTGCGTTCAATGGCTCAGGCACAATGCCCATCTCAGCTCGTTCAGCGACGTGCGCGCGATATGCTTCTAACACAATAAATCCTCAGCTCTTTTTAGCTAGTGAAGGGTTAAATTCTTGACTCTCAAAGACACCAACATAAGGTCAGCGCAAAAGGAACATGTCAACTATTTGCAAATTTAATATAGAAACTAAGCGCAATAGCAGGCTATTGCGTAATCACTATACTCAAACCTTGAAAATTATCAGCATGTAACTCTTACCACCATTATGCCGAAGACTCCTTACGACAATAGCACCCCAGATGTTTGTATGTGGCGCTAAGTCAAATTAGGTGATAAATTTTACTATACACGCACCCAAGTTTGAAGTAATACTATACGCTTAGCCGGATTGTTACGGCGTATTTTGACTATCATGAGTGTGAATACACAGTGAACGACGTTCCTCTGGGAATTCTATTCCTTGCCCTATTTTTGCTGATACTACTTTCAGCGTTTTTTTCGTCATCAGAAACAGCAATGATGGCGGTAAATCGTTATCGTATTAAAACACGTGCCGAACAAGGTAACCGCAGCGCCATGTTGGTGCTAAAATTACTCTCGGCGCCAGATAAATTACTCGGCACCATTCTGTTTGGCAACAATGTGGCAAATATTGCCGCATCGACGCTGGCAACGGTGGTCGCCTTACGTCTATATGGCGTCGCGGGTTTAGCTTACGCTCCGCTGTTGCTGGTGTTTGTGGTTTTGATCTTTGCAGAAGTAGCGCCTAAAACGCTAGCAGCGGTAAATCCAGAGCGGATCGCCTTTCCCGCAGCATGGGTGCTGGCGTTCTTGCAAATAGCCCTCGCGCCGTTTGTATGGCTAGTCAAGTTTTTTTCAAACGGTTTGCTTCGGCTACTCGGTGTTCGGGTAGAAGCCCAAGGGGACGCTTTGAGTAACGAGGAGTTACGCGCGGCCGTCAATGAATCAGGCGACATGCTAAATACGTCGCACCAAGAAATGCTATTACGCATACTCGAAATGGAGAAAGTAACCGTCGAAGACGTAATGGTGCCGAGGTCAGACATGGAGGCCATTGACTTAGATGACGAATGGGATGAAATTGTCGAACAACTGGCAACCTCTCACCATACTCGCGTACCGGTTTTTCAAGGCTCGCTAGACAACGTTTTGGGCGTGGTGCACATACGTAAGATGTTTTACCTGTCGCAAATGGCTGAGTTCAACAAAGAAACCATGGTTAGCATGATTCGTGCGCCCTACTTTATCCCTGAAAACACCTCGATCACCCATGCACTGACTAACCTGCAAGACCAACGTCGACGCTTTGGAATTGTGGTCGACGAATACGGCGACATCAAGGGTCTCGTGACACTTGAGCTGATACTTGAGGAAGTCGTCGGTGAATTCACTTCGAGCGTTCCAGGCTTAGACGACGAGATCACGCCCGAAGAAGACGGCTCGTACTTGGTTCGCGGTAACGCTTACTTGCGCGATATTAACCGACAATTACAATGGAGCTTGCCAACCGAGAATGCGAAAACGGTCAACGGACTGATTATCCATCATCTTGAGGATATACCCGATGCCGCCACGTGTTTTAGAATTGGCGACTACACCATCGAAATCGTGCAAAGCAGAGACACATCAGTGCATGTTGCACGTTTAATGAATCTTAACCAAGGTTAACTATCAATCTACACTCACGTGATAGACAAGCCGCAGGTAATCACCAATAATCACAAAACCAATAAAAACAGCTATTCAGGCTTGCCCCTCCCTACTGATTTAAGATATATTTCTTGAAATAACAAATAGATATAACCGATACTGAATCCATCTTATGAAAAACTTAGTCCTCACCCTAATCATTACCACTCTGCTATCTGCTTGTAGCAGTGGTTCAACTGTTGCACCACTAGACGTCTCCCTAAGCGGGGTTTTCACAGGATCCTTCGAAAATGTTGAAGGAACTCAAGATGGAACTGTAACGCTTAATTTATCCCAACTCAGTGACTCTAACGCTATAACAGGGAATGCTATTTTTGATACCGGCGACCGAAATACATGCTTGATCAACGGCTTGGTAGCCGGAACCAATAACGGCGCTAGCGCTAGCCTCACTATCGGCGGAGCCAACCTGCAACTTGCTATTAGTGATAATGGCAACACGCTATCTGGAACCTATGTGCTTGTAGTCTCAACTACCAGCTGCTCAAGCGAGTCCGGCAGTGGCACTATCACACTGACCCGCTAGTAGGCAAGCTAGCTGACCGCCAGTTAATAGATATATTTTCAATAAATCACTCGATTGTATTTGTTCTATCAAACCCTACCCTTATAGCAATGATGAGCATTGATTTATTAAACCGAAGGGCCATCGTTTCAGCGATGGCCTTTTTGTCTGTATTTATCACCTCGGTAACTCCATCGTCTGCCGCTGAAAAAAATAAAGCCAGCTCCAAGGTTTATTTTGCCCTTGGTGATCAACACCAATTCCCACTGACGGAAGAAAGAAGTAGCTTCGGTTGCTCTGACAAAATCTTCACCGTGGTCGAACTCAGTCACTTACCAAAAACTAAATACGATTTAGCAATTGTCTGGATAGATCCTTCTAACACCGAACGCGAACGCACGGTATATCCCTTTACTGTGGTCGCTGATGAAACCCGTCTATGGAGTTGGCTAAGCTTATCGCCGTCAGCAGGAGCGGCAATGATTCAATGGATCAATCCCGCCGCTGGGCTTGAGGAGTTTGTTGGTCCGTGGACCGTCGAAATCAGAATTAATGATCGAAAAATCACCAGTAAAAGCTTTGAAGTAATCTGTTAGTCCCGCCTAATATCAATCGAGGCGACAATGAGCTTGGGAATGAATGAAGAATTACTAGACTTATTCAGGCCGCCTACCTGGCAATTTTTTGGTCGACTTCTTGGCCACATCATTACGCACATAAATTGGTGCAAACAGCCCCGCAGACAACCATTCCCGCTGCCTGTATTGCTCTTCTGCAAGGCACAGCAACGAGCCAGCACTAGGATAGATAATCGAGCTTTGTATTTCAGTTGACCGTTCGCTCAATGCACTAAACTGATCTGGATAAGCCGACCAAGCATTGCCCACCAGCACGCCCGCAGCAACAGCATCTGAAAATTGCACCTCAGCTGGCGGTGTTACGCATAAGCCTGATAGGCGCTTTATCTTATCGCCAGTTTTTTGATACTCACACCAGTAAACCTCCCCCATACGAGCATCAATTGCGGCGATAATTGAATTATCCCGCGAAGCTTGTAAGACCGAAGCTTGTAAGACCGAAGCTTGTAAAGCGAGGGCGTCGAGAGACGATACGCCGATCATCGGGCAATTAGCGCCAAACGCTAAGCCTTGACCAACGCCTACGCCAATTCTCAGGCCAGTAAAAGAGCCAGGACCTTGACCGACACTAACAGCATCTAAGGCCTGCGCACTCAGCTGAGCTTCATCCAATAAGCTTTCGATCATTCCAAGCAATACTTGCGAATGAATGTTATTGCCAACCTCAGCTCGAACCACCACCTCGCCGTCTATCCGCAGTGCCGCTGAGCACGATGGCGTAGCCGTTTCGATTGCTAAGATAATACTCATTCCGCAGCCTTTGAGCCCTTGGAGCCGGCTAAACGAGCTAAGAAGGCGACGACTTTATCTCTATTATTACTACGTCGCATGTTTGGCAAACTATTCAAAAACACCCGACCGTAATGGGTAGTACGTAATCGACCGTCACAAATCATTAACACGCCCTTATCTTGTGAACTACGAATTAAGCGGCCAGCGCCCTGGCGCAAGGTGATCACCGCTCGCGGCACCTGGTAATTCATAAACGGGTTTTGGCCGCCGTTTTGCATGGCGTTTAACCTCGCTTTAATGACGGGGTCGAAAGGTGATTCGAATGGCAATTTGTCAATAATCACGCAGCGCAAAGCGTCACCCGGCACGTCGACTCCTTCCCAGAAACTCATTGTTCCAAGCAGCACCGAATTCGGCTTTTCAACAAACGCCTTAAGCATCTCACGCTTGCTAGTATTACCTTGAGTCAGAATATTAAACTCATAATCAGCCAGTTTTTCTTCAAACTGTTGCATGATTCTAAAGCTAGTAAAAAGCACGAACGCAGCCCCTTGACTGGCTTGTAAGATCGGCAGCACTTGCTCAAACAAGGCATCGGCAAAACCGTCCTCTTTCGGTAACGGCATGCCTTCGGGAACATAGAGAACCGCTTGGTTAAAGTAGTCGAAGGGGCTTTCCCAGGTCCTGTGAGGAGTATCGTTACTAAGGCCCACCAATTGTTGATAATGAGTAAAATCGCCATCGACAGATAGGGTCGCCGAGGTGAAAACTCTGGCTTGGTCTTTATTACCAAAATAGGCATTCAGAGCATCACCAATATTTAGCGGCGTTTCATGAATCCTAAACGTTCTGCGCGCCACTTCAACCCAACGCACCACGTCATCTAAGATCGAGTCACCAGCGAGCTTGTGGCAGTCTTGAGATAGCTCCAAAGCTCGCTCATAGCAGCGAGTAAGTGCCTCACCTGCAACCGATGCTTTCTCTAAGACTTCAGCAAACTCGGTGAGCTTCTCAGCTAGAGATAATAGTTTCTTTGGCAGATTTGGTATCTCATCAACCAAATCGTCCCAGCCAACACGGCGCTCATTTAGTCCGAGGCTAAGTCGATAGTCAGCGGTTACCTTGTCCAGTTCGTCGGCCAGTAATATTAGCTTAGGAATTAAACTCTTCTCTTTTAACTCGGCGGCACGAGTATCGCCAGCCAGCTCCATCACCTGCCACGAACTAAAGCTATTGCCCAAGAAGTTCGATGCAATATCAGGAATCTGATGAGCCTCATCAAAGATTACTGTTTCTACATCAGGCAGTAAGGCTCCGAAGCCGTCATCTTTTAACGCCTTATCGGCGAAAAAAAGATGATGATTCACCACCACAACCTCGCTAGTCATGGCCGCTTTACGCGCCTTATTCACATAACACTCTTCAAAGTAAGAACAATTCTGGCCAATACAATTATCCACCGTTGAGGTGACCGTAGGCCAAATTCTAGAGTCTTCTGGTACTTCGTTTAAATCGCCGATATCACCACTTTTAGTGATTGGTTGCCATGACGAAATGGCTTCTAACTCAGCGAGTTGTACTTTATCCAATCGACGTGCCGAGCCTCTAGTTAACATCATGCGATGCAAACATAAATAGTTACTGCGCCCTTTGAGCAACGACACCTTTGCATTCAAGCCTAAGGTTTTTAGAACCAAGGGTATATCACGATGGAAAAGCTGCTCTTGTAGATGCTTTGTACCGGTCGAAACCAAACTTTTTCTGCCCGACAGCAAGGCTGGCACTAGATAAGCGAAGGTTTTACCGGTACCGGTCCCAGACTCAGCCAATAGGGTCTGTTTATCAGCGATAGTCCCTTCAATTGCGCTGGCCATAGCCACTTGGGACTCTCGCACGGTATAGTTTTCAATCCGCTTAGCGAATGGGCCGTGGTCACCGAGAATATACGCGGCACTTTCAAAATCCACTTTATTCTCGTTCAAAGAATTGGCCGTCACCGAGTTGGCCTCCACTGGACTGGGCTCCACTGAAGGCTTTGCCGATTCGACGATAGTCTTTGCTGAATCCATTAGGAGATTGCCGACGTCACCGTCGCTACCCAACCTTGATTTCAGCAGCACAATGAGCCAATGCGGTTCCCCAATGCGGCAAGCTGATATCGAATGTTTGCTTTAGTTTTTCACCGTCTAATACCGAAAAAGCAGGTCGTTTAGCGGGTGTCGGGTACTCTTCTGTGCGAATACTATTGACCGTCATATTAGTAATTTCGTTTTCGACAAAGATAGCTTTAGCAAATTCGGCCCAAGATGTTTGACCTTGGCAGGTAAAGTTATAGATTCCTGACTGGCCCTCGTTTATGCCACCTTGCTCAACTATTAGCGCTACAAGTTGCTTAGTTGCATCGGCAATACTACCGGCATAGGTTGGCGCCCCTACTTGATCTCCGACTACGGACAATTGGTCGCGTGACGCGGCGAGGCTCAACATCGTTTTATAAAAATTCTTACCATGATTGGAGTAGACCCAAGCCGTACGCAATATAATTGCTGGCGCTGCGGAGGCTAAAATTGAATTTTCACCGTCTAATTTACTTTGCCCATACACGCCGTTTGGAGCCGTCTCATCTGACTCTAGATAGGGCTCACTGGCATCTCCAGCAAACACATAATCAGTAGAAAAGTGGATCAATGGCGTGTTGCTTTTAGCGCAATAAGCGGCAATTACGGCTACCGCATCTCGATTAATGGTGAACGCCGCATCGGCCTCTTGCTCAGCTAAATCAACCGCCGTATAGGCCGCCGGATTAATAATTAGATCAGGGGAAACGCCGTCAAGTACCGACTCAATACTGGCCACATCACTCAAATCGAGAATATCTCTACCCGCGACTAGTAACTGCAAATCCTTTAGAGCCTCACCGCCACTAAGCGCGCGCTGCAAGTAGGTCGTGACTTGGCCATTTTGACCAATCAAGAGAATATTTTTTATCGCCGACATCTTAGTTAAACAACCGTCAATGGTGGCAGGTCACGTAGCCGTTGCCCTGCTTCGTCTTTAGCCGACAGCAAAGGCTCAGTAATAGGCCACTGAATACCAATCTCGGGATCATTCCATAACACGCTACCCTCTTGTGCCGGTGCGTACAAGGAAGTGCATTTGTAAACCACTTCGGCGGTGTCGCTGGTGACTACAAAGCCGTGTGCGAAGCCTTCAGGCACATAAAGCTGTTGTTTATTTTCATCATTGAGATAAAAGCCAAGCCACTCACCAAAGGTCGGCGACCCATCACGAATATCGACAGCCACATCGTAAATTTCACCTTGGATCGCTCGTATCAACTTTCCCTGCCACTGTGGTGTCTGGTAATGCAGACCTCGCAATACGCCCTTACTAGACTTTGAGTGATTATCTTGCACGAAATTGCCAGGCAAGCCTAATTCTATCGCCTTATCTTGATTATAGGTTTCCATAAAGAAACCTCGGTCATCGCCAAAAATCTGAGGAGTGACGAGTAATACACCGTCGAGCTTGGTCTGTTCAACTTTCATTGCAATACAAGGTAATTAATTAGATAAGAATCACGTTAATTGTAACGCGCGGCGACGCGAACTAGAAGACTAATTCGCGACTGATTGCGCTCTATCCAGAGTCCGTAGCCCAGAGTCCGTAGCCCAGAGTCCGTAGCCCAGAGTCCGTAGCCAAGAGTCCGTAGCCACAATTATTGAAGTGACCGATTCAGAAGCCCAATCAATCTAAAGAACTAATAACCACGCCTGCTGCCGCTATACTCTGACCTCTAAAATCAATTGCCTGCGCGTTATGGTTGAAGACGAACTCGTGCGAGCCAGTGCAACGCCTGCGAACACCTTCGGGCATGTCAATTATGCCAAGCCCTGCTTCGACCGCTAAATTGCCAAGGATTCTGGTCATGGCCTCGCCATTGGGCCAACCAGCCAAATAGCGAAGTTGCTGGTCACCGATCAACACTGGAGTGCCATCTACTGTACGTTCGATAACCTTTTCCGTGGTCTCCACCGTTTCAAGCCACGTTCTTACTGCCCCACCCGACACCAAAGCCCTATCCGAACTGCGGGAAAAGGTCTCGACGTAACTCACCTTGCAATCAAAGCTAGGAATTGCCGGTGGTAATAAGTCAGGAATGCTAAAGTTTTCTGTCTTCGAACCACTTCGCGGCCCAAGCACGGCGATACCAGAATATGTCTCCAGCAAGCTAAGCAATCGGTCAGGCCAAACCAGCAAGCCCGGCGCCAGTACCATTGAGTAGCCCTCAAGAGAATCTGCGGTTGGCGGTAAAATATCGACCGACAAGCCATTTCTGCGTAAGCCTCGATAAAACTCTAGAGATAACACAAAATTATCAAAATCTTCTCCTTGCGGCTGCGTTTGCCACGCCCAGCAACTCTCGTAATCGAATATCAAAGCAACCTTAGCTTGTGTAGCTTGAACATCGCCAAGTTGCTTAATCTCGTTTGCCGTTTGCGCCACCTCATCGAAAACCGCCGATGGCTGACTGTCTGGCCTCAGCAGTCCAGCGTGCATCTGCTCTTGCGCGAATGGCGCTTGTCGCCAACGAAAATAACACACCGCTTCGGCCTGATGTGCAATTGCCTCAAAGGTCCATAATCGCACCATGCCGTCTAATGGCGCTGGGTTATTAGGCGCCCAATTTACTGGCCCCGGTTGTTGTTCCATGACCCACCATCGACCTTTGCCAACGGCACGATACAAGTCATGATGAAACGCTTGCAAATCTGGGTCGCCTTGCCTCTCGAATCGTTTCTTCCAATCGTCATCAGCGTCAGTGCGATCAACAAGAAAACCAAGTGGGTAGCTATCCCAACTAGCAATATCCAAATCATCGCCAACTTTATAATGATCGAAATCAACGATACGTCCCATATAATTATGAATAAGCGGAGCGTCAGTATGCTGCCTAATAGCGTCAGCTTGAGCTTTGTTATAAGCCACTACTTGATCACTACTAAAGCGTTGAAAGTCTAAGCTATGCATCGGGTTGGGCTCAGTAACCGTCAGGTTTGGTAATTCAATCTGCACAAAGGAATCGTAATCCATCGACCAAAAAACATTTCCCCATGCAACATTCATCGCACCAATTGAACCATATTTTGCCTCAAGCCATTTATGAAACTCAATGCGTGCCGCCTCGCTGTAAGAGATCACAGTATCGTGGCAACTGTATTCATTGTCGATTTGCCACGCTACCACGGCTTGGTGTTTTGCATAATGTTTAGCCATTAGATCAGCGATACGAACTGATTCCTCACGGTAGCCCAAGTGACTAAAGCAATAATGTCGCCGCGAGCCAAACTTGCGAACATGGCCGTTAACATCAACCGCCAACATGTCAGGATGCTTATCAATCATCCAACGTGGCGGAGTCGCAGTTGGAGTGCACATAACCACGTTTAGGCCTTCGGAGCCAAGCGTATCAACCGCTTGATCCATCCAGCCAAAGCTTAATTCTTGCGGCTTCGCCTCGAATCTCGACCAAGCAAACTCGCCCACACGGACAATTTCCAGGCCTAAGTCGGCCATACGTTTAGCATCTTCTTTCCATTGCGCCTGCGGCCAATGTTCCGGGTAGTAACAAGTCCCTAGTTGTGGTTTCATAAAACCTCATGTTCTCAAGTTAGTTAAACCGCCGGATCGAACCCGAGACCCCCCGAGATCCAAAGAAGCGTATTTATAACTATTTAGTATTATTTATATTATAATTAAAACACACTCTTAACGCATTAGACATTTCAATTCCTGAGGGAATTTCAATTTCAGCTAGAATAGTAGAATGCCACGGCCAAAAAGAAAACATCAATGACACAAATGACTCGGTTCATCGCAGGCGACTGGGGTACCAGTAATTTACGCTTATACTTATGCGAGTATAAGCCAGCAGCTGCTGCAAAAATCCTAGACACTCGTTTTGGTTCCGGGATCAGCCAAATCAAGGGCGATTTTGAAGACAAATTCTTCGAGTTAGCGCAAGATTGGTTTGAGCAATGGGGTGAGATGCCAGTGCTTCTCTCAGGCATGGTCGGCTCGACCATTGGCTGGAAAGATGCGCCCTATTTAAGTTGCCCAGTTGATGCCGCGCAAATTGCGGCTGGCCGGCTCGAGTTTAATTGCAGGGGTATTTCATTCTCAATCCTAGCTGGCTTACGAACTCAAAACCCCTTAGGCGCGCCCGATGTGATGCGTGGCGAAGAATTACAAATGCTTGGCTGGCTTCGACTACAAAAAAATAGCAAGAGCGACAACAATAGCGGTAAAAGTAAGCGACTTTTTGCACTGCCGGGCACACACAATAAATGGACACTGGTCGAAAATGGGGCAATCACTAATTTTCTTACCGCATTTACTGGCGAATTATTTTCGCTGCTTAGTAATCACAGCATCTTGATTGCTAAACCCAATGTTATTAGCTTTAATCAGACAGCGTTCATTGATGGCGTTGATGCGATTAATTCTCTGGGTGATGCGCAATTATTGCATGCCCTATTCGCCACTCGCAGCAAACAAGTATTAGGAGAAATGGCCAGCGCTGACGCTAGTTCCTATTTATCAGGGCTGATTATCGGTGCCGACGTCATGGGTGCTAGCAAGCTGTTTGGCAAGGTCGACGGCGTCACCATCATTGGAGAGCCGTCATTAACTCAGAACTATGCGCTTGCACTTGAGTATTTTGGCGTCTCCAGCGAGCGCTGCGACCCATCTAAAATCGCAATATCTGGCTTTGAAGCCATCTTTGAACAACTACACGAGAAACATGAACATGAATAGCGCACTCGATACATGGCTAGAAAAAATGCCAGTGGTGGCCATTATTCGTGGCGTAACGCCCGACCAAGCAATCGATATCGGTCACGCCATTCATGAGGCCGGAATCGGTATTATAGAGGTGCCTTTAAATTCGCCAGAACCGTTCGAGAGCATTAAACGCTTGAGCATTGAGCTCGGTGAAGATTGCATTATAGGTTGTGGAACCCTATTAAACGAAGAGGACGCCAAGCTGGTCGCTGAGGTTGGTGGGCAAATCGCGGTCACCCCAAATACACGCCCTAGCGTGATCCGAAAATGTATCGAGCTAGGCATGACGCCAATGCCAGGTTGGGCCACTCCCACCGAGGCCTTTGCCGCCTATCGAGCTGGCGCGCGCTATCTGAAGCTGTTTCCTGCCTCTAGTTTTGGTGCAGGCCATATTAAAGCGGTTAAAGCCGTGTTGCCAAACGATGCTAAAGTACTCGCTGTTGGTGGCGCCGGAGCACACAACGCCGCCGAATGGATAGCCGCCGGTATCGATGGTTTTGGCATAGGCAGCGATATTTATACCGCCGGTCGTAGCGCTGAAGATGTTCACCAACGCTGTAAAGACATCGTCGACGCAATCAACTCAGCGAGATAAAACCGTGCACATAATCGACACCCTTAAAGTAGAAAACGAACTCGGTGAAGGCGTTATCTGGGACCATGGAGCGTCTAAGCTTTGGTGGACCGACATTCAGCAAAATACGCTATATCGATATGACCCCGAATCGAAACAACTAGAACAGTGGGACACACCCGAGCGGCTCTGCTGCTTTGCACCGAGGGAGTCTGGTGATGGACTGGTTGCCGTCTTCGAATCCGGCTTTGCTTTTTATACACCTGAGACCGGCGCACTCAAATGGATCAAAAAACTCGAAACCGACAACCCCGGCACTCGATTTAACGACGGGCGAACCGATCGTCAAGGCCGATTATGGGCCGCAACAATGGTTGAAGACATTGAAGCTGCGACCTACAAAGGCTCACTTTATTGCCTCGACCATCAGCTAAATGTGCATAAGACGCTCGGCGACTTAAGTATTCCTAACAGTTTATGCTGGAGCCCTGATGGCAAAACCATGTACCACACTGACACACCCAGCAGACAGATCAGCCAATACGATTACAATCCAAATACAGCAACATTTAGTAAGCAGAAAATTTTTGTATCGACCAGATCTGGGTGTTATCCCGATGGGTCGATTGTCGATGCACAAGGCTATCTCTGGAATGCCCAATGGGCTAGTGGTACGGTAGTCCGCTACGCTGCTGATGGGTCAGAAGACTTAGTAGTGAACATACCCGCACGTCAACCGACTTGCGTAGCTTTCGGTGGTAAAAACTTAAACTTGATGTTCGTCACATCAGCTTGGCAAGATTTAGACCCTATAGCTAGAGCGTCCGACCCAGATGCAGGAAGTTTGTTTGTATTTGAGACTGACTATTTGGGCTTGATTGAAAGTAGGTTTATTCAGCGCTAGCCCCGCGAATCAAAAATATACTATTCAACTAATCACAGCTTGCTCCGGTAATATCACAAGGAATCGATATATTCCTGTCGTTTTGCCTCAGCCTCATCACCAAAGAAAATCTTGCAGGCTTCCATTAAACCAGGGGCATCAATAATATCTTGGTGACGCACTACCTGACTAATCTTCGAACGCCGACGTAAGAAGTCATCAAGCTTGGTAACCATTTCATAGCGCGCTGTGTGCTCAATCTCACAGCGTAAATATTCAGCGTTTTCCATCAAGCGGTCAGCCTGTTTGGGGTTTTGACGAATGTCTTCTAGCAATTCAAGCGCCACACCACCATAACGACGCCAAAGTCGTTGAGTTAGCGGTTCACTTGAGCCAACTACCGTATAAGCATCTAGATCCATCAACTTAGCTTGGTGGTAAAACTCATCACGCACGGTATCGTCGTCTTCGCCGTACCAAACATAGTCTTCAAACGGCAATTCAATTCCCATTTCCTGAACCAATCCAGCAATCTCATCGCCAACATTAATACAATCGGTGGTCTTGCCGCCAAAGATGCTTAAGTGTTTATCATCAAGATTAGTATCCACCGCGTGTTTGCGCGACAGCTTCACCCAGTCGGCTACGCCATCACCGCCCGTCTGAGCCAGTGGCCTGACACCGCAACGTTCAGCGATAATATCGTCGCGAGTAATCGGTTTGTCTAAGTCGAGCAGCTGATTAATATTATCTAATACAAACTGACGGTCTTGCTCGGTGACCTCAACATTAGGATCGGAAACTTGCGTATCTGTTGTGCCAACCGAGGTTTTATTACCCATTGGAATAACGAAAAACAAGCGTCCGTCGCTGGCAAAAAACGCCAGAATTCTTTCACCTTCGGTAACCCGATCGACAATTAAGTGAATACCCTTGGAGAATAAATGCTGATGATCGGTCTTTTGCTCTGTCAGTTGATTGTGCTGATCAACATAAGGGCCACAGGCATTGATTAACGCCTTAGATTTAATGGTAAAGGTTTCACCGCTTATATTATCGCGAGCCGAGGTATGCCAAAGGCCGTCTTTGCGAACAGAGTCAAGTGACTCTACATAATTTGCCGCCACGCAGCCGTAGTTCATACTCGAGCGAACAAAGTTAAATACGAAACGAGCATCATTGTCGTATAGGTAGGCATCCGAGTACTCAAATCCCCCTACCGCATTCGATGTATCAATACATGACTCGCGTTCTTTAATTGTTTTGGGCGTCATATAATCTGGGGCCTGGGTGAAAAAGCGACCGATTATCCAATAGAAAATAGTGCCCAGATAGACAAACCAAGAAGGAAAGCGAAAACCCTTTGCTATGGTCGTCAGAAAGCGAATCTCTTTAACCGTTGATGGATAGCTACGCATCAAATGGTTGCGGCTTTTACATAGGTTATTGACTAAGAAATATTCGTGGGACTCGAGGTACTTAATGCCGCCCCAAGCTAAATTTGAAGAGTTTGAACTGGTTAAACCAGCAAAGTCGCCTCTATCAATGAGTGCAACATTAGCCCCCTTAGCCGACAAAGAAGCGGCGGAAACCGCACCATTGATACCACCGCCGAGAACCAATACATCGAAGACCTTGTCTTCTTGCATAAGCCGCTCTATATTACTACTACGTAAATCCATGAATACATTCACCTAACGCAATGGTGAATCACGCGCCGAGATCAACAGCGCGCAATTCGCGAATTCCCAGTGATTGAGCACACCAGAAACAGAAAAGATAAGCCTGAAAGAACACGGTTCTTCAAGAACTTTTAGTAACAGACCTAAGACGTCTCGAATATTAAAATAAAAATGATGTTAACTACGAAAGTCGTTAACTTAACATTCTAGATGTCTATTCGAGGGTTAAAATTGATAACTTAGCTTAAAAAAAGGGCCAACACCGTGAGACAGTTGGCTTCCTCTTGGTTTGAGTAGATAACCAAGAGGAACCCAACTGCGGTTGCCAGAATACGCTATTTTCTAATTATGCGTTAACATAACATCTAGGTTGGCGCTAGTTGTGCGGCAAAAAGGCCGGCCTATTTACATAGACCGGCCCTTCGCTGACGCATTTTAGCTTACTACTATTTTTAACCAACTGCCATTTTTAGCTAACGGCTATTTCTAGCTAACGGCTATTTTTCAACTGCTTAGAAACCACGACGGAATGTTACACCGACAGTTCGGGGTTGGTTAGTACGAAATGCCAAACGTGCCCGGCCACCGCGCTCACGGTCAAATGAAAGCAAGGTATTTTCATCAAATACATTATTGATGTACAACACGGTGTCCCAGTTTTCCGTGCTAAAGCCTAAATTAAAGTTAACCACTTCATACGATGGAAGTTCTAGATCCAATGAAATCACTTCGTTACCAGACAATTGGCCAAAAGCAAGTCCGGGGTTGAATACGCCGGCACCAGCAACTTGGTCGCCAGGCTGAGTTATGCGATCACCAACGTGTTGTACGGTAGCAGAGAAGTACAGATCACCATCCGAACCAAACAAATTAGAAGGCTTGGTATACGTCGCCGTCGCGGCACCCGATATCTCTGGCACTGATGCTAAGCGATTACCATCTTGTACGCCGCCCAAGACACCACCATTACTATCTCTAACCGTTGTATCAAACTCAGCCTCTAATAAACTGGCTGCAAGTGAGAAGTCCCAATATTGATTTGGCTTAGCCTTTAGCTCTAATTCAACACCTGCTGCGTGCGCATCAGGAACGTTAAACGAGATACGTGATGAACAGGTTCCAGCATCCAAGGTTACTTGCAAATCCTGGATGTCGGCGTAGAAAGCCGATGCGTTAAATTGAAACGTGTCATAAGACCCTTTAACACCAAACTCATAGTTAGTCAGGCTCTCGTCACCATAGTCTTGGAAGCCTCCAAATATCTCTCTATCACCAGGTGAGCATATGGTTGAGTTCAATGGGTCATTAACACCACCTAAGCGAAAGCCCTCTGAAATTTGCGCATTCCAAGAAATGTGATCACTTGCTTCATAATTAAGTAACACTCGCGGATTAAATCCATCGGCTGATGTCTCATTGACAGTACCGCTATCGCCGTTGGCGAATAAACCGCCAGATGTAATTGTGCGAGTTTCGTCATAATCGTAAAAACGGCCACCAACGGTCAGTGCAAGCCGGTTGTTAAAGCGATAGTTAAGCTCGCCAAAAACAGCGATTTGCTCAAGATCGTATGGCAATACCGAATTAAAAGGTGAATCAACTCCGAAGCCGTTAGACACCGCGGCCGACGTACCAGCGCCCAATGCTAGGTCAGTGAGGGCATCGTACCCAGGTGTTGGTAAGGTCTGCTGGTAGTCACGTTCAGTGTCGGAATAAAATACGCCGACTAACCAGTCTAATGCGCCGTCGCCATTGGAGCTCAATCGTACTTCTTGGGTAAGCTGACTAATTTCAGTGACATCCAGTAAATTTGATGGCAGTGCGTTGGCAAGTGGCGAAAAGCCTAGATCTTCAGAAACACTGTGGGTCAAGGCGCTTCCATCGCGACTAACCATTATTTCACGATCGGTAAAGGAAGTAACAGAGGTAAGGTCGAAGCGATTAAAACCAGCCGAAATTGTTAAATCAGCAATTACGGTATCGTCTTCAAAACTTTCACGCAGCAATAAAAATTGCTCACGCTCACCAAGTTGTACTCCAGCGCCAGCCGCCAAGAAGTTAAATACCTCGGAACGATTATTACCGTCAGTCTCAATATTCTGCAAAATCAAACGCGGCGTAATCGACAATGTTTCAGTCGGGTTAAATACCGCTGCAAAGCGCCCGCCAGTTCGGCTGCCACTATTAACATCTTCGCCGCCAGCAGGGCCAGACGCGTCTATAAAACCACCGTATTCAGTATGGTAAACAACACCTCGAAAAGCATCTCTACCACCGTTGAATGGCGTATTAATCATGCCTTTAGCATGACCACCAACCTCACCATCACTAATACTGTTTAAGTTGAATTCTAGCGAACCTTCATTGAGTTCAGTATTAGGTTGATTGGTAATGTATCGAACCGTGCCGCCAACCGATCCAGACCCAAATAAAGTACCTTGTGGGCCACGTAATGTTTCAACACGACTGAGGTCATATAGATCAAGGTCGGGTGTGAACAACGATAATGAGATCACAGATTCGTCTAAGTAAACACCGACCTGCTCTTTTACACCTGGTTGGTCGCGTACGATTTGGCCGGCTGATACGCCCCTAATTGCAACTTGGCTCTGACCTGGCCCGAGGTTCTGAATCGCTAAACCAGCAACATTTCGAGATAACTCTTCAAGGTTGGTTGCACCAGAGCGGTTGATGTCTTGGGCGGTTTGGGCGTTAATCGAAAAAGGCACGTCCTGAATCGATGTCGAACGCTTGGTCGCAGTGACTATAATTTCTTCTAATAATGTTTGTGCATTTACCGTCGGCACAATAAAGGCTCCTAGGCAGGCGCTTATAAGCAACTGGCTCGATTTTAATTTCATTTTCTCTCTCCTTTTTTGTTAGTTGATTCTAACTATCGCCTCGGAAGCGCAACTTGCTTGACGCGGCTTTGGATGAATTATACATAGATTCGGTGGCTAACTGAATTATCTACAATATCCTTTTGTACGGCGCTTAATTAGTCGAAAGACCGGCTTAAAAAGAACGGAACCATTATGTTGAATTGACCAAATTCGCAACTAAGCTAATGCCAGTAACGCGTGACAGATTGAGAGTGATGAGCGGGCATTAAAAAAGCCCTAACTAATAAATAGCTAAGGCTTTTTTAAATGGCGTCCCCAAGGGGATTCGAACCCCTGTTACCGCCGTGAAAGGGCGGTGTCCTAGGCCTCTAGACGATGGGGACGTCTAAGATCCGCGGATAGCAAATCATTTCCTTCACTTTCACCTATGATCATCTTGGCTATAGCATTCGAATAAATCGAATTAGCTTCTGGTGGAGCTAGACGGGATCGAACCGTCGACCTCTACACTGCCAGTGTAGCGCTCTCCCAGCTGAGCTATAGCCCCTCTGATCTCGAAGGAGCGCGTAAGATACGCTCCGAGTGGAAATTGGTCAAGCACTAATTTAATTTTTTTGAAAAATATTGTTAGTTGTTACTTTTTCTTACCACTAACCCCAGTGTCGCGAGACATTTGACGAGAGAATCCGCCACTGCTTAAATCAAATTCTCGGAATTTAAAGATTGCCGCAAACCGACCTTTTCGTTGTATTATCTGAAGTGCACGTAGGTAGCCTCCTGACACGCTTAACTTATTGTTAATCGGGCAGGCTTAGAAGCTGCCGCAAATGATCAACACCCTGGAGGGTATCACCACTATGTCTTCAATGACTTTCAGCTCGTTTCGTCAGAATTTTTTGGGCAATTCAGCCGATTGGTATAAGAACGTTATCATTGCGTTTCTAATCATCAACCCAATCGTTTGGTTTTCAGGATTTCACTTTTTAGCTGGCTGGTTGCTGGTAGGTGAATTTATTTTCACCCTAGCAATGGCCCTCAAATGCTATCCACTGCAACCCGGCGGAATACTCGCGATTCAAGCGGTCGTGATCGGAATGACCTCTCCTGATATGGTTTATCACGAGGTTGAGGGTCAGTTGAAAGTGATTCTATTACTGGTATTTATGGTCGCCGGTATTCATTTCATGCGCGAGCTGTTGCTTTACACCTTCAGTAAGCTGCTGATTAACGTTAAAAACAAGGTCGTACTCTCCTTTCTCTTTTGTTTTGCTGGCGCGGTTCTATCAGCGTTTCTTGACGCCCTTACGGTGACCGCGGTTCTCATCAGTATAGGCGTCGGGTTTTACGGTGTTTACCATAAGGTTGCTTCTGGTAAACTGTTTAGTGAAGACCATGATCATTCAGGCGACGACGGCGTACACGAGTTTAAACGCCAAGATTTGGACGATTTCAGAAATTTTTTACGCAGCTTAATCATGCATGGCGCGATCGGTACCGCCTTAGGTGGCGTATGCACCTTGGTCGGCGAACCACAAAACCTACTTATCGCTGAAAAAGCCGGCTGGGAATTCACCGAGTTTTTTCTACGCATGGCACCGGTGACGATGCCAGTTCTGGCTGCCGGTTTGATCACCTGTGTATTACTCGAGATTACCGGTATCTTTGGCTACGGCGGCAAACTGCCTGAAGGCGTGCGATCGGTCTTGTCAGAGTTCGATGCAGAGCAGCAGGCGAAGCGCACCGACAAGGACAACGCAAAACTAATTGTGCAGGTGATCATTGGTTTGGTATTGGTGGTCTCGCTACAGCAACACGTAGCTGAAGTAGGCTTGATTGGTTTGATGGTCATCGTCTTGCTTACCGCTTTCAACGGCATCACCGAAGAACACAAGATCGGCCACGCTTTTGAAGAGGCTCTGCCTTTCACGGCCTTGCTGGTAGTGTTCTTTGCGATTGTCTCAGTGATTCACGAACAGCATCTCTTCGAACCGGTTACTCAGTTCGTTTTAAGCATGCCAATTGATTCGCAGCCGATTGTTATGTTCATTGCAAACGGCGTGTTATCTATGATCAGTGACAATGTGTTTGTTGCCACCGTTTACATTAACGAAATGGCCTCCTCGCTGAAAAGCGGAGCAATTACACGCGAACACTTTGAAGTTATGGCAATAGCCATCAATACAGGCACAAACCTACCCAGTGTTGCCACGCCTAACGGACAAGCGGCTTTCTTATTTCTGCTTACCTCCGCTTTAGCTCCTCTAATTCGCTTGTCGTACATGAAAATGGTGCTAATGGCGTTTCCCTATACTATCGTGCTCAGCCTCGTTGGCGGCGCGGCCATACTAATTAACTTCTAGACTAATTAAGTGCCCCTGTGCTTGCAGGAGCACTTAATTCTATTTTTATTAGGTGCAGGCCTCCCTTGGCGAAAGCTCGCTAGTGTGAGCCTGTGGGGCGGCATTTAACTATGATGCCTGTTGATCCAGAGATGCCTGTTGATCCGACAGTTATCCGACAGTTATCCGACAGTTATCCGACAGTTATCCGACAGTTATCCGACAAGCCCTTAACGCAAGGTGACAAACGTGCTGGGCGTTCAGCGAGAAAATAGCCTAGAGAAGAACCCACGCTTATTTACTTCTTTTTTAATTGACTCAGCCTGCGCACGTGATACTTGATGCCGCCGTATCTGATACGTATCCCATGCAGTGGTATTCGAGAATTCGATATCAGGGAACTCTCCCAAAGCAAAGTTTTTACTCAAGCCGGTTGCGACCAAATTGGCGGCTTTGACATTGACATGACTTAACACACTGCCAGAGACTCTGGCCGACCAGAGATTACTCTCTTCAAGTGACGCTCCAGACAGATCAGCTCTGCTAAGACGGCTGTATGCAAGGTTTGCGCCATCAAATACAACGTTTTTTAAGTCGGCGCTTTGCATCGTTGTAGATCTCAAGTTTGCCAATTCAAAATTACTATTTAATAGCTTGGCATTACTTAGGTCGGCATTAAACATACTGACTTTAACTAAATCAGCATTCTCTAACATAGCACCACGTAATCTAACCGAGGTTAAATCTGCCCCTCGCAGAATAGCGTTATTTAAATTCGATTCTTGTAATTTCGCCCCAAATAGCTTGCTGTCGCTCAGGTTGGCGCCTTTCAAATTCGCTCGACGCAATAACGCGCCCTTTAACGTTGCATTAGACAAGTCAGCGTCAGACAAATCGCAATCACTAAGGTCAGCAGCGCTTAGGCTTGCGTTCTTAAGGTTGGCTCCTGTCAATTTGGCGAACACCAAAATCGCCCCGTTCAACGAGGCATCAACAAGGTTAGCTGAAGTCGCATCACAATGACTCAGGTTCGCGCCATTAAGTCGAGCCCCCGCTAACTTAGCTTGGTAAAGATCGGCACCCGATAAATCAGCGCCACTAAGGTCAGCCTCAGTCAAATCAGCACCCGACAAATCGGCGCCTGCAAGTTTGGCACCGCGTAGTTTAGTATTTGCTAACTTGGCGCCACTAAGGTCGCTACCCGCTAGGCTATAACCTGACAGGTCGTAACCAGAAAGTTTTTTAATAACGGGGGCGTCGCTCATAGATAACCGTATTTTGGGCTGAGGAAACTAGCCAGCAAAACGCTAGTGATTCGAGTCACCGTTGAGTCGAGACCAAACGCATTGATCTTCTACCTTTTCGTCTAAACGGTTAAGCCATTCTACATGACTTTGCTTCTCTTGCGCGCTTGCCTGCACCAATGGTAAGTCTAAAGTGGCGAAGTTTACTTTTTCGCTTGGCTGGCTTGATTGAGAGCCTCGATCTGAATTCGCTTCAAGTAATAACGATGACTGACCGCCGCTCAAAAATAAGTAGACGTCGGCTAATATTTCAGCATCAAGTAAGGCTCCATGTAACTCACGATGGCTATTATTAATATCGAAACGACGACACAATGAATCTAAATCGTTTCTCTGGCCCGGAAACATCTTACGCGCCTGCAAAAGGGTATCGTGTACGCCACACACCTCGGCAATCTTCGCCGCCTGAGGGTCAATTCGTTCAAGCTCAGCGTCTAAAAAGCCCACATCGAATGCGGCGTTATGAATAATCAGCTCCGCCCCACGAAGATAGTCCATCAAGCCCGAGCCAATATCGGCAAAAAACGGCTTATCGGCTAGAAACTCATTGCTAATTCCGTGAACTTCCATGGCTCCTTGGTCGATTTCTCTGTCGGGATTAACGTATTGATGAAAATTATTACCGGTGAGCTTACGATTAATCAGCTCAACACAACCAACCTCAATTATTCGGTGGCCCTGTCTATGTTCAAGGCCAGTGGTCTCTGTATCGAGCACAATCTGTCTTTCGTAGTCACTCATAATTCACCCTTTATTACTGCTGTTGCCACTAATTGCAAACCAAACTTCGATACTAGGATTCGCCAATTGGTCGGCTTTTTCATTGCCCTCATCACTGAGGAGCGAAGTACATACACATTAGATCAAATGCCGCTGATCTTTATGTCTAAAATCTTCAAAGCGCAGCAAATAACATAGTAAATAGTCCTAGGCGAAAATCCCAGCGACACGTCCGGCCGGTATGGATTTTGGCTCTACTGCTTACGATGTAACTCTGCTCGCTAAGCCATCAGCCCCATGGTTATAGGGCTTAAGTATTGAGATCCAAACTTGAATCACTTGAGTCGTTAGCTTGAATTTTAGCCGTGGCGGCCACCAATTTAGATTTTTTTGCTTTATATCTTAGTCGTCCAACTATGGTGGCGCTAGCTTCTCTTTTCTTGGCGCTAATCATATATCCACCTCCGGTCATCGGCAACCAACGATCGCCCGCTGATTCAAGAAATTGAAAGGTACTTTTCAATTTCTTGTTGCGCGATAGCGGCGCGTAATGAAACATTGACCTGCCTACCACATCAAAGCCCAATAGTTGCAACCAATCGATTACACGACCAACTGAGTAGTAACGTCCGGCGCATACTGCGGTGGGGCGCAGCCAGCGCTGCAATCCAATCAGGCTGGTAGGGCTAAAGCCAGTCAGCACTATATGCCCTTCTGGCATCAAAACGCGATGGGCTTCTCTGAGTACTTGGTGTGGCAACTCATGCCTCTCAAGCACATGTGGCAATACCACCGTTGAAAAAACCTCTGGTGAAAAAGGCAGAAAGGCGGGGTCGACCACGATATCTGAAGTGGTATCGAAACAATCATTAGTTTTGACCAGCATTGGCAGATCAAAATCATCGACTACCGATGCTGGCAAGTATTCCCCAAGCTGCAATGCCATAGGCCCAATCGATTGCCTTATTCCCGCTCTAATATGCGGTCTCTCGACATCGAAATAACGTTTGGCGTAACTACTTGATAGCCAGGCAGCGGTATTTACATCACTTTTTTGACGACCTTTTTCTGTCACATCTGCACTCTCTACAAAGCTAATCTTAAACACTCTAAACGTGCATTATCTTACATGAAATGTCAGTCAACTACATTGACGCCGGATGAACAGCTCATTACTATTCGTCGATGAATTTAAAAGCCTCTTTTTCACACATTGTAACGCTAAGTCTACTACTCGGCGTTAGCGCCTGCGCGAATCGTAACACGCCATCTGACGCAACAGTGTTGCCAGACCTGAAAACTCACACTGTAGAAAAATCCAATAATGACCAGAGCGAAGCATCTGGCAGCACCAGTGTAGAGGCCGAGCAAGACGAGAAAACGCTTAGCTACGAGGCGGTTGACGTAATAGAACGAATACGTCATGGATTTAAATTCCCCGAGCTAAAATCAGAACACATTACGCAGTACGAAAAATGGAGCACTGAACACGACAGCTATTTAGAGGGATTGTTCGCTCGCGGAACTCCTTTTCTTTATCACATTGTTGAAGAGATTGAGAAGCGCGGCCTACCTATGGAGCTGGCCCTCCTGCCGGCGATAGAAAGCGCGTATAAGCCTGATGCTGTTTCACGCTCAAATGCGGGCGGATTATGGCAATTCATCCCCTCGACAGGCCGTCATTTCGGCCTCAGGCAAGATTGGTGGTATGACGGGCGGCGCGACGCACTCTTGTCTACCAATGCAGCTCTGGATTATTTAACCCAGCTGAATAAAAGGTTTGATGGAGATTGGTTTCTAACGCTAGCGGCTTACAATGGAGGTCAGGGCACCGTCGCTCGTGCAATCAGGACCAATAAACGCAAAGGTCGAGGCACCAGTTATCAAAAGTTGCCATTGCGATTAGAAACAAGGCGTTATGTACCAAAGTTAATCGCTCTCAAAAACGTTATCAGCAATCCTGAGGCCTATGGCGTAACGCTCCCGTTTATAGAAAGCAAACCCTACTTCAAAGTGCTCGAACTGCCTGGTCAAATTGATCTGAAAAAATTTGCCAAGGATGCCGGTATAGAGCAAGCTGAATTGCGCCATTTAAATGCCGGCTTCAAACGCTGGGCAACCTCACCTGAAGGGCCACACCGGCTACTAATTCCAATTAATGCCGATGGCGATATCGAGCATGCCGTTGCAGCCGCCCAACGCGCTGTCAAAATAGATTATTCGACCCATAAGGTATTACCCGGCGATTCGCTGAGTAGCATTGCCCATCGGTATGGGATCAGCGTTAGCGCTCTGCAAAAGAGCAATAACCTAAACGGCACTAATATAAGAGCTGGAAAAAACTTGATGATACCGTTGAGCGCGTCACGCGCATCGAAAATAGCCGATGCGGCCAACTCAAATAAGCGCGAGTCGGCAGAAAATCGTCGTGTTGTTCACCACGTTAGACCTGGTGACACACTCTGGTCTATTGCCAAAAAATATAAAGTACAGGTCAACAACTTGTTAAGCTGGAACAATCTCTCTAAAAACCAAATTCTAAAGTTAGACCAGGCTGTCATGGTGATGACTAACTAGGCTAATTTTAGTTAGCTAGGCTATAAATGAGCCGATGACCGGCGCTAAGTCTGTCGCATAAAGATAAGTGCATCTTCCCTAGGCTGGCCGACAGAGGTTGGCCTATAGTATTCTTTACGCAAAGCAATCTGCTTAAACTGCCACTTAGCATACAAACTCTGTGCCACTTCATTACTCGCTCGAACCTCCAAAAATACTCTGTTACAGTGAGTTTGCTCAGCAATCTCGATAAGATCCGACATCAGCATATGACCGAGGCCTAAACCTTGAAATTGAGGCGCGGCTACTACATTCAGTATGTGTAACTCGTCTATCACTTGACAGGCAACATGATATCCAACGATCGCTGTCATGGAACACTCTGCATTCATCTCAACTACCCGACACCGATGCTGTTTGGTCAACGACTCTTCAAAAGAAAGCCGACCCCAAGGGCTTGCTTGAGCGTTAAGCTCAATCGCTAATACCTGCTTGAGATCTTGGCTTTGCATATCTCTGACAGCAAGTCCGCCTTGCTTAGCTGCAGACAACAGATTTTCTCGATCGCGACTCATTTGCTCAGTAAACTAATGCACAAGAATTGATATGAAATAACTAGTGGGTAATCGCCAAGCACTTCTTAAGATCGCTCCAGGCACCCGCCTTCAAACTCGGCTGATCTAACAACTGCCAAGGGCTGTAGCTAACAACCACTCTCACCTTAGTTTGATAACACCGTAATTCTTGCGCACGAAGGCTTTCTAATCCCTCATTAGATTTTACCACTGACTGCGCGGCAAACTCTCCGAAGGCAATCACCACCTTAGGTTGTATCAACTCGATTTGTCGCTGCAATAATTTTTCGCAACTGGGAATGACACTTATAGTATCCGAGGTCGCACACTTAAAAACGCTGGTGGTATAAACCGAGTCTCGATTATGGCCTACCGCTAAAAGCATTGCCTCGTAAAGTTGTCCGGCGCGACCTGAAAACATCTGCTGCGATTCTAAATCCATGCTGGTCGGCGCGTCGGTAACAAACAACCAATCCGCCTTAGGGTCTCCCGAGCCTAAAATCGAATTGGCCGAGCCACAGCTTTGGCACTGGTTTTGATCATCAATCAAACCTTGTAAGCCGTGCCAATCGAGCTCTGCCATCGGATTTAGAATTGGCCGTTCCGCGACCCGATTTGGCTCTGGATCAATAGGTGCCGCAGTTGCAACAATAGGTGCCGCAGTTGCAACAATAGGTGCCGCAGTTGGATCAATAGGCGCGGCGGTTGGATCAAAAGGTGCCGCCGCTTCCGAGGGCATCGCAATGGGCGCAAGCACCGGCGTAGGCATTGGATTTTTCACACTGACGCTTTCGGACGCAGGCGCTGGCATTGGTTTAATGCTCGACTTTAAGTCACTTTCTCGAGAAGTCTCGGCTAAAGCAGCATCTGAGGCCAAGTCGCCGGTTATATCGCCCGCACCAACGTTACTGCTAGTTTCGAAATCGCGGGATATGGCGTCGGCGGTTGGTGAGGTGATCTCAGGAGGTGCCGTTACCGGTCGCGCTGAATTCTCAGAGTCTACAGTGCGATCGATATCTAACATAGCCACAACCGAAGTGTGCGGCTGGCGCAAACGCCACTGCTGAATACCCATTTCTTTTAAAATCGTTGTCATGATCTGTCGATTATACGTTCTAAGTTACCTAATGAGGCCTCGAATAATTAGAATATCAAAACAAAAGGCATTCGAGCTCTCAACAATAATAGTGTTTCCATCAAAACATGCGCCGCTGTCAGTGAGTATTCCGTGCGCTAACTGTCTCTATTATGCAAACTCGGCCCACAACTCTTGCTTAAAAGCGACGATGCCTTTGTCACCATTGAGCAAGAAAGGCCGCTTAATAAGCTTGCCATTACCGGATAACAATTGAATAGCATCGGCAGCGCTCATGTTTGGCAACTTTTCCTTCATGTTTAGTTCTCGGTATTGCACACCCGAGGTATTGAATAATTTTCGAATATCACCGTCGTAACTGTCGAGCATGATCTTTAGCTCGGCTTGCGACGGCGGCTGCTTAGTAATGTCGATCGATTCAAACTTAATTTCCTTTGCATTTAGGAATTTTACCGCTTGTCGACAGGTGCTGCAATTAGGGTATTGGTAGAGTTTCATCAGAGCGTTGTTAGGTATCAATCTAGATAGTGAAAGAGCTAACTATAGCTCGTTTAAAGTATATTTACCCTCAAATGTGTCTAGCTAGATTGGCAATTAGTTATCTGTCTACCCGTTTTTGAAGATCAAATGCGACTCAATTGGCAGGCCAGTCACTCGAGCTAGCACTAAGGTTTCATTGTTTCGAATTTAGGCTTTCGAATTTCGAGAAAAGCAACCGGATTTCGAAATTCAGTCGAATTACTTAAACTTTCGGCAGAATTAAGCCCGCTAAGGCGCTTCAATAGAGTTCGTAGACAGCAAGAACGGCTTAATCGAAACCCGGTTAATAAAGATCTTGCCCACACAATCATTTGAAAACTACTCACATAGGATACTTAGCATGAAATCATTATCAACGATCGCCCTAACAGCTTCAGTATTACTACTATCGGCCAACATTGCCACCGCCAAGCCTCTTTCTCAGAATCAAGCACTTGGACAATGTAAAGCACTCGCCGATACCCAATTCGATGCGGTTAAAAGCATCAAGATCGCCACCATGAAAACCGTTAGAGGAACGTTCAAAGTCAAACTACGGGTAACCGCGGAAGAAGAAAAAGGGTTGTTTTTATGCACAATTGAGCGTGATCAAGATGCTCAAATCGTGCGCCTAGATAAAGATGTAGACGCCGTTGCCGTTCAGCAATAACGCTTAGCTGAGCAACAAATGAGTAGTCAACGTTAAAAAGCCCGGAACCTAAAGAGTGACCGGGCTTCTGATTGATTTTAAATTACTGATTTAAAGACAGTCTGCTGAATAGGATTACTCGATCGGTGAGAGCAAGCGCTTCGCGGTTACTAACTTTTGCACTCCGTGAGCATGACCTTCTTCGAACACATTGCTCTCGCACTATTTATCAATAGTATTGATGGCCTAAATACACAGTGACTAGTGAGTTTTTTACTTAGAGAGACCTCAGCATAACTCGACGAACGAATGAAAATGTCTCTAATGCTTCATATCAGCGATCTCGGCATCAAATAACCTAGTACGCCAAAGATGGCGCATCTTCGCCAATACCTTCCATTGCTCTGGGTAATGCTCAATTTCTGAGTGCTGACACAATACGTTCAATCGCTCGACAATCGGGCTCAGCGACGCTTGGCATTGGGTCAGGCTGTGGTGTGTTATCAATACAAATAAACTGGCCATTAAATCATCGAACGAACCTTCACTTGTGACTACTTTCGATTGATGTTGTTCTAACATTTGTTAACTCCTAGAGACTGCAGCCTTCTAAATTAGGTTGATGGTAAATAAGTTCACGCGCAAGGGCGGCAATCTGTGACGGCGAGCAATTGCGACACTCGTCTTGCGCCGCTAACAACAAAAGTCGTTTAATGAAACCGTGACAATGAGCCCTTGAACTAAACTGTAGATCGTCGGCATGTATGTTCTGCTCGAGCAATAGTGCTTTTAAGATTTCGCAGTTGTAGGGTATTACCCAGCGATTGGTCTGCGTTCGAATGACAAAGTCCGACGCCATTGTTGAAAAACTTGAATCGTCCATCGGCTGCAATAACATTATTAATCTCGTTTGCGAATAAGAATCATTCTCATTTATAATCAACAACAAGTCAAATATTATTTCTTAGCCATAATCGGTCGTACCCCACCTGCATTTTCACCACAACTCAGTGTAAACTAGGCTAATTAAAATACCGATACGACGACGGATCAATGGAACATCTATCCAGCACTAAAATTTTTGGCGGCCTGCAATCTCAATACAAACATCAGTCTGTGTCGCTCAATTGCGAAATGGTTTTCTCGGTGTATATGCCGACACAATCAGCCACTAGCAAAGTTCCGGTCCTTTATTGGCTTTCGGGCTTAACCTGTAGCGACCAGAATTTTGTTACCAAAGCAGGCGCGCAACGATATGCAGACCAACATGGTATAGCGATTGTTTGCCCGGACACCAGCCCACGTGGAGAAGGTGTTGCTGATGACTCTGATGGCGCCTATGACCTTGGCCTAGGCGCGGGCTTCTACATAAATGCAACTCAAGCACCTTGGTCCGAACACTACGCAATGTACGACTATGTTGTCAGCGAACTGCCAGAATTGATCAACGCTAATTTTCCAATCGATGGAAGCCGTGCCGCTATCTCCGGCCACTCGATGGGTGGCCATGGCGCGCTTATAATCGCTTTAAACAACCCCGAAAAATATAAGTCTGTCTCGGCCTTTGCGCCTATCGTCTCGCCGATCAATTGCCCATGGGGCGAGAAAGCACTTGGTAACTACTTGGGTAGTGATACGTCGACATGGCTGCCCTATGACACCTGCACTCTGATCAAGTCTGCAACCTCTCACCTGCCGATTTTGGTCGACCAAGGCACTGCCGATAACTTTTTGAAAGAACAATTAAAAACTGAGCGCTTAGAGCATGCGAGTAAAGAAGCAGACTACCCAATGAGCATTCGCTACCAAGATGGCTATGATCATTCTTACTTCTTTATCTCATCATTTATCGGTGAACACATCGAATTTCATGCCGAACATTTGATGTCGATCAATTAAGTAAATTGCGCAAGTAAATACAAGAGACACACATGAACTCAGTTGCAAGCCCAACAGTCGTAATCGTCGGCGCTAGCCACGCGGCAGCCGAAGCTATCGCTAGCCTGCGTAAATTTGGTTGGCTAGGAGGCATTACCCTAATTGGCGATGAACCGGGGTTGCCATACCACCGCCCTCCGCTTTCCAAAAGCTATTACAAAGGTGAGGTTGTCGCTGAAAAACTGCTAATCAGGCCCGCATCGTTTTATCAAAGGAACGACGTCTGCTTAATGCTCGGGCGACGAGTTGAATCAATCAACCGTGATACCAACACACTTAGCTTAGACGGCGGTGAGCAGGTCGCCTATCAATATTTGATCTTGGCAACCGGCACTCGTGCTCGAAAACTACCGATTAGCGGTGCTGATCTACCAAGTATAAATTACCTTCGTACCAAACAAGACGTTGATGGTATTCAATCTCAACTTAAAGCTGGTTCCAAGTTATTGATTGTTGGAGCCGGTTATATCGGTCTAGAGGTAGCCGCGTCGGCGGTTAAACAAGGCGTTGATGTGATCGTATTTGAAGCGATGGACCGAGTTCTAGCCAGAGTAACTAGCCCTCAGGTGTCTGGATTTTATCAACGATTGCATAAGGAGGAAGGCGTCGACATTCGACTAAACGCGGCACTGCAGAAATTTGAACAAACCGGCCACGGTTTTCAAGCGGTTACCGCAGACGGCGAGCTAATTCCGTTCGACGCCGCCATTGTTGGTATCGGGGTTATTCCAAATTCAGAACTTGCTGAAGACGCAGGCCTAGCTTGCGACAATGGTATTTTAGTCAATGGTTTCACCCAAACTGACGATCAGGCTATTTTTGCAATTGGCGACTGCAGCAACCACCACAATATTTTATATAATCGCCGCATTCGTCTGGAGTCAGTACCCAACGCGGTTGATCAAGCCAAGGTTGCTGCCGCAAAAATTTGTGGCAAGGGGGTCGTTTATGATCAACTGCCTTGGTTCTGGTCTGATCAATATGACGTAAAGTTGCAAACCGCCGGCTTGTTACAGGGGTATGATCAAGTAGTCACCCGCGGGAATGCGAAAAGTAGGAAGTTCGCCGCGTTCTATTTGCAGCAAGGGGTGCTTATAGCCATAGATGCGTTGAACTCGCCAGCCGAATTCATGTTGTCGAAAAAATTAATTCAACAGAAATTTTCTCCCGACGCAGCTAAGTTGGCAGACCCCGATGTGTCGCTTAAAGTTTTTATCAATTAACTAGCCGGCCGCGCTTAAATGTTTAGGTTTTCGGAATACCAAAACCTACACAGCGTCATACACAAATATCGCAAACAAACCCACTCTATTTGGAGTGGCATAAATTGATAAAGCCCATAAACCTCAATACACTTACAGCTATCAAGGAACCAATCCTTTACCTAAAACACTTTTGTTGCTAAAAGCAACATTGCCTAGCTCTTCAAAATAGACGCCACCATGCTCGACTTAATCGTTGCGGCCGTCTTTCGATACGCCTCATGATTGGCCTCTATCTCATCAAGTTTATAAAGGTAGTTAACCATTATTCCCGCCGATTCTTGCATCCCTTTAATAGAGATGTCGGCCAACCAATTAATTCTTTCCAAGCGAGCGCCATTATTTAGATGAAAATTCGCTACCGGATCTAACGCTCGATGCCGACGCCGCAAATTCACTAAGTAATGGGCCGTCAGGCGCATTAGCGGGATTCTGAGAGCCTCAGCTAATACTGTATTCATATACCATCCTGGAATAGCTAATACTCCTGCCAGCGTGCTGAAACCTTCAACGCCAGACAAATCTTGCCGTTCCTTTACGCTTAATAGTTCCGATTCATCTTGCCGATTTAACCATTTAAGCAAGCCTGGTACTGGCGACAAGGTAGAAAACATCGTTATATTTGAGAGCTCTGTTTTTAGATCGGCAACCACACGCTTAATAAGAAAGTCGCCGAATCCCACCCCGGTTAGGCCCATTTGAGCATTACTAATGGAGTAGAAAATAGCGGTGTTGGCTTTATAAGGGTTTATTGCTGGCGCTGATTCGTCTAATAGCTCCTGAATATTACTCGACAAGGAATTAACTAATGCGACTTGCACAAATATTATTGGCTCGTCGGGCATGCGCGGATGAAAAAACGCGAAACATCGACGATCAGCTTGCAGGCGATTCTTTAAATCACTCCATGAGCGAATAGCGTGTACAGCCTCATAGTCAATGAGTTTTTCTAGCAATTCGGCGGGGGTCGACCAAGACATTCGAATGAGGTCTAGAAAGCCCACATCAAACCAGGAACGTAAAAGGCCTTTCAAATTTTGATCTAATTCATTTAGCTCATTTAGCTCATTTGACTTATTTAGGCCATTTATCTTTGGGTCTGTTCTATCCGCCAGCCGAAGAAGGTCTGCGCGCATGTCTACTAAGAATTTCACTCCGCTGGGAATCGAGTTAAACTTGGTAAGCAGTTCAAGCGCACTAGGTCGTAGGGCTTTGCGCATTTTTTGGTGTAAATCGGCCAATGACTGAGCTGAATCCTCGGACAAAATCGCGCTAGCAAAATAGTTTACTTGTTGAGCATCAACCCCAAAGTCCTCGGCTAGGATCCTGAGGAAACGAAGCCGTCCAATATCACTAAGACCTAAGTAAGCCTCACCCAGTTTCGCCGCATGGGCACGAGCAGAGACATCCCCCCCTTTGCCATCAAGGCAGACGCGCATGTGAGCACGCATTGTCTCAACATCACTTACCGATAGGTCTGCCTGAACTTTTAGCCGATCAGACTTAAGGATATTTAAGTTCTGCCAAACGGCACGCAAATTGAGTAAGGTCTGATTGATCATGAAAGCGCATCCTTAGAAGAACTGTTGTGTAAAAAAATCGAATTACCGCTTTAGCTATTACGGCCTAGCTATTACGGCCTAGCTAAAGCGTGTTCTAAAGCGATTCGAAATGGTTCGACCGTCTGCTTTGAGAGACATGTGATATGCCTTGATTGATAAATTGTATGCTCTTAACCGGTGAAACCATCATCGTTTCCAATCAGTCGAGGTCATGATTGATCTAATGCTCACCGATTCTGGCGGTGTCCTTTAATTGCTCACGAAGCACTGTCTTTTGAATTTTACCTGTCGCTGTTTTCGGCAACGGGCCAAAGATTACTTTCTTAGGCTTTTTAAACCTCGCCATATTGTCAGAACAAAATTCAATTAAAGCCGCTTCAGAAACCTCTTCGCCCGCTTTTAGTTCAATAAAGGCACAGGGCACTTCGCCCCATTTATCATCAGCCATTGCGACCACCGCCGCTTCGCCAACGGCTGGGTGTTTATATAAAATATTCTCGACTTCGACAGATGAAATGTTTTCGCCGCCTGAAATAATAATATCCTTAGCTCGATCTCGAATTTGCACATAGCCATCAGGGTGAATGACCGCTAGATCGCCGCTACGAAACCAACCTCCTTGAAATACTGATTCTGTCTCGGCCACGTTTTTTAAGTATCCTTTCATCAAAGTATTGCCACGTATAACGATCTCGCCCATGGTTTCACCATCGTGCGGTATTGGCCTGCCTGAATCAGTATCGAGAACATCAACTGCTTCGGTCATGGCAAAACGAACGCCCTGTCTCGACTTAAGCTCGGCTTGGCGTTCTTGGCTCTGGTCACTCCAACTTAGTTGCGGTGCGGCTTGTAAAATATGCCCGTAAGACTCAGTCAAACCATAAACATGCATAACTTCGAAGCCGAAGGCACTCATGCTCTGCAATACAGATGCTGGCGGCGGTGCACCAGCGGTCATCACTTGAATAGCGGTGGCAAATTTTTTCTGATCTTCTTTAGCCGCATTAGCCAACATATTTAAAATAATGGGTGCGCCTCCGAAATGCGTTATTTGATGTTTTTCTAGCAACTCGAAAAATGAACTCGGCTCAAATGCTCGCATACAAACCACGGTAGCCGCCCTAGCCGCCATGGTCCAAGCGTGGCCCCAGCCATTACAGTGAAACATAGGCACTGAATAAAGGTAACGTGGCATATGCGGCAGGTTCCAAGATGCGATTGTACCCATGGTCATCAAATACGAGCCACGATGATGGTAAACCACTCCCTTAGGTCGACCCGTTGTTCCGGAGGTGTAGTTAAGTGATAGCGCTTGCCACTCGTCTTCAGGCAAAAACCATTGGTAGTTTGCATCGCCTTGGGTAACTAAATCTTCATAGCCGCTAACATCAGGCATTTCGAATTTTTCAGCCTCTGTGGCGTACGGGTCGTCAATTAAAATAACCTCAGGACGGGTTTCAGCAATAGCCAAGGCCTGCTTTAAAACTGGCCACAGCCCTCTATCAACGACAAACACCTTAGACTCAGCATGGTCGATAATATAGGCAACCGTTTGCGTGTCTAATCGGGTATTAATGGTATTGAGCACCGCGCCGGACATCGGTACTGCAAAATGCAATTCATACATTTCTGGTGTGTTGTGTGCCAATACTGAAACAGTATCATTTTTGCCGATACCACGAGACACTAAACTCGAGGCTACCCGCACACAACGATCGCGAGTCTGCGACCAAGTATAAGAGGTATCGTGATAAATCAGCGATTGGTGCTCAGGGTATATATCCGCAGTTCGATGTAGAAACGAAATCGGTGACAACGGCACATAATTGGCGTCATTTTTTCCTAACTGATCATATTCAATTGTCATAATAGACTTCTCTTATTCTAATTTTGAACCACTGAGCCAGTGTCGAGCATCGAGCTTATGCGCGCCCGCGTTGCCTGCGTTGAAACCAATTTCAAGAAAGCAGCGCGCTCGGCGTCGTACAAATCTTGTTCACTAAATAGGGTGCCGGCAGCGACTTCGCCGCCAGTCACTATGCGTGCAAGCTCGGTAGCAACAACCACATTATGCGGCGTTAACTTACCCTCGGCATGAGCATTCTCTAGCCATTTAACCATCGAATGAAATACCTCTTCGCCCGGCAATGCTAAGTCTGGTCGCTCGAAAGCTCGTTGACCTTGGCCAGACTCAATCGCGGCTATTGCGGCGGTTAATAATCGGTCGCGATTATTTAAGAAGTGGTCGTTACTTCGCAGCATCGCTTGCTCTCTAGCGAGAATGGGCGAACTACAGGTACGCCCATAGCCTAAGTTCATAAAGGCTTTCCATGCGGCTTCAGAGATATCGTCACCGCCTAATTTTTGATGCCAGCGATACAGTGTTTCTTTACAACCACCACCACCAGGAATTACACCAACCCCTGACTCAACTAAACCCATAGTAGAATTGGCATGGCAAATTACTTCTTTCGAATGCAATACAACCTCAAAGCCTCCGCCAAGCGACATGCCAACCGGCGCACAAACCACCGGAAAGTCGGCTTGAGACATGCGATGAACGGTATTCTGAAAGTGCGCTAAGAAAGCATCCAAACCATCCATATCCTCGGTTAAAAAGAAGCCTCGAACCGCTTGTAAATTCACTCCACAGGAAAAATGCTGGGCATCATTATGGATAATTAAACCACGCAGGCCTCTCGCTTCAACTTGATCAATAGCGTCACTTAAGACCGCCATTGAATCACCATCTAAGGCATTGGCCTTACTGTGAAACTCGACCAATGCAATATCATCAATGTTAAACCAACTTGCCACTTCGGTAGTGTTTTGCGGTGTTAATGTTTGACGCTTTTCGTTAAAACGAAGCACTCCCTCGGGGCGGCTAATTGTCTGCCAACCGCCGTCAAAAACGCGTACCTGTAAGTTACCAGAATCGAGCCGATAGAAACTAGAGCCAGCGGCTTGCATTAAGAAAGGCGGTACCTGACGACCCTCTTTTTGTAAGCGAGAGATGACGTAATCAATGCCAATTTCATCGAGTAAAGCAAACGGGCCTTTGACCCAGTTATATCCGAGCTTCATGGCATCATCAACGCCGAGTGGGCTATTACCAACTTCAGGAATCAAAGATGCTGCATAACTCAAGGTTCGTGACAATACACGCCATGCGAACTGGCCATAGATCGATTCATCATTCAATAGATGAATCACACCGTCCTTTTCGGCCTTCAGAGCAAGTGGAAGATCCAGTCGTTCAGCCTTTGTATACTCACCTGTTTTGAGATCGATAACCTGACGCTCACCGCCAACAGTACGATAAAAGCCCTGCCCCTGCTTGTTACCGGTTTGACCATTTGCGATCATCTTAACCATCAGCGGTAACTTGGGCGCTTCTCGATTAAATGCATCAGTCTCAGGCAGGGTGTTGACTAAGCTTTGCGCAACGTCCGACATCAAGTCAATGCCAATCAGGTCGTATAAACCGAAAACGCCGGTTTTGGGTATCCCCATTGGACGACCAAAGATTGCATCAGCTTGCACTGGGCTTAAGCCCATTTCATCGGCCGCTTGCAAGGCTGCTTGGATCGCGAAACAGCCAACTCTATTACCTAAAAAGCCAGGTGTATCTAAGCATGAAATCACGCCCTTACCCAGTTCCTGGTCACAAAAACGTTCGAACTCGTCCATCACCTCTTGAGCCGTATCGTCACCACGTACTAACTCTAACAACGGCATAAAACGCACTGGGTTAAAAAAGTGGGTAATGGCAAAACGTTTTCGAAAGTCGATCGGCATGTCTTCGACCAACAGCTTGATCGGAATACTTGAGGTGTTCGAACTAATCAAAGTCTTGTCTGAACAGACTTCATCAATCTGCGTGTATAAGTTTTTTTTGATCTCCAGCCGCTCGACCACCGCCTCAGCAACCCAGTCGCAATCGGCTAGTTGATGAAAATCGTCACGAGTGTTGCCAAGATGAATAAGTTTCTCATAGTCTTTACTCATCAGTCCCGACGTTTCACGCAACCGTTCTAAGCCTCTTTCGGCCAAGGCATTGACCCGCTCACCATCGCTCGGCAAGTCTAACAACCATACCTCGACACCGGCATTTGCTACCTGACCCGCAATGCCCGAACCCATGGTGCCAGCACCAATAACCGCTACTTTTTTTATTGTCATTTTACCTCTCACTTTTTTTCTTCAACGCCTTATTTTTCTGTAATGCTTAAGATAAACTCTCGCAACGCCGCTAATACTTGCTTAGGGGCCTCGATCGGTAACATGTGGCCAAAGCCTTCGAGTACCGTTAACTTGGCATTTAAATTTTTCGCGACAACTAATCCAGCCTTTAACGGGGTCATTTTATCTTGGCTGGCAAGAATCATCGCTGACGGCGCTTTAACCTGCCTCACCGCATCGTCACCGCCCAAATAATCGGCGCAAGATTGCAGATCAGCCGCCAATGGGTTGTTGCCCATTATTTGCCGCCCAATAGCGATGGGCTGCATACCTGGCGTGGCACTTATCCCCATGTGTGTTGCGCTTCCAAAACCCCATTGCAGCATCATATTGGCCGCCTTCATGGCTGATTCTTTTGCCGTCTCGACTAACATCGGGTTTACCGGAATTGCGGCGGCGGTGCCAATGCCTGTTAATGATGTTACTAAGTCGGGCTTCAGTTTCAAAAGTTCTAATGCGCTTAAAAAACCCTGGGAATGCCCAACAACATGCGTTTTTTTAACACCGGCTACCTGTAAAAAATCGAGTAACCATTGACCACTTTCTTCAATCGTCTTACACGCTTGCCCTTTAGACAGTGAATGCTCTGGAAAGTCAGGCGCTAATACACCGAAACCGTTATAAGCAAACCAACGAGTTTGTAAGGCCCAGCTTCGATGGTCCAAGCCACTACCGTGTAAAAACAACACGGTGGGTAGCCGTACATCGAACTCTTTACCGCCAGTTGCAACATGAGTTTCAGCCCCATTTACACTTAGCTTCATGATTGAGCCTCCGCCACGCGTTGGGCGGCTTTCAAACCCTTGGAAAAATCGGCTCTTATATCGTTGATGCCCTCGATGCCAACGGATACGCGAATCAAATCTTCGCTGATACCAGCCGCTACCATGGCCTCTGGCGTCAAGCGTGAATGAGTGGTGCTACCAGGATGCAATACCAACGTTCTTGAATCACCAACGTTGGCTAAATTTGAGGCCAGTTGCAGCGAGTCAATAAACGCCGCACCACCGGCTCGACCACCAATCACGCCAAAGCACAACATCGATCCAGCGCCGCCAGGAAACAACTGCTTGGCGATGGCGTTGCTCGGATTGCTGGCCAAGTCAGGATGATTAACCCAGCTCACTTGCTCTTGCGCTTGTAACCATTCGACCATTTCTTTGGCGTTGGCAATATGCTGTTTCATACGTAAGTTAAGCGTCTCGATTCCCTGTAGTAAAAGAAACGCGTTATTCGGGCTCATACACGCACCGAGGTCACGCATAGACTCAGCTCGAATCTTCATGGCTAATGCGTTGGGGCCAAATTCTTCCCAAAACTTTATCCCGTGAAACGGCTCATAAGGCTCGGTCAACTCGGGAAAACGACCACTGACTTGCCAGTCAAAATTACCTCCATCGACGATAACGCCACCAACCGCAGCACCGTGGCCACCCATCCATTTGGTTACCGAATGAATCACCACATTGGCTCCAACCTCAATGGTGTCACACAATCCCGGAGGGGCAAATGTGGCATCGACGACAACAGGCAAGCCATGCTTACTAGCAACGGCGTTTATTTGTGGCAAATTAGCAACCTCCAAACCGGGGTTACCAATCGACTCACAAAATACCATTTTTGTATTGTCTTGAATCGCGGCGGCTAATTCCGCCTCATCATTAATCGATACAAAGGTAGTTTCAATCCCAAGGCGCTTTAATGTATGGCGCAGTAAAGTAGCGGTCGAGCCATAGATTTGTCCCGACGAAACAATATGATCGCCGGCCGAGCAAAGAGTAATAAAAGTGGTAAATAAAGCACTCATCCCCGATGCAGTACAAATCGCCCCACTGCCGCCTTCTAGTGCGGCAATACGTTGCTCTAACACCGCCACTGTGGGGTTAGAAATACGGCTGTAAATATGCCCTCCTTGCTCTACATTAAATAGTGAAGAGGCTTCATCAACGCTATCAAATACATACGAAGTGGTTTGATAGATGGGCACCGCACGCGAGCCATGATCGCTTTCAGGAACATAACCGCTGTGAAGTGCGATGGTATCAGGGTGGTAAAAAGAAGATCGACTCATGCGATAGCTCCGTAAGCGTTAAACATAAAGGTCTTAGCATAACTCCAACAAAAGATGAAATGCCTAATTAGTTTCCAAATTTTTGCCAAAACATTAAGCTAAAACTAGTGGTAGCACTCAAGGTCTAGGTCTACCTTGGACACTATTAGGCCTTTTTTGTTAGCACTGAAAATATGTCAGAGCCTCTTTTTTATCAAAATTAAAAGGGATAGGGTGAAACGCACTGGTCTGCCCATCGATGGTAATACTGTGGTTTTGATTTATGTATGACAGCGGCAGCATCGCAATGGCAAGATTTTTATTGTGTCTATACGACCAAGCTTGTGATCGAATCTCACCAATTATCTCACCGTCAACCTCAATATCACTGCCACCTAAACGACTCGGAGGCATAGAAGGTGATCTATCGAACGACAGCCCGACAAGCTTTCGAGTTTGCTTACCGGCCATCGCTTTGAGAGCCGGTAGGCTCAAGCTCTCGATATCGGCGTCAAGGTTCAAATACGAATCAAGGCCGCACTCAAACGGTGTATCGTATTCGTCCATGTCGTTGCCGTACGATAACAAGCCAGATTCCAATCGCTCATTGCCTTGTGGGCAGCCAGCGCGCACATCTAAATCTTCGCCGTTAGCAAACAACTCGTCCCAAAGCGCTTCGCCTAACTCCCATTGAGGCATATATATTTCAAAGCCACCTTGCTTACTCCAACCAGATCTAGCAACGTACATTTCGACGCCTTGAAACTCGAGCATTTCACCTCTAAAAAAACGAATGTCGCGAACTTTTTCACCAAACACTCTGGCCATTAACTCGTCGGCCTTTGGGCCTTGCACGGCTAGCGGAGACACATCGGGTTCGAACACCTCGACATCTAAACCATAGCCTTGCGCAAGACCTTGCGCAAAAAACCGAACATCGCTGTCCGAAATTGAGAGCCAAAAACGGTCTTCAGCTAACTTAATAATAATCGGGTCGTTTAGAATAAAACCCTCAGCATTGCAGATCGGCGCATACTTACCTTGCAGTAAATCAATCTTAGATAAATCTCGTGGGGTCATCAACTGCGCTAGTTTGGCCGCATCAGGGCCTTTAAGTTCAACTTGCCGCTCACCAGACACGTCCCACACTTGGACATGTTGACACAGATGCCAGTAGTCGCTCTCAGGCGTGTCAAACAGCGTTGGCAACAGCATATGATTATAGACCGTGTAAGCGGCGACACCGGCCTCGTCAACACGGTTTGAATATGGCGTTTTGCGCACGCGTCGATTAAAGAAAAACTGTGTAGAGTTCATCGAACCCTCCTTTAAAAAATGATGTTACCGACCGGCTACTATGTACACGGCCTTATTGTTTTACGTTTTTTATTAAATTGAAAAACCACCTAGTTTAGTCTCAAGATATTCAGCCAGCCCTTGGCGTGCGCCTTCTCGACCCAAACCGCTTTCACCCATGCCCCCAAAGGGCGCGGCGGCACTGGTTGGGTTAATATCGTTAATGCCGATGATGCCGAAATTAAGTGCCTCGAAGGCGTGCATGGCTCGCGACAGATTTTGTGTGTATACATAAGCGGCTAAGCCGTAATGTGTATCGTTCGCCATCTCGATAACCTCGTCATAGCTGTCGAAAGCGATAATGGCCGCCACTGGGCCAAAGGTTTCTTGGCGATAAATCAGCATATTTTCAGTAACATTACTGAGTACCGTCGGCGCATAAAAATGACCCGACTGTAAATCACCGTCAGTCAGGCGTTGGCCGCCATTGTGCAAGGTCGCGCCTTTGGCAATGGCATCGTCTACTTGATTGGAAACTTTATCGATCGCCGCCTGATTAACTAACGGACCTATCGAGACGCCAGGCGTAGCACCATTACCGACCGTCATGTTGGAAACTCGCTGAGAGAAGGTTTCGATAAACCTATCGACAATACCGCGCTGTACGAATATACGGTTTGGGCTAATACAGGCTTGACCTGTATTCAAAAACTTAAGCAGCGACGCACCCTTGGCCGCGTGTACTGGGTCGGCATCGTCAAACACAATAAACGGTGCATGCCCGCCTAACTCCATGGATACTCGCTTAAGCTGTGGTGCAGCATCTTGAGCTAGTTTTTTGCCGACCGCAGTCGAGCCAGTGAAGGTCAGTTTTCTAACTTTTAGATTAGTACAAAATTCTTTGCCGATTGGCACTGGGTTCTGAGCAGTCACCAAATTGACGACACCCGCCGGCACACCCGCTTGGTGTAAGATTTCAAACACCGCGATGGCGCACAAAGGAGTCGCTTCTGCGGGTTTTAAGACGATAGTGCAACCTGCGGCTAAGGCAGGAGCAACCTTGCGCGTGATCATTGAAATCGGATAGTTCCAGGGAGTTACCGCAGCCACTACTCCAACCGCTTGGTAACGCACCAAAAAACGCTGATCAGCCCTTGCCGACGGAATGGTTTCACCGTAAACACGTTTGGCTTCTTCGCCGAACCAACGTAGAAAATCAGCGGCATATTGCACTTCGTTGAGCGCCGCCTTAAGCGGCTTGCCCTGCTCACGCGTCATCAACTCGGCCAACACTTGCTTGCGCTCAATCATTAGAGCGTAGGCGTTTAGTAACACCTCGGCGCGCGCATAGGCGGTGCTAGTCGACCACACCTTAAACGCCGATGCCGCCGCATCAATCGCCAAAACGGCATCACCTTGAACACCATCGACGACGTTGCCAATGACCTCGCCGGTCGCAGGATTGGTCACGGAAAAGGTGTTATCAGACTCTAGCCATTCGCCATTGATATACATAGAGGTGCTTGATTTTGTAATTATTGTTAGGGTACGAAAATAATTCAAACGCCCAATTTTTACAAACAAAATTTGACTCCATGACCTGACTAAAAGAATGCCTGAGGGTGCGTTAAAGTTTTGCCAGAGGTTTACCTAGTTTCGGACAGAGCTTTGCCTAATATTGACCTTAGGTTTACAAACGGACGCGAGGCAAGGCGCACATCAACCGTCGCTAGGAGGCTTTGCTTGCGACACTAGCCAATCACGAAACAACTTGGTCACGCCAGCGTCGCATTGGCCTGATCGATAAACCAAGTAGGAAGCTTCGGCCGTCTCAACCGCCGCCGCTAATGGTGCTACTAGCTTGCCTTCAGACAGTAAACCTTCAACTAATGAGGTTCTGGCGAGGGCAATACCCATGCCATTAGTTGCGGCGCTAAACGCCGAAATCAAAGTATCGAATTGCATGCCTTGATTCGGGTCCACTTCACGTTGCCCGTCTAGATGGTTAATACTAAGCCATTGCGCCCAGCCTTCTTGATAACCAAGTACGTGTAACAATTTATGTTCGGCCAAATCATTAATCGACTCGATCGGTTTACGCTCTAACAGGGCCGGGCTACAAACCGGAATCAATTGATCGAACGTCAGCCGCTCAGCAACTAGATTCGGCCAATCACCATGCCCATACCGAAGCTCCATGTCGACACCCGCTTCAAGATCTCCGCCGTTGGTCCAAACGTTACTGGTGAAACGCAAATCAACGTCGGGATTATTGGTATGGAAGTCACTCAAGCGTTGCACCAGCCAAAGATTGAAGAACGCTAAACTCGTGCGAATCGTGAGCACCTTGAGCTTACTGCCACCAAATAACTCGTTGGTTACCGCGGCAAGTTTAGCCATTGAGTCTTTCACTACCGGCAGGTAGGCGGCGCCATCTTCACTAAGCTCCAACCCCCTTGGCAGGCGAATAAACAAATGGGTTCCGAGACTGTATTCTAAGTTTCGGATTTGCTTACTAATGGCGGCCTGAGTGAGGTTCAGTTCACTGGCCGCATGGGTAAAGTTCAAGTGCCTTGCCGATACTTCAAACGAACGCAGCCAATTCAACGGTGGTAGCTTTTTCATAGTCGATATTGTGCCAGATGGATTGACTTTGAACCAAGCCTATCCGACAGTCATAGGCACTATTTTTTTAACTCAGGGCTGATCATCAAATCTGTTATTCCACTACTGCGCGAAGAGTGGCGACTATTGCTGTTTGGCTTTGTGTTGATGTTCTTCTCAAGCCCAGGGCAAACCTATTTCATTGCCTTATTCGGCGGTGAAATTCGCCAAGACCTAAACTTATCACATGGTGAGTTTGGCGCTATTTATTCAATCGCCACTTTATGCAGTGCCGTGACCTTACTCTGGTCTGGCACTTTAATCGACCGCTTGCCACTGCGAAAAGTAAGCGTAGTTGTAGTCTGTGCCTTAGCCTTGGCTTGTCTGCTTATGTCTTTCAGTGGCGGCGTGGCAAGCCTATTTATCGCGGTGTATTTATTACGACACTTTGGCCAAGGTTTGATGTCGATGACCAGCACTACCGCTATGATGCGCTACTTAAGCGAAAACAAAGGAAAGGCTAACTCATTGAGTAATATGGGTTATTCCTTCGCCGAGGCGATGATCCCAACAGTAATTATTGCCCTGCTCTTAATGGTCGATTGGCGCACCGCATGGCAAATCGTATCGCTATTCATTGTATTGATAGTACCAGCATTACTATTGTTTCTATCTCAACATCAGCCCAGTAGACATCGACAATATGTGGCCGAACAAGAGCAATACCAACTGAGCGAAAACAAGCCCGACAACTCGCCGACCGAAATCAATCGGCGGCAACGCCAGTGGACCCGCGCGCAAGTTCTTCGTGACCCAATCTTCTACTTATTGGTTCCCGCCTTAGTATCGCAGTCACTGCTCTATACTGGCTTCATGTTTCACCAAGTACATCTAGTCGAGGTTAAAGGTTGGTCGCTGTTGGTATGGGGCAGTATGTATTTACTATTCTCGATCACCACTATTGTCTCGAGTCTTTTGATCGGAGGCTTAGTTGATAAAATTGGCGCGCTCAGGCTGGTACCATTTATACCCATACCGATGTCGATAGGCTTATGGACATTGTCGAGCTCTAGTGAGCCAATTATTGCCGGCGTATTTATGCTATTGATGGGCCTATCAACCGGGGCTCAGGCGGCGATTTCTGCGCCCTTCTATGCGGAGCGCTACGGCAATAAACACTTCGCCTCAATCAAATCGTTAGCGTCATTCGTCATGATTGTCACCACTGGCACCTCGCCAATTATTTTAGGTTGGATGATTGATATAGGTGTGAGCATAAATACCTTGGCATTTTACGGCGCTATTTATGCATTAGTAGTCACTATCATAGGGTATAGTGCGTCGCGACTGGCTGCCCAAGAATAAGCGCCGAGTCTAGTCAAGCTTCAGGCCTCCGGCCATCATCATAAGAAGAAAAAAAGCACTAATTGGTTGAATTCCTATGTATACCAAGCAACAACTCACCGTTAGCCGGTTTTTTCTGGTCTTTGTCGCCGGCCTAGCCGCGATTGGCCCTATGGGTATCGATGCCTACTTGCCAACACTACCCAACTTAGCGAGTGACTTCGAGGTAGACATGGCTGCCGCTAATCTAACCGTCAGTACCTTTATGATGGGTATGGCCTTAGGGCAGTTTTTAGGGGGGCCACTATCGGACCAACTTGGCCGCAAATCAATTGGCTTAGTCGGCTTATTAATATTCATCATGGCATCCTCGCTCATTGCTTTAGCAACTACCATCGAGCAAGTATTGGTTCTGCGTTTGATACAAGCGGTTGGCGGCGGCTTCGCCTCGGTGATATGCATGGCGCAAGTGCGTGATGTTTACGAGCCGAAAGACGTCGGCAAAAAATTCGCCAATATCATCTTAGTGATTCTAATTGCGCCCATGTTCGCTCCCACCATCGGCACTGTAATTTCAGCCTATGGTTGGAGAGCCATATTTGTAGCGCTTGCGGTATTTACCAGCTTAATGGCGCTGATATACCTAATTCGAATTCCCGAAACGAACCTCAATACCCCTGATAAATTTAGCTTTAAACAGATTTTTATCGGTTACTGGGCGGCGATTAACAACCGCACTAATGGCAATTTGGTGGCCGTTCGCTACGCCTTATTCACGGGCTTTAGCGCCGGCGTTTTGTTCTGCTACGTTACTAATGCGGCGTTCATTTTAATCGATCACTTTGATCAATCTAAATTTCAATTCTCGGCCTACTTCGGTGCAATGGTGTTCGCATTAATGGCCGGTAACCGCCTAACGGCGCGCATGATGAACAGCACTGATTTACCATCGATTATTTACTGGGCCAACCTTCTACAGTTGCTGACAGCCACAGTAATGGTCATTGTCTGCTTCACCAGCGAACCGAGCCTGTGGCAGGTAATGCTGGGCATCAGTGTATTGATGGCTTGCAACGGCGCTATTTCGCCTGCATCAGGTGGTCATTTCATTAGTCTATTCGATAAAAATATTGGCGCTGCTTCGTCGTTAAACTCGACCTTAATGTTTGCCTTCGGCTCATTAATTGGCGGGCTAGCATCGGTATTGGCTAACGGCGAATTACTGCCTATTTTCGCGGTGATGCTGGCCTCTTCATTTATGGCCCGCCTGCTATTGCTATCGGCCCAAGCCAAAGAACGCTAGCTAAATCAGTGAAAATTAATCGGGGTCTACACGCCAATCTAAAGCCAATAAGCGCGCGTCGTCAGCTAATTCTGCTGGCATATTAGCAAGGGTTAACTGAGCCTCGCACGCCACCGTACCATCAGGCAAAATAATCTGACCTTCGGCTTTACCGAGACGCCCTTTTAAACGCACTGTTCTGCCAATAGCGGTAAGCTCTTGTCCGATCGGCACTGGATGACGATACTGCACAGTCATATTCACCGTCATCATAAACCGATGATGGTCTGCCGCCATTGTTGAACGACCAACAACCTCATCTAAAATTGCGGCGACAATGCCGCCATGCAAAACTCCAGGGTAACCCTGAAAATGATCGGCTGGCGTGACCACGCTTGTTACCGTGTCTTCGCCATCGTCATAAAACTCCATGCCTAAACCGGCGGCGTTATCTCGACCGCAGATGTAGCACATACTTGCGTTCGGTTGCTTATGAATACAATTGGCTTTCATAGAATCACGCGCTCTTATTTGTTTGTGGCTTTTAATTTTGCATAATCATGCGTTATAAGATTAGTATATTTCAAGTACTAATTATAGGTAGAGACCTCTGCATAACTCTAGCACAAGATAAAATGGCCAAAAGTTTCCAATATTTTTACCAAAACATCCCGTAATAGCTCGCTATTACACTCAATTTTGCTAAAAATCTTGAAAATATTTTCTCATTTTCCTTTTGCACTAGAGTTATGCAAAGGTCTCAAGTAGAAAAATATGACAAGCTCAGACACCGCTCAATGGTCCTCTCGTTTAGCATTCAGCTTAGCCGCAATCGGTTGCTCCGTGGGCTTAGGCAATCTTTGGCGTTTCTCGGCCGAGGCCGGTGCTAACGGTGGCGGTGCATTTATTGTGGTTTACTTAGCTTGCGTGGTTTTTATTGGTATTCCGACCATTATGGCTGAGCTCGTAATTGGCCGATCGGGTCGCGCTTCTAGCGCAGCCAATAGCATGAACGACCTTGCCGGCAGAAGTGGTCGTTCACGGCTTTGGAGTTTAGGCGCTTGGTCTGGCATGCTGGCTTCGTTTCTTATTGTCAGTTTTTATGCGGTAGTCGCTGCTTGGGTAATGGCTTATATTCCTAGGTTCTTAATGGGGTCGTTCGACGGCCTAACTCCTTTGCAGATCGCCGATCAATATTCAAGCTTAACTAAAAGTCCGCTAGAACTTATGCCGTGGTTCTTAACGTTCTCGGTATTGGTTATTTGGTTGGTCGCACGCGGCGTCAATAGAGGAATAGAACTGGCCTCTAAAGTATTAATGCCGGCATTCTTTGTATTACTATTATTACTAAGTTGCTACAGCATAGTCTCCTCTTGGGAATCAGGCGGTACTAGCCAGGCATTAGAATTTTTATTCTCTCCTGAATTCGCAAAAATTGATGGCAGCGTGGCGGTAAGTGCGCTTAGCCAAGCATTTTTCTCTATTGGCCTGGGTATGGCGATGATGATTGCCTACGGTAGCTACCTGCCAAGAGACATCAGCATTCCACAGTCTGCGATGATTATCGGCCTTGCTGATACGGCGGTGGCATTGATCGCCGGCCTGGCTATTTTTCCAATCGTGTTCAAGTACGGGCTAGATTTTAAAGCAGGCGCTGGCTTATTCTTTCAAACACTGCCAACGGCGTTAATTGAAACCCCCGGTGGCAACATAATTGGCGCCGCATTTTTCTGTATGGCATTTTTCTCAGCACTCACGACCGGTGTTGCGCTGCTCGAACCGTCTGTTGCTCACGTCGCCGAACAACTCAAAATAAGTAAAGTAAAAGCCGCTATTTCAGTTGGACTATTAATGCTTATCGTCGGCTTCGGCTGCCTTTACAGTATCGAATTTTTAAACTTCTTAGACGGCGGTTTAACCGCACCTATTTTATTACCTTTCTCGGCACTGCTAGTTGTGTTATTCGTTGGTTGGCGTTTAGATAAGAGCATCATTGACGCGGAGTTAAGCGATAGTGATCGCCAGTTAGGTAAATTCTTATTGCTGATGATCCGTTATCTTGCTCCGTTAATGATTAGCATCATTCTGATTGCTGGAATCCAACAGAAATACTTTTAACGGTTTGATAAACGAGGCTTGCCATAACCGAAGTTGGCATAAACAGAAAATCGATAGGCGAACTTTTAATGCAAATTTTAGACGAACATCAAACCGCCAATGCCCTTCCTCGAAATGCGTTAGTCGAGGCTCTACGCCAAGCCTTTAAAGAGGGTTGCGAATCGCCTCTTCGCCATCATCACACGATTCGAATTCCGAATGAAACTGACGCCACGCTGCTGATAATGCCTGCTTGGCAATACGGCAAATACCTTGGCGTCAAGAACGTGATGGTGGTGCCGCAAAACCATCGCCGCGGCAAACCGAGCGTAGTCGCTAGTTACCTACTCTACTCGGCAGTGAGTGGTGAGATGCTGGCAATTATTGATGGCCAACAACTGACCAATCGGCGCACCGCCGCGGCCTCAGCGCTAGCGTCTAGCCATCTATCAAGAACTGATTCGCAACACCTGCTGATGATTGGTGCTGGCAGCTTAGCCTCCCATTTGATCGAGGCTCACTGCGATGTGCGTCCAATAAAACGAGTCAGTGTTTGGGCCAGAGACTACCAAAAAGCGAGCCTATTAGTCGACTCACTAAGCCTCAACGGCATCGAAATTAAAGCGGTAGAAGACCTCGCGAGCGCCTGCTCTGACGCCGACATCATTAGCAGCGCAACACTCTCAGAATCGCCATTGATTCTTGGTAAGAATGTTAAAGGCGGTACCCATGTTGACCTAGTCGGCGCATTTAAGGCAACTATGAGGGAATCTGACGATGAGCTAATAAGGCATGCCACCCTGTTCGCCGACACCTCCGAGGGTGCGCTGAGCGAGGGTGGCGATTATAGTCAACCACTGACTGATGGTGTCATTGTGAGTGATGATGTTGTCGCTGATCTATATGCCTTGACTCGCGCCGAGCATGGTGGGCGTGAGAGCGACCAAGAGGTAACTGTGTTTAAATCTTGCGGCACTGCGCTGGAAGACTTAGCTGCGGGTGTCTTGGCTTATGAGAGTTCCCATAACAACAATTGATCAACTGCCACCGTCCGCACTATTTTACGGTTTAGCCTTATCACCGCACTTAGCATCATATTCAGCTTCACCACCAACAATAAAATTCGCTTCGCGCCACAGTCGTTTAGATCTCGCGCCTGAGCGGCAATAGCAATGAATGCGCTTGCGACTCTCTATTAGAGATATAAACTGATCCCTATTTTCCGGCTTAATTTGATACGACGAAAATGCTAATAACTTAAACGGTAAACCTAGCCGCTTAGCCTCAGCTTCAATTAATTGATACTCAGTTTGGCCTTCGTCTTCGCCATCGGGTCGGTTGCAGACTAGCAACTCAACCCCTTGATCTAAAAAGTCTTTTACATCTTCGACGGTAATTTGACCGGAAACAGACACTTGGCTAGTTAATTGTTCTATGTGCATTCTTCTACCTCTGTTGATTGGCTGCCGAGCTGCATAACAGCAACCCTCCTTATGTCACCATTATTCGCTCAGAGTTTGAAAAATGCAAATAGCCGCTAGTTGTGATCAATCTGCTTTAATCAAGCATGCTCTTGTAGTTGTCAGAAAAGATGTCTCGGCCAATAATTAGCTTCATGATTTCTGACGAACCTGCATAAATTCGGCTGATACGGGCGTTAGAGTACATGCGGCTAATTTCATATTCCGCCATGAAACCAGCCCCACCGTGGAGTTGCACACCTAAGTCGACCATGCGGCCTTGAATTTCACTGGTTTGTAACTTTGCTTTCGCGCCTTCGATAGCGGTTAGCTTGCCATCATTTATTAGCTCAACGCAGTAATCAACATACTTCTGAGCCATGTCGATTTCAGTGTCCATTTCGGCCATTTTGAATTGTGTGTTCTGCATGTCTGATAATTTCTTACCAAACATTTTGCGCTGCATCACAAATTCTCGAGTAATATCAAATGCATGTCGCGCTTCAGCAATATAACCAACGGCACCGAGTAAGCGCTCTTCGGCCAAGCCATGCATTAGCTGATAAAAACCCTTACCTTGCTGACCTAAGACATTGGCTTTCGGAATTTTAACATTGTCAAAAAACAACTCTGCGGTATCTTGAGCTTTCAAGCCCATTTTTTCTAAATTACGCCCACGTTCAAAGCCTTGCATACCCGCCTCTACTATCACGATAGTCATAGCATGAGACTGCTCTACTCCTTCTTGGCGTGCGGCAACTAAAATTATGTCAGCGTTAATACCGTTTGATATGTAGGTTTTAGAACCGTTTAATACTAGATGATCGCCTTCGTCACGAACGCTTGATCGCATACCTGAAAGGTCACTACCAAAATCAGGCTCAGTCATCGCAATCGCCAATATCGAGTCGCCAGACACGCAGCCAGGTAAGAATCGCTGACGCTGCTCTTCGGTGCCAAAGGAGTCGAAATAGCGGCCAACCAAACGACTGTGCAGGCTATTAAACCAATCACCACAGCCAGCACGACAGGTCTCTTCGATAATTATTTGCTCGTAACGAAAATCGGAATCACCCATGCCACCGTATTTCTCATCGGGCCAAACCATTAAGAAGCCTTGATCACCGGCTTTTTTAAACGCCGACCGGTCGACGATACCGGCTTTACGCCAGTCTTCCATATTTGGCTTTATTTCTTGTTCGATAAATTTGCGATAGGCTTCGCGAAACATCACTTGTTCTTCGGTAAAACTTCTCATAATGCGACTCACTGAATTTGGTTTTATCTGGACTAAATAGTCATGGCTAATAATCTCGGCTATACGCTAACAATCTGCGCTTAAGACTAATAATCCGCGTTTAGGGCTGCTATTTTTCCGTTATGGGCTTATAACTTAAACTACGCTGATCAAAAACAATCAACAATGACTAAGCTTATTAATAAATAGGCAAAGGTTTCGAGTATGGTCGAAAACATTCGATGACATACACAGTTCGCCTAGTCAGGCTTAGTCAGGCTTAGTCAGGTTTAGTTACCACTTTTTGCGCCAGCAGAATCCCGCCGACGATAAAAGCTAAGCCTAGCACATGATACCAATGAAGCGTTTCATCGAGCAGAACAATCGCCAATAAGGTGCCTGGAACCGGCACAAGGTTGATAAACAAACTTGAGGCATTGGAGCCGATCAGCTCAACGCCTCTAATCCAAAACACCTGTGACAACAATGACGCACAAAGAGCCGCATATAGCACCACCAAGAAGCCTGTTTGGTCAGGCAGAATAAGACCCCCGTTTAGCCACTCAAGAACAGTAAACGGTAACGAAGCAACCAAGGCCGAGATCGACAACACACTGATCAAGCTCAACCAATGGACAGCGGGCTTTTTATTGAGCATCACTGAATATATACCGTAGAAGGTCATCGCCACTAACATCAATAGGTCACCCGCGACAAAGCTTAGCTCAAGCAATACTTGCCATTGACCTTGGGCGACTATAGCCACTACCCCGAGCATCGTAATCGGAAACCCTAATAACTGATACTTAGTTGCGCTTAGCCGAAAGAAAGCAAAGTTAAGCAGGAATATCGTCGCTGGAAGTGCCGCCTGAATAATCGCTACGTTCATCGCCGTTGTGGTCTGCAACGCGCTATACATGAGGTTATTAAACAGGGTAAAGCCGGCCGTGCCTGCAACTAATAGAAAGAGTAAGCGACTGCGAATAAGAGCCCAATCGTTGCGTAAGTAATGCAAGGCAAACGGCAGCAGCACGGCACTCGCAACTAGCCAACGCAATGACGTCAAGAGGAATGGCGAGACATGCCCGACCGCCAGCTTACCGCCGATGGCATTGCCAGCCCAGAACAGTGTGGTGAAAATCAGCAGTAAATAGGGCTGACTATAAATCCATTTTAAAGGGCGCATTCGATCATTATGTCATGCTCGCTTGATTATTAATGCCTAATAACATTGAATGTAAACACACTACTGCGGATGCATGTAGCCGCAGTAGTGTATGTGCTTTAAACGCGGGCGATCGCGTTCAGTATTGCACCTAATGTTGCGCCCAAAATGTCCTGGCTGCGCCCCGCACCACAGACTCGTTGCGAATTAATACTCAATTGTACATAGGCGATCGCGTCTGAGGCATCATCTTGACCTAGGGTGTGTTCATTATATTCAATAATCACCAAGTTTTTACCGATGTGCTTGCTCAACGCCAAAATAAAGGCTTCGAGCACACCTCGGCCCTCACCATGAATCGAGGTTTCGATGTCACCATCGACAATCACAGCATCCATCGAATCTTGTCCGTCTCGGCGGCTGACTTGGTAACTCTTCATCTTCATTGAGGCGTCTGGCTTTAGATAGGTGCGCTCAAATATGTCCGCAATTTGTTCGCCACTAACTTCAGCCTCTGTCAGCTCAGCTTCCCTTTGCACTACTGGGCTAAAATCGACCTGCAACCAACGAGGCATTTTGATCCCATGCTCTTGCGCTAATACATAAGCAACACCACCCTTGCCTGATTGCGAATTAATACGAATCACTTCTTGGTAGTTACGGCCTAAATCTCGTGGGTCTATAGGTAAGTATGCCACTTCCCAGGTGCTGCCCTCTTGATAGATAGCCAGGCACTTATTAATCGCATCTTGATGGCTGCCTGAGAACGCCGCAAAGACCAATTCCCCAGCGTAAGGGTGTCGCGGATGAACTTTCATCTGTGTGCATTTTTCGACCACATTGATGATTAGGTCCATACGCGAGAAGTCTAATTTTGGGTCAACACCGGCGCTATAGAGATTCATCGCCATGGTAACGATGTCCATATTGCCGGTTCGCTCACCATTACCCAACAAGGTGCCTTCTACTCGATCAGCGCCGGCTAGCACGCCCAATTCGGATGCCGCAACCCCGCAGCCTCTGTCATTGTGGGTATGCAAGCTTACGATAATCGACTGGCGGTTTTTAATGTTATCGCAAAACCACTCTATTTGATCTGCGTAAACATTTGGCGTTGCCACTTCGACCGTTGCTGGCAAATTAAAAATGATTTTGTTTTCAGGGCTCGGCTGCCAAACATCGGCAACCGCGTCACACACTTCGACCGCATAGTCTATTTCAGTACCGGTAAAACTTTCTGGCGAATACTGGAACTGCCACTGCGTCTCTGGCTGCTTGGTGGCGTTTTCTTTTACCCAAGCTGCGCCGTCAACCGCTATCTGCTTAATCTCATCTTTCGACAGCTTAAAGACTTGCTCACGCTGCACTGTAGAGGTTGAGTTATAAACATGCACGATGGCTTTCTTAGCACCCACTAAAGACTCATAGGTGCGATCAATCAACTCCTTACGTGCTTGAGTTAGCACCTGAATAGTGACGTCATCAGGAATACGGCCTTCAACGACTAACTTGCGCACAAAATCAAAGTCTGTTTGTGATGCTGCCGGAAAACCCACTTCAATCTGTTTAAAGCCAACGGCGACTAGCATCTCAAACATCTCGAGCTTTTGCTCGGGCGTCATAGGCTCAATCAAGGCTTGATTTCCGTCGCGCAGATCAACACTGCACCAAGCAGGAGAGACCTCTATCACCTCATTCGGCCAGCGGCGATTGGGCTTGTTAAGAGGAATAATCTTAGTGTATTTAGAATGGTCGAAACGTGTCATTAGGCAATCAAATTTTCGGTTACGTTGAGAGAGAGTATAACGGCTAATTTCTAGTTTTTTTAACCAAACACATAGTAAATAACTAAATTATTGACTATATTCGCCAATATACTTAAAAATATTAGTGAATAAAGTAAATAAATTAGAAATAAGCACAGCGATGAATATAACGAAATTAGATAAGATTGATAAACACATTCTCCAAGAATTGCAGTCAAACGCGCGAATCAGCAACCTAGAGCTCGCTGACAAAGTAAACTTATCGCCAACACCCTGCGCACGGAGGGTCAAACACCTCGAAGACAGCGGCATAATAACCGGCCACATCACCCTGCTCGACAGGGAAAAATTAGGTTTAAACCTAACCGCTATGATTTCGGTAACAATGGAGAAACATACCGCCGAGCTATTCGAAAAGTTCGAACACGACGCCGCCGACTTGCCCGAAGTAATGGAATGCTATTTAGTCACCGGTCAAGACTCAGACTTTCTTATCAAAGCGTTGATCCGCGATATGCGACACTACGAGGAGTTTCTACTCAGACGCCTCACCAAATTAGAAGGCGTGAGCGGCGTGCACACCAGTTTCGTGTTACGCCAGCCAATTAATAAACACCAGCTTCCATTATAAAAATGACAATAATAAAAAACCTCATCATCGGCCTAATAGTTCTGATACTAGCCGGCGTGGCACTACTTTACGCTAGCGGTAACGGCTTCATCATTACCAGTCTTCAGCGTACTTACATGATTGGCCATGCCACCGCCAACATCAACGACCATAATGAATTTAAGACCAATGTCATTGCTACCAGTACACCGCAAGAGCTAGCCGGCCATCCAAACTATAACGCAAAGAAGTTATCCAGCGAATTCAAGCAGCAGTTAGAAGGGCTGAACGCCGCCGCTTTCTTGGTAGTTAAAGACGGCCAAGTTATATTTGAAGAATACATGTCTGGCTATAACAATCGCAGCAAGACTAATTCGTTCTCGATGGCAAAAACAGTGACAACGATGTTGCTAGGCATTGCCATTGAAGAAGGTTATGTGCGCGACTTAGACCAACCGATTGTCGACTTTTTACCCGAGTTTAAAGACGACCCAATCGGTAAAACGGCCACTATTCGTCAGCTATCATTAATGAACTCAGGCTACGAATGGGATGAACAATATTACACCCCTTTTAGCCCGACTGTGCAGCTCTATTACGGCGATGACGTAACTGAATTCACTCTGGGTAGAGCATTCTCAGCTGAACCTGGAAGCTTTTGGGAATATTCCAGCGCCTCAACCGAACTACTCGGTATTTTTCTATTAAGAGCCTTGCAAAAAGCCGGTGCAGCAATGACGCTAAGTGAGTACCTAAGCAAAAAAATCTGGCAACCAATGGGTATGAACGACGACGCCCTTTGGCACACCGACAATGAAGGCATGGAATTAACTTACTGCTGCCTGAGCACCAACGCCCGCAACTACGCCAAGCTTGGTTTATTGACGCTGAATAAAGGTAATTGGAACGGCCAACAGTTAATCCCACAAGCCTTCGTAGAACAAATGGTTAAGCCTGAAGGCACCTCATACTACGGTTTATCAACATGGTTAAGCGACACTCAGTCGCCCGCGTTTTACGCCTTCAATGGCCATTTAGGACAATTCGTTATTAATGTGCCTGAGCATAATATGGTGGTGGTTCGACTAGGCGAAAAAATGCATCCAGATTCCGACCTAATGAGTGAGACCTTGCCGATGTTGATTAACGAGGCACTTAAAGTCTCGGTCGATTAGTTATTAGCGACGCGTGGCTATAAAAATGCCTGTGCCCTGAAACTAAAAGTGGATTAAGATAATGTTTGAAATCAAAACTCTCGGGCTATTTTTGATTACGGCCACGGCAGAAATCATTGGTTGCTACCTGCCTTACCTTTGGATTAAACACGATAAAAGCATTTTACTTCTGGTTCCTGCAGCAATAAGTCTCTCTTTGTTTGTTTGGCTACTGACTCTCCACCCCACGGCTGCCGGCAGGGTATACGCCGCCTATGGTGGCGTTTATGTTTTCACTGCCGTGCTATGGCTTTGGATCATTGATGGTATCAAACCCACTGCTTGGGATATAGCGGGAGCCTTAATCGCACTGTTCGGTATGGCAATTATTATTTTTGCACCAAAAAATACCTGAGGAGGTCATTGAAGCGCTTTCGTACTGGTGAAATTCATTATTCGACTGGCCCCGATCGAAACCAACCGGTCAGCGAGTATCGGCTTTCTGGCGCAAATGGGCTGACAATAGTCACCGCGTGCTTTTGCGGAACCGTAAAAATATTAAGCATATTGAATTTTGGAAACCATGTAACAGCTTGTTCGTTCTCGTCTGGAAAAATCAAACCTCCTCCCCAATCAGATCTCCATTTCGGAGTAAGGTTTAAAACAAAAGCCGCAAGACGGTTTTTACCAATTACCTGATCGTCATGCTCATTCAGAAAGTGTCCTTTCGAGAACCGAGTCGCCTGTACGTCGGCGAAGCTTATCTGTTCAAAGCCGGTAACCTTTCGAGCAAGTGCGAGTAGTTCTTGGCTGTTTAAAAACTCGTAAATGACATTGAAAAAGTGGCCAGGCAATAAGTTTTTCTGGTAGATATCGTAGATAGGAACCGCTGCATATCGATATTGAAAATCGTATGATGCTTGCTGATGAATAAGCTCATCGAGTTTCCTTTTTTGAGTTTCGGTCCACCCATTTACAGAGGCGTAATCCATGTCTTGATGCTGACCGTTGAGGTTCCAAGCTAGATTCCACTGCGTTTGTGAGTTCAATGATTGATGGATTCGTTGCGCACTTTTAGATTCCAGAAAATCACTTATTTGCACCCGAGAATGGCTCTGGTATTCGGCACTAAGCGTCTCTAAGTTTTGGTGCGGAGCCAGCTTTATCTTAGTACACATACTTATAAAAAATTGCTAGAGGTAAGATTTTTTTCAGCCCATTCAAAGGTGCGAGAAAAAGTATCGCTATAGGCCGCGCAAACCTGCTGATCCACTTTGCGCGCATCGAGCATATCGAAAGGTCGTTTTGTGACCTTGGAATGGTTACTAAAATTCTTTCGAATCGATTCGTTCAGCTGGCTTATTTTGAAATCGAGGTCGAGAGCCTTAGCCGACTGCTGCAAATATCCAGCTGGGCTGTTAAGTAGTTCTTGATAGTCATACCGGCACGAGTCAGTCAAACTAATATTGCCGCTGACTTGTGCGAATGCTTTATGTTGAATCGCATGCACAACAAGAGACAAGCGCGCGAACGTGTCCGCAGAACTTAATTTATCAGCCTCTACGTTTGCAATAACTCTCGTGAACTCGGGGAAGGCGGTCACAAGGTGTACAAGCACTGCGTAGGTAAACTGCACTCGATCGCTACCGCCACGAAAAACTGAGATCAAAAAATCATCTGCTGAGATGCTTAGAAACAATGCTCGTGATGAACCACCATCCTCGATCAATTGCGGCAACATTGAATTAGCCCAGTTCGATGGTTTAATAACCACAGGCTCCTCGGGTGACCACCGCTTGCTTAGCTGCGACAGCACAAAGTTCATTAGCCCATGCCACCGCTCTTTGTTGCGATACCACTCTGCGTTCGCAGCTTTAATCGCGGCCAGCTGCAATAAGACCTGTGGCTCTTTATAAGTAATCGCGACACCTGGACGATCGAGTACGCGCGATACCAATGTCGAACCACAGAATGACGTATGAAAAATGAATCTATTAACAGGCCTGTTTGCTATCCCCCGCTTCTGCCAGCCAAGCGCCTCGCTGATTGGCAGAGAGTAGCCATCATGGTCTTTTGAAAGCGCCGTTCGCCCATCTAAAAAAGAACTAGTTGAAAGGATTTCTCTAGTTGTTTTAACAAAATTGAATGACTCATTTTGCCAATCTATTGCATCTAAGAAATATTCTGGGGAGTCTAATATTGACTGCCAGCCCTCCTCGGAAGTCTGAGTCTTGGCCTCTTGTTCTATCATTTACTACAAACCTTGTATGCTTTTAGTTTCTGTCTACATCAGCTAACTAGCGCGCTTAAGAAACGATGTTATCTTTTTAGTACCTTGCGACTATTTATGATGCGGCCAAGTTAATAATGGATTCAAAAATTTGGCTTCATGAACAAGCTTTAATCTTTGTGTTGCGCAAGTAGCATGTTTTTCATCTGTCGATGTGAATTGGCTCTGTTTAGCGATCCTTTGCCGACAACCACATCTTAACAAAGTAGTTAAGCATACAAAAGTGACAGTATTGAAATATCCAAACATCTAGGTCGACCGCCCTCCGAAGCTCGAGGCCTTGATCACCTAGATGACCGATCGCATCCGCCTCAGTGCCAGATCATCAGAGATTGTCACCGACAAGCACATCACGGGTCTAAAAAAACAATCGCCAGCTGAAGAGACTAGACGATCACGATGACATCATATGGATGATTGAATCTGTTTTAGTCGGCAATAAACTCGATCCTCCACAAAACAGATATGACTCGCTCGGTATCAATCGATTGCTTGCGTTAAAGAGCATGAGATATTAGCCTACAGCCTTGTTTTAAATGCTAACAACCACTGGAATATTCGCTATGTGGACTAAAAGCAAGGATCACGTAACAAAAGTTGGTGCGTCGGTATCACTCACCTTTTAGCTATTACTAACAAGCGCTCAAGGATTAGCACAATCCACGGAATTCGCCCCTGACTTTAATGGCACCGTTGCTAATATTGTAATTCAAGCTGATGGCAAGATCCTTGTTGCTGGGGGGTTCAGTCGAATAAACGAAGTTTTACATTCAAAATTGGCGCGATTAAACAGCGATGGCAGTGTCGATGGAAACTTCGACCAGAAACCGAGCAGTAATGTTCTTTCAATTGCAACTCTGGCAAACGGACAAATTATAGTTGGCGGTTCATTCGGCACGATCGGCGAGAGTGGAGGCTTTATTCGCAATCGCCTTGCTAAACTCAACTCGGATGGAACAGTCGATGCCAGCTACAATCCCAACGTAAATGCCGCCGTCGAAGTCGTAGCAGTACAGGCCGATGGGAAAATTCTAATCGGTGGTAGCTTTTCTGAAGTAGGGGCTGTCGCCCGCAACAGAATAGCCCGGATCAATATCGATGGCAGCTTAGACCTAAGCTTCAACCCAGACTCTAACGGTCGTGTCGATACAATTGCCTTGACGCCTAATGGAGACATTTTGATCGGCGGAGGGTCCACGAATGCAGGACCTCATCAGAAAAGGCTTGCTTGCGGGCTAACTGGATAGGCTAAAATGTCCGAGCTGGAACCTAACGAGAGGTGAATTGTTCGAGCGTCAAGGTAGTCACCTTTCCATTTCGTTCATCGCGAACTTTTAGCGGTGACAGCGGGTACTCTGTCGAAAGCCAAAAAATAGACCTGCGTCTGTCCGAATCCGTTCGATTCATTGTAACCTTAATTGTCGGCAGCCTGCCGAACGCAGTCTTAATTTCTTGCTGCTCTATACTCTCAATATTAAAGCCACGAGATCGATGTTCACTGGCATCCAGAACCTTGAACGGTTGAGCTATAAGGCCAACACCTTGAGACAGAGCAACTGCGATATAGAAATTGCAGTTGTCTAATAAATACTCTGATGGGAATCCATAGTTAGAATCGTCTTGATAAACAATAGACTTAGATGGCCAATCATATTCAACCGCTTTTTCATAGCCATTCTTACCCGTGCGCTTAGTTGCATAAGAAATAGGCTCGATAGACCCATCTTTAAGGAGTCGAAATTCACATTCGTCTTGCAGCATACCGCTTACAAACAATGACACCATGCGACTTGCCACCGTGTGTGTTTCAACCTTGAAATGATCTCCGTCTCTTTCAATTCTGGTTTCCAGTTCACCGACCCTAATGCCTCTGGCCCTAACTTTGTATTTTACCTCAAACACCTCGGTATCGCTCGCTACCGTCTTCTTCAAGCCTATCTTATCTGAGCCCACTTTCTCTAAACCCACTTTGTCTGAACCCACTTTGTCTGAAGATAGGCCGACCTGATAAAACGCAAGACTAATTAATATTACTAAGGTTTTGAACTGCAGTCGTCGCACAATAATTTCCTCCAAGGTTGTCGCATTATCGCGCAACGGTTTGCCACGCAATACGCGCAGCAGATATTCAAGACTTAAGAACCTGTGTTGATTAAGGCATCCTTGCAAGTGTATAGCGTTTAGCTGAATTGAGCCTTAAAATCATCGAACAGTCACATTTTTGGCGATTTTAGTAGAACAATCATCGCAATAAAGCAGTCAACTGAGCATTCGCGAATTTTGGCAGTTCCTAACTACAATCGAATCCAGCTGACAATTCCTGTCATAAGCCGATTAAATCACAGTATTTTCCCAACACGTCATGCGTTTTTTGAGACTAATGAATGTCAGCCGTTCAATATGGCAATTTATTACACTTCCTTGTCACCTAATTCACTAACAACCACATTTTTGTGTAAACTGTAGTTGTTAGTGAACTAGGGTAAAGGGAGTTCATTATACGAATCACAACATAAATAATAATTACGGATAAAGTAAAATGGCGAATATAAAAACAAGTTTAGAAGAATTAATGGGAATTGACGGATCAATGGGTTGCAGTATTGTTGACTATACATCGGGGATGTCTTTGGGCGCCGCCGGTTCGGGTGTAGATTTAGAATTAGCCGCAGCGGGTAATTCAGAAGTAGTAAAAGCTAAGATGGCGACAATGAAGTCTCTTGGGATTAAGGGCGGTATCGACGACATTTTAATTACTCTAGATACCCAACTACACGTGATTCGGCCCACAGCTAAACACGAAGGCCTTTTCATTTATCTAGTTCTAGATAAAGCAAAGGCGAACTTAGCGCTAGCCAGACGCAAGGTCAAAAGTATTGAAGATGACCTAGAGCTATAAGTCTAGGTAATTAATGAGAGAGTGCAGGCTGCTTTTCGCACTCTCCCCGTTGATTAGGATAGGGTAAAACAGGGATAGTAAATAAAACAGCCATTATCGGTCTCTCTAGACGGTTAGGTTATTCGTCTATACCGCCAACAGTAATACGGTTGTTAAACGCTATAAGTAAACCGTGTTGGAGCACACAATCACCGTGACTCCAGAAACCATAACTATGCGTACTTGTAAGGGTTGGGATAATGAAGTGTATTACTTATGTGAGTAAAGTCGTCGCTAGAAAAAACGGCGCTGTGATCCCGGTCGGGCTGTCGGATATATTCAGTGCCGCAAGAAAGAAGAACGCTGAGTTGCAGATTACCGGGCTATTGTCCTATCGTGCTGGGCATTATATCCAGGTTATCGAAGGTAGTAGCGACGCAGTTGATCAACTTTATTCTAAAATAAAATTGGATACTCGACACCACCAGATCTCTCTATTGTTTGATTTTGAAATTACCCAACGATCCTTTCCCAACTGGAATATGAAGCTGGTAGGGTCAGTTAATAAAGACTTGAATTTTTTGCAATTCATGGCTCAAAATAGTGAGGAAATATCGTCGCTTGATGATACTCAGAAACAATTATTAGAGGTGTTTTATGGGCTTGATAATACCTCACCAAGCTCAATTCAAACTTACAAAGGAAAAAACTTGATGTTGGTAGCTTGGCCCGACTTTACGCTGATCAGGCAGTCTCCGACTATTATTGAATTGTGCGCTCAGTTAACAAAAAAGCCATACCCTTATGAAAGCTTACTTGAGAGTCGACGCTTCGGTACGGAGCAACAGCTGGATAAAATTCTGAAAAAATTTGAAGCACTAGAAATACTGAATGTGGCAAATTCGTTTAAACAAAGCCCCCAAGCAAACCAAATAGGTTCTTCGACTCGTTTCTATTCGAAAATGAGAACCTTTTTAGGATTAAGGTAGCCCCGATGGACTACAGAAAACTCGCTATCGTAGGCGAGGTTGGTGCCGGCAAAACAATGATGGTATCTACCTTAAGCGAAATCAACCCAATTAAGACTGAAGCAAAATCGAGTATCGACATTGGCAAAGAGTATACGACAGTCGGCATCGACTATGGTCGAATTTCACTGTCCGCGGACACCGCTCTTGGTTTATACGGAGTACCTGGACAAGAACGTTATTCGTTTTTATGGGAGATCGTAAACAATAACCTTTGGGGGCTATTGATAATGATCAAATTTGGAGGTACTCCAGACTACGAGAATTTAGAGAAGCTACTTAGTTTTTTTGCACCCAAAGACAACCAAACAACCTGCGTTATCGCGATAACACATTGTGAATCAGCAGACGAGCAAGATCTATTAGCTCTCAGCCTAGAAGTTCAATTGATGTTACAAAGCCACCAGATCGTCGCGCCAATCTTAAATGTAGATCCTAGAGACAGAGATTCAGCAATTACTGTATTACACATACTCAACGCCATAAACAATCAAACCTGATCACAATCAAGACGATGCCAAATAATAAAATTGAAGTTAAACCCGAGTTACTCGAAGGAATAAAAGATCTCTGCGAAAATAATAGAGAGGTTTTCTTAGTGAGTCTTTGTACTACAGACGGTTTTTCAATCAAGTCTTTCGCGTCAAAAAAACTGAGTGCCGAGTCTGATAAATTGGCCGCTATGAGCAGCACCATCGCGGCCTTGAGTGATTCTGCCGCTAAGCAAATCCTAAAAGATCAATTTAACATTGCTATCGTTGAAACAAACTCTGGCAACATGTTGTTAGTAAGAAGTGAATATCTAGGTTTACCATGTGTTCTGACTGTTGCGGCAAGAACAAGTATGTTACTGGCAACGGCTCGATATAAAACCAAGAAGCTGGCCGAAAGCATCAATAATATATCTTAATCTCCCGCACTTTAAAGCTATTCATCGCTTAACTAAGCCGCTAATTCCTGACACCTAACTCGCTAGACGCTTCACCTACTAGCGACGCTTCACCTACCAGCCAATACCCTCAGCCCGACCTGCTAGGCGGCTAATACAAAGCAGATAATCATTCCAGCTTAGCATGCTGGCCGAGCTCGGCACGCCTGAGCCTGATGAAATTGTTCAAGATGATAGAAGAAGGATTATCAACCTTCACTGGGAAGTTCGTCGTCCAGCAACACTTTTTCGGCCCAGTCTGGCCCCATGTGTTGAGCGATGCAATCGCGCATAAATTGACGTATTTTCTGTGAAGGGGTCGTATCCTCCAACTCACAAATTTTTTCAAAAATTTGCTTTTTTCTAGGGTCGACCAATAAGGTTAATCGGGTAGTACGTTTTTCCATGGGTTTTAGTCTCACTATTTTGATAATTATCATTTTAGACACATATAATTAACATACCCTTGTGCTTTATATGTGCTTTAAGATGACTTAAATTTATATTTAATTATAATTAAAAGGTGTCAGATTTATACAATGGTTATTAACCGCTGTTACTAGACAAACTCTAGCACGTGTCAATACTCATCAAATTGCAACCTTGGGGTTATATCTCGACCGAGCCTACTAACGTTTAAAACGAGTGGTGCCTTGCCGCCACACGTCTGACTGGAATGCGCGAGCAGGCAAATCAGTTGAACCGCCGACGCGATATAACACATCATTATCGTCATCTAGCAAGGCACATTCTCGTGAAACTCCGCCAACCACATTGTCGATAATAAAGCAGACTTTCTTCTTAACGGCAAAATCCCAAGGTTGGCTAATGCCAGAGATCGCATCAATGATTGAGTTCATTCCGTCATCGGCGTTATCGCCATAGTCGGCGACGTTTACCTTATTAATATGACTACTACGATCGAATGAAAGTGACTCGTTGTCGTCATCAACCTCCCAGACAACTTCAATGGTGCCCGGACTCGAGTCGTCGGTCATATCCGACGCTTGATATTGACTATTGATCCATGACTCGTAGAAGCCCTTCTCGAACAACTTGACATTATCTCGGCCAGTAACCAATGAATTATTCAATGCGGTCTGAATACTGGCGATCCCCTGATCTTTGCGGTTTTGCGATAAACGGCAATAGGCCATTTCGACGCTATTTCGGATTGTCACGCTAGAGAGTTGATCAATCGTGCCGGAGGCCCCATTTCGACAACGCGAATTACCTCAACAATTAGAAATGAAGGTGCGTGTCGATGTTGTCCAACTCCCCATCGACTGCGAACGGCTAGCGGTTGCCGCACGCTGCATCTCGACATTAGCTGAATCCACGAAATCGATCAAGATATCAAAGCCAGGAACCTGCGCTGCAACCTTGCTAACAATGAATGCTTTAGCTTGCTTGACCGCGACCCGTCCTAATGCAGCGCCGATTCTCGCTTGGGCATTGTAAGAAGAGTCGAAGCTCATTTGAGTTTCAACGCTATTGAGCCCGTCTTGCATGGCTCTGACAACAGCCTCGTTCATCTGATATGTTTGTGTTGCGAAATCGTCAATAATGCTTTGCCGCTCTGCAGCGATGTCACAAATCATGTTGCCTGTTTGATCTGATAACTCGGCAAACCAACTGACTGGGCTACCACCGCTAATACTGTAGTCGATTTCGCCAACTACCAATATGTCCAAACCGCTGTCTTCGCCATTGAGAATCATAGGAACCATGCCGCTATCTACAATCTGCCTGCCCTGATAAGTCTTTAGACGGTTTTTCGCTTGCAACTGGGTAAGCATGTATTGCGACAGTGGCCGAGTGTCATCGATCAGAAAAACAAAGTCTATTGGGCTATCAAACTCAGTGCTCTCACTGGTGCGAGGGCAAGTCGCTGCGCCCGCGAAGGGTCTTGCTAAATTCAAACCCGCAAGCCGAACCCCTGACGAAGATCGGCAAATAGGGGGATAGTTAGCAATCGCCGTTATGTCGTCACTGCGGCCGCCATTACGGCCATCGTTATTGCCATTATAGTTCGATGGAAAATAATACACCGTTGTCGCAAACGACACATTTGGCAACATAATCAGCAATATAGTCAATAACCGCACCAGCCCACTCAGGCACGATTTGGCCGTGAGATTTTGGGTCGTGAATTTTGCTATTTTGCACTCAATTTTGAAGCAAATAATGTTCTCTCCTAATTTAAAATCTAGGGGCCGCGGCCAAGCAGGCTAAGCCGTGAATGCCTGACGCTGTAATGCCCAACAACGCCCCTCTCACAGCTTCCTTACGGTTAAAAATGCTCATTCGCTAAACATTATTTAATCGCGGCCGACCACGGCCTTGAGTTATCTCAATACGACGAATAATAATTAGCTCACCGCTCGGGTGGTTCTCTCCGTTAATGCGTATAAACGAAAGTTCTATTTCACTTGCATCTATTACAGCACTGTCCAACACTCGCGCTGGAATGACTAAACTCAATACACCATCGCCTGCGTGGTGGTCACCCCCATGCTCATGTTCAAGACTGGCGATTTCAAATGGACCTACCGTACCAACAAAATGATTCGCATCGTCGCCGCCGCCCTGAGTTGGAAGGTTTAGGTAAACTGAATAGCCGAAGCCTCCCGCTTGTGCCGCCGAAGTAAGCTCAATACCACTAAGTTCGATGGCGAAATTTAAGCTATTGAGATCTCTACCGCTTTGTTTAGCTGCGTTCAATGTCGATGCAAGTGCCGTTTCCACAGGCAATGCTAACGTAACCGAGTCATCACCCAATACCGCAGCGGCCATTGCCGATGAAGAACCGCTTGGTGGAGACACGCTAGCGCCTGAAGGCGGGCTAGCGCGATTCGATGGCCTAGTTGGTGCGGCGGGCTGGCTCGCAGAATTTAGCGGCAGTGTTAGGTCGTCGTATTCATAAAATAATGTACTCCTAGTCTCAGAAGTAAGGTGACGATCCATGTCAAGACCACTTCCATAGTTAAACTTTGCTCCGTTCACCGTGCGGCTACGGGTTAAATTCTGAGTCCAATAGCTATCACTTGCTGGCGGTTGCATTCGACCGTTTCCGCTCGCTGTCCATGCAGCCCACAGCCTATCAATATTGGCGTGATGCACCCAGAAAATCGGATCTTGTGGTGAGGTCTTCCCTCGCATAAATGGGCGACCTATTATGTTGTGCACCTGATTGTGTGGCATTGACTCTACGCTTGGCTCGAAGGCATTCGCTTCCCCTGTCTGAAAGTTTACTACGCTATTTGCAAACGGGCTGTAGGATAGAGCAGCCGACACATTAGTATTTGTTCTGGCGACGTAAAGAGGATTGTTGCCACTGCTATTAGTAAATTCAACCGGCATGGTCGGGCTGCTATAGTAGTCCCAGTACGGCAAACGAAAGCTAGGGTTACTACTAAGTTCTTGAATCTTTTTTTCAAAAAGGTGAATATATCCTCGATGCCATGCCAAGAAATAAGGCTTTCGATGAGGGCAATATTGCACATGAATATTCGACCAAAATAACCAGCTATTAGGGTCACTGGCGGTGGTATTTGATTTTAATGTCGCCACCGCGCTGACAAATTCTTGAAGCTGTGGTGTTGTTTTAAAGCGTTCCCAATTTAGGCGCTTTAAAACACCGCCGGCCACGGCGGCGCTACTTGCTGATATCCCGTCAAGTGCCGCGAACCAACCGGCGGCACTCTGACCGGTTCGATAGGCTTCTTCACCGACCACCATAAGTATCATAGAATTTGAACTATTATTCAATTCGATGCGTCTAGGAACGACGATTTGGCGTCCCTGTATAGCTTGCAATGCACCCTGCGCGGTTAGCATTCTAATCAAGTACGGGCTCAGAGCTTGGGTATCATCGACCAGCAACAAAACCTCTAGAGGTGTTTGCCAACGTTGACTCACATTAGCACCAGAGCAGGTGCTTGCGCCACTAAAGCCGCGCACCAAATCCAAACCGGCGAGCGGGTCACTGCCAGCGCACAAGAGAGTGAAATCGGCTTGATTATCAACTCGTGTTATCGCTGTAGTTCCGTCGTAGTCGTGCGGCAGAAAGTATGCGAGGGTCTGCGCCTGAGCAAATTTGCAGCCAACAAGAAATGCAAAGTAGAGCAACGGTTTTAAATATTTAGTTATCTTATTCATTGGGGTGACTCCGATAATTCATCAGCAAAAATAAACTCAGCGATGCCGTCAGTTCTTTCCTTCTTAAGCTGAACACCTCCTCGCTTCATCCAAGAGACATCGTAGTTGTAGGTATAATCTCCCGGCTCGTGGGCGTACTTTATTACCTTTGACAACACGCCCGAACCACTTGGTTTTAAAGTTATTTGCTGCCTGTCTTTTTTACCAAAAAGTGATGACTCAAAGTTTATCGTGGCCAAGCGAATTTTTTCATCACTGAACACCGTCGGATCTGCTTCAATAGTCACTTCACGATAACGATGAGGAGGCGATACATCGATAATGAATTCGTCATTGGCTTGCCAACCAGAATCCCATTCTGCACCACCAAAGAGTTTCCAAACAACTTTGTATTCGTAGTCTAACCATGCGGCTCTTTCAGTATCCCCATGAAAACCATACTGCATGGTGAAGTTATTTCCGGTGTTGTTGAAGTTGCTGCGGTTAATTTCAAGCTCATCATAGTGACTATGGCCATTCTGATGCGTTTTACGAATCGCAACAATGACTGAGTTAACGTACTTATCAAAATCGGCTGAATCTTGCCCATCTAAGCGCACCACTAGCTCTCTTATTTTGTAGCTTGGGTCATCAAGATTAACGGTTCGAAAGTGCGCTGGATCATTGAACATTTTCTTACCAAAACCACCGATATTTTCATCGAAGCGCATAGACTGAGTGTCTGAGGTCCACTTCTTAAAACTCAGTTCGAACTTGCCGGTTTTCTTAAATTGCTTTTTCCGGTAACTGGCCATTAACGAAAAACTGGGTGACGTTTGTAAATTTGCTTCACGCACACGAGGTGCTGAGTCGCTAGTATTTATTGGCTCGGCTGACCTTCCTAATGAGCCGGAGTTGCCCTGGTCGCCACTGTCTCCTCCCGTGGCGTTAGCACCTCCTGCCCTGCCTGAAGGCTGTCCTCCATTGCGAGCAATATCACCAAGTAATTGCCATTGCTCAGCGAAGGCCGCTAACTTTTCACGCTCTTGTTGTTCACGATCAAGTTCAGCTCGGTTTTCTTGGTTTATACGCTCTCGAACCTGCGTATTAAATTGATCCGCTCGCTCGAAATTACTATACACATTAGGATCGTCCTGCAAGGTTGCTAGGGTTATCGGGTCGTTAGCGGGCTCGAACATTTGCTCAGCTAACTTGCCATACGCCATTTCCCAAAGGCGATCCATTTTATCGTCCTCACCTTTGACCTCTAACTCGATTGCCCCCGACTCCTTAAGCTCTTTCATTACGTCCTGAATATCAACACCAAGAAAATCCGTTCTTAAGCCGATGTTGAGCGCCTTGTTTTTGGCCACCTTTTCCCACCAGGCGGTCATTTTAGCTTCATACGGATTGCGGTAACCGGAGACAATCATTTCGAAGCTAACGTTAATATTACTCGCCGCTTGTTGAAACGAATCCCACAATATAATCGCACCAGTCTTAGTCAAACGAATCGAAACTGCGGCTTTGTGACCTTCCATAACCGGAGCTTTGCCGAGGCCTAAAACCCGTTTAGTCCAATCACCGTCTTCTTGTGCAAATTCGGATACCAACGCGAATGTTCCCTCAGAATAGTTAAGCGGGCCAACGATGGTCGCGCCAGGTACCTTGCGTTGCAGTTCTGATTGCGCGCGTTGCACCGCTTGCTCAGGCACAGCGAAGTTAACTAAGAACGTGACTAAACCACCGCCATCAACCTTCTGTATACCGCCGTCTCCTGATCCTGCCTCATCGTTAACAAATTTCAGAAAGCTAAATTGCTTTTTGCCATCCTTTCCAGTTGGGATCTCCACTTTATCAGGCATATAGTAGAAGGTCTTTTCTTTACCATAGACGGGGAATAACTTAAGCCCTGCGGCAGACTGCATTTGATCTAACAGTAGTTCTTGCGCGTTCGAGCGCGCCGTCACGAGCAAAAGAACCATGAGTAAATAAGGTATTATTTTTTTCATAATCGTATCCTTTAATAGTTGACTACTATTCGCCAGTTCCTTCAAGAAGGCCCTTAACTTCGTCAATAATTTCCTTGATCTCAGGCACTTTCTGCCTGATTTCTTCTAAGGTCGATAACGGCAAGCCCGATAGGTTGGCATACACAAAATCATCTTCTAACGCAGCCCACTTTGTTGAGAACTTACCTTTGTCCCGATGGGTGAGCACTATTTTGTAGTCGACACTGGTATTTTCTTTGTCAACAAATATGGTTTGCTCGACGTATGCCTCGCCCTTCGCCACTCTGAATCGAGCTGTATCTTGCTGGTCTTTTCCATACTGTTTGTAGCGTAGTATGACGTCGGCACCGCGAATACCAAGCTCGGCCATCTCGGATAAGTCAGCCTCGACATCAATTCGACGAGTTTGGATCGGTGGCACCAAGGTGACAGCCATCTCCTTTGCGCATTTTTCGCGCGCTCGGGTTGGCCACTTGCCACCGCCTTTTAAGCTCCATGATTCGACATATTTGAAGACGCAGTTTTTGCTAGTTTGATTAGAGCCTCTGGTTGCGAAGGTAAAGGTCTTGACGATCCCACCACTGGCAATGTCGCCGCGTGTGAAAACGTCTCCATTAACATAAGGGTCACCAGAAAACGGCACTATCACCTTCACTGATGCGTTGTTGATCATGTTCGCTTCAAACAGCTCCAAGGCTTCTGTATCGATATCAACAGTTATCATACCGCGACGGAAAAATGGATCGTTGAGAAGCCTTTCATCATAAATTTGATCTTTGTAATCACGAATGAAGCCGCCAATATTCCCAGTCATTGAATGGGTTCTATACAAAGCGACGCCTTTTTCTATTTTAAATGTTTGCACCCCGGTTTGACGTACCTGCTTACGCTTAACCTCGTAATAGGTGTAGTCAGTCGAGCGACTCTTGTCGTTAGCACGTCGTTTAGCCCCATCCGAATCAACATCACTTTCGTCAGCTGAACGTTGCGCCTGCAATTCCTGACTGGTGGCGAACGACTGTTGCATACTAGTGAACGCTTGCATTGCCATATCCATTAAACTGGCTTCGATAATCGACACATCTGCATCTGGCAAGTTTTGGTCAATACGAATTTCTACGGCTCCGAGGCTAATCAAGGTTTCATAGTCCTGCTGTAGATCACGTTCACTAATGCGAACGTTGTTCTGCTTTTTCTTGCCACCTAAAAGCCATCGCCCAACTTTTTTGACTAAGCCTTCAGTGTATTTAGTAACCGTCTTATCACGCGTTTGCAAGGCGCAATCTTGGATGTCTTGTATACGATCCATGTCTATGCGAACTTCGGCCTTATAGGCTTGAGTCTTAACAATGTAGTCGTAGGCAAAAGTTACCGACAAATCAGTTGTGGAATTCTCAAAAGAGGCCTCCATCAACTGCGCACCCAAGCTCGATAAACGACCGGCGATAGCGGCCTTAGCACCTGGAAAACTCGGCGCTCTACCAGAGGATAAAACACCTGAGGGCGCGAAGCCCTCATCAGATAATGTGCCAGAGGTAACGATGAAGTTTTCACCATTTTTTGACGGCTCTAAATCAACCATGCCCTTGAGCTGCGCACCCGGCACAGCCTCTTTAAGAACGTCAGCCAATTCACTTTCTTCTTCTTTAGTGAGCCCATAGGTAACCATCAAATGAAACAGGCCGCCTTCAGCGCCTCCCGCTTCGGTGGTTTCATCGGTAATGAATTTGATAAAGGTCGCTTCAGGGGTATCGTCTTTGAAGGAAATCCTAGGTTCTGCTGGTAAGTAGTACCAACCAGCGGGTTTATTGTTGCGGAACAACTCACGTCGAAAATTAACATTTCTCAGCGTAGGCGTTGTGCGAAGCCATTTCGGCTTAACCGGCTTTCTAGTCTTAGCGGCCTTCTTGATCTGCTCTCGGCGTCCGACACGCTTATTATATTCGCCCTCAAGAGCCTTACACGGATCACCACCGGGAGGGCGAGTATTGACTTTCTGCCGTTTAGGCAAAATGTTACCAGGGTTGATCGGCGACATATTCATCGCCTCAGGGAAGACACGAATTGTTCGGCCAGTGCTCAACACGAAATCCATGTGCCCCCCCATTTGTACCGCGGCGTACGCATAGGGCGTTAACAAACAGCCTAGCACCGTAAATAATGCAAGCACGACTGCTTGAGCATATTTCAAGCGGCAGCCGGCTTTAATGATTAGAGAATTTGTGTGTGTCATTTGTGCTCTCCTTAATATTAAAAATGGGCTCAGCCTGCGGCTGGCACCTCATCACAAAAAATGATCGTTTGGTCTGAAACCAGCCGACCGCTATTGATTCGTCGCCGGTCTTTCAAGGTCCAGGTTATGGTGTATTCAAGTTTGTCGTTGCCCGGTGGAACTGCAAATGTTCGTGTCGCATTTAACTCATCTCGACCGGGAACCAAATTGATAGTTTCGGATACTTGTCGTCCGAAAAAGTCATGCTTTACTCGTACTGAAACCAAGCGAACGTTTTCATCTTTTAAAATTTCCGGATCGGCGGTAAATTCCACTTCGCGATACTGATAGGGAGGCGTTAGCGAAATCGCTGCGCTGTCATAATCTAGCCATCCGCTACTATGATTGGCACCACCCACGAATGACCAGTCAGCCTTGTATCGGTATTGCATCCAGCTATCGATACTTAATTCTCCGTCCCAGCTGTAGTTAACTCGCTGTGGCTTGCCTAAAGCAAAGTTGCTACGTTTGATCACAACTTCACTGGTGCTTTGCTTACCCGAACCATGCTCTTTCTGAACGGTTAAGGTCACATGGTTAATATATTTAGAAAATTCTTTTTCATCCCGTGCATCAAGGGCAACTGAGATTTCGCGAATTCGAAACTCTTCATCAGTTAAATTAATAGTTCGAAATACACTAGGATCATCGCCATAGAGCCGATAAAGGCTGCCGATGTTTCCGGCCATGGCGGTGGTTAGTGAGCTTTTGCTGCGCTGACGAAAATTAAACGTGTAGTTGCCCGTTTGAGTGAGTTTTCGGCGGCGGTAGCCGCCAGTTATGTTGACCTCCCATGGGGCCGAATAGTTTGAGCCACCTGCAGCCCTCGCGGCCGTTGCCGCCGCTAACATGGTAGTTAATAGGTCATCGTCGTCATCGGAGGTAGGTTGCTCGACTCTGATTGGTTCAAACATTATGTGGTGCAATTTAGCGTAGGTGCGATCAATAATACTTTGCAGTTTGTCGGGGTCGCCCTTGTACTCAATATTAATCGCGCCGGTGTCATTTGCTTGTTGCCAAAAACTCGAATAATCAAAGCCACCACCTATTCCCATATAACTGACTTTGGCTCCTAGTGTGACGTCTGCTTGTTGTTGTAGCTTCTTCCAATCAGCGGTGATAGTGGCATCAGCTGGGTCGTTCAAACCAGAAAAGGTCATCTCGAACAGCAAAGAAACATCAGGCGTATCCATCTGGAATGATTGCCACAATATTTGCGCACCCATCTTAGTCAGGTGAATTGAAACGGCGGCTTTGAGGCCTTCGATTAACGGCGCTCGCCCCACTCCCACAACCTGCTTGGTAAGTTCGTTTGGTTTTTCCTCATCGGCAGCAAAACTACTGACTAAGGCAAAGCTACCCGCTTCGAAAATAATTGGGCCGCGTATGCTAGCATCTTGATCAATGTCTTTGAGTACCTTCAAGGCTTTATCAAGCTGCTTGTCCGACACGGTATAGTCGACTAAAAAGTGAACGATGCCTCCGCCATCGGCTTTCAGGATGCCACCATCACCATTGCTTTGAGTGTCACTTTTTACGTATCTGGTAAACGAAAATTCATGCTTGCCACTTTCATTCAAGGCAACATGAGGGTTGGCTGGCAAATAGTAATATTGGTGCTCATGATCAGCTGACGGGAAACACTGCAAGACACCGCATTTAACTGGATGGTCTAGTGAAATATTTTGGCCGTGAGCGGTGCTTACACCGCACATTATGGTTATCGCGAGAATAAGCGATAAAAGCTCAATCGATCTACTTTTCATTGTCGTTTAAACCTCAGCATCGGTACTGTTGGGGTCATCAACTTCTGTACTTTTAGGCTCGCTGGCTTCTGACTCACTAACCGGTGGCACTAAAAATAGGTACACGTCATTTAGCTCAGCCCATGACTTAGTCTTAACCCCTGTTTTGCTATACCAGCGCACTCTGTAGCGAACCTTTGAACTTCGGTCGTGCAGAAGAGACACTGTTTTCAAAATTTCTTCGGCTTCGGGTAACAGTGCTACCGACTTACTTTTTTTCTCGCCTAAAAGGCGGTATTCAAACTCCACCATTGCCCGTCGAATTTTAGCGTCAACCATAAATGCAGCATCGCCATCAATTTCAACTACCGACAGACTCGCTGGTGGTGACAGTGATGTGCTAGGCGCGCTACTATCTGCTAGGTCGTTAATACCAGACGGCATTGCGACCGTTCGACCACCTCTAAAACTCCATAGTGTTCTAAATTGGTAGTTGTGCCAGTCGCTACCTTGCAAGCCTAAGCGCGGATAAAAAATAGATTTGGAAAAACGCCCTTCTTTAACATCGTTCTGATTAAAGATGACTTCGTCGGTGAAGTCGGCTTGACCCTCTCGCTCTGGGTAGGCTTTGACAAAACTGACCGAGACTGAGTTAATATGCTCCTGAAATGATTGGTAGTAGCTGGGGTCAACGTCAAAGAACACTTCGCGTCGCTCAAAAGCCGCGTCGTTGAGACCTATTACTCGAAATAAGCTACTGTCTTCTCCCCACGATTGGTAAAGGCCACTAATATTACCGGTCGAATTAAACGGTACTCTTATGGTGGTATTTTGGGTAAATAGCATTGAGAAAGTGCCGCGTTTAATATCGGTTTTTTCTCTTAAGGTGAATTGGTCGTCGGTCACATATTGCTGATTACCGGTGCCCGCAAATAGCCTCGCTATAAACCCCCGCTTTTGGCGCCCCTTCACTAGCGCTTCCGGTGTTTTCTCTTGCTCCGGCAACTTCGATAAGCCCTGAGTGGTATCAAAAATCATGTTGACCAACTTATCGGTCACCAGAGTCATAATACTTTGCATTTGACTGGAGTCTATATTCAGGCCGGCGCGATCGGTGACGTCAATTTCGATAACGCCTTCGCGAACCATCTCATCCATTTGCTTACGTATCTCGCGCTTAGAGTAGCCTTGCTGCTGATTGAGCACTTTAAACATATGCTCGTACACGGTCTCTATATTGGCAAATACTCGGCCACGATAGGCTGGCAATGCGGCTTCATAAGACGCGCTGATCGACACCGAGATATCGGAGGTTGGTTGTTTTAAGGACTCCCACAACAATGTCGCCCCCTGCTCGCTCAGCCGCGCCGCGACAGCCGCTTGTGAGCCAGGCGTGATCGGTGCAATGCCACTCGATACCAACGACGTAGTAAACGAATCTTCGCCTTGTTGCTGACTGATGGTCGACGAAATTATTTTAAATGACGCACCGGTTTCTTCATCACCTTCCGCGCGTAATATAACTGGCCCTTTGACAGTAGCTCCGGGGACTTTTTTAGCCAGCTCTTGACTGATTTCTTCGATGCGCTCGGGCGGCAAATCTAGGCTAAATAGAAAATGTATAAGTCCACCACTGGTTTCACCATTAGGGTCAACAAATTTAACCAACGAGATTTTAGGTTTATTACTTATCTTATCCATTACCACACTAGGTACGGTTGGCAGATAGTAATAGGCATTACTGTCTTCCTTATCTCTTAGCAGCGAAATTCCATCGATAATCTCTCGACCCTCGTCATACATTACTACCGCATCTGAGCTACTTGAAAAGAGTGCAGCGGATAACAACAATATGGCATACAGGGTTTTACGGACGGTATTCATAGGGTGGTTTGCTCTCGCTCGGTTTGCGACTGTTGATGCTGCGGCGATTGATTCCGCTGCAGCGATTGATCTAGCTGCGGCGCTTGATCTAGCTGCGGCGCTTGGAAGTAAGGGGCGGTCGCAGACACGTCTAACCATGGAGTTGTGCTCTTAAGCCATCCAGTTTTACTCAGCTCTCCTTGATTGCTTAAACGTCTGACCCGATATTCGTAACCCTGCCTAATATCTCCCGCTAATGCGAAGTCGATATCAGTTTCGTAAGCGTCATCGTCGGCGGTAAATTTTATACTTTGGCTATAGAATTGATTGCGCCTGGTTTTAAAACGAATATCAACATTAACGTAGTAAAGATCGCTTTCAATCGCGTTGATAAAGTCGTAACACATGAGTTTGAGCGAGCTATACGCATGGTTAATACGCTGCCACAACTCATTTTTACTAAACAGGCTTGGGTAGGTTTTTGCCGAAACGGTTATCGGCAAGCTATTATTTATCTGGTAGCTCGAGTCGACCCAGTTATCAGACTCATCTTGAATTTTGCCACTAACGCTCCATCCATAGGCCAACGATAAGGTTAAATTGTCGTGCGCGAAATTTTCCCAAAACAGGTTTGCATCATTGCCGCTCACACCGATGGTAAAGCGCTGATAAGAGGCTGCAAAAATTCGCCCGGAAGGAACGACATTAGCTGACTCATCGCCAGAGACATCACGGGCCTGCCCTCCTTCTAGCTCGCCATTAAAAGCCTGCTCTTTTGAACTTTCAATAGTTGTATAAACTAAGCGATTATAAGAATCGATAACTGGAGCGGCCAATAACCTCGCGGAGACCCCGTATCGTTGGCTTAATTGTTGACGAACTTGTTCATAGTCGGTCTCGAGAAAGCCGCTGCGGGTAGAAAACTTGATCACGCCACGCACCCAGAACGCGTCCGAGTCAGCGGTTTGGATGTTGCCTAAATAACGGTTTACCGAGTAGTGAAAGTCTGGCTTATTATCCCGCTTGGCTAACTTACGAGCGCTTTTATGATAATAAAAAACGTCACTGTCTTGATGATCTCTGAAGACCGTCACGCCATCGATATTGATAACCTCTTTCAGGTTAGGCGCTGCATTGCTCTGGCCGGAAAATAGACAGACAGATAGGCTGCACAATAGACAGGCAATTACCTTGGTTTGACGAGTGCCGAGCATGACTATTGCTCGTCCTCTGGCTCTTCCTCTGGCTCAGGAGCTTGCGCAACCAGCGGCCTTATGTTGCCAGAAGTTATGGTGATATCCATAATGCCCTCGCTTGACTGCCATTGCGAGAAGCTGGTCGGCTGACCGTCTAAGAGGAACGGCTTAACTCTATATGAAAAGCTGTTTTCGGCATCGGATGCGTCACGATCTACGTAGAGAGTTGTCTCTAACTGAGTAACATCTGACCGCAAGGTAAACATCTGAACCTGTTCAGTATCTGCATTCGGGCTGAATAAATCGCTTTTAACTTCAACTAAAACTTTAAACAAAGAAAACTGCTCAAACACGTTAGGAATAATTTCGATTGGCAAACTGGTACGACTTGCTTGGGCTGGCGAAACTAAAATCTCTCTCTCGACCTCATTAATGCATTCATCGCACCCCACCGGTTCAATGTCCGGCCAGGCGGCAACCACATCACCATAAGAGGCTACCAATTGTTGAAACGATTTGTCGGCCTTAGCCTTAGCGCCCGGCCCCATTACCACCGGCTCGCTGAGCTCAATTTTATGACGCTTTAGTTTGTCACCGCTGGTGGCCTTGGCATAAACCACCACACCTTTCATTAGCACCGGGTAGGGGCTAATATTCTGAACCGAATCAGCGGTATCGAGCTGTGAAATATCAGACAACCAGTCGCCAGAAAAATCGGTGAAGCTAACAAAGTACGGAACCACTAATTCAAAACTCTCATTATTAGTTGTAAAGACGATATCTCCGGCCAGCCCTCCACTTCTAATAGAGGCCACCACATCTTCTTTCTGGCTTTGGGTCATTGTCGCCTGAACACGAATAGAGTCGCCGACCTTCTGAGGAGAATTCATGATCACAATGTTTTCTTCTGAGATCAGCGAACCTAAACCTGACATATTCACTTTAACCGAAGAGATCGGCAGGCGACGTAAATCAACCACTTCATCATTGGCCGGCTTGATCGCGTATTTGGCCAATTCTCGTATCAGACTCATACCTCCATCAAGCTTACGAGGAGCAAGTGTGAAGGTTAGAACAATCAACTCCTCTTCGGCCTCGTCTACCCTACTACGGTGCAAAAAATTGATATCAAAACCATTCCCCGAATCAAACTTCAAAAGATATCCGGCTGGGTAAAAGTAGTAAGTATTTAGCGACGTATGGTCTCGAAATATTTCATCTGAAAATGGGATATGAGCACTAAAGTCAGCCTTTATATATTTCGGCGACACATGCTCAAACCGGTCCGCCAAATAACTCGGACTGATGTCACTATTAGGTCCAGTCGGGTCTCCGTCTTCTGCTTTTTCAGCCGCCGCCTGAGATGGCCGTTCGATTGTCATTCGCGACTGACTTCGATTAAATTTATAGTTCTCTAAGATCTTCAAATTTTTCGCTAAGACGATCTCGCTAGCGATCACCTGAGCATTCGCCACCGTTTGATTGCACAACAAAGACGCCAATATGAAAACGTGGCTTAGCGCAACGACTGACAATTTTTTAAATAAGTTCATTCTTGTTCTCCTTACGAACACTGTCGTACAGCCGAATTAACGTTCTTGCCAGACGCGATTGCTGATTTAAAGCAAGCAGTGACTTTTTGCGTGTTATCAGTGCCCTCACAAAGATCCAGCGCTTTTTGCCAAGTCATTTTGTGCGATGATTTCTTACCCCAACTAACACCTTTATGGATTGCATAGGAGAAGCAATTGCCAGCGGCGTACTTTGAGGTCGTGCCTTTGCACAATCGCTTTAGATTACTATCGGCCCAGCGCCGATTCTTGCCAGCCGCATCCCAAGCTATTCGGCCTTGAACGTATTGATAACAAGCCTTCTCTTCTAGTTTTTTGGTTGGCAGTCGTACAACTGGGGGCCGCTTAATCGGCGATCTATTATTGGCAATCACAACTCGGGTATTGGGGTCGGAATCACAGGCATTGATCGCGTTTTTCATCGACAGGTTTCTTCTCAATTGACCCTTGAGGCAATTGATAGGAGACGAGGCACTATTAGTACCAGCACAAAGCTGAGACGCTAATGCCCAATTCATTTCATTACTCGGCTTTTTACCCCACAAATTGGTTTTGAACATAGTGTCAGAGAAGCATTGCGGCGGCGCACTTGCGACTCGCGTACCGGCGCACAGTTTTTTAATATTGCCTGCACTCCATTGTCGGCTTCCGCTAGAGTTCCAAGCAATTCGACCTTGAACTTTGTTGAAGCAATTGGATTCTGGTGTATTAATTCTAGTTGGCGTTGTCCGAGTAGGTGTCGGCTCGCGACTAGCCGTATGTAACGATTCAAACACATCAGACTGCACAGGCTTAGCACCCGCAAAAGTAAGACTGACGTTTTTGGCCTTACTACCATTAAGGTCAAGACCATGCTCCTCTGCTTTTTGCTCCGCGTATTCGCTTAGGACATCCCTAAATATGTCCTTCAAATCCTGAGCTTGGCTTGGCTGCGCGAATAGCATTATCAGCGCTAAAATCGTAAATGCCAATTTGTGCATTTTGCATCCCCATGTTCACTTGGTCTTATTCAAACTGCCTACGCACGCTCCCGCAACGATTACGGGCTTGCATTTTGATAGACAACGGCTATGCCACTCATCATTAATAATTAATTAACAACGAGCACCTACTTGAGGCAAGTTAAGGGGTAGCTAGAAATATTCCGTTATTTTTCCGTTAATAATTCGTTGCGGTTGCAAAGTTTTCCCTTTTATTAACGCTATTCGCATGCGCCACAATGACACTGACCGCTCTGCCCATTCAAGCGAAAGAAACGGTCGAGGTAAATACCGAGTTTTTAACTCTCTTGGGTTTTTAGCCGTTGAGAGCCTCTCCATGATTGCCCTGCTTGCAGACATACTTTCTCTGTCGCCAACACGGATTCGACACAAAGCATTTTTAGATAATCATGATTTTCCATATCCTTGATTTGCTCTGCTCCTTCGACCCAAGGGTTCCAAAGCACGGTTTGATTGAAGCCAGAGGATTCAATCAAAATACATCGTTTTGGTGAGATCAACTGCAATAACGTTTCGTTATCACCGGTAAAATATACTCGGTCAGTGTGACAGGTAATTTCAACTAATTGCTGCTGCTCTTTATAATCGTTACCAGCCTCGATATAGGCACACTGCTGTAATCCCGAAAGTCGAGTCTTGCTTATCTCGTGAGTTAGTAGGTAAGTGTGTAAGCCTCCGCTAAAGCTGAACTTCTTATCGCCGGTATTAGTAACTTCATAATGCATATCAATACTTGAATCAAACAAAGTCACGATCAAGCGCAAATTAAAGTCCGCCCTCCAAAACTCTTTGGTCTGGGCATTATTGGACAATTCTAAGTGAACGGTATCGCTGTTGTCGTCGGTAATTCTGGCGACACACTGCCAGTTCATCAGCCTAGCGAAGCCATGGTTAGGGGAATTAGCTTGACTACCAAAATGAGGGAAAAGTATCGGTACGCCGCCGCGAATAGCAGCGGAACCATCCAATACGGCGGTCTTACTTAAGTACAATTGTTCCTGACTATGCGGCAAAGGCTTCCAAGAGAGTAGATGCCCTCCATGTAAGGAGATTACCGCACAGGCTCCTGCGTGTGTATGCATCTGTATGTAATCATCTTTTTGATCTGACAGTTGAGTCATAGTGTTAACCGTTGCGAAAATTAGCTGAGAAGTTGGCATAATATAGCAACCATTGCTGGCCTATTTTGTGTCAAATTTAAGTTGAAATTCACGACCAGGAAAATCAGCTCGAAAGCATTCGATTGCACCGCGTTTCTGCATCGTAACGTAAACTGTCTTGCCATCTTCGCCGCCAAACGCAACGTTGGTAGGAAAGCGGCCGGTAAGGAATGGCACTAAGTTAAGCCTGTTTAGCACGCCTATTTCCTCTGTGAGGGGTTTCCTGCATTATGTGTCGAGGGGAGGTCATTAGCTGATAGTTTTTAGATCGTCGTTTTACCACTCTAGGCTCTCGCCTACCGGGTCGTTCCAGCACCAACAATCCAGCGATCAGCTGGTATAAGTTACCCAACAACCGTTGCCGTTCCATCGGGTCTGACCGAGCTTGATTTAGATGCGGCTCCCATTGCCTAATTGCGTGCACGCTTCCCTTGAAACTCACGCGCCTTAATTCAGCGCCAACTCGCTCAGCTGATTCAAACATTAGTTGACGAATACAGTTATAAACAATCATATGCATTACGATTTCCTTAACGACCATATCAGGTGTCTTACAACGCAGAATATCCATGCCCATGGTTGTTTTTATATCCCGGAAGCTAAGTTCCACATCCCAGCGTTGAAGGTACAAGTCAGCGAGTTCATCGGCTGGGTATAGTTCAGCATCCAATAATGTTGTAGCAATATAAAAGTCAGAAGTGCGAAAGCCTTTTTTCGCCACAGTGACTCGAATTTGCCGAATGGAAAGTCGTTCTGGTAATGCCTACCATTAAGCTTTGGTATAACTGGATATTTTACTCAATATGGGTTTATTCCAATGGATAAGCAAGTCATTTTCAGCAAAAACTTGATCCGCTTGCGAGGCCGTCACCGGCTTCCTTCTCGCAACCGTCACTACCGAGTCAACACCTTGGTCAGCAAGGCTCGAGAGATCGTAGTAGCCGCAAAAACCCTTATCGCCTAAGAAAATATCGCCGTCATGGAAGTGCTTCCATTGCCTGCGTAGCAAGGGTATTTCACTACTCTTATTATTCCCCAATTCATAGCTTGAAAGTATTCCAGTCTGCAAATCAAAACAAGCACAAAGGCGTGCTTGTGGAAACCCACAACCCGGTTTCTGGTTTCGTTGTTGTGGCCAGGCTTCTTGGTTGGCGGCGGTATCGGGCATGCTCAGACCAGTGCCGTCGGCCACGATAACTCGGCGTCCCTGCAATTTATTTGTTGGTCTGCCGAGACGCCTTTTCGACATCTGTGAGAGTATCGTCTCAAGCTCAGTTAATGATAAGTTCCTACGCGCTTGGCAGTACCCAGACGTAGACGAGGACGGCATTGGTTTGTCATACATGGCCGCAACAACTTGAAGCTTTCGAACAACCTCTTGGCAGCCTCCGTCGGCATCTAATATTTGTGAGAAAAAAGCCCAAAAAGCATTCTCTTTACTGAAGGTTCTATTCCGGCTCATAGTGCCTGACGGCGATTTTTTTAGCGGCGCTGTTGGAACAATATGAGCAAGGTATTCAGCTATTTCACTGAAAGATTTCTGCTTAATTCTAGCCATCTCATCAACCAATTTCTGACGGGCTTAGCGAGGTGTTCTTCGTAGTGTTGGTAAGTGAAAACCAGGGAATAGTGGAGTTGTATTTTGCCTGGCAAATTATACTATTTCACGAATTTTTCTGCTTCCAATATTCCATGCTAAATAGGCTTAACTTAGTGCCATTCTGGTCTGTCGCTAAATAGAAATGACGCTATTGCCGCGTAGAGGGACCGCCTTTCATGGGTGGCACAGAACTACTATTGGTGGAACGCTTTATTGGCGGAACGCGCCCAAAAGTACCAACTGTGTAATTCTATCGGTAATCGAGGAGGGGTTTTCCAAGCCCAATCTTTTCAGAGCGGCGCTATCATCCTGATCACGTTTCGCAAGCAAACCCTTGAGCGTTAATTTAAATATGGCGGCTTTAGATTTTCCGGCACTTTTCAGTCTCTGCAGCACCGGGATCAATCGCTGTTCAAGCTCGGTAAAATCGGTACCAAAAGGGTAGTCGGGTAGTAAGCCTTGCTGTTTGAATGTTTGCAGTTTCACCCGTAGCGCACGTTTAGAATTATCTCGCCATGCCTTCTTCAATTCAAATGTCGGCTCAATCTTAAAGTTGGCTTTTGCCGTTTTCAATAAATCACCCTGAAACTGACTATCGGTGATCGACAACATAGCCGCCACCACGTCCTGATCACAGGCCCCCCGTAAATCGGCAATACCATATTCACTGACCACAATATCTCGCAAATGCCTGGGAATGGTGGTGTGACCATACGACCATACGATATTACTGCTCTGTTTGCGATCGCTGTGTCGCAAGGCTTTTAAGATGATGATCGAACGAGCATTCTCGAGGGCAAAAGACTGCCGTACAAAGTCGTACTGACCGCCGACGCCTGAGACCACCTGCCCGCTATCGAGCCCGTCTGACACTATCGCTCCTAACAGAGTGGCTTTCATCGCATTGTTAATAAAACGCGCATGCTGACGATTTTGCTGCTTTTTTCTGAAATCAATGTGAGCTCCATTTATGTAGCCGATATCGGTCATGTTTATTTTTTTACGCTGGGACAGCGGCATGTCTCGCAAGCGGTGATACATGGAGTTAGGGCCGAGGAAGAAACCGCCATGAATTAAAATGCCGTTTACTTCGCGTTTTATAACGCCTGCTTGCATAAGATCAAGAAATACATCGACTAACATTTCACTGACACCATATAGCCCGACATCAAATGGTTCGAGGTGACGATGGCTGAGATCTTTATCGCCATTGAGTGCTGAGATAATCTGCCTGTAGTGAGCATTGTCTTGATGACGCATAATCAAGGCATAGGCCACCGCATCACCAGTCGAACCAATTCCAATTTGCAGCGTGCCACCATCTTTAACTAGGCTTGACGCATGAAAGCCGGCCGCGTATTCGCTCAAATCGACTGCCGATTTTGGTACATTAAACAAACTTGCTCGAGCACTTTCTCCTGCCAGAATGTGGGTAAATTCAGATTCTTTTAGTTGCGCGTTATTAGGCATGAATGGCAATGCATCGTTCAGCTCGGCGATTAACATAAAGTCAGCCTTGCCGGCACCTCGGGCGGCCAATAATTCCAGTGTAATGTCTGGGTTACATGACAAACTCAAGTCTCCGCCTTCATCTTCTAGGTGATTATTATGAGCGACCATCTGAATTACTATGTCGATCTTTTTATCCAGTAGATAAGAACTTACTTGCGAGTAATTAGCGGAAATATAATTGCCCTGAGCATGGAGATTATTCAGATAGGCGCCCGCCTGCAAAAAGAACTCACTAACCTGTACGTTGCTAGGCAATTTATTGGCCAGCAAGTCGCGCGCATAAAGTAGGTCGGAGTAGCCTGAATATAACCGTTCGCCAATAGGTGCAAAGAAACTTCGCTCTAAGGCAGATTTTGGTTGCGGGGTTTGCAGACTCAGTGCCGTTAGAATTTTCAACGAATACGATGGGTTATCACTAACCTGTTGGTAAAGGGCGTTGATCAGGTGATTGGCCTTGCCTAGCCCCAACGGCATGGCAACCGTTAGATGGCCGTCGTGTACCAGTAATAGAAACTTAGCTAACTCAGCCGCGTGTTGCCAATGCTGGCTTACTTCTTGGTTCAATTTAGTCTTCCGCTGTTGTTAGTGTCGCACTCTCTAGCGACACCAAATATATACTTTATTTGGTTTTAACGAAACAGGCACTAGACAATTTGGGTCCACCACAGTCAAATAACCTAAGTTACCACGGCGAATTCAGCGCGACAATTTCCGGCATTCTAATAACAACTAGCCGGTCACTCGGTGCGCATTGAGTTTTATAAATGGCATGCTTAGACTGCATCCGCGTTAACTAAGACCTAGATAACGTACACTTGATTGTTTTTATCTAATAGATCCTTCCAGTGTTTGGTCAATGATGGCGCCTTTGACATTGCGTCAAAAGAGCGCTCCAGTGACTCTACTAGCGACCATGAATGCGTAGCAATACCGTTCTGATCTGCGGCAAACTGCTCTATGTTGTCAGCTCTGGCGTATGCACTTTCCGTCCAACGCAAAGATCGTGGGTCACAGTGGTGCCAGTCATGATGTTGTACATCGCCGTTGAGAATCGCGATACGAGCCGGTAGATGATAAGCGAACAATCTACTCCACCATTTTAGCTGTGCTAACCGATTACTTGCTTGAGGGAATGCATCAAATAAGAATCGACCTTGTGACACCTTTAGTACTCTCTCGTTTTTACCAACAGACTCCATTTTCACACCCCAGCCATGCTCCCCTAAGCCTTGCATTAGGCCCGATAAACTAAAGCCGATAAAAACTGGAACGCAATAGACTAGTATTAGTGCTTGCCAGCCGTTGCAGATATAAGCGGTGCCCAAAAGACTGGTTAAAAATAACCATGACGCCAATCTCTGCAGTGGACCAGACGAAAGCAACCGCAGTCGCATTCTTACAAACGTTTCTTTTATATAAAATAGTGGATTGGCCAAATGTGTCGCTAACAGTACCCAATACTCTCGCTTACTTTTCCCTGGTAGAAAACCGAGTCGAAAAAGGGAAATACCATCTTTATCCAGCGGTGTAGCGAGTTCCCGTAATTTGTGATGAGAGCGAACATGAGATTGAAAATATTTATCCGGGCTTGGCACCCAAAATAAAACACCGATCACTTCACCGACAGCCAGATTGAGAAACTCACGGGCACGTTTTCGTTTTACGGTTATTAGCTGCGCATGCACGGCTTGGTGAGCAATGGTAATAAAGGCCTTTCTTGCACGACCAGTTGCAACTAACCATATCAAGGGCAATCCGATAAACGCAATCGGCTTAGCTGACTCTATCAATATAACGCCAACCGCCATTAATACTAGAAAAAGCCCGATGGTATCTGCAATCTGGGTAACCGGGGGCCGCTTAAATACAGCTACTTGCCCAGGCAAGGGACAGCCACTTAGCCAAGTTAAAAACCGTTGCAGTGGAAGGTGTCCGGCTGACGTTCTGATATTGAAAGTTGTATGTCGATTTTCGTATTTGCCGTCTGCAGAACAAGATTGTTGCTTGATATCTTGTTGATTTAAATAGAACGAATTATCCATTTTATAGTTCTCCATTGAATATTAGACCAGCCGATATTTTTGTAAAATATCAACGAATTTTTTTTGAATACGAAAGTTTGTGCGTGAAAGAGGGAGGACGCGACGCTTTGTTAATCCAAGATACACAAAAGTAAAAAAAGCTAAACCTCAGTGTCAGTCGCTTCTCATCTTAGCTAACAAGCTCATCGACCATCAACACCGGCAAGTTGCAATTTACCAGCATATAAGCCCTTAATTAAGAGCCTCAACCCAGCGTGTAGATCATGGTTACGACACTAAGGTTTTCGAGAGCAACAATTGTCTCGCCGTTGAATCCAAATGTTAGGTAATCGAATATTGTGTTTAATCTGAGAAAGCAAAGCCATAATGACAACCATTGGCAATACGTTCGTTTCCAGCCGTTAGGCCTATTCCCTATGCTGAACGTAGGTTACTTGACGAAGAGAAGCTTAAAGTTCGGATGAAAAGCAAGATTACGATGTTCCCGATTAGGTTCTTATCAAATTCGATTTAAATTAACGACGCCAATATAGCGATCGATATCTATTGTCCGCGAAAGCAATTTGCTTGTCAATAAATAGCCATCGATACCTATCAATATTTTGCGATTGTAATGTGCGGATAGTTTAACCAGTCGGTCGCCCTATTTCGTCATCGACTCTGAATATTCCAGTCTATTCATAGCTCAATTTATTCATAGCTCAGTTTATTCATAGCTCAGTTTATTCATAGCTCAGTCAATGATTCCCATTTTTTTAGCTTCCTTTATTATAGCCTTGACTGAACGCTTCACATCGTCGTCGCTGGTCACCCAAGATGAAAAACTCATTCTAAACCCGCAACGGCCTTGCCAATGAGTGGCCCCAAACCAAGTCTCACCAGTTGCGCAAACTCGATTCGTCATCTCCTGTAAACGGTGCTCATTTTGCGGGTGGGTAACCACAAGCTGATTCAACACAACATCATTAAGGACTTCGAAACCGTGTTCTTCAAGCAGCTTGCCGGCAAGAACGGCATGTCGACAGCATCGATCAATTAGTGCCTCTATTCCGTTTCGACCCAAAGAATGCATCGCCGCCCACATATCAAGCGAGCGCGCAGAGCGAGATAATTCGGGAACCATATCTTTAGGAGGTATATCCGAATCTTTCGAAAAATAGGGTGCCACAGTAGACATGGCGCTGTGCATCGCTTCAGGGTCAGCACACATTGCAACACCACAGTCGTAAGGCGTATTTAACCACTTATGCCCATCGGTAACGCAACTATTAACCTGCTCAAGGCCAGCCAAAAGATGTCGCTTAGATTTGCTCGCTGCCGCCCACAATCCGAAGGCACCATCAAGGTGAAACCACGCATTAGATGCAGCTGAGATCTCTGCGATTTCGGCTATTCGGTCGACCGCTCCAGAATTAACATTACCGGCTTGTGCCAGGACAATTGTATCGGCATCCAAGCTCGGCATTTCCTCTACCTTCATTACTCCATTGTTGTCACAAGGCACCAATTCCATATTCTCAATACCTAATCCCAGCATCGCTATTACTTTTTTGACAGTGACATGAATCTCTTCGGAAGCGACGATTCTTATGCGAGGCGCGCCGTTAAGCCCCTGCTTTTCAACATCCCACCCATGCCTCGATAAAATACGGTGCCGGGCAGCGGCTAAGCAGGTGAAATTGCCCATAGTGGTGCCCGTTACAAAGCCGACCGAAGACGTCGGCGAAAGCATAAATAGCTCGCGAAGCCAATTAGCCACAACCTTCTCTAAGTGCACGGCGATAGGGCTGGTATCTTCACTGAGAACAAGTTGGTCCCACGCCGCATTTAACACGCGAGCACCTACCGTCGCCGGCAGTGACCCTCCAACAACCAATCCATGGTATCGCCCTCCAGTGGTCGCAACAGTTGCTTTTGACCCTATATCGTGCAGAAGTTGAAGCGTGTCCATTGGGTCGCAGCCAAACTCTGGAAAAGCGGTAGATAGCGTTATAAGGCCGGCCTTATCATCGGCGTTCGGCTGTACTCGTCTTGCCGAAATATTTTGCAAATAGTCTTTGGAAAATTCGGCAGCTTGTTCGAGCACTCGCTTTGATTCTAATAACGGGTTCAATTTCATAGCACCTCAATTACCATCCATATTTGATATTAGCTTCATAGATGGTATCTCACGTTAATCAATGTGCATAGGATTTTGGCAATAGAGAGACGAGAGACCTTAGCATGGAATACATTTATCTTATGAGTGATCACGACTTTCAATCCAAGTAGCTTAAAGCGTAAGCCAAACCATAAGGTCTCCAAATTATGCCGTGGATACTTGATCCATTTTGACGCTCAAGTCGATGCTCACTTAGTTTCTGATAGCGTTTATGTAGAACGAATCTTCGATAAGATAACACGTAGCCAACCAGCCATAGCTAGCCACACGAAGGCGCTGGGAAGCATTGTCGGTTGGGGCTGATATCGACAACTTGCGTGGCAAACTTATATCATTGATACTCTTGCCTATTAAAATTGTCGATAGCAGTCGTAATTGAAGTGCTAGCGTATACAAATTTGAGAGAACAATAACGACGCTCACATGGCGTAGTCTGCGGAACTCTCCAAGGAAGAGTTATGAATAAAGAATTACCTTTGAGTCTAAATGTGCCAGAACCGAGTTGCCGTCCGGGCGATGAGCCTGACTTTTCTGATTTTGTCATTCCTAAAGCCGGTGAAGTCGAACGACCACCGATTGATATTGAGGCGAAAGAAATTCGTGAGATGGCTTTTTCCATCATCCGTATACTTACCGCCGAGGGCGAGGCCGTTGGCCCTTGGGCTGGCACACTTACAAACGATGAGTTGAAAGACGGTTTGCGTCACATGATGTTGCTGCGCACCTTTGATGAGCGAATGTTGCTTGCCCAGCGGCAAGGTAAGACCAGTTTCTATATTCAACATTTAGGAGAAGAAGCGGTCAGTTGTGCGTATCGAAAAGCATTGCAAGATGGCGATATGAACTTCCCCACCTATCGTCAAGCGGGCTTATTAATCGCCGGCGGTTATCCAATGACGCAGATGATGAACCAAATTTACTCCAACTTTAAAGACCCACTGCATGGCCGCCAGTTACCGATCATGTATTCATCAAAAGAGCATGGCTTTTTTAGTATTTCTGGTAACTTAGGAACTCAATTCATACAAGCGGTGGGCTGGGCAATGGCGTCGGCTATCTCAGGTGATACGCGCATAGCCACCGGCTGGATTGGTGACGGTTCAACCGCCGAAAGCGATTTTCACGCAGCGCTGGTATTCGCCTCAACTTATGATGCACCGGTTGTTCTTAACATCGTCAACAACCAGTGGGCAATCTCGACCTTTCAAGGAATTGCTCGCGGTGGCGTCGCTACCTTTGCCGCACGTGGCCATGGCTTTGATATTCCAGCATTGCGAGTTGATGGCAATGATTATCTAGCCGTTCATGCCGTTGCAAAATGGGCCATCGAGCGGGCTCGCTCTGGCTTTGGACCAACCTTGGTAGAATACGTTACCTATCGTGCAGGCGGGCATTCCTCGTCGGACGATCCTTCGGCTTACCGCGCTAAAGAAGAAAGCGCCGCTTGGCCACTTGGCGATCCAATTGAACGCTTGAAAACACACCTCATCGCTAGCAATGCCTGGAGCGAGGAGGAACATGCCGACACTCAAGCCGAAGTGTTACGGTCGGTTACCGCAGCACAAAAAGAAGCGGAGGCCATCGGTACCTTAGGTGCCGGAGAAATGCCGTCACCGAGAGATATGTTTGAAGGTGTCTATGAAGAAATGCCGCCGCATCTAGTGCGTCAGCGCCAGCAAGCGGGGTATTGATAATGACACAAATGACCATGATTCAAGCAATTCGTGATGCCCATGATATAGCTATGGAGCGCGATGAGCGAGTTGTTGTATTTGGTGAAGACGTTGGTTTTTTTGGTGGCGTGTTTCGATGCACCGCCGGTCTTCAGGCCAAGTACGGTAGAACACGCTGTTTTGATACGCCAATCAGTGAACTCGGTATCGTCGGTACCGCCATTGGCATGGCCGCTTATGGATTACGCCCTGTTATCGAAATTCAGTTTGCAGATTATGTCTACCCCGCGATAGATCAAATTGCCTCTGAGGCGGCGCGCTTAAGATACCGCTCAGCCGGCGATTTCACCTGCCCATTAGTGATTCGAATGCCAACCGGTGGCGGAATCTTTGGTGGCCAAACACACAGCCAATCACCGGAAGCATTTTTCACTCATGTTGCCGGTTTAAAAACCGTAATACCGTCGAGCCCGCAGAACGCAAAAGGTTTACTGTTGGCGGCAATCGAAGACCCAGATCCGGTCATATTTCTAGAACCAAAACGTCTTTATAATGGTCCGTTCGACGGCCATCATGACAAGCCTATAGTGCCTTGGAAGAAGCACCCGCTGGGCGACGTTGATGACGGTTACTACATAACACCGCTAGGCAAAGCTGAGATACATCGTGCCGGCAACGACGTTACCATTTTAGCCTATGGCACCATGGTCTACGTTGCTGAAGCGGCTGTAGCCGAAGCAGGAATCGACGCGGAAATTATAGATCTTAGAACCTTATTACCGTTAGATCTCGATACAATTAGTGCCTCGGTAAAGAAAACTGGGCGTTGTCTAATCGTGCATGAAGCAACAAAAACAAGTGGCTTTGGGGCTGAGTTGATGGCACAGGTGCAGGAAGCCTGCTTTTATCACTTAGAATCGCAGATCATCCGCGTGACGGGTTGGGACACCCCTTACCCTCACGCACAAGAGCGGGATTATTTCCCCGGCCCGAGTCGTGTTGTCGAGGCCCTACACCAGGTAATGGAGGATTAAGCGATGGGAATTCATACGATTCGCCTACCCGATGTCGGGGAAGGCGTTGCCGAAGCCGAATTGGTAGAGTGGCAAGTAAAAGTGGGCGATGTGGTCAAAGAAGATGATGTGGTTGCTGCGGTCATGACTGATAAAGCGGCGGTTGAAGTACCCAGCCCGATATCAGGAACCGTTACCTGGCTTGGTGGCGAGATCGGCGACTTAATTGCGGTCGGTGAAAAGCTCATACAATTGAGCGTAGAAGGCGATGGCAACGACACCCGCGATGCCACCGCATCAGCACAATCGGAAACTAAACCGGCGATTGATAAAACCCCTGCTGTCCACGGCTCTGCGACAGAACAAGAGAAAAGTGCAGAACAGGAGCCACGTGAATCTACCGCCCCCGTCAGCAAGCCATTAGCTGAAAAGCGCTCGCGGTCAACTGAGCCACATACGCAAGCAACCAAGCCCTTGGCGGCTCCGTCGGTTCGCGCGCGTGCCAGAGACGAAGGTATTGACCTGCGCAATGTGCCTGGAAGCGGACCCGCAGGCCGGATTAGCCAACAAGATCTATCTGATTTTATTGATAGCGGCCGCACCACCTCAAGCAGCAGCGGTTCGTCAAAAAAAATAAGGAATGACGTTCGTGAGATCAAAGTGATCGGCATGCGGCGAAAAATCGCGGAGAAAATGTCACTATCAAAATCGCGTATTCCACACATCACGATTGTCGAAGAAATCGACATGACGGAATTAGAGGAGTTACGTGCTGCATTGAATAAAAAGCATGACTCGAAGAGAACTAAGTTAACGCTGCTGCCATTCATGATGCGCGCGATTGTAGAGGCGGTAAGTGACCAGCCTGAATTGAACGCGCGGTTTGATGACGAAGCTGGCGTGGTAAGGCAGCACGGTTCGGTCAATATCGGCATCGCTACACAGACCGAAAATGGCTTGAACGTAATAGTGGTGCATCATGCGGAATCTGCGGGTCTATGGGACAACGCGGCTAAGGTTAGCCAACTTGCCGACGACGCGCGTGCAGGCACGATCAAGTTAGAAAACTTGACTGGCGGCACTATCACTATTACCTCTTTGGGTGCTTTGGGCGCTATTGCTACAACTCCTATTATCAATCACCCTGAGGTCGCGATTGTCGGTATTAATAAAATGCAGATACGCCCGATGTGGGATGGTCAGCAATTTCAGCCGTGCAAAATGATGAATATATCGTGCTCCTTCGACCATCGCGTGGTCGATGGTTGGGATGCGGCGGTGTTTGTACAAAAACTAAAAACTCTGCTGGAATCTCCGGCAATGTTATTTGTAGAAGGTTAAATCTTAAATGTCGGATATTAAATGTAAGCTGTTAGTCATCGGTGCCGGCCCAGGTGGCTATGTCTGTGCCATTCGCGCCGGGCAATTGGGTATTGATACCATTATCGTCGATCGTCAGCCGCCAGGCGGAACCTGTTTGAACGTTGGGTGCATTCCGTCTAAAGCGTTAATTCACGCCGCCGATGAGTTCTATAATATTGCCCACGCGAGCGACACCAGCCTGGGTATTACAGTATCCGCAGCGAAAATCGACTTCGGTAAAACAATTGCATGGAAAGATCGAATTGTGCAACGTTTAAACGACGGTGTCACCGGCTTGCTGAAAAAGGCCAAGGTTCAATTCATTGCCGGAGAAGCGCGCTTTGTCGATGGTAAAACAGTAACAGTACAAACCGTCGATGGCGAAAAAAGGATTCGTGCTGAAAACGTCGTTATTGCCACCGGTTCGGCACCCATTGAACTGCCGTTTCTGCCTTTCGGTGGTGACATATTATCATCTACCGACGCACTGGCATTAAGCCAAGTACCCACGTCGATGGTGGTCGTTGGTGGCGGTTACATTGGCTTGGAAATCGGCACAGCTTTTGCCAAGTTGGGCGCAAAAGTTACTATTATCGAAGCAACCGAACAAATATTACCGCAGTACGATTCTGCATTAACTAAACCCGTTAGCCAACGTTTGCAAGAACTTGGCATTGAAGTGCAACTCAACACCAAGGCGCAGGGTTTTGCCAAAGGGTTATTGCAAACGGATAAGGGAGAAATACTAGCGGATAAAGTGCTGGTCGCGGTAGGCCGTCGACCGCGAACGGATAGCGTCGGTATTGAAGAATTATCGTTGTCAATGGACGGCGCTTTTATTGAAGTGAATAGTGCGTGCCAAAGCTCAATGCGAGGCATTTACGCAATCGGTGATGTCACCGGCGAGCCGATGTTAGCGCACCGAGCCATGGCGCAAGGGGAGATGGTGGCCGAGCGATTAGCTAGCCATAAAGTTAGCTGGGACAAACGCTGCATTCCCGCAGTTTGTTTTACCGACCCAGAAATTGTTAGCTGTGGAGTATTACCAGGCGAGCTTGAAAATACCAAAGTGGCTGAGTTTCCCTTTGCCGCCAACGGCCGAGCCATGACAATCGAACGTGAAGACGGTTTCGTGCGAATTGTTGCCCGCTCACACGACGATGCGATTATGGGCATTCAAGCCGTGGGAGCAGGTGTCTCAGAGTTGTCGGCGGTATTTTCCTTGGCAATAGAAATGGGCGCAACATTGCAAGATATTGCCGCCACAATTCACGCGCACCCAACTCGGTCTGAGGGCTTTCAGGAAGCCGCATTGAGCGCCTTAGGCAAGTCATTACATATTTAATGGTTTCAAGGCTTACTTTGCATCTTCTGAATCATTTTCTTAGCATTTTCATTGTTTGGATTAAGTGCTAATGAACGTTTAAAATTACTGATCGCCTTCTCCTCATCTCCGCTTAGTATTTGTGCCTCAGCCAAACTGTCGTAAGCGTTCGCGTCTTGTGGGTACAGGTGCGTGTAAACATGAAAGAAATTAAGGGCCGCTTTAAAGTCTTGTTTCGCCAGTGCCGCGTAGCCCGCATTATTAATAGCTCGAGGAGAAACTAAGCTTGAATCTGGATGTTGCGACTTCCAGGCAATGTACGCCTTTTTGCTCTGTTCAAGACCCTCTTGTTGAGCAACCTCAGAAGGTAACCGCTGATTTTTCAGCAGCTTTCGCATGCTAAATTCTTCTAACTCTGAGCCCTCACGACTGGCTCCCGGCCGACTCAATAGCAAATACTGTTGCTTGCTGTCAGGATGCACACCAAGGCTTATTTGATTGGCGTTTTCATTGAGTGAAAACATAGCTCGACCGTTATCTATGCCCGCGTACTGCAGCTCGGCTTGATAACTCACACCGCCCATGCGCATAGGGTCTGTGTACACCAATTTATTGCCTTGTTCACGAATAGTGATAATTTGGTCAAGCTCTGACAAATAACGGCCTATCATTTGATCTCGGTATTGTGTGGGTATCAACGCGGTAAAGGGTATTTCTTGATGCCACTCTAGTGCTGAGACAATATTCTTAATAAGTGCCTCAATAGCGGGGTTACGATGCTCGGTAGTCGCATTCATAAATACCATAATGCCTTTGCCGCCTTGCATGCTTGCCATTACATGCCCACCGGATCCGGTGTAGGAACCGCCATGCGAAAACCAATCAATGTTGCCTCGCGCTTCAAACCTCATCCAACCGGCGGCCCGGCTAACGCACACTGATACTCAATCGTAAACGTAGCCATATCGCTTGGCGTACTCCATAAGCCCGACGGTGCAATTTGTGGGCAAATCGGGATGCCGTCTCGAATTACTTACTGATTTGCATCATGGACTTTGGCCACATTTGTTAAAAACTGGTCGCTGCCATTTTGATACATAGTGGTATGTTGCATATTAAGAGGCGTAAAAATCATCTCTTGGGCGAGTTGCTGTAACGGTTTTCCGGTAATATCTTCAAGCGCTATTTGCACGATTACGTAACCACCACCGCTATATTGCCAGTTTGTGTCGGGCGTAAATAGCGAGCGAATAGGCGGCTTACATCTAGGTAGTTTTTCCCCATTCAAGCTCTCAATTGGAGTAGGAATATCATCACCTAAGTGAAAGTCGGCAAAACCACCTTGTGACATACCGGCGGTATGTGCCAGTAATTGCCGAGTTGTAATTGGGCTGTTTTTAGTAAAGTCTGAACTAGCAACGTGCCAACGTTCTAGGTATTCAGCAATCGGCGCTTCTAAGTCGAGCTTTCCTTTTTCCGCCAGCATAGCGGCAATGGTTGCGGTAACAGGTTTAGCAATCGATGCTGTTGAAAATGCGGTGTTGCTATCTATCTTGTTAGTGGTGCTTGTTTGTTTTAAGCCAACTTGGTGTGCATAAATCACTTCAAAATTGTCGACAACGGCAAAACTCATACCAGGAATTTTGAAATTATCGATAAACGCTTGGTAATCATAGCTATTGCCTTCAGGCGCTATGAAGGTAGATAATTTTGCTTGGTAGCGTTGCTCTTGGTCTGCGGTATTCGAGCCTGCAGCCATCACAGAAAAGCTGCTTAGTGCAATAAAGAGTGCAAGCAAACTCGCCGTAAGAGTTAATTGCCTTACGCTTTTATTTGTCATTTCTTTAATATTCATTATCAGTTTCCACTTATTAGAAAGTAAGTTTAGTTTGCATCAACTTGAAAACAATGTGTCTTATTATTCCCTCAACGGCTCACAGCTTCCCTCAACCGCTTTATGCCAGACGGTTGATACCAATTAGTCACCAACTCGTAGCCTCGAATTATTCAAACGTCCTCCGCCACCATACGACTTAATATTTTGCACTCCGCTGCGCCCGCTGAGTGTCAAGTTGCCGTTGTCTCGCATTTCAATGGTCAGTTCTGCAACATCGAGCTCTAGGCTGGCATCGCCAGCATCGGAAATTTCAACCTTAAACAGTTTGGTCATTATCGGCCCCTCGGTTTTAATCGTCGCCGCGCCACTGGTCTTAACCGCCCGTAAATCTCTATAGGTAACCTCTATAGAGATACTCTCGCCCCTATGATTGCCTTTGGTCAGCATTGTCAGCGTGTCATTGTCAACGCTGGTAACGATATCTTGCATCGCAATACCGAAGGCCGATATTTCGATGCCCTCCTGTTCACCCTGTTTGATTTCCACATTAACCAAACCGCCAACCACAATTTTTGTAAAAGGCTCTATCTCACGATTCTCCTTGGTTGCGAACGGGTTTACCGCGCAAGCGGCGTTACTTATCGTCATCAATACAACAATAATCAAGTTTGAAACGCTAGATGTTGCAGTACCGCCCAATAGCCGATTTAATTTTTTATTAAACATAGTAATTCCTCTAAGTGATAAATTGTTAGCCAGCAGCTAGTTAACTACTTTTGTCGAGTGCATAGTAATTTAGTAATGCCGATAAACAGCTCAGTAATGCACCAACGGCTCGACGAACGCATCAGCGGCTTGGATTGCCATGCTTAGACGTGTAATCTTCACTTTGAGGTTTTATCGCTACTAGCGTTGCCGGCCACGCAGCCTTTTCTGAACATGGGCGAACGACTAAAAAACCATAACCGTCTAATTATTAGAGTAATAAAATTGCGCTGGAATTCTTCAAACACAGCAGTAATCGCATTAACCATATTGCTTATTACAGTTAGCGTGGTCGCTAAGGGTGATCTATCTACTGCAACTTCAGCGAGCGCATCTCAGCCACTTACCCATGCGACTCGTATGGTTTATTCCAAAGGCGATCAAGAACGCTGGTCAGACACCGCCTTTAATGATGAAAGCTGGACGGATTTTTTGCTTGCTGGGCTTCCCGCCGAAAAATCTAATTATTGGATCCGCAATCATGTCACATTGACCAATAGTGATACCGCAATGCCCTACGACCACGCGGTTATGGTCGGAATACTCGGCTCCTACGACATATACTGGGATGGTATTCTGATTGGTAATAACGGCAAAAACGGTGATTCACGCGAGTCAGAGGTTCCGGGAAGCGTCGAGAAAATCTTTCGCGTTCCTTCCTCGCTATATCGCCCCGGTAAGCATGTGGTCAGTCTTCGAGTATCGTCCTATCACTCACAAGAGCAACTGCGCAGCCGTCACTATTTTTTCGTTATCGGCCCCTACGAGGCTCTTTTAAAACATGGATATCAGGTCAATATACTGCCGCTAATGATGCAAGGCGGTTTTATCATCATTGGCTTGTACTATTTGATTATGTACGGGTCTTATCAAAGAAAGTCGCCTGTACTGTTGTTTAGTCTGCTCTGCTTTGCGATGGCTCTTTTGATCTTTGCAGAGAGTTATCGAGATTTATTCAATTATAGTTACCAATGACACTGGCACCGCATGATTCTGGTATTGGGCTTAAGTGGCATAGTGAGTGTGTTGCTGATCGCATTTTGTATTAAGCGCTTTGAGATGCCGAGGTTAATGCCATTAATAATAGCGACAACGGCACTGATGACCGGGCTTGCAACATTCGAAGTGGGCTTCGATTATCGCTCTTACTTTGTCTTCGCCGTTGGGCTAGTTTGTTCTATCAGCATTGTCAGTGTTGCTCGCTGGCAGCGCAAAGCAGGCAGTGGCATGGCACTAACAGGCTTAGTCATTACCGCTGCGCTAATGCTGTTATTGCCCTACCAGTTTATGGATCAATACCTGTTTCTAAGCTTTGGGTTATTGACCCTTTTTATTCTTGCCTCATTGGCACTGAGTCTTCGCAAACAACAAGATGAACATAATGCGGCACTGATTAATTCATCGAGACTTGAAATAGAGTTGCTGAAAAAAAACATTCAGCCTCACTTCATATTAAATACGCTAACCGCGATAGAAGAGTGGATAGAGGAATCTCCAACAACCGCGATTAAGTTTATTGATGCCTTAGCCGACGAGTTTCGAACAATGAGTAAAATGGCACACCAAAAACTGGTGCCCCTTGAACAAAAGCTTGAGCTATGTAGATCACATCTAAAAATCATGTCGTACAGGAAGAATATAGATTTCCGTTTGAATGCGGTAATCAATCACTCGGTAAATATCCCAGCAGCAATCTTGCATACGCTGATCGAAAACGCGATCACACATAATAACTACCGCCAAGGCACCGTCGAATTCAAACTACGGCAGCGAGTATCGAACCAACATCTGCATTTTGTATTCTCATCTCCGTGGATCGCGCGAAAGATTGCCTCGCCAAAGGAGGGCCGTACACAAGGCACCGGGCTTAAATATATTAACGCTAGATTAGAAGAAAGCTTCGCCAGGTATTGGAACCTAGAAGAGACTCAAAGCAGCGGCGAGTGGATTACAACAATTAACATCCCGACCGATGCAACGAGCCACCCAGGTTCGCCCGCCTATCATGCTTAATATCATCGTCGTTGAGGACGAGGCCTTGGTCGCTAAGCGTTTAATGCGTTTTTTAGCGGCGGGCCTTGAACAACAACCCCACAACATACGTCACGTCGAAACACTTGATGATGCGCAAGAGTATTTGAGCGAAAAAAGCATCGACTTACTAATACTTGACCTCAATTTGAACGGTCAAGACGGCTTTGACCTACTTAAAACCCACCTAAGTGCCAGCTACAATACAATCGTAGTATCGGCCAATACCGACCGCGCATTAGAAGCCTTTGAACTAGGCGTGCTCGACTTTGTTGCCAAGCCATTTAAGCAAGAGCGCGTAGATAAAGCCTTGCAGCGAGCGCTCGGAAAAAACAATGGCGGTAAAGGAATCCAAAGCCTAAGTATCGAAAAAAGAGGTCGCCTCGAGCTGGTCGCACTTACTGACATCTCGCATATACGCGCAGCTGGCCACTATAGCGAAATTATAATGAAAGACGGCTCTGAGCACTTACACAATAAAAACTTAAGCAAGCTGTTGTACCTGTTGCCCAGTAACTACCAACAAGTACACCGCTCGTACCTAGTCGCGCTTGACCAAGTGGACAAAATCCTCAAACATGCTGGCAGCCAATATGAGCTAATGCTTGGCGGCGAAAAGGTTATCCCGCTCGGTCGCAGTTATTACAGCGTGATAAAGAAAGCCTTGGAGGGAAAATAAGTCAAAACTGCTTGGGAGAGGCGGTAACCGATGTTGCTTACTTTTTTGTTCAAGCTGGTCTTGGGTTCTTTAGTTCTATACCATCAAGAGCTTGGTTACTTTATCGAAGATTCTTACGAGCACTAATGTCTGATAACGCTGATTTTATAGAAGTATACCCCAATGCATTGCCGCTCGAGCTTTGTGACCGCCTGGTGGAAACCTTCGAAAAGCATCAAGGTGTCTATCAAGGAAGAACAGGGGCCGGTGTCGATCTTAGTAAGAAAAACAGCCATGATTTAATGCTTGATAGCCACCCAGAACTGAATTCCTTGAAGTCGGAATTAATGCAACATACGTTCGCTGGAATAAAACGCTATTTCGAAAAATATTCAATGGCATTGATTGGCGCCGTATCGATAAATGTCGAAAATGAGTTGCGGAACTCTGTCACCTTGAACCCGGATAATTTCACTCGCTTAGGAAAACCTAAGCTAGGAGATATTATTAGCCACCTTTATCGCAGTGGAACAATAAACATTCAGCGCTATAAAAAAGGCAAAGGCGGTTATCCACATTGGCATTCTGAGCAGTATCCTCAAGCAGATGGATACGAAGCATTACACCGAGTAGTGTTGTATATGTACTACCTCAACGATGTTGACGAAGGCGGTGAAACAGAATTTTATTACCAAGCAAAAAAGATAAATCCGTCTAAAGGCACTATGGTCGTAGCCCCCGCTTCATTTACTCATTCCCATCGCGGCAACACGCCGATAAGCGATGATAAGTACATCGCAACCTCTTGGATACTGTTTAATCGTAAAGAAAAAATTTACGATTAACTAAACAAACGCCCAATTAAATTGAGTTAATTTTTTACAAGTCCGCATACAATTCTTTTTTTCAGCGATTAAAAGAATTCTTCACGGTTTACTTATACATTTTGTATTCTTTCTAGTGCCGCATTAAAATTACTCTGATTTAATGCATCCATGATTTATTTGCTACAAAGCAATGCTAAGCAAATGAAATTGATCTATCAATGACGAATATAAGCTAACTAAACAGCTTATTACAATTTAGAAATACATAAAAGTCAAAGGGATTCAACACATGTCAATTAGAATGAAATTAATAAGCGTCGCCACGTTAATGGCACTAAGCACAGCAGCAAATGCTGAGCGAGTAATCGTTAGTTATGATTCAAACGGTCAGGGACTAAAGAATGGTCTTGCCGTCAAAGTAGCTGGGAAAAACTGGTTTGCAGTTGAACTAGACGAAAATGGTAAAAATGCGATCCGCGGTAAAGCTGGATTCAAAAAAATGGAAGTCGATCAGAAACGTTTTCCGTTAGCGATCTTTAATGACGACGTTGGCAACCCAATGACTCAGCAGATTACCCCTTATGCGATTTATCAAGCGCAAGGTAATCAACTAACGCTGCAAGGCGGACAAAAAGTTTGTGTGATCGACTCAGGCTTAGACCAATCTAACCAAGACTTCGATTGGTCTGTGATTAGCGGTGATAATGATTCAGGAACCGGCAATTGGTTTGAACAGGGAGGCCCACACGGCACACACGTTGCCGGCACAGTCGGTGCGACTGACAATGGCTTTGGTGTGGTCGGCATGGCGCCCGGTGTACCAATGCATATCATTAAAGTATTTAACGCAGCAGGTTGGGGCTATTCATCAGATTTAGCCTTCGCAGCGGAAAAATGTACTCAAGCCGGAGCCAATATTATTACTATGAGCTTAGGTGGTGGTGGTGCAAACTCAACCGAAGAAAACGCCTTTGACTCCTTCACGGCTGGTGGCGGATTGGTACTAGCGGCGGCGGGTAACGATGGCAACAATGTGCGTTCTTTTCCTGCAGGCTACAAGTCAGTGATGATGATTGGTGCCAATGATAACAACAATAATATTGCTGATTTTTCTCAATTCCCATCAAATACAATTACAACTGGCCGTGGAAAAAAACTGAAAACTGAAACTGATGATGGTTACGGTGTGGAAGTAACAGCCGGCGGTGTTGACACACTTTCAACCTTTCCAGCGGGTACCGGCGTATCGTCAAGCTTAGTCGTTGATGCTGGTGGTTTTGCTTCTTTAGCCATGGAAAATGCTGGAACAGCAAGCGGTTCTACCTATTTCATGGGTACCGCTGAAGCGACCGATGGCAACGCCAGTGGTAAAGTATGTGTGATCGACCGCGGCGTTATTTCGTTCTTTGATAAAGTCCAAAACTGTGAGAATTCAGGCGGCATCGCGGCGATTCTTGTCAACAGCGAGCCAGGTGTTTTAGCCGGTACCTTGGGTGAGACCAATACCACCACAATTCCTGCGGTTGGTGCGGCTCTTGAAGATCGTGCGGCAATTGTCGGCTCAAGTACCGCAACGGTGGACGTCAGTTCAAGCGATTATTCCGTGTTAAGCGGTACCTCGATGGCGACACCTTTAGCCGCTGGTAGTGCCGCGCTGATCTGGTCTAATAACCCAGGTTGTACTGGTACAGATGTTCGTGAAGCGATGAAAGCTACCGCGCAAGATCAAGGCGCAGCGGGTCGTGATGATTTCTTTGGCTATGGTATCGTTAAAGCGAAAGCGGCAAGCGACTACCTAACGGCCAACGGTTGTGGAACAACAGAGCCTCCGGTTGGAGATTTGACCTTGTCAGGTAGCCGTTCAAAAGGTAATCGTCAAGCTAATTTAAGCTGGAGTGGCGCGACAACGTCTAATGTCGATATTTATATCAACGGCAGCTTGAACACTACTACGGCTAACGATGGCTCACAGTCCTTCACTGTTAGTAAAAACAGCAGTTACACCTTTAGTGTCTGTGAAGAAGGCAGCAACATCTGCACCAATGAAATTACCTTATAGCGTAAGCGTTTAACTAGGTATCAACAAACTAAGCCGACTCTCGAGAATGAGAGTCGGCTTTTTTATTATTTGCTGATCTTACGACCACTCTAGTTTCCATTCGAAACGCTCTTCGGCAATATCGAAATTAGATTTATCATCGACCGCAGTTGCAGACTGGGAGGCGGCGAGAAATACGACAAAAAGCACACTGCTAAATGCGCTGAAGTGGGCATAGCATCACACATCAATAAGTTGATTGAACAGAGACCTACTCTAACAGGCAGAAAAAACTCGCTTATTTTGGATTGCTAGTTAAGGCGATTTGCAATCAATTGAATTTAGCCCGTTTGTCGCCATATCTATAAGTAATCTATAAAGGGGGTATTCATGACCATACTCATGCAGCTAATACTGTGGTGTATTCTTTTCGTGCTTTGCTGGCCGCTGGCTCTGTTCGCCTTACTATTGTGGCCTCTTATTTGGCTAATCTCTTTGCCGTTTCGGCTGATTGGTGTGAGCCTAGAAGCGGTATTTGCTTTACTTAAGGCGCTACTCTTTTTACCCGCACGTTTGCTAGGTTGGCGACCGTCACGTGGTGCACGCTAGCCGCTTAATCAGACGGCGTGCCTTAGCAACAACTAACCGCTGAATAACTCTCCGAGTTTAGGTAGTACCGGCATATCTTCAGGAGCCTGAGTAATTTCACTGAGGGCACCGCTAGAGCCGTATTCCAAGAGTTCACCAATCTGCTCACTGCTCTTACCATTAGTAACCGCCGTGCCTTGCATTTTCACTGTACCGAACGGGACCTCTTCCGATATCCATATGGTCGTATCGCTGTCGATGTGCAGCTTCTTGAAAAGTATCTTCATGTCGACGCTGCCGGTGCCGCGTATTTTCTGTGTGTCTATTTGTCCTGCTTTTACATTGACGGATTCATTGCCTAGACTCTGAAAATCATATTTAATTTCAGTGTTCATCATTTTCATAGTGCCATCCATAAACCCTCCGGCATTGGTCATGCGCATTGGTTTTCTGTCGCCACTTTGCATGATTGTCTCGATAGCAAATGTGCGCAAGTTAGTCAACACATTCGCAGGGTCTCCAATCAGAGTAGACTCGCGCACTAGAGACTTCATGACTACACGCTTGCCGTTTGCTTTACGTTTACCCTTTTTGCTAATTTTAAAGCTGTCCATGCCGACTTCGATCCAATAATGTGGTTTACCATTTCGGTTTTCTTTAGCAATCATTGAGGTGCGCATTAGCATCGCCGTTTTTCGGCCTTTGTGATCGGTATCGATCTGCTCACGAAGCTGCCAGCTTCCGACCGGTGACGATGATATAAAATCGAAACTCACCTCACTGGCAAATGAACGGGTATTGAAAGCGATAAACAGTAAGGCGAATAAAAGGGGCAGTGTAATATTTTTCATAGAATTCTGTCAGTTCAGATTAGTCGAGGTCAGATTAGTCGAGGTCGATTTCGCTGCTTAAACCGTTACGACGCTTTTCTTCTTTCGCCTCAAACTTCTTCAAGCAGCGGTCTTTTTTAACCATCGAGCATTCAAGGTAATTGGAAATTTCGACTACTACAGCCCGAATAGCTTTGCCTGCGGGTGTCTTTTTCTCGCTGTCAAGCGAGCCGCCAAAGCCACGACGATTGACTCCAAGCGATAAGCCACGACCGCCAGAACGGGCCTCGACAGTACGGGTTTCAACCACTTCACCGCTAGTCGAATCGATCACACGCAGATCTACTGCAATGTAAGCCTTCTCTTGTTTGCCGCCCAAGGAAATTCCTTTGTAGCTGAGCCCGCCGCCGGTGGAGTTGACATTTTTTTCGAAGGCACTGACCGTCGCGGTGACTAGGTATTGAGCGCCGACCATTTTGCCGATCTCGGCCGCTTCGCCTTGCTTGACCCGCCCAGATGCGCCAAGGTCCTGCTCATCTAATATTGCCGACAGTTTAACTCGTTCGATCATCGAAAAATTTTTACTACTGGCAAGCTCATTGGCCAACATCCCGCCGAGCTCTCGGCCAACCCCACTATTCCACCAATACGCGCCACTAGTATTTTTAAAGTCGAGCACCGCCATTGTCGGTTTCGCAGCCCAACAGGTGTTGTGAGAAACCACCATTATGACTAGCAATAAAGTCGCCTTGAATTTTTTAGTTTTCATCATTGTTATCTCGTTTAATAAATAGTTAATGTCGATAGCGTAATGCTGTCTTTAGTAACAAGGCAGCGGGCCATATAGGCCGCTAGGCGCTTGTTCAAAACCATGTAGGTCAACTGACTTGCCTCGAAAACTCAGCCTTAAAATATTAGTAAAGGTTGCCAACGCCCTCATCTTCAATATCGGTAATGGTTCCTTGATAAGCGTTGCCAGCGCCATCGTTATTGTGCGCATCACGATTAAAGAATAGTCCCAAATTGTTGTCGTAGAGCTTGTTACCAATCACCGTATTGTCGAAAACATTTGCGCTTTTACTGGCACCCAAGCCCAAAATAACACCGGTTTCAAAACCAATAGAATGGTTGCTGCGAACGATATTTTTATAGCTTAGAGTAGAGCCACCGAGTAAGCAGGCGTCTCCCGCTTTGGCGAGGATCGAAATACCACTGTGGTCGCCCTCTCTAAATGAATTACTTTCGATTTGGTTGTAAGAGGAATTATTCAAGCGCAGCGCAGTGCTATTGCTTTCAAGTACCCGATTATTGCGCACCACATTGTGGTCTGAGCTATTGAGATGTATTGCGAAGTCGATGGTCTTCCATAACAGGTTGTTTGTGATGGTGTTAGCATCCGCCTGATCACCGCAAATTGCGATGCCAAGCTGAGCTTGATAAAATTCGTTGTTATTAACTATATTGCCATTGGCGGTTGATTTGGCATTTCTATTTGCAATAGAAACACCGTGACTACTTGTTCGAATAAAATCATTACTATGAATATGGGCATTGTTTCCTTGGCTGATAATCACGCCAGCGCCTACCTCATAGAAGGTCATATTATTAACAGTTAGGCCGGTTGTGTTGGTGCTGTTAATAGCAACCCAAAAATCTTTAATCGAACCGTTTTTAACCGTCACATTTTTATAGCCCACTATGTAAATACCCGCCAAGCTACTACTGCCTGAAATCGTGTAGCCGTTTAAATCTATAGTGACATTATTAGCAAATACTTCTAATGCTCGATAGCCTGATGTACAGTTTAAATTCTCTGTCAGTGTTATATCTGACGTAACTGCGTCACCACAAGCTAGCGCATATGAATTAGTTGTATAGAGCGTGCTGAGTAGTAAAATAAAAAAAATATAAGTGTGTTTGATCTGCATGATCTTCTCCGATGTGGCATTTTCTTAGGACACCAACGTGTTGCTTAAAAGACGGTTAGTGAACTCTATTTAAGGCAGTATAGAGTTGCGATGATTTGTTTTACAACGGGCCAAATGGCCACTTTGGAGTTGCCGGTCGGCTAGGCTATTGTGAGTTTCTTAACAGGATATTAAATGAGAAATACTAAGATAAAAATTTTGATTATTGATGACCATGCTCTATTTGCAGACGGTCTCTCGCTGATCTTAAAATCGCTTGGATCACATGTCGATGTGTCAATTTCTAATGGCGCGGCACGCGTCCTTAACAACATAGAGTCGTTGCTCAACAACGATCTAATCTTGATTGATTTACACATGCCAAGCATGGACGGCTTCGGCTTTCTCTCGGCGGTTCGAGTACAAAAAATACCGATTACCGTCGGCGTCATCTCTGGTACCGAAAAAAAAAGCGATATCGAGCGTGCAATCGGTCTAGGCGCCCAGGGGTTCATACCTAAGGACAGCCCCAGTGCTGAAATGCTTAAAGCGATATCACTGCTGTTAAACGGTAAAAACTATCTACCTCAACGATGGCTTGGCGAGGTAGACTTTTTAGATTACGCGCATCAAACAGATAACAATGAAACGATAACAGAGCGTCAGCGGCATGTACTTGAGCTGATGAAAGACGGCCTACAAAATAAACAAATAGCGACAGTGTTAGGTATCAGCGTATCTGCGGTTAAAGGCCATATCGAAAACATCTTCAAAACAATGGGCGTGAATAATCGCACGGCCTGTGTGCAAGTTGCGCGCGAGCGTGGCCTGATTTAGCCAAGCCAAAACTAAAAGCGCAACTACAAATGTGTAACTTACAAAGTGCAACCTACAAAGTGCAACCTACAAAGTGCAACCTACAAAGTGCAACCTACAAAGTGCAACTACAGACGCACCATCGCTAATACACTAACACTAAATTAATATGACCTATTCTGAATAATGCACATCGAAACGATATCTCGAGTTATTGGGCCTACTGCCATATTCGCGTCGCTCTATGACACTCGTGGGCCGAGCCGGGAAACGACTAATTTCCTTAACAATGCCTTTGCTGCTTACTTGTTCTGCGATTTGCAAATCTGGGTCAATGCGGCCGCCCAAGCTTGCGACGATTGAGGGTATATTGAAATCAGCCAATATGTTACTAGAATCTACGTGCCAGACATCGGCGCATAATAAGTCGTCATTGCCACCATCGCCGACGTATTCAAAAGGGGTCGCGTACGTTGCCAGTTGCATTGGGTGATGACCCTATTGCAATACCTGGGCGGTAATTATTGTTAAGCTTATCGCGTAAGTTGTTATGAATAGTCTGCGCTTGACTACTGGTACTTGTGCCGCCATCGACTTCGTAAACATTCAGTATAAGTTCGTAAACCCGACGCACATTAGATTCAAACTTAAAGGCAATCGGGTATTGCCAAACATGATCTTCATTACTGTCCACGTCAGTGCTTGAGCGCACTCGAAATTGGGGCTCTTCGTCCTCGGCGTAGGTCCAGTCGGTCGACCTATCAGAGACATGCGTGTCGATGGGGAGAAACGCGACAACAAAAGCAACTTCATCGGATCCTCGTCTGCGTCTCGCATTTCGCCTCCCAGCTAACTTACCCCAAGTTGACTCAACGATGCAGCGAAAGCTACGTATTTCAATTCTATTCATATTTTTTCTCTTTAAGTTTTTTGATACTTAAATCTACTAGTTCCCGTTTAGTTAACCCTCAAAATAAAACTATTATTGGCGAGTTAAGATGGTATTTTCTAGTTCTAAAACGACTGATTAAAGACAAAACGCAACAACGTTATTGTTAGCGGCTTTTATTACAAAGCAATCAGAATCGTCTTGTTCTAACTCGACGGAGCCGATATCACAAGCGCTTCCGCTGGGGCGGTTGATGCCCCGTTGATCTGATCTATAGGGTGGCAATGGGGTGGCCGGACCAACCTCTTCACCTCGGCAACCGTTGAGGTACAAGGTGAAAACGAATACTTGAACCACCTCACCGTCGATCGCGGCATCAATCGCCGGGCTGCTTTTCGCTAGCGCATGGGTTAACGTCGGGCCGCCGTTGTCCGCCAGAGGCAGAACAATTCCAAGCAACGCAGTAGGCACGTTTCCATCGGAGGTCGCGAGTAAATTTGATTCGCCCAATAGTCCGTCCGACATCGCCTGTGCGGTGCTTAGCCCTGAATGGCCGATTAGGTTGTGTTCAAAATTCAACTCAGATGCAGAACCAAAACGATGAATTTCTTGGCCACCAAAAGCAACTGGATGAGTATTTCCACTGATGATAGTATTTCTAACCGAGACGGTCATGCCGGCGACAAAATCGTTGATCCCTATTCCGCCTCCGCCGCCATTCGCCGACGCATGATTATCAGAGATAGTTGAGTTGATGACAGAGGTAGAACTGTCTTCACCGTTTATCGAAATACCGGCACCAATCCTAGCCGTGTTCGCTGAGATTGTGCTGTCTATCACGGCAGCCGATGCGCTCCCTGAGACAGATCTTATATGAATGCCGCCGCCACCTCCCGAGCCCGCTTCGAATGCGTGGTTATCGACAATAGCGCTGTTACTTACCAATATGCTGCCATCCTGATTGGCAACACCGCCACCGACGTTAGCTCGATTATTTATTACCGTACTATTCATTAAAGTCAATACACCGCCTGAGACAACGAACAGCCCACCTCCTCGCTCATCGACATCACCGCCTGCAATACGAATATTTTTCAGTATCAGATTACCGCCGGATCTAATCTGAAAGATGCGAAATTGGGGAGTGCCAGATGCGCTTGAGCGCCCAATCGATATCTGATTTTCGCCCTCGCCTTCGATAGTAATGTCGCTAGTAATCAGTGGCAGACCAGTTGCGCCAAGGCTATCTATATTAAAGGTAGTCAGAGTGTGTACGCTAATCTCGACAGGGAGTGAAATAATGTCGGTCCCGTAGGCGCCTTCTGCCACACAACCGCCTTCACTGATGTTGTTATTTGCCGAGTTAATTGCCTCAATTAAATCACAACCGAACCCACCAATAGGTGCGGTTACCTCTATGTTTGCTGCGAGACTATCCGATTGAGATAAAATCAAGGCCAACAACAGAGTCAAATCACGAACAAATTTCTTTCTGTATGAACTGGTGTGTTGCATGTGCTTTCCTAAATCATGTTGCGTAAAAGAGTGTGACTGCTAATAGTTAAAAGCTGATTAAAGACAAAATGTAGCCACGTTATCGTTGGCAGCTTTTATTACAAAACAGTCCGAGTTAACTACCCCTGCTTGGTAAGAACCAATGTCGCAAGCGCCGCCGACAGGTCTTGCTTCGTATGATTGTTGTGGTATTACTTGCAGCAACAAGCGCTGACGATTGATTGCCTATAAACACACTGTCAATCAAGGTAAGCTCGCCGCGGCCATTTAATATCGCGCCACCACCGCTAAAGGTTGCTATTGAACGGTTATTCGAAAAAAGAGCGTCTTGAATATTCACAACCCTATCATCATATTACTTAGCGAAAGTGCTCCTCCAAGAGGGCTCTGATTATTAACAAACTCGCTGTTATCGATATCAAGTCGCCCGCATTGAATTAGAATTGCACCGCCCGAGCTAGTAGATAGCTTGCCATTGCGCAATGAAATATTCTCAAGCGAAAGGCTACCAATGCCGGTAACCAGAAATAGCCTAAAGTCTGGGGTTGAAGGAACTTCTGATCTCTTAATAACCACCTTAGCTGTGCCACCACGCCCAAGAATCTTTATATCAGTACTTATGACAGGCAAGCCGCTGCTGGAACCCTCTACCGAGCTAACCAAAAACTCGCTAATAGGCGCAGCAAAATTCAGCACAATTAGATCTCTCCCACCCACCGTAAAACTGCCATTATTCGCAATACAAACACCTGTTGGAGTGTTGCTATTAGCGGTGGTGATCGCGTCGACCAGGCCACAACCTGGCTCATCAATTTGCGATGTGACCTGAATCGTTGCGGCAAAAACACTTATAGGCAGAGTACAAAGCACCACCAATAAAATACCGAAACGCAGTAGTTTGATATGCCTGGGCTTGGGCTCTAGCATAATTTATTGACACTCTGAGCTGTCTTTTATAGGAAAACGTTCACCAGCGGTTTGTGCTTGTTTGGCTAAGCCGTATACATCACTGGCGGTCACGTTAAGTTTTTCGCCCAGCTTGAGCGGTACCATTTTGTCCAAAAGCTGATTAATTGAATCCTTGTGTAAACGCATCGGCAAGCGTTGAGAATCGCAAAAACTGACGTTTCTAGGATCAAGCTTGGTTGACCTATCGATCAGCTCGCTGGCTTCCTTTAATAAGTCGACGTTCAATATCACGCCATTTTCCGATACCGCCACCGCCGCCTTATCACCCGCTTCACGAATCAGCGCTGACGACGCCAGTAAGTACTCATGTCGGGATGGAAAGAAAGCGAGTACCGCAGAGTGTACTCGATCATACAACGCCAGTACTTTTTGGCGTGCGGCAAGCTGCTTATCGCGTTGCCCGCGGTCGGCGTTAAGAATGTCGGCTATCTGCTGCTCTTCTCTAAGTTCTAGCAGCAAACCGTGTAATGCAAACGGCTGATTCGATTGATTCATTTTTTCTTCAATGACCGGTGCTATCGCCGCAATCGAGTTTAGCAACTCATCATTTAGAGTGTCTGCCACACGCGCCTTTGCAGTATTGATTTGCTCTAGACTAGGATCTCGTACCGAGAGAAACTCCTCCGCTCTAGATCGATACACATGTGCCGCAGCCAATAGCCTTCCTATTCGCACCAATAGTTCAATTCTGTCAGTCGCCGGGTCGCCAATACTGATATAGCCATCGGCCGACCCTTTCCATTGTTTAGCGTTGCTTATCGGTGATTTCTTTCCAGAGCCAACGGTGCTGCTATTTTCTTCAGAGCCCCCCCCACAAGCCGACAGCGAAATGCAGACAAAAAATAGCATCGCTAAGCTCTTGAACGGCACCACCGTATAGCGGTTCAATTGGGTCTTAACCTTCGATTTTGATCTCATTGTTTTTCATTACACACGATTAAATTCAAATCTTAGAATAATCTTAGCAAGTAAAAACTGATCACAACAACGGGCTAAACGGCCACCCTAATGGAAGGCTGATTTATTCTGGAGGCTGGCGGCTGTAAGAGAGTGTAATGGAACTATTGCCTCAATCTAGCTATGGTCAACCCTCGAATCTCGGCACCATTTTGTCAACGTTAACCCCAAGGAAAAGGGATAGAATGATCTAAATAGACCAATGGAATTTGACCGAGCTTAACTAATCTAAGAATGTATAGGAAGAAGCACATGAACCAGCCATCATTACCACAAAACGATACAGCCAAGCAGAGGCTCGCTCGTGATGCCCAGCTTTTGGTCGCCCGTGAAGGTTACCAATATGAAAAGTGGGATGGCATCCCGATGCAAATGGCCAGCACTTCGGCTGCTCTACTGTCTTTGCCTAGCTTGCGAACATGGTTAGAAGGTCAAGCCAAGAATTTGTTGCGTATATTCGTGAATATAGAAGTCTGGAAGATTCTACGTAAGGTCGATAGTAATGAAAATACCCTACCTGAGTTGGCTAAGTCTATTGAGAAGCTGGATGGGTCAGACCTTGGCAAGCAGTTCAAACAAGATTTAGATTTTCCTAAAATGCTTGAAAGCATGGCAGAAAAAAAGACTAATCCGATTGAGTTACTTGCATCAAAAATTCATTCAGGCGTTGCAGCACACAAGCCACTTGCCAGTGAGGAATTTAACAGCACGGCCGAATATACAAAAGTGTTCGAAGTTTTTGACACGCCGACTATCGTTGAACAATGGCAAGACGACCGAATATTTGCCTCGCAACGTTTGGCTGGTTTAAACCCCATGATCATCCAGAGAGTATCAATTGACGGTACAGTAGGCATCGAGTTAAGCCGCTTGAAAAGTAAAATGAATAACGCTATGGAACAAGCGCTGGCAAAGCTATTGCCAGGAATGAGCCTTGAGCAAGCGACCACTGAGAAACGCTTATTTGTGGCTGATTATCATGCTTTAGGCACTATCACCGCAGACGCAGATACCATTGGCGTGTTTGCCGGTAAAAGGCCTTATGCACCAATTGTACTGTATGTAAAAACGGATGATTTTGAGGGTCTTAATCTGGCTGCGATTCAGCTAGATCAGCGTGTAGGGTCTAATGACACTATGCCGGTCATGCTGGCAGCACAAGCGTCATTACCCGGCAATGCCAACAAGTGGCTGATGGCCAAATGCATCGTACAAGCCGCCGACCTTAGCTACAACCAATCAGTCAACCACCTTGGAATGACGCATTTATTAGAAGAAGCATTTGCCGTAGCGACTCACCGCCACCTGGCATCTGGTGCAAAAGTTCCACTTTTACCAGAAACTGGGCCTCACCCTCTTTATGTGTTGTTTACACACCACTTTACAGCCTTGTTTGCCATTAACGAGCTAGGCAAACTAACGCTGCTTAAAACTGGGCCAGAGGGGTTAATTAATCAATTACTTGAAGTAGGCACTGGTGGTGTCGATGGTCAACAGGTTGGCGCAACCGCATTAATTACCGACGCCTATAATAACTGGTCATTTGACCAACTCGACTTTAATGCCAGCCTTGCGACTCGAGGCTTAGAAGAAGATGTATTACCGTACTTCCCGTACCGAGATGACGGTAAAAATATTTGGGATATCCTCGGCGCCTATATTGCCGAATACCTAGCGCTTTACTATACCTGCGACAGCGATGTAACCGCTGATAGTGAGCTCCAAGCATGGGCAAAAGAACTCCGCAACGAAGGCGGGATATCCTCGCTGCCAGAAATTGACAGCGTTGAAAGCTTAGCCAACGTGGTACAAAAGATAATTTGGACAGCAGGCCCACAACATGCAGCGGTTAATTTTCCACAGATTGACTACTCATCTTTTATGCCCAACTGCCAAGGCGCACCTAATTATTTGCCAGATGACTTCGACACGGCCGATATAAGCCGAGAAGATTTGCTCAAGATGCTTCCAACAGTAAGCCAGACGGCCGTTCAGGTACAAGTGTCGTATACCTTAGCGGGTTACCATTATGATCAGTTACTCGATTACTCAGACGATCTTTACCCTAACGCATCCCAAGTTTGCAATAAATATTTTGGCCAACTTCAGGGGCCAGTATCAGACCAAATAACACAACGTAATGTTGGTCGCACCAATCAACAAGGCATGCTTGCCTACCCGTACTTTCTACCTAAAAATATACCTAATAGCACCAGTGTATAAGGGCAACCGGGGCCGTTAGTCTTATCTGACACCGCCCTTTTTATGAAAAGACGGTGGTATGAAAAGACCGAGCCAATGCCAACTTATATCCCTTGAACGTGGCTCGAGTAAGGCTTGAGGTTTAAATTAAAAATCAGACAACCATCTCCACCCGATGGTCAATCCATGCTTTTTTGCTTAGAACGCTAGCCTTACTCAGCCAGTCAGGGAAGAACCAAGAAAAACCATTGCTGGTTGATTGTAAATATGAATTTTTGAATTCTTCGATGGCGACTAATTAAGCTAAAAAGATAGAGTAAACGCCGACTACTTGCTTTGTATCTCCGATAAAAGCCAAGCACGTGCGGCTTGCCAACGTCGATCAATCGTCCTTGGTGAGACCTTATGCAGCTCGGCAATATCGTTTATCGATAAGCCTGCGTAATACTTAAGTTTGACTATCTCAGCCAGCTCAGAATCGTAACGCCCAAGGTCAAATAAAGCATCGTCCAAATCGAGTAATTCCTTAGGTCTTATATCTTCAAGTAGTAAACCTTCTTCGAGTTGAATCGGCTTATTATCGCCTTCGCGGCACTCACATAGGTGATAGCGTGCACGATCAATTAGTATTCTACGCATTGCCTCAGCGGCGGCACCAAAATAATGCCGACGACTTTGCCAGGTCATGTTTTTTAGCTTGCTTAGCCGCAGGAACGCTTCATGTACTAATGCCGTAACAGTAAGCGTGTAATTTTCAGATTCGCTTCTTAGGCGGTTGATCGCAATGTGTTTTAGGTCTTGATAAATAAGCCTAATTAATTCTGATTCACTCGCTGGATTGCCTAGCGCGCTCTTATGTAAAAGAGTCGTTATTTCGTCATGATTTTCAATTTCCATTTATCATTTTAGTCTAGAGCTAATCACTATTAACGTCAACTTAGAATAATGTGTGTTAATGGGCTAGCCCTATGGAATACCTTGGAACACAATTGCTAACTTCTGTTCGATGCCGACATTGGGTGCATGAATCAAAAACGCTGACTGTTTAAATTGCATCGGACTGGGCGTTGCCGTCACTCTACGCTTTACAACTGCTCGTAGCCACAGCACATCTGGATCTACCCAGTCTTCGTCAAATAAACCCAAAAACCTCGCGTTTATAGCCCCGCCGAGTATGCTATTTGTCACATCAAACCTGTCGTCAAACTCAGGATTATCTAAAACATACCTAGGCAAAAAGCCAATTTCCATTGGTGTTAAAAAATTGACTCCGGCCTCTAACGTCAACGTAAAGTCATTGCAAATTTCCTCGCTAACCAAGTTTGCTAAAAATGCTTGTCCGAGCGCCGATATATCGGTAAATGGCAATGAGACGCGACTGCAATCCTGCATTGTACTGCGCCCTGGGCGGTCACTGTCGTGGTTCAGCAACAGCGACATAGCGCCGTCCAATGGAATGATTAGCTTAGATCTCGATGAAAATCGCTTACCGCTTTGTTGTTCAAAATCATCCTTTTGCTTATCTAAAAGCGGGCCAAAAAAACAATCCCACCTCTGCCTATTCATTGGCAACTCTAACATTAGGAGTATATTACAGGCTCCCGAGTCCGTTTCTATGCTGCTTAGCCATGCTTTCACATCCAGTTTGTTTAGATGAAAGCCGATGTCTAGACGCTGATAGTTCAACTCATGAATTTCAAGAGCCGACAGCTTTATTGACGATTGTTTGCGTAGCTCATTTAACGCGGGTGCCAAGCTCACATCGCTGCCCCAATACATCTCGACCACCTCAAGCAAGGTTGAAAAATCGACATCATCTTGTTTTCCTGGATCAACGAGACTTGCCAAAGGGTTAAGGGCCAGAACACCCAATGCATTGATCGCAAATTCTGAGGATGATGAAATAACGACAAATCGAGCGTCAGCGGCTTCGTCCAGAACGAGGCGACACCCTCCTTGAACAATAGTTATTGTTGTCGAAAAGACGCATGACGAACAAGCATCCCAGTCATCATCCAAGCTTAGATCGCTGCTCGATTGCTGATGGGTTCGGTACAAACTAACATGAATTGTCTGTTTCCGAATTTCAGAATCAGGGCCACTAATTTTAATCTCTTTAACAGGATAAACAGTCCCTAAATCAAGTTGCAATTTAGGGGTTTGAGTATCGCCGTCATTGCCAACATAGGCGCTGTGGCGCTCTTCGCCTGTTGAAAAACCATCCACTGCGTAGAACGCGACACTATCGGGCTTAGCTCTATCGGTCGTTGCATTAACGTTTTTTCTATAAGCAACGTTTATTAACGTGTCCATCAGGAGCTATATTCACTAATCATAACTATTACTCTTTGAATCGACTATTCGCTTCAGTTTAACCTGACTATTGCGAGCAGTCTTATGGAGTAGGAATACAATGACTATTCGCTGTAATTAGCTCGTCGTATGTGGGTACACGGTAGGTATTGGCAACTGGGTCTTCCAGTATGTTCCTGCTTCCTCCACCGGCAGCAAAAGGGCCCACGCATTTAATATCAGTACTGGAAATAACCAGTTCCCCAGTATCTGAAGTAACAAATACCTGCTTAGAAATCTCAACCGGTGTTTTAAAGTTATCATCCGCCGCAACGGTTTTGCCAAAGAACACGTTTTTCGATGGCGTCAAGGCTAGCAGTTCAGTCGCGTTCTTGTACCCACTGAAACCATGAAGGTCGGCGACGCCACCTACAGAAGGGTCATAGGTAAGTACATTGGGATGGCCATTTTGATCGCCGGCTTGATATATAAGGTATTCTGGATTTGCCCACGTAGTCCACTCGCTCGGAAAATGAGGCGCGGTTGCAGCCCCGTGGTGAGGCACACTAAGGATTGGTGGGTGCGGCAATGACAGACCAGCATTAGCTACGGCTTTTCTTAACGGCGCGGCGGTTGCATCAGCCGTCAGAACGACTCGATTATCAATCACGGCAACTACACTCTGTCGGTTTGGTTGCGAGGAACCGGGGTCATTCGAGTTAAGGGTCTCGTTTGCCGCCAAAAATCGTACTTTACCACCGCAAACCGAGGGCGTTGACGTTGATGTATTCCCTGATAACAATGTCTTAACTGCTTCCCAATTATTGTCCGTTTTATCGATATCAGAGGAAAACCGACCTTTATTAAAAGAGGTGCCTGCGCTAACAGTTGTAGCACTGCGAGCGGGCCGCACCAAAGTTGACATAACCGCACCATCACCACTATTCTTCGCTGTTTCATAGACGTTGCCGGATGCAGTTTTAACAAGGGGCGCAACGCTTCTAAGCTGGCTATCCGAGAGGTTAGCGCCCATGAAAACATGCCTTAATTTACCGCTAACGCTTGCTAAGCCAAAGACATCAGGTAGCAAGTTAACATGATCTTTGTCGCCATGACTAATCACCACATCGATCGCGTTTATATCGGTTTCTCGTGCCAAAATACTTTCTATGCGATCAACGGCTCTATGGTTTCCGGTTATGTTATCCACAGCACGGTTGGTCAATGCCCCACAGTCGAAAATCATCGCTTCTTGAGTCCCTGGACAAAGTAATAATGAACAATTACCCGAGTTAACGTTAAACATATGCAGCCTCCACTCAGTCGACGCTCCGGTACCTGCTCGCGGCCCAACCCTAGAAGCTAAACTAAGGTCACTAAACTGGTCGTACGGGGTCCCCGTAAGGTAATCATAAAAGGGCGTATTGCCAGCCGGCGGACAGGTTGATATGTTTTTAGTTGGAAAACGCAACGAGGTTGTTCCGGGGGTAGTTGCCCCCCCTCGCCCAGTAGCTGGTAATGAGGTATCGGGAAAAGCCAAGCCATGCTGAGTACAGATGCTTATTAGCGTTTTTGTGGTGTTCGCCCCAATTCGAGTCTTCCACACTGGCTTTGAAAATTTAATGGTTCCCCAGTTAGTGCCATCGTATTCTATCGCTCGCTTGATACGATCAATTTCAGCAACAGTTCCCCGCAAGTCTTTGGCCTCGACGGCATCGTCACTTGGAAAGGCGATGGTGATTTCCGAACTCGTGACGCCAACATATAGTTTGACGTAAATAAATGTATCAACACCGCCCACGCTCAAATTACCCTGAATATCTATCTCTTTACTTGCAGTAATATTAGGGTCACTTTGATTGATCAATGTTTTAAGGCTACTAATAAAAGCCGCGCTCATATCGCTTTCGTTTACTGGCCAAAGCCACTGCTCCTCAACAACAGCCGCAGGCGGAACCCTAACGAAGGCTCGTGACTTAACGTTAGCGTCAAACGCAGCACTATAAGTATTAGCCGCCATTGCAGTGTGATTAAATAGCAAAAATGATAGTAGACACAGTAGCTTAGCCACTAACCTAAAGACTCTTCGTTTTATAATGTACATGTGATCACCTTATTGTTCATTTGCGCACAATTACCTTTGAGCGCTGAGTTTATTAACACCTGCCGACGTCTACGCTTGGATCTGCGGTAGCTTGGTTGTTTGAAATTCATCAATCTATACACACTGGAGGGCTCGCTACGAATGAATCAGACTCCTGCCCTCTGCCCGCACTGATTCTCGCCTGATATATTGCCGGGTTGCTGGAGTTGCAAGAGCTTGACTCAGGATGATCTATTTCTTGACGGTTGCTGATCAAATCATTGATGTCGTCAGACTCTCTCCAATAACCCGTGGCGCCAGAGGAGTAAGTTTTATCAACGCCATTAGAGGCTATCGATAGAACATCATCCCAACCATCGCCGTCAAAATCTCCAAAGAAAAAGCTTTTCGGGTCCCTGTGTGATTTCCTTAATACCGTACTTGACCATATTTCACATTGAGACGTTGAAGCAGCAACGTTGGTACACTCCCAAAGCTCCCATGGAAAACTCCCTCCACTGACCGTGCCAAAGACCAATAGCTTATCTGTTGTTTTACTTTCATCCGCACCTCTGAATTTCCCGACATATGCGAACTCTAAATCAGTACTTGCAGGGAAGGTTGCGGTACTCCCGCTACCCGGATTAGAAGTAACCCAACTGCCATTTTGTTGATTAAAAGAAACGTTCAATGGCCCTGCTAAGTCATCCGTTCTAGGCAAGATAAGAGATTTAAGATCTCCGCCGGTTAGATTCATTGCTACGAGACGGTCATACAAAGAAGCTCCGCCAGCCAAGATTGATGCCACCTCGCAAGCCGCTTGATTCGACGTTATGCCAGTGCAAATCACCATTGCGGTGTCTAATAGCATGACCAATTCATCACCCAATGCGGGGTGTACATTGTGTAAACCGAGCGACTTTATCCTACTAAACTCAATGGAAGGGTTAACCACATCCTCAAAACCTGTCAAGCTTGGAAAGCTCATCGTTACCGTAGAGTTAGTATTTTCAAATTGGACTAACTCAGAAGGCACAGTACGCCATTGGGTGCCCGTTCCTAACAGGTATCTGATCTGGGGTGTCGAGCTGTTGTCACCGGCGACTACTCCAGAAATAGTCAGAATATCGGCCTTCCTATCACCATTAATATCGCCAGAAATACTGTACGCCAGTTGTTTTAAGGTGTTTTCGGAAAAATACATAAAATCGGTATTGCCATCGCCTTCAGCATCGAAGGAACCATTGATTAAAGGCTGATCGAAATAGCTCGCGTAGGCATCAAGCCCACTATCTGGGACCGGCTCATAGTCTGACTTGACATGAATATACGGTATGTCGATGCTCATACCGATGGCTGGAAGGATATTGACTTTTCTAATGCCTAAAGACACTGACTTCTCAGATTCCAGTTCGCAGTTGGCATCATTCAAGTCATCACCATTGAGATCGCATAAGAGATTATCCAAGATCGCCTCGGCTGTGACTTCGTCCTTATTAACCTTCAAATTGCCGCGTATAGAGTAAATCTCTTGGGGCTTGCCCAACACATTATCACTAGTATTTTCATGACGACAATCGTCATTCTGTTTAGTTTTACCAAGTGCATCAAAAGCATTATCTGTTGGATTAAGCGTTTGCCCACTCGTCACACAATCGGTTTCGTTAAAACTCTTGTGATGCTTCCTGAATAAATGCAATTTCCCGAACAAGTGAGGCTTAGGAAATTCAATAGTACCGCTTACCTCCAATTGTTCATCATTAATGTCCACTCTAAGTTGTTCTTTCAAACCGATAAAGTGAGAACCCAACAGCGGCTCGAGGAACAGCTCTCCATAGAAATGAACTTGCGAGAGCGAGAGGTGCAAATCGACAATCCCCAGGTCCTGGTAATTACTGGAGCTGTCCATCATCTGAAACCCAGTACTAAACGTAAACCGGTTGCCAAGGTCTCCAAAGGCAATCTCAAGCTCTGTGCTCGCCAAGGCCTCACTGCCTATCACAGGAAGTTCACCATCAATTAAGCCAACCAACCTCATATCGTGAAACAAATGTTGACCACCTGTATCGTTGCTTTGGAGATTCTTATCACTCGCATCTGATCCATTGTGGTGATTAAAAAGCCCGATGACTTCCTGAGAACTGATGGTCGCGTTTGTCGATACTTTTACATCGCCGCCGAGCGGCAAACCAGTTTCGCTATTGATGCTAAATGCCAGCTTGTCTAGATCAACCTCTAAATGGGAAGAACCCGAATCATCTTTTTCGATCCTTATTCCACCGCTAGCTTGCAAGTCAATATGCACCGGGGTGATCTTAATCTCGAAGCCAAGATTGTTAAACTCCATTTTCTGAATACCATGCAATTCAAACCAAGCCTCTGGATCTGAATTAGTACTCGAGCAGCTTGATACTAATCCGTTTGGCGCTGCCTGACTTTCACTTGGGTTGGCCTTCTTCAATTTCGCACAGATAAATATCTCCGGTGCCGGTTCCTCCAATGGAGATTCAAAGCCCGCTAGGGCGATCAATTTAATGTCTTCTTCAGAACCGGCTTCTTTGGCATTTTCATTCTCATGAATGACCAAGTCTCCTCCGATAAATACGTCTACCTCATCTTGCACACGGTCCAAATGAAAGCCAACCTCAACCTCTGCTGACTTAAACCAGTTCGGATATTCATTCACATCACTATCATCGGCAAAATTTCCGCATCCTGCAGCACTCGAATCGTATTCACAGTTGAACGTCAATACGTCGATATTAAAGTTGGCTTGGCTGTATGACAGCCCTAGGTACATATCAAGCTCTAGGTTCTCATGAATACCCAAGAAATGCAGATGATCGACGATTTTTTTAGGCACCTGACCGGTCAAAGCTACCTGCAGCAGAAGATCGTTCCCAGTACCAATGTTTTGCAGAGGCTTGTCATCAATCGCGGCATTTATACGGTTTATTAAATCACTATTGTCGGTATTGCTAAGAGCGTCAGATGAGACTATCAACAATGAGAGCTCTGATTCTGTTTGCGTCGTTGGATCGACCGTGTCCGATTCAGACAAATCAGCGCCAAGTCCAAATAAATGCGCTATGTTGCCAGCAACTTCTGCGTCGAAGCCGACCGCAAAGGCGTCACTGGATATGCCGATAAAAGCGTTCAGTTCGTCATCACTACCATTGGCAAATGTATAGAGACCATCAGCGCCGACCCAAGCAAAGTAACTGGTCGTTCCGCCAGTATTTACCAGATTGAATTCCATACTAAATCGGGTAATTGCCAGCCCAGTATTTGTGACAGAACCGCTATTTTCATCGGGTATGCCTGCATCGCAGCCGCTGTGACCAGAGAAACTAGTGTGGTGTGTTTTCACGATGTCCACGAGACCATCACAATTAATACTCCTACCATTCTTCATCTGATAGGTGAAACTGCCAGCAGCGCTGCTACCACTACTACCTGAGACACCCTCTAACGAAAATGTGATGCTAGCAACGTCATCATGTGCACTGCCTTGACTACCATTACCGATTAGCGTTCCACGAACCCGTGCTCCTGCAGATTGGCCGCCTACGGTCACCGCCAATAGCGCACTGTCTATATCGTAGCCAGCTGGCATTAGCTCGTGTGCGAAACCACCAGCATTGCTTGAATCGAAGTCTATTTCTACACTGAAAATGAACTCATCATTCAGATAGCTTATCTCTAGCTCAGTCGACAATTCTTGAACATCTGTGAAACCGTTGCACTCAGCCGTTCCGACCAGCGCATAGTTCGCAAAATCCACGCACACATCGACGTCGGCAATAAAGTAGTAATTCTTTGATTGCTCAGAAGACCATGACACTGTTCCGGACAAGTCTTTGATATCGATGTCGTTTAGCCATGTCGGTATGGTTACCGCACTGGTGCCGCTGACACTTTCGAGAATACTGTCGAGGGCCGAATGAGTAATATTTGGTTCTTGTATTTGCAGATTAATTGAAGAGCTACGGCTACCCGTGGTAAAGCTCGTGCGATTGTAGCTCAGGTCAAGTGCGGTGGTGCCGATCTCTAGTGTTCCTCTTGCCGCAAATAGATCACTGTTTGCAGTGTGAATATAATCAATCGACGCTGACGGAATAGACGCATCTTGAAAACCGAATGGCACATCCCACGCTTGCGCGAGTCGAACCTCGAACAACAGCCCACTCGAATCACTGCTGAACATCGCCTGGGACCCGGCACGGATGTCGGGCCCAGCGCCATCGATGTCGACCTTGCCACCAACACTCAACCCAAGGACTAGCTCGCCGTCGCTGATGGTCATACGAGCCGCAGCTTTATTTAAATCTAGCGCGGCATTGCCGTCACCGAGTGTAAGATCAAGCGGAACAATCGAGGTGAGAGACAAAACACCAGAGTCTGCCCAACTGCCGCCATCAAACCAGTCGAAACTTGTAAACCCTATGCCACCAAAAAACACGATGTCGTTGTTACCTGTGACAGCTTGCACAGCTGCAGGCAAGTTCGCAGAGGACAACTTAGTAAACAAATTAACCCCTCTCTCAAACGAAAGCTCAGTGTCTGCCGTGATTCCAAGCTCGCCACCAAGTACATCAGTTGTCTTCGTCAGAATAGTAAATACACCTGAGTCATCACTTTCACCCGTTGCGCCATTAAAAGGAATAATGATCTTGCTGCTATTATCAAGCGCATCGGCACTCGGCCATAAGTCTGCTCCTAATAAGTCACTCCAGGTGCTCTTATTAGCAGGCAAATCAGCCACAAGCACTAACTCATTAACCGCTTCTGCTGACTCTAATGTAACAAGCTTGGCCAACACATCACCACTGCTATCGTTAAAGGTAAAGTCAATATCAATGCCAGCAGCGTCGGCCTGATTGAGTTGAGTAACTGTAATGTCGTGTGATTGAATACCTAATGCTGTAACAGCATCGTTAAGTTGCAAGTCACCCCCCCAATGTTGCTCTACCGCGTCAACTAAGTCAGCGAAGGTTGCAATATCATCTTCTGTGCTTCCCGATGTTGGCAATGAAGAACGATAGTTGCTGAATGGGTCTCTCGCTAGTACTAGAATCTCGTCGATTGAGAAGCTTGTCTCAGACCTTAACTGCATATATCGGAAGGTGACACCTGTGGATGCGAACGCTTGAATCAGCGACGCATTACCATTTATCTTCTGGTCTTCGATACAAGAGAGATTTGCCGGGTTAGTGCCCGTACAAATATCTACCAGAACATCATTCGCAGTATTGATCATGTGCGAAACGATTTCGACCTCATGGATATCATCATAGGCTCTACCTAGGTCAACAGTTAGCCGGTGATTTTTATTTCCTGTGGTCTGGCTGGGGTCAAGCGCAACTTTTGCCGTAAATACGCTATCTAAACTATTGCCGGTAAATCCATCGACCGCATACTCTAACCACAATCTCTGGCTGGACTGAGTATCCGTTTGAGCTACTCCTGCAACCGGTTTTCGATATGCAAGATTGACGCAATCATGGTGTTCCCCAGCTTCATCAGTATGGCACTCAGTGGATAGGTCTCTCAGCGTTCTTACTTGAATATCATTATTGGGTGTGTCGGGATCGCAGGCATCGCCAACCCCATCTTGATCTGAGTCAAGCTGAAGGGCGTTTGATATTGCTGGACAATTATCAATACTATTGGGCTCGCCATCACCATCAAGATCATCATTCTCCGGTATTTTTAAAATACCAGAGCAAATCAGTTGTAGATTCTCCAACTGGTCTACGATGCCGGGATCGACATAGATCTGCGCACCAGTGGCGACCTGACCGGCTTCGCAGCGCTGTGAAAAAGGATTACTGGTGGAGCCATTTGTGGGAACTGGCATGCCCTGATTGTCATCAGACACCTGATCGGCTAGCTGGGCAATACTTGAGCAGTGATGGCCCAAACGTTCGATACTAAAATTACCGTTACCACGCAAGCCGGTGATTACGCCAGTGCATGGCAAAGGAAATATCCCCTGACCTTCGTCTCCAAACATAAACGGGTAGGAAGCGTCGGTAATTTGGTGCTGTTCTACAATATCCGTCAATGAACCATCAAGATTCAACGTGGCACAGGCGAAACTGACACCAAACACCTCAAAATCTGTTGGGTCTGAAAGACTCGATGACGTGCCGACAGCCATATCGACAATCACCTTATTGGTCGGGCAATGGAACGAGTCCGAGAAATTACTAAACCGGCTGGTAATACCGCTTAGTGTAGCCTCATCACTATAGGATACTCGGTAGATATCTGGGTTCTCATTGGGGTCGGGTATCACCGTCACGGTTATCGATGCAAAATCCACATTATCAAAGCCGTCATCACAGCGATAGACAATGATGTAGACACCGACTCTATCAGTATCGACAGCGCCACTGGTGTTGATAGTCGTGGTTCCCTTGTCATCAGTACACACTTGGTTTGGCTCTATAAAGGGGCTGCCCTGGATGAGCGTTACGTCGTCAGCGGGAGTCAACTGAAGAGTCGGCTGGGTAGTATCGTAATAGACCTCAATTTCGGCAAGCGTCATAGAGTTGTCAGTCGTTGGGCTTCTGAGCAACCAATAAACATAGCGGCCACTCAAAGAGCCACTGATGAATACCTGATCGGCCTCATGTCTCTCAATATAATTCGAATTGGCTTCCAATTCGCTCTCAGTGAGTCCATTTGAGGTTAAATCCTGATCACTCACATAAATCGTAAATCGTTCTACCGTAAAGAGACTTCCCCCCGCTGGTCGGATCAAATTTAAATCATCGATATCATACGATTGACCTAGATCCCCGACCCAGATTGGAGCCGCTGATACACCGTCTAGTGTCAGTGTATAGGTGGTGTCACGATCACCATCGTTTAAGCGGTTACCTCCCGTTGCCTGACCGGGGCTGCGAAGGATGCCTTGGAAAAACAGCCGACCATTTGCTGGGGTTAATGGATCCCCAGTAAGTGTTTCAACCACGTTTACCGTTAACGTTTCTATGTCTTGATTGCCTTCATCATCGGTACAGGTGTAGATAATGCTATAAACATCGATAACATTGACATTAACGCTGCCACTAATTGTCAGTGTTGGCGGATCACGTTGGTCATCCGTACAGCTAACACCATAGTCGATAAACCTGCTTCCTCTGAGAATAGTCAGTTCAAGCGCAGGTGGATCAAGTTCAATGATCGGTGAAGTACTATCAACATCATCAAAGACCTCCACCTTAATTGCCCCTGAATCACTGCTGGCGAGATTTCCAGCCTGATCCTGACAACTGTAAACAGGGTTGTACGTTCCCACTTGGGTTGCGTCAACCGGATTACTAATACTCACTGGCAGAACGCCATCCACGTCATCGATACAGGTAACCGTCGGTTCGGAGAACGATCCATTTAAGGGGATCCGTATGTCAAGACTCGCCGGAACCAAAGTTACGATCGGCGATATCTCATCAAGCGGAGACGCAACACCAATTGTTAACACTTCGGACAGCGCATAGACAGGCAGGGTACTGGCTGTCAGCGCGTTATACTGAACCATCCAACGATTCAGCGGAGCCGTGGTATTACCGATAGTCACTTTAGGAGGAGACTCGGTGGACCCGCCTAGAACACGTCCGGAGCCGCGCGGACTGCCATTGTTTTCGGATCCTCCGAATACCCCCCCAGTCTTGGAGTTTCCATTCTCGTCGAAGCTAATATGCGCATCGAGTGAACCATCCCAAAGGTCGCTGTAATTATCTACAATTTTTGTAGTGCCATCCATTGCAAAGATCGCCACACCGGTGCCGTATACTGCTGGATCAGTTAAAGTATTGTCTCTCGCCGCAACTAGGTTGGTTGAACCAATAACACGCCAGTCAATGCTATTGTATCCCGCAGCATCAGCCAAACCATCAACAAACGCGTTGTAGCTTGCAATATTAGTCGAGGTAGCCTGAGTGCCCTGACTAGTCACAAACGCCAAACGGTATTGATCACCAGCTTGCCACACAGAGCCAGTGACAGGGTTGATGCCACCATTGGCAGATAAATCAAGAACCCCCAATTGCCCTGTGAGAGGGCCTCCATTTGGATTGTCGTCAACTACCGTAACGGTAAACGCTTTCTGAGCGGGGTTACCCGCATTATCAACACAACTATAGATACGCGTAAACTCACCTGCTACCGCTGTGCTTACCGGGCCATTATCAGTGACAGGTCGATCGCCATCGATAGCATCACTACAACTAACTAACGGGTATGACACGGTTTCACCGAGATTAACTTGTAGAGTCTCACCGGATGGAGCAAAGGTAATTATCGGTGGTGTGGTATCCACGACTATAACGCTTAGTGGCTCTGACATCGCATAGACGGGCAGTGAGCTTGTCGTCGCAGAATTGAACTGAACCATCCAGCGAACGAGCGGCGCCGTTGTATTAGCAATCATAACCTTAGGTGGCGACTCATTTGATCCACCCAGAACCCGCCCGTCATAACTTTGCGTACCATCGTTGCTTGAGCCCGTGAATACGGAGCCCAGCCTTGAGGCTTTATTTTCGTCGAATGTGATGTGAGCGTCGACATCACCATCCCATAGGTCGTTATTATTATCGGCAATTTTAGAACTGCCATCCATTGCAAAGATAGCGACACCCGCTCCGTTTATACTGGGATTCGTTTCAGTATTATCCCTTGCTGCATTGCTTGCTGTAGAGCCAATTACCCGCCAGTTTACACCGCCATGACCGGCAGCCGCAGCTGCGGCTTGAACAAAGCTGTTGTAGCTTGAAATATCTGTAGAAGTTGCTTGTGTTGTTTGGCTGGTCACAAACGCCAAACGGTATTGATCACCAGCTTGCCACACAGAGCCAGTGACAGGGTTGATGCCACCATTGGCAGATAAATCAAGAACCCCCAATTGACCTGTGAGAGGGCCTCCATTTGGATTGTCGTCAACTACCGTAACGGTAAACGCTTTCTGAGCAGGGTTGCTCGCACTATCAGCACAACTATAGATCCGCGCATACTCGCCTGCTACCGCAGTACTTACAGTGCCTGTATCCGTTACAGGTCGATCACCATCGAGATCATCACTACAACTTACTGCCGGGTACGACACGGCTTCTCCGAGATCAACCTCTACAGACTCAACGGATGGAGCAAAGGTAATTATCGGTGGCGTGGTATCCACAGGGTCAGTTGGGTCGGTGAAGAAACTTTCCAAGCGATCATTGAAACCATCGTTGTTTGCGTCTTGCAGCAACCCGCCGCTTGGCAGTGCATATCCTTTGACTAGGTTTGCACACCCGTTCACTTCAGAGACTAAGCCCGAACGCTTGAGTGCGTTAAACCATTCTTTGGCGTGCTCATCCAAACCAATACTGGAGAAATGAATTCCATCCGATATTAATGCCGGTAATTTGAGGAATTTATCGGTTTGAGAACCAACAGTCACATTGCTACCGGCAATAATCGTATCGATTTGACCATCTAAAACCGGCTGGCGTTTGGACTCAGGCTCGCCGCTAATTTCGGACACCAAGGCGACAAACCAAGGCAGTGTTGAATCACCAATGTCTAGGCGGCTGCGGCTAATAATACTATTTAACCATGACTGATAGGCTTGAGCACTGGTGCCTCGCTGCACATCATTTTCGCCCTGATGCCAGAACACCGCTCTGGCTCCATTATAATTTTTTACTTGATTAATCGCAGGCTGAAGACGGTCAACATAAAGACCAGTGGAAACTACACCTTCCCCATTTCCAGGCGGTGTTCCAATATGAGTCGGAGTCCACTGTTCTATTCGAGTACTGCCCCATCCCACCGAGATCACATGGATAGGAACATTGGTACACTGCGTATAATAGTTCCCGAAATAGCTCCAAGGAGACCCACCGTTCAAGTTCCAGGCTCCCTTATTGGTTTGCGGATCACTAGCTAAAACCCATTCGCCTGATCCAAGGTTATAAGCACTTATTCGATCGTCAACGACTTGGCTTGGATTTTGCCCACCAAAATTCTCTGAATTCGACTGACCGGCGACCACAAACACGTCACCGATGCCCACCTTTTCAATTGTCTGTATTTCAGCTCCTGTTGATTTATTTCGGATACTAAAATCATATCGACCGACGGTCAGACTTACATTCGCGCGGCTAGAGCTCCCGGTTTCATCATCAAATGAAGTCCATGTACCTTGAGGTGTGGTACCTGATTGATAAAAACGGTACTCGAGAATAGCGCCGCCATTATTTATAACCAAAGGAACAACGACCGGAGTGCCATCAAAATTTCGTTGATAAACGGCTCGCGCCTTTACTTCGCCAGTTGGGGATCCATCTCCGCCGATTGGAGGAGTGTCAATACCCACTTCGCCGCCAGGATTTGGAACACCATCGCCGCTGGTAAATTTAAAGGTTGGGCCAAACCACGCCGCTCCGCCGCCGACTGAGCCGTTAAATTCACCCGATGGGTGTCTAAACGCACCATTATTAGTGCCATCTGGATCAGCCAGCGCTTGCTCAAACGTAATGCCCGGTGCCATCGGCACCGTCACACCAGCTGGGTAGCTGCGGTAATACTCGCCGCCGGTGGTGGTCATCGCACTCACCACATAACTGCCTGGCAACAGCGTCAATGGCGTTGATAAGGCCGCGTAAAACACACCGGCTTCGATATTTGTGGTGCCTGCAGGCACCGTCGCTTGCGCCAATAAGGCACCACCCGCGCCCGGCTCCCAGAGCCCTAGTCGCACGTCAGTTGACCCATCTAAAACGCCATTCGGGCCTTCGCTGGTTGGCTGTCCATTGCTGGCAAAGGTGTATTCATCACGCATACCTAAATGCGTTAGAGTGATTTCTTCTGTGGTACTAAACTGCCAGCCCAGTGCAAAATTTAAGCTATAACCAACTTCGCCGACGCCGTTAGGCAAGGCTAAATTATCAACCGCAGCGGTGCCACCGCCGGTTGGCGGTGTGCCACCATCGCCAGTAGTAAATTTAAAGGTCGGGCCGAACCAAGCGGCTCCGCCACCGACTGAACCATTGAATTCACCCGATGGGTGTCTGAACGCACCATTATTGGTGCCATCTGGATCAGCTAGAGCTTGCTCAAAAGTAATGCCAGGAGCCATCGGCACCGTCACCCCAGCTGGGTAGCTGCGGTAATATTCACCGCCGGTGGTGGTCATCGCACTCACCACGTAACTGCCTGGCGACAGCGTCAATGGTGTTGATAAGGCCGCGTAAAACACACCGGCTTCGATATTTGTGGTGCCTGCGGGTACCGTCGCTTGCGCCAGTAGTGCGCCATTCGCACCTGGTTCCCACAAACCTAATTTGACATCAGTCGAACCGTCTAAAACGCCATTCGGCCCTTCGCTGGTTGGCTGTCCACTGCTGGCAAAGGTGTATTCATCACGCATGCCTAAGTGCGTTAGCGTGATTTCTTCTGCGGTACTAAACTGCCAGCCCAGAGCAAAATTTAAGCTATAACCAACTTCGCCGACGCCGTTAGGCAAGGCTAAATTATCTACCGCGGCAGTGCCACCGCCGGTTGGCGGTGGCACATCATCGCCAGTAGTAAATTTAAAGGTCGGGCCAAACCACGCGGCTCCGCCACCGACTGAACCATTGAATTCACCCGATGGGTGTCTGAACGCACCGTTATTGGTACCATCTGGATCAGCTAGAGCTTGCTCAAACGTAATGCCCGCTGCCATCGGCACCGTCACTCCAGCTGGGTAGCTGCGGTAATACTCACCACCGGTGGTGGTCATCGCACTCACCACATAACTGCCTGGCGATAGCGTCAATGGCGTTGATAAGGCCGCGTAAAATACACCGGCTTCGATATTGGTGGTGCCTGCGGGCACCGTCGCTTGCGCTAGTAGTGCGCCATTCGCACCTGGTTCCCACAAACCTAATTTGACATCAGTCGAACCGTCTAAAACGCCATTCGGCCCTTCGCTGGTTGGCTGTCCACTGCTGGCAAAGGTGTATTCATCACGCATGCCTAAGTGCGTTAGCGTGATTTCTTCTGCGGTACTAAACTGCCAGCCAAGAGCAAAATTTAAGCTATAACCAACTTCGCCGACGCCGTTAGGCAAGGCTAAATTATCAACCGCAGCGGTGCCACCGCCGGTTGGCGGTGTGCCACCATCGCCAGTAGTAAATTTAAAGGTCGGGCCGAACCAAGCGGCTCCGCCACCGACTGAACCATTGAATTCACCCGATGGGTGTCTGAACGCACCGTTATTGGTGCCATCTGGATCCGCCAGCGCTTGCTCAAACGTAATGCCCGGTGCCATCGGCACCGCCACCCCAGCTGGGTAGCTGCGGTAATATTCACCGCCGGTGGTGGTCATCGCACTCACCACATAACTGCCTGGCGATAGCGTCAATGGCGTTGATAAGGCCGCGTAAAATACACCGGCTTCGATAGTCGTGGTGCCTGCGGGCACCGTCGCTTGCGCCAGTAGTGCGCCATTCGCACCCGGTTCCCACAAACCTAATTTGACATCTGTCGAACCGTCTAGGACTCCATTCGGCGCCGCTGTCGTCTGATTGCCACTGCCATCAAATGTATATTCATCACGCATGCCTAAGTGCGTTAGCGTGATTTCTTCTGCGGTACTAAACTGCCAGCCAAGAGCAAAATTTAAGCTATAACCAACTTCGCCGACGCCGTTAGGCAAGGCTAAATTATCTACCGCGGCAGTGCCACCGCCGGTTGGCGGTGGCACATCATCGCCAGTAGTAAATTTAAAAGTTGGGCCAAACCACGCGGCACCGCCGCCGACTGAGCCATTAAATTCACCCGATGGGTGTCTAAACGCGCCATTATTAGTGCCATCTGGATCTGCTAGCGCTTGCTCAAAAGTAATGCCCGGTGCCATCGGCACCGCCACCCCAGCTGGGTAGCTGCGGTAATACTCACCGCCGGTGGTGGTCATCGCACTCACCACATAACTGCCTGGCGATAGCGTCAATGGCGTTGATAAGGCCGCGTAAAACACACCGGCTTCGATATTGGTGGTGCCTGCGGGCACCGTCGCTTGCGCCAGCAGTGCGCCATTCGCACCCGGTTCCCACAAACCTAATTTGACATCTGTCGAACCGTCTAGGACTCCATTCGGCGCCGCTGTCGTCTGATTACCGCTGCCATCAAATGTATATTCATCACGCATGCCTAAGTGCGTTAGAGTGATTTCTTCTGCGGTACTAAACTGCCAGCCCAGTGAAAAATTCAGGCTATAACCAACTTCGCCGACGCCGTTAGGCAAGGCTAAATTATCCACCGCAGCGGTGCCGCCACCCGTTGGCGGCGTCACATCACCGCCGATGGTGTAGGTAAAGGTTGGCCCAAACCAGCCATTCGCGCCGCCGTTATGCGCACCACTGGGGTGCGGGAAGGTACTGATCTCGGTAGTTTGCGTTTCCCTGTTCTCTAAGGGATTAGCCAAGGCCGCTGTAAAACTAATACCGTCGCCCATGAGCGATTGAATGTTCGTGGATCCCAAGTTAACTTGTCGGTACGGTTCGCCATTAGCATAAGTAAGTGCGGCCACTGCATAGTCGCCAGCAGGGAGCTGACAAGTCCCATTAACCGAGGCATACATCACGCCATCGCTGCTGGCACTGGTGCCGGCCGGAATCTTCGCTGAGCAGCGTAAACTGCCCCCCGCTGCGCCATCAAAAATACCCACTTGTGCCGCAGGCCCATCCAAGCGACCATTTATTACATGCCCGTCAGCGGCGCTATCAATCACGCCCAGTTGATTAATGACGATCTCTTTATCAGTGCTAAAACTCCAACCCAGTGAATAGTGCAAGCGAAACGCTTGACTGCTAGGTAAGCCCTGCAAGCTAGCTTGAGCGAGAGCCGATGTGCCATCAGGCTCACCGCCACTAGGACCACCCGCATTAGTGTAGGTAAAGGTTGGTCCAAACCAGCCATTCACGCCGCCGTTATGCGCACCACTGGGGTGCGGGAAGGTGCTGATCTCGGTAGTTTGCGTTTCCCTGTTCTCTAAGGGATTAGCCAAGGCCGCTGTAAAACTTATGCCGTCGCCCATTAAAGATTGGATAGACGTCCCACCTAAGTTTACCTGCCGATAAGGTTCACCGTTAGCGTAGGTGAGTGCGGCAACGGCGTAGTCTCCAGCAGGAAGCTCACATGTTTCATCCACTTGCGCATAAATAACACCATCGGCAGCCGCTCTTCTACCTGATGGTATCTTTGCGGAGCAGCGTAAACTGCCTCCCGCTGCGCCATCAAAGATGCCGACTCGAACGTCAGGGCCATCCAAGGCACCATTTAATACGTGCCCCGGTGCAGCACCGTCAAGCACGCCAAGCTGATTAATGATGATAGTTCTATCAACACTAAAGCTCCAACCCAATGAATAATGTAACTGAAACGCTTGTGCAGTCGGCAGACTCTGCAAGCCGGTCTGATCTAGAGACGAAGACCCGGTTGGTTCTACTGCCGGAGTAAGAGGCGGTGGCCCTGGAATATAACCAAAAGTAGGCCCAAACCACCCTAGGGGCCCATTTGATGACCAGTTGTCCGGATGTTGAAAGCTTGTGCCAGGGTTTGCTAGTTCACGGAGAAAAGTGACTCCGGGTGAAAATTCGACGGCCGTGCCTGCTGGAAGTTGACGATAGGTCTCACCACCCGCCTCGGTCTGCGCGCCAACGACATAGGTGCCCGCTGGTAGTACCAACGAAGTAGGAAAAGCATCAGAATAAACGACCCCATCTCCGCTGGCACTGCGATTCACAGGAATATAGGTCTCGGCTAGTATGTCGCCACCGTCGCCCAAAGTTTTGAAAATGGCCACCCTAACCGGCTTAGTGCCATTAAGTACGCCATCTTTATTATCGTCCCGCATACCTAACTGGCTGATCGTGATTTCACGATCTGTACTAAACTCCCAACCCAGTGTGAAATTTTGAGTGTATGAATTTCCAGTGTCCGGAACTGAATTATTGTTAAAGGCCGTTGTATCGACTATGTCAGTAGCCAATTGAGGTTGTACTGCAGCGCCGCTGGGATAGAGCGGTCTTGCTGGGTCACCTATAAATGCATGCGCTAAAGCAAGCCCCATATCGACGTATGTTTTTGCATTTTGATGGTAGTGCCATCCCCAACTATCGTTAGGCGACTGCGCAGGGTCCGGGTTGAAGGTTACGCCCTGATACCCTCCACGCATATCGACCACACTCACATTATTGGTCACATTAGGTGTGTTTAACTGGCCAAGCTCTACATAGCTATAATGTGTATAGCTGGGCCCTGCCGAACCGCAACAAGGCATGCCCGGTGTTGCTATGACAAACGGTAAATTTGGGACACCTAGGTCACTACGTAAATCCGAGATGAAATTCTTCATCGTCTCGCCGTAGCCTATAGACCTGTTTACAGTGCCCCTGTCAGTAAGCCCTTGAATCCAGACAAAACCAGCTATTTCATAGCCCGCCGCAGCGGGACGACCGTCCATATAACCAGCAATGTTGCCTGTAAGGTTATTTACCTGATTGAGAATTTCTTGATAACAAGACCCGGTCATTGTGTTGCCTGGGCTAAAGCTTTGTCTGGTGCAAAGATTGCTTCCACTTGATGGGTCAACTGACGCACCTGAACTGGGCGAGAGAAAATCATTATAGAGAGTCGCGCCGCCGTAGCCCAACTTCATCAACAGTATCGGGTTATCGAGATGAGCACCCATGACATGCCCGAACCCAAGTTCTGGACCTACCCTCTCGCGAGTAACATCGGTAACATAATTGACCCGAAGATTTCCAGTCTGAACATTGCCTTTGCCTAGGTTTGTCACCCAAACATCGTCACGCTCGACCCAGTCGCCCTGGGCATCTTTTAAAAATTGGTAGTTGCCGCGCGGGTCGTTGGCAAGTAAATGTTGCAGATTTCCAGTCGTTCGATCTCTACCCCCTTGAACAATGCCATCGCCCATCGCATTTGACTGTCCGGCGATAATAAAAACTTTTACCGGTTGCGTGAAAGGCGTTTGTGCAAATGAATTTGATGTCGTTAAATTCCCAACTAGAAACAGAATGAGGTAACTTAGTGAGCAAAACTTAGCGAATATAGTTGTTCGGAAATTTTTCATATATCAATCCAATTGACGTTTAGTTTGGTGACTAGCTTGATAGCCATCTAAAAATTATTAGAACGGTCGCTGGCCGACCTAGCCACACGATGGAAAAATCCATCGGTGAAAAGAAAAAGCATTGTATTTAGCGCACAGTATTATGCAGGTCGGAACACAGGCAGCGCCGAGGCTGCCGTGCCGAGAACCTAGCGCACCAGGGTCTATCCAACAGGTCATGGCGCTACCACATTGATCCGCAGGCCTCGAACTGAGCTGTTGCCGGAGCTATCTGTACATCGGTAGCGAAGAATGTATTTACGACCAAGCTGAATGATATTCGGAGCCTTGACCCGGCTCGCTGGAACGGTTTTGTCCCCGTTCTCATGAAAGACCGGCAACGCTTCAAGCAGTGTTGGATTGCTATCAACATCATCTACGCAAGCCGCTTGTACGTTCGGCATTCCCTGACTTGCCAAAATCGATATTTGACCCGATGCTAAGCCACTGAAACAACCTAGTGGAGAAGATTTAAAAAATATTGCTCTTAGGGGATGTCCCATATATCAGTCCTATTGACGTTTTCTTGAATCCTTGCAATCCATCCTTACAGACCGAAAAGCTTGATTAAAGTTGATCGTAAAACATAGCGAAAGAGGTTTACTCAAAAACCTCTGTCACCAAATAAGCGTAAGAAACGTGGTTTGTATCCGCCTGCATGGGTAATGCTGAGTAATAAGCGCTCAAAAAACCTCGCTCCAAAACCTGTCTAATTTGATGAACATTGAACTAAGATCTGTCAATGAGACTTGATAAGTCTCATTCTTTAGTCCGCGAATCTATTGCATCAAATAATTGCTTCCTCTTTACTGAGGCGTTATACGTGACAAAAGTACGCCAAATATTTATAAAATAATTTACAAATAGCTATTTAGATCATCGAAACGTGATTTATTGGGTGTCTGACTAGCTTGGTAATTAAACTAAACTCGTGAGTATTACACTTAGTGTCGGCGACATCTTCTCCATGCTCTGCGGGTCACTGCTCAATCGTTTGCTTATCCGCTATCGTTTAAGGATTGGTAGGTTGAGAAATTATTTGATTAGTCAATTCGCTCTAAAAGTCGATTATCCTTTGCTATTTGCGGTCAAGCTATCTCGGGCCAATCTCGGGTTCTGGATAATTAGCGCTTCGAATTTATCGTCGCTGGCAATAAATGGTGTTTAGTTACTTTCTCTCAAATCCATTCTTATCGTATAGTAACGGCGATAGCATCTATGATCACTTTCGTGTTTTTCACCGCAGTAACAGTGTGTACACGGCTAGCGATCATAGATTCACATTGCTAAATAAGCAGGGAATCCAATCAAGGATACATCTAGAATAATTATCAGAAATCAAGTTACTGAAAAAAGGAGAATGGCTTATGGCAGGACCAAACGAACAGCTAGAACGACAATCCAAACCGTACGACTGGGGTGAATTGATGCGCCTGTTTGAAGAACTGTCAGAATTGCCGCATGCTGAAAGACAAACGCAAATTTTAAACAAAAATGTCGACCCATTTACCCGATGTAAGTTAGAGAGCATGCTCGATACGCTTGATAAAACTATTTCGCTGGTGGATACCCCCCTCACCTCCCGTATCGAACTAAATGATAAGTGGTACGCCGACCAATGGATAGGTCAGGAAATAAAGGGCTATCTCTTAGAGACTCTGTTGCATGAAGGCAGCATTGCCGGTGTGTTTATTGCTTCACAAAAAGAGCCGGTGCACCGCCAAGTGGTGATCAAACTGATCCGCCCTGACGCGCCTAAAGAATACCTCGAATTTTTCCGTTTCGAACAACGGGCTTTGGCAACACTATCGCACCCCAATATTGCCACCATCCATACAGTTGAGACCACCGAAGAAGGCCTGTCTTTTATTGTGATGGAATACATCGAAGGCACCATGCTGTCGCAGTTCTGTGACGAGAGCAAACTCACGATCGAACAACGACTTCAGCTATTCTTGCGGATTTGTGATGCGATTACCTACTCGCATCAACGCGGTGTTCTGCACCGTGATCTGAAGTCATCCAACATCTTGATTCGTGAGTTTGAGAACCAACATATACCAACCATTATCGATTTTGGCATTTCCAGTGACCTGAATGATCAAATCAAATGGAACAACGAACATTTGATGGGTACTCCCGAATACATGAGCCCAGAGCACGTTCTCAATATTAACGATACTGACGCGCGCGCCGATGTCTATTCATTAGGCATGGTGTTGTTCAGTCTGCTCGCTGGCCGCATCCCTTTTGATCGTAAAAAAATCAACAAATTAGACAAGGCAAAACGTATCTCTCTAATCGCCGAGTTTGAGGCTCCGGTACCCAGTGTCTATTTTAAGAACCTTGCTGAAGATACTCAAAATGAGATAGCCGAGCAACGCAGTGAATCAGCCAGCCAGTTAGCGAAACAGTTAAACACAGAATTGGATTTCATCTACCTAAAATCAACCCAGAAAAACAGAGAAAACCGATACCAATCGGTATCGGAGATGGGAGCTGATGTCAGACGCTACTTAAAAAACGAAGCTGTCTATGCCCACCCTGCTTCATTTTTCTATCGAAGTAAAAAGCTGATCCAACGAAATTATGTTGTTTCTATGTCAGCACTTTTAATCGCAGTATTGGCATCATTATTTGTAGCCAAGCTGATTGACCAAAACGGCGAGATCAAAGCAGAGGCCCAACGAGCACAGAAAGAAAAGCAAAACGCCGAACAGGTTGCCTCGATGATTATGGAAACAATTGGCTTTGCTAACCCAAGTGGCATGGCAAGTAAGGGAATGGCCTCAGTAGCTGGAATGTTAGATCATGGCTATCAAAACTTGAAACACACCAAAGGCATTTCGGCTGATTTAAGGGCAAAATTATTGCTCTCCTTATCCGATGCCTTTCTTAGTATTGACGAATATTCAAAGGCTGACGAAATTAATAATATTATTCTGGATGGTCTAGAAGTTACTGATAAAACTATTATTGTTGAAGGCCACTTAATGGCTTCGAAATCAGCGGCCAACCGGGCATTTTATGACCTTGATATAGGTCACGCAAAAAAAGCCTTTGATTTTTGCGTATTAAATGACATCAAAGGGGCTGCGCGCATCAAAAGCCAAATGGCTATCGGACGCGCCTATAGTTCTCGAGGCCAATATGCTGACGCCAACAAACAATTACGGGCCTCGCTAGAGTTATATGAGAATGAAACTCAGGTAGATGAGACATTGCTTGCCGAATTGTATTTTTTATTGGGTCAGGCTGCGTTCAGGGAAGATCGCTTAGACGAATCGGCATCCTACTATAGCCACGCTAAGACAATTGTCGAAAGACATTATACCGATGAGCACCCTCGAGCGCTTGAACTCGAATTCGGCGAAATTCAATTAGCCAATTTTGTAAAAAAAGGCGCTGACAGAGTTCAAAGGGCAGAAAGGCTACATGAGAATTTCATTAAGATCTGGGGCGAAAACAGCACACAAGAATTACTCATTCTGCCTGAGTTAGCGATCGGTTACGCTTCCGCTCATGAATACGGAAAGGCCATTGAGACAACCAAAAAATACTTAAGCGTGCGCAAGCTTTTCGATGAAAAACCAGGTGCCGCAACCGCGTTTGGATTATCAACCCTAGCCTATACTTATATTAAAAACAATCAGTATCATGAGGCAATGGAAAGCGCCTCAGAAGCGTATGAACTAGTAACAAACGACGACAATAGTACACAATTTACCAGTTCTGATATTGGCGGTGTTACTTTAATGTTGGCCGTATCGTATGCAACGTTGAAAGAATGGGAAACCGCACTGCCGTATTATTCCGCTGTAATAGAAACATTTTCAGCGGCAGAAACGAGACGAGTACATTATCTATCATGGGCCTTATCAGATAGAGCCATGGTCTACGCTAATTTAGGTAAGCTTGAATTGGCTTTAAATGACGCTGCTTTGGCCGAAAGCATTGGACAGACAACCTATCCGGCAGGTGATATGCGGCTATTACAAAGAGTGTCCGCAAAGTTATATACGGAATTAGCCCTGGAGTGGGACCTAGAGAAATTCGCGCGTTTAGAAGAGACATGGTCTAACTACGTCACTAAATCGGAATATACTGATTTCAAAATGTATTCAATAATCCAGCAATACATTTTGAGCAAAAATAACGGGTAAGCTGAAGTCTCTTATATCAATAGCAACTTTTTGTTAGTCAGTTGCAGTCAGAGTTTCGTTTTATGAACTGCCAGATTTGATCATGGTCGAGTAATTTTTTTTGAATTTAAACGCCAAACGATGGTAAATAATTTGCATCATTTTTGGCTAGTTAACTATATAGCCCTCTTCAATCTAAATAAACGTTTAAACCAACTGCCTATTAAAGATAGGCCTAGGTATTTCCTGCTTACATTCGACGCGGCCTGACACTGCACACTCGATTAATTTGGCTACAAAATGAGATGATATAGTGGGGGCTTAATCTTAGGCAGTAGAGATTTTTATGTATTACCAACGCATAAAAAATAGTCGCTCTATGTTCTATCGCGTTGGTTGGTTGTACATATACTGGCAGGCATGGTTAAGTTATATCGTGTCATAACCACTGACTAAAGCAGACTCTTTGAATGAGGACGTCCTTCTTCGCTGCGCAAAAACATGACACCGCCGTATCTAATGTTTCTTTTATCTATCCCAAAAGTCTATCTGACTTGACTTTGATAGCCGCTATCGAGCTGTTGTCTGTCTCTATCAGAGACCCTCAAGGCGGTTAACGACTGACAATAGCTATCGTCAGTCTACTAGCAAACGAGTCAATTAAAACTGACTTTCAGGTGTGGTGATAACCAACCCATCCATTTCTTCGCTCACTATGACTTGACAGCTTAGACGGGAAAACTCGTTTACACTTTCTGCGACATCTAACATATCTGCTTCGAGGTCTTCTGGTTTGCCGACCACATCGGCCCAGTCAGGGCTAATATAAACATGGCAGGTTGCGCATGCACAAGCGCCGCCGCAATCCGCATCAATCCCTGGAATGTCGTGATTAGTTGCTGACTCCATCACTGAATCGCCAACATCGGCGTCAATACTTCTTTCAGTCCCTTCGAAATCGATAAAGGTTAACTTAGGCATTGGAATGTTTTAATCCATAATAATTTGTTCGAAGCGTAGTCTAGCGGTAACTTCAAATTGGTGCAATACAGTATGTTCTAGAGTCGCCCCATTTTTTTGACGCTAGCATGGTGAAAACGCAAGAGTATTACCGCGCAAGCCGCCCATTTAGTGTTCTTTTGCTTAGGCTTGCGCGATCTCTGAGTTATGCCTCAAGATCAGAGATTACCCCCTTCGCTCCAACACATAAGCTTGCTCTATAGGAGAGACCGGTTTGAGATAACGCTCTTCTAATTCTTTGAGGCGCTTTCTAGACTGCTTAAGTGCTTGCTGCACATCTTTGTCGCTCAACCCCCAAGAATTATCTATGCGTTCTGTCACTAACAATGGCTTGGAGTTTCCCCAAGTAACCAGGTTATTACGTTCGCTAGGGTCATTGTCGTTACTATAAAACTCCCATTGGTCGTCTTCTTTTCCAGCCGGGTCCCAATATTTAGCGAGTTTCCAAGTTGTGTCGTTGAGCGCCTGATCATCACTATCCATAATCGTCCACTTTATACATCGAATGTGATTTGGTTGAACTACGGGGCCGGGATGCAAACGGGGGTTTATATTTCGGTAGTCGTCCACCGCCTTCATAAAATTTATATAGGCCAGTGACGGCGCTTGCCCAACTAGGTGATCAGTGATGGTATCATCGGTAATAAATAGAATTTCGCTTCGCTGCTCGGTGCTGTCAGGGCCTGAACAATAAATGAGAGTGTCCGGGTCTTTTAAGGTCGGCACCAAATTCACTCCGGGCAGAGGAATGTAAGTCTGATCGAAATTCCGTTTGATATCCAAACCGAGCCCATGCTGTTTTGCTTCGGTATTGAAGTCAGTAAACCCCAGCAACGTAGGCAGAATATCGATATGACTGGTCAGTTGATCGACAGACTTCATCGTGTCTTCATCGACATTTAGTGTTGGGTTCGAGAATACCACCGGCACGCGTAAAATTTGATCATACGCCGTATGCCACTTTTCAATCATACCTCCTTGCACGCCGCCGTACTCGCCATGGTCAGACAAGAATACTACGATGGTATTTTCAGCAAGACCAGTCTCGTCGAGCGTTCTGAGCACTTGGTCAATCTGTCGGTCCGCCAACGTATGCAGATATGTATAAAATTGTCCGTAAGCCTGGAACCATTCATCAGTCTTCGCCTGATCGCCCTGATCAGCGTAACTCTGAAACGGTAGAGTCTGCCATTTCTGAAGTGGTTCTGGCCTGCGAGATTTAAGCGCTAGACCCATTTTGTAACTGTAATCGAACTGACAATCGGGCTTCGTTATTAGGTCGTCATGCAAGCTTTCTGGGTTGTTAAATAATGTTTCATCGGTACCAAACCCAGTTGGGTTGAGGGCAATGGTAGAAGTGCCTCCTGGTAGCGGGTTCGAGCGTGCTTGTTTGCTCGGTACCGGTTTAGGCGTATCCGGGTCGTCAGTTGGGCCCCCATCAGGAATGGTTTGCACACCAAAATTGGCTCTATGATCTGCAGCTTTAGATGGGGCGTCCTCATCAAGTGTCTCTGGCATCCACCAACTGATCGGATAAGCCGAGGCTATATCATGCGGGTTTACAATAGAGACCGCCGCGAACCACGGTTTCGGTTTATCAGGCGTATCTTCGTAGTTCATACCCTTACGCTTGAGAAACGAACTCGCCATGTCGGCATAACCGGGGTCGCGATAAACACCGAGTTGGTTGAGCTGCCCGCCTTGCGCATCCGGCGAAGATAATTTCCAATCGGAGAACCCCCACGCATTGATATTACCCTTATTCGGCCCCTCAATATCAGCAAACGACAAATCCCATTTGCCAAAATAATGGCTGGTATAACCCGCCGCTCGAAACCAATCCCCCGTAGTCGGCACGCCTCTTGGGTCTAACCACGGAAAGTCCGGATCACTGCCGTACTTAAATAGGCTATCAGTTTCCATCACCCGCGTACGCGTACCATACTGACCGGTATAAATCGTGGTTCGACTCGGCACACAAGCAGACGCCGCAATGTGGTGGTTCTGTAGACTAACGGCATTTTTTCGCAAGCGCATAAAACCAGGAAACAGATGCGTGTACGGGTTGTCCTCACTCAGTTCCGTAAAACCGAATATCTCCTTAAGCGGTTGAATCATCCCGCCATGCTCATCACTGAAATCGGGGTAGCGCATTTGGTCTACCGTAATGAAGAGAATATTAGGTTGTGATATTGCCGTATCGTTGCGGTCTTCCGTCATCTTTCTGACTCCTGTTATTAATGGTTATTAAGCCCTAGATAACAACTAGAATAGAACCAACATGCGCAGGTAAATATTACACCGTATTACAGCGGCAAAGCGGTGATGAGAATTTTTCAGTTTGGTTGATTGAGAAAGCTAAATAAATAGGAAACTTGCAATGGTGCTTCGATCGATAGTGTTCAAAGAGCTGAATGCCTAAGAATTAGCGCACACAGTCGATAAGATGCTGTCTACTTCAAAGGTGTAAATGTTTATTGAGGGTAAAACTGCTGTTCTTTTTTACTAACAGGTTTGTGCTAAGCAATTGTCTCTGAGATGCTCGGAACGACCATTTCGAGACCTATGTCCAATTGAATAATCACTTTGGCTGCTACATACTCACAACGGTCTTAGAGGAGTTAATAAAAGTAATCATAAATCAAAATAGAGTAGAAGGCAGGGCAACGATATAGTTGATACATATCAACACGTTACCCAGCATCCTCTCATCAAACCGGACAAGCGGTTCTCCCGCATACGGCTTTCCGATATTCTTCTTCTCAAGCATGCACAATTTCCAAAACTCAGGTTATTGCTTGGCTTTTTGATAAAGCTCCCTCTGGAGCTCTCTGACGGCCTCTTTCGAGTCTTTCGGCGTTTCTAGCATTACGCAATCACCTCCGCCCTTTGCCCTTCAGTTGCATGAATAAAGTAGGGTTCCTTTCCTCGGGTGTCGTTATGTTGTCGCTCACCCTCAAACGGTACTATGAACCCCTCTGACTTCCAATCAGGCCAGAATTAATTTCGCTCTTCGCTTATATAACTCTGTTGGCGCTGCCAACACCACCCCATTGGATCTCCCGCCCTGCACGATTTATCTTCCACGACATGCCACTCTTATAACCCCGAAGGATCCGCTCGATCAATTCCCATTGACGTAGGCTATTTCAGCTACGCGGGATCGAGCGATGTCAGTTTTCCCCATCAAGTCAGAGGGTCAACATCCTCAATTGGTTTACGAGGCTAATACAGATTCACTTTCGTTGCGGCCTGCCACTTCGCCCTTGCAAGGCTTCCGCTCCCAGCTAACGCCCCTTACCTACATCCATGTAGGCAAAACTTACAGCCGGCAATTACTCACCGACTGCTTTGCGGTACTACCGGGATGAATGGACAATTCCCCGGACAGGACTTTAACCGGCTAGATAATTCGCCGTAAACGGCGTACGACCTGACCCCATTTCCCTGCTGGCTTGAGTCATCCGTAACTCCGCTGAAATTTCCTTGAAGCGATAGATTTCCACTTTATAGCGTTATTTGCAAGCCTTGGTGTGCCTGTCCCAGTCTTTTCATCCGTACAAATTTTGTTTTTTGCTTTTCGAGACGAAGCTCTCTCGCTTGGATAACAAGCAAGACCTGATTTGATAGAATACGAGTTATTGTCGGTTCTAATAATCGACTTTATTTATTCACCTAACCAGATACGTCAATTATGTCATCAAGGTGACTTTGAATATTACAGTTATCAAGCTAGACCTAGCCTACCTATGGCCACGCAATTAGCTTTATGTTGCAGCTAAAGCCATGAATCCGTTGCAGTTTTGTCATTGTAATTTCACTCTTCTGTAATCAAATCAAACACCTTCGGGGTTACCCTCACTTCTCTATTTAACCCCTACGTGGAGAACACCATGAAAAATGCCCTAACATTAGGCCTCGCTTTAATAACTACCTCAGCTTCAGCCTTAGCAGCCAACGTAAATGTTGTGACCAACCCATACGTCACCGACGTTAAGTATTCTAAAGTCTTTATTGACGTTCGAGACTCTGGTAGCACTTTAACCGCTGGCGGCGTTTACATTTACCATACGCCTATGGCTAAAAATCAATATGGTCAATTTAAGGAAATTTTTATTTCTTCTACCAACGGAACTCAGTTCTGCCGCACCTTAGGTCATCGCGCGCGCAACACCAGCGGCGATGGCGGTGATATTACCTGTGGTGAAGATGAGTCTTCGTTTACCGAATACGATTTCTATGCAAGACGTTGGATTTCCAAAAGTACAGGCAGCGCGAACCAATGTTACCCCCTTTACAAAACTATTGAATGTAAATAAATAGCTCCATTCAAGGAAGAATTTAACGGAGCTCCAAATCCACCTTTGGGGCTCCTGTAGATACGCGAATTTTTGATTAAGAACGGCAATGCCTTATACAACAACTGGATTTATTGGAGTCAAATACACAATGTAACTTGTAGCGACCGATGCGTAATCCCTCCATTATTTAAAACGCGACGACAACCTTTTCATACTACCCCGTTATGGAGGGCGTTATTAACCCAGCATTCAAATACGAAACTTATTCGCGAAACTTATTCGGACAGGCATCGTAGGCATCGGACAGGCATCGTAGAAACTAGCCTATATTTCTATTGGCCGCACTGTTCGTAATCATTGAATAACTTATTCGGACAGGCATCGTAAGCATCGGACAGGCATCGTAGAAACTAGCCTATATTTCTATTGGCCGCACTGTTCGTAATCATTGAATGTCCCGCTAGGCTATTTTGAGCAACTAAAATTCGAATCATTACTTCATACCAAATACAAATTTCAAATACTTTTGGCGGCGGATTAAATATTCAGTTATTGCCCAGCAACCCACTACAGTGAAGACTAATACTAAGGCAAATTCTAGTGTGCCACCAAGAGAGAGTTTGGCTAAAAAGTAGGCCGCGATAATAGTGATTGTCTGGTGCAATATGTACCAAGGGTATACGCAATTGTTAGCGTATTTCAACCAGCGTTGGGGTCGATTAAGGAGTTTGGCTGACCAAGCTAACACCGCTAATAACCATAGCCATTGGTTAAAGGTAGCTATTACACCGGCGAGATGATCTTGCCATTCATGCTGATTGAACTTCAACCAAAGTGAAATCAGGAGGCAATAACAAAATAAGGCTCCGATTAAGGATACCCAGCGCAAGTTGATAATTTTTTGCCAAACCGCTGCATTGTCGGAGATTAGATAGCCGAGAAGGAAGAAGGTACCGTACATGGCGTGCGCGTACCAATCGTCGATAAGTGCATGAGAGATCGGTTTTTCATCATTTAGGATTAGTTGCCAAATAATCTGAATTAATACCGGCGCTAGAATTAGCGTCACCACTCCTATGCGCCCAAAGCTAGCTTGCAGGGTACTTATACGCAGCAACATAGCTAGTGGCAGGAGTAATAACGTGTAGGCGAAGAGATAGGGTATAAACCATAAGTGGTTCCAAGTGAATCCGTATTCGCTGCCGTCAAAAGCGCCTATAGGCCACTCTTGAAAGCTAAAATAGTGGATTAGGAAGCTCGCATAGGACATTTCTCCAAAACTATTAGTAAGTGAGCCGTTTGCTAGCGCTTGGATGTATGCCTGCGGTGGAATAATCAGAATAACGCCGGTGATAAAAGGGATTAGTAAACGCAAACTTCGGCTCTTCAAAAAGCCAATAGCGCTGAGTTTACTAATCAAAAAGCTGGATGCGATGCCGGATATCAGAAACAATAAAGGCATTCTCCATTGATTTACCAGTAACATCGGGTACTTGACCCATTCGTACTGATAGGCACTCTTAATATGAAAGCCCCAATCAGCAACATAAAGCATGCCAATGTGATAGAGAATTAGAATTGAAAACGCCAGCACACGCAGTGCATCAATGTCGTAACGACGTGGTCGCGAGTATTGAAGAGGGTCCATTGTTAAATCGTTGATTAATTCAAGATGGTCGCATTTGAAGTTAATAATGCCCTTAACTCAACCGTTATGTGACGGGCCGATGTAATTCTGTGACGAGTCGTGCCGTGTAAGGGTTAGAATTGTTGGCCTAGGCATATCCACCTTTAACAATAATAACAATCCACTTTTATGAACTTAGATCGCTACTTGCAAGTACGCCGCCCGCTAGAGATTGGGTTCTGGCTGGTGTTCTTTTGCATAATATTTGTCAGCGAAACAATGGTGGCGATTATGGACTCGTACCGCTATGGTGCAGACACAAACGCTTGGGAAATAGCCTCGTGGGAGGGCACAAGCATGATTGCCTTACTCATGCTTATTCCGCTTATTGTCTATTTAGATAGCCGCATTCCTTGGCGCTGGTCAAACCTTAAAGTAGCGGTTCCAGCTCACGTTTTATTTAGCCTTATATTCTCAGTTTTGCACGTGGGTATGATGGTTGGCATGCGTAAGTTGATTTATTGGCTTAATGATTCGTACTACGATTTCGGGTCGATTATTGAGCAATTTTTTTATGAATATTTAAAGGATGCTCGGGCTTACGCAATTATCCTCGCCATTATCTATTTATATCGTCACCTTATCTTGCGGCTACAAGGTGAAGCGAGCCTTTTGGGAAAGTCAGAGACTAGCAATCAAAACGACTCGCAATCAGATCGTATTCTGGTCAAAAAACTAGGTAGAGAATTCTTAATCAAGATTAACGATATTGAGCATATCGAGGCCGCGGGAAACTATGTGAATCTGCACATAAATAAGCGGGTTTATCCGTTACGAGAGACGTTAACAAAAATCCAACAGCGTCTCGATGATGCAACGTTTAAACGTATCCATCGTTCGCATATTATTAATCTCAATTTGGTCGCAGAAATCAAACCACTAGAGAGCGGCGACGCTCAAGTCTTACTAAGCAGCGGCAGAGTAATACCAATGAGTCGCACATACCGTAATCCATTTATTGAGAGTCTTTGATATCAGTATTGCAATGCGGTTATTTGTTCGCCAATGGTAAAAGCGAGTGGAAAAATCCAAACGCATGATCAGAGTCTTTTCAATTACGTTTGAATTTCAGATGCTATCAAGGAGCATCTAGTACCCACAAGTGGCGCCGCTCGTAGAGCTAGCCCGAACCATGAGCCGCCTAAAGGCATAACGATAATTATGCTTGGAGCATAATTAAACTGCCGCAGGCAGCCTGAAAGGTGAATATCAGGGATGAAACGAATAAGTTATGACAGCGGTGTGTTTTTTAGATGCCCCTTGAGGGTACTTGGTTCTGTTCTTTTGCGCCATCAAATGCGTAGGAACGTATTTAAACTGACGAAGTCAGCCCCGCAGGGGTGAGTATCAGGATAATACGAATAAAAGAATGAACGCCCGCCACGGCATAGCTACATGGACCTCGGTACCCCCTTGTGGGGTATGTAGTTTATTCGAGCCGTGCAGGAGCAACTGCCAAGTGGCAATGTATGAGCGAAGTCACGTAGTCGCTCACATTCGTATTAGAAATTACCAAAGGCATCATCGATCTGCCTTAGTCAATTTAAGCCTAATGCAAAACAGCTTCGACTTAATAAACAACTAAGACTATGTCCGCATTATCCAAACCCATCTAGCATCACCGCTACCGATGCTGCCAACCACCATCTATCTACTAACCATCGTCTAACAATCGACGCAAATCAGCAATCGCTGAATTAGCTCTGGCGATATAAGAACTCATCACTAGAGAATGATTAGCAAACATGCCCATACCACTGCCATTCAAAATCATCGGGCTGGTGAGGTTTTGCTGGGTCGCTTCAAGCTCACGGATAACTTGGCGTAGAGTCGGAATCGCGTTCTTATCTCTAAGCACCGGCCCGAAGTCTACTTCAGCGGCGTGCAAGAAATGCAGCAGAGCCCAAGAGGTACCGCGTGCTTCGTAAAAGTTATCGTCGATCTCAAACCATGAGGTTTCAGTGACAATTTCAGACTGAGTTGCCGTTGATTGCTGCGCGTTCGGGTCTCCGGCTAAGTCTGTATTAACACGAACCAGTGCTCTAGCCTTACTAAGCCGCTGCGAAAGTGACCCTAAGCGTTTTTCAACCAAGCTAAGCCATTCATTTAGATTGTCAGCGCGAGCGTAGAACTGCGCATCTCGCTGACTTGGGTCGCTTAGCCGCTTGAGATATTTTTCTAACGCCTCGATACCCTCTTTATATTCGCCTTCAGCCGAAGGGAACAACCATGAATTGCTATCGACGTTGAACTTCGGCTCGGCGATTTCTAAATCTGGGTCGGCTAGAGACTGCGTTTGCGAACGGCTATAGTCATTACGCATAGACTTGGCTAAATCGCGGATTTGCTGAAGAACACCAAACTCCCAGTTAGGCACATTATCGAGAAATACACTCGGCGGCGTAATATCGTTAGACAAATAGCCTCCGCGCTTATTAAGTAAGGTTGCTGTCGCACCAATTAAGGCCGATGTTGTTGCCACACCAACCACTGGCTGAACGTTGTCGGTCGATCGTTCCATAATCGGCTGCGTTGGCTCGTGGCTCCAGTACCACCCAAGCAGCACGAACAATAATAATATAACAATGGGCACAATGACCCAAGGCTTGCGGATATATTCCATGACGACCCCAATAAATAGAAACTGATAAGCGATTTGATTATCTTACCTTATTTAGTTAAAAGTGGGAGCTATTGGGTGAATTACAAGGCCGATTTTGTGAAAAAGATGATCTGGAGCAGGTCAATTGGAAGATGGTCCTAAGAGGCAGAGATACCCTCAAGGGGCAGCTAATACTTCGGCTCGTTGGTAACGAAGTTATCGGTATGACTGAGTGACTTAGCTCAGCATGGCTGGAAGGCTTCGCTCAGCACGACCAATCTCTAGGCAAATCTCGGATTGAGACGAGACTCAACCATACTCTCTAACTAACATGTGAGAAGGCCTATTTCTCGCTAACCGCTTTACACAATTCGGTTATAGCGGCCCAGTCGCCATCACCCACTAGACCTGATGGTGCAAGCCAACTGCCGCCCACACACATAACGTTAGGTAGCGCTAAAAAATCGTGATAATTCGATTCGCTGACACCACCTGTTGGGCAAAAGCGTATATCGCTAAACGGCCCGCTAAAGGCTTTGAGCGCGCTTATTCCGCCGACCACCGTAGCTGGGAATAACTTACATTCACGTATGCCGTATTCCATAGCAAGCATTAAATCTGACGCAGTGGCGACGCCAGGTAAGTATGGAATACCTTGTTGCTTGGCCGTTTTTAAGAGGCTTTCGGTGATTCCTGGGCTTATAATCGCGTCAACACCAGCCTTAACTACTGCGACCATTTGCGCAGGCAAATTAACCGTTCCCGCCAGCACCACCATGTCAGGAAAATGTTGCTTAATGACCTCAATGGCCTTAATTCCATAGGCGTTTCTCAAGGTGATTTCGATCACATTGACGCCACCATCTAATAACGCTTGCGCTAGACCCATGGCTTGCTCTTGATTTTCAAGAACCACTACCGGCACTACTTTTTGGCCGTCTAACATCTCGCTCACTAACATTTTCTTATTCACGCTAATTTCCTGTGGTTTACTTTTTAGGCTGCTTTGTTTCATCATTGTCTTGCCTTCTTATTTAATAATGAACGATGCACCAAGCGTTGAATCGCCGACCACAGCACGCATTTTTTCAAATAGACCTCGGCCTAAGGTTTGTAGTATTTTTGGCTCGTCAGCCGGCTCACGCTTAGCTAGCTCAGCTTCGCTGACCAGGGTGCAAAGCTCGCCAGTATGACAATTAACCCGCACTACATCGCCCTCTTGCAAATAGGCTAGCATTCCCCCTTTTTTAGCTTCAGGGCTAACGTGCATCGCGGTGAGTACCTTGCCAGAGGCACCTGACATGCGTCCATCGGTTACCAATGCAACCTTGAAGCCTTTATCTTGTAAAATACCTAAGTACGGAGTCAATTTATGCAGCTCTGGCATGCCATTCGCCGCTGGGCCTTGAAATCGTACAACCGCAACATGATCAGAGTCTAAGTCACCCGCTTCAAAGGCCGCTTTTAATCCATCTTGGGTATCGAAAATTTTGCAGGGCGCTTCAATTATTTGGTACTGCTTATCGACCGCGGAGATTTTCACTACCCCGGTACCTAGATTACCGTTAACAATTCGCATGCCGCCCTCAGCCGCAAATGGAGCCGACGTAGTCGCTAATATTGTGTCATCACCGCTCTCCACAATTGGCTCGCCCCAAGAGATATTTCTATCGGCATCGATTTGTGGCTTTCTGGTATAGGCATCTAAGCCCTCGCCCATGACATTGACTACATCTTCGTTAAGCATGTTCACCGAGCGAAGTTGATTCACTAAATAAGGTAATCCTCCGGCTTGCTCGAAGTGATTTACATCGGCTTGGCCATTCGGGTAAACGTTAGCTAACAGTGGCGTCATACGAGAAATATCATCCATATCTTGCCAGTTAATTTGAATTCCAGCGGCCGCCGCCATGGCGATCAAATGTAAGGTCAAATTGGTTGAGCCACCGGTGGTCATCATCATCACCATGGCGTTAACCATTGATTTTTCAGTTACCACCTCGGCTAACGGGCGATAGTTAGAGCCTTTAGATGTTTGGTCAAGCAACTTACGCACAGATTCTCTTGTTAGCTCAGTTCGCAACAAGGTACCAGGGTTAACAAAAGAGGTTCCCGCAAGCTGCAAGCCTAGCGCCTCCATTAATGTTTGATTGGTGTTGGCGGTGCCGTAAAAAGTACAGGTTCCGGGGCTGTGATACGACGCTGACTCGCTTTCTAGTAACTCAGCTTTATCTATTTCGCCAGTGGCAAATTTCTGCCGCGCAAGTGCCTTCTCTTTATTCGGGATACCCGATGGCATAGGCCCAGCTGGTACAAACATCACCGGTAAGTGTCCGAACTGCAACGCACCAATCACCAAGCCAGGAACGATTTTATCGCACACGCCGAGACACATCACGCCATCGTAGACATCGTGGCTTAGCGAAACAGCGGTCGCAAGCGCGATCACGTCGCGGCTGAAGAGGCTCAGTTCCATACCAGGCTGACCTTGAGTAACACCGTCGCACATGGCTGGTACGCCGCCAGCAACCTGCGCTGTAGCGCCTAGATCGCGAGCCGTCAGTTTAATGATGTTCGGGTATTGGGCAAACGGTTGGTGTGCCGACAACATGTCGTTATACGCGGTAACAATGCCGATATTAGCGCCCTCCCCGGCTGGCATCGACTTTTTGTCCTCCGCCGATTCAGCGGCAACAACGTGCGCCCAATTGCTGCATGACAATCGATCTGGAGCCGGTGGCGCGTTGCGCATCTGCTCAATCATGACCAGATACTCTGCACGGGTATCTTTGCTTCGTTCGATAATACGATCGGTAATTTCTTTAATACTCATAATTAATTCAATCTTGACGATGGTTAAGTTCTAGCAATTGATAAATTTAACAGCTTAGGTTTTAACTGCTTATTTTTAACAGCATCTATTTATGCTTTAGTCCGCGTAATAAACGTTCAAAGCAACTCGGTCTTGAAATAAGACACTGCGTATCGGTAGCAATGTGGCGTCGCCGTTCTCGCTAGCCGCTTCAAACACCACTCTCTTGTCAAAACCGGTGAAATGCAAAGCCAGAAAGTTGGTATTCAGTAATACTGGTAAGCTCCAAGTGACACGCTCCACCTGCGTGCTTGGCGAATTGCAGCTTAATAAGGCTTGAGTTGAATCGATGTCGATTAGCTCAGCAATATTCTCGGCATCAGGGAAAAATGACGCGGTGTGGCCGTCCCCCCCCATACCAAGAATTACAATATCAAACGACCTTGGCGCGTCGACGGTGGAGTTGGTGATTTGCAAATAGTCGGCTATCACAAATGGCAGTGACGCTTCAACCGAGTCAGCTTGCTGATAGAGAGGCACGAATCGAACCGTGGCCGGTAACTTATCAAGCAAATAGGTTTTCATAAATGCGGCATTAGATAGGGCGTGCTCTTCATCGACCCAACGCTCGTCAACGAGGGTGATAATTACTTTACCCCACTCAATGTCATGCTCTGCCAGTGCCTCAAACAATGGCTTAGGTGTTGAACCACCCGACAGCGCAAGCACCGCTGAGCCTTTTTCGCTGATCGCTTTAAAAATTTGCTGTGCAACTTCGCCAGCCAAATGTTCAGCTAAGCTTTGGGCATCGGCACCTTGATGGAAAGTATAATTTGAGTTCACGAGACCTTACCCTTCGAAATCTTGCCACTTACGGCCGTCTTTAATTAACAGGCCCAATGCATCATCGGGACCTGTAGAGCCAGCCTTGTATTTCTGTGGCATTTGTTTAACTGTCTCCCAACCGTCAACCATACCGTCAACCCATGACCACGCGCCACGCAGTTCATCGGATCGCATAAACAAAGTCTGGTCGCCGCGAGTCACGTCTAATATAAGCCGCTCATACGCACTTGGGCTTCGGTGATCTTCAAAGGCCTCTTCAAAGGAAAGATTAAGGCCGACATTTTGCAAGTCCATGCTTTCATTCAAACCCGGAACCTTGTTCATCATCTTCATTTCGATGCCTTCATTTGGCTGTAGTCGAATCACCAATTGATTGCTATTCAAGGCATTTGGATTAATGTCGATAAACTTAAAAATTACCGGCTTAAATTGAATCACTATTTCAGAGTATCGCTCAGACATGCGCTTGCCGGTGCGCAAATAAAACGGCACACCCTGCCAGCGGTTATTTTCAATCTCGGCTTTAATGGCGACAAAGGTTTCGGTCTTGGAAGACTCTTTGGCGTCCTTTTCCTCGATATAGCCAGGCACTAATTTATTCTTAACTGAACCCCGCGTGTACTGCCCGCGCACCGTATTGGTCTGCACGTTAGACGCATCAATCGGCTTCAAGCAACGAATAACTTTGAGCTTTTCATCACGAATATCATCCGCCTCATTACGCGCGGGAAACTCCATCGCCACCATACAAACTAGCTGCAATAGATGGTTTTGGACCATGTCACGCAAGGCACCAGACTCATCGTAATAATTCCAGCGCCCACCGGCGCCAACACTCTCAGCAACGGTTATTTGAACATGGTCTATATAGCTGCGATTCCAAAGCGGCTCAAAAAAGATATTTGCGAATCGTAGCGCGAGTAAATTCTGTACCGTTTCTTTACCAAGATAATGATCGATTCGATAGATTTGATGCTCTTCAAATGTTTCAAATAGTGTGTCGTTAATTACATTAAAGGATGCCAATGATTCACCCAAAGGCTTCTCCACCACAAGGCGAGTACTGGCCGTCACCACACCGGCTTCGCCCATGGCTTTGCAGATCGGCGCAAAAATTGACGGCGGTGTAGAGAGGTAAAAAACAATCTCTTCAGGCCCCATACTTTTTTGTAGCCGTTTTATGTCTTTCGCTGAGGTAGCGTCGCCGTCGAAATGCATGATGCGTTTAGAGAAAGAATCCCAATTTTCATCTTCGACCGACTTTACATAGTCACTTTCTTCAGTCCACTTTCGCATGTTATTGAGAAAGTCTTCATAGCTGTATTTGCCTCGTCCAAAGCCGACGATCTTAGTGCTTTCGGCCAATAGGTTTTCTTTATGTAGACTGTAAAGCGCAGGATAAAGTTTACGAAAGGCCAAATCGCCTTCACCACCAACGATTACGATATTGCATATATTAAGCATCGAAGCTCCTCTCTTTATACCGACCGTCAAAATGCTGGGTTTCATCTCTCGGCACGGTTATGTAATTTATTTACATATTTTATGTAAAATGTTAGATTATTACAAACTGATTATGACTTTATTCGCTTTACCCACGATTAAACGGCTCAATTTAGTCAGCTCTGCAGCAAAATAATGAAAAGCTGCTTGATATGCCGAAAAAGCACCAAAGTGAGTTGAAGAGCCTTTAAAATAAACATAACTTTAAGCCCATATCACTCAACAGTTCACTATTGATCATATCACCACACTTATCAATCAACTGAGTTTTAGCAACCGAGTTTAACAACCGAGTTTAACAACCGAGCACTAGCATGAATGACCATCTAATCTTGATCGCAGACATTGGCGGAACTAATGCCCGCTTTGCCTTAAGCACTGACGCACCTCAATATTTTAGCTCTGCGCAAACGCTAGAAGCCGCTGAATTTGAGCATGTAAGCGATGCCATAGATAGGTATTTGAGCTCACACAATATCAAGCAACTAGGCGCTATCGCCTTAGCTGTTGCTGGGCCGATTAAAAATGAAAAGGTGGTGTTCCCAAACAGCCATTGGTCGATTGATTGTGCCGATTTACGTGAACGCTACAACATAGAACACGTTAGCCTACTCAATGACTGGGAAGCAATTTCATACAGCTTAAGCAGCCTTTCTGGAAACGATGTAATTAATATCGGTGGCGACTGGCAGCCATTGCCTGATGGCGACTATACGGTCGGCGCACTTGGCCCTGGCAGCGGCTTAGGAATGTCTGGCTTATTGCGCCGTGATAACAAATTAATACCGCTGGTTACCGAAGGCGGTCACGCCGGCTTTTCACCTGAGAACCAGCTGCAGGGAGAAATCTTGAGCCACCTTCATCAGAAGTTTGATGATCGCATCTCACGCGAGCGCCTACTGTCTGGCCCAGGTCTGGTCAATATTCACGAAGCGCTATGCGCCATTCACGGACAAGATAACCCCGGCCTTATCGCCGCTGATATTGCGGTCGCAGGGATCAACAAAACCGACCCTATTTGCGAAGAGACCTTCGACCTTTTCTTCGAAATGCTCGGCCAAGTTGCTGGCGATATCGCATTAGCCCTAGGGGCCTACAACGGTGTGTTCATCGGTGGCGGAATTTGCCAACGATATCCGACTCAGTTGGCGGCAAGTCGTTTCAGAAAAGGGTTTGAAAATAAGGGCAGACATAGTTATTTGATGGCCGACCTACCAACTTGGTTGATCACTCATAAAAATCCAGGACTATTGGGTGCTAGCGTATTCGCTCGCAAGATTACCCCTCAGTAGCCGCGAAGCTAAGTAAACCAGAGCAGGTAAAATAGAGCCGATAAACTAAAGTAGGCAAACTAGAAATCGCGGTTAGAAAAGGCCCTGACAGAAGGTTCTGTCAGGGCCTTTTCTATGTTAAAGATTAGCCTGCAATAAACCGCAACCCTGTTAGAGACCCGGGCCTTTGGGCTGCCAGCCTTTAAAACCATAGAAGGCTATATAGGCATAGCAAACCATCGGAATCACGAAGGATATTTGCAGGTTAACCGAGTCGGCAACAACCCCTTGTAATAACGGGATAAACGCTCCACCAATAATCGCGGTGCACAACAAGCCCGAGCCTCGGCTAGCTAAAGGGCCTAGTTTAGCGATCGCTAGGCTAAAAATAGTTGGGAACATCAGTGAGTTAAAAAAGCCAACTGCAATCAATGCCATCCACGCTGAATCACCGCCGGTAGTAATCACGATCGCCAGCAAAATAATCGCCGCTAAACCGTTGATCATTAGCATGATGTTACCCGCTACGTAAAACATCAAGCCAACCCCGATAAAGCGACCGATTAGCGCTAAACCCCAGTAGTTGGCAACATACTTGGCCGCTTCCTCTTCGCCCATGCCAGCAATATGCGACTCACCCAAGAAGCTAATGATCAAGCTGCCGATTGACACTTCTGCGCCAACGTAAACGAAGATTGCTATTACACCAAGAATTAGGTGCTTGAACTGTAACGCGTCGCCATAACTACCTTTGTCGGCTCCGGGTTCATCAATTTTAGGCAGCTTAACGAAGATAAAGATCACCGCTAATACTAACAAGGCTATGCCTAAACGTGCATAGGGCATCTTTACAGCGTCGGCACCTGAGGCCGAATCAGCCACAGCGCCGAGAATCAGTGCCGCGCCAATAATTGGGCCTAGGTATGCTCCCGCTGAGTTAAATGCTTGAGTTAGTGTTAAGCGCCGTGGGGCCGTCTCAGATGGCCCAAGCAGAGCGACATATGGATTGGCCGAAACCTGCAATAGAGTTATGCCGGCCGCCAACACGAACAACGCGCCAAGAAAAACCGGGTACAACAGCATGTTAGCAGCGAGAATAAACATAAAGCAGCCAGCCGCTGCGATGCTTAGACCTACTACAATGCCTCGCTGGTAACCAAGCCTCTTGACGATGCCACCCGCAGGGATCGAGCAAACGCCATAGGCCGCAAAGAAACAAAATTGAATCAACAGTGCTTGCGTGTAGTTTAATTCAAAGACGTTTTTCAAATAGGGTATGAGAACGTCGTTTAACACGGTTAAAAATCCCCACATAAAAAATAGTGAAGTAAGAATAATTAGAGGAATGGTGTAGTTTTTGCCATCAGACGGTGATGCAGCTTGGGGGGATGAACCGGGTGATGACATTGGGGCATGAGCCATGATTTGATCTCTTATGTTTATTAGTTTTTAGTAAAGCACTGAGCATTATAAATAGTCTGCCTCGGCCTTCTCCTTAGGCATCAGGATACAAACTTCGTAACATTCAGCCGCTCCTATTTGTTTGGTTTATGTAATAATTCAGCTATTGCTGAAGTACTAAATACGCCATCTCCAAAAGTGAGAATAGTCACATGATAGCTAATAAACAAGTGACTAAAAACAGTTAATGTAATAAATTTACATAAGGGCTAAAAAATGAAAGGCAAGAACAAACCGACCTCGGTCGATATAGCACACTTGGCTGGGGTTTCCCAACCTACTGTCTCGCGTGCGCTACGCGACAGCCCCTTAGTAAGCTTGGAAACACGCCAGCGAGTTCAAAAAATTGCTCGCGAACTGAATTATAAAGTTGATGTGAACGCCAGAAATTTGCGCTCGCAAACGACCAACACTCTTGCCCTGCTATTATTTGAAGAGTCATCTGGTGAAAGCCAAGCTTTTATCAACCCGTTCTTTTTATCCATGCTTGGCAGCATCACTCGCGCAACCGCAAATCAAGGTTATGACCTGCTTATTTCATTTCAACAATTGAGTGATGACTGGAACGCCGAGTATGAAGATGCTAACAAAGCTGACGGCATCATATTTTTAGGCTATGGCGATTACACTAGCTATATAAAGCGCATCTCGAAATTGGATGAAGCCGGTGCTCATTTTGTTACCTGGGGGCCGGTGATTGAAAACCAACCGGGGCTATTCGTTGGTTGCGACAACGAACAAGGCGGGTTTCTTGCAGCTGATCACTTACTAACACTCGGGCATAAAAACATTGCCTTTTTAGGTAACGAATCAAAAGACGACCCAGAACTCAGAGACCGCTACGCGGGTTATCGACGAGCTCATGAAAAACACTCAATTAAGGTGCAAGAGCGACTTCACTTTCGGGCAAATTTCTCTGAAGAAAGCGGCTACAAAGCGGCCAATGAATTACTTGATAGTGGCGTAGAATTCTCAGGTATTTTCTGTGCCAGTGACCTGATTGCAATTGGCGCAATAAAAGCATTACGCCAACGAGGAATTCGAGTGCCGCTGGATAAAGCCATTGTCGGTTTTGATGACATACCGACCGCCGAACACCTTTCACCGGCACTCTCTACAATCCGCCAAGACACTTTCGAGGCTGGAAAGGAATTGGTTGACAGTGTTATTCGCTCGATAAACGAAGAACCTGTGCAGTCGGTTTTATTGCCAACTAAACTTATAGTCCGCGACTCTTGTGGCGCTGGTTGAGACTCTTTTAAACGCTAACGCTGGTTGAGACTCTTTTAAACGCTAACGCTGGTTGAGACTCTTTTAAACGCTAACGCTGGTTGAGACTCTTTTAAACGCTAACGCTGGTTGAGACTCTTTTAAACGCTAACGCTGGTTGAGACTC
>JBKEFT010000006.1:0-171720 GCA_046709645.1 Arenicella sp.
ATTATTGCACCTCAACCTGTTCGAAAAACGAGACCTAATGGCCTTAGTTCGAGGCGATGCCGTTCACCATCAAAACTACAACCCAAACCAATTCTCGTTGTTGTGAAAGTTAACGGGACAGCAGTGTCAATTTATATAGATTCATTGCTTGATGAACATTCGCTCATCGCGGTTCAAGATTCTTTAAGTAAGCCATCATTATTCGGAGATGGCAAGGCGACAGCCGGCATAATGGCCGAGAGAGTTAAATCTAATTTACAAGCCGACAAACATGCTCCAGAACTGATCGCTGCACAAAAGCTAATTGAAAAATCCCTGCTAGCCAACCCGATTGTAAAAAAAGCAGTCTACCCAAGTCGCTTAGCCAAAATAATGTTCAGTCGTTACCAACCCGGCATGTCATACGGTGAACACGTTGACGAAGCAGTAATTAACAATGTCAGAACCGATATTGCCTTCACCCTATTCCTTTCAGATCCCAACAGTTACGAGGGTGGTGAATTGGTAATCTTAAGACCCGACGGACACGACTCGATCAAATTGCCGGCGGGTGGTTTATATCTTTACTCAGCCGATTCAATTCATAGAGTTAATCCGGTCACCTCGGGGTTGAGACTGGCGGCTGTTGGTTGGCTTCAAAGTAAAGTTCGCTTAGCACAACACCGCCAAATTCTATCTGATATTAATCATGCACTACTACTGTTACCAGATAATGAAAGCAATAAAACGGCTCGTTTACAATTCTTGAAAGTCAAAAACAATTTGGAACGTGTATGGTGTGATTAAGCTAATCGCCGAAAACGCCGTTTGTGGCATTTGCGTTTTGCAACTTAAGTCTCAACTAAGACATCGAGACTTAGTATAGTCATTAGCAAAGATGCCCGACTCATACGCAAAAAAAATTTCTGTCCCCGTTGCATGTTGGTTTCTAAGCTAGGTGTTTTTCGCAAAAGAAACATCACCGGATTCATCATTATAGGATTAAGGTGACGATTAGCATTTATTGCCAAGTGCGTGTGTGATGTCAGCTGCGTTGATAATAATAAAGTGCAATAAGTCACAAACATTATCAACTTGTAACTCAGAAATATCGCTTCCGTTGGGCAGTAGTAATACTCTTTGGTTAATATCCTCGGTGAATGGTAACGCGTGAATTTTGTCTAGTTTTTTCTTTTGATAAGGTGCCGACTGGTGGCAGCCTGGGTAAAAATAACGGCGAGCTATGACGTTTTCTACATGTAAAATTGTAACTATATCATCCCTATTAATGCCAGTTTCTTTCTCGTCAATATCAACAACAATGTACTGAAAATTTTTGTCTGTGATTGGGTTATATTCCTGTAGGTATACTCCCGGGATGTTTTTTAGTCCTTCACGATATGCGTAGTAATTTTTCTCGTTACGATTATAAAATTTTTGCAGAGACTTTAGATTGGTTAGCCCCATGGCGGCACAAATTTCTGGCATCTTGGCATTCATGCCGATGCCATCGACTTGATCGTAACCTGAAAAGCCAAAGTTTCTGACTGCCTTCAATCGCTGTGCAAGATCTGGGTCATTTGTTGTTATAGCGCCGCCTTCAGATGTATGAAATACCTTGGTCGCGTGGAAACTGAATACTTCGGCATCGCCAAAGTTCCCAATTTTCTTGCCTTGGTATTCCGAACCAAACGCATGTGCCGCATCGAACAACAAATTTATATTTCGCTTATCCGCTAGTTCCTGCAAAGCGTGAATGTCGCACGCCCGGCCCCATAAGTGAGTAGCGATGATAGCGCTGGTATTTTCTGTAATGAGTTTCTCACAGTGTTCTGGGTCGGTGTTCCAGGACACTGGATCGATGTCACAAAAAACCGGCACTAATCCGTGCAAGCTCAGTAAATGAGCTGTCGAGATGAAACTGAATGATGGAAGGATAACCTCACCCTTCAGCCCCAAAGCTATAATTGCCATTGCCATTGCCGCTGTACCGTTACATGCAACTACGCAGTGCTTTACTTGCAGATAGGTCTCCAACTCTTCTTCAAGTTGTTGGACTAACGGCCCGTCATTGGTAAACCAGCGACGTTGCACAATTGCTGATACATGCTTATGCAGAACTTCCTCCTCTCCAAAGTTGGGAGTATTCACACATCGCGGATGATTAAACGTAGCTGTGCCGCCAAATACCGCTAACTCAGGTAAGGAGCGCTTTTTTCTAGGAGAGTTATTCATCAATCTGAATTCCGGTCAAAACAAAACACTCGTCAAGTAGGTTTTAATTGCCCTTTCAGCTACTTCAAAATTCATATTGGTAATACCGTATCCGTTTCAAGAAATATTTTGTATTCATGCTAATACTTGCGCGCGAAAGTCACCTGCTGAGCCAGCACTGCATGATATAGCCCTCTCTCAATAACACCTAAAGGTTATTTTTTGAAGCCTGCTGCTGCGGAGCTACAATTGCTTGCAGAAACCGCAGCCAAACTAGTTTATATGTTTACTTAAAAATTACCGTGAGCGGGAATTAAAACAAATGTCACTCTGGTCGCCTCCTCCCCTGTAATTTCTTGGTTACGCTATAATAGAAGATATTGAATCATTAAAACTTTAGGTGCTCTCAATGCGGCTGAATATTTTTTGGCGCAGATTAACAATAATTAGCAAACATTAACTATGAAAAAGAATTGGGTTCTTGTGGTTTTTTCAGTGATTTTCGCTTTTCTGTTAGCGCTTCTTATCGACAGAAGCATTGGTTTTTTCTTAACACTGAAGCCGACATTGTTTTTAAGCGTTATTCTGCCTTCAAATTTTCATCACCTGAGTTTCAAACCGAGGCGGCAATTAACAACCTCTGATTTAGAGGTCCCAATTCGTCAATTAAGAAAAAAAACCAGTATAGGATCATGGCAATAGGAAATTCCTTTACGTATAGCTGGGGGGGTAAATAATGCAGAAATCGGGCCCGAAGTATTGGAGAAGAACCTAAATCACCGCAATATTGATGTGGAAATTGTCAACCTAGGCCAGCCGGGCGGCTCTCCAGACACATACGCAAAGGTTGCTGAAAAAGCAATCCCAATGTTGCAGCCCGACCTGGTCTTGATAGCAATGATACAAGGCGATGACCTGGCGCAAACGATCAAAGGTTTAGCTCACTCTCACTCTGAAACAGTAACACAAACGCGTGTGCAGCAAGGATCAGATGTTGAGCTTGCTCGAGGTATGGTTCATAAACTGTTAATGCCTTTATTTCCTAATTTTATGACCTTAACATCGCGGGCATCAGCAAGGGTTCCAGCGAAGATCGAGAAATCTAGAGCAATATGGAAAACTAGTATGCCGAGTTTTCTAGCTACGCTAAGTGATCAACAAAAGAAGAAAATGGAGCTGATGGATGGTCAAATTAAAGGAATGTTTCTGCGCGGAGAGCTTAATCCAGGATTACTTGCAATCGGATTACGGAACCCTCAATATTTACAGGAAACGTTAGAGTTAACAAACCCAAAGGTGCAGAACGCTATCCAGAGGATTACGACTCAATTGATTCAAATAAAGCAGAATGCAGACGAAATTAATTATAAAGTTGTTGTTATATCCACGCCGACAGGCCCTTTTATTTCGGCTGTTAACACCCAGAATTATGCACGAATGGGCCTTGAGACTGATCCCCGATTTTCACAAACCAAGGCCATGGACGAGTCGCTGCGGATTGCCGCCTCGGCCGCCAACGTTAGTTTCTTCGAGGTGACCAAGCGTTTTAGAGAAAAGGCATCTGAACAAGCACTCTTTTTTGAGTACGATGGGCACTACAATATCGCGGGTCGGAAATTTTTCGCGGAAAATATTGAGGGAATTGTAATACAACAGCTAACTAGTAATTAAGATACTCCGCTTACCTGATTAAGGTTACGGCTAACATGAGAGATAGCTATTGCTTTTTAATATGACTTGGGAATCAGATTTTGACGAGTTACATCGGATTTCGATATCATCAAAATTAATGCTATATTTAAAAACGAAGACGGAACTTTTTTGAATTTGAGAAATTCTGGTCTCGACACCACTCGCCCAATAAACAGCCACTATTTAGATACAATTTAACACCTATGGTTATAACACCTGTCATTTTAGAACCGCTCTGCATGGGTTCTAGCGCCGCATGCGCGCCTAGCAAAACGTAACCATTAACTTCTGACATCCTTTCACATAAATGAATGAGCCAAATCTTACTCTATATAACGCGGTCGACGACTTGCTCGATTGTCATCTCAAAACAGAGATTGCCTCAAAAGTAGCATTTATTGATGCAGACAAATCAATCAGTTATCGTGAGCTTGCCAGCGAAACTAACCGACTTGCTAATTTGCTTGTTAATAACGGTATAGAGAGAAACGACCGAATAGCATTATTAGCATACGACACCGTTGAGTGGCCAACTATTTTCCTAGGCTCGATCAGAGCCGGCGTAATACCCGTTGCGCTAAACACTTTACTCAGCGCCTCGCAATATGAGTATATATTGAGGGACTGTCAGGCTAAGTCATTATTCGTTTCAGAGGCGTTGCTAGCTTTAGTCGAGCCCATATTATCGACTTTGCCCGACTTAGAGTCGGTGTTTGTAATCTCTGAGAGCGACCAGCGTTATGTGAGTTTTTCAAGGGCAATGACACAGCAACCAGAGACATTTGAAACGGTCAAGACCTCAATTAGCGACATCGCATTTTTTCTATATTCTTCTGGTTCGACAGGCAGTCCTAAAGGCGTCCCCCACCATCACCTGAGCTTGATTAGTACGGCTAAAACTTACGGTAAAAGCGTGCTCAAGATAACAGTCGATGACGTTGTATTTTCTGCTGCGAAATTATTCTTTGCCTATGGCTTAGGCAATTCGCTGAGTTTTCCTATGTCAGTTGGTGCCACCTCGATTTTATTCCCGTTACGGCCCAGCCCTGAATCAGTATTGAATATTTTAGAGCGCTACAAACCGACCCTGTTTTTTGCCGTACCTTCTTTGTACGCAGCCATTGTTAACAGTGCCGATAGCGTATTTGGTAATTTAAAGAACCACCTACGGCTGTGCCTTTCTGCTGGCGAGGCCTTACCCAAAATTATTGGCGAACAATGGGCTGAATTGACCGGTATAGATGTTATTGATGGTGTCGGCTCAACTGAGTTACTGCATATCTTTCTGTCGAACACACCCGATGACGTTATCTATGGATGCTCAGGTAAAGCAGTTCCGGGTTACTCACTAAGGCTTGTTACTGACAATGATTGCGCAGCTGCAACGGATGAAATTGGGGAGTTACTGGTGCAAGGGCCATCAACCGCAATAGGGTATTGGAACCAAGCCGATAGAACCGAGTCCACTTTCTTCGATGGCTGGGTTCGTACCGGAGACCAGTACACCCAAGACAATGCTGGTTACTATTACTATTTAGGCCGTATAGATGATATGTTTAAAGTTAACGGCCTTTGGGTTTCTCCGACTGAAATCGAGTCTGTACTATTTGAGCATGAGCTTGTAATTGAAGCGGCCGTTGTTCCATTTAAAGACCGCGATGAGCTAACAAAATCTAAGGCCTACGTGGTCATTAAAATTAACCAAGCCACTGGTGATAATAATGCTGCTGAGAACTACGAGTTTGATCTTTTGCGGCAGGAACTTACCGAATTAACCAAGCACAAGTTAGGCAAATGGCAGTATCCCCGCCAGATTGAATTTGTCAATGAGTTGCCTAAGACAGCCACGGGTAAAATACAACGTTATAAACTACAATGACGATTCTAAATAAACAGTCAATATACGATGATAAGTCCGTCGTGATATTAGGCACTGGTGCACATGCTAAGGTCGTGATCGAAATAATTGAATGCATGGGCGGCTATGACATTATTGGAGTTTGCTCCAGTGACCCTAATGCGCCAGCGTCTCTGTGTGGCTATGAATATTTAGGTGATTTCAATATCCTAGATGATTTATACCCAAAAGGCCTTCGATTGGCCGCCATGGGTGTCGGTGGGTGGACCGATAATACTTTCCGAAAACAAGTATTCAACGATGCAAAAAGAAGAGGGTTTAACTTGTTAACCGCAATCCACCCTAAATCGATGGTCGCACAAAACACTATTATTGGCGAGGGCTGCATTGTTGACGCTGGTGCTAATTTAATGACAGAAGCGGTTATCGGCCGCAACTGCATTGTGTCGGTATCATCATTAATCAGCCATGAAAGCACACTAGCGGACCATGTATTAGTGTCTGGCGTGGCAAAAATTGGAGCGCAGGTAACCATCGAAACGGGCGCGGTTATCGCTTTTGGAGCAACCGTTGTTTCGCGCTTAAAGATAGGAGAAAATGCCGTTGTCGCAGCTGGTGCAGTTGTGTTACACGATGTTAAAGACAACACCACAGTTTTTGGCATTCCGGCCAAGATCAAATAGTGAATTAGCTAGTATTATGAGTTTACCAAGCCTTGAAGTACACGTTCCAATAAGCCCTACCCCCCATTTTTTCAATATGCTGCAATGCTTCGCCTTGTCTCTTAGGTCGTTTGGCGGCGCTTATTGTGACGCGCCAATCATTGTCAGCGTTGGTGACGCGACTATCGACGAGGGAATACAAGACCGACTCGCTTGGCTTGATCAGCTAGGTATCGAAGTACGCTGGATCGAAGCCAATATATTTGCTCAAGAGTCTTGGTTTGCAACTGGGGTAGAGCGATATCGATACCGCTTCAAATCTGACGTGGTATTAATCCTAGACTGCGATGTATTCGTCAATGACGGTTTTGAGGACATGGTAAAACGAGTACACGACGAGCAATGTTTCGCCGGTTTAATTGCACATCACTCACCTTTTCAGTACGATTTTGACCAACAAATGACGCTGTGGCGGAGCGTATTTCAACAGACAGGTGTAACGTTTCCTAGCACGCTATATCCCTATACAGGCTACTCAAAAACGCTTGAAAAAGAAGATAGATTTTACAGCCCAGCCTATTTTAATTTCGGCGTCCAGTGTGCACCAGCAAGCCTTATGAACCAAATTGGTGATATTTTTTACGAGTACATGCATCAAGTTGATCGTTTTTTAGCGACTGATAAAGAAGCCGAATTGCAGTTCTTTCGCTGCCAAATCACTTTAGCAATAGTCCTGGAGAAGCTTAGGTTACCAACTTGGGCATTGCCGGCACGGTTTAATTTCCCTGTTGACCGAAACTTTGAACAGCTCCATCCAGAAGAAACAGACAAGATTAAATTAGTGCATGCGCTTGGGGATACGTTGAATAAAAATCATATTTTTAATAATACAGACCGCCTCAAAGAAGCATCACAGAGAACCGATCTGACGGGGGCAAATAAGGTGTTAGCCGATATTTTCGCGCACGTTGTAGACGACATACAATCAGTTTATTGAGCATCAATCAGCTGGTTCAGTGATGGTGATCTGGCGATTAACCTTAAGGTTCCTTAGCTCAGTAACCGCGCCCGACGGCCAATCAATGTGCAATAGAGGTATGCGCCCATAGCGACCTAGGCCAAAATGCGCGACCATCTCACTTTGACTGAGGTAACTCTGCCCAGAGCGAATTTCACGCACCAGCGTTGCATCAAACTACATGCACGCGCACGCCGATGCCATCACGATTGCTCTTAGTGCCAACCGTTTTAACCTTAAGCCAATTGTTTTTTTGTCTGGGTGTGTCATTACGGTATAGCTCTGGCACATCATTCAAATTAGTAATTAATACGTCAATATCACCATCATTATCGATATCGTCCGTGGCCAGACCGCGGCTCTGTTTTGCAATTGAAAACGCAGAACCAATTTGATTTTGTGCATAAGAAAAGCCATCCTTAAATCGACTACCGCCTTGATTTATCATGAGTGTATTGGCGAGTTTGTAGTCAATACCATTACGCTTTATTTGCATACCCTCAACCCAATAATCAGCGTGACCATTAGCAATCATCCAATCCAGATCGCCATCTAAATCCGCATCAAGAAATTCAGTGCCCCATGATACATTGCGGGCGGTCGAATGCGCTGTTCCTGCAGAATTTTGCACTTGTAGAAAAACATTGTCACCTAGATTTTTATATAGGCCGTTGGCTTCGCCAACAAAATAGGTAGTGGCTAGATCAATGCCGCCGTCGTTATCATAGTCACCGCTAACTATGCCCATTCCCGCTTGCGCCACACCATCTAGCGCTAAGGCCATGCCTGCTGACAAACCGATCTCATTAAACCCATTTGCGGTGTTTCTGAAATATAGATTCGGGTGACGATCACAGGTGGTTACGATATCTTGATCGCCATCATTATCTAAGCCGGAGAACAGTGTGTCCAAACTGCGGCATTCAACTGTGTATAGCATTAATTATAGGACTCATCTGCGCACTAGCCTCTGACTCCATTTGCTGCACGTTGTGCGGTTTTGGCCGCTGCACACCTACACGCTCATTGTTGCAAGCGAAATAGGCATCCGCTAAAGCAAACACTTGTTCCGCTACGGCATCCCCCTATACGACGGCCCGGTAGATCGTCAATCGGAGGATGAATACCCCCCAAATTCGCGATAAGCTGGTTTGATCAGATGCGTCTCTATAGGTCGCCCATTGCAGCTCAATATCAACCGATGGGCCATTTTCGAAAACTAAAAACTCATCTTTTTTAGCAATGAAATGCCCCATTCCACCTGGAAAATAGTCATCACCGGTAAACTTAGTGAGTATCTCTGCCGCGGTGGGTGAGAACACCGAGTGCCCGGAAACATAGCCGGCAAAAGGCGGCGTAATAAAGTTTGATCGTTGGTAAGGCCACCAATTTCCCGCCAATATCCAGCCAACACCGGCACTCTCTGATGTCGGATTTGATATCTGGTCGGGCCCTTGCCACGCCTTGACCTTGATTTTTGAGAGATTCTCTAAAGACTCACCTGCCAACGGGTCAGAAGGCATAACCAGCTCCACGTAACCGGGGGCTAGGGAAATGCCCTGCGGGTGGAATTGTCGGCGAAAATGGCAACATTAGCTATACCAAATTCAGGCACCGTCCTCTTTGATAATCAACTCAAAACGCAATTAGTTCCGCTTATTAAGCAAACCGCTTTTTTGGATCAATTAAGTACTCCCTACGGTTTTGCCAATGACCCGATACACAATAGGTTGGTTTGGACTAGTGGCGGTAATGAGACGTTCATGTCAGCTAATCTTGACGGCTCAGAAGTAGCAACAATTCAATCAAACTTCGAGGATCCCTACCTAATACGGTTTGAAACGCCTTATGGCCACAAAATACTTTTCTATGCAGACGGTTCACTTAGGCTAAAAGAGCTTGATAGTCAGACGGATACCACTTCCGAGACGGTTCTCTTGAAGTTGCAGCAACATGAACTTCACGGGTTCGGGTTTGATGACGTCGTAAACACTGTCTACATTAGCGATCAGTTTGGCCAACCCTCGCTTGCCATTCTCATACCCAGCGACGATGATCCGGTCGTGGCAATACCAATGACCCTACTTAACCCCAAATAATCCCTGGAGGATGTAATGATTACCCTACACTAAATAATTAGAACCCGATGGTTCGCTGCGTCGTTATGCGCTTTTTTTATACTTATTTCAGTTGCCAATATACCCAGAGCACATGCTGAAAATGTTCAGGGCTTAGTTGAGCTTCAGTCGCCCAGAGCCCAAGCTCAAGCTCAAGAGAATCAGGTGTTGATTGACCTAGACTGGTCCAGAGCGCAAGCGCCAGAGATTCAGGGCTTCGCTGATTTACATTCACACCTAATGGCCGAACATAGCTTTGGTGGGAGCTGGTTTTGGAGTACCGTCGACGGACCAATTGATTGGGCTCTGCGACGCTGTGATGGTAACCTAAATCAGAGCCATGCAGCGGTCGAAAACCTACCCGGTGTCGCTGAGTTTATTGCCACCGATACAGGTATTCACTTAGGCAAGCGTCGGGGCTATGATCGACGTAAATGTAAGAAAGTATTTGGCATTACGATACCAGGCACCTGCCCACGCCCGCATTTTGAGCACTGGCCGCGACACGACGGACTGGCTCATCAACAAATGTGTAATGGCCACCTAAAGCAAGCATTCGACGGTGGGATGAAACTGATGGTTGTATCGCTAGCCGAATCAAATTTCTTGTGTCGCAATACACCCTCTTCAAAACGGAAGTATAATTGCGACGAAATGTCATCGGTGAACCGGTAAATTGATAAGTTAACGCAGTTTGTCAACAATCACTCAAGTTGGGTGGGGATTGCTCGGTCTCCGTCAGAGGTCCGAACGCTAGTCAGCAAAAATAAGTTAGCGCTGGTGGTCGCCGTCGAAGTAAGCAACCTATTTCCAACTGGCTGTATTACCTCGCAATTAGATCAACTCTACAATAAGGGTGTGCGCCCGGTACACTTAGTACATCATCACAATAATCGGTTTTCTGGTGCGGCTCCAATTCCACGTTTGGTACAGACCGTAGGTTTAGTCGAGGCTCTTAAAGGAGAAATGAGCCCTATCAATAATGTCAGTTGCGGTAGCAATTGCGATGGCTATACAAACCTTAATACCCAAGGTCTCACGGGTGATGGCTCGACCCTAGTCAACGCGATGGTCAACGCGATGGTCAACCGGGGAATGCTGGTTGACGTGGCTCACGTTTCACGTAAAGCGTTAGTGTCAATTGACTCTATTTTGAGTCAACGTAACAATTATCCGATGTTCTACTCTCATGCGCACCTATTTGATTCAATAGACGGCAATAAAGACAAGCGAAACGAAAAACACATAACCTCAAATGAAATTAGCCTGATCAATGCCAGCGGTGGGATGGTTGGGCTACGTACAGGCCTAAAGGCTGCAAACACCTACGGAGATAGCGTGGGAAATTATTGCGATGGCTCTATTCGTTCGTTTGCCCAGTCGTTAATGGCGGGAGTGGATCAAGGCCTTAGTATTGGTTTTGGTGACGATCTGAATGGCTTTATCACGCAGATGAAACCACGATGCTACCCAAACAGCGACCCGGCGACACAAGGCATTCAACGCAAAGGATTAGCTCATGTTGGGCTGCTGCCTGAGCTAATGTTGGATCTGCAAAATATAGGTGTCCCGCAACGCTAGCTTGATCATCTCGGTTGCTCAGCAGAGCGCTTTGTTAGCATGTGGGAACGCGCAGTATTAATTTCAGGATAATAGACCTGATTGTAAAACCCAAGACATGAGGGCGGCAGAATGAGCACGCCAAAGATAATCAAACGGCCCTCCTCTAAAAAGCCTGATATTATTTCGGCGTTCAAAACTGACTAAATCCTTAGCTCAGTCTTGAGCGCCATCAAGAGCTCAGTCTTGAGCGCCATCAAGAGCTCAGTCTTGAACGCTATAAAGTTAAGGCTGCCTCGTTAAAGGCGTCGTTAAAGCCGCACGAAGAACTGGGAGCTAGGAGCTAGGAACTGGGTTCGGAATTAACTAAAATAGGCAGGCTTATATCGATTTTCACCCTTTCAATTTCCGATACGCTCATTCCCAAACCATCAGAAAAAACGCACTCGCCAGGTCCGAGGCTTGTTTTAGTTCTATCGCGTGTAAAACTATCCAGAGATAACTTCCCTGACCCCATGATGACAGGCCTTGTCCAATCAAATCTATAGTGACTAACCGATAACCAATCAAACATCCCAATATTTAACGTTTGCTCAGGCAATAGACCTTGGTGTGAAAATGTTGCGTATAGGCCGCCCGAGAATTCGTAAATATAGGGATGTGATTCCGCTGAAACGAGACTCTTATCTGTTTGTACCGCCGCCATTTTTGTGCCATCTTCCAAGCGTGTAAGGTCCATAACATCGAGAGCCAGATAGATTGGCTTCGAGGAAAGTGGAATGGCACCCTTCGAACCGAAAACGATGTCGCAAAGTTGGCCCATTGCAGCCCATAGCGTATGGCCATATTGGGCCGACATAAAGCCCTTAACGGAACATCCTAACAGAGAACATTGGGAATGGTATTCTAATTTTGGTGCCGAACTAGTTCGTCTTTTTGTTTTGACTTTACGCTTGGCGGACGCTTATCGCCAAAATATTGTCGACGATATCTAACCGGTGAAAGGTCAAACCATTGCTTAAAGGCTCGAGTGAAATTTGCTTGGCTCGAAAAACCCGCAAGAGCGGCAAGATCATTCAGCTTTTCATGAGTTTCTATCAATCGCCTTTCAGCCAAAAATAATCGATGTCGTAATACGTATTCGCTGAAAGTTTCGCCCATATTCTCAGAAAAAATCGACTGAAAATGTACTGGGGAATAACAACTCGATTCAGCAATATTCTGTAGAGAAATAGACATGTCTAGCGAGCTCAGAACACGAGATCGCGCATAGTCTATTCTTTGCCTTTGCCTTAACTTAGTTTGATAACACGCCTGTCCTTCGATAGTGCTTTTTCCATAGTGTTAAACCATATTCCTTGTCAGATAATAAATTTGACCGGTTTAACACTCATCCCTACTAACATCGTATTTTACCTATCAAATCCATCATGAATAAACCCGTCATCAGTAAATTGGGGTTGACAGTAAACGCTAGCAATTTGAGCTTGTCAAGCGTCTGCTTGAGTTATGCTGATATCTCATAGAGAACCAAAGATACTTTTTAGACCTTGATGTAATGCCATCTTCTTAGCTTTACCGGCCTACGTTTAGGAGAAATTGACTATTGATCTTCAAGCGCAGTAGATGTTGGTATGCTAATTAGCCGCTTTGCTTGATCTGCAATTGTTTGCAGCGCCTCTTGATTAAACACACCTCGACTCAATACCCGTATCGCTAACGCTAAGGCAACCAAGGTTTTAGCCGTATCGGCCGCCACAAGATCCGCTCGGATAGTGCCTCGCGCCTGACCAACCTCAATACTGCGGCGCAAAAATGCGTCAATCTGAGCTACGCCATTAGTCACAATTTGATTTACCTGTTGATCGTGGGCGTAAACATCCAAAGCCGTGTTAAATAAGAAACAGCCCTTGAGGTCTGGGTCCGCAACGCTAATGGAGACATTACTATCGAAGAATTTAGAGATGGCCTTGTTGGGATCATCCAAGGCCTCCAAGCCAGCTAACGCTTGCAATCGAGTCTGATCGTAGTTCAATAGCGCTTTAACAAAAAGTTGTTGCTTTCCACCATAGGCGTTGTAAAGACTCCCACGATTAAGTCCAGTGTTCTCGATTAAATCCGCAATAGAGGTAGAATCAAACCCTTTTTGCCAAAAAACATCCATGGCTTTATCGAGTACTTCTTGCTCGTTAAATGATTTTTCCCAAGGCATCGCGATATTTGCTCGTATTGATTTGATCAATTTTATAGCATGTCTAAACCATTCGTTCAAGCATTGGCAATCCTGCCGCTATGACAAATGCCTCATTCTTGGCTCTCATCAAAAGCCAAAGTCGTTCTTATCGTTCTTATGGTTTATATCAGGAAACATTGTTCAGGAATGATTTTGCTATTTTCACATTTTTGTTGACCGATCGATATAATCTACGATAGTCTATACCGACCAGTATAAACAAACCCAGTAGCCTCCAACCCGAGAACGATATGACTAACTTTACTTTACACAACGAAGAAACCGCCCCAGAGGGCAGCAAGGCGATGCTTGCAAAATCTCAAAGCGATTTTGGCATGATCCCTGGCCTACATGCTGTGATGGCAGAAGCACCCGGACTCTTAGAGGCATACAAATCGCTCCATGAGTTATTTGTGAATTCGAGTTTCGATCAAGACGAGGTCACCGTTATCTGGCAAACCATCAACGTAGAACATGCTTGTCACTATTGCGTTCCCGCACATACCGCTATCGCCAATAGCATGGGGATAGATGACACGATCACCGACGCTCTACGTAACGAATCGCCTTTGCCGAATGAGCGACTGGAAGCGCTACGTACTTTTACCCTCAACGTAGTTCGCAATCGCGGCAACGTAGATGAAACCGCAGTGAAAGCGTTCGTAGACGCTGGATTCTCTCAACGTCAAATCCTCGAAGTTGTCCTTGGCATAGCGCAAAAAATCATGTCGAATTACACTAACCATTTGGCTAAGACGCCAGTAGATAAGCCTTTTCAACAGTTCGAATGGCACAGAGCTGCATAACTGGACAAGGTCAGTTTGGGTGGTGCTCGAAGTGCCACCCAAAGTCGGTATCTTCAATATCGCTTGAGAAACTCACCGGTTTTGATAACCCTATCAGCCGCCATGATTCTAATGAAAAATCTAATCTTACTCTTTGCTACCGATATCCTTGCAGCCTGCTAGTCAGTGCCTAACTCTTAAATCTAGGATGTAGGGGGCGCAATATCACCCTTATTATTTTGATATGGAGCTCGATGTATCTTATACGCGAGGTTTCAACGAAAGCGTCGTCGCGCTTGACGTTTTCGATGCTCGAAGTAAGTGCCAATTTGGCATTTAAAAATTTCTAAGACGGCCAATAATGAAGATCAAAAACAGCTGTTTTCTAACCCAGAAAAATTAGCCGAAACGGTTACTATCGTGATCGCAAAGTTACCCCCCAGATAAAGCACCGAGTTTTAACTTACCGCTCTAGCCTTTCCCTGTTGAGCTTTTGCTCAACAAACCATTTGCCAGTAAAGTAGCTTAAAACCTAGTTGCTAGACTCCTACATTTTAGCTTTAGTTTTACTCGTGGCTTTTGCTTTTTCAGGATTGTCAGGCCAAAAATGTCTAGGGTAGCGGCCTTTCATCTCTTTTTGAATTGACTGGTAACTGCCTTTCCAAAAACCCTCGAGGTCTTGTGTTATCTGCAAGGATCGGCGCGCTGGCGAGAGCAAATCTATCAATAAAAGCACCTTTCCTTTGCATAACTGAGGCGTTGATGAGAGACCATATACTTCTTGCATGCGTACCGATAATTTAGCCGGGCCAACAAGCTGATAGCTAATCGGTATATTTGAACCACTAGGCACACTCACACGCTTGGGAAGCAGTAAATCGAGCGCTGTTTGTAAATTCCAATTGAAACAGTTTTTTAAGGGTTCGACCAGGTTCACTCTTTTCAATTGATCTAGACTTTTAACCTCACTTAAAAAAGGAGATAACCAGGTTTCTAGGCTGGTTAATAAAACGGTTTCACTAATTTCTGGGTATTCTTTAGGAAAGTACTGATGCGCCAAGGTCATTCGGGTTAATAGTTGGCTGCATTCGTTGCGGTCTCTTTCGGCGACGTTATTGGTAAAACAAAGAAATAGACCGAAGCCATTTCTCTGTATTAGATTAATCCAAGCTGTGGTTCTAATCTCTTCATCAATGGCGGTGTTAATGGTTTTTCTATTAACCACAATTGCATTAAGCATTAGTCGGTTTTCATGCAAAAAGCGCCCACTCTTTTCATTAAACTCACACACACGCCGCTGCCGAAAAAGGTGAGGGAGTGTTTCTTCGAGTTGATGTATGTCGACAGAAATAGCTGAAAAAATATGTTTACCTTGCTGTCCTCCCAGCTCCGCAATAGCGATATATTCGTCGTTAAGCCAGTACTCACGATGGCAATCTACACCCGCACCATTGGCCAATACATAACCTTCGCCGCGTCTTTTTGCCAATCTATCTGGATAGGCTAAAGCGACCAACAAGGGAAGAAATGAAATCTTTAAATGCGAACACGGCTTATGGTTCAATCTCCTTAACCAAAAATTAAGTTGTTTAGTAAATGCAGGGTGAGGTGAATGGAGTTGAGCTTGCAAGCCGGAGCTAAGTTCGGCTTCACGGCTCACACGGCTATCGAGTAATGCTAATAGGTAGATACTTAATATTTCAATACCCGCAAGCGTAGAGTCCAATAGCGTGGCTTTAATCAACATGTGCGCCCAGCGGATGTCGGTGCCTAGTTGAAGTATTTGTTTTCCGAGCGCAGTTAGTCTACTTTGCTCGTCCACGGCTTCCAACATGAAAAGTAAATCATTGCCTTGCTGTTGTTGTGCCTCGCTCGGTGGATCTAAAAACGTTAATTCACTTAAATCGGCGCCCCACTGTTTGGTTTCTAAAATTAGCGGACTAATATCCGACGATAGAATGTCAGGTATGTCGTGCAGCTCTCGACGATTGAAAGTTTCTTTAGAGCCGAGTCTGTACACAACTCCAGGCTCGATACGCCCTGCCCGCCCTGCCCGCTGAATCGCCGATGACATAGAAATGTTAACCGTTTTAAGCTCAGTGACACCGGTGTTTAAATTAAAGTTCGCCGCACGCTTCTTACCGCTATCAACAACAATACGAATACCTTCGATGGTTAAACTGGTCTCAGCTACATTAGTCGCCAATACAATTTTTCGTTGACCATTTCTGCTAGGAGCAATAGCCGCTTGCTGCACCGCTTTGCTTTGATCACCATATAAAGGGCAGACAAGAATGTTGCCATCAAGACCAACAAGTTGCTGGGCAACTCGGTTGATTTCGCGTTGGCCGGGGAGAAAGACTAAGCAACTACCCTTGTGCTCTGTTACCGCTTTTTTAATCAACAGCGGCATCTCATCTAACCAGCGCTTATCATCTCTTAGCGGGTGATAAACTTCATCGATAGGATAACTGCGGCCTTCAGAGCTGATCACAGGGCAATCGAACTTGGCAACTATCCTGTCGGCATCTAAGGTCGCCGACATCAGCAATATGGTTAAATCATCCCTTAACGCCTCTTGGGTCTCAAGGGCAAAAGCCAAGGCGGTATCTACCGCAACAGAGCGCTCATGAAACTCATCAAATATGATGCAGTCAACACCGCTCAACTCAGGATCATTCTGCAACATGCGGGTCAGCATACCTTCGGTCACGATCTCTAATTTGGTACGTGAACTAACGTGCTTTTCTTGACGAATTCTCAGGCCAATACTCATGCCAAGCTTCTCATTTTGAAGCTTAGCCAAGTAGTTGGCTATATTCCGAGCCGCAAGCCTCCTTGGCTCAAGCATCACAATATGTTGAAACACCCCATCACGTATGAGTTGTAAGGGCAACCAAGTAGACTTACCTGCGCCAGGAGGCGCTTGTAGCAGAGCAATGTCATGCGATTTAAGGGTTTCAACTAAGGTTGAATAAACATCGACAACAGGTAACAAAGGGGCTGCTTCCAAAACGGTTGATTGAGTTTCATAAAGTAACAGCTTTTACAGCTCGTTATGATCAATTTTTTAGCAGAATGCACAGGGCCAAAGTCTTACCAAAGTGGTAGTCAGCATCGATATAAAGATCTGGTATCACTTCCTTCAAAAAGCACGCTAGAGAAACCTTATCTTCTTCCGACTTGACATCTACGGGCACCATTATTCGGCCGGAAATACATATCATAATATCGCAATAATCAATTAACAAACAGTTACTTACAGCACCAATCTAGGTTTCGACATAAACTCTATCGCGAATTATTAGCGCTTAACAATAGATCAGACTTCAGCCGCCTTTTTCCTTGCGTTATAGCGAAAAACGCTCACGCAAAAAATGGGCTATACCATCCGCATGATTGTGACCGATTACTCCGCTTGCTGATTTTTTAACTTCGAGCTTAGCATTTTCCGGAGCGTAACTTTCATCAGCAAAGGCAAACATGCTTGCGTCGTTATCACTATCGCCAAAACAAATAACGTTGCTAGCTCCTAATTGCATTTTTAAATTAGTAACGGCATTGCCCTTACTCGCATCACAATGATGAACATCCATCCAACTAAAGTTGTTTCCCTGTATTGATGGTCCAGAATAAGCAATTAAATTTTTACGTGTGTTGAGCTCTAACCACATGTCATATATTAGCTTATTGGGTCCAATCATACTGATGTTAGTGACTTGGCTATTGGCGGGTAATGTCTCGATAGGCAAAAGTTTAGCCTTAGTTTTAGAAAAATATTTATAGATAAGTTCTTTTTCTATATCGTGACGTGCCTCGGTATGGAAAATATAATGCTGACCCTGGGTATCGATTACGTTGACAAAAGGCGTTATACCTCGTGCTTGTGCAACGTCAATAATCGTAGAAATTTCGATACTATCGAGTAGGTTTTCTAAGGTAAGTTGTTGTGACTTAGGATCCCAAATAGTTACGCCATTATTATAAATTTGCGGCAAGTCAAAATTGTGGGCATCGATAATCGGCTGAGCAGAAAGCAAAGTCCTCCCTGTCGCTACGGTATAGGCGATATCTTTTTCTCTCAACAAGCTAAGCGTCTCTTTCGTAAAGAGTGAAATCTCCGATGTGTCGTTTAGCAGAGTGCCGTCTAGATCAAAAACAATAAGGTTCATAAATTTGATAAAGCTCAACCTCAGTAGACCTATGATTGGTCACAGGGTCAAACCAAGTGTTGATACTATTTGTTAGCAATTTCGCAAGATCCAAGGTTATAGCTCAGCTGATCAGATTTAAGTGAATATTCGGTAATAGCAGCAAAGAAAATTCTTGCACAATAAATCATGATTTGCAACGTTCGAAGTCGACACTAGCAATCAGCTTATCTAGGTCGTGTGTGGCACCCTTAAGCTTTGTTACCGCTAGGACTCAAGAATGATTTGAAAACCACCATATATTAAGCGCTTCCCATCGAAAGGCATTGGATTATTTTCATCACTCATACGTTCATCTTCCATCATCTTTTGCGTTCCATCATTACGGTCTTCTTTTGACGGCCACGTTATCCAAGAAAAAACCACAGTTTCATCTGCCTTACACTTTACTGCCATAGGCAATGAGGTAATTTCACCATCAGGCACGTCATCACCCCAACATTCGATCACGCTGATGGCACCATGATCTTTGAATATCACGCCTGAAATTTCTGCATGTTTTAAATAGGCCGTTTTATTTTTGGTTGGGACAGCTGCTACAAATGCATCAACGTAGGTCATACTGATCCTCTATATAATTATTAGGTTTGATATTGTTAAACTCGATAATTTTAAGCTTTTTTTCATTCTAGGAGTTATTAAAAGCCGTTTCTAGGCTAACTATGTCAATTTTACTTATTAGAGCAATACAGAAGCAATTGGCAAATTTTTCAACGAAAAGTGAAGAAAGTTCAACCCAAGTAACACCGTTACGGGCATTTTTGTCCGCTCATCGAGTTATGCTAAGGTCTCGTCTACTCTATTCGCATGCAAACTCAAGGTTTCAATCGAGTCCCCGACTTTCGATATAAAAATGGATGCTCAAAACCAGTGGTGACCGCTGCTAGTCTCGGTTGATCTGGCCGTCAATATTTGATCTTGGCTACTCGTTAGCTCTGGAAGTTTTTCTAAGAAGGCCACCATGCCCCAAATTCGATCGTCACTGTGCGTTGGCCCCCAAGCTGGCATGCCGCTGGCTTTAATGCCGTGCTTGATAATCCAAAAATTACGCTGCGCAGCCTTCTCTTTGGTCAAGCGATCATCATGCTGAAGTCCATGTTCATCGAGCTTGCTGGCGAGGTTGGGCGGGCTCGGGTACAGACCGATTGTCATGTCATTTTCGCTAAGACCCGGCTTGAGATGGCAAGCTGAGCACATATCGTTGTAATCAGCCCCCCCATCAACAACAGCGACGGATCACCCAATTCAGGAACCTCTATACCCCTAGCTGAGCGAGCGATCGAATTTTCACGCATTGTTTCGAGTGCCCAATAGGTGATTTTGTTATGTTGGTCGTCAGCACCCATCGGGTATAAGCCTGAGTAAATAAAGGCGGCGGCAGAGATGAGCACAATAACCACCATTGCGAAAATAGCCTTAATCATGGTCATGCTCGCTATCCTTAGACTGTTGGCCTTGCGCTTGATTTACACTCTCGTCTAACCAGCAATGACCGAGCTTGGCATGCTCTACAGTACAGGTGGGCTTCTCGTCTTCTTGTGCGTGGTGCTCTTTGATACCGGGCTTGCCACACTGCTTGATCATTGCCAGCGTCACTGGATCGTTCATATCCATCTCTGATGAGTCCATCTCGTGCATCGATTGGCAGTTTGGCTTCTCTTTGTTCGACGTGTGTAATGATCGGTCGTGAGCGATTGATGATGTTGAAATAAAAAGTGTCAGCAAGGCTTTGATCATTAATGTTGATTTTGTATTCATTGTATTTCTCTATAGTTAAAATTAAATTGAATTTACGTTAGAACCAAGAATTAATGCCAATTATGGCTTCAAGGCTCCCGCTAGCTAGGCCTCGTGCCTTAGCGAAGCCTTTTGTCTTGCCGAAGGTTTACCGTGCGGTGATGCCTACAAACGGCTGAAACTTGCGATTACCATCGCGCTCGTAGCCAAGTCTCAAACTGAATTCGGCTTCAGCCAGACCAGAGCCCTCCTGATATTTCTGATTCGAATTGCCATTGGCAACGATGTCTAATTCAGGCGTGAGTACCCATTCTTGAGTCAACATCAGCTCCCGCTCGAGTTCAATCAAAAGCTGACTGCTGGAATCCTCACCGACAAACACTCGCGCGTCCACCTCAATGAAGTACGGCGCGGTACCGATATAACCATAGGAAACCCAGTTACGGTTGTCGCCATCCGTATCAGGCTTGAAGTCATGGCGCACGCCAAACTGCTGATCCCAATAAGACTAACGGCTCGGCTATAAACAAACTCGATATTCGCATCTTCAAATTCAGAATACGCGTATTCGCCGGAGCTCTTAATCCAAAACTTGGACAAATCTCGACCTGCCCAAGCGTCAATATTCCATTCGAGAACACCTTCACCATTGTCTTGCAAATATTCGACCTCGGTCATGACCTTAGTCAACCATGGGTCATCGCCCATTGCTGCCAACGAGACCTGAACCGGCGACAGCAAACACATAAATAAATTCTTCATAACCGACTCCTTAAGAAATGTGTACTTCACGAAACATGCCCGGCATGTGATACATCAAGTGACAGTGATACGCCCACTTTCCGATGGCATCGGCGGTAACCAAGTAGCTTATTTTCGAGCCGGGCTGAACAATTACTGTGTGTTTACGCGGAATATAGTCAGCATCTCCGGTCTCGAGGTCGCTCCATACGCCGTGTAAATGCATCGGATGATTCATCATCGTGTCATTTACCAAGGTGATTGGTAGGCGTTCGCCATCGGTCATCAATAAAGGATCGGCGTCTTTATATTTTACGCCGTCGATTGACCACATGTATCGCCCCATGTATCGCCCCATGTATCGCCCCATGTTGCCGGTGAGATTAATTGAATTTCTCGACTTGGCTCTCGTGGATCTAGCGTTCTAGTTAAATTAAATACATCCGCGTACGTTAGCACTCGGCGTCCGTTATTACGCAGGCCAACCCCGGGGTCATCTAAACGGTACTGTGCACCAGCAGCCATGCCTTCTATTTGAGGCCCCATAGTTATACCGCTTGAGGTCACAGGCATGGAAGATTCGAAGCCCGCCTTGCCGGTTGCAAACTCGTGTATTTGCTTGGACGTTTGACAGTGCCCCATTCTAGCGTGCTTTTGTGTACACACAGGTTCGCTAGTTGGCATGTTCAGGAACCTCACAATGGCCCATCGCTGCATGTTCTGGTGAACAACCGCCAGCACTAATTGCATCCATCGACATGCCACCCATACTCATTCCCATATCAGTATGAGCCAAAATCGGATCTTCATCCATTTCAGGTATTTGCGCGACTAAAGAAGCATCTGGCGTTAGCGTTCATCGTGCATAACCAGAGCGATCAATTGCTTGGCAAAATAAGGTATAAGCCTGTTCAGAGCTGGGTTCAACGATTACATCGTATGTTTCTGCAACACCAATTCTAAATTCATCCACCGTTACTGGTTGAATATAATTCACGTCGGACGCGACAACAGTCATTTTTAAACCGGATATTCGCACATCAAAAAACGTCATAGCAGAGCCGTTTATCACGCGTAACAAAAATTTCTCGCCCTTTTTAAATTGGCCCGTCCAGCCATCGGCCGGTGTGCGTCCGTTCATAAGAAAGGTATAAATTTTGCCAGTAACATCGGATATGTCGGTATCCGACATGCGCATGTTGTTCCACATACTGCGACTCTACTAATGCCTTGCCAAGCCTTTTTGATTCACATCTGCCGCTAAGTCTTGCAGAGTTCTCTCATTGGCGCTGTAGATAGCAGGCATCTTTTTCAAGTCGGCGTAGACTTTTTCCGGTGTTTGGTCGCTCCAATCACTGAGCAACACAACGTAGTCCCGATCATAGTGATAGGGAGCGGGCTCATTAGGCTCGACTACAATAGCTCCGTATAGAACAGTTTGCTCCTGGAAACCGGAATAACTATGGTACCAATAGGTGCCACGTTGATTTACATTAAACTCATAATGATAGGATTCGCCGGGCTTGATACCAGCAAAGCTTAGGCCTGGAACACCTTCCATATTAGTAGGCAAAATAATGCCGTGCCAATGAATAGAGCTGTCCACGGCGAGATTATTGCGCACATTGAGCTTCACCCGATCGCCCTCTTTGCAACGCAGTACCGGTGCTGGAACCGATCCATTAATGCCGGTGGTCTGTATTGTCTTACCGGTGAAGTTAACCGGGGTATAAGCCGATGTCTAGGGTAAAACCCTTACCACTAAGCGTGGGTTGAGTTGTAAAAGAATGAGCCAAGCGTTCAGCCGCATTAACGAATCCAGCTGAATTCAATAACCCAAGGGCCGTAGTAGAAGCTAGACCGGTTACAAACCGACGTCGGGAAGTTGAAGCGGGGGTGGTCATACGACCCTCCTAACAAAATTAGTTTAATTAAAAAATGAATTAGTGTTAGAAAGGCTATTGGGGAGGTTGGGGCTCCATAGATGGCTGCAAGCCAGCGGTTTCAGTAGGCCTGAACTCAATCTGCATGTTTGTATTCGAGGTTGTCTCAAGATGAAGCAAATTGTTTGAAACAACGTTTGTCATCGCAACGCAGAATATCTTACAAGCACTGGTTGATTGCGACGCTGCCTGATCACTGCTACTTTGGTTCTGGTGACAACCGTAAGCGACCTCAGCGCCCTGTAGTCCAACGGACGATGTTGACGAGTCGACGCCCCATCGAAACAGGAAGCGCATGCATAGCGGCAACACTAGCGCTCGCTGTGTGACAGAGCAACACAATCAGAGTCACAAATTTTGCAAATACGTTATTCATACATCGGCATCATACGCCTTAGAGTGCGCTCTAAGTCAAGCACTCTTGCTGGACATTTTTAACGGCTAATGTGGTTTTAACTACTTGATCGGCGAAGACTTAACTAAGCAAATTAATCACCGCCCATATCTCCATTGCCATCATCATTACATTTTCGGTTAACGAAATGGCGCCAAGAGGAATATTTCTGTCGCCGCCGACAAAGGCATATTTCAGCTCCCTTTTATCGACATACTCGGCTTTAACTACAAACAAGGATCCGATCGCACCGATCAATAGCGCTTTGCCCTGAAAGCCAAGGCATCACACCAGCGACATGATGGCCATCACCGCCCCATATAGATCACTATATAAGTACGTGTCTTATAAAAATAGACATGACTTACGGCGAAGGTATTTGCCTGTGATGGATATTAGGACAATTAGAGTGTCTACACTCTAATTCTGCGATTTGATGTATTTTGCGTCATTTGACATGCTAAATTTATTGTGACTTTGGATATCCTCATTCGGTAGACCTGTCTATTCCTTTTTTAAACCGTCGGACGTAAGAATGGAGTGCAAGTCACTTGCTGAGAGCCCTGTCTTCGAAAAAGCATGGATATTAGATGGGATTTTTTTTGTTAGCGTCTGGACTTGATCCTTAGCATCGTTTACTTGCCTAATCGCTTCTCCTTGGGTAGTTTTGGCCGTACTCTCTTTTTCCGTTAAGGCTATTGTGTCCCCGACCACAGGGCCTGAATCATGGCTTATGACAAACTCTATCTGCGAGTTTTTTGGTGCCGGACTGGCGTTTTGTCGATCGCTTAGCGAATCTTCTGGAGGCGCCTGCCGCCCCGGAACAAATTGCACGATAAAACCATAGGTTTTAAACCAAAACGGCGCACCCAGACCAATTAACATGCCAGTAAGTAAGGTGCGAAGAATCCATACATAGCCCTCACTATGACTCAGCACGGCGGCTACGCCATTGAGAAAATTCTCTAGGTTAGACAGCACTGAATTGGGTTTATCGGTGAGATTAATCAGTGTCGGTATCTCGAAATCACTGCATCGAGCATCAACAAAATCTGCGGCCAAGCCTTTGTCACAAAACGGAAAGTATGCGTGACCAATTGGCAATCCTAACTCGTCTATTTTGGCGGTGTCCTGCAAAATTTCTTGTTTAATCTTATCCAGTTCTACTTTAGCATTGTTATCACTGCTTTGTTGTATCCTCGCTTCGTAGATCTTCTGAAGCAGCCCAACATTTACTTCTGCGATGACTTTCTCCGACAATGCTCTGTCTTTTGCCAGTCCTTGATAAAGACTAATCGCATCAATATTTAAGGTGAAAGCCAGTAGCAACGATGCAATTATCGATAAAAATGTCGCGCGCCGTTGGAAGTACATCGATGCAGCTTGGCCATAGCGCTCGAATTCGTAAGCGATATGCTTAATAATTTTCTGAGCTTCGAGGTCGGCAACAGCCCTTATTTTTGCGGCTGCCGGTGTATCCCTGAATTGTTCGATAAATTGACGAGTCGTTAGTTGTTCGAAATCTGACGCGTATTTAGTTTTAATCAAGTTTTTAAAAATTGGCAGTCGCCTCAGCAGACCAACCTTTTGTATCGCAGGATTACGCGTGATAGTCTCGACAAAAGTTCGGGCATCCTCCTCTATCGGTTGAATGGCCTGCGCCGATTCTTTTTCCAATTTTGGCACAATCACGTCGGCATATAGTTTTGTCAGCATTTCTTGAAAATTGTTAGCACGCGCTCCAACCACTTTGTGAAACGCCTCGACTATCACTGTGGCTAAAGTAGCCAATACAATCATCACCGCCGAAAAGGCCAGTACCGCGGTTAAATAGCTCATCTCCTTTCCCCTTTTTATTTTATTAAACGTCTAACGATAGCTTTTTAACAGTCCAAATACGTCGAGGACTATCAATGCTGCACTCGCTATAGCAGCCAATGGGGAAGCACCAGTATACAAACCCAACACATCGGCACAATTATTTGAATGCGCCGTTTACCCGTTGCATCCCGCAGCAAGTTTCCTAACTGAGTTCAGCTAATCAGTTAAGTTATTGTTTGTCAATTAAATACTTAAAGAAACAGTTTTTTAAGATGCTGATATTTGAGCTATCAAAACTCTGAGCCTACCTATTTATCAATGCAAAGGCTCCTTAAATACAAAGGCGTCTTACTTTTGATAGAAAGCATTTTTGGGCAAACCAATAAAGTGGCAAGCCGAGCACAGACCGCAAAGCGGTCTTTAGTTCGAGTCACTCGATACCATTAAATTCGCCGATAAAGTTAGCGTCGTATACTTCGCCAAAATTCGACATCAAGACATAGACTGTCTTTTCTTCGTTGCTATTTAGCACAGAAACGACGTAATACCCTTTGCCTTGCTTGTGCATAGACAAATCTATTTTAGGCCGCTCAGACCAGCTGTCATTCAGCTGACCGAAACCTAGCCCAGCATCTTTTTTTGACATACTCGTTGTAGCACGCTGCGCAATTATGAGGGCCACCGATTCGGAAATAGCGCGAGGTTCTTGATGCTCATGATCTCCGTGAGCATCTGCAGTCTGCGTGGCAAAAAATAGGCTAGCAAGTAAAAATGGTCTTAAAATTTTCATGTCGTTTATCTCGGTGAATGGTGTGGCTAGTTAGTGTCTGTGGGAACTTTTGCCATCATGCGAATGCTCGGTCTCTTGCTCTGGAGCAAGGGGAATAGAATCATCGATGTTCAGATCAAGATTGAGCTTTTTTGGGTAGTTAGATAGCGGCGTTGTTTGAGCATCCATAGCGTCATGAACATGTTGATGGTCGTCTTGGTTTAACGGGTAATCATCTGGTTGCTGCGTATGTTGATATCCGTGCAGCTGCGTTAGCAGTAGTAAGCCGCCGGCAATCATTAGAGCAACGTTACAGGCTCGACTAAACTGGGTAAACGACTTACGCTTTCGCCAGGCAGCGAGAATCAATAGCATAATAGCTAGCGCCACAATCTGCCCAGCTTCGACGCCGACATTAAAGGAAAGAATTTTCACAACTAGACCGCTGTCACCCAATGGAAGTTGCTGCAGCCGCGTCGATAAACCGAAGCCATGAATTAGGCCAAATAGAAATACCATACCGAGTAAATTTGGCGATGACATCTGCAAATATCTTTTAAAGCCACCGAGATTATCAAACGCCTTATAACAAACCGTTAAGGCAATTACCGCGTCAATTAGGTAGTAGTTTGCCTTGATGCCGTAGAGCGTGGCAAAAACTAAGGTGATTGAGTGGCCAATCGTAAAGGCAGTGATGAATTTTAGTATATCTGTAAATCGCGTAAGAAAGAAAACCACACCAAATAAAAACAGAAGGTGATCATATCCCGAAAGCATATGAGTCGCGCCTAAGCGCATATATTCTAGATAACCCCCATTAACAATCCGCGCTTGATCCTCGGCAGACATGCCGTGAGCAAAGGCTATAGAGCTAAACGCGCAGAGTGCTATAACTGAAAGTATTGTATTCATTGACAAACTTTTTCTTGGTTGGTGATTAGCAATAGGCCGCATGGTGAACCCATTAATTTAGCACTGCTTTGTCACAGTGAAGCTCACACATGACATCAGGGCAGAGTCAGTCCTTTGATTTATGTCCACTTAACATCTTACTTATTGGTTGACTATTCCATTTATGCGGCTGTAATGCAAACTAAAGTATTTACCGACTCAGTTTTAGAATACAGCCGCAACGCTGTGCGGTCTTAGACACGACCATTCTGTCCTGTATTTATTCATTCGTCGAGTTATGCTGAGGTCTCATTTGACAAAAACTTCTTCAAATAGACATTATGAAGCGCACCAGCAACTATTAAAGGATTCCTATTTCAAATACTCGTCCGAAAATGGCTTAAACCGAACCGGGTTTAAAAGCCTGAAAAAATGGAAAACGAGATTATCAGCGCAACCGCCAGTATTTTAAATGCCACTGACGAAGTCTGTGGACTGGTAAACTCGGGCGGCACGGAGAGTTGCTTGCTGGCGGTAAAAACCTATCGCGACATGGAAAAAGACAAGCGACGAGTTAAAAAACCTGAAATGATTATTCCAGAAACCGCTCATGTAGCTTGGTATAAGGCCAGTGAATATTTTGGCGTCAAAATTCGCCAAGTACCATTGGATGACAATCTAGTGCCCGATCTTAAAAAACTTAAAAAAATGATTAACCGTAATACCGTTATGATTTTAAGGAGCGCACCTGAGCATCCTCATGGCACGATTGATCCGATTGAGGCGATAGGTAAAATTGCACAACAACATAATATTCCCTTGCATGTCGATGCCTGTGTTGGCGGTTTTATTTTACCCTTTATGGAAATGAACGGAGAAGACATTCCGAAGTGGGATTATCGCGTACCTGGTGTAACCTCTATTTCCGCCGATATTCATAAATATGGATACGCCGCAAAAGGAGCCAGTACCATCACCTATCGCAATCTAGATTACTTGCGTTATCAAATATTCGCGCAGCCAAACTGGTCAGGAGGCGTGTTTGCATCATCAGCTTTGCTAGGTACTCGTCTTAGTGGTGCCTACGCTGGCGCGTGGGCAGCACTGCAATACTTTGCTATTGATGGTTACAAAAAGCTAGCCGATGAGACACTGCAGGCGGTTAATAAATTGAAGCACGGTATCACAAGTATCCCAGAACTTGAGATTATGGAAAATCCGCAAGGCCCTCTTTTCGCATACAAGTCACGCGATGCCAACGTCAATATTTTTGCCGTTGGCGATCAAATGGATGGCAAAGGTTGGAAGGTTAATAGAAACCAAAAGCCAGACGGCCTGCACGCGATGGTAACGGCTCAACACCTAAAAGCAGTTGATGAATACTTAATTGATTTAAAAGCAGCGGTAGAAATTGTTAAGGCCAACCCCGAACTAGCAAATCAAGGCCAGGCCGCTACCTATGGAATGATGGCACACGTACCGTTACGCGGCATGATCAAGAAAAAGGTGTTGGAAATGTATTCCGAGCTTTATCGTGCCGGCGGTGGCTTAATCGACTTATCAGCATCAACACAAGCCAACACCGGTGTCGAAGAGCAAGCACCGAAAAATTATGTGGATCGAGCATTGGCTTGGTATGTGGATAAACAATCTAAGAAAGTATCTAAGTAAGAAACTGATGGCGGGCGCCGTGCAGCGGGCGCCGTGCAGCGGGCGCCGTGCAGTAGTAACCGATTAATATCAATGTTTATTCGTTCGTAGAGTTATGCTGAGGACTCTACGAGTGTTCTATTTATTGTTTAACGGTCTAATTGTTTGATGGGGTGAACCATCCGTAGTTACCCCAATCAATGCCTAACTATACTGCAGCCTAGAAAGTATATTGTAGCTGTACACCGGCGATTGTTTGTTTGCTATCTTGACTGACGCCCGATGCGTTCAGCTGAGATGGAGTTCTATCATCGTCAAATATGAAAACTTCAGGGCGAATTCGAAAACCTCGGGCAATCCACGGCAAATCGATAGGCACACTTATGCCGATCATACTGCTGTTGTACTCTATGCCAAGATCATCAACCTCACTGCTTAATTCTCCAGCAATAATGTGAATAACACCTTTAGTTTCACCATGTTTAAAACGAAAACCCAGATCAACCCAGCCTCCTTGGTTATCGTTGTCTGCAATCGACGTTGCGCCATTTCGAGCCAAGGTAAATACACCCGCGTTATCGCCGGCAGATGAACCACTGGTCGACATACGGGTATTCCCCCAGTTCTGTCCGGCACCATACTCAGCGGTTAATATAACCGAACCAAAGCCTTTTTTTACGCCCAGCGAAGCTCCCCATGAGGTAACTGAATCATCACTTCCTGACCCCTTAATATTAGTGTAAGACTGATCCGAATAGAAAGCACTCGGAAATACCTGCCAGTTAAAATTACTAAATGCAGCTCCGATATCAATACGAGGTATCGAGCTTTCGCGATCGCCAAGGGCGTCACCAGTGATTGCATCTTCTAATGTCGGGCCGCCGTTCGGATCAGAAAACGAAATTGCGACCGCACCTTTACGGTTTTGGAATTTGCGCGTTAATCGTACTTGCGACTGCCTTGATGGATTAGTATTCCCCACCGACTGCCCAGAATTGCGAACCATTGCGACACTTGGGTTAAGTGGAGAAAATGGCGTACTTGTTTTACCCGCTAAGATTTGCCAATGTTCGTTAATTTCCCATTGTCCATAGGCATGACGAACGCGTGTACCATTATCGTCGCGCAGGCCGAGTTCGACATACATACCAACATTGTCTTCGTTGCTCCAACGCACTCTAAAACGCGAGTTATTAGCTAGTTCACTAACAAATTGTGTGCTGTCATCTTTTCCAGAGACTTCTTGTTTATCGATATATGAGTTAGTGAAAATGATTCCACCGATAGTCGATTTTGCATTTGCGCCTTGCGCAGCGGTTAATAATAAAGCGTAAGATGCTATCCGTAGATACTTAGACATTTTGTATATTCCATTAGGTTAAATAGGGGCAGAGTCGGTTTTTTGGTTTGCGCTCTGAATGAGGTAAAGTTTAAATTGAATAAGCCGTAAAGCTTAAATAGCGTTAAGACCAAGAACTAGAGATCGTCTAATAATGGATCCGGCGTTTCTTGATCGGTTCGCTGAGCTTCTGTTTCTCTTGTAAAAACACTCGACCATTTTTTCTTTGGCTTTTTTTCGTTCACCGTATTTCTATTTGGCACATCTTCTTCTTGCACCAGAGTAGGAGATGGTTTTTGCTCATCGGTATTAGCTGAACCTGCATCAGCAGGTTCGGCATCAATGGTCTCCAGCACTGGGTAAGGCGCAGTCGTGCCAACAAGAGGGTCTTGAGTAATTTGTTCTACCTCTAGGTTTTTATCTAATTGAATAAGCGTTTCGCCTTCATCACCGCGATTAACTTCTCGAATAAGAGCATCCGGAGTCTCTAGGTCATCGGACAACATGGGTTCTGTGGCATAACTAGTCAGTGGCAGTACCATTGCAAGCCACACTATAATTGACACTAATTTAGGTGTTTTCATAACTATTCTCTTCAATTTCAAGGTCTTCACTTTGGGGTTTAGCCTTAAACTATTGTTCTTGGCTTGAAGGTCATCTCTGTAAATGAATCCTTGAATGGAGATTCGCCTACTTTTTTCACATTCCCTCGGCTTAACTTAAACCTCGGCCGTTGACTCACCGGATCTAAAACGCGGCCAGCAAGGGAGTTTGGCGACCCCTTTCGTGCTGAAGGCAGGTTGAAATAGGTAAACGCAACACCCTGTTTAACGGCATCGGTAACTATCGCGACCGCCTCGAAGCTAGCGCTATCCATTTCGATATATCCATTTTTCTGCATTTCAGTAAACGTCATTGGCTTTACATCATTCCAAGACATCCCAATCGCTGATTCAGCCGATTTCATAATCGGATCCTCTAATTCATTTTGTTGATTTGAAGGTAGGTCGGGACTGCCTTCTTTTGAGTCGGATTCTGAAGAACTCAACTGCTCACCCATCGACTGCAATAATGGATCTGGTTCTTCGAGTTCAGCATGCCCGCTATTTAGGTTGCGAATTGAATCATCATATTGATTCGCATCTGTGTTTAGTAATGTTTCGAGTGGGTCAGGTTGATCAATATCAGCATTGGCGTACAACGGCACAACTCCACGCACTTTGGTATCTTTTTTAGAATGAGTATAGCCGCCCACCTCGACGGGTATTTGATCGTGCCAGATAAGCAGTTGATCACCACTTTCAATACCGCGCGCTTTAGCGTCTTCGGGATGAATTTCAAGCCAGTTGTCGGGCCAGCGAGCACGTAAATAGGGTCGACGCACTTGGTCATCAAAACCAGACTGCCAGAACTCGTTGATTCGACCAGTAGTAACCCAGAGCTCATCGTCCTTGGGCTTCATAAACTCCCAATAATCAGCGAACAGCTCCCACGGTGCTTTCAATAAATTAGCTCTACCTGTCGACGTTTTAAATTTTCGTAGCCATCTGAAGTCGATGGCGGTCAAGCCGTTAGATACACCGGTCTTTAGAGTAGAATCGTGCAGTCGTTTAGTGCCGACCAATTTCCCATCTTCCCATCGAACCGGGGCTTGAATGCCTTCTGTTCCTAGCTCTGCGAGCAACTCATGGCCGGTCTTATTGTGTGCTCGGGCATACTCGACCAGTGCGACATAACTTGTGCGCCGACCTTTGTTGTAAAAAGCAGCGTTCTCAAAAACATCGTTGCTGGTTTCCCAATCGAAGCCGGAGAAACCCATTTTTTTAGCAAATTTGGCGGCAATCTTCCAGTCGGGCAATGCTTCGCCCGGCGCATCGTAGAACTTTTGGTACAGTCGAATACGACGTTCCCCGTTCGCTCGAGTAAAGTCTTCTTCGCCCCAGGTTGCGGCGGGCAATACGATGTCAGCCAACTCTGTGCCAATCGGTTTAATTGGGTATATGTCTTGGTTAACCATTACCATACCGTCTTCGTCAACACGCTTTTTAAAGGTGCTGATAATATGCTCCATATCTAACCTTTGCGGTTGCTGGCTATGGTCGCTGGTCATTCTGCGTAACACTTTTTCTAAGTGTGACGAGGCAGTCATGGCATGAGTCCACGTGGTGCCAATGACCCAGGCAAAGCTCGCTCGGCCATCCTCGACCCATTGATCAACGTCAATACCGTGTTTTTTCCAGCCTGGGAATTTACCGGGTGCATCGTGTTCTGGATATTGGCCGCCCGGCATCATGCCGCGTTGGTGTCCACCGAACCTGGAGATAACCTGACCCGGTCGGTTTCCTGCGCCACAGATAAGACCCAATGAGGTAATCGTTGCTGTGTTCAAATAATTATTAGACCAATACAAACCTTTCTCAAAACCAATTGATGTTTTCGGTCGACTACCATCTGCATTTGGTTTTGCCATCCACTCGGCTGCTTGAATTATCTTCTCTTTTGGAATTCCGGTCATTTCGGCCGCTAAATCAAGGTCTGAATATTTGTATGACAGAATCCAATCTTTATAATCACTAAAGCCATCTGCGTGAAATACTTCGTTGTCACTTTCCGCTCTATTATTGATCCATTTTTCAACAAAATCAGAATCTTGCCAATCATTCTCCATAATGATTCGAGATAACGCATAATGCAAGATTGTGTCAGTCCCTGGGTTTATTTCTAGGTACAAGCCACCCATCTTCTCGGCGTACGCAGCTCCCGCTGTTTTTCGTGGTAATACGGAGATTACTTTCATACCACGCTCGCGAATACCTTTTAGGATCCACTCGTTATATATAATCGTTTTTGTTTCAAACGGATCGGTACCCGAAATAAATAGCACTTCTGCGGTCGACCAGTCTTCATAGCTAGCGGAAAAATTATCGATGCCAGCATCCGCCATTCCAGGAGTATCCGGCCCGTGACCGGTCGGTTGATCATGCACTGCCCACGCAGGTGTACGTATTTTTCGTAATGCTAATTTAGTCAGAGCATGCGTGTTTTCCCAGTATTGATACGAAAACATTTTCATTGCCCATGCTGAGCGGCCGCGATTTTCAATCACGTATTTTGATACTTCAGCCATTACCTCTATCGCCACGTCCCAAGAAACACGCTCGAGTTTTCCGTTAATACGGATCATCGGGTATTTAAGACGGTCCTTTGTCGGTGTATTTGGGTTATAAACCTTTTTGGCTATGGTGCCGCCTCGGATGCTGTGATCGCCACCAACGTTTACCACTTTCGCATCATGATCGGCAATCACTATTACATTGTGATCTTTGCCATCAACACTGACGATATTGTGTTGGTTTGGGCTAACCCACACTCCTGATAGAATCGGCGTTGGAAAGTCAGTGTTAAATGCATTGCCTTCTTTATTTATGTCGCCATCCTTGCCGACCGGCCAACGGTATACCTTATACCCACACCCTGTAATACAATAATCACACGCGGTTGTGAAAACTTTGGCGTCTTTAGGTGGTAATGGAACTGAATCGTTGATGCTTTCTTTATTGTTGCTCATGCTTCCCTTCCAGCTGAATTTAAGTTGTCGTTGAAACCATAAATTAGTCCCATCATTCCGACGCCGTACACGCTTCCTTCACTAATTTCTAGGATCACTTGCGGTAAACTTTCAGTAGCGTGCCCAGAGATAAGCATGCCATGACGAGTTAGATCGAACGTAGATAGGTGCAACGGACACGGCCCGGCAACTTTATGCTCCTTGTTATACACGCCCATCAATGGTCCTCCCATATGCGGGCAAAAGCTATTAAACGCGACTATATCATTGCCGTTTCCGACTCCGCCACCGGCTTCACTTCCTAGCTTGATAATAAAGCTATTGCAGTAGATTTCGTCATCATATGGGTAACGGAACGAGACAGGAACATCGTTCTCAATATCCGAAAGAAGCGCAATTTTCTTGCGCGGATAAGACCGTTTTTTTGCGCTAACTGTAACGCCCGCCGCACTCGATAAAGCAGGAAGCGCGGCAACGGTTCCGCCGGCTATTAGGAAGCCGCGGCGTGTAAGGCAAGCAGGCAGAAGTCCTTTTTTTTGATCCAATTCCATAAATGTTCCCCCAGAGGGTTCGGTTGACTAGGTTGAAAATATTAAATCGTTCAAAGGCTTGAATAATAAGCAGCGAGAACATTGATATCGTCGTCAGTTAGGCTCTTTGCCATCGACGACATAATCGGGTCTACTCTTTGTCCATCACGAAATGCCTTAAGCTGCTTTTCGATGTATTGTGAGTTTTGTTTAGCCAAGTTGGGATAGATATTAATGACAGATATACCTTCCTTCCCGTGGCAAGCTTCGCATACCACAGATTTTTCTTGTGGGCTCGAAGCGAAAACATTTGTCGACAATGTTAATGCGAGTAATAAGAGAATTTTTGCTGGGGTTTTCATTTGCTATTTTTCCTTGATCTACTTTTCCGTTTATCGTTAAACAATGTCAGATATTGTCACGATGTCCATTGCATCTAGTACTACATGGATATCGCTATCTATGCAAGTTAAGTTTATTTATTAGTTTATTCTGAACGTCGACAGTGACGCCTTACGGATACGATAAAACTGTTGAGTTAAATGACTTCTGAATTGAGGCTATTAACCATTAAAACGACCTTGTCGTCGCCCAGTTGCAATCGAAAAACATAATCACCTGCTGGCATACCGCGGTGTTAGTCTGACATAATGTCAAACTAATACTGCTATTGATATAGAAAATCGTATTTTATTTGACAAATATATAGATATATTTGTCAAATGTGATTGAAACTTTCAATACTGCCCTATTCTGAAAATCAGACCTTATTATGACTGTGTCAGGCTCAGCCATAGGCTCAAACGTCATTTTGACCTTGATTTGTGACACATTTAGCAAACTTCATAGGTCAACTAAAGGTCAACTAAAGGTCAACTAAAGGTCAACTAATTTGCATAAACACACACCTTGATCTATTTTAAATTGGCTTGGCTGCTAAACATTCTCCCAACATGCCAACTAGATGAAGGTGAATTATGACTAACGTAGGTAACCTCCTGACAAGCAAGGGCTGAGAAATATTGTCGATTGCTCCCGATAAATCGATCTTCGATGCGCTTGAAATGATTGCTGATAAAAACGTCAGTGACTTACTCGTATTAGAAAGCGGCAAGCTAGTTGGTATATTCACCGAGCGTGATTACGCTAGAAAGCTAATCCTGAAAGGAAAGTCTTCTAAAAACACCAAGGTCAGCGATTTGATGACAAAAAACATTCTGTATGTCGGATCGAAAAACACCATTGAAGACTGCATGAAGTTGATGACCGGCAAACGTGTTCGCCATCTTCCAGTGATTGGCACTGGCCGGCTGATTGGCATTGTAACCATTGGTGATCTGGTAAAGCAGATTATCTCTGAGCAACAGTCAACCATTCATCAACTTGAGAATTACATTTGCGGCGGCTATTAAGCAATCTTAAACGCCACTGATCTTTAAGGCGTCTAACCTTTGAGAGAACTCTAGCAAATGCCAGCAAACGTTTTCTGTTAGCTAATATTCTTACCAGTCTAAGTCGATACTCGACACCCTAGCCCAATAGAGGCAGGATTATCGGCTATCGACCTTTCAAGTTTCGTCATCGTTTAGCAAAATCCGCTACGGCCTTCGCAGCAGGACTATCGCAACGATACCAACGATGAGCATTAGTATTAAGAGACACAGCACGACGTACCAGTATTTTCTTATTTGTTGTACTAAGTCATCGTCACTCGCCGGGGGCGTTTTCGCATCGGGCCTTGGATCATGATCGTTGGCATCTAAGGGATCGGAATTTTGCCCTGCTTCCGCACCATCAGACCAACCATCGCCGTCACTATCTGGGTTGTGCGGATCAGTTCCGGCTAACCATTCCTCAAAATTGGTATTACCATCATTATCGGGGTCGTTATTTGCGTCATCAACATTTTGATTAGTTTTCGCGTAGTCTTCCCATCGATCTGGAATGCGGTCCCCATCGGTATCTACGAGCAGTGATGCATCGTCTTCAGGCCAATGCACATCTGCGAATAAACGCAGCTCAACGCCATCTTTCACACCATCGGTATCTGGGTTGTTCGGATCAGACGAAAAATACCATTCCTGCAAATTTCGAGCGCCATCGCCATCTGGGTCCTGCCTTGAATCGTCTAGTTTTATGTTAAGACCGTTAGCAAATTCCCAGCGATCTGGCATTCCATCTCTATCCTGATCTCTATATGGAACCTTGACACTGGTAGTCGCAACTCGGCTTATTGGATTATTGCCATTGTTGATCGCCTCAGCAATTAGTTCTACATTACAAATGCCGCCGCTCGGTGGCGTGAATTCACCAGTATAGAAGCCATCGTTGGCGACTTGATCATTACCTGTTGCGCTATCATTCAAAACGACCATGTAGCTTACACCAGTAATGCTGCGAGCAATGCCTGCGATTGTCGCGTTTAAAACGGGCTGGCTGTCTGAAAGCACAGCGCCAATAATCACCGGCTGATCAAGTTTTGCTTTGGTATTTTCAGTAAGAGTAAAGGCATCCAACGTTGTTACACTTACTCCGTCCAAACTTGCAACCACTGGAACCGGCTGTTTCTGAGCAAAAATTTGGATACTCCAGAGCCCTGATTTAGGTCAAGCAAACTTGTGAACCCGATGTGTATCACTAGTTCGAATAACGACGCCCGGGTAGCTACCCTGCACCAGCACCCCAGCTGAATCTCGTAACACAATCTCCACGGGGTTTTGCGGGTCACCCCAGTTGACCGAAAGAGTAGCCTGTTCTAGGTCAGCATCAACGGCAATTCGCTGCGCTTCCCATAGTGAAGGTAAGCCCTCCAACGATAGATGCTTTAATCTGCGATGGTTATTAAACCCTTCGTTCACCACAGTGGCTTGAGGATTAACTGAGGGAAGTTCAACATCCACGCGGTTGCGGCGGCGCTGAGCAAAGCCAGATAACTGCCAGACACGCTCGCTATCCACGGCCTGCTCTCCACAGCCTGCTCTCCCAAGGCTCGGTACGCATCGGCCAAGCGATTCGGTAAATCTAAATTAACAGATGTCAGGGCGTAGGCTGAGGAAGTAAAATTGAATTGCGGCAACGAAGACATCACTGGTGAATCCTCTGGGTCCACTTCGACATGAATGGTCAAGTCACCGGTCTGCGCCTGAATTGAACTAAATAATCCGAAGTCAGCATCAGGGCCAAGCGAAACCGTATAAATGTCGGTATCGGGCTGATCATTGAGAAAGGTTCCTGCGACATCAGGCAGTATGGTTGGTATAAAGCTCGCCAGCACAACGCCATCTCGGCCCCAAAACCACCTGAAAACGCACCAAACCCAAGAAATACATCGACATTACCATCTCCATTTAAGTCGACTAAATCAGCCATACTGGCTGGCCCGCTAACCACACTAGGCCCATCAATGACAAAATTTTGAACCAGTTCAAATTGTTGGACCGAGCCATTCCATCGGTAGAACCGGCTCCCTTCGTCGTTAAGACTGTTGCCGCCAGTTAAGGTTAGATCTAAATCGCCGTCATTATCGGCATCCGCTAAGAATGCCGAGTGGAGCTGGTGGTATCGCCTTCATCAACCTCTTGGAAATGGTCTTGTCCATTTTCAAACCAAGGCGCTTGCCCTAGATTCAAAAACACTTTACTGCCCCTGCCAGAGTTATATTCGGCACATACAACATCTAGAAAGCCATCTTGATTCAAGTCTCCTAAAACCACATCATCGATCATTAATCCGGTGGTTAACTGAATAGCCGAAGCACCATCAAACACGCCGTTGCCAGAGCCGAATACAATCTGCACATCAAATTCATCCGATCTAACTAAATCTAAATTACCATCGTTATTGACATCAGCAAACTCACTATCGTAAGTGCGTTTAGTCTGAATTGGATTAGGAAACGCATTATTTTTTCTTACGAACGTCATGGTTCCAGTTTCGATCAATTGGTTGATGAATATTGAGTCGCCAATATCGGTCAGTGCATCAGGGTCTTGAAGTTTTACTCCCCATATATCTAGGTCTCCGTCGTTATAGACGTCGCCAACTGCAACATCTTTAAAGTACTCACCTGATGGCCGTCCTGCGACTTCAATAAATTCAAAAGTCTGGCTAAGGCTTAGAGGGCTTAACAACAAAAGAAGCAAGGTGAAAAATGAATTTGAGTTGTTCCTTATCAGCCAAATCATTCGGGGTATTTTCAAGAATTTTCCTAAGCGCTTTTTTAACCGCGCTTGCTTGGCATTCTTTTTAATCATGGTCTCGCTACTATGTCCAGAGCGGACAGCATTTACCCTTCTTAACAGGCGTTCACATTTGTTAGGTCTCATTTACATATCTCCCTTTAAAGTGCGCCAACAACATTTGTCGAAAAACTCTGCTACTTAACGGCTGTATCTTCCTAGCGCTGCTAAACAGACAATGATATTTGTCTTTATATTCAGCGTAATTCACCTTTCACCGTCCTAAATCGCCATCAATTAATCGCTAAATCAGCATTAAACCGCTGTTAAAAAGTCAAATCTCACTTTTTTGGCTAACACTCCCTCGGTGGCGATGACTTTGAACTATCAATCTCTAGCAATGACCCTCTCCTATAAAATGGCATCATTGTTTTAGTTAAAGACCGTTATTTGATGCACAATGGCGGCTCGATACAGAACAATAGCGACCTTAGAAACATGGCATATTCTGACCCCCGAACCATGCAGAAAATTATATGACACTCAAAAAACACCATGGATAATAGCTATAACTACTACGTAATTTTTAAGCCTTATGGTGTGCTGAGCCAATTCTCGCGACCCGAGCCACATCATAAGACCCTTGCTGATTTAGGCTTTAAGTTTCCCAAGGATGTTTACCCTGTGGGACGCTTGGATAACGATAGCGAGGGGCTTTTGATTCTGACAAACGACAAAAGCCTCAATCATCAATTATTGAACCCAAGTTTTGAGCATAGTCGCACCTATGCCGTTCAGGTGGACGGGCAAATCACCGATGAAGGCACTAAGAGGCTGGAGAATGGAGTTGCGATTAAAGTTGGTAAAACGACCTACCAAACGATGCCTGCGACCGCCACTTTATTGCCTGACGGGATTGGTCTAGCGGAGCGTGAACCACCAGTTCGTTTTCGTAAATCGATACCGACTAGCTGGCTAGAGCTGACGCTAATTGAAGGTAAAAACCGACAAGTACGTAAGATGTGTGCAAAAACAGGCTTCCCAGTACTCCGGTTGGTGCGAATTCGGATAGAAAACCTACTATTAGATGGAATGCAACCGGGCGATGTAAAAAAGATAGACGGTAAAGCGTTGAAGAAGTTATTAGGGTTGTAGTTTTACACCTGCCGCCCACTACTTACTCATCGCTTACCCTGTTATTTACTGCGGTAAAGCAGTAGAGTCGAATCATAAGCCTGTCGGATAATGATATGAAAATTGTCTGTCTTAATCGCCTTAAAATAGTGAGAGCCTAATGATAAAAAGTAAATTCAACAAAAAGCATAGCGCCGAAAACGTCACTCAAGGTCTCGACTTATCGGGTAAGAACATCGCTATCACCGGGGTCAATTCGGGGCTTGGTCAGGAGACGATGCGAGTGCTTGAATCTCGCGGCGCTCATATCATTGGCATGGCTCGCTCGCTAGAAAAGGCGAAATCAGCAGCGCACTCAAACGGCGGAAACATAACCCCACTGGCCTGTGAACTGAGCAGTTTTGAATCAGTCAAACAATCTGCCGATTCAATCAAAGAGTTAGCCATTCCGATTGATGTTTTGATTTGCAATGCTGGCATTATGGCCTTGCCCAAATTGCAACTACAGAATGGCTTTGAACAGCAATTTAATACCAACCACCTTGGCCACTTTATACTGGCGTACAATCTCATTGATCAGGTGAAACAAGCCGATCAGGGCCGAATAGTCATGCTCTCTAGCTTAGCTCACAAGATGGCCCCCTCGAAAGGCATTGATTTTGACAATCTTGACGGCTCACAAGGCTACAATGATTGGAAATTTTATGGTCAGGCTAAGCTGGCAAATTTGTTAACCGCAGTGAGCTTGGCCAAGCACCTTGAAGGCAGTTCTGCCACCGCCAACGCGGTACATCCAGGTGTGATCAAAACCAATTTGAGTCGCAGCATGAGCGGCCTGCAAGGCTTACTAATGAACAATCCTCTCTCGAATCTTCTAATTAAGCTCGCGCTAGGCGGCAAGTCGATTCCGCAAGGCGCTTCTACGCAATGTTATGTTGCAACCGCACCTGAGTTGTCGGATGTTAGCGGGAAATATTTTTCCGACAATAATGAGGAACGCCCGAGTCGCTTGGCACAGGACGAAGCGCTAGCAGATCGGCTTTGGGATTTTTCTTGCGACACTCTCAAGAACTATCTTTAGCAAACTGGACACCTTGATTTGCCAACGCCAAGCCGAACTTTCAGATCAGACAGGATTTTTCAATAAAGCTTGCTAATGCGAAGTCTTTATCAGAGAGCCCAGCAACATCATGGGTCGTTAGCTCAATATTCACGGTGTTGTAAACGTTCGACCACTCGGGGTGGTGCTGATTTTTTTCAGCATACAACGCCACTTTGGACATAAACGCCCAGGCTTGAATAAAGTCATCGAAACGAACTGTCTTGGCGAGTTTTGAGTCGCCGTTGATCTGCCACGGCTCCTCTGGCACCCCTAGATCTTGATTGATTTGTTGCAGTCGCGAGAGACACTGCTCAGCGCTAAGCTTGTTTACCGTAGCCATGATTTACTCCTTAATGTTAAAAAATTGACTAAACCCAACTAGTGTCAGCAAAGAGCTCCGCGCTTATTGGCACTTGGTCTCGATACTCTAAATAAGTGTTTGGCTGTTTGATATTTAGCCTTGCCCGCGCATGCTCTAATGGCTCGTCGAGCAGAGAAAGGTAGTTTTCAGCCGGCAGCCATTTTGCCTTTTTACCGTTTTTATAGGCTTCGATTATGGCCTTGATCTGCATTCGCCCAAACGCCAGTTTACGACAGTCAATAATCTTGAATAAGGCGATAAGCGCCCAACCAAGACCTTTGGTTTGTGCATAGGAGAACGCCACTAAGCAGGCTTCGTCGAGTGGTTCATCTGGGCTGTAACCGGTCAGCACATGCCAAATATCATGACTGTCTCGGGTGCGCCGGGCGTACCATGCATGGGGATGCTCGCCACCGCTTCGCTGCCCTTCTATAGCACTTGCCTCGGCAAGACCGTTGGCCGAATAACCAGTCGCCATCATCATGTTTTTATAATTATGGCCAACTGTTCCGGCAGAAAAACTTGCCAAGTTTTCGGGCTTGCTCAAGTACTCTGCTAGCTCTACCTGTTGGTAGGCTAATTCTCCGCCGCTCTTAGTGGTCAACAATCGCTCATATCCCGAGGCATTGGATTTACCATTTAACGATTCCATAATCACAAAAACTTGCGGCGTGTCTTTAGGGTTGGAGATCAGTTTTCTCGCCGCACCCAGTGCCGCTCGCCAATCATTTTTATACTCTATTACTTGGTCCATAGGTTCAATCATAGTATCAATCATAGTATCTCGCATTTGAGGCCGCTATTTCGGCAACGCTAAGTTATGTAAACAGGCGTACACTATAAACGTTAAAATCAACATGTCAACAGCTGTACACTTATTGTTTTTTCGTGGCATTAACAGCAAACAAAGAACTTTGGCTCTATTTCTCACTATCGTCATTTTTTAGGTGCGCCCATTAACTAATTTGATATAATGTGAACACTTGTATTATAACACCGGAAATAATTATTCGCATTCAGAAGAAACATCGCCGTAAAGACAATAAGACGATCGATACTCGGCAGGCATTATTTGATGCCGTTCTTGAACTAATGAATCGAGATAAAAGTTTCGAAGCTATTAGTCTGCGCGAAGTGACACGCGAAGTTGGCATCAATCCGTCGGCATTTTATCGACACTTCCCAGATATGAACACGCTAGGGCTGGAATTGGTTAGTCTCTCCTTTAAGACCCTGAGGCAACTTCTCAAGGAGGTGCGCGCCAATCCGGTGCAGGGCTCTAACGTAATTCGAAAATCAGTCGAGACATTCGTTACCTATGTTCTGGCACATCCGCGCCACTATCATTTTGTTATTCGTGCGCGCCTAGGCGGAGTCGCAACCATTCGCACGGCAATTGACTCTGAACTTAGGCTGCTGGTCAGTGAGTTGTCTACCGACCTTGCTCGGCAGCTGAACACCGATACCTGGTCAACCGATGAATTGAAGATGCTTGCAGGGCTAATGGTCGGCGCGATGACCCGAATAGTTGAACAGCTATTGATCGACAATCGCTACCATCAAAATATTGTCGAGTTAATTGATCTTGGCGAAAAGCAACTACGTCTAATTCTTCTTGGAGCGTCACAGTGGCGCAGCCAATCATAGATAAATATCAAAGACATACAACAGCTTCTTGAGGTCACATACAATATAGACCTGATGCCGTAATGCGATAAAATTCCTTGAGTAAACCCGCCATTGCAGTTTCGGCGATTCGGTTAATGTGACTAGATCACTACGCTAGCCGACCCAAAGCGCACGGCTTGTTGCCTGATGGGCCATTCATTTCAGGCCATGACGAGCACTAGGGTCGGCTTCATAGTTGATTCCGCGCTTGGCTATGCCAGCCGCATGCCAAGCGTCAACTTGCTCAGAGTTATCGGCCGAAAAACCAATTTTGCTTCCATATGCGTTGCTTGCTGATTGGCCATTGATCGGTTTAGTTATTGCAAGTACACTTTTTATCCAGGCAAAAGAAATGGTTGCTTTACGGCTAGAAACTTCACAATAATTTTGCTTACCCAAGAGTAATGTGTAATCTAATTAGAGGCTTACTTATAGCCGAGAATACTGTTACCCGTCATCAAGCTTATTGATTTAGCTGAATAGGCGGTTTATCCTTGCGGTACATTCGTTAGCCGCACTGAACTTCAATCTAGGCCAAGCGACCACACACACGCCGCACACTACAGCGACTGTTTAGATATCATCTACGTTGAACTTGAAATATGAGTAAGCCAAGCACCTTCAAAGCCATTCCGATTGCGGTGAAAAGCGGCGATAAAGTACAAAAACCGCAAGGATTTACGGCTATTCGTGACGGTATCAAAAATAAACCAGATGCCGCCGCTAACCCGCTTGGACGCAAGCCTGACTGGATACGCGTGCGATTACCTTCTGGCGGAAAATATGAACAGGTTCGCAGCAACGTTAAGGCCAACCGCCTAGCCACAGTTTGTGAAGAATCTAAATGTCCGAATATCGGTGAATGCTGGAATGCTGGCACCGCTACCATCATGCTTATGGGCGATGTATGCACACGCGCTTGCCGCTTCTGTTCTGTGGATACCGGTAACCCTCGCGGCTGGTTAGATCTAGAAGAACCTGAAAATGCAGCCGAATCGGTACGTTTGATGGATCTTAAGTACATCGTCTTGACGTCGGTGGATCGCGATGACCTAGATGACGGTGGCGCAGCACACTATGCCGCCTGCGTAAAAGCAATCAAAAAAGTTAACCCACAAACGGCCGTCGAAGCGCTAACACCTGATTTCCAAGGGCGGCTAGGAGATGTTGAAATCGTGGTTGATTCGGGTCTTGAAGTTTTTGCTCAGAACGTAGAAACCGTGCGAAGATTGACTCATCCGGTACGAGACCCGAGAGCCAGTTACGAGCAGACTTTAAGCGTGCTTGAGCACGCTAAACGTCATCGACCGGGTGTACTGACCAAAACAAGTCTGATGCTAGGGCTAGGTGAAACGGATAATGAAGTGCTGGAATGTATGGACGATCTGCGTCGTATCAATGTTGATATTTTAACCCTAGGGCAGTACTTAAGGCCAACCGTTAATCACCTATTGGTAGAACGCTACGTAACCCCCGAGCAGTTTCAGATTTTTCGTCAAGAAGGTCTGAAAAAAGGCTTTCTTGAGGTTGTCTCTGGCCCGCTGGTTCGTTCTAGCTACCGTGCCGAACGTGTACTGCAAAAAAACAACGTCGGGCTCGCATAACGGCTTGTCGGCCACCCAGATGCAACCCGACCAGCAAACACAAGGCGGCGACGTCAACCGCCGCGAAGCCCAGTTTACGCGCTTAATCAAGCATTTAGACTACTGTCACCAACAGCAACAGACCGCCACCTACCTTGATGTTGCCGATGCGATTGGTATAAAGGCACCGCAGCGCATCCATCAACTTACCGAGCTACTGGAAGCATTAATGGAGCATGATCAATCGCATAGTCAACCGCAGCGCGCGGCATTGGTTGTATCACGCTCGGGCACGCGTCTACCGGCCGACGGTTTTTTCCTTAAAGCAAAGGCGCTTGGTTTAATGCCAAGCACTACCGCCGAACGCTTTCATCAACAATGTCTAAAAAGACTATTTGACAGCTCAGCAACCACAAGCACTTAAGAGCCGTCGATTAACTAGTAACCACTAGCGGTCGCTACTAAATTGCCTACCGACCCAAAGGAAGTAAATTGTCGGTATCACAATTAGGCTTAGAATCAGGGTTGAGAGCATACCCCCGATCATCGGCAGCGCGATCCTACGCATAATATCCGCGCCCGGACCATCGCTTAAAAACACCGGTGCTAGCCCTATCAAAATGGTGAATACCGTCATCAACTTTGGGCGAACCCGCATTACCGCTCCGTGACTGATAGCGCTGCGCAACTGTTCTTTATTTTGCGGCACAACGGCTCTAACCCGAGCATCAATATACAACAGCATGATAATCGTAGTTTCAACCGCTATACCGCCGAGCGCGATGAAGCCAACCGCCACCGCTACCGAATAATTATAGCCTGCCAACCAAACTGCCCATAGCCCTCCGATCAAGCCAAATGGCAACGACAACATAATGATGATAGTTCGATCTATTCTGCCAAAGTGCAGCATCAGCAAAAGCAGTATCAGTGTAATTGCACTCGGAATGGCGACCTTAAGCCGCTCAGATGCTCGCTCCATTTGTTCGTACTGACCGGCAAATTCAACCGCATAACCAGCGGGCAAGTCGACCGACTTGGCAACCAGATCTCTTGCTTCATTGACATAGCCGCCGAGGTCACGCCCGCTAATATCGACTAAAACCCAGCCAGTCAAACGTGCATTTTCGGAACGAATCATCGGTGGCCCTTGACTGTATTCAATACTGGCCAACTCTCCCAGCGGTATGTGCGCGCCAGAGGGTGTCGGCACTAAGATGCGATATAGGTCATCGGGCGTCTCGCGAAACGGGCGGTCGTAACGTAAGATAATATTGTATCGTTCGCGCCCTTCAACCGACTGTGACAACTTCATGCCGCCGAGTGCCGTTTGAATTACGGTTTGAAATACGCTCATGTCGATGTTGCGTCTGGCCAACTCAGAGCGATCAGGCTTTATTTCTAAATATTTTCCACCGAGCACACGATCAGCAAAGGCCGACCGAGTGCCGGGCACATCGGCAACGAGCGTCTCTATTTGACGAGAAATATGCTCTATTTTAGCTAGATCATCGCCGGTTACCTTTATGCCTATTGGCGTTCTAATACCGGTCGACACCATGTCCATGCGAATCTTAATCGGATAGCCCCAAGAGTTTACTAACCCCGGCATTTGCAACTTTTGATTTAATCGAGAAACAATATCGTCAACTGTCACACCCGTCGCCCATGTTTCTTTCGGTTTCAGTTTAATCCAGGTTTCAATCATGGTGAGCGGTGCCGGGTCGGTGGCGGTATCAGCCCTACCCGCCTTGCCAAAGGCTCGCTCGACTTCAGGCACCGACATAATAACTTGATTAGTTTGGCCTAGCAGTTCTCGCATTTTGGTCGACGACGCACTCGGCAGTGTGACCGGCATGTATAGCAGTTCGCCCTCGTAAAGCGCGGGCATGAATTCAGAACCTAAATTCTTAATCGGAATAGCGACGCTTAAGGTCAGTAGCACGGTAATCGTCACGGTATGCCACTTAAAACGTAGCGCGGTCGACAGAATCGGCTGGTAAAGCCTCACGAAAAGTCGGTTTATCGGGTTCGCCTCTTCAGCACGAAAATTGCCGCGCATCAAATAAAGCATAAGTACTGGCACCAATGTAATAGACAGAATCGCGGCAAACGCCATTGCATAGGTCTTAGTAAACGCCAGCGGGCTAAATAGGCGGTAGCTTTCGCCGCTTAGAGCAAATACAGGTAAGAACGAAACGGTAATTATTAACAGCGAAAAGAAGATGCCTGGGCCGACCTCTTGTGCCGATTTTAATATCGCTTGATACCTGACATCTTTATGCGGATCGGGGCCTAAATCTGCCAGTCGACGGCTGGCATTCTCGACTAACACGATCGACGCGTCGACCATTGCCCCAATCGCAATTGCAATACCCGCTAAGCTCATAATATTTGCCGTTACGCCTTGGTAGCGCATAACAAGAAAAGCGCCTAACACGCCAAGCGGCAAAGTGATTAACGCCACTAAAGACGAGCGTACATGCAGTAAAAATACCAAAACAACCAGCGCAACAACCAGACTCTCCTCAAACAGTTTTTCTTTGAGATAACTCACTGCACCCTCAATCAGCGGCGCGCGGTCATAGACCGTCACTATCTCGACTCCCTGTGGCAGACCTTTTTGCAGTTCATCAAGCTTTGACTTAATCCGAGCGATAACGTCAAGTGCATTCTCACCATCGCGCATGATGACAATCCCAGCGACAGTTTCGCCTTCACCATTAAGTTCAACTATTCCGCGTCTAAGTGCTGGGCCTTCGACAATACGGGCCACTGAAGACAATAATACAGGCGTGCCGTCGCTAGCATAGAGAACTACCTTTTGCAGATCGAGACTTTCATCAACATAGCCTGACGAACGAATAACGTATTCCGTTTCACCTTGTTCCAAGACACGTCCACCAACTTCACTGGAGGCAGCGGTTACAGCCTCAGAGACTCGGCGCAAAGGGATATTGAAAGATCGCAGCAAGTTGGGGTCGATCAAGACCTGGTACTCGCGCACAAAGCCGCCGACGGAGGCCACTTCGGACACGCCTTTAACACTCAAGAGCTCTAGCTTCAAAAACCAGTCTTGCAGTGAGCGTAATTGAGCTAGGTCGGTGCCGCCAGTTTTATCGACCAGCGCATATTGATACACCCAGCCTACTCCGGTTGCATCGGGGCCGAGCTTGGGTACCGCTCCATCGGGCAGTTGAGAGCCTAAACCCGACAGCGCTTCGAGCACTCTTGATCGCGCCCAGTAGAGATCGACGTCATCCTCAAATATGACATAAACAAAGCTGGTGCCGAACATCGACAGACCGCGCACGTCCTTTGTTTTTGGCAAACCCAGTAAACTTGTTGATAGTGGATAAGTCACCAAATCCTCAACGATTTGAGGGCTTTGACCAGGCACATCGGTGCGCACGATCACTTGAGTGTCGGTCAGGTCTGGCACCGCGTCAAGCGGCATATTTTGTACCGCCATCCAACCCGAGACGCCCAGCGCCGCACAAAGGATTAAGACGATAAATTGGTTACTCAGTGACCAAGCAATCACCTTAGCAATTGACGAGAGCGATGGGTCTTTGCCTGCAATCGCGTCTACATCGTTGCTGTTGTGCGAGTCGTTATTCGCGCCTTTGTGAGAGTTGTTATCGTTCATAGCACAGCCCTATCGATGGCCAGCATGTGGATCTTTCACACGCTCGGTGTTTTCAACAGGATCAATCTCTGAACTATCAATCTCTGAACTATCAAGCCCGGAACTATCAAGCCCGGAACTATCGGGCGCTAAGCCGTCAATTACTTGTGACCACGGTATCAACTCAGATTCGCCATCGCCGTACGGGTTCTCAACTACTCCGCCTTTGTGTAGCCACAGCTGACCACCGATAATGTCGCGGTGAAGCGTCAAGCCTAAGTCGGAGTAATGCTGTGGTGCGCCCTCGAGTATCCACGGTGTGATCGCCTGCATCAGGTTGGCTAACTCGGCAGCAAGTGCTTGGCCTCGTAAACTAGCCTGGGCAGAGACTAATGCTAGCTTGCTCTGATCAAGAACAGACAATAACTTTGTCCCATGATAGCGCACGGCGAGGTTGTCTACCAAGGCGATTGCAGGGTCGACAAAGCTTGGGTTAATCGCGTCGTTGTTATTTAGCGACGTATAAAAATACAGCGCCATGTCAATCAAATGATCAATTTGGGCTAAGCTTGTGGCATCCACCTTGATGGCTGACAACGATGCTTCTGCGACCATCACGGTTAGGCTCATAGTGCTGTCGACCAGCGGAGCTGGATCGGCAACTGAAGCCGATAATTTTGACAGACCTTCTCTGAGATTCACCTCGCTGTCGAGCATAAACTGGCCACTGGAGACAACCAAATCGCCAACGCCCAAACCGCTAAGTATTTCAGTACGCCCTTCGGCGGTTATTCCAGTAGTCACTGAGCGAGTGCCAAAACGGCCATCGCCAAGCGCTAGAATCACATGACCACCCCTGCTATCGCGCAATATCGCTTCACTAACGATAGAAAGCCTCGCTTGCTTAGCAAAGCCTAAAGTGATGTCAGCATAGGCTCCAGGTTGTAGGTCGCCTTCGCTATTGTCTAATTCAATGCGCACTTTTGCGGTTCTTGTTTTAGGATCAATGGTTGGGTATATATAGTCCACTTTTCCCTTTGACGGTGCTTTGGGTGCACTTGGGAAGCGAAGTTTAGCGGAAATCCCACGATCAATAAGTGGTAAATCGGTCTCTGGAATACTGGCGATTACCCAGACTTTACTATACGACTGAAGTCGTAACACTGGCGTGCCGGGCTTAAGGTAATCGCCGTTTCTGACGTGTAGCTCGGCCACAATCCCATCGGTCTCCGCGTACACCGGCACTTTATCAATAACCGTTTTGCGTTGAGTTAGTTGCTGCAATGGTTGCTCTTGCATGCCAATCGAAAGCAGCCGTTGTTTTACTGACTTAACACGTTTCACATTGCCGCTAGTCAAGGCACTTAGGTAGTCTCGTTGGGCCGAAAGTAAATCTGGGCTATAGACGCGATAGAGCAAGTCTCCATTGCGCACAGCATCGCCTTTGGCTCGCACACTGAGGTCATCGATCCAGCCTTCGAGGCGAGATACACTGACATTCTCCAGACGTTGGTCCGCTTCAACCGTGCCAAAAGCGCGCAGCGTCTGACCGAACTCGGTAATTTCGGCAGGCGAGGTTCGAACCCCCATAGTTTGGATCATCGCGCCGGACACGCTAATGGTATCGTCTTGCGCGACCTTAGCGTTAGAGCTCGTATTATTGTTAACTGGAACTAGCGTCATGCCACAGATTGGGCAGGAACCGTCAGGATCGGTGGCAATGTAATGCGGATGCATTGGGCAGGTATATTCGGCCAGCGGCGCGTGAGAATCTTGATTTTCGACAGTATTAACCCCCTTGGAAGCGTCCTCGCAGGCCGACAGTAAGAGAGTCAGTATTAACAGACCAATTATGTGTTTAGATTTCATGGCGTCACCAATAATGCATTCATTTGTGCGACCGCGACTTGGCCTCGGGCTTGCTCTGCGGCAATTTCAGCGCGAAGCTTGAGAATGGTAATCTCACCATCGATAACCGCGGTGTAATCGCCGTCTCCTGATTCATAATTTGCCCGTTGTGCAGATATTTCATCGCTGATTGCGTCGATTTTTTGGTGCAGCACTAACTCAGCTTGAATTGTCGCCGCGTGAACTGCGTTGGAGTATGTATACTGCGCCTCGGCCTGACGCTTTACATCTTCGAGCGCGGCCTGCGCTGCGGCCTTACTAGCCTGCGCAGCACGCAATCTGGGCGCTTGTTTTTTCTTCGCCCAGAATGGCACGGTAACCGTTACCATAATGGATACCCAGTCATCACCAGCAAAGTTTCTACCGGCTTCTCGTTGCTGGTAAATCAGTTGTGCGCCCCACTCCGGCTTCCATGCCGCTTTGGCCTCATCAACACCACTGTCAAGCACCTCGACAGCGGCGCCGGCTACTCGGCTAGCATGAAACATCATACTGTCACCAGACCATGCATCGCTGGATTTTGTTGGCGCTGGGGTTACGGGTGCTGGGGTGTCTGGTATCAGCTCGACTAAGTAGATCAATCGCGCATCAATTTGTGCTTCCTGAGCGTCTAAGTCAATCAGGTCTCGCGCCACGTCAGCACGCTCTGCTTCAATTTCGGCTAATCGGAAGACCGACGGGCGGCCACCTTGTACCGCCGATTCCACCGTATCGATCAATTGATCGTATTTAATATCGCGTTGTTTAGCCAAAGAGCGCTGTAAGACAATCCGATTCTTATGATGCAACGAGGCAATCAATTCTGCGCGCATCGCCGAAAAAAGTTGTTTACGCTTCTGGTCAAACTGGTTCGCCTCAGCTTGACCCATTGCCGAGCGCGCCCGCCTGACAGTTCGACTCGGAAAACGCTGCTGTAAGCCAATAGCCTTATTGGTCGGCAAAAACTCGCTAAACGACGAATCAAAGATCGGGAAATTATTGATGCCCAACGAAACTATCGGATCTGGCAAGCCCATTGCCGCATCAGAGCGCTCACGATTCGAGCTTGCGCGATAACTCATAGTCTGCAACTGAGGATGCTTTAGCAGCAGCTCTTCGAGCACTTGAAAAGTTTGAGCGTGCAACGGCAAGCTTGCTGCTAGCGTCATAAGCAAGGATGTGATTAGCATCAAGTGCCTTGTCAACTGGCGTTGATCGTTGCAAAGGCAAACATTAGCAATGAAACTAGGGCGAGTGATCTTTAATGTAACGTCGAACGCAAGCGCTAAAATACAGCGTTTACTAATAAATACAGCGGGGGTGGTCATAGGACCCTCCTAACAAATTGTTATAAAAACGAATAAGTGTCAGGAGCTTATTTTGGAGGCTGATGTTCGACGCTGGTATGCCGAGTGACAAGACTATCGATGCCTGAGTAAGGAGACCGATTGTGTTGTATTGAAACCATATCAACTGAATCAATGGTCAGTAATGCATGGCCGGTGGCCGAACAGAATGTTTTGCAAGCACTCGATGCTTTTGTGTTGTCTGTTGCAGAGCTTATAATCTGATGGCAAGGCATAACAGATTCGGCCGCTTGCGCATGTTTAGATTCTGCAGCAAGCAAGACACTGCTCTGCATCGCAGCAGCCTGCGAACTATTCTGCGTTCCCATCATTGGGAACGCATGTACAGCCGCGACTGACGACGTTGCTATGTAGCAAAGCATCGACAATGTCACGAATATTTTGGATAAAGTGCTCATCTGTTCTAATGATACTACTTAGAGCTAACTCTAGGTCAATAGATTTTCACTAATGATAACGATTAGTTAAAGCCGATGGGGCTATGACTAGCTTAGGTTTGTCTAGACTTATCTTATCATGATCTTAATTTATCGGCTTCTAATAACCTCAATTTGTCGGCGACGACGCCTAACCATTAATCAAGTAGTGAGTCAGAATACTAGCAACGTATCCCAGCGCTATTACTGGCGTCCACTTCAGGTGGCTGAAAAGGTGTACTGCCCTCGCGCTTGACCCATCAACGCCACACCTGCGGCCGAGCCAATCGACAATAAACTGCCCCCAACTCCCGCGGTTAATGTCACCAGCAACCACTGATAATCAGACATCGCGGGGTTCATCGTCAACACCGCGAACATCACCGGAATATTATCGACTATCGCCGACAGTACGCCGACGAGCACGTTAGCAGTAGTTGCTCCTAATTCACAATAAAAGAAGCTAGAGACATTGTTGAGGTAGCCGATAAAACTTAGCCCACCAACACAAAGAATAACTCCGTAGAAGAAAAACAGCGTGTCCCACTCGGCGCGAGCGATTTTTTCAAATACGTCGAAATCTTTATTAGAAAAATCTGACTGCCGCGCAGGCTCTTCGTCAATCAGAACATGATTTGAACGCTTTAAATAAAAGCTATATAACTTCAAGTAACCGAGGCCTAACATCATTTCATATACTGGCGGAATGTGCAGAAAATTATGAAAACTGACAGCTGTTACTATTGTCGCCATAAACAAAAACACGATTGCAATTCCGCCTCTTTCAATTAGTGCACTGGCTCCTTCATGTCTCTCTGGGCGGCCTTTCGGAACAGCAAACTGCATGAATAGCGCCGGAACAAGAAAATTCACCAGCGCAGGTATAAACAATGCAAAGAATTCGGAAAAGCTCAATAAGCCTTTTTGCCACACCATCAATGTCGTAATATCACCGAATGGGCTAAAGGCACCGCCGGCATTCGCACCGATAACTATGTTGATACACGCGATGCCAACAAACTTAGGCTGTCCATTGCCAACCGCCAACACCACCGCACACATGATAAGCGCCGTGGTCAGGTTGTCGGCAACCGGCGAGATAAAAAACGCTGATTTCCACTATTCTCTAATGCGTCAATCACAACACCAAAGCTGACTCTCAGCGCTGCTAACTGTAGACGTGATTAAAATGCGAGGAAGATAACCGCTTTTGTCATTTAGACTAACCTTTGTAGTTAATAATGATATTTTAACTTACGACTATTTCAGTAGCCTTAGTTTAAATGTGACAAGATTTTATATCATTGACGCCGAGCTCATACAATGAGCGCCACGGTGATTATTGTTCGTGTGAAAAGCGACGACCAATTAGACGGCCAATAACCCAACGTCAGCATTACAACGATCGGAACTATTAAGACACCATCCACGACGACCCATCTATTAAAACGCTACCACCCTCCAGGCACAGCGCCAGGAATCTTAAAGGGCGTCCCAGTAAATGAGGCGACGCCGCTGAACATCCGGCTAATTGATTACAGGAAAGATGAAATCAATACCCTTAACGGTATCGATGCGGCTGCTTGTGCGCCCTACCTAGGCAACGACAACATTATCTGGGTGCATGTCGAAGGTCATCCAAGTGAAGCGGTTATGCTTGAATTAGTAAAGCTTTTCAAGTTACACCCGTTGGCGCTTGAAGATGTGCTTAACGCAGGACAACGGCCAAAGATAGAGCCTTTCGACGACCAGTTGTTTGTTGTCATAAGCATGCCAATGAGCAAGTTAAAGTGCATCAAGTCAGCTTCTTTCTAAGCGAAAAATTTCTAATCAGTTTCTGTGAAGGAGACCCTCCTGTCTTTAATGAGGTGATCAAGCGATTACGCAATGACGGCAGTCGGTTACGATCCCGGGATAGCGACTTTCTGTTGTACAGCCTCTAGACGTGGTCATTGATCATGGTTTTCCAGTACTAGAAAACTTAGGTCTGCAGCTCGAAGCTATCGAAGAACAGGTGCTTACCGCGCCCGACGAAAGTTCGCTCGAAACGATTCATACAGTCAAACGTGAATTAACCATGTTGCGTCACATGTTGTGGCCACAGCGGGAAGTCATTAACAAATTGTTACGTGATGACCATGCTCTGATCCATGACGACACCTTGATTTATCTTCGTGATTGTTATGACCACAGTATCCATGTCTTGGAACTGCTGGAGTTATACCGAGACATGACCAGCAGCATACTGGAAATATATTTATCCAGTATCAGCAACCGCATGAATGAAGTTATGATGGTACTAACGATAATCGCCACTATTTTCATTCCGCTTACTTTTATCGTTCGAGTATACGGAATAAATTTTGATACTACCGCCGGTGCATGGAACATGCCCGAGCTAAATTGGGCCTATGGATATGTCGCTATCTGGTCGGTAATGCTCGTCATAGTGATCTTAATGGTAATTTTCTTTCGTCGCCGAAAATGGTTTTAACTAAATGCAAAGACAGCAGTCGCGATTGCAAACCGTCTGACACTCGAAGTAATATGCGCCCACGAGCATGGCTTGAGCAGCCAATAACCGAGTTACTAAGAGAGAAAGGTATCCAGTGACTAACTCTACTATCGATTAGATTTTACCAATAATCGCCATCGGCTTGACGGCTATCTTACTTTCCAAGAAAGTCAAAAATTCGCCGTTGTGGCGTGCGACCCTAACGCCGTTGGCTTCGATAATTGGCAGTGGTTTTTTAGTTGTTGCTCCGCTACTTGGCAACATCGTTGGCACCAATGCGGTGTGGGCGATTTTTGCTATTGTAATATTTGCATACGCAATAGGCTCGGTATTGCGCTTCAACATTCTACAGGTTGAACCACTTTTGAATGCTGGTGGAAACCGTTGGCTTAGCCTGGCCGAAAAGACCTCCAATATTGCACTGACCTTGGCTTATGTTGTGTCGGTAGCCTTTTATATTCGACTGCTAGCGGCGTTTGTATTAAGAGTTGTTGAGATACAATCAAATCTCGCCGCAAATTTATTAACCACAATAGTGCTTATGTTCATTGGTCTTGTAGGATGGCATCGAGGCTTAAAGGGCTTGGAAATGCTAGAAGCTTTTGCCGTCACAATTAAGCTTACAATTATCGCTACGCTACTGATCGGGCTTGCCGACTACGACTTTTTTAATACTGCAAACCGCGATGTATTAGCCTTTGAGCCTCGCTCTAAATACGACACCCTAAGAGCTCTCGCGGGTGTTCTATTAATTGTGCAGGGCTTCGAGACTTCGCGCTATCTCGGCAGTGCCTACTCTGCCCAAGTAAGAGTTAAAAGTATGCGCATTGCTCAAATCTTATCGGCCGTAATTTATATTGGGTTTATATGGCTGATTATGCCGTTACTACCATTACTCCACTCAAAAGCGATTGACGAAACAGCAATTATCGATCTAGTTGGCATTGTTTCCTTTGTGTTGCCAACGATGTTGATAATTGCCGCTGTAATGAGTCAGTTCAGCGCGGCCGTAGCCGACACGCTTGGGGCTGGCGGTTTAGTCGTTGAAGAAACAAATAAACGGGTATCTCAGAGAGTAAGTTATCTGATTTTGATAAGTCTGGCTATTGCATTGGTTTGGGCAATAAACGTGTTTGAAATAATATCCCTAGCTTCCCGAGCATTTTCTTTTTACTATTTTGCTCAAGCGTTAGTTGCAATGATGGTCCCTCGCAGTAACAGCCCGACCTTCACATACACCTGTAGGCAATGCTTATTGGCACTATTGTCCCTGGGACTATTGTAGATAACACTCTTTGCAACGGCAATATCATAAAGCTTATCAATCGGTTGGTGAGTTCAGCACACGATTTAGCTTTATTACCCTCGACTATTCGTTTTATGGTCATAAAGTTAGCAACAATAGTTATCAGTCTCACCCGGTAATATCACTTTTGATCGATGTCTTTCTGCCGGCCACAGAGGTGTGGCCGCTATCGAGCCGCCGAATAGCCAGCAGCTTAACCAAACTCTTGATCTGATAAAAGGATTTATGCCTAGGGGGCACTTTACGATCAGCTTAATCACGTTAATTGATGCAGATCAATACAAACCAAGAGCTAGCCGTTATTGTTTGTTGATAAGGTTTTATTCTTGATAGCGACCTCAGCCTAACGTCACTATTTAGTACACTGGTAATAAATAGTGAGCTTAGTCAGATATTAGACTTTAAAACATAAGATCCACTACTAAATATAGGCAGTACCGTTATCAAATATAAAAATTACTATGGAATATAAAGACTACTATAAGACCTTGGGGCTAAAGCGTGACGCTACTGCCGACGAGATCAAACGGTCGTATCGAAAGCTGGCGAGGAAATACCATCCTGACGTCAGTAAAGAAGACAACGCTGAGGCACAATTCAAGCAAGTGTCAGAGGCTTATGAGGTGCTGCGGGATCCAGAAAAACGAACCGCTTACGACCAATTTGGTAGCGACTGGAAAGCTGGGCAAGATTTTCGCCCTCCTCCAAATAATGGCCAAAGATCGCAATATCATGGCGGCGGATTCACCGGCGCTGAATCGGGTGACTTCAGTGATTTTTTCGAAAATATATTCGGGGGAGACAACCGCTATGCTAACCAAGGCTTTGGCGGCGGACGATCACGTGGCGAAGATTCGCATACTAAAATAGCCATTGATATCGAAGATGCGTTTCTAGGCTCGAATCGCACAATCACCTTCACTCAGACCAAAATTGGTGCAGACGGTAGGCCGGTGGCCGATAAACGCACACTGAATGTGCGAATACCTAAGGGTGTACAGCAAGGCCAAAACATACGGCTTGCCAAGCAAGGAGGTGCAGCACCCGGTCAAGGCGAAGCCGGCGACCTATATTTGGAAATTGAATTTAAGTCACACCCCTATTACTCGGTCGAAGGCTGTGACGTGTACCTCAAGCTTCCGGTAGCACCATGGGAAGCCGCTCTGGGTGCTAAAATCGAAGCTCCAACGCCAAACGGGCCGGTAAACCTCAGCGTACCGGCTAACTCAAAGAATGGTGCCAAGTTGCGGCTCAAGGGCCGAGGGATCCCCGCTAAGACTCCGGGCGATCTGTTTGCCGTCGTTGACATAGTATTACCCAGTGCCACAACCGCCGAGGCAAAAAAAGCCTACCAAGACTTTAGCCAAGCGGTGAACTTCAATCCACGTAAGTCAATGGGAGGTAAGTAATGGAAAACCGAGAAGTCATCAGTTTTACTAACGATGAGTTTTTCAAATTATCACTTTCTGAATTCTGCAAAGCTTGTAGCGTTAATGCCGACGAGGTACTCAATTATATCGACTACTCTGTAATCGAACCGCCATTTGAAGCTGGCGAGTGGCGCTTTAATAGCATTTGCATTAGACGAGTCAAGCAAGCTGGGCGACTACAACGCGACCTTGGAATAAACCCAGCCGGGCTAGCCCTCGCGCTCGACCTGCTAGAAGAGCTCGAAAGGTTACGCACTCGTTTACATCATTACGAGCGCTGATATGATGTCGAGCAATAAGCAAAACGGCAGTAAGCAATAAGCTTGATTGTATGTCAGGAAAAATAACTTGATCTTTCCAGAGCCAGCCTAAACAACAGGTGTTTAAATAAACTCGATTATCAAATAATCCGACACACCCAAGATTTTAGCCAAGCGGTGAACGTCAATCCACCTAAGTTAATCGGAAGTAAGTAATTGAAAATCGAGAAGTCGTTATTTTGAAACTAGTTAGTTTTAGAACGAGTTTTTCAAATTATCATTATCCGAATTTAGCAAAGCCTTTGGTGTAAATTTTGAGCCGTTCTGTTTATGTCGATCAAATTCAATGATCTAACGATGGGTACGCGATAACGTCCAATTAATCGCAGCGGCACTTGAGCCTAGACATGAAAACCCAAAATCAAATGCATAAAAAGGCCAGCTGTGGAAAACAGCTGGCCTTTTCATTAACCATCAATGTGTCTTATGGGAGGAGTTTTTGTGTGCAAATATGGCCCAAAATGACAGCTGGGACGTTTTCACCACCAACACCAACCTCATCAACAATCATTGACTCAGGGAAAGTCATCGCCCAAGCACCTAAGTTAAACGTGCTTGCCCACCAATTTTGGCCTCCGGGGCCAAATGACCGATGGGCAAGCGGTATTGCCCCATAACAGTCTGGAAGAGTAACAATTCCGCTAGCGGTACCGTTACTGTCGGAAATCGCAGTATAGTAACTCGCAGGTATGTCTGTTGTTCCCACCGCAAATTTAGCAGTTACACCCGAAAGAGGTTCATTGCTGGAGTCAAAAACTCTGACTGACCATTCTAGTAAATTATGAGCTTGGGTAGTCATATAAGGGGAAGACCAATAAGTGTAGGTAATTCGTGCAAGGTTTGGCTCTCCCTCTACTTCAATATTGCCAATATGATCAATAATTGAGCCAAATGTAAGAACATAATCATGCGTCGGGTTAACACCTACCAACGGGTTTGGCCTGACTCTCGCGTATACATCAAACCCCGATGAAGATGTTAAGCGTGTTCGCACTGTGACAGGTGACCAAGCGCCATTCCATATTTCAATAATCCATTCGTTACTACCATAAAAGTCGTCTAGGTTGATTTCTACATTTTGCCCACGTAGAGAAGTGAAGAGAAAGTAATCTACGTCAGTAGCGCCGTCCATATTGCCATAAACAACGTTTCTACCATCAGCCAAAACCGTTGCCATTGCCACAGAATCATTGAGCTCATGGCTATCAGCGGCCGTATTAACGGCAGCGCCAAAGGTTATTGCACTACCATCGGAACTATTTGCATCGAGAAGCCAGTAATACTGTCCATACTCGGTTAATGCTAATACAGATTCATTAGCATTCCCGGCTAGGTCCGAGCCCCCCATATAAGTAAATGATCCATCATCCTCATGGCGTAATAGAGTAAGGGCAAAATCAGTACTGGCAGCCTGACCTATTAAAAAAGCTTCTGTTTTAGCACGTTCAGTTACCTCAAAGTGAAAGCAATACTGACCTCCTGGCACAGTCCCATTCAAAGAGTATGCGGTATTAATACTAAGTGTGCTACACAACGGTGTATAGGCTGTTGCTTGAGACATGGAGCCCAATGCTTCGGTATCCGAGTCAATCGTTGCTTTTCTATTTGTTTTTAATTGGGTAAGTGTCTGAGCCCTGAATGAGGGTTGAAGTTGTTCATTATTTTTTGGTACTGACTCCATATAGATGTCGATGGGAATTCTTTGTAGAATATCATCGTCATCTATCTGCTTAGTGGGAGCCGAATAAGAAAAAGAGTTTCGAGTTTCCTTCGCAGATAAGATCCGGGTGTCGGCGGAAGAGACACTGTCGCCGACGGTAAATACACTCGGGTCTGCAGCAAGCACAATGGAAGAAAGAGAGCCTGCCATTAAACAGACAGGTATGAGTTGTAGAATTGTTGATTTAGTCAAAGTAGTTTCCTTTTGTTATCAATAAAGTTAAACGATTCCTTAATAAAAATATCCCCTACTACAAATACCGGAATCGAATCTTGGTAAAATAAAAGTGTGGCGTATGATTTTTTATTTGATTGCCATAATTATTACTCCTAAAAGTTAATATTTTTCAGTTAGTTATATAACGATTGCCAGGGTAAAAATTAACCATAAATTGACTAGGTCAGGCATGTTTAAACAGAGTCTAAAAAGCCCTTCTTGGTAATAATGATTGCCTAGGAAGTTATTAGAGCAGACTGTTTTTTATTTTAATACTGATAGAAATATCAGGTTTTGGTTAGACTACTCACGACCGCATAAATTGCCGTTATGGCTTTATAGACGGTTAAGTCAAACGACCTAAACGATGTCAGGGAGAGCGCCTAAGTGGTGTTAGAACTTAAATTCTGATTTTTCAACAACTGATTTATCATTGGTTCGCCGAGCCCGCCATACTTACCAATTTCATTCATCGCATGACCACCACTTGGGTAGTCCTCCACAAATGCACTACTCCATTTGGCATTCTGCTACACTTTTTTGCTGAAAAACAAGTTAGGATAAAGTCTGCCGCCAACCAAGCCGGAGAGCTTGCGCCCCCCCTTTCTCTAATAACTTCCCTCTACCGTCTCGACGGTCATTGGTAATGATTACTCATTAAGCACTTAGTCCTCGGTGGTCGTAGCATGATTTTAAGTACTGGCCTAGTTCACGTTTTAAGCCCTGATGCTCTACTTTAGGTATCCTGTTCTATTACGGCCTAAATATCGTTGGAAGTAATGAATTCTGCAAACAAGGCCTTACTCGACTATTTCCACTCGCCATAGAACCACTATGGCTCGAGGCAATAACCTTTTTGTGAACCCCTATTTTCTTTGATCTTTCGATCCTCACTACGATTTCTATTGCATAATCTGGGTTAGACAAAATTGCAGTAGGAATTTACGTTAATAGCATGTCAGGAAAAATAATAGAGAGTAAGTTGCCAAAGTAGCTTCTTTGACTCGATCACAGCAATGGCCGAGACACACTCAGCAACCATTCTGTCTAGATATCACCCAACAATGGAAGGCGGGAAAGCTTCATTTCGACTGTTTGTCGAAATCGAAAATGTTCAATCCACGCTAGATCGTATTCAATCAATTTTACCAACGTCATCAAAGCCACTAATCTTACTGGGCCCTATCGAGGCTCAAGTCGGCGGTGATGAGAGTTTAGTCGACAGCGAGTTTGAACACTTACTTGCAACCCGAGAAGAGCTATTTTCAAACATATCCAAGGGCACCAAACTAGATCGCAACTTCATTCTTCTGGCAATACTAGCAACCATCGTTGCCTCTATCGGCATCTCCGAAAATAACGTTGCGGTGGTAATAGGCGCAATGGTTATCGCGCCATTACTCGGGCCCAACCTAGGCCTAGCGTTAGGAGCCGTGCTTGGCGATAAAGAGCTGATTAAATCGGCCATCATTACCAATGGCGTTGGTTTAACGATCACCATAGCCATATCAGCCTTGATCGCGGTAATTTGGTCACCCAATATGGATAGCTACGAGCTACTGTCGAGAACACAAGTTCAAACATCAAGCATTGTGCTAGCGCTAGCGTCTGGTGTCGCCGCGGTAGTATTACTCACCTCGCGCCTGCCCAACGCCCTCGTTGGTGTAATGGTAGCCGTGGCATTAGCACCACCGGCTAGCGTGTTTGGCATGATGCTAGGAACCGGCTATTAGACCCTAGCCAGCAACGCCGGCTTACTGCTTCTAATCAATGTAGTAGCGGTAAATTTCTCAGCCCAGTTAGTGTTTTTAATTCGTGGAATTCGGCCACGAACTTGGCTGGCAAAAAGGGCCGCCAAACAATCGGTTTATATCAATATTGCTACGTAGAGCTTATTGTTGGTGTTTGTTGGTGTTTGTTGGTGTTTGTTGGTGTTTGTTGGTGATTGTTGGTGATTGTTGGTGATTGTTGTTTTGATTTTGTTTTTAATGTCTAAGTAACAACTTGCTTTATCACTCCGCTAAACCCTGTTTAAGGTGATCAGAGAGTCGAAGTGATAGCGCGATAAGCGTTAGAGTTGGGTTGGCTGATCCGGAGGTTGGAAAACAACTCGAGCCGGCGATGTAAAGGTTGGCAATGCCGTGCACTTTACAGTTTGTGTCTACAACGCCTTTAGTTTTATCTTGGTTCATCTTGGTGGTTCCCATGTGATGCCAGCCGCCGCTTAGGTCGCCAAAGTCATTAGCCGATGAATCGCTAGTTAGAAAGGGACTGAGCTTTACTCGACCAAGATTCATCTCGCCGAAATATTCAGCCACTATCATTTGAATTGCTCTAAGGCTTTTTTTCTCAAGCTCGGTGAGCTGCCAGTGTAGTTTGACTTTAGCTAGGCCTAAACTGTCTTTGTCATTGAGCAATTGGATGCGGGAGTTTCGGTTTGGCGCTTGTTCTAGCCTAGTAGTAAGTTGATACGCGTTTAACGGTGGGGTATCTTTCGCATTAACGATTCGCGAGGCCGCTGACCAGTCGGAAAGCAGTGTTCCCATCGCTTTTCTCGGGTCTTTGTCGCGCCACGTTTGAATGCGGGGTTTTACTAGCCGTGCGTAGTTCAAGGGTGTTAACGATACGGTTCCGTTAAGTATTCGATATTGTTTTTGAATTTTCTCTTCGATGGCTATTTCGGCGCTTGCTATAAGCCTTGATTTTTGCCGCGTATATAACGAAGCATCGAACGGTTTCGATAGCCATAGCTCAGAACTATCAACCTCTAAATGCTCCATGAAATAACGACCGACAAGATCAAAATCGTTGCCGATTCCGTTCTTAGCTTGCGATCGAGACGCTAACAACAGCCGCGCATTTTGGATAGCACCGGCGGCTAAGATAAACTGCTTTGAGGTTACTTTATGAGTTTTACCGCTGTGATTTTTGGTCTCTAAACTAACGACCTTCGAGATGCTTGAATTACACTCTATATTTACCACGCTGGCGTGAGTCACTAAGGTTATATTCTTGGCCTTTACTATCTCCTGTCTATAATCACGACCAAATCGTAGCTTCGAGTGTTGCCATAGTTTATTCCACACCTTGTTGCTATTGATAGAACACGGGGCGTATTTTGAAACAATATAATGATTCAGTTTTTGCTCACCCATAATCTTCAAAATCTCATTCGCACGCGCGTAGAAACTGGCTAGCTCGCTTTTACTAAACGCCCAGCCGCTATCGGCTACCCAATCTCTGGTTTTAAAATCTATCTCGTCTAGTTGCGTACACATGCCCGCCCACAACGCAGTGGTTCCGCCAAACTGTCTAAGTCGGCTCGACTGTAAGGGATAATATTTCTGACCGGTGGTCTGGCCATCGTTAAGCGCTTGAACATCAGGGCTATAGTCGAAACCGCCACTTTCTAATAATATAATGTTGGTGGAACTGCGCAGCCAGTCGAGTGCGATGCTTATGCCGGCAGCTCCGGCTCCGACGATGCAGATATCGCCTTGTAGTACCGAATCATCATCTAGTTTTCTAGCATCAATTAACATCAGCCTTGCGAATCAGACAATGATAAAAGCGCATATTGGCGAGCCTCAGTTAACGATAAAAGCCAGCCATCGATCTCAACCATGTCTGAATCCGCAAAATCCATTTCTATCTTTGCGTTAATCTCCGAGCTAGCCCCCTGTTCGCTGAGCGAGTCATCGTTAAGCAACAGAGCAGCCAACAAACCACGATGATTTTCCCATGGACGCCTATAGAGATAACATTGACCGATATTTATAAGAAAACTTGGCGGCGGTGATAATGAAATAAACTCAAGCGCATCATCGAAAGCAACATCAGTGGCCGATGATATAGAGCGACTGGTGTTGGAATTTAAAATATCTGGAAACAAGCTCAAGGATATTATTTTAATAAAATTCCTTTTATTCATAGCAATGTTTAGTGGTCAAATTAGCCGCCATATTTGCCGCCAAAACTAGCCGCTTTTGTTATCACCCTAACGTTAAAGGTCAAACCCGTCTTGACACACCAAGGTGCCGGTTAGAGTGCCTGTATAGTTTCCAATGTCGCTACCAAGGTCAAGCGGAGATTGCGTCACAGTGAAGGTGCTTAACTGCTCACAGACAAGATCGCTGCCGCAGCGTTGTGTTAGCGTTATTGCGCCAGTGATTTGACTGTTTGCGCTATCCAGAGTGCCGCTAAAGTCAACTCTTAAAGACAGATCGCTAGTTCCCTTGCACTGACCAACCAGAACAGTCTCTGAACCACTAAAAGAGCTGCTTCCCGATCTGGCAATCACTATCGGACCACTAATCTCAGTCGCCGTTATATCAATGCTAATCGACTCGTTGACGGGTGAACTTGTGCTACCACTGGTCTGAGCATGTGCCGGTAGAATTATAGAATTCATAACCGGGCTAGTCCACTTGCTTGGCATAGCCACTAAAACGGCTCCAGAGCCGATGCTGGCTTTGAGTATTTCCCTTCTATTTTTCATTATAATTTTTTTTCCGTTTGCTAGTCGAAAGTATAGCGGAGATTTGGCTAAACCTTAATTATCCTGACGACGAAAAAACACAATCAATATAGTGATGATTCTTAATAGCAAACGGACTTGCAACTTAACCTGGCAACCTGATTTAGTTGATCGAATTATTGCGGTGAAGCGCCGTCATGTTTTTTAGTGTACAGCAGTGGCTTTGCTTATCATTAAATTAGATTAAAGCTAATATTTTTGCTAACGCCTGCTAATATTGATAGCAGCGTAGTCGACAAATAATTGACAATTTGTTGTGCCCTATTGAAGCACTATTTTTCCATACTATTTTTCCATACTATTTTTCCATACTATTTTTCCATAATAAGTTTCCACACTACATTCAATTCAGTGTAATGCAGTCGGACCCTAATTACCGCAGGATGAATTAATGAACGAGCCTAATGTTAACGAACCTAGTATTACCGCACCTCAAGCTGATAACCAGCCGCCGACGACAGACTCCTCGAGTACGCTAGATACCAACGCTACCGATGTCGCCCATGCTCTCGAGAGTAGCCCCGGCGCCAAACGCACTGAGCTATGGGATTCGTTAACACCGCAGCAACAAGGTGAGGCACTGCCGCATGTAAATAGCACCTTAACAGCCGCCTTGTTGGAGAAAAAAGACCTAGGCCAAGTCGCTGAAATAGCTAAATTTATGTCACCACGAGGAATCGTGGAAATGATAGAGGCTATTCCAAATAGCCTTGGCAATGAGCTGCTTGATAGTTTAGACGGAGTTGAGAAACAGCGAGTAGAAGAAAATCTACATTACAACGAGGGAACTCTCGGGCGCTTAATTGGCTATTCAGTGATTACCATGAAGGCTGAAAGAGATGTCTCTCACGTGCTGCAGTATATTAGAAACAACAAACTCCCAGCCTACACGGATAAAGTATTCATGGTCGGCAAACGTAATAAACTACTCGGCTCGATTTCTCTAGCAACCTTGCTTGAAGCCCCGCTGGATAAGAAAATCGGCGAGCTTGAGCAGATAGAAGAGGTAACCGCTCTCAGCCCGACCATGAGCAAACACGAAGCCGCAGCATTATTCCGGCAGCGGCAGTTTATATCTCAGCCAATTGTCGATGAAAACGGCACCTTACTTGGCCGTGTTACCTTCGATAAGGTATTGGATATCGCTACCCAAGAGGCGAATAAACAAATTCTTGGCATGGCAGGTCTTAAACAAGAACTTGATTTATTTGCGCCAATTTTGCCGAGCGCTAAGCGTCGAGCGGTTTGGTTGGGTATTAATTTACTAACGGCGATTCTTGCGTCTTGGTCGATCGGGCTTTTCTCGGCCACCTTAGAACAAGTGGTTGCCTTAGCTATTCTAATGCCTATTGTTGCGTCAATGGGTGGCATCGCTGGTAGTCAAACCTTAACCCTGACAATTCGCGGGCTTGCACTGGATAAAGTTAATAAAGCAAATAGAAATGCATTATTGAAAAAAGAAGTTGGCGTAGCGGTACTCAATGGGCTGTTATGGTCCATCGTTGTCGGCGTCGTTGTATTCTTTTGGTTTGATGACGTTTGGCTTTCGGCGGTGATAATAATCGCAATTTTCGGTAACTCTGTGACAGCAGCATTAACCGGTTGGGCTATCCCGCTAGTTCTCGACGCGTGCAAAATCGATCCGGCTATCGCGGGGTCAGTGATTCTAACAACCTTCACCGATATTATAGGTTTTGTGTTGTTCTTGGGGCTTGGGACAATGTGGTTACTGTAGCGCTTGGCTTATCCGCTGCGTCTAACCGTAACTAGATACTTGCTGACTCAGAAATTCATCGACTGCTTGCCGTTCATCCAAAGTAAACAATAAAACAAGGTCTCCGGGCCTGGCTAGGCTGATGGCTAGTTTTGCTCCGGCTAATGGGTCACTAGAGACCTTTATTTTCTCTGACTCTATGCCGCCTTGTTGCAGGGTCGATGTGACCAACTTGGCTATCTCTGTACCCTCTCGGCCCCTTAAATATTTCTTTAGTTCGCTGAGAATATATACGTCGGCCTGCATGCGCGCAACCGCATCAGTGGCTCTAACAATATCAGCATTACTGCGATCACCGGCATGTCCAAACATGACTAATCTGCGCTTAGCTGGCATTTTCTTTGCCATCTCGACCAATGCGCTTACACCATGATCGTTGTGAGCAAAGTCGACAATCACACGAATGTCATTAAACTGATACGAGTTACCACGCCCCGGATTATCGCTGCGATTAAGGCCAAACAATTTTAACCCGCTGTTGATAGCCTCATTGGGCAGCTTGAGTGCTTTGCATAGCCCAATAACTCCAAGCGCGTTCTGAATATTGTGTGGCGCAGTACCATTGAACGTTATCGGAGCCTCAGTAATGTCTATTAATTGCTGATAATCACCCGACTCATGATAAACAAACTTATTAGCCTTGATATAAACCGCTCGCCCACCCAACTTGATCTGCTGTTGAATAATCGGATTACTTTCTGAAGTACTAAACCAGCAAATCGTTTTATCTAGGTTCTTATCCAAATTCTGGGCTTGCGTTACTGACGCTTGATTGTCAGCGTTTAAAACCAGTACATCGCTATTACTTAAGGCCTTGCTAACCATGAACTTAGTTTCAGCAAGCTCGGCCAAGGTATTGACTCCATATTCGCCAAGATGATCGCTAGCGACATTGGTTATTAATGCCGCATCAACTTGCATGATGGGTAAGCCACGACGAAGCAGACCTCCTCTAGCAACCTCTAAAAACGCCATCTCTGTTTGTTGGTCTCGCAATAGCAAGCGTGCGCCGCCCGGTCCGGAATAATCTCCGTAATCGATCACTCTATCGCCGACTTTGATGAAGTCAGTCGAGGTGACGCCGGCCTCTATTGCAGCCTCTTTAGCTATCGCTGCGGCTAGGCGTACGCAGGTAGATTTTCCATTTGTTCCAGTAATAAATGCGATTGGGATGCTCGAGAAGTCTTGCCATTGAACGCTTTCGAGCGTGGGTAAATTGTCAATTGGCCAAATTTTGCTAGTAGCGCCTAAACCTAGACTCACTTCGTCATCGTCGATTAGGCAAACAACACCGGCTTTGTTTGCCGCCTCGACTAAGGCTAATAATTGTTGGTTACTCTGCGCGAGCCATAAGGCTTTGAGTTTACCGCATTCTGCTGCCCAGTCAGGCCGTTCTGTACTCTGCAACTCAGATTCGCAGCAGCTCAATATTAACTCGGCTAGATCACAAGCAATATAAAGAGAGTCTAAGGGTGCGCTGATCGCCAAATTAGCGCCATGAGCGTGTAATCGATAAGTACTTTGCTCATTATTCCAACCAATTTCGAGCAAACATTTTGACGACCAACGCTGCCAGATCTCGACCAAACTCGACGCGTCTATACTATCGAATTCGATATCAAGAATCGCACCGGGCTTATCCCAAAGAAGGTTTGGCCCAGTTAATCGGCGCACTTCATCTAGTACAAGTTTCACGCAATATTACCTATAGAGCTAATGTTAGCTAACGACCAACTCACTTAGTCCGACGCTTCGTCGTGCTCGACTACGATCCTAACACCACGATTATCTTTAACCAATTTCTGCCCTTCTTCCAATTCGAATATTTGTTCCACCGGCTGATATAATTTTTCCGCCGACGTTTGCGGTGCAGACGGCGCCATAGACTCAACCAAAGCGCCTGAATTAAAACCGATAATTTGTTTCCAGCAACGGGTTATCGCATCACCAAGCACCACCAACAGATCGCCTGGGCCGCATTGGTTCAAAGCATAATTTACCGCATCTTCTTCTGATGCGACAACCTCAATTGCCGATTCAGCAACGCCCTGCTCAATTAGCGCGGCTTTGAGAAGTTGCGGAATCTCATCATGCCCACGTCCACGTCGATTATCATCGGCTTTGCAAACAAATGAATCGAATCCATGAGCGATGATTTTTGCGGCTTCAGTGATATCTTCATCGCGACGATCACCCGGAACCGATATTACTATCCGACGTTTGCCAGCCACATCAAGGCGTCCGGCGAGGTCTGTAATCATCGCGAACGCCGCGGGGTTATGGGCATAATCTAAGATGACCTTGAAAGGATGCTGATCGTATATATTCAAGCGGCCAGGCGCTTGATAAAAGGAGGTATCAAATATACGCAGCCCTTGGCGAATGTTTTCCAGTGAGGTATCAAAACTATAGGCCATGGCCGCTGCGAACATGGCATTTTGCACATTATGCATTGCCTTGCCTTCAATAGTCGCCGGAATCAAATGCGTCCACAACAAAGGCATATGAGCGCCGTTGTCGTAAATAGTGATCATTTCACCATTGATACCCTGCTCTAATACAACGGCCAAACCACCGCTACGAATATGCTCACGCACTAAGCCGTGGCCCGAGTTAGTGGTGACGTAACAGATCTTTTTGGCATCGCAGAAATCAGCCATTGCTAAACACAAATTGTCGTCGGCATTGAGCACAACACAATCTTTAGCAACTTCAACGACCACACGTTTAACCGCGGCAAGTTGTTCTAAGGTGTAAACACCATCAAGCCCTAGGTGGTCACCTGAGACGTTTAAGCAGGCACCGACATTACACTCGTTGTAGCCCAACCCACGTTTTGCAATACCACCTCGAGCGGTTTCCATTATGGCAAAATCAACGCTTGGGTCACGCAACACAATTTGTGCCGATGTTGGGCCAGTCATGTCGCCTTTAACCGTCAAGTGTCCGTCGATGTAGACGCCATCGGTAGAGGTCATGCCGGTGGTGAACCCCGCGCTGCCCATAATACTAGCAAGCATTCTTGAAGTGGTGGTTTTACCATTGGTACCGGTAATTGCCGCAACAGGGATCTTAGCGTTTGACCCGATTGGGAAAAGCATGTCGATCACCTTGCCGGCAACGTCACGAGACTCGCCTTCACTCGGTGCCACGTGCATGCGAAAACCGGGTGCGGCGTTACACTCACAAATACCGCCGCCAATATCTTTATATGATTTGCCGATATCGTCGGTCAGAAAATCAACGCCGCCAATATCTAAGCCAATAGCTCGGATGGCTCGAATAGCCATATCTCGATTATCAGGATGAACGATATCGGTGACATCAATCGCCGTTCCGCCGGTCGATAGATTCGCTGTTGAGCGCAGAAAAAATTGCACTCCAGACTCGAGCACCGTTTCTGGTGTGTGGCCAGCATCTTCTATCAGCCGCAAGGCTTGAGAATCCATTTCTAAACGAGTCAGCACTTTCTCGTGGCCAATTCCTCTTCTAGGGTCTTCGTTAACCTTGTCAATCAACTGCTCGATGGATGACTTGCCATCGCCAACAACGTGACCCGGAACGCGTTTGGCCACGGCGACTAACTCGTTATTAACCACCAACATACGGTGATCAAAACCAGTGATATAACTTTCAAGTAGAACCGCTCGGCTAGTACCGACCTCTTGCGCTTGGGCAAAGGCAAGAGCGACTTCCTCGTCGCTCGACAAGTTAATAGACACACCTCGACCATGATTGGCATTCAGCGGTTTAACCACAATCGGATAGCCAATACGCTTTGCATAGCGTATTGCTTCTCGTTCGCTATAGACCATAATCTGTTGCGGTACAGGTAAACCCAGATCGTTTAGTAAATCGTGCGTCTCTTGTTTATCGCAAGAAATCTCTACCGCTATATGCTTAGTTTGACTAGTGATGGTTGCTTGTATTCGCTGCTGATATTTTCCATGCCCAAATTGCACTAGGCTGTAGTCATTAAGACGTAACCACGGTATCCCTCGGCCCTCAGCGGCCTGCACTAACGATGCAGTACTCGGGCCCAGTTCCTTACGCTGCGCTGATCTGACAAAGCTGTGCAGCTCCTCGGAAAAGTCGAACTCTGGGTCAATCTCAGCATCAATTAGCTGTTGCACCTTTGCTGGCATTAAATGAGTCAAAAGTTTCAGGCCAAGTTCGCCAGCATCAAGACCGACTTCACGCTGCTGATATTGATAAACCACGGTGTAGCACCCTAACTCACCGGTACCACGAGTTTTGCCAAAGGTGACTGGAGAGCCTGCCAAGTTTTGCAATTCGATCGCAACATGCTCCCAGATATGCCCTATCCAGGTTCCTTGGTCGTCACGTAAACGCCTGATTAACCCACCCTCTTCTCCATAGGAGCAGCCATGCGTTTGCAGTGTCGGTAAGGCGTTGATTAAGCCACTAATGAAGTCTTCACCCAGCGTTACTGATGGCCAGTTCTCAAGCTCTGCTAGGTCCAAGGTGTGCCGGATAACTGGAAAGTTAGCGTATACGTTAGGCCCTACATAGACATTGGTGGCTAAAATCTTCATAAAAACGTTTTTCCTTTTAACTAGTTGTAACGACTTTTCGCCAGTATTTAAAACTCACTGGGTTTACTTTCCACACCAATATCGATGCCAGATTATCGCTTGCAGTATTAACACAAACGTAACCTTGAGGCTAAAAACAGAGAAAAAGTAACTCAATGATCAAAATTATGTCGGTGAGTAGAATTATAATTGATCCTGATATTGCTCTTACTAAAGATATAAAAAAATGGCGTCGAACGCCACCATTTTTTATCTTTGATCAGGTAAGGTGATGTGATCTTTTAAAACCGAGCGCTACTTTTTGAAGGCTTGCCGATCATTAATACTAAAACGTGCTCCCGCCGCTAAAATATGAACCTTAAGATTAAGCAGTGTTAACGCATCTCCCTCTCGTGCTTCGGCTGCCGATGAATATTCTATATTTGACGGGTCGACAACAGTGATTGAGCCACTGCCGACTACGGTAAAGGTGTTTTCTCCGTCGACGAATGCAGCGGTGTTCTCATCAATGCCAATACCTAGTAATGACGGATTATAAGAAACCGCACTAAACAAGCGGGCAAAACGATTACGCTGATTAAAATGTTGGTCGACAACTACAGTGTTGATCAAGCCCATTCCGGGTACCAAACTAACTCCACCTTCAGTTGGTACAGCGCCAGCTTTACCGCCAGCAATCATATGTTGCGACACGATCGCCGCACCCGCCGAAGTACCCGCGTAGTGAACACCGGAGGCAATTAGTCGGCGAATTGTTTGAGCAATCGGCGTGCCGCCAAGAATTGTAGATAATCTCAATTGATTGCCGCCAGTAATAAAAATACCGGTACAAGACTTTAGAATTTCAACGTAGCTTTCATCATTCGCGTGTGAACGGTTTGAAATTGGCAACGAGTGTGTTTTACCAGCACCAAGTGATTCAAAAATTGTTTGGTACCTGGCGCCCGTATCGGCAAGTTTCGAAGCCGTTGGAATAATGCCTATTGTGGCATTCTTACCACCAGCAAGCTCCACGAATCGGCTTAAAATTTCAGGGTTATTTAACTTATTTTCTGCGCCCCCGATGGGGATCACATAGCCACGTTCTTGGCCAACAATACTAGGTGACGGCATAATTATTTCTCGAATGAGCCTTTTTTTATTATTTGTTTATTAAAGACATGCCAACAGCCTTGGGCCATAACATGCTCAATTCGGTTTTTCTGATCAAGTACGAGTAAGTCAGCATCAGCCTCTATTGATAAACGCCCTTTATGAGAAAAGTTCATCAGGCTAGCTACATTACTGGTAAATATCGGCAAAATTTCTTCTAGTTTTTGACCGTTATCAAGCAGGTCGTAGAAAACTTGAGTCATAGACTCAGAGCTAGCAAAGTCCATCTTGGTTAGATGACCTTTTTTATCAAAAAATGGCAGACAACCACCGCCATCAGAACTCATGGTCAGTTTGTCCCTTGGAAAGTCTTGCTCGAAGAAGCGTAATACGGCTTCCTCTGGCTCGAAACCCTCTGGCCCTGTTTCAAATGCGGTTATATCAATCCAGCAGCCCTGCTTGCTCAACTGACAAGCCTCTTCAAATAACGCTCTTTGGCGATTAATATGAGTTGGATTATAAGTGCGCGCAGGAATCTCTGCCTGCTCTAACGCTTCTCGTACCAGTGATAAACCTCGCTCACCATCACCAAGATGCAAGTGTAAGATCCCGGCTTTGCCAGTCATCAGTCGCGCAACGTGTGCTTCAGAGGCAATTTTTAGTAGCTCGTTTAGTGTCGGCTGGCTTGAGCGATGATCGCTTATAGCTAATTCACCAACGCCAATAATAGGCTCAATAAAAACGATGTCCGACCTCACTGAGCCGGTTAACGTGGTCGGAGGCAAATGGTAGCCGCCGGTGTAACAATAGGCTGATAGACCCTCTTCGCGTAGCGCGTAGACTTGGGCGATCATAGATTCAGTGCTGCGAGTTATATCATCGGTACCAAGTAGGCCCACAACCGTGGTAACACCCGCTCGAGTAAACTGACTCAACGGCACTGGCGGAACGCGAGTTGAAAAACCGGCTTCACCGCCACCACCGGTAATATGTGTATGGCTATCGATAAAACCTGGCACAACAGCTCGCCCGTCGAGGTCAACTACTTGCGCATCAAGTGCCTCATCAAGCAGCGGTAACTTTTCCCCAAGGTAGACGATTTTACCGCCGGCCAAGAGAATGTTCTGTAACCCTAGAAACTCAGGGGCATAAACACTGGCATTGGTTAAAAGGGTTATTGACATTAGCGTAAACGGTAGACCAGAAGAAATCATAAGTGACGGGATGCTAAAGCACACCTAGCAATTATCAAAGCGTTTTACAGCAATCGCTTTAAATTATATAGACAACGTTAGCTGCTAGCACGGTGCCACTCGCAATGCCTTGTTTCTAATCACATTTAGCCCATGATCATTCAGATGCTTTCTTTATGTCACTTAATTCTGCTGCCTCAATCAGGTCTTCTTGTATCGCTTCATCAATCGCCGACGAGGTGAATTGAGTCGCTTCTAAGGCGTCAATATAATCGATTTGATATTCCGGTTGCACCGAATCTCGTCGAGTTGCCCTCCACATGATAAATACGACAAGGAAGAACTGTACCGCTGCGGTAAAACCGTATAAAGATGCGGCATTGATCAACGTCATCAGCTGAGAAGCTACGATTGGCCCAATGATCGCGCCAAACGCATAGACTAGCAGCAAGCCACCCGAGACCTCAACGAACTGATCTGGTTTAGCAAAATCATTAGCATGGGCCGCAGCAAGACCATATATGGGGAAGGTAAAAAAGCCCCACAACGCCGCCAATGTATAGGGGTGAATGGCATCGTTACCGGCCGATATATAAATGAAAGCGCCAGTAATTGCCGATAAACCACTTACCGTTGCCATCACAGCTCTGCGGTCAAAATGATCAGAAAGCAACCCAATCGGCAGCTGCGCAATAGCACCAGCTAAAACCGAAATGCTCATAAAAAGAGCAATGCCGGATACGTCAAAACCAACTAACGACGCGTACTGTGGTGCCAATGCCCAGAACGCGCCAGACGACGCACCGACACAGAGGCAACCGACGACACCCACTGGCGATATTTGATATAGTTTCCTGAGATTGGTTTTAACCCTTGGTGATATTTTTGGCGCTATCGCCGTACTTAGTGCCACAGGCATGGCCGAAATTGACACTAAAATAGAAGCAATCGCGAACAATTCGAATCCATTGATGTCGAACATCAGTAAAAGAAGCTGTCCGGCAGTCATCATCGTCATATTGATGACCAGATATATAGCGAAGATAGTACCTCTGGTCTCCTTGCTAGCACTCTCGTTCAGCCAACTTTCGATAACCACATAGAGAACCGCAAAGCTGAAGCCAGTGGCGACCCTGAGTACCCACCAAAGCATCGGTTCGGCTACTAGCCCATGTATTAGAGGCGTTGCTGACGCCAGCGCCACCATCGCCGCGAACACTCGAATATGGCCGACAACACTCACCAGTTTAGGACCATAAATACAGCCAATAATGAATCCTAAGAAATAGGTTGATCCTAATAGCCCAATTGAAAGCGTCGAAAAAGCTTCAATCGAGGCGCGAATCGGCAGCAAAGTACCCTGAATACCGTTACCTGTTTGTAACAAGGCAACGCTCAAAAGTAGAGCCCCTACTGGCAATATAATTTTGATCATAAGATTTACATCTATAAATTGGTATAGAGGCTTATGCACAAACTGGAATTGATTGATTCATGCAAAGGCCTCTTAATGTAAAACTAGCACACAAATCGACCGTGTAACTAAATAGCCGAACCTGTTTTGCGCTGCTCGCGTGCCAAGCTTACCGTGATCACATTATTTAGACGGTGCAAGGTGCCAATTGCACAACCTAAGGTTAGATTTCGCTGGTGGAATCGAATAACGTTCAATACTCAATTTTAACTAGAAATCGCTGATTTAATGGGGCTATATTTGATCAAAACAACTCATTTCATCCTTCGAGCTCAACTTTTTTGCAAAGAATATTGCTTGAAACATTAAAGCCTCAGCAAGCGAGAGAGCTGACTTGTCTGGCGCAGCAATAATCACTGCTGGGGTAACACCAAAAGTGCTTAATCTAGTGTGTCTTTATCGCGGTGAAGCAAGCGATATAATACCGGTAGGACGATAAGCGTTAACAGTGTCGATGAAATCACGCCGCCTATCACCACCGTCGCTAACGGACGCTGCACTTCGGAACCAATGCCGGTGTTAATCGCCATTGGCACAAAGCCTAACGATGCGACTAACGCCGTTGTTAGAACCGGCCGTAATCGAGTCAACGCGCCGTCAACAATCGTCTTGTCGATGCTTAGCCCGTCATCGATAAGGCCTCGAATAAACGACACCATCACCAGCCCATTGAGAATTGCGATTCCCGACAGTGCGATAAACCCAACCGCGGCTGAGATCGAAAATGGGATGCCTCTCAGGGTTAAAAAAAGTACGCCGCCGGTTAAAGCGAATGGAACGCCGCTAAAGATTATCATCGAATCCTTGAAAGAACGTAACGCTAAAAACAACAGCCCTACAATCATTATCAGGGTAAGTGGTACGACTAACATCAAACGTTTTGTGGCCGACTGTAGCTTTTGATAGGTGCCGCCATATTCGATCCAATAGCCCGCTGGTATCTCGACAGAATCATTTAGTGCGGTACGAACATCAGCAACAAATGAGCCTAAGTCTCGCCCTCGCACATTGGCGGTGACAACCACTCGCCGTTTACCATTCTCACGGTTAATTTGGTTAAACCCCTCGACTAATTCCAGCGTAGCTAACTCCTTAAGCGGTACCGCTTGGGTATTCGAAAGCTGGATTGGCAGATACAGTAGACGGTCCATATCGGTACGCCGATCTTCGGCAAGGCGCACAACGATATCAGTACGTCGGTCTCCTTGATAGAATTGCCCAGCTACTTGGCCTCCCATGGCGACTGCTAATTGGTCTTGTAGCTCTTTTAGCGGTAAGCCATATTGAGCAAGCACTTGCAACTTTGGCTGTATTGTCATGATCGGAAGACCGGTTGTTTTTTCGGTCTGAATATCAGCCGCTCCTGCGGTTTTTTCGACGACGCTTTGGATTTCTCGCCCAATAGACTCAAGGGTCTCAAAGTCATCACCAAAAACCTTAATTGCAAGCTCGGCGCGCACGCCTGAAAGTAACTCATTGAAGCGCATCTGAATCGGCTGTAAGAACTCATACCGATTACCAGGGATTGGTTCTACTAATTCAGCGAGTTCATCGACCACATCGCTCTTAGACTTATTTGGATCCGGCCATTCACTTCGAGGTTTGAGGATAATAAAATTATCGGCGACACTGGGAGGCACCGCATCGGTCGCAACATCGGCGGTTCCCATTTTGGCAAACACCAAGCTCACCTCTGGCATTTGCTTAATTTTTTCTTCGAGCGTTTTCTGCAGCTCAATCGCTTGCCCCAACGAGGTACCGGGAATTCTAAGTGCATGCATGGCGATATCGCCTTCATCAAGGTTTGGCACGAACTCAGTTCCCAAATTGGAAGCCTGCCAGCTAGCACCTATAACCAGCACGGAGGCAATAGTAACCACCTGCCAGCGAGCTTTTAGCGCGAGCACTAATAACGGCTCATAGACAGATCTCGATAGACGAATAATAGCGCTGTCTTTTTCGACAATCGATTTTCGAAACATAAGTGCTATGCAGGCGGGAACAAATGTAATTGACAAAATCATCGCAGCGATAAGCGCCATCACCACGGTCGTCGCCATCGGGTGAAACATCTTGCCCTCAACACCGGTCAGCGCAAAGATCGGAAAATACACAGCGGTGATTATAAACACACCGAACAACGCTGGTTTAATAACCTCGCGTGTCGCTGAAAATACAATCTCGAGGCGCTTGCGAGTATCTATGTTTTTCTCAAATGCGGTTGCTTGGCTTAACCGCCGCAAGCAATTTTCTACAATAATTATCGCGCCATCGACCAGTAAGCCAAAATCCAAAGCACCAAGGCTCATCAAGTTAGCACTGGTCTTGGTTTCTACCATGCCCGTTATCGTCATCAGCATCGCGATCGGTATCACCGCCGCTGTGAGTATGGCCGCACGTGCATTGCCGAGTAAAAAGAACAAAATGACCATTACCAGCAGCGCGCCTTCGATCAAATTAGTCTGTACCGTTCTTAAGGTCTTATCAACCAGTGTGGTTCGATTATAAACGGCGTTGGCGGTAATCCCAGCTGGTAAGCCTTGTTGAATCTCTTTAAGCTTAACCGCTACTGCACTAGCAACGGTTCGACTGTTCTCGCCGACCAGCATAAACACCGTGCTCATAACCACTTCACGGCCATTTTGGGTTGCCGCGCCAGTACGCAACTCTTTACCTTCTTCGATGTTTGCAACATCGCGAATTAGCAAGGGCACGCCATCGACGCTACGTATAAGAATATTACCTAAGTCGCTAAGCTGCTGACTCTGGCCCGGCACTCTTAACAGCCATTGGGCCCCATTGCGTTCGACAAACCCTACCCCTCGGTTTTGATTATTGTTGGCAATGGCATTGATAATATCCTTCTGTGTGACCTGAACCGAGAGTAGCTTCTCAGGGTCAATCGCGATTAGTATTTCGCGCTTGTAGCCACCAATGGGGTTAATCTCGACCACGCCTGGAACACGCAATAGCTGCGGACGGATGATCCAATCATGCACCGAGCGTAAGTCGGTTGGAGTAATCTGTGAGCCATCGGCATTGAGCGCATCAGGTTCCGCATCGACGGTAAACATGAAAATTTCGCCAAGGCCGGTCGCGATAGGCCCCAACTCGGGCTCAAGCCCTTTGGGTAAGTTCGAACGCGCGCCAGAAAGCCGTTCACCAACCAACTGCCTAGCAAAATAGATATCGGTATCGTCACTGAATATAATGGTTACTTGAGACAAACCATACCGAGACAGCGAGCGCGTGTATTGGAGATTAGGCAAGCCAGCCATAGCCGTTTCAATTGGGAACGTTACTCGCTGCTCAACCTCTAAGGGCGTGAACCCTGGCGCTTCGGTGTTAATCATCACTTGAACGTTGGTGATGTCTGGCACCGCGTCAATCGGCAACTTAGTAAAGTTCCAGAACCCTAGTCCACACACTACTATCACACACGTCATAACTAGGGCGCGGCGCTCTATAGAAAATCTTATTAAATAGTCAAGCATGTGAGTACTCTAGTGATCGTGCGATGCGCCAGACTTTTCAATATCGGCTTTTATAATAAAACTATTTTCGGTAACGTATTCTGTACCTGGTTTCAGGCCGCCTAATACTTCGGCCCACTCACCAGCTTGGCGACCGAGTTCTAACATACGCACTTCATACTCAGCCCCCACCTTTGCATAAACCACGGTAAAGTCTCGAAACGACTGAAGCCCCTTGCGTTTAACCGCCAATGGAGCCACATATTGGGCCACGTCTATACGCGCTGTCACAAACTGACCTAATGAGAGGTCGCCATTGGAATCATCGAAGTCGACACGTACGGTGCGGGCTTGGTTTACGCCTATTTTAGGAATGATAGCAACGATTTTTCCGGGTATCGATTGCGACTGATCGGAGCGTATAAGCTGAACCCTTGTTCCCAAAGACACACGCCTCTGATCGGGCCCGAATATCGATAATTCGGCCGTTAATCGGTTCGGATCAACAATCGATAAAAGCATACGCCCCTGTGTCTGTTCACTTGCATTGGCGGCCCGCATCAGCACAACGCCACTGATAGGCGAGTCAATAGTGTATGACTTGAGGCTCTCGTTACTCTCAATAGACAATAATTTATCGCCTTTCTCGATCACTTGGCCCAACTCAACATAGACGTCTTTTATCTGCCCGTCGAAACGCGCGCTAATATCTCGCTGCGCGCCCTCTTTGGGGATTACCTTGCCAAAGGCTTCAATCGTCTCTGTCATGGTCGCTTCCCCTGCCACCTCGGTACTAATCCTCATGGCAGTGGCTATCGCAGGGTCGATGTGTGTTCGACCTTCAAAGTTATCGTACTGCCAACGGTAGTTTTTACCTTGGTAGTCTGCGCTGACAGTTACCACAAACGAATGTGGTTCATAAACCTCTGTGTCCCCTCGCAGAAAATCGGCCTGCGGCTGGAATTGAATCTTATCTTCTATGTCACCGAGCCGAGTTAATGTCACTTCCAACGAGACCCGCTCGGGCTCGACTGGCTGGCTGTTTTCAGTGACCCAAACGCGAAACTCTGGAGCCACTCCTGTCTCGAAAATGGCTAACTCAACGGCCAGCTCACCGCTCGTGAGTAAGCGACCATTGTGTGGCCCCTTCTCAGGTTCTGCTTCGTCTTCATGCAATTCAACACCGAGACTCGCGGTTGAGAATACCAATATTGAGAATGCCAATATTGAGAATGCCAATATTGAGAGTGCCAGCATTGAGAGTGCCAGCCGATACGCGTTAACAAGCCATATCGGTTTACGACGAAAAATTGTAGCAATCATGATTAGTGCTCGAGATCGGTTGAGGTGGAGGTTAAAATTGGTTGGCCGGTTAAACGCTCAAGCTCAACCGCATTAGAGTGTGCCGCTAATCGAGACCCTATTAGCTCTAATCGAGCGGCCAAAACCTCCTGTTGAACGGTCGACCATTCACGGTAACTATACCTTCCTACTTCGTAGGCCTTCTGGGTCTCAAAGAGCGCCTTTTCAAGCCTAGGAACAATCATTTTTTCGAGAGCGTCACTTAGATGAACATTATGTTTATAAGCTTCATAGAGACTATAAAGCTTGGCACTCAGGTTTATTTTTTCAGCGTGTGCATCAGCACGAAAGCCGGCCTGCTCTTCTGATAGCGCGGCAATACGTGCTTGGTTTCGGGTCGCACCACCAAAAGGAATCGACAGACCAAAGACCACTGCGTAGTCGTCACTTTGCTCTATTCGTCGGACACCGGTCTTAAATCGAAACCGGTTTTTAGCCTCCTCTTCGGCCAGCGCTGACTGACTTTGCTTTAGTCTTTCTTGAGTTAGAAAAACTCTAACCCGAGGACTCTCTTGAATACGTTGCTCCATTGCTGAAAAATCCAATACGGCTCGATTTAGCATTAGAGAACCGGATAACGTCGAAAAGTTAAATGACGTAGCACCCCACTGGGCCGCCAATAGTCTCTTGGCAACATCAAGTTCGTGAGCTATGTTTTCGATTTCAAGTCGACGCCGTTCGAGTTCGATTTCAGCGCGTAATAAATCGGCCATTGGAGCCTTCCCCGACTCAGTGCGTTTTCTGACATCGTTCAATGCACGCCTTGCACCTTCTTCCGCTTTAACTGAAACTTTCGACTGCTCTTGAAAAGCCAATGCGCTCAAAAAGGTATGCGCCGTCTCAGCGGAAATGTCGTATCTCTTAATTTCCTGCTGTACGTATACAGTACCCTTTTCAGATTTCCTTGCATCGACTCTGCGCGCAAGCAGTGAACGCTCTAAAATCCAGCTAATGCTAAGCGTTGACTGCGAGCCATCAAGCCCTGAGAAATCGCCGCTACCAATGGCATCCTCGAGTGAAAACCTGATTTCTGGTTTCTCGCCGACAGCCGCCTGCTCGGTATATGCGTCGGCACTTCGCAATTGAAACTCGACACTCGCAAGCTCTGGATTATGTTGTAGACTTTTCATGATTGCGGTTTGCAGATCGAGCGTGTGCGTTTCAAACTCAGCTGCGTTTATACTAGAGGTAAAGTAAAGGCTCAGAGCAATCAGAACGTAATCCAACTTAAGTATCTTAATTATGAAAAACCGATCGATAGTCAGTTTTATAGATTCTAAACGTTTACGGTTATTCGTCATTTGAGTTAACTAATGTGTAAAAAGAGTTTCGACGGAATGATGAATCAAATCGACGGTCAGTGTGCAGACCGCGATCATCACAAGAATAGAGACAACTAGTTTAAGGTATGGAAATGGCGTATTCGGTTCCCCATCTAACAAATAGCGAATTCGAAGGTCCAAGGCATCCGATGTAAAACCACATTCGATTGTAGATAATTGCGCAGAGCAACTGACGTGGCTATTGAGCCGAGCGACCTCTAAAATTGTTCTCGATACGAGCTTTTTATCCTGCACTAGTTTTAAAGCAGACTGATCGGCAAGCTGTTCAAGAGCCAACGAAAATGCATCGCTCAATCGGCCACCAACGCTCTTCGGAAAAAATAACGCGAGCAAAGAAAACACATGTTTTCGCAATGGGTCCCGCCCGTGAACGTGAGCTAACTCATGTTGCTGAACAATACGCAATGATTCATTCGAAAGTTTTTTCCGCAGCCCATGAGTAATGTAAGAACGCGGGTAAAATAAACCGGCGGTGAACGCCAGTTGAGTGTCTGAATCAACCAACAAAGTGCCACCCTCTAGCTCTTCGGAGACTGAAAAGTAATTTAACTGACTAAGCTTCAAACTGGTTTTTATCGCGCTTGAAATTTTACCTATCGAGACGATTAAAAACATAGCAAAAAAGATCATTAAAGGCCCGCCATGCCAACTAAAGAAAGCAAAGACATCGCCGTGATGCAAATAGAAAATTGAGCTTAGCCAACCGATTCGATACTCAAATATTTCTGGGCTAAGCAACAAAACTATCGATACAGCAGCCACAATCCACGGCAAGACAACAATTGACCAGAGTAAGCGAACACGGATAGCCGCATTGAAGGAATTGAGGTGCCCAAGCCCAATCAACGTAAAGGTTGAAATTATGGCAATTGCAACCCAAAGGCTGGCGATGCCGATAGCGATAGCGTTTAAACCTACGCTTAAACCTACACTCGGAGCGTTAAAAATCATAGGCCGTCGACCCTCGCTTTAGAGTCAGCTCGGCTTTCCTCAATCAATCTCTCAAGCTCATCAAGCTGATCAACATCAAGGCTTGATGACATCGATGCAAACGCCGCTAACAAAGAATTTTCGCCACTGATACTGAAGTCTTCAGCAATATCATTTATCAGCTGTCCGATAAACTGCTCACGCTCCACCGCCGAACGATACTGGAAGGCATGGCCCTGTTTTTCTCGCACTAGTACACCCTTCTTGAAAAGTCGATCCAAGGTACTCTGAATGGTATTTAAGGACCCACCGCGAAGCTTTTCAAAATATCCATGGACTTGCTTTGCATCAGCGGAACCATTGTCCCAAAGATACTGAAGTACCATTTTTTCGAGATCACCTAATTGCATAACGTTGCATAAAATTCGCGTCCTTGAGTTGCTATTACGTGGTCACAATAACATAAAACCGATTGATGGTCGGTTTTTATGTTAAGTGCTTCAATACGGGTAAACTGAACATCTATCTTGCAGCCCTAAACTACAGGCTAAACTACAGGCTAAACTACAGGCTAAACTACAGGCTTAAGTTACAATAGGCGTAGACTTGGATCAGAAACAAAAAAGAAAATTTGTTATTTCGGCTCAACCGGCTCCTTAATTCCTTCAATTATCGGGCAGCTTTCTGCATCGCCGCTGCTCAAACACGCGTTTAGCATTCGTGCCAAATCAAGTTTAAGGTGTTTTAAATCTTTCAAGCTTGCTTCAATCTCACAGAGCTTTTCCTGAACCAGTTTTTGAGCTTGGGGCTTCTCTACTAAGTTGGCCTTATCAAGTTCGATCAGCGTACGAATGTCGTCCAGTGAGAAATGCATACGCTGAGCGCGCTTTATGAATTGAACTCTACTGATATCTCGTGAACTGAATTCACGTCGCCCGCCGCTGGTTTTAGCAACCGGCGCCAACAGGCCTATTTTTTCGTAATAGCGCAGCGTATGCGTCGTTACCCCCAACTGTTCAGCGACTTGGCCTATTGAACTCATAACACCATCTCTCTTATTCGACTTTCAGTACGCCACGATACATTTGCATATGGCAAGGGAATGCATGCTCACCGGTATTATGCGGCAGTGTCTCACTGATATCCAATTCCGGAATCATTAATAGCTCGGCACATGGCGTCGCCTCTTTTCGAACAAAAGTCAGACTCGCGGATTAAATCGCTACCGGATTCAAATTTACGGGAGACTAAGAGAACCTTCGACAGGGTGCCAAAGATCGTTATCGCCTAAGGTAGTTTAATTTGGCCGATCAAACTAAAACCACCAACCGGTGAGACCGATTAACATTGATAACCACTGTTAGGGATGACAAGGCGACCATGATCCGGCTTAGTAGTACGCTGACAAATGGGTAATCGCTACCACGTCATTGTTCATATTCACTCTCCTTCTAAATCGCTTTGAATAGACTTCATCATCAAAACCAGCCCTTCTCTGGATTGTTTATCTGCCATTAATTCGCCTGCGATGATCATAAATGGCAGCAAGTTAAGAACGACTTGAAACGACTGAGTGTCTCACGCTTTTTTAACCGTTCTGCCTATTGCACTTCCCAAGGATGATAAAGATCTAGGGTTTGTCTTCTTGGAAAACCTAACTAATTCTCTCAGTGACAGTGTCCACTACGACTTGATCAGAAAATTTGATGCGCCCCATCCGACTCAAAAATACATTTAAGGGTAACCTTAGGGTGGCCTTTTTATTTCGCAAACGTTAGTGCGAGACCCAGCATTTCATCTGGTTTGAAATTAGATGGGCACAGGTCGTTTGCGAAGCAATAAAATATAGAGGTCGGTTTTACAAACCCTGTAGCCGCCATTTAAAAACAACTCACCAAGCACCAATAACCCGTTCACCTTGCAACGGTATGGTAGTTAGCTCACCTTCTTGATCTTCGATTACCATGCTACTAATAATACCTTTAGGCGGTTTGGTGTACCACTGAGAGCATACATCCGCAAGGTCTCCGAAAACGGGGGTGTTTTTAATAACCATATATTTATTAGCAAGAATCGCGTTATTCGCATCTAAATAGAAGTCGCCGGCTTGCTTAAGCTCGACTATTGAGCCCGACATGCTTGAAAGCGGTTTTTGCATCATTTTTGGTGGTACTTTTAAGCCGCCCGTTTTGGAGGCTTCTTTTGCAGCTTTTAGATTAGAGAACGACGGCGCCATAAAGTCGATCAACCATCCATCTACTTCAACCCAACAGTGGAAAGAGGCTCCTTCATCAGCAATTATCTTTGCGCTTTCATCGTTGCCAAGTTGGTACGCTGCAATGCCTGCTTTTGGTAACGCACTTAAGTTGTAGTGATTTTTAAGAATTTGAGCGCCGAAAAAACTAAATAAAATACATGAAACCTCCGGCGGAACACGTTCGTTTAGCACCATGCTATTTATTATTTTGTATATACGTTCATATTCGGCTGAATTTATAATCATACTGAGCTGGCTAACCTTAGCGACAAAATTGTTTATTGAGTTACTGCGCATTTTAGTTTAAACACCTACGCTTAACTCAACTTTTTGCTTGAGGAATGCAGTTTTTAGCGGCGATCCCACCAATAACGAAGGTCACCTTAGGGTGGCCTTTTTTAGTGCTCGTTGATCTCGTCGAAAGAGGCACCTCGCCCGAACACATCATCGCACTGACTCGCCCTAGCCTGCTAAGGCTATGGCGTAGCAGCAACGCGCATATTTATGGTACTTACAGAAAGTGCTATATGCAGAAAGTGCTATATGCTTTGAGCCAACTTACTTGGTGTGATCCTGAGCAAAGTGAAGGACTAGCTGGCCCTTGAGGGTATCTACTAGCTACGGCTAAAGCACCAAGATTTTAATAACTCAAAGAGCAAAATCTTGAATAGTGAATTTATTTCGGGGCTATTTCATGATTCAGGGCGTCTCCCTCTGTATATACCGAAGGGGAATCGCATCCATGCCACGAATAATCCCCGCCTAACCCAATCTCCGCTATCATATAACAAGAAGGCTAGACCTCTTCCCGATATTGATACTTTGTTGGCTGGTTATACAGCCCCAGAAAACGAGAGATGAAGCAGAAATGAGTGACATAGTAATACCAAGACACATTAACCATTTTTATGCAGATGGTACTTGCTACGAGCTAATAAGGGTTAAGCCTAGTCATTGCTCAATCAGCGGAGACTTTCTGGAGTGGCATATAGTCGGGCGAAAAATAAAGGTGAGCGGTGCTTTAGGTTCTGCCAATTATTCATTCACTGAGGAGCAACTCCACAATGATAGTGAGATAAAGAAATTCATCACAGAGCCTAAGTAAGGAACTAAAACCACTGTAAAAACAACATTAAGAAAACACTAAATAGTGACATCAATTTAAGAGGATAACGCTCCTTTACAGTGTGTTCGAAGTGTCCGTAGGCAATTATTTAAGGGCTTTGGCACTAATGCAGCTAACTTAAGAGTTGATCACCGCAAATGTCGAACAATTTCTTATCTGAATACAGAAAAACACAGAGGGTCTTGAGTTTCGAATTAGCCACGATAAAAATTCACCATTCAAGACACCACTCTCTGCGGCTATTAAGGTGCAATCGCTTGCATCAATAGACCACTTAACCATGCACCATAAGTGCCGAGCACATAGCCGAATACGGCGAGCAGCACTCCTACTGGAGCCAGCGCCGGGTGGAACGCCGCAGCAAGCACGGGGGCAGACGCTGCTCCGCCTATATTAGCTTTACTACCAACCGCCAGGAAGAAGAACGGTGCACGAATTATTTTCGCCATTACGATTAGTAAAATGATATGAATTAACATCCAAATTCCACCAACCATAAATAACCCAGGGTGAGCGGCTAATGCTCGAACATCCATTTTCATGCCGATGGTAGCAACTAATATAAAGATAAATACAGTGCCAATTTTAGATGCCCCAGTGCCCTCGTAAGCTCTTACCTTAGTGAATGACAAGATAACCCCGATGGTGGTGGCGATAACTATCAACCAAAAGAACTTGGAGGTAAGGCTAAACTTAGCTAACCCTGGTGCATTCTCCTGAATAGCCGGCGCGATTAAATCAGCACAAAAATGTGAAAATGCCGTCGCGGCAAAGGCGATGCCAAGCATCACCATTAAATCACTGGCTGTGGGGTTCTTTGCGATGCTTTTGCCATAAGCTTCCATTTTACTTTGCAAGCGATCGACCGAGGAGGCGTCAGCCTTGAAGAACTTATCTATTTTCTCCTTTTTGCCGATACCAATAAGGAGAAAAGCCATCCACACTTCTGCAACGATAATGTCGACCGTTATCATGATGCCAAACAGACTATTCGAGGGGCTGAATACCTCATACATAGCCGCCTGATTAGCGCCTCCTCCAATCCAACTACCCGCCACCGTGGCCATACCGCGCCAAACAGCTTCTGGCCCCGCACCGCCGACCAGCTCCGGGTTGAAGGTTGAAACCAGCAAAATGGCCAATGGCCCGCCTAAGATAACACCAACGGTTCCGGTTAAAAACATCACCACGGGTTTGTAACCCAATCGTGCAATCTCCCTCAGATCTACACTCAAAGTGAGCAATATCAAACAAGCCGGCAGTAAATACCGTGAGGCAACAAAATACAGTTGAGAATGCTCTCCGTCGACGATGTTAAAAGTATTTAGTAACGACGGGAGAAAATAGCAAAGCAGTATCATTGGTACGATGCTATAAAATTTCTTTAATTTGGGGTTATCACTCGATGATGTTTTAAAAACAAAAGCTAGGATGGCTAGTATTAGACCAAAGACAACAGCGTCATTGGTTATAAGTGCGTGTGAATTTTCCATCACGCTATGCTAACAGCGGCTGAGGCCAGTAGCAATTATACCAACAAGAGAATTGAAGACAAACTAAGAAAGCGACGTTGACCAACACCTGTTTGCGCTAATACTGTGTGTGATTTTCTTTTATACTGTCGTCCCATCTGACTAACATTTACTTTAATTCGGAGAATTCAATTATGTACAGCCACATTATGCTCGGTGCGAACGACGTGCCAGAGTCGCAAAAATTTTACAATGCGATTTTAACAACCTTAGGCTATCGGCCTGGTGTGATGGATGAGCACGGCCGAGTGTTTTGGATGGACAAAAAGGGTGTATTTTCCATTAGCAAACCCATTGATGGCGAGCCAGCAAGCCACGGCAATGGCAGCACTTTCGGCTTTGCCGCTGACAATCCAGAACAAGTAGAAGCGTGGCATGCAGCCGGCATAGCCAATGGCGGCATCGCCTGTGAAGACCCTCCTGGTGTTCGTCAAGGCGCAACTGGCAGTCTATATCTAGCCTATTTACGTGATCCGTCGGGCAACAAGGTTTGTGCTTTGCATAGAGTATCGTAGCGAATTATTTATCCAAAGCTGGCATTAGTCTAATTTGTTGTGACAGCGAAGTTACTGTACTTAAGCGCTTAAAACTTAATCTAATTTTTATAACAACTCACGAGAAGGTCATTGTCTATGCTTAGAAATACCCTGATTTTCATTGCCATGCTATTGGTATTCGTTGAACCCTGTTTAGCCGCCGATGCCGCGAGTAGCTTTGATTCAGAAACGGCGACACGCGCCTATTTGGATACCTTGCAAGGCGAAGCTCGCGACAAATCAAACACTTATTTCGAAGGTGGGTATTGGCTAATTCTTTGGGGAGCGGTGGTCGCCTTTTTAGTGGATTGGTTATTTCTAAAGCTTGGCTGGTCCGCAGGCTTAGGTAATTTCGCCTCTAGGCGTACTAAGAAAAATTGGTTGCGACCAGCGCTCTACATTCTGCCATACGTAGTGATGGTGTCGTTGCTGACTCTGCCATGGGTTGTCTATACCGACTTCTTTCGGGAACAGCACTACGGGTTGATGAATCAAAACTTAGGTGAATGGTTCGGTGAGCAACTAATCGGCTTGGCGATAAGCCTTGTTATCGCTTCCTTGTTTGTGATGGTATTTTTCGCCGTGATACGTCGATTTCCAAAGAATTGGTGGATATTAGGAACGATTGTAACCTCTACGTTTATCATGATCATGATCACCTTGTCGCCGGTGTATCTCGCACCATTATTCAATGATTATACAGAGATGGAAAACGGCGACCTTCGTGATCAAATTGTCGCCCTGGCGGATGCAAAAGGCGTGCCATCGTCGAACATATATGTATTTAATCAATCAAAGCAACATGATCGTATCTCAGCGAACGTGTCTGGTTTTGCCAATACCATGAGAATTTCACTTAACGATAATTTGCTATTGCGCTCAACTCCGCAAGAAGTAAAGTCGGTGATGGGTCATGAGCTTGGCCATTATGTATTGGGTCATATTTGGCGTATGGTTATTGTGCTCTCGGCGGTGTTTGCATTAGGCTTTTTTATATTGGCGAAACTCACGCCTAGACTACTTAAAAAACACGGTGCTCAATGGAAAGTTTCGTCGGTGACCGACCCTGCGGTTATTCCGGTCTTTGGGATGATTTTAACTGTCTACTTTTTGTTAATGACGCCAGTCACGAATTCATTGATTCGGATTAATGAGGTCGAAGCTGATGCCTTTGGTTTGGATATAGCCAAGGAACCCGATGGCTTTGCCAGTATTGCTATGAAGCTGTCTGAGTATCGGAAAATAGAGCCCGGCTGGCTTGAGGAAATATTATTTTTTGATCACCCATCGGGTGCCACACGAGTGCGCATGGCGATGGAGTGGAAAGCGAATGCGTTACGCAGTCAAACGCCTCAAAAATAAAATAATTAATGGGAAGCCGGTCCTTAACTTAGCCCTTACCTAATAACTTAGGTTTTTAAGCAGAACAAACTGCCGTTCAAATTCAAACGCGGATATAGAGAGTAAATAGAAATTTTATTTACTCTCTGAGACCTCAGCACAACTCAGGGGCGAGATAAAAAGTGTTTGGAATGTCTTCAATTGAGGCGGAAAACGCAGCTAATAGCGAGCTATTGGCAAGTTTTCCAACGAAAAGTGAAGGCATTACGGCCATTTTGCTCCGTTCATCGAGTTATGCTGAGGTCTCTCTCTATAAAACAAATGGTTAAATGATTAGTTTAATGCTCACTACCACCAATAAAGAAGGTCACCTTTTTAAGGAGACCTTTTTTAATTTGCCTAAATTCGCCTATTCTTGCCCTACTTCCGTTCTGGTAGCAATAAGGTTTATAAACTAAGCCGCCCAAAGCTCATCAGAAAAGAACTTAATGCCTAGGCATTTTAAATAGCAAAGCGGGTCCCTACTGTGAGCTATAAGAATTTATTCTAAAGAATTATAAATATATTTGTAACCTTTTCCCTAGCCAAACGTATTAATAAGTAACAAACAAAAATAACCTTAAGAATAGACACATTTAACAGCATGAGATTCCTGTTTCGAACATTAGTTAACCAAAATCAGAGGCTGGTGTACTCGCAAGCAATGTATATTTTGGCGAATAAAAGTGATGCAGAGGATGCAAGCCAGGAAGCTTATGAACGTTTATGGAAACACTTGAATAAGCCGCAACAGGCAAACCTGCTCGATACAGATTCGGGCAAAGCTTGGTTGCTTCACGTTGTTCGAAATCTTTGTATCGATAAGTTACGCCAGCGCAGGCCAGTTGTCGATCAGAATATTGATGAGTTACACAGCAACAGTTCAGACAGCAAACCAGTGGCTATGTTGGCCAAGAAGCAATTAAGCACATGGCTTAGTAGCGCTATTGAAAGGCTGAAAGAACCTTATCGCTCGCTGATTATTTTGGCGGATTTACAACAACGATCAATCAAAGATGTGGCCAACGCGCTAGACCTTAATGAAAACCAAGCGAAGGTCTACATTCATCGTGGACGAAAACAATTACGTGTTCTTTTACAGGACGTCGATTTATGAAAAATAACGAAACAGAATATTTAAACACCTTATTCGCTGGGTCATCCGACGACGTGGATAAGACAGAAACAGACTTTCCGTTGCTCGATGTACCAGAAAAATTAAGCCACAGGCTTTATGCAATTACCGAGTCGGATCTCAGCAGCTCGCCCCCAACTAAATGGCGTAGCCTTAAGTCATGGCCCAAGCTTACCAGTGTCGCTGCAAGCTTATTAATAGCGGTTGTGTTAGTGCAGGGTTACCAACAGCAGCAAACGCTTAAGCGGCTTGAACAAGCACAAACTGATTTAGCTATGGCGCTTCACTATTTAGGTGAAGCCAATCAAATCGCGCGAGCTCAAATGTTGAACTCACTTAATGAAAATATGAAGAAAGCCGCTTTTGCGCCCGTCATCGAGATCGGCCGAGATGCCGTTACACCGTCCATCGAATCGCTAGAGTCAGCGACTAATAAAACACATCGTACTCTGTGAAACATACGATCACATTAATCTAAGAGGAAAACATGAAGAATTTTAAACTAGTAATTAATGCAGCTATTAGTGCAGTCATTTTTACATTACTGTTTACTGCATCCGCCTATGCAAAGACCAGCGGGCAAATCGATTTTGCCGATCTATCTTCTTACTACGGTGAACCTAAAGTTGAAATCAACTTAAGTTCGAGTCTGATGCGAATGGTCGGAAGCTTTGCCAAGAGCGAAGACCCAGATGTGGCTGAAATTTTATCTAATCTAGAATTTATCAAAGTTCGGGTTTATGACTTAAAAGGAAAAGTTGAAAAAGCCAACGCGACTATCGATTCAGTGAGTAAAAAGCTGAGGGCGGAAAAATGGGAAACCTTAGTAACCGTAAACAACAATGAAGAAAATCAAAAGGTTCGCATCTTTAGTAAGAGCACCAATGATGTGATTGAAGGCATTGTTGTGATGGTTGTCTCGCCCGAAAAAGAAGCTGGCGAAGCGGTCTTTATTAATATTGTTGGGGAAATCGATCCTAATAAGATCGCCAAGATTACAGAAACCCTTAATATCGATATTGACTAGAACAATGACGTTTCTAAAATACAGTCTTATAACCCTGTTAACGCTAATACTGATAGGCACCGCGGGCTATCTAGTAGCATCGACTGGGGTGCAGTCGAAACCCGGTTACGCGAAAACAGACCTACCGAGTTTGTTTTCGGCCAAGACATCCGTCACCTTGAATTTAGGCCCTAAGGGTTTAAAAACAGCACGATGGGCGATTAAACATTTAACTAACAATTCTGATCACGAATTAGACCTATCTGAGCAACTCATGTTAACCGTGATACTAGATTTGCAAGGTCTGCAACTTAGGCTCTACGAAGTAGAAGATAATAGGCCTGTTTTTGATAAGTCAATTGATCAAGCAATAGTCACGTTGAAACAAGGAGATTGGCGAACCCTACTTAGCCTACGAGAAGACGATAAACGCATAGTAATAATGCAAGCAGGAAGCGACGACTTGATCTCGGGGTTGTCTGTATTGGGCAGCACGCCAGAAAGCGCTTTTTTTATTAATCTTGTGGGCCATCTTACCTCGGAGTCGATGGCAAAAATCGCAAAAAGTCTAGACTCCAGTTTGTAAAATTTCAGGCTTGATCTGACAAGCTAAGTTTTTAGACTTATTTAATTTTGTCATTGTCTTCTTTGTTTTTTTAGTGAAGACAACGACTGAGGCTCACATCGATAGGCTGCGCTTTACTCTTTGCTTACGAGTATTTTCTAGGTGTCTAAAATCGACATAACATGCAAAAAGCATATGACCATTAATTTCTTTTGGATTACCTAGCCTTTGGCCTTTGATTCCCATAGATTTTAATAAGCGTTCAACGCCTAAAGGTGATACTGCTACGATACCTTTAGCTCCATTTTTTTTTGCGATATCAAAGGACTCCCAAAGTAAGCTTTGTGTCAATTCTCCTGTCATTTGACCTTTACTACCACCTTTCAGGCTATCAACATTCATACTAGTAAAGCGTGACAACTCCCAGATATCCTTCTCTTTCGGAGGCGGAAGACCGTTTAATAGGCTGGGAAATATGCATTCGAGCAAGTAAGGTTGCGTTGTTGGTAGAAGGCGAGAACAACCAATTATATCGCCATCACTAGTTTTTGCTATAACATGGCATGTGTGTTTGTTGTCAAACTGATCTGTTTCAATATTACCCTCGGTCTTAAGCTCCCATCCTAACTGTTCAATAAATACTTTATATCTGTATTGAAATAGTTCCCTCTGTTGATTTTCTGGCAATAAACAGCCAAAAACAGTAGTAATACCCACCATAAAACAATCCTTATCTTGAAATAGAGTATCTTTTTACTCTAAAAAAACGAATAAAAACCTGTTATAAATACCAGTTGAAAATGATGTAAAAACTGGGATTTGTCGGTTTTCTTAGTCCTTGCTTGCGTACCGTTCAGCTTCGACGTATTAGGCGAGCGATACTGAGATCATTATTAATATATCGACATTCAACATGATTGTAAGAGAGTTGAGTTTGCTGGCAAACTGAGCATCGTAGCGGTTTCAAATATTGCAATCAAAGAGCGCGGCCGGTCTTACACCGTGAGGTGTCGACACAACTCTGGAACGAAATAAAAATAGTTTGGAATGTCATATATTGAGGAAAAAACGCCCTCAATGAGAGTTATTGGAACGGTTTTTCAACAAGAAGTGAAGAAATTATAAACTTTACTATACATTCGTCGAGTTATACTGCTATCTAAAAGGGATAATTGAAGCCCCATAAAGTAATAAATGATGCGCGCTGCACTCGAAGCCTTAGGAAATAAAGTCTCGTACGCACCTGAAAATCGAGAGAATGATTAATGAAAATAGACGTACCTTTTTTATTTGAGCAAACGATGCAGAGTATGATTTATTGTGTGAACGAGCGAGAGTTGTTTAACTTACTTTCAACTGCCGTTAAAGCATTAGAGTTTGATTATTATGCTTACGGCGTTCGGATACCTTCACCCGTTACAAAGCCAGCGTTTTCACTAAAAAGCAATTATACAAATAAATGGCAGGTGCGATATACCGATAAAAATTATATAGCAATAGACCCCACGGTAAAGCACGGCTTAGTTTCTACTCGCCCCCTAGTATGGAATAATATCCGAAGACAAGAGCAACCTGAGTTTTGGGAGGACGCATCGTCTCACGGCTTAATGTCAGGATGGGCGCAGTCCTCCATTTTGTCTCAAGGTTCAATTGGCATGCTCACTGTTGCACAGGAAGAAAAAGGTAGCACGACTAAACATATCCTTCATAGACAACCACTTTTAGTTTGGCTAAACAACATTTTTAAAACTGCATACTCTGAAATTGTACTGCCGGACATGTTCAAATGTATGTATTTAGAACTTACTTCTAGAGAAACAGAAATGTTGAAATGGTGTGCCGATGGCAAAACGTCGGACGAAATCGCAATAATACTTGATTTAAAAAAGCGTACTGTCGATTTTCATATCGCCAACGCAATCAATAAACTTAATGTAACAAATAAGACCGCCGCCGCAGTCAAAGCGATTCAGCTAAATATTATCTAGTTGCCCCTTATGTACCTGTTATATATCTCAGTATCAACGAAAAAAACTATCTGATTTAATCCCTGTTAAGAGAATTTTTTTGCTCTTAACTCTTAACTCTTGATTTTAATCAAGTTTTTTTCTACCTAAATGTTTTAGGAAAGATAATCTAACATCGATATAAGGATAATTATTATGAATATTAAAAAAACGTTTTTCGCGCTAGCGTTGGTCTCTAGTGCCGTTACAGCAAATGTAATGGCTGCCGATATTGAGGCTAGTGTTGTTAAAAATGAAGTAGAAGTTACTAACCCCGCATTTAGTGATTTTTTAGCGACTAACCCTTTAAAGATATTCGCTCCATCTTCATTTAAAGCGAATAAGAAACGAGGTAAATATTCGTCTGAGCAAATTAGTCCGCTCGCAGCGGCAACCGGAATTACGTATTTTGAAATAGCCGCTGTTGGCTCATCTAATGTGGGCTGGGAGTACCCTCAGTCATATCTGCAATCCACTATTGAAGATCACGGTGGCTCTATATTATATGTTGCTGTATTGCAGTTGGGCTTAGGTAATAATAATGGTTCAAACATGAATGGTTTAAGTAAATCACCATTTCAAACTGACAGACTTTGTGGCAGTGATTCACACTACCCTTGTGTCTCAGGAGAGACTATTACAGGCTTTATATATTATTTTAACTACAGTGGTCAACAAACAGGCTTCTTTACGGCCTCTGCCAACTCGGTAGCAAATCCTTTTGGTTTTTGGAGTGACTCTATCTCTATCAGATAGGTCGAAATTTTATTATTGGCTCTTGCTTAGAATTTTTATCTTGGTAAATATAGCAAGGGCCTTTTAGCACCAGATCTCAGCATAAACTCGACGAAAGGATAACGTGCCTGTGAATTCTCCACTTTTTCTTAAAAATTTGGCTAATAGCCGATTTTTCCGCACCAATTGGAGAAGTCCTGAACTATTTTTAGCTTATCGCTTGGTGATGCTGAGGCCTGACAAGGTTAATCACATCTTTCGTCACTTTTCTGCGGTACCCACAAAAACAAATATTCGAGTAAGATTAGCGGCCGGTTAGAGCGTATTGGTATCGAAGGCAAAGCTGAGCCAGGCCAGTCGCGAAGTTTAAGTTCAAGAAACCTCAAATCGGATATCAATAAGGAATTATTTAAAACTGCAATTAAGTTCTTTTTTGCGCCCTAATGGTGTGCAAGAACACAGCGCAACCCTGTTCTTATTATCTGTTTAAACAACAAAATGGATATTAAAATGAATTTTCATGAAAATTTGGGCTTAAATGATTCTGCAATAAAAAGCGGCCTAGGGACTAAAATTGAATCAGTAGGAATTTATATTCCGGAGCAAAGAGTATCTTCGGAAGAGATCGTCGATTACGTTGATTCGGAGTCCAATTATGGAATACCCAAAGACTGGATGTCGACCGAAATGGGGATACTTGAACGAAGAATGAGTGATGAGAATGCCCTGCCGTCTGGCCTAGCTATCGCTGCCTGTGAAGACGCGCTGCGAGGTATTGATAAAAATGAACTAGACGTGGTTATTTTCTGCGATATTGAGCACAACCAACCAGAGCCGGATACTGCCCATAGAATACAAAAAACACTGGGGCTAACGGCAAACTATGCTTTCGATATGGCTAATGCTTGTTTTGGATTCTTTGATAGTCTACGGATCGCGTCGAGCCTAATAGAGTCAAAGGCTGCGCGTAAGGTGTTAATTGCTACCGGCGAGGTGCAAACCAAAATAACCAGGCAAGTAATGGAGCAGCTTAAAAACGGTATTCCGGTAAATAATTTCGAGACCAAATAGGCTTCTTATCTGTAGGTGACGAGGGTGGAGCGGTTGTGGTTTGTCGATCAGGCGATGGCAAGTTAACTGGCTTCAGATCATTTGAAGCTCGGACCCTAAGTAAATATAACAACTTAGTAATGACCATTTATATGCCTAGCAATAGACACCTATCAACTAATTTTTGACCGTTACACTGCTATTGCTTCGTGTTAGCCAATATATCTAAGCGTTAACTACCTAGACACCTACATTTTCTGCCCGTCCTTTAATCCCTGCAAGTCGATTCCGAGCCGGTTCATCATTGAATATAGCGTGCTTCGGTTTTTCAAACCCATCATCTCTGTAGTCTGAGTGATATTGTTGTTGCATTTACTAAGGGTATAAAAAATGATTTCTTTCTCAATGCCTATATGCAAATTTTTGTAGGCATCAGTTTGATTGCCATTGTTTACATAATCATCGACTAGAGTCATCAAATTGTTGGAAATCGCCCGCTCAGGCGAAAATGGTAAGAGCCTGCGCACATCAGAAAGCCTATGCTTTGATTCACCCTTTAATACAATCGCGAGAAACAGCGCGGTTGCGACAGGGTAAAGCCCTGCCGCATTGATGTCAGCATTAACTATTTTCAATACAATAGCGAGTAAGGAAACTACTATTACTGGAGATAGCGCGAACACACTATACAGACAACGAATTGACTCTGATTGAGACGCAGCACGTCTATAACGATATAAAAGCACGGCCACATTAGCAAATAGCGTCAACAGCACATAGAGTGCGAATAGCGCGTAATACGGTCCTTTAACAGCGGTAACCGAATAACCAATCGAATACTGACCGGAAATAATAAAGTCAGTGAACAAGAAAAGCATGGAAAAGACGGTCGCGACCGATACCAAACCGATTGTTACATAACTATTCTCGAGCCTACTGATTGCAAGCCCGTGTAACAGCATGTACATGAGTAAGTAAGTTGTAGCTACATAATACGGTCGAAAAAAAGCTTCGACGGAGTGGCCATTTAAAAACTGTATATAGCCAGCAAACTCAATGGCATTGTGGCAAGCAAACGCTATTATCAGCGATAGCAGTAAGATAGAAATCTTTCCACCTCGCAATGAGGTTAACAAGACATACAATTTAAACAATAAACTAGCCATTGCTGGCACAAAATACATACTCATAGGTACCCTATTCCCTCAGTTTACACCACGTAACCGAATTGCCCGGCTACAAGCCCAGAGCCAGCAAACAGCCCTCCAATTCGATCCCCTGGTTGAAGACTATCAGAATCAACTAATTTTTTAAAGCCGACAGGTAAAGTCGCTGTTGTAATATTACCCAGCAATGGGTAAGTTTTAACCGCTTTGTGCTTATCGATACTGTGGAGGCTCAGGGTTTGATTAAATGTCGCTTTTCCAGTTTGATGAGCCAAGGCCCAATCGACCCCGTCCCAACCTAGGTCGTAAAGCGTTTCATCAAAAATCTTCTTATTAAGTTGAAACCCCCGTGCCACAATTTGTGCCATCTTCATACGAGCATCAAGAGTGCCATCACTACGATACTTGTAGTAACACAAATCGACATGCCTACTCTCGCTACGTTGGTTAAACTTCATGAATCCGGATTGACCATCAGGGGACTGTCCGACAATAACGGCACCACCGGCGTCACCAACTGAGAGCAAGCCCCAAAGATGTTTCGCCTCTTCAACCGATACACCTTTTTTCAGCGTGTCAACAACCGTACGCAGAATCCGAGTTGATACCTCACCAGTTACAACTAGGGCATGTGTAATCATGCCTGATTCAACCATTGTTGATGCCAACTTAAGTCCATCAACAAAACCAAAGCAAGCGTTTGCGACATCAAATACGTGATCGGCTTTTAAGCCCAACGCATTTTGAATTATGTGCGCAGTCGCTGGCTCAGGTTGATCTCGCTCAATACCGCAAAAAATGACCGCATTAATCAAATCGAGGTCAAAGTTAGGGCAAGAATCAAATGCATCTTGCGCTGCACGTATAGCTAACTCAGATGGATTCATAGAACTGGGCGCCATTCTACGTTCTATTATGCCCATCTCATTTGACATCCAGTCGTGTGGCATTCCGTAATGTTTCTCGGTACCTATGTCTTGCATCAAATCGTCAGACTTGACTTTTTCGCTCGGCAAATAGGTTCCAACACCTAGCATTTGGCCGCGGATAATTGGCTTAATTTGGTGTAACTGCTGCGATAACTTGTAGTTAATTTCGTTCATGATTATTTCTAAATAAGGTTATTAATTGGGAACAATATGATTACACAGGTTTAATTTCCGGCATAAAATAAACTTACATCTGTAAAAGTTGGGGTTATCGTGTGTAAGTTGAGGGCATTCCAATGCCGCTGATTCAATCAGCTGGTTACAGAAAAGGTGCTAATTTTCTCCTTAAAAGCAGATGAAAATGGATGAACTGAGGATCGGTTTAGCTTCGCGATTGCTGGCCAACACAATTTCCTAGCCCCCTTCCTTGTTGGCCTTCTCCGAGCAGCCTAAGCTCTAAGGCATCTCACATATATTTCATAAATTATTGTTTTTTATCTATTTTCTATGCATCCAATCTTCAACTGTGTAGACCACTAATTAGTGTTTTCAGGTCGTCAGTTGTACTTGGCAAGTGTCATTATATTCCCACACACAAACTATCTAGAAAAAATACCATGAACGAAATTAATTTCAAATTACTAAAACAGATCCACCTACTTCAACCGGTTGTCCGCACCAAAGTTATGGCCGTGGGGAGCTACCTTCCTAAACAGCGGGTCACCTCTGACGAAATAATGCAGGACATAGGAACCGAGAAAAAATATGGCTTACGCCACGACTGGATGTCTGATGACATGGGTATTATTGAACGTAGAATGGTGGCTGACCATCAGCGCCCGTCGCAGCTCGCCATTGAGGCGGCGAACAACGCACTAGAATCCTGCCCCGATCTAGATCTTGATCTGATCGATGCGGTCATCTTTTGCGGTATCGAACGCGATAGACCTGAACCAGCGACCGCACACGTGATCCAGCGCGCACTGGGCCTGAATGCCAACCATGTATTTGATGTGGCAAACGCTTGCTTTGGTTTTTTTGATGGCCTCAAACTGGCCAGCAGTCTAATTGAGTCAGGTGCAGCCAAATATGGCCTTATTGTTACCGGCGAAGTGAGTACTAAAGTTGCGAAAGTTGTTGCCAATCAGCTTAAGCGAGGTATGCCTATTACTGAGGCAAAGCACCTCTGGGGAATATTATCGGCCGGGGATGCTGGCGGCGCTATGATTATTGGGCCCTCTGATGACGGGAATTCTGGCTTTATGAAATTCCACCAAGCAAGCAAGAGCCAGTATTTAGATTTGTGTCACTATAATTGGAAGCCCAATGGTGAGGTTGAGGCGCACATGGATATGGGGAAAATCGTTGCCCGTGGCCTGCGACTCAATAAACAGATATATCGAGAAGCCCTGGACGAACTCGGCTGGGACGGCGTCGATTGGGCTATAGCACACCAGACCGGTGACGCCGCATTTAAGCAAGCAGTGGCGCTTCATGGCCTAGATAAAGGCAAAATTGTGAAAACATATCCTGAACTCGGCAATGTGACTACCGCTACCCTTCCGTTGAGCTTTCAAAAGCTAATTGATTCTGGTAATTTAAAGGTTGGGGACAAGGTAGGAGGCCTATTTGCAGGATCAGGTCTGGTAGCTGGCCAATTTGGTTATGTAGCATAAGCAATGGAGTAGTTTAAAGTCGATGAGTATTTATTTTGCGCCAGCATTGGCAGCTTTGATATTCAAGCTGTTCATTCTAGCTTATGTATTGAGAGGTGGCCGTGTTTCAATTGTTTTTCTATCATTAATAATCATATTTGCACTGCATAATGCTATTGAAATATTTGGTTACTTTAATGTTCAACGTGGCGATTCAGCGAATGTGTACTTTCTCCTCTATTATGTAGCAACAGTCTACGTAATTCTCTACATGCTCTTACATGGCCTTTCAGTCAGCAAACTCGAAAACAAGATGGCAGTAACGGCGTTTGTGGCTCTGTCGACATGCCTTTCGGGATTAATCTTATTCACTGATTTAATTATCGGGGGCCAATACTCTATTGGTTATTCGGTCACGGCAATAAAAGGCCCATACTATTGGGGATTTGCTGCTTATATACTCATCACACTCTCGAGTGGATTCTTTGCCACCCTTTTAGGCTATAAAAATGCAACATCTCAAATAGATTCAATTCGCTGCCTACACAGTATGCTTGCGTTAGCTCCCATGACGCTTGTCTGCGCTATAGCAATGATATTTAAAATGACTGATGTCGGCGTTAATGCGACAGGCCTCATTCCAATCGCAACAACACTATTCCTAGTAATCGTTCTAAAAACAGAGTCTAAACATAAATTATCTGATTTACGACGGGTAATGCCGTTGTCTCCTGAGCGCCAAACAAGCAATAATTTTATGGATTTATTGGATAGTTACATTCAAAGCGGCCACCGCAGTAACGTTTACAAAGAGCTGCAAGCTGGCATAGAAAGGGAGATTATTATGTATAGCATCAAAAAATGTGATGGCAATATCACCAAGACAGCAGAGATGATGGGTCTAAAAAACAGAAGCACTCTGTACTCTATGATGATCAGGCTAGACATGAATTGGGAAGAACTTAAGCAACAAAACACAGACTAGCTGCGACACATAAGTATATCCCTATTATCGTCTCTGAACGGCGTCTCCGATAAAGCCACTACTCAAAAGCGAAGGGCCCATCGGTATCCTCTGGCCTAAATAGTCGCGCCTAAAACTCAAATAGAGAGACAGTGGCCGATAACAGAATACATCAGCCAACAATACGAAGACTTTTATCACCGCTCGATTTGGAGCCTACCTCTATGGCCTTTTGATTTGCACAATAAACGAAAGGCCAGATATAAAACTGTGACAATATATCCGAGGTTCGACAATGCCATCACCGTAACTTTTCCGTTGAGCTTTCAATAGTTAATTGATTCTGGTAATTTAGTCGCCGGAGAGAAGATTGGCGGCCTATTTTCAGGATCAGGTCTGGTAACTAGCCAGTTTGCTTATGTAGCATCAGTCATGGAGGATTTTAAAGTCGATGAGTATCTATTTTGCACCCGCGTTAGTGGGGTTGCTGTTTAAGCCGTTCGTTTTGGCTTATGCATTGAGGAGCGGCGGAGTCTCGGTTCTTTTCCTGTCACTTATCGCCGTGTTTGCGGCACACAATGCGATTGAAGTCTTAGCTTACTTTAGCGTTCATAGCGAGGTTGCGGTCAATAGCTTTTTTCGCATTTATTACGTGGCAACTGCTTTCGTTGTTCTCTATCTGCTTTTACATGGCTTATCAGTTAGTAAACTCGAGAGCACGCTAACGACGAGTATCTTGTTAGTTCTGTGCACTAGCCTTTCAGGCTTGATGCTATTCACCGATTCTATTATTGCCGGTCAATACTCAATAGGGTATACAACGACGGCAATTAAAGGCTCTCTATATTGGTTGTTTGCAGCGTATATATTGATTGCCTTGCTGAGCAATTTTATCGTCATTTTCTATGGTCACCGGTCGGCCAAATCAAGGCTCGACTCAGTCCGCTGTACCTATACCCTGTATGCACTTGCGCCAATTATGCTAGTTATACTTACTGCACTTACGTTTAAGATTGCCGATATTGGAATCAACACTGCAGGCTTAATGCCTATTGCAACTGCCCTCTTCTTGGGCATTCTTTTAAAAACGGAGTCGAAGCATAAACTGTCAGGCTTAAGGCGACTGATGCCGCTGTCTGCTGAACGCCAAACAAGCTATAAATTTATGGATTTATTGGATAGCTACATTAAAAGTAGTGACCGCTGCAATGTTTACAAAGCGCTCCAGGCTGGCATAGAAAAGGAGATTATTATGTATAGCATCAAAAAATGTGATGGCAATATCAGCATGACAGCAGAGATGATGGGTCTAAAAAACAGAAGTACTCTTTACTCTATGATGACTAGGCTAGACATGAATTTAAAAGAGCTAAAGCAACAAAACGCAGATCAGCTATAACAATTTGAGCAAAACGCTATTATTTACTCGGAACAACCTCAGGCGCATATCGACTATAAACACCTAAAAAACCAAGGTTTTTAACAATAACTAAGGCCAGCATCGCCGTGTTCCTGCTGGTCAAAATGCACACGCATAAAACTCAAATAGAGTGAAGGCGGTCAGCAATATAATACGCTTGCCAGCAATTTGAACTGATTTTTATCGGCGCCCGATTTAGAGCCTAACTCTATGTTTTTTCCCATAAACTAAAGGCAAGACATGTAACATCAAATCGTGCGTTGATAAAATTGCCAGTCGCGGCGCTCAAGTCGCGTCACTATCACTAGTACCAGCTATAACAGATTTTTTACGCCAAAAACCATCGGTATTCAGCGCCGACCAGCCCCATTTAATCCACTTCAATAAAGACATTGCTAACCACATTGCCCATGCCAGCATCAGCACTCGGTATAGCCACATCGGTACGCTAACAATCTGCGGCTGAGGCAAGCCTCCGATAACCCGGTCTTGATACCATTTTAAGTGATTTGAACTGGAACCGTTACCGGCTATTTGCATGTCTGGGCTACCTAACAAACCGTTCGCGACCGCACCGAACATGATCGACACAGAGACAAAAATAAGCACCATCAGTGAGACTTGCATCAGATTAAACTGCCAATCTTTAGCGTTGAAGTTTAGGCGCTCTCGTACCGATAAACCGATGAAACAGGCCACTACAACGATAATAAGCGCGGGCAAGGTTTGGCTTAAACCAATCGCCAGCAGAAACCATTGCACCGTGGTTAGCGGCGTAAGTTTACTCAGACCTAGAATGATGGAAAAAATCAGCAACGCTAATAGCGTTCCCCAAAATAATACCGCAGGCCCTAAGGTTGGACCAGTCGCCATAAGCACCCAGCGGCTGCGCGACAACTTTATATCGGCATGAGCGTTGACACTCGGCAAACCGAGATCTACCACTGGGAACTTATAATACAGCTTCTGTGCACTCGGCTCCCGCCAATTTATAAGCACTTCTTGCTTGCCGGGCTTAAGCGTCAGATCCAGTTGATTGCCGGTACGCTGTATTCTTTGCTCAATCCCATCTATTGTGAGTAATTGAATATCGGAATCTGGCGATAATTCAATTGAGTGTTGTGTGCCCCGACTGCTACGAATCGCTAAAGTTAGAGCAACATCATTGGTGCGCTTACCCGCGCCCACGATAAGCTGGCTAGCTTGAATTGTTATTGTTTGACCCGTTACGCCAACCGGGCGATCAACCTTCAATGTCAGCTGTTCACGCGGCCAAGGTTGCCACACAGGCACCACACGCTGCTGGTCGCCCTCTTGATTTAGATAGCGACTAATCGGCAAGCCTGAGGCCTCGATATGCCACACAGGGCTGGCGTCAATACTCCAAACCTCCAAATAGTCGGCGCTATTGGCCGCGGTTAAGACAATATCGCTGGCCGAATCCAATTTAGACGACCAACTAATACTTGACTGATTAGCGCTAAAATTGAGCTTCACTTGTTGCTCTTGAACGGTTAAGTTTGCGTCTAATATTTGCTCATTCGCGAGCAAAGGGATAACAACATCGAGCGGTGCAATTTGAGGCGCAATGCGGGTCACTGTAGTGTGCACGTACCAATCCAAGCCTAGTTGCAGTTGACGTTCGACCTTAACAAATGTCGACAGCCTGCTGCTATCCGCTTGAAATAACTGCGAGTTATCTCTATCGATCACTCGCGTGAGCTGCAATTGAGAGTTGGCCACGCCGTTCTCGTTAACTCCGTCTATGGTCCAACTCTGGTCGTCGCTGGCCCAACTGACGAACTTGGGTGTTAACGGCAACGGTAACGGCAGTGAAATCTGCTTAAATAAACCACCGCTTAACACAACATCGTGTAAACCTTTGGGCAAGCTTAGCCACAGTAACTCGTTACCGTCTCTCGCTAGCGCAACGGCGGGTTGGTTATTAACCAGCACCTGCTTAGGCAGCCATGTCGACTGACTTCCGGGTAGAGGAATCGATACATCAGTTAATGCATGTACGCGTAGCCGAGCTTGCAGGCGCTGAGCCGATACAGATATCGCCATCCGCTCTATTTGCGCACAGCTCCCCGCGCACTCGGGCGGCTTAGTTAGCCGTTGCTTGAGATTGTCGAGTATTTGTTGGTCAGGAATTGTTTGTGCGTTCGCCGAACTGGTGGAGTCAATCATCGGCAAGGTCATACAAAGTAAAAGGGCTAATGATGCCGGTTTGAACAACCTCAACCATGCCGGCAGTGACGAACTATCTGATGGCTCATTGTTATTGCGAAAAAAGCACCAAGCCAACATCAGCAATAATACTATGCCTAATAACTTAACTATCGAATTTACTATTGGGCTTAGTAGCACAATGCGACTAGTTTGCTCAGGTTTGACCGGGCCGGACCATCTCAGGTCAATATATTTATAAGCGCTCCAGCTTGGTAAGCCTGGCCCAGACTGAATCAGGCTATTTGGGTCGATAGTCTTTAGGTCGACCTTATTTCGTTGATAATTATCTACCGACATCTTCGACGAAGCCAATTTACTCTTTCTTACCACCGCCTCTTTTACCATCGAAACATCATCCCGAGATCGGCTAGATTGTTGTTGGCCTGTGATGCCGTACTGTACCTCAGGTGCGCCCCACTGCTGGGTATAACCGGCTTCTAGCTGCGGATAAATGCTCACTCGAATGGTATCAATCATATAGCTCAGAAGAATCACCGCCAGCAGCGCCAGGGATCCCCAACGGTAATTGCGTAATATCTTTGAGAACCTGTTCTCTTTTAGTACGTTTAGTAATGCCGTAGCAGCCAACAGATTCAACCAAATTAGCGTCGGCGCGCCACCCTCTTGCCAGGCCAATGCCAGTGTCACAAGGGCAAAGCTAGCCCAGCGCCAACCATAGAAGTGGCGAATCGACATAACAATAATCATGACTAAAAACAAATCTAGCAAGGTCCACTTTTGCACCCAGGTGTTAGGCACATTATCGGTACCGGTGACCGCAACGACTCGCCAGCCAGGAGGTAAATGCATACGCGTATCAACTTGCTGAAAATCGAGTCGCCAACCATTAACTGGCAGTAAAGAAGAGTTGCCGGTGTAACGGCTTTCGGCGGCTAAATTCAGTGACCGTTGACGAACTTCAACACCAGCAAACTCGTTATTTGTTTCGCGGGTAATAAATTGCGGTTGTTGGTTGATACTGACGCGCCCTAGATCAATGCCAGGCAACACGTTTACTCTCGATTGCTGCAGTTCGCCGCCCAGCTGATCTTCAATACTGTAACCGCCGCCGTCAAAATCTAACCACATTTGGCGATTTAAGCTCAAACTATTTTGCGCTAAATTGGTAATGCCACGCTCGCGCACATCCAAACCTAGAACTTTTCCAGGACTTAATAAATAAGCCGGTAAGCCGCGCCATTGTTTAGGTAGTCGAGTCTGGCTCGGGTCAACACTGACCACTCCTGAAACTTGCACCTGACGCATATTATTATCATTCACGAACACCCAAACTTCTTGTTCGGGCCAGCCCTCAACAACGTCAGGCATAGTGAACTGCTGCAAATCAGCGGGTGCTCGACCGACGACTTTAATTGACCACTCACCCGGTCTCAGTTGCACTTTTAATTGATTACGGCCTTCCAATCGTAGCGGAAGGTCACTCTCTAATTGAACCGCGACAAAACCATCTAGTAGCACTGAATTTAAGCTAGTATTACGCTGTTTCCCAGACACGCGCAGTTTTATTAGCGTTTCTACTTTAATCGGGTGTCCATCAAAAATTCGTCGAAATACTTGGAGGTCAATATTATCTTCACTGACTTTTTCGTTATCTGATTGCAGCAACCATAATTGGCCTCCATCGCCGAATTGCGGGCGTTCTACGACTTTATTATTAACTTGCAACTCCACTAAACCAGAGTCCGGTGTGATAGTTAAAGATTTGGGTAACTTCTGCCATTGAAACTGGCCGCTAATAATATGTTCACCGGCGGGCAATTTAACGTAAGGCAGACCACCTTTCGATTGCACCATTAACACACCATTCTGGTTACTTACATTCAATGGCCAATGTTCAGATTCGCCTGGCAAGCGGATTAATGACTCGCTGAACAGCTGCCACTGCTGAGTAAACTGCCCGCCCTTTTCGTTTAACGCTAATTCAAGTCGCGACGGCCATGCACAGGTCTGTTGGTTTTGGTCATAGCGATAGGGGCAGCCAATGTTTGTTTCATCTTGCAGCACCCAATCGACCCAAGGAGACAATGGGCTAGGTACGTCACCGCGGCTAATTGGTTGAGCATTGGCGAACAGACTAAACGCTAATAAGCAAAGTAATAATAAGACATTTATTATTTTCACGGACACTCCGGAAATCAACTCACTTAGAACAATTTCTATATAGCGAATCAATCAATTTATTATTGTAATAATAGCGTTTGAATATGACATAAATTTAGTTAACGGGACAGCAGTGAAATTTTATACTTAAAAATTGCCTATACGCTGCCTCAGGTTCTGGCTCCAGAACGATAGCTGATTAAGCAAATAAAAAGGCACCCGTAGGCACCTTTCTATTCACTAAAACGCACTGACTAAGCACCAATATAATGACTAAATAATCCAAATAGTCTCGTTTCTTCGGCGTGGCCCGCGAGGTGAAGGCAAGTCCGACAAAACCAACTAAAAATAACAATCCGTAGAATAGATAGGTAATCGCGCCGACGTTCAGGTCAAGCCATTGCAAATAGCCAATTAGAGACCGAAAACTCTTAGTTAAAAACTGATCATGATTAGCCAACAAATCGTAAAGCCCGATGCCATTAGAAAGGTACCCTTGGCTATTTGCTTGAATGCTGTTCAATTGAGTTTGAAGTTCAACCGCGTGCTTTATTGCCGAGGGGTCGGTAACTCCATAGTTGATCATATTAAATACGATCCACCAGCCACCAGCCAGGATAAAGATTATTGCGAGCAGCGGTGTTAGTTTAACAATTGATCGCCAATTAGATCGAATAAGTATCAAACAAAAAATGCCAAACCAAGGTAGTACAAGCCACGCAGTAAATTTTGTTTGTAATACTAGGCCGAGTGAAAACGCCAGAGCAATCAAAACCGAAACGTTGGCTCGATAACGGACTAAAGCTAGGATACTGGTCAACAGCAGGCTGACCGATAATACAGCGCCAATATCATCGTTGTTGCACGAGGCAAGAAAGACAAACTAGGGTAATAAGCCGATCGCTGTTGCCCCCAGTAACGCCAAGCCAATATAATTAAATGCTAGCCAAAACCCAGCAAACACGACCACCACTGTCAACGCGCCAATCAATGGTGAACCCAGTCGCTGACGAGTAATACGGTGATCAACAATATTGGCGGTTAATTTACTAGCGACCGCCGATACGATAAAAGTAAACGGTGGCCTCAATGAACCAGTGATGCCTATTTCAGTGAACAAAATTTCAGGGTCGCCTGCTTTGACCACAGGAATTTTTCGGTGTTCGGCTAAATACTCAGTCGCGGCGTAATTGAGCTGGTTATCTACGTTAAAAAGCACTGGAAACGTCAATACTGCATGGGTGTAGTAGTCTGTGGATATGACAAATAGCACCAAGCTAAGTAGCATTGGCTTCAACATTGGCTTCAACATTGGCTTCAACAATGGCTTCAACAATGGCTTCAACAATAGCTTCAGCAATTTAACTTCCACCCGTCTTTATCAACGCTTTGCCGCATTCGTGTATCAAGCTGAACATAAAATTGTTGACCAACTTATTCATTGCCCTGTCTCATTGCGCTGCCTCATCAAAACGTCTATGGCTACGTTGAATATTCACAACGGTGCTTTCACCAACACCCGCATCGGCAGCAAATACAGCCCAGTTGCGGACCGCCTCAGCAACTTCACCGATAATACCTTTTGCAAGTTTTGCTTTAATACCTGCACTTTCAGCTAGCGCCAATAAATCGCCTGTAACAAAGTCATCTCGCTTACCATTAATACTCATCTGGTGCTTAGCAGTCCACGCACCATCAGGGTTGTACGAATAGACCATGTCGAATGCTGGTGCAAGCTGCCATTGTCCGGCTTTATCCATTAAGTAGGCGATGTTTTTCACATGGTCGTCTTGATTGCGAGCCAAAACATTAAATACCGCGCGGCGAAACTGTTGCTTGCGTTCTGACATGGTTAAATCAAGTTGAGCGATGACCTGAAGCGCTTGTTCATATGAATGTGCGCCAGCCTGATTAAAATCGTAGTGCATCATCGCGCCTAAGGATTGCATGTGTCGCTTTTGCCCGCTGTCAGTACGATCGAAACGCTTAGTCATAAAGTGCGCCCGCCCGCCTTCGTGGTGCAGTCGGCATTCGCTCATGTTAATGCCCGCACTTAGAGCCATCAAGTAATAGGCGTATTCGATTTGACCATAGCCTTGCGGGTCTGCCAGCTCTTTATCACGGTTGCCGCTGACCCCGTCAAACTTTATTAGCCAATGGCTAAAGCCAGTGTGCTGTGTTACTTGACCCGATCGAAACTCACCAGTTTGAGGATTCCACGCGACAATGGCTTTGGCTCTTGCCCCTCCGGCCGACGTGCCTACTCTAATAATGTCTTCTATTGGCGCGCGGTCATCCTCACCCGCTAAAGTAACGCTGAGCTGCTGGCGCTGACTTAGCACTTGATTTGCTAAGCTAACCAGCTCGGCCACATCGAGCTCAAAGTCGCGACGATGTCGTTGATGCATAACCGGTTGAAACTCGAGGGCACCCATTCCTCGTTCGCCTAGATAACAAAGTCGCTCAACGGGGTTAAATGATTGTGGGCTACGCCCTATTCTGGCAAGCCATGCGTCGATCAATGCATTGCCGAACTTGTCGGGTAGTGAGTCGGAGAGTAACCCAGGCAGGCCACTAAATGTGCTACGCGACAAGGCCGGAAACTCATAAGGTGTCTCGCGCAGAGGCATGGTCAGTGGTGCAACTTGAATGTTACTGCCGACAAATTCAGGAGCATATTGAAATACACCGATATCTCTCTCATTGAGCCATGACACAGCGCCGATGCGGCGTCCCCACAACATTACATTTGCGTCGCTCAAGCTGTTTTGCCGATGGTCGTTTCAGCGGCTATCAATTTCCACTCAATCATCCCGATTAACCTCACCGCCAGAAGAGTCATCAGCCTCATCAGCCTCGTCAGCCCAAGACCAAGGCTCTTGGTTTGACTCGGCTACTGAGTCATTCATCGAGTTACTGGTGACTGATTTTTTTTCCGAATTCTTCACTGAGCTGGCTCGCTTGCGCTGCTTGCCACCAAGTTTAACCCGCTCGATGGGGCGAACAGTATGCTCAGGAAACAAAGTGGCAATACGGTCGGCTATATCGTATACCTTAAGCACCCTAACAAAAGTGTCGAGCGAGACTGTTTCACCAGCCTCCATTCGAGTAATGGTACGCCGTGAAACACCTGCCTCAGAAGCGACCAACGCCTGGCTTAAGTTTTTACTTAGCCGTAATTGCTCAAGCTGACTGCCAATCGCCAGAATCGACTGTTTTGGCGATGCCGTTTGGAAATCATGATAATGCGTCATATATTAACCTCAATCAAACTTAAACTTACATATAAGCAATATATTACACATTAACATGGTCATAATCAATTATTTTAATGACCAATATATGTCTCCTATATATCTAAAATTCGATTTACGAGCAATATATGACCCACTAATTCCCTAAGTTAATAATGAAGTCACCTGCTTAGACAGATCAAGTGCCTCAATGCATTGAACTTAAATAAACGCCCACATGAAGTAAGACTAAGTCGGTGAAAGACTAATCAACGGTAGCGGCTAACGCTACTATCTCTTTAACAATGATTGGTATATTAGCCTGATCGATACTGTGTCCCATCCCGTCTAGCAAAACTAACTTAGCATCTTTTACCAGCTCAGCTGTATGCTCACCGGCTTGAAACGGAATGAGTGTATCTTGCTTTCCGTGTAGCACCAACGTTGGCTGTTTGACGGTTTTAAGAAGCTCAATGCGATCGCCCGAATCAGCGATTGCCCATAACTGACGGGCACTACCGTCGGGATAATAAGAGCGATCATAGGCTCTGGCAATTCTTTGACGGAGCAAATCTTGGTCCATTGTGCCGATGCTGCCGCCAAACTTTCGGACTAATGCCACCGTACCACTAATCACTTCGTCACGAAATTTACCGCTAGCGGAAAAATCAATTTCAACGCTACCTTCAGGAAGGTGTTCTGCGCCGCTAGTCGACATAATGGAGGTTAAAGATGCAATTCTCTCGGGATACTTGGCCGCCATTATCTGCGCGATCATACCGCCCATCGAGGCTCCGACAACGTGAGCTCTTTCGATCTTCAAATGCTCAAGCAAGCCATAAGCATCTGCGGCCATATCATCAAGCTTATACGGCGCACCCAAAGACAAACCCAGTTTATAGCGAATGCCGGTAACGATTCCAGGCGTCGGTAAATCGTTAAATTTCTCAGACCAGCCTACGTCTCGATTATCAAAACGAATAACGCGGTAACCGGCATCCGCTAAGCCAAGAACCAACTCATCATTCCATGTGATTAATTGCGCACCCAAACCCATAACCAACAAAATAGTGCCGTTAGTCGACTTACCAAAATCTTGATAGGCAATACTCAAACCATTAACGTGTGCGGTGTAAGTCGGATATTCAACATGCCGGAGTTGATTGGCACTGGCTGATACTGATAAACACAGAGCAAATAGAATGAATAGAGAGAAGATCAAATGACGCATAATATTTTTGTTGTTGGTAGTGATTAATTGCATGGATACTATCTAGCTTAGCAAATAACAGCTATTTATATAACTTAAGACCTCAGCATAACTAAATAGATCATCACTTTAGTCAATGAAGCTCAACTGATATGACACTATAATTGGGTAATGAAATATCTCCACTCACTGCTCTGCTTACTAGTGCCGGGCTCCAGCTCGGCCCTTGCAGGGACGTATGTAAGAGCGTTCGCGGTTCCAATCATTGGCTTGAGTATGGTGTTACTGTTTTCAATCACTCGTTGGGTTGTTACACCCAGCGGCTTTGCAGCCATGCTGATAGTCCTAGTGGCTTGGCACTTTATCAACTATTGGATAGGAATCTTGGCAATATCCGAAAACAAACTTCCCCGAAGATACCAAGCCTTGACGTTAATTGCCTTGGTCGCTGTAAACTTATCGATAATTGTATCTAGCCATGTATACAAAGCTCAAATATTTGGCTTCTCGTTTTACCATATTCCATCGCCGTCAATGGAACCAACCCTACAAGTAGGCGATGTGGTTTTAGTTAATACATGGGATACAACGTCAGCCGATCGGAAAGTTATCGTCGTCAAAAGGCATCAACACGGTATCGTGTTGGCTAAACGAATTACCAAAATACGCCGAGCCTCAGACGGTCTGGAGATATTTATCGAAGGTGATAATTCTCTGCGTAGTATCGACAGTCGAAAATTTGGCTGGATAGCCGAAGGCAATATTATTGCTAAGGTCGAATTTGTTTGGTTTAGTTTTAGAGGCTCTCGCTGGTTTCAGTCTGTTAAGTGACTCAAGAGCACTCAAACTGTCCTTTTGCTAAAATACGAAATTTTACAATCAGCCATCGATAGCATTGAGCGTTTGGATAATATCGACAGATATTCGAGCAATGTTTCTACGACTTAACCTGCTATCGGATATTAAGTTGAATTCGGCCTTGTTGTTTGAGTATAGAGAAGAGCTTTCTTGGGGCGCGAACCTCCCATTTTGGCGGCGTTGGGCTTTCTAGGCTTTGGCTTATCATGATAAATATGATTAGCCCCTTGGCCAGCATTTGCCCTTCGATTAACAACATAGGTAGCATCATCAGTGCCCAGCAGGAAAAGACACACCAGAGCCCATGCTTGAAGCCAAAGTTAAGCGCGTCGACATCGGCGGCTAAGCCGAAAGACCGCAACTCACTTTAGGCGTAGATAAAAATGGAGGACTACCAACCAATGTCTAATCTTGATAAATTATTTCTATTAAGAACGTTTTACACGTTTGCTGGCTGTCAATTTTAATTAGTTATCGATGCCTAATCAGGCGACCGCAAATTATCTTACGAGCAAAAAAAGCCAGCGCCAAAGGCGCTGGCAAAAAGCCACTGACATTTAGGTGCATAGGACACCGAGTAAATGCCAGTGGTAAAGCGAATCAGGTTTAAGAATTGGCATCAATGCCGCCGCTTATTTTGCACATCAGATAGAAAGAAATAACTCCACCCTATCGTTTACAGATATTTTAGAGCGATAATCTACCAGACGTGTTTTTTAAAATTAATATTGCGAGTTCTATCGCTGAAAATATCCTTGTTAAATTAATTAATTGCTATACCCAAAATGCTTTATGCGGTTCGCTTAGGTCTAGGCCTAAGCATTGTCTCCATTTCTCTGTGTCTTGCTTAACCCCGATAAAAATTCCTTACTTGAACACGGTCCATCATCAGCGTTAATTGATCGTTAAAAATCCGTTAACCAAAGCTAAATGGATAGATTAAAACAATCTATTTAGCAATCAAACTAATAAACCTACTGTTGCTTGGCCATACCGCCAAAGACATCAATCATCGTCGATCGCCACTTAGCCCGGATATTAGACGCTCGGTTGTTCATGCCCTAAACATCGAGTTATAAATAAATTGCAATGAAACCAATACAATTATACAAACACCAAATGCGGGCAAAAATAAACATAATAACAAAATTGTTATTACCCACTTTACCGGCAAATCTTGATTGACTTTCCTAGGTATTCCTAAACCTGTAGCAGATCGTCTCTTCAACCATGTCATTAGACCAAGAACACAAAGAATGACAGTTGATAAAGCGGTAATCAAAACTAAAACTTTATTTAATGTACCGAATAGAGCTCCTTCGTGTAAAGAAATACCATGTGACACCACTCGTTGAACTGGGTGATTGTCTTCAAAGGCAATGCGCAAAATTTGTTCTGCTGAAAATTGATCAAAATGTAGTGTCACACGTTTTGCCCTATCCTGAGGCATCGACCTAACCGTCCATACCCCATTATCAGGTTTCGGCGGACTGATGTAAATAGGGTGTGCTAGATTCACTACTTCTGGCTTACTTGCAATATCAGTAAGAGTATAAGAAAATTGGTCATTAGGCACCCAACTCTGACTTATCATTCCCTTCCGGTTATCTGAAATATCCCAAAGCGTGTCTTCTGGTAGTTCTGGTAGTTCTGGTAGTTCTGGTAGTTCTGGTAGTTCTGGTAGTTCTGGTAGTTCTGGTAGTTCTGGTAGTTCTGGTTTACCTGACTTTAATGTGACAAACCATTCCTGCTTAGGTCCGCTCCAGCCGGCAATCTCTTTGAGTTCTTTAAAGCCATTGCCCCAAAGCTGTGTCCAAGGTAAGCCTGTGAGCAACATCAGCATTAACGGAACTGATATGTAGAGCCCCACCACAGCATGGACCGTTCTGATGTCAAAGCGGCCATTATTTTTAAGTCGTGGTGAAAATATTTGTTTCGAAGGTTTAACCTCAATCTTCTGTTTATTGGAATTACCTTTGTAAATCCAAAGTATCGTACCGCTAATCAACAAGACAATCGCCCAAGACGCAACTAATTCAACAATGTACGAGGCTGTATTCCCAAGCAGTAGTTCACTATGAAGTTTTTTAACTACATTGAGAAAACGATCTTCGGAAACTTTTGCCTCCAAAATTTCTCCACTATAACGATCAACCCAAATGGTTAGTTTTTCAGCATTGGGGGCAGTGTGATGCGCGTGTTCAGACTCATCCTCGACGTGATGAATGATCTCTTTCGGAACGATGTCAAACTCGACTGTCGAATCACCTTGCTTTGCGAGGGTTAGCCGAACAAATGTCGCAGCAGGATATTCATCGATTACGTTTTGTAATAACGTGGCTTCACCAATTGGCTCCGTATTGCCTGTTACCTGCTTAGATATCGCATTGATTCCTTGCTCCTCCCATTGCTCCAATTCCGCTTTGAAGAGATAAATTGAACCGGTTATTGAAATCAGGATCAGGAAAGGACTAATTATGAGGCCAGCAAAAAAATGCCAGCGCCAAAGGCGCTGGCGAAAGCCATTAGCATCAGAATGCATAAATCACCTACTTAATGCCAATGGAAGAGTGTACTGGTTTCATGAGTTAGGAATCACGTATTTGAAGCTAAGATGAAAGGTTCGGGCTGGCCACGGATGAAACACGTAAGCCACTTCGTCGAACACATTATCAATTCCGGCGCTCACGTGCAGATTTGGTGAAATATTCCAATTCGCTTTAAGTCCAACAAAGGTGTATCGCGTGTGAGCGCCGAAAGTATTGTTTTCGGTATCGCTATTATCGAGTTCACCAAAGCTGTTTCCGGCATAGCGTATCGACCCGCCAAAATTAAACTGATCATTAACTCGATAGTTTAAAATTAGGTTTGAACGAAATTCAGGGATACGTGGAAAGCGCTTACCAACAATTTCCGGATTATTTGCATTGCTACTTATTTTAGCGTCGGTGTAAGTGGTATTAAATGTCACATCAACCGGCAGTCCAAGAACATCGTTGGACGCGATTATTAATTCAGCACCATCTGTCTTTACTGTATCGACCGGGAGAAAAGTAGTCACACCGGATATCGACGATGTTTGATTGAAAATTACGTCATCTACGTCTTCATGGAAGAGATTCACCGTGACCGATCCATTTTCAAAGAGCTGTTCAAACGATAAATTATGAAAGACGCCGTCTTCAGGATTAAGCGTAGCGTCAGCAACACTACCTCCCCTTACGCTAGCATTATTAACAAATATTTCTTCAATAACAGGGAACCTTAGCGCTTGCGCAACTGAATATCTGAAGGTTCTACGGTCCGTTGGCGAATACGCAATTGATGCCTTTGTTGAAAACCCATCTTCTGACCGGTCTGCTGAATTGGCACCTCCAACGTAACCATTCTCGCCTACCCAATCATCGTAACGCAGGCCTAACGATAGGTCCCAGCGTTCGCTTAATGCGGTGCCATATTGTGCAAACGCCGCAATTGTTTGAGCTTCACCACCACTATCGGCCCGCCCTGTTGATCTGTCTCCGTCCAGCTCGTTGCTAGCTCGCTGACCGGTGATACTGTTATAGTTGTCAACAATAAAATCTAGTTCATAACTGTCATAATGAAACCCCAACGATAATCGTTGGTTTTCTTTTCCAGCGAGACTGTCAGTCGAAAATTTAAGGTCAACAATATTCCAGCCAGTGTCGTCATAGCTTGTAATACGGGCCCTATTGCGATCATTTATCGAGATGAAATTAGAGTCACTGGGGTTTGCTCCCGAGCGAATTTCGGTATCATCTAACACGTCGAAGTAACTGTAAAAAACATCCGCCACCCAGTCATTTGCAAGATCGAAACTCGCCCCTAGGCCAATCAATAAGCTTTCACGCTGTTGATTACGGGTTTGAAAAGCACTGGTACCAAAATTAGAAGTGTCGTAGTTGATACCATTAATATCGACTTCTCGATCGAAAATAGGCGCGCCATTTGCATCACTTAAAAAGTTGTTTGCCTGATTCTCAACGCGTGAGCGTTGTTCATAGGCTACTGACCCTCGAAACTCGACGTAGTCTCGGTGGTAAAAGAATTTCGCTTTTACTAAATCAGTTTTAGCATTTTCTGGGCCCGAATCACCAAAGTAAATTCCCGCTAACCCTTTTGTATCATTGCCAGACGGAATGGAACCACTATTAGCAAAGGCGGTAGAAGAACTACCCGAGTCTGGACGCCTAAAAAATTGAGTTTGAGGTTGGCTCTCATTGTCTAAACGTGTGTATGAAACACTGTAACCCAACTTCCCCACTTTGTCTTCGTGGGCTACATACGCCCGATAACCCTCATAACTCTCATTGGTAAGTAATCGATCGTAATCTTGAGAAAAAGCGCCAAGTTCAATTGTAGTCAGGCTTTGCGACGGTCGGCGGGTCTTGATATTGACAACTCCACCCATTGCGTTGCCACTATATTGAGATGAATATGGCCCGTAGATTACCTCTGCGCTTGCAACCTCATCAGGTGAAACTAGAGACCAGCGAGGCGAGCCGCGAAATCGTGTTTGTAAGTGGTAGTGCAACGGCATGCCGTCGACAAATACCATTGTTCTTGGGGTTTGAAACATGTTTGAACCGCGAATGCCCACGACTCCGTTGGGGTCTCCTATAAAACGCTTGCGAATGACCAAGCTTGGCTGGTGCGCGAGCGCGTCCTCTACTGTCGTTATATTAAGCGTTTTAAGTTGTTCGGCGGTGATAACACTTGTTGGGCTGACTGCCGTTGTATCTTTGAAAAAGGCGTCAGCAAGCACGCGAACCTCCTCAATCACAGGTTTGCGTTTCTCAACAACATCGCGGTCAGCGATAGTTTGCGCAATAGACGGGTTCGACAAAGCAAGTCCAGCTACGCTAAGCGCGGCTAGTTCGAATACTAGGTATTTTTTGTACATTTTCACTCCATGTCCATCCAGAATGCAGATCATTTAATCTATCAAGCGGATGACGGCAACGTGGCTACGCTGCTCATAATTTATGTGATCTCAAACATGCGCCTGAGATTAGAGTTCTTCTAAGAGAAAATGATGTCTTTTGGAGGAGCGCGCGATTGCTGCTTCCGTAAGCGCAAGGCTATTATTACTAGCGCGTGCTGAGTGCTAGCTCGAAACTGGGAATTGGTTAGTTTAAACGGTATTAGCGGAGGTAATTGGAGTAAGTCCTGACCCGAGCTGACTGTCGCATAATTACACTTGTTATTGTCTTCGCTGTGGCCGTTGTGAATATTGACCGAAGCGTGATCAGTTTGAGCGTTACCGTGTGTTTTATGAACGCCGTGCTGTTGAAGTTTAGAGCTATTTTGCTCCGCATGATGAGAACTATCTTTTAAGCTGTGGCCTAAACTTTGGCCTAAACTTTGGCCTAAACTTTGGCCAGGACTATGATGAGAACTATGGTCTAATCTAACATCAAACGCTGCCGCTTGATGCGCTGCTACTTGATTAAATACTACTCCTTGATTAAATACTGCTCCTTGATGCGCTGCTCCGTGATTATATGCTGCTCCGTGACTTACTGCTGCTCCATGACTAATCGCTGCTCCTTGATTAGCCATAGTCTCATATAGCGAACTACGTTTGCTAAATAGCAAATTCTTTGCATTTCCAGATGGACATAATGCCAAATAACCATTGCCATCGGCCAAGGCCGCGGGCATATAACCAATTGGCACCAATGCCATGGTTAGATATATTATTACAACAATTCTTGAAATGAATTTATCCATGATCTGAAACTAATCAGTCGACTTGACTAAGTAACCCTCCTTTCTCCTTTGCAATCAGATAGTCAACCACTTTTAACATCTCCTCTGCCCCCCCGGCCGTTGCCAGACTAACTCGATACTTGCCGTTGACAACCATCGCTGGAATACCTTCTATCCGATATCGTTTGACACGCATTTCAGCATCAGCAACTTGTCGTATTACCGCTTTCGAGTCAAAGATTTCTGCAAAAACTTGCTCGTTAACACCATTTTCCGAAAAGAACTTTCCAATCATTAATTCAGACAAGAGAGGTCGCCCGTCTATCACGATTTGATCAAAAATCTTCTGATGCAATTCCTTAGCTTTCGGTTGCTGCTCAATGGTATAGAAGGTGTGTGCAAATAAGCGCATTAGGCCGTTCCAGATTGCTGGCGATTTGGAGAACTGAACATCTGCTTGTAGATTTTCAGCCCAAGGAGTAAGCATTTTTTCAAATGAATAACAGTGTTGACAGCCGTACGAAAACACCTCGACAACTTCTATGGCATTGAAGGCCTTGGTTTCGACCGCCTCAGCTAATTCAATATAGTGCTCGCCAGCTATATAGTTGCCTGCATTTTGAATCGGATTGATGCCTTTAGTCAGCAGACTCTGACCTTTAGTTACCGCGGCGGATAAAACAAACATATCTTCCGTTGGAACGTTTTTAAAGCGCTGAGTATCCTCAGTAGCAACTGTCGAAAGTTGATCAATTACTTCCATGCCACTAATCACTTTACCAAACACCGTGTACCCAAACTGACTACCACGAGGGTCGAGATCTGCGTTGTCGACTAGGTTTACATAAAACTGAGAGGTTGCGCTATCAGGTAATTTTTTCCTCGCCATACCGAGCATGCCACGATTGTTTTTCAAACCGTTTAATGATTCATTTACAATTGCCTCCTTCGGTTTCTTTGCAATCAACCCCTTATTAAAGCCGCCCCCCTGAACCACAAAGTCAGCTACTACACGGTGGAAAATAGTGTTGTCGTAGTAGCCACTCGCTACATAGTCAACAAAGTTCTTAACCGTTACCGGTGCTTTCTCTGGGTATAGCTCAACAACAAAATCGCCTTTTGATGTTTTAATGCTTACTTCTATTGAGCCGTCTATTTCTTGAGTAGACTCTTCGGCTGATAACGATAACGAAGCGCACAAAGTTATTATCGCTAATGTAATTACCCACAGTCTTGTGGGTAGTAATCTTGCTAATGTATTAATTTTTTGCATATTATTAAGCCTATTTACTCATGACCGGTACGGTCATTAATTGAATCGAACCAGTATCAAATGTAAGCGACATTTCAACTGTTTGGCCTTGTATAAAGTCCTTATCTGGGTCCATCATCATCAAGTGCTTTCCGCCGGGTTTAAGCTCCACACTTTGCTTTGCCGGTATCAACATGTTTTTTATCTCCGACATTTCCATCATGCCATCAACCGATGCCATTTGATGAATTTCGATCGAAGCAAAGCTCTCAGATTCAATCTTGGTAATGGTTAGGTCCTTATCACTGACATTAAACAAGGTCATGTAGCCGGCATTGACACCAGCGCCGGGTAAAGCCTCGCGTACCCAAGAGTTCATAATAGCGACCGAATCTCGATCACGACCAAAGGTCGGCTCAGAGGCGACACTGCTGCTAGCTCCGACAGGACTAAAATTGCCGGTAGATACATCACTTTTAGACGATTTATTCTTGATGCGCGCGGTCATAATCTCTTTAGTACGATCGTCTAAGTACTCAAGAAGATCGGCTATATCGGCCTTTCCTAGGTTCATATCCGGCATCAATATCTTGTTGTAGCGATTGTATAAATTGACCGCTATTGGATCGCCCGCCTTGATCATCTTCTCAGGATTTCGGAGCCAATCAACCAACCATTGTCGGTCACGGTTAATCGTTACCGCAAGTAGATCTGGCCCAATTGCCTTACTATCCAAGGTTCCATCTAGCGTGTGACAACTCATGCATCGTGTACGGAAGAGATTTTCACCATCCGAGACATTTCGAAGATCAGGTGCCTCAGCAAAATCCTTTTTAACCACTGTTGGCTTCCATCCATGAAGCCAATTTCCAATTTGATCAGCCAGTACGTATGGGTTTTCAAACGGCGTTCGTTTCATCCAACGACCAGTCTTCTGATTGCCGATGATCATATTCACATTATGGTTGTTTTCACCACCACCAATATCTTCGACAAACAAACCTAATTTTCGTCGGATATCTATTATTTGGTCTTTATCACCAGTATAAAACGGCCAGTTGGCGCGAAATCGATCTCGATAATCTTTTAAGACCGCCGGAGTATCTGTCTCGGGGTCAATCGTGATGGTAATAAAGTGTACATCATCGCCCACTCGGTCGCCGAGTATGCGCGAAATTTGTCCCATTTGTGCTGTTTCCATCGGGCAAACATCAGGGCAAGTTGTATATATAAAATTAATGATTACAACTTTGTCTTCTATCAAATCATCAAAGAATCGTTGCTCTTTTCCATTGTGATCTGTCAGAACATAATTGGGGAAATAGTCACTACCCCAAACTGATTCTTTAGCCATTAATGTATGGCTTGATGCTAAAACTGAAATCACTCCGAGCGCAGCTAACGCTAGGCGTTTCCAGCGCGTTAATCTAACTTTAAACATAATTACAGATTTCCCTATTCAGTTAATTTGGCAAAAAATGTCAGCAGGGCTTGACGCCCTGCTGACAGTCGAGGCCTCTCCTAAGAGGCGCTATTGCTTACTTACTCGTTCGCTAAGATAGCGGCTTTAACTAACTTATTTGCCTTGTGTAGGGCAGTATCGATCGTTATCGGTGTTGGACAATTCACAATATTGAAGAATCCAGGAATTGCACCGAAGTCGTCCGCTGGTACCGAATCAAAATTATATCCATCAGCAGCATGATAACGAGGGTCAGTTATAGGAAACAACTTAGCCGGCCATTCACGAATCTCGATATCGCCGGTTGCCCGCAATGCCTTCAATTCGTTGATGCTTTTAACGATTCTGCCGTTACGCGGCTTAACCCAGTTGGTAAAACCGATATGCCAGAATGGGCTATACGTCGCTTGCGGCATGAAATAGGACGGAATTCCTATCTGACCACCCAATGGACCACCACCCTGAGCGTTGTAAGGGTTAATTGTGGTTGGTGGATAGTTACCGGTAAGCGGCGTTTGCGGCACAAACTGAACCAGCGGAACTGCGCTCGGACCAATCCAACGATGCTTAGGCACGTATATAACGCGCATATTGTTGGCTGGGCCTGCAGGATACGAGTCTGCGATTATATAGTAAGGCAAGTAGTCTCCACCTTCAGACCAAGACTTATGGCCTTTCATAACCGTATAAGGTTGCTCCGCTGTAACATTAATTTCAATTGTATGCCCAGTGTCTTCACCCCATCTTTCACCGTTATAACGGCAAGCTGTGTTTGGCGGATCATCTGGGAAACTACTAGGGTCGTTTGGATCACAGTTTGGATCAATTCCAAGTTGCTCCCAACTTTCATTACCCCAGTGCACAAAGAACGCGTTAACAATCACATCTTTGCCAGCGACGTTTACACGACGCATTGATGAGTAGCTGTTATCAGCGCTTTGCGCAGGCAAACAACCAGCGGCACCGCCGACATCAGCACATTCTGGCGGATCCAATGCGGCATGAGCCGCCGCGTTACCGCGGGTGATTGGATTCGGCAAATCACCGTAAAAAGTCCACACGCCACTTTCTGAAAGCGTTGCAGGCGAACTTGCCGCAATTGGGGTATTGGTCAGACCACCACCCCATACGATGCCCATAGATTCAGCCAGAGCCTCATCAGAGATGTCGTGCAATACAAAGAATACCTCTCTCTCATTACCATCGGCATCGATGTTTAAGCCTTTGGTGAGTGGTAATGTGATCGCGACACGTTCGTCATCAGTCGGTTCGTCTGCAGTACCAATTTCAACGTCAACAAGATCAACACCAGCAACGGTTACTCCGTCAACCCATATATTCAGACCTTGGTCATCAAAAGTTGGGCCAAATTGACCGACGCCATCGCCAGTTCTGGCGGTTGGTAGTGCCACTGAATCGACATAACTGACACCATCCCATGAAGGAATCGGCGCCGGCATCAACTTAGTTTGGCCAGGGTTTTCAATATCCCAGCGCAATAGCATTGCATGATCTTCGTGTTGCGTATTATGGCAATGTTCCATATAGCTACCCGCAAATTCACGGAAGCGTAAAGCAATCTCAACCATTACACCACTGTCTTCAGCAGGGCCTAAGCGATATACGTCTTTACGTGCCCACTTTTCCCATTCTGGTGGCGCTACGCCGTTTCTACGAAGAATAATTCCCTCTTCAAAATGAATATGAATCGGATGACTCCAAGTACCACTATTGAGCAGCCGCCATACTTCTAAACCGCCAGAGTTTTTACTAGGCGCTGCTGACAGGCGACGCGGGTCCATATTAAAACCTTTGCCTCCATCAGTTTCGATTACCCAAGGTGCTTCATCGGTAGGCTGACGCTCAAACTCGAAAGTTCTATGCGTTGCATTCGCCAACTGAGCTTCAGTAGGTCGTTGAATCGGAATCATGGTCAAGCCACCTTCGACATAGTCTTCAGGTCGCATGCTGTTGTCGACACCGTCATAAGCAACGACGCGGAATTCCATGAATTTACCAACAACTGGGTCGTTATACCACCGATCCATTACACCATCATTATTGTCATCCACTTGCACTGCTTGATACACGCCGCTAACGACATCCTCTAATGGAATCACTCCATCGGTCGATTGCCCCGTGCGTTGTTGCAATAGGTTTACAAAATGCAGCGTTTCGCCTTCGTCAAACTGACTGAAATCAACCACTATGTCATAGCGCTCGGCTACACCCAGAGTTGGTAATTCAGCGTTTTCAAAATAGACCGTATGCTCCATCAAGTTACCATCGTTCGCGACCATATGAAACGGAACTCGCTCGCCACTGCTACTAACTAATGCAACTTTAAAGTAACGAGACACCGATGCATTTAGAATGCGGAAGCGATATTGACGCGCGCGGACTTCCATGTATGGCTTGTACAACCAATTTACTGTCATCGCATCGCCAATAAAACCACTTTGATTAAACGGGTTAAACCATAATTGTCCTTCGTTATCCCATGCTTTCTCAGCCAATAAGATGTTCACGTCATAGTCGCGATTACCCCAAGCTAATGCATCACCACTTGGCAGCCTTAAGTTGACGCCGTCTTCAATAGACTCGTTACCGCGGTCAAGCGCGCTGTAGTAGTTCATCATCGCAGCATTGCCCTTGTAGACATTCTGAGCTGTGAAGTCGAGCATATGGTCGTGAAACCAATGCGTGCTCATAGTCTCATGCCAGTCGCCACGAATTTTTTTAATACCGCCGTTGTTTTTCGGCATACCAGCTCGTTTGTCTGTAGCCTGAACATTAATTGAGTCGGTCCCTGCCAACACCATTGGCCAGCGATAATCGTAATACTGACCCGGGAAGAAAAACGCGTTGGTATATCCATCGCTTTCAGCTGGGTTGTGGCCATTATGCTCATGGGTACTTAGCGTATGCAGACCGAAACCCTTGTTAGCTGAAACATCCACTGGCAAGGCATTGTAGTGACGCATAACTAATGGCTCGCCATAACGTGCATTAAGTAGCTTTGGTGGAAAAGTACCATCAAAAGTCCATAGGGCATTCTCTTCTTGCAACGGCATGTCTGGATGTAAACGCACCTCAACACCATCTGTAGTGCCACCTAAGTGATACAAGCCACCAGGGCCAAATTCGCCGGCACTATACTCATGTCGTTGTAGTCTGTCTCTGAAACCTGAGTTCTCACGGGCTCCTGCCTGTGCGGTCTTGAAGTATGTCTCTGGCTTAAATTCATTCCATCGCTGATGCGACCAACCTAAACCAGGTGGGCGACCTTCAGCTGGTGGATTATCTAACGCTCGGCCAAGATAACCTTCGATAATATCTTGCCAAGGGTTGTTGTCCCAGATGTTCGAGAACTTAGTCGGTAATGGGTAGATCTGACGACGTAAATATTGGTCTAATTCGTCGCTATCTGGCCCAGAAGCAATATCGTTAGGCGATGGAAAGGGGTTTCTCGCTAGCCTACGTTTAGTTCTATAGTTGTAGTTTTTCTTAAGCTTCCGACCGCCAAATTCTTCAAAGCGTAACAAGCTTTGAGAAAAAGGTTGAGCGCCAAATAGTGGGCTAGGAGGCCCATTGGTAGGAATATTAAAGAAAAGTCCGTTTTCTCGTTGATCCTCTTCGGCAATCACATTGTTGATGGCAGGGTCAGTAAGTGTGCCCGTTACTCCACCTTCAAATGCGCCAAGGTTTGCATCTTCCAGACCCTCATCAATATCGCCATAAACTAATGGCGTTAAACCTGATTCGTCGTCGAAAAAATAGTTATACCAAAACTCTTCCCAATAGTCGTTCCAGTAATTATGATTATTTCCGTTATTTCCGTTTCCGTTATTTCCATTTCCGTTACTGGCATTTGCACCAGATACGGATAGAAATATTATTGTAAAAAAAACTGCAATACGACTGATTTTTTGCCATGTCATATTGCTCGCATTTACACCCCTGCTTTTCAACAGATGTATTAGATACGTCATCGTACACTCCATTTATTTTAAGACTAATCCTTTTCCAACCTTGAGTTATTCTAAACCCATTAAGCCTTCACTTAGTATTCGGTATTTGTGATAAAAAACGACGGTTATGAAATTCCATCTGACAGCCGCTAATATAAAAACTCCCTAACACTAATTCGAGATTAGCTTCCGCACCATTACAGTGCCATCTACATGCATTCCACCTGGTTAGTGGGTTTGAATTTGAATTCAATTATTAAACATGCTCGTTGTTGTAATATCCTTAGTAATTCGAAAATGTCTTGTTAGACATTAACCCTATGAAACAACATAGGTAACACAACATGTGAACACCATACTCACTAAGCTAACATTCTGTCAATGTTTAGATAACGCTTGAAATGTAACCTGCAAGCAATTGATATAATTGACTAATATACTATTATTGATTAACATTTAAGCAAAATGTAAATTACATTTGTTGAATAAATAGTGATAAATGCAGGTATATTGATATTTTATAACGATGAATCGGATTAATCGCGTCGCGCACAGCTAATTACACTAGCAGTATGTTTTGATAATATTGATGTCAATTAATGAGACTATTAAGCAGCCTAACTACGGATTTATATTGGCAATAGTTTTACGTCGTTTTTACCTGATTAGTCGATAAGACAGGAGTTATCTATCAAGAATTTAGCATGGATGGGCGTTTTTATGGCGCTCGCGTTAAACGTTTCTACGGTTGCGTCATCTCAGCCGCCTTCACAACTATCGTCTCAGCCGTCGGCGAGCAAAAGATTTGATGTCGCCGACTACAGAGGGCGAGTCGTCTATTTGGACTTTTGGGCATCATGGTGCTTGCCGTGTAAGAAGTCTTTTCCGTTTATGAATGACTTAAATGCTAAGTATGAAGCGTTGGGTTTATCGGTTGTCTCTGTCAATACAGACTACGTTCTCAAAGACGCGGAAAAGTTTTTGCAGGCAACTCCAGCTGAATTCAAAGTAATCTATGATTCAAAGGGTGAACTTACGGCTAATTATAAAGTGCAGGCGATGCCCACTAGCTTCCTTTTTGATAAACAAGGCACCTTAATCGGTAGTCACCTAGGTTTTAAAGTTGAAGATGTGGCTGAAATCACCGGACAGATCGAGCTATTGCTTGCGCAGAAACACGGAGCGGAGTAACTAACGTTAACTAAGCGTGACTAGACAACTCGCTCGCATGTGTCTCCGGTAGGTTAAAGATCGGTCACCCCGACTTCCACTAGCTTGCCCAAAAACTCGTAGTGACTATCGCAAAAGCGAAACACGCGAGAGCCAATTTGACTGGCGACTAAGCTCGTTAAATAGCTACTGTTTCCAGCTTTCTAGCAAGGTATCGTAAGCGATAGTTTTACCTTGTGGTTTTTCATTAGCTAACTTGGCTTTCGGAGCGCCAGGCTGATCCAACCAAAACTTTGCATCCTGAGGTTTATTTAACTTTGGCCCACACTCAGCTTGAATATTCGCTCGCTCTAAGCGCGCCATTACTTTGTCTTGCGCTTCAGCGAGGCCGTCTAGCGCTTGCTGAGCGCTGGACTCTCCACTGGCAACTTCGGCGATATATTGCCACCACAATTGCGCTAGCTTAGGATAATCGGGAACGTTGGTTCCGGTCGGCGACCACTGCAATCTTGCTGGGCTACGGTAAAACTCGACTAAGCCGCCTAACTTTGGCGCCACGTCGGTCATCGCTTGAGAATTGATATCCGATTCGCGGATAGGGGTCAGCCCTACCAAGGTTTTAGTTAACGAGACGGTTTTTGATACTGTAAACTGTGCGTATAACCAAGCAGCCAGGCGGCGCTTTTGTGGCGTTGACCTCAAAAAGGTCCACGAGCCCGCGTCCTGATAACCCAACTTCATGCCCTCTTGCCAATACGGGCCTCTAGGCGATGGTGCCATACGCCATTTTGGTGTGCCATCTTCATTCATCACCGGCAAGCCGGGAGTTGTTAAGGCTGCGGTAAACGCGGTATACCAAAAAATCTGCTGTGCCACATTGCCTTGTCCCGGCACCGGCCCGGCTTCACCAAAGGTCATTCCCGGGGCTTCAGGTGGTGCATACTTAGTTAACCACTCAACATATTTAGTAGTCGCATAAACGGCCGCTGGGCCATTGGTTGCGCCGCCACGGCTAACACTAGAGCCGACTGGTCGACAACCATCGACACGAATACCCCATTCATCTACTGGTAAGCCGTTGGGGATACCGACATCACCAGCACCGGCCATTGAGAACCAGGCATCAGTAAAGCGCCAGCCAAGTGATGGATCTTTTTTGCCATAATCCATGTGCCCGTAAACACGTTGCCCATCGATCTCTTTTACATCGTTGGAGAAAAATTCGGCGATATCTTCATAGGCTGACCAATTAACCGGAACACCCAATTCATAGCCGTATTTAGCCTTAAATTTCTGTTTCAAATCGGCGCGGTCAAACCAGTCAGCACGAAACCAATATAGGTTTGCAAACTGCTGATCAGGCAATTGGTATAACTTGCCATCGGGCCCGGTAGTAAAACTGAGACCGATAAAATCATCCAAATCTAGCGTCGGCAAGGTGTAATCCTTGGCCTCGCCTTTAATCATATCGGAAATAGCGATGACCTTGCCGTAACGCATATGAGTACCGATTAAATCAGAATCGTTGACCCAGCCATCATAGATATTGCGATCCGATTGCATTTGGGTTTGCAGCTTCTCGACCACAGCACCTTCTTGAATTAGATCATGGGTTAGCTTAATACCGGTAATTTCGGTAAAAGCCTTCGCTAACACTTGCGACTCATATTCGTGCGTAGTGATCGTTTCTGAAACGACATTAATCGACATACCGCGAAATGACTCTGCCGCTTTGGTGAACCAAGCCATTTCCTGCAACTGCTGTTCTGGGGTCAAAGTAGATTGCTTAAACTCACTCGCCACCCATTTTTTTGCCGCGTCATCATATTGATTAGCCTGCGCAAGCAAACTGCTGCAATAAATTGCAATTGCGCTGCTAACGGCAATCAGCCCCGATATTTTTCTGTTTATAACCATGTCTTCCTCTGTGTATTTCCTACTTCACTAATTTCATATCTATGCTGCTGTAATTCATCTTAAGAGACCTCTGCATAAACTCCATATACTTTATTAACCCCATCGCAACAGAGCCAGTAACCAACCGACCGAAAGTGCCAAAGCAATCCAAAGCGATAGTTGGGTGGTCGCAAGAAAGGCCAAATGAATATATGCCGAACTTAGTAACCCGATAAATAAGCGGTCACCGCGCGTGGTCTCCATCGGTAAAAACCCTTTACGTTCTGGCGAGGGGGATTTTAGCTCCCAGAGCGTCATCACCACTAGAATCAGCGCTATGCAGCAAAAGAAAATTGCAGTGTTTTGTGTCCACGCCATCCAGCTCATAGTGTTCTCCTTTAGACCCGACCAAGGGCGAAGCCCCTAGCAATGTGATTACGCACGAACCAAACAACTAAACAGCCAGGGATAATAGTCAGCACTCCTGCAGCGGCTAACAGGCCCCAATCGACACCGGCGGCGCCAACTGTGCGTGTCATGATCGCACCAATCGGCTTAGCGTCCACCGACGTCAGTGTGCGTGCCATGAGTAATTCGACCCAAGAAAACATGAAAGTGAAAAACGCCGTTACTCCTATCCCTGAGCGGATCATCGGCATGAAAATGGTGATAAAGAAACGAGGGAAACTATACCCATCAATATAAGCCGTTTCATCTATCTCGCGTGGTACGCCAGACATAAAACCTTCGAGAATCCAAACCGCGAGTGGAATACTGAAAAGACAGTGAGCCAGCGCCACGGCTATATGCGTGTCAAATAGCCCTACCGAGGAATAAAGTTGAAAAAATGGCAGTAGCGCAATCGCCGGCGGCGACATTTTATTGGTCAACAGCCAGAAAAAAAGGTGTTTATCGCCTAGAAAATTATATCGGCTGAATGCGTAGGCGGCGGGCAATGCAGTGATCAGGGTAATAACCACGTTGATAGCAACGTATGTCATTGAATTGATATAACCCATGTACCAACTTGGGTCCGTAAATATCGTTACATAGTTATCAAATGAAAAGGTTTGTGGCCATAAGGTCAGTTGCCCCAGAATTTCCTCATTGGTTTTAAACGACATAACCACTAGCCAGTAGACCGGTAGCAGTAGAAAAACCAGATACAGGCTGAGCCCTAAAATATGACCTTTCTTCATTTTCATTTAGCGCTCCTTGTCCATCTGCGTAATGGTGGTAAAAAAGACATAAGACACGGCTAAAATGATCAAGAAATATATAAGAGAAAAAGCCGCCGCTGGACCCAGATCAAACTGCCCAATCGCCATTTTAGTTAAGGTTTGACTTAGAAACGTAGTCGAGTTGCCTGGGCCGCCACCGGTCAACACAAATGGCTCGGCGTAGATCATGAAACTATCCATAAAACGCAGCAAAATAGCGATCACCAGGACATTTTTAAGCTTTGGTAGTTGAATATAACGAAACACCGACCACCCTGAAGCTCGATCGATTTGTGCGGCCTGATAGTACGCCGCCGGAATCGCACGTAAACCAGAGAAACACAGCAGAGCGACCAGTGAGGTCCAGTGCCACACATCCATCACCAACACCGTTAGCCATGCGTCAACCGGGTCAGATGCGTAATTGTAATCAAAGCCCATCGAAGTGAGCGCCGCCCCCATTAAGCCAATGTCGGCACGTCCGTAAATCTGCCAGATAGTGCCCACCACATTCCAAGGAATCAGCAGTGGAACGGCCAACACCACCAAGCATAAAGAGGCTAAACGCCCCGACTTAGGCATCATCAAGGCGACGCCAATTCCAAGTGGGATCTCTATCAATAACACGGAGGCTGAGAATCCAAACTGACGTACTAATGAATCTCGCAAGCGCGGATCTGCGAGCACCTCACGAAACCAGTCTGTACCAACATAGTACGCATTATTAACGTCAAAAATATCTTGAATGGAATAGTTAACGATGGTCATCAATGGAATCAGCGACGAAAACGCCACCAAGACAAAGACCGGCAATATCAGCCATAAGGCTTTTTGGTTCTTAATTTTAACAATCATGGTTAAACGGCCTTCACCAAGTACTCGTCAGCGTAAAGCTTAAGCCAAGGCAATGGGAAAGACAGATAGACGCGACCGGTCGGCACCCAGTCGTCTTCTTCTATGCGAGCTTTTATAAGCTGCCCAGCGATCTCAATCGTGACAATTTTATAGGAACCAAGATCCTCAATATTAGTCACCAGCGTATCAAGTGCCCCCGCTTGCGACTGTTCATGTAAGCGGACAAATTCTGGGCGAATACCCAGCTTCATGTTGTTGCTGCCCAAGTTTACCGCGAGATCATAGGTTGCGGGATCAACGGGCACCGACAGTCCAGCGAAACAAGCACATCCATCGTGCAGTGATACTTCGATAAAATTCATGCCCGGGCTACCGATGAAATAACCGACAAAGGTATGTGCCGGCTGTTCGAACAATTCTTGCGGCGTGCCGTTTTGCACGATTTGGCCTTGGTACATCAGGGCGATCTTATCGGCGAATGTTGATGCTTCTAACTGATCGTGTGTCACCAACACCATAGTGATATCAAATTGTTGATGCAGCCGTTTGAGTTGTCGCCGTAGTTTCCATTTTAAACTTGGGTCGATCACGGTCAGCGGCTCGTCCAACAATATCGCTGATACCTCATCACGCACCAGCCCTCGGCCCATAGACACTTTTTGCTTGTCGTCCGCGCTTAAATTATTGGCTTTGCGCAGCAGGTCAGAGTCAAGCTCGAGGGCAGCGGCTATCTCTCGCACGCGCTTATCAATGGTGGCTTTATCTTTACCTAAGTTGCGTAACGGAAAGGCCAAATTGTCGTACACCGTCATGGTGTCGTAGACCACCGGGAATTGAAACACCTGCGCCACGTTTCGCTGCGCTGGGCTGAGATGATTTACTTCTTCGCCGTCAAATAACACGTGACCGCTTGACGGGATTAATAAGCCAGAAATTATGTTCAACAAGGTGCTCTTGCCACACCCAGAAGGCCCTAGTAAAGCGTATGCCCCGCCCTGCTCCCATACATGGTCCATTTGTCTAATGGCGTAATCTTCGGGTGCTGATGGCGACGTTTGATAGCTGTGCGCCAACGATACTAATTTTATCTCAGCCATTGGCGGCCCCCTTTGCATGCTTGCCTTGCACGGCTTCAACGGAAGATTTTTTTGGATCAAGAATATGGCCGTCAGCGTCGAAGCGAAATAGCTTGGCTTGAGGAAAATACGCTCTGACGGTATCGCCGGTTTGATAATGATGGATACCGCGTAAACGTGCGACTATTTCTTGCGGCTGATCATCAGTCCCACGCTTAATAGCCTGTTTGCGCATGTGTAGAAAGGTTTCTGAGCCGCTGATTTCAGCCACATCAACGGTTAGCTCAAGGGCTAAGTCGGTCTCTTTAGTTGCGGCTAAGGTTATATGTTCAGGGCGAATAGCAAATCGCTCATCGTTATTCGATTGATAATCGAATAACATATTCAAAGACGGTTCGCTAAATAGCTCGGCAGCGAGAATGTTATCTGGCTGAGCATAAACTATATGCGCCGGGCCCGACTGTATCGCTCGGCCTTGGTGCAGCAGTGTTGTTACGCCCCCAAGCGCTAATGCTTCGCTAGGTTCAGTGGTGGCGTAAACCACCACTGTTTTGCTCTCCTTAAATAAGTCACGTAATTCAGTTCGTAACTCTTCACGCAATTTGTAATCGAGATTTGCTAACGGCTCATCAAATAGAATCAGACTCGCGTCTTTAACCAAGGCTCGTGCCATCGCAGTGCGCTGTTGTTGGCCACCGGATAATTCCAAGGGGAAACGCTTAAGAAATTCTTCAATATGCAACAATGACGCGATTTCTCGTACTTTGTTGTCGATTACTGACGCGGATTTTCCAGCAACTCTTAACGGTGAGGCAATATTGTCAAACACCGATAAGTGCGGATAGTTAATAAACTGCTGATATACCATCGACACATTTCGGCGTTGAATTGGTACTCCTAACACGTTCTCACCATGCATCAGGATTTGCCCACTATCAGGCTTGTCCAGTCCCGCCATCAATCTCATAAGTGAGGTTTTACCGGCCAGCGTTCGCCCCAACAATACATTGAAGGATCCAGCCGAAAGCGACATGCTTATGTCGCTCAAATGAAGCTCGCCGTTGACAGATCGACTGACATTGTTAAGCGTTAACGACATTGATTGGAGCTACTCACGGTATTTATACATCAAGGTTAGTTTAGGTCAGTTGGACATAGTAGCGGATGTCATGGTTAACGTCATTGATAATCCTCTCGGGTTTTCGAGAGCTAACTACTCTGAGCCGCGTTCGCTGTGCTCAATAGCATTATTCAACTAACCTAAGACTTCGTAGATCCGGATTATTGGCGATATCTTCTTCGTGAAACGGAAAGTCTATCCATTGGCCTTTCGAATAAAGCTCGGTTTGATCAGCATAGTAGGGGCTGCCTGGTTCTTGCGACTGGCTGTAGGTTAAAATACCGCGAGGGTTAACCTTGCCGTCATCATCCCAAGAAACAATTTCGATAATGCTATTACCGTGGACCACTGGGGTGTAACCGACGCCGGCCTTTTGCGCCAACGGAGCAATAATCATTGAGAAAGCGCCGCTCCAACCTTCACCGCCCGGAATAGGTATCTTACGATCATTACGCTGTACGTACTGAATATCACCAAGTTTGGCATCAAGTGCAATATTGAGCTTAGTTAGCCGCTCTTGTGCCGTTTTAATCGCGCCGATCAACAGTTTCGAAATCTGCGGATCGCCGATGTTCAATCCAGAAGGCGTATTGGTCGGGTCTTTAAGGTCGAAAGGTACTCGATATATAGTCGGATCAGTACGCAATTCGCGCATTATTTCGGTCCAAAGATGCGCTCCGCGGCTGTCAATTCGATGTGCCCGATCCCATTTGCTCAACGCGTTACAACTCGCTGCGATGGATTTTTGTTCTGAACCGCACAATAGCAACAAGTCGTCTAACAATAACTCTGCGCCAAAATTTCGATGATCATCAATCAGACTGTATACCGCAGACGGTTTAACCGGGCCGGCGTCGAGAATTTCATTCACGTAGTGGATACCTGCTCGCGTGCGCAAACTTCGGGCAGTGCGCTCAGTCCCTATAATCGGCGAATAGCCCTCGAGCGGAGCCTTGGGGTTACTAAGCCAATAACTATCATTCGAATTTGTCACGTAGTCGTCTCGAACTAACCGAGGCATCTCGCTAGCTGGCATGGTGTTAGGCACTGGTGCTTCAGTCGAGTCGCGCCAAGCACAATCAGCCCGTGCGCCATCGAGAATAATCATCTCTGCCCGGCCCCAAAAATATTCACCAACTTGGCATTGCTCGATTAATGCAGCGTCTACATTGGGCACTGTTGAGATATCCGCATACATGGCGTTGCCTTGGCTATCCGAGGCGATCGTATTTACCCACGACACGCCGCCAAGACTCAGGCCTTTAATCAATTCGTGCACATCACGCGCCTGCGACATCGCGTGATAACTTGCTGCCGCTTGAAAATTACCCAAATTGGCATCCCGAACCGTATAAGCAGTGGTTTCGTCCCAATTAAGGCCTTCACGCGCTACCATCGGTCCATAATGACTAAAATAGACATTTGTTGTTACTCCATCGGCGAGCGTGACCGGTCTCGCTTGCATTTTAACGTAGCCGCGCTTGAACAGGTACTGAGTAGGATCGTCTGGGTGAAGCTGCAATTTATAAAGCGTCGCCCGCATACCAGTCGACACCGTATGCGTCCAGGCTACATCGTGATTAAAACCAATAGAAACCCCCGCCGTTGACAGTAGACTTGTGCCCATAATGTCTACTTGCCCTGGTAAGGTCATATGAATCAGGTGAAACCGTGATGGCCCAGACCATGGATAGTGGGGATTACCGAACAAAATTCCTCGGCCATTTTCAGTAACCGCTCGACCAAAGGCAACAGCGTTACTAGCGAGCGGCGAATTATCAGCGTCGGCTGTTTGTGGCGCTTGAATGACTACATCGCGCTTACTTACCGGAGGTTGCGCGGTTGCTATATCATTGATGTATCGGCCTAAACCATATCGAATGCCGACACCAACAACCAGGCGCGCCATGTCATTGATAGTAATAGCTCTAACCCATTGCGCATCAGCACAGGAAGCCGGCAAAGCATCAGCGTAATCAGCTACATAGCGATTATAACCAGCCACATAGCCAGCATTAAATTGTTTTGCACGAGGGCTTTGCGACGCATTGTATTGTGCGATCAATGAGTCGCTTACAACAGCACGATGAAAAAGATCGTTGGCCCGTTGCTGGTCGCCAAAATATTTATTCAAATTACCGTTCACGGTAACGATATCTCGGGCGATAACACAAACCCCATCGGTCGCAGTCGCGTAAGCGTATCCATAACCGAGACTCGCCCAATCATGGGCCTTCACATGTGGGATACCGTAACTGGTCCATCGAATGCCGACATCGATGTCATTACCGCTTTCGCTAGTTTTTAATACGCTGTTATGAATTGTCTGAGACGTTGTCTTCGACGGCGAGTGTTGTGCGCAGGCACTCAATATGAGTAGAACAGCACAAAAAAATGGGAGCGTTTTTATCATTATTATTCTCTTTTTTGGCAACAATCAGGTGGCTAACTAGAGGCAATATCAAGTGCGTATTTGCCACTAGTAAGGCCAAGAAGCATCTCAGCGCCAATACTAATAGCCGTAGACCAGTTTAGACGGCTAACTGTCAACGCTCGTTCACAACTATTGAGCGGCAATATCAGATAGCACTTTAAATAGTAATTCTACAGCGTAGAGCCACAACTTAGGCTTATCGCTGGTCTAGCTACTATCTAATGATTGCAAATTTTTAAACATGGAGAAAACTTTAGTAAATCCATATAAGCATTTATTTCTATTCATTAAAAAAATAAGCATCTAGACTCAAGCTAAATCTAAGCAACGTTACCGATGAGGAGTACTTTACCGCCGCTTATCGTTCCGGTTCGTTCATGTATCTCGGCGATGCACCGAGTGCCCGAGCATCATTGACCCACAACTTTTAAATTCAAACTAACGATTGGTAAGTATTACTATCACTAGCCACTTTTGAGATGGCTAGTGATAGTTCTTGCCGGACTATAGAATCATGTTACTAGTAATAGAAGATTTTTAAGCAGTAACGAGCTAACCCAGCTACGCACGCGTTTAAACACTGCAGCTTGGAGCGACGGAGGGCGCACAGCCGGTGGCTTAGCCAACCTAAAGAAGAACAATCGCCAAGGTGACGAACAGAGTGATGAAGCCACCGAGATGGCCAACTTTTTACTAGCAAAATTGGGCCATCATCCAACCTTCGTCTCGGCGGCGGTTCCGCATCGCATCCATCCACCACGGTTTAATAGTTACACCTTAATAGTTACACCCAAGGACAAACTTATGGAGTTCATGTTGATGCTCCTATTATGCCCATGCCGCATTCGAATGAGGTTATACGCAGTGATATGTCGGCAACCATATTTCTTACTGACCCAGCAGGCTACGACGGAGGCGAGCCGCGCGCGATGGAGTTTCCGTTTTTGTATAATATTCCACAGCGTTTTAGACACGTTAAAACTCTAAACAAAGAGGGCCTGGGGGTTAACTGGAGTTTTTTGGCCTTGCCTTCTTGCTAAATGCCCACTTTGAGCCTGTAACAGCCAAAGCGATCATTCAATTGGACAAAGGTATCGAAATGGCCGTTTTGAGTTGATCAGTTGAACTAAACGTATCCTAGATCCAATTGCTAAATTCAAGCTATCGTAGGTAAAGGAGGCAATTTACCCAAGCTGTGTAAAAACGTCGTTTGTTCAAATGTGGTGTGAGCTCCACCCAGTGATTGATTGAGTTATGATTTTATGTGTAATGCTGGACCGGCTTTGGATTGAAATTCAGCTATAAGTGTGAAATCAGGACTTGGCTTTTCGAGTTTGAACACAGCCTCTGCCCAGAACAGCTATACAGACGCAACCCCGCTTATGTTTGTGACACAATTATCCTTTGCTCGGCGACCCTAGTTAGAAATTTTTATTCGCCACCACTCTTTTGCCTCCTCGTAATCGGGCTTGGTGACTCTTACTCTGCTCTTGTATGAAGGTGCACATTGGTCACATTTCCACTTTGCTTTAAAGACGCCGGTTGAATCTGTTGATCCCGAAACGGCGCTTGTCTCGGTTCGGCTGAAGTAACCTCCGCCCGCAGTGAGCGATACCGTAGCTGAGGGAATGGGATTTCCTTGAGCGTCTTGTACGAATACATTCACCTTAGTTGTTTGACCACGACTAACAACTGTTGGAATTACCGAAGCTGTCACCCTCATCGTGCCGCTGACTATTGATTCCGACTTCTCACTAATAGCCGGCTTGGACGGATCTACTAGTTTTGAATCAATAGGGGTTCTTGAAGGCGACTTTGTCGGCCCCCTACTTATTAACTCATCCCACCACCAAGGCGCTGAGCCACCCGCAATTAATGCGATAGTAACCGCAACAACAATCTGCGGTAGTATTCCTTTTTCACCTGAAGTCATAAGCCAAGTACCTCCCGTAACTACATTCAGTTGTCTATTATCATAAACGCTATAAATTCAGGTTGCGACAATCAAAATCCAGTTAACCCGATTTTGGTGGTGTGAACGGCTTAGACTCTTTATCCATTGATCATGATCAGAGATGTCACGCCCTGAATTTTCAAGATTCAATCCTAACTTATCTGCTTAAATGACTGTTTCGAGTTATAACGGCCAAAGTGATTAGTCAATTGGCAAAGGTCTCGGAATGGCCACTATGAGTTCTAAAGCCATTTTCAAATGTCGATAAACGCAGCCTCACTCGGATAAGTTATCAAATCAAGTTCGAACATAGTCACTTTATCTGAACCAATGTATCAGCCCTATTTCTGATTCACGTGGGCATATACCTCACTAGAACCATCGGTCTTGAGCAATAAAACTTGGTAATAATCTTTGCGGTCCCCTACTTCCATACCAGGGCTTCCCAATGGCATTCCAGGCACTGACAGGCCGATCGCATCTTTGGGTGGGTTGGCAAGAAAAGTCTTCACGTGCTCTGCTGGCACGTGGCCTTCAAAAACGTAGTCGCCAGATTCGGTAACGACAACACCTGTGTGACATGACCTGTAGCGACCGGCGATCGCGTATCGTGCCTTGATCGAAGACAAATCTGCCAAGTCCACTACCGTTGACTGAAGATTATTGTCACTCATATGATCAACCCACTTTTGACAGCATCCGCATGTGGGAGTTTTATAGACTGTCATCACCAGCTCGGTCGAATGAGCCTTAGATGACAGACTAAACGCTATCAGAACTGCAAAAAGAGGCGCGCTAAAAAATGATATTTTTAATTTCATTATGCGAGTTTACTACTTTTTGAGCACGACACCTACCGCTAACGACTACTTCCAAATTTCTTCGATCTGTTCAAGCGATTTGCCCTTAGTTTCGGGTAAGAAGCGCCAGACAAAAATAAACGCGATAGCACAACTAAAAGCAAAAATGTAGTACGGCAATGCGCCATTGAACTCGGTTTGGTTTAGTTCTCCGCGATTGATGATTGGAAATGAGTTAGCCACTACACCATTGAACAACCATTGAGCGCCAACGGCAATCGACATACCGAGACTTCTAGCGTTATTCGGGAACATCTCTGACAGCACAACCCAGACGATTGGCCCCATTGAAAGTGCAAATGATCCGACAAACACCAATATTGCAATCAGAGATGCAATACCTAAAACTTGGGTTTGAATGGTGTAGCCTAAGATCGATAAGCTGATTATCATACCGGCCGTTCCCGCTAGATACAGCGGCTTGCGACCCCATTTATCAACGGTAAATATTGCCACGAAGGTGAAAATTAGGTTTACCGCTCCCAACCAAAGCTGTTGTTTAAGCGCGTCTTGAGGGCCATACCCAAGCGCATTGCTAAAAATCTCGGCACCATAATAAAGAATCGCATTTATGCCTGAAGTTTGCTGAAAAATCGATAGCATCACACCGATAAACGTAGCCAGCACTAAGCCTCCCGCAACCAGCCCCTTAAGACTGCTTATTTGAGTCTGTTTTAGCGATTTAGCGATTACTTCATATTCGGCTTCGGCCGCATTCGGCGACGATGACAAGCGAGCGAGTACATCAATAGCGTCTTGCTTACGACCTTTCATTGCTAGCCATCGAGGGCTGTGGGGCACAAAAAATAGCAAACCCAGAAACGCAATTGCGACTGGCACCTCGGACCAAAACATTACTCGCCAGCCGGTCTGCAAATTGTATTGATAGGCATTTTCAATTTGTTCAGGGCTAAGCTGAGTGCTGTCGCCACCACCGATAAAATAGGTGGCCAAAAACACCGAAAAGAAGCCAAGAACAATAGCCAGTTGGTATAACGAGACCATACGGCCACGGTGGGCCGCAGGCGATATTTCTGCGATGTACATTGGTGCGGCCATCGAGGCAAAACCAATGCCAACACCACCGATAATTCGATAGATAACTAATGTCGAGAGTGAGTCGGCGACGCCTGATCCGATTGCTGAGATAGCGAATAAAATCGCCGATAATATTAACGTACCCTTGCGACTGATTGCATTGGTTAGGTAGCCCGCGATCAATGCGCCTACGAAACAACCATAGAGAGCACTGCCCACCGCCCAACCTTGTTGCGAGGCAGATAGGTCTAAATATTTCGTGAAAAACAGTTGGGTACCACCAATTACGCCCGTGTCGAAGCCGAACAAGAACCCCCCTACGGCCGCCACTAAGGCAATCTTCACCACCGAAAAATTATTTGCTGCTGAACTCATCTCTAACTCCCTTAAATAACTTTTTATAGTTATGTTTTAATTTTATAGTTATGTTTTAATTTTACAGTTATTCTGTTCGCGCCGATGAGATATCGGCCTTTTTAAAAAGTCTGACATAGTCGACCTGCATTTTCGCAGGAAAAGCGGTGATGTCTGTCGGCCCACCTGCGCTGCCCCAACCGCCGCCAACCGCAAGATTCAAAATCAAATGGAACGGGTGGTCATAGGGCCAAGCCTGCCAGCCTTCACCTTGGTTAAGATAGGTAAAATATAGAGCATCGTCGTAATAGATGTCGATGCGCTTTGGGCTCCAATCCATTGTATATAGATGGAATTGTTGATCTACTCGATCAGCCTCGACACTGGACTTACGCTGTTCACCGTTGACCCAGTAATAGGCCTTGGTGTGAACCGTGCCGTGCACAAGATTCATGTCGTAACCCACATGTTCCATGATGTCGATCTCTCCCGAATTAGGCCATGCGTCACAGCTCTTACTGCCTTGCCAGTCGTCACCAGGGGAACAACTTTTAGCGTATCGAAAAGGGTCGCTCGGCAGCATCCAAATTGCCGGCCATGTCCCTTGACCCGCTGGCAACTTAGCGCGCACCTCAATACGCCCGTAGAGCAGATCACCCTTGCCCGCAGCGTGCAGTCTGCCTGAGGTGTACTCGGCATTGTTGTAGTCTTCACGATGAGCTTCTATCGTCAGCACGCCCTCTTCTACGCGCACGTTGCGCAATCGATCGGTGTAGCTTTGCTGCTCGTCGTTAACCTTTCTAGCAGGCCAGATATCGTGCGTCCATTTACTGGCATCGGGTTGGCCGGTGTAATTAAATTCATCACCCCAGGTCAGTACCCAATTCTCAGGGTCAGGCATTCTTTTTCTGACCACCAGAGCGCTTAGTATTGGTTGGCCGACCAAAGACTGTAATTTAATATTAAGAGTTCCATCATCAACCAGTACCTTAGGCACCATTCGCACCAATGCCGATTTTGCATTACCGTCACGGGCTTGAGTCACATCCAATGCTGGAATTACGGTTCCCCCCTGAACTACTACATCAAAGACACGCTTTCCGAGATCGATTTTCTGCGGTTCGGCAAATTTGAAAATAAGATCATAGTAACCATTGTCTAATCGGTAATCGAGTTCATTTGATCCTTGTCGATAGGATTTGAACACCGTACCGTCTTGAGTGCCTCGAATTGAATCTATCAGAGGCTCTGTGTTGCCACGTGTATCAGCCTGGTAGCTTATACCGTCTGCTCCCAAATAAGAATCACCACCGACGTTCAAAGCCCATTCAATCGATGAATCCAGTGGGGTATCGTCACCATTGCTATTACCTTGATCACTACTGCTATTAGCTTGCACGCTACTGCTATGAGCTTGAACACTAAAGTGCAGTACTAAAATAGATAGCAATAAAGTCGACACTAAGTTCCTTGGAAGCATAAGACAGGTGATCGATACGACCGGATTAATTGAATGGTATCAGCGCACCTTATGGCGCTTTGACAAGGTAATCGACTAAGTTAAAGAAATTTCCGTTAGTTATCCAGATCTTGTCCGTCTCTCGTCTATCTATCGTTTATCATTCTAGCTACCATTGTCGCCACTTGAGCATTCTTGACAGTAAGACTCTGAAACGAGTAATGATATGAAACAATCCACCGCCGTTAACCGCATTCAAGAATGGCATAATGTCGATCAAGACATTTTTGAAAGTCAGATACGGCCACTTAATCAGCCGGCTATTCTCAAGGGCCTAGTCGATGATTGGGCCTTGGTAAAAGCCGCGAAATCATCTGAAGAAGATGCAGTTAACTATCTGATATCATTAGACAATCATACTCCGGTTTACACCATAATTGGTTTGCCAGAAATAGACGGACGTTTTTTCTACTCGGACGACCTCTCAGCCAGCAATTTCGGCAAGACCGAGGCGGCGATGACCGCCACCTTAGAGCAATTGTATGCGCTGCGTAATACACCGAAACCCCATAGTGTCGCGATTCAGGCGGCCTCTATCAGACAAATAATGCCTGACTTTGAAGCGACTAATGCAATGCCGCTGCTTGATAAAACAACTGAGCCCACCTTATGGCTCGGCAATCGAGCGCAAGTCGCCGCGCATTATGATGTGCACCCCAACATCGCCTGTGTTGCTGTTGGTAAACGTCGATTTACGCTTTTTCCGCCTGAGCAAATAGCTAACCTTTATATTGGCCCGACACTGAATGCGCCTGGCGGAGTTCCGATTAGCTTAGTTGATTTAAGAAATCCCGATTATCAAAAGTTCCCTAAGTTTTCGGAGGCATTGGAGCAGTCGCAATCAGCAATATTAGAACCAGGTGATGCGATCTACATTCCGACTCCGTGGTGGCATGCGGTCGAATCACTAGAGACTATAAACGTGTTAGTAAACTATTGGTGGAACGAGATGACAAACCAAGGTCTTGCTCACGACCAAAGCCTTTCTCCCAGCCATAGCCTCATGCACAGCATGCTTACCATTGCTAAGCTTGAGCCGAGCCAGAGAGAAGCTTGGCGTCACTTCTTTGACTACCTTGTATTTCAAGTAAACGGTGACCCAAAAAGTCATTTACCGAGGGAGCTAAACGACTTAGTAACGACATTGACTGAAGAGCAAAGAAGTGTGGTTTATCAGTTATTGAAAAGTAAGCTTAGTTAGCCTTACAATAATAGTTAATAAAGTCTAAATGTTTGGGTAGCTGGGAGACCTTATTTTTTACGGATTGGTCAATGCTGCTTAAGAATGACTCGAGTTCAGCGTCATCCATCATATTGACGATAGGGTGATACTGTTCTGGTATTAGTCCTTGACCCAACATTACTTGAGTCCAAGAATTTTCTCCGAATAATTCCGTTGGCACCTGAAATACCCGCCCTGTTTGTTTAAATAATTCAATTCGATGTTGCAAACTATCAGGGATCTCCATGGAACTACAAAAGCGCCAAAATGGAGTGTCTTTGCGCTTAGTTACATGATAATGAAGAATAATAAAGTCGCGAATATTGATAATTTCAAAGTTCATTTGACTATTGAACTCAGCTATATCAGGCTCACGGATGCCGTCGTATGGGAACATCTGCATCAAACGCGTAATGCTGCGCTGAATCAAATGAATGCTCGTCGACTCTAAAGGCTCAATAAACCCACTGGATAAGCCCATTGCTATCACATTTTTGTTCCAATGCTTACGACGTGTGCCTGTTTTAAATTTAATCACTCTTGGCTCGGTAATCGGCTTACCGTCTATGTTCGCCATCAACGTTGATATGCCTTCATCGTCAGACAGGTAACGATCACAAAAAACCAGCCCATTACCGACTCGATTTTGTAACGGGATACGCCACTGCCAACCCGAGTCGCGCGCTATCGAGCGAGTGTAAGGAATCGGCTCACCGAGGCTTTCAGTTTGCACCGCAACCGCACTGTTCATCGGCAGCCAGTGTGACCAATCGTCATAGCCGGTGTGTAAGGCTTGCTCAATCAGCAAACCTTTAAAACCGCTGCAGTCGATAAATAGATCACCCTCAATCACTTGGCCTGACGCCAATACGACGTTGTTAACAAAGCCTGAATGGCTATCTAAGCCTACGTCGACAACCTTGCCTTCTTGCCGTATAACACCGTTTTCCTCGGCCAGTTCACGCAAAAATTTTGCGTATAGGCCGGCATCTATATGATAAGCGTAGTTGAGGCCATGCTTGGGCGCGACGGCAAACTTGTTTTGTCGTGCTGCCACTAACTCGGGGCAATACTCACCGAAGTCTTTAGCAATACCAAGCTGCTGCCCTTTGAGCCAGAAGTGTTGAAAGCCCGCGGCCCAACAGTCTCTTCCGGTAAATCCGAATGAGTGTATGTAGTCTTGATCTCGGTCTCGCCAGTTTTCAAATGAGATGCCTAGCTTGAAAGTACCTTGTGTTTTGGCGACAAACTCCTGCTCATTGATACCCAATAGCTCATGAAGGCTAAGCAATGTTGGAATGGTCGCCTCACCTACCCCGACGGTCGGAATTTCGTCAGACTCAATCAAGCAAATATCTAAGGTTTTACCGAGCAACTTTGCGAGCGACGCGGCGGCGATCCAACCCGCTGTTCCACCACCGACAATAACGATTTTCTTTATTTTATTGTGTTCCACTTATGCCTCTTTAACGTCTCTATTCACTGCTTTAGCCAATTTACTGTTTTAATAAGCGAATCAGTTGCTTTCGTATATTCTGCGCACTTTTCTCATCTACTTGATTCAGAACCCCTCTCGCATGCTTAGGGATGTGACTAAATTGATCATCACTCTGATCAAAAATATAACGCTCAAATAATGCTTGCCACGCTTGGCGTTGTTCATCTGGTAGTGCTCGTAAACTCAATACCGCGTGTTGCAATGCCGCAAAGGGCGAGCCCATGTAGACCGGTGTTGTTCGCCACCAAAAGTTAACCAAAACATTGAAAAAATCCAATGCTTCAACGTGATGCCACCACATGCTGGGTATCAGTATCGCATCACCAGGTTCAAGTTCAACCACCAGCGCCGTCTCCAGCGCGTGTTTGAATTTAGGGTGCGCTACATAGTCAGGGTTTTTAAAATCGACCATGCTAATGGGTTGACCCGATGGGGTTAAATCTATTGGTCCTACGTATAGATTGTCTATTTGCTCTGGTGCAAACAAAGTGAAACGCCGGCGGCCAGCGACAGAGCAAGCAATATTGTTAGGGAAATCATAGTGTGCTGCGATACGACTCTTATTACCCATCCAAATGCTCACCAACGGCTCATTCAGGCCAGTTGATAGCTGGTTTTCAGCGAGAAACCCAGGCAACCAATGTTCGACCATTGTTGAGCCGATATAATACGTTTCTGCTTGTAGGTCTTGATCTGCGGCAAATATCTTATCAATGGTGTCTTTGAAGGTTTGCCGCGTTCGTTGAAAGTTAAAGCCATCGAGATTTTCATTATAAAAAATTCGCCCGTCAATTTCAGCAGCACCTTGATACACCGTAACCGGAGCTCCGCGATCAAACTTTAAAATATAGTCTGCTACGTTGCGATTTGATACGCTCGCCGCCTTTACAATAGGCCATTGTGATACCAAGCCCTTGAGTAATAGCGGTTGGCTGGATTGAAGTACCTCATCGGCAATAGCGTTAGGGTCACAGCCCTCAATAGTGGTAATCACCGGCGAGCTAGAGTCAGGATTGTCTGGCGGTATTTTAGACTTATCTGTTAGCACGTTCAGGCCTGATCAAACTAACATCGCATTCTTATAGCCAAGCAACGTACTCATGCAAGAGTGCGATGCCAACAACATAAAAATAGGTTGTAAAAACCCCTGCTTATTGAATGACTCCATTGTTGCACCGTCAAGCTCTTGCAATTTATCTTCATTAATCGTGTAGAAACCAAGCAGTTGGTTATCACTGCCGTCACTCAACTCTATGTCCAAGGAAAACGACTCGATTAAATCATGCTCTATCAGCGCGGCAACAAATTTTTCGCTATGTTGGTTGCCAGCGTTGATCATTTCAAGGTTTTGCGTGGTTCTAATTAAGAACTCGCTATTGCCTCCATGCTCTTCAAATAGAGCCTCACCTTCAACAGCACTAATGCGCGGGCTATCCATATCGATCGAGACCTTAGCACTTCTCTTATCAGGATCATCTTGATCTTTCTGAAAGCCAATAAAAAAGGGTTGCCGTTTAATCATTAATGGAACATAAGGAGCAGACCAGCCGTCACTATTCAAAAAAAGATTTTCTTTGTCTTTAAAGCCAAATAAGGCGACCGGATAGAGCGCGCCTGTCTCCGAGTTCTTGTGAAAGAAAATTGGATAGCACTGTTGGATGTTACGAAACTCAAACGGAAAAGTCATGGTGAACATGACGTTGTCGCCATAGAGCTCTGACCTAGTATCGATAATACGGGTATCTCTATGATCGTCGAGATTTACTAGTGCATGATTTGTCATTCTGATTACTCTTATTTAATCGTTGATTACTAAACTTGCGCATTCAAATAGCAGACCTAAATGTCTACTACCAATTAGCTGAACTAATTAGCTGCGCTATCTGTTTGTACTATTTATTCGTACTATTTATTCGTACTATTTATTCGTACTATTTATTCGTACTATTTATTCGTACTATTTATTCGTACTATATTTTTTGAAAGCCAAACTCGGCCACCTTGTTTAGCAAGTCCCGATTGTGGGGCAGCACGCTGAGCAACTTCTTGATCTGCTTCTGGTTTTCTTGCATCAAAGCGTCGGCTTGCAAACTCATTTGTTTGTGACTTCGGTCTGCTAAACAATTTGCCTCTGTCACAAAGCCCATTCCGTACAATACATACTGGAAACTGGCCGATGGAAACATTTCATCAATATGCGGCGTATCAAAATGCCACGGAACCTGAGTTTTCCATAATTGTAACGATTGCTGTAAGCTCTCGGGAATAGTCTCACTTCGGCAATTGTCCAACCAATAGTCACTGTCTTTGCGCTTTGTTAAAACGTAGTGCAGCTTTAGGAAGTCGATAATTTGCTCCCAGCGATAGGTGAATTTTTGGTTGAATCTCTGAGCGACGATATTCATGGTTGGTCGATCGGCTGGAAATTGCTCGGCTAGCATCTGCGCTGACAATTCAACCAGCACCAATGCGGATGCTTCCATGGGCTCAACAAAGCCGGCCGACAATCCAATCGCGACACAATTTTTATGCCAAAATTTTTCTCGATAACCGGGCTTAATGGGGATTTTCCGGCCAACAAGCTGCTTAGCTTGAGCGCTGCCGACACTGCTAGATACATAGTTCATCAAGGTATCGTGGGCCGCGTCATCACTTGTATGGTCGCTGGAATAGACATAACCCACTCCACGACGGGTTGGTAAGCCGATATCCCAAATCCAGCCAGCTGATTGTGCCGTGGACAAGGTGTGCGATAACACTGGATCATTGGAGCCTTGATACGGAACATGAACGGCTATGGCACTGTCGTTAAACAGCACATCGCGTTTATCTTGCAATTTTATACCGTAATGTTGACCCAATAGAATTGAAGCAAAACCGGTGCAATCTACAAATAGGTCACCCTCAAGAGTGCCTGTTTTCGCTGCGTCTATTGACTCTATATAACCATCATCATCTGCGTTGACACTGATAACATGATCTAAAATATGCTTAACGTCGAGCTTATTAGTGCAATGCTTGTTTAAAAAAACTGCGAATTTTCCAGCATCGAGGTGATAACCATAATTCGCATTGAAGGCAAATTCTGGCGTAGTAATTTGCTTTGGCGCTAGACCACGGTGACAAATACTACTTTGCAAGCCAACCGCGTCAGCAAAACGTGGCTGGTGATTTCGTAGTTCTGGACTTAATGGTTGTGGACTTAATGGTTGACCACTTGATGGTTGATCGCCTGATACTTGCCAATACTTGGCTAGATTTATAGTACTGAATCCTTGTGGGAGAGAAAATGGATGGTAGTAATAATCGTCGCTCTCTTCGCCGCCTCTAGCCCAACCATCGAATCGGGTACCTTGTTTTAAGCTGACATCGCAGTCGCGCATAAACTCGGTCTCAGAGACACCCATTTTTTGCAACGTAGTCCGCATCGACGGCCATGTTCCCTCGCCAACACCAATTGTTTGAACATCTGGTGATTCAATCAACGTGATCTGCATTGATTGCTGGCCTTCACTAGCAAAGCGACTGGCCAATATACCTGCGGTCAGCCAACCTGCCGTTCCTCCACCAACAATAACTACCTTCGTTTTTTTTGCAGACATTAATGATCAGAAACCCAGTTTAATTCGATGATCGTAGAAATCAGCCCAGAACATTATCAGTAGAACTAAACTGATAGGCCTAAACCATGACAGCCATAGCCAATTTAATCGAGACTTTAAATTGCGACTTATAAGTTTAACCTTAGCAGAAAAAAGCTAGGTGACAAGAGCCACCTAGCTTTTCCAGTTACTTGAATAAATATTACGTGATTAAAAAAGGCTTCCAAAGGCAAACTTTTTAATCAAATTCGTTATTCAATTTACCACTTTGTGCTTAGAAGGAGTAACGAGCACCAAGGTTATAACGTGCACCGGTTTGTGCCGCATTAACTCTCTGCAGTTGGTCACGTCCAAAAGCACCTGTCGTCTCATCGGTAATATTAATGCCTTCTACAAATACCGTTAGATTATCGGAGATATCATAACTAGCACTCACATCCCACTGACCATAGGAGTCGACAAAGACTGGGCCAGGTGTTCCTGCAGCGGCACCAGCGATGCCATTGAAGAAATCGTCACGCCAGTTATAGGCGATTCGAGTTTGAAAGCGTTCATTTTCGTAAAAGCCGATTACGTTTGCTGAGTCGCTTAGGCCGGTTAATACAAATTGGGTATCTAGGCTAGCACTGTCATAGGCAATGTCACCGTCGACAATCGTCGCATTAACAATAAAACCAAAACCAGTTTCACCGAAGGAGTACTGCAAAGCCGCTTCCCAACCGTCAATACTAGCGGTTTCTTGATTTACCGGAGCAGTTACATCAAACGTGGCTGCTTGACCGGTTGCCGGATGAATCAAGTTAGGAAACAAAACCTGGTCTTGCAAAGTACTAATGCCGATAAAATTAGACACGTCTTTGTTGAAATAACCGATTGAGGCATAGTCTCCATCACCAAAGTAATACTCAAATGATAAATCAATATTTTCTGATTCAAACGGCAGTAAACCTGGGTTACCACTTTGACCGTTACCACCGTTCTGACGAAGTAAGGTACTAATAGTTAGGCCACCTTGAATATCGGTATAATCCGGTCTAGCGACCGTTTCACTATAAGAAGCACGGAAAACCATGTCATCTGTTAGATCAAACTTGACATCCAAGTTAGGCAGAACAAAGTCATAATCACCGGTTAATCGAGTGAAGGTTTGATTACCCGTTGGAATTGCATCGAATTCATTGCCGCCGGTTTGAACAATTGAACCATACTCGGGAACTAATGCTTGAGAGTCGACATCTGTCTCCTCGTAGCGTAAGCCAAACTTAATATTAACCGGAATACTTGCAAGCTCGGTACCAAATCTATATTGCAGATACAGCGCTGTTGATTCTTCTTCGGTTATTCGATCGGTAGTGAAATCACTACTAGCACAAAGGCCGGTGCCACAATCGCCACCCGTTGACTGGGTTGCTCCGAGTTGCTCGGTTCGTCTTGCCAACGCATCTATATCGAAAGTGAAGAAATCTACTTGTCGACTTGCGTCATTACCATTGGAAATCTGATCAAATGCACCAGCCGCAGACGCTGGAGTCAAAAGGTCAGCGATATCGCCTGGTTGAGTAGTGCCACCCCAAGTATTGCGCTGCACATTAGAAAATTGCGAACGATTATCGACCGTGGTTAATTGAACACCAAAATCGATCGCGCTGGCGTCATTCAGATCATAAGTACCACTAACAGCTACCTGATCGATCTCCATTTCGGTCTTCTTAGTGTCGAAAACACTGCCGGTGACGATCATATCATTGGCATTTAGGGGGCGAGCTAAATCAAGGCTCAAAATCGGCAGATCGCCATTGAACGTCGCGGTAGTTCGTGCTCGGGTAAAACTTGCTATTGCTAGTTGTGATGCTGTGCCGTTATTGCCGATTGGACCACTCTCAGCAGATGAGCTGTGGGCATCAAATTCAAACGCCAGTCGATCATTAACTTGCCACTCTAAATTGATACCTACTGAACTATTCTCAGTCTTGGTACCATCTTGGCCTGCGGCCATGGCAAAGTCGTTTGACGTGCTACCTTCAGAGAAAATAATCGGTGAGGCAATTGGCCCATCGCTGAATTGAGTGGAGAGGTCGCCGTAGTTAAACCAGGCAGAATAATTGTTGAATGTGCGCTCTGATTCGACTTCTGAAAAAGTATAATCAACCGTACCTGTAATATTTTCGGTTGGAGCCCACTGTAGAGTAAGCTGGCCATTTATACGTTCACGGCTAAATTCAGCAAGCTCATAACCGATGCTTTGCGGAACTACAAAAATATCAGAGTCGCCTGGTCGATTAATTTGTGCCGCGTTGTCAGGGATCGAGCCCCAGCCATTATGAGTGCCTTGGAATCCGTTGAAATCACCGGTTGTTCCAGTATTGACAGCATTGTCACGCTTTTGATAACTACCACTTACCGCAATACCAAAGGTATCGTTAGCAAAGGTGTTCGAATAGATACCCGACAACTCAGGCGTAATATCATCGCCCTTCTCGGTTGACGTGTCGTGAACCGCTTTAGCCGAAACAACTGTCTTAAGGCCTGGCGAGTCTAGTGGCTTAGTAGTTTGGATGTTAATTGTGCCACCAATGCCACCAGTAGGAACATCGGCGTTACCAGTTTTATATATTTGCACTCCTGAAATGCCTTCGGAAGCCAGATCGGCAAAATCAAATGATCGATCATCACCATTCGCCGTCGGCATTTGGCGACCATTTAAGGTTACCAAGTTAAATCCAGGCCCGAAACCACGAACGGTTACTTTACTTCCTTCACCACGGCTACGGTCAATTGAAACACCGGTAATGCGTTGTAGTGACTCGGCTAAGTTAGTATCCGGGAAAGAGCCGATATCTTCAGCTGAAATACCATCAACCACTCCATCAGCTGCGCGTTTCATGTCACTGACACGCTTCAAGCTGCTGCGAATCCCAGTGACCACAACTTCTTCTAACGTGCTGTTCGCTTGTGTGCCTGTTTGTTGAGCAAAAGCAGTAGAGGGAGCGAATAAAGTCGCGCCCATCGCTAAGCCTATAATTGTTGATCTTGTACTAGGTGAAACGTTTATAGCCAACGCTACTGCCCTTGACAGCTCGGTACGTTGACCAAGATTGCTATTAGACCTCATTGCCTTCCTCTCTTTATATTTATTTTAATTATTACTCTTTACACTCAAGAGCTCGTTCGTAACAAGAATACCCACCTAATTCTGCTTAAAGGTATGGTACTGAATACGCTACACCCAACCGTTATTTGCGACAACATCAGCCGAGTGCTGGCAGTCACGTTACTGAATACCACCGGATGATTCGACTAACTGAGTGCAAATTACGTAATTTGGTCGTCTAAATAGTGTAATTTCATTAGTTGCACTGATTTTCAAAACGAATATGCTTTAAACTTAAATTATAAAAACAATACTTAATACCAATTATGAAATGTCCGCCTATATATTAAATTTTCACGATACTGTGCTTTTGGCGACTGGCTTTCAAAGCCTATTGTTCATCCTTCTGATCCTATGGGTAAAGCACGAGCGACACATAAGTGATTACTTTCTAATTGGTTTTTTCGTAGCACAAATCGCAATTCCATTACATGTTCTAGTTAATTATAACCCTGAACTTAGGGCTTTAGGACTGCAGATTTCGCCTAAGTTATTTCATATTTTTGATATTGCCTACTGGATCGAAGGACCGCTTTTACTTTGGTACACACGGTCTATACTTCGTAAAAATTTCACTTTACGCAAAAAAGATGTCTTATATCTGCTACCCACAGCAATTTACTTCATTTATATGTCCGTGGCTTTCTATTCTTTAGACGCGCTCGACAAGGCCCAATTTTTAGCCGCTGAGTTAAATGCAGATGCACCCTCGGTGCGCCACGGTATCGAAGCCGTTCGAGAAGGTTTACGGGTGTTCTTCGGAATCCTTTGCTTAGTAGACATACGCCGCGCTCGAAATGAGCTTCGCGACCGATTCTCTAATATCGAAAAAATTGATATTGGTTGGTTAAGTATCTTGGTGATCGCATTCACTGCGGTTCGTGTTTGGATTCTAATTGTGGTCTCAGTGGCCATTTTCGCGCCCTATTTAGGCGGTTCTGTCTTTAACTACATGGGTTTAGCCGGAAATTATCTGACCTTCGGCCTTATTACTGCATTGATGTTCTTAAGTTTACAGCGCTCAAGCATTTTTGATGGGCACATGACAGAGGAAGCGCCAGCACAAGGGCAAGATAACCAAAGCTTGGACCCAGCGCTGGCTAAAAAAATTGAAAACCACATGCTACATGAAAAGCCCTATTTACTACCGCTACTCAACTTAGAACAACTCGCTTCTCAGCTTTCAATGCACCCGAGAGCGCTGTCAGTGGCGATTAAAAAACACTTCAAGACTAATTTCTACGAATTTGTAAATTCATACCGTATTAATGAAGCAAAGCTGATTTTATCTGACCCTGAGCAAAAACATAAAACCATGATAGATATTTCAGGTGAATGCGGCTTCAATAGCAAAGCAACGTACAACTCATTCTTTAAAAAATTAGTCGGGTCAACACCAACCCAGTATCGCTCTGAACAATTGTCGGCCCAGCTAAAAAACTAGCTTAATAAACTACCGGCCGACGTGCCTAATTGATCTTCGGGTGCAAAGAATTGAGACCATTTTAAACTTTTCTAATTTGACCAAGTTATCGAATTTTCCGTAACTTGGTCGACCTGTTTAATGAATATGCCAAACTAGTGACATAACTATTATACAAATAAGAGCGTAATGTTCCCATGGAAACGTCATCTAAATTCAAACGCCAATTCATAAAAAGCTATCGTGTAACTCGCTATTTGCTCCTGAGCGTTATTCTATTAAGTCTTATAGGATGCAATCAATCGAGCGATCAGGCCAGCAAACAAGCACAATCTTCAGCTACACAAGAAGAAAATTCGCCGAAAACCCCGAAGGACTTGCATGCCAGAAATATCGATATTTGGCCTAGCTTAGATTATTCTAAGACCTATGATGCCGAGCTAGAGGCTAAGATTAAGGAATTGCTCTCAAACATGACTCTAGAGCAGAAAATAGCGCAAATGATACAGCCTGAAATTCGCGACTTCACGGTTGAAGATATGAGGCGGTACGGTTTTGGCTCCTACTTAAATGGCGGCGGCGCGTTCCCTAACAATGATAAGCATGCAAGCCCAGAAGACTGGATCACTCTCGCCGAAAATATGTACCAAGCATCGATTGATGACACGCTCGATGGCTCAAGTATCCCGGCGATTTGGGGAACTGATGCGGTGCATGGCCATAATAATGTTATTGGCGCCACCCTATTCCCGCACAACATTGGCCTCGGAGCAGCGAATAACCCAGAGCTAATCGAGCGCATCGCGCAAGCGACTGCGCGCGAAGTAATGGCAACAGGTATCGACTGGGTGTTCGCGCCCACGGTTGCGGTAGTACGCGATGACCGTTGGGGAAGAACCTACGAAGGCTACTCTGAAGATCCCGAAATTGTTAAGAGCTATTCAGCGGCCATCGTCAACGGTCTCCAAGGCTCAATTGAGGGTGACTTCTTAAGCGATAAGCGTGTTATCTCAACGGTAAAACATTTCTTGGGAGACGGCGGCACCGAGGGTGGCGTTGACCAAGGTGACAATATAACCGACGAACAAACGTTGTTTGATATTCATGCGCAAGGCTATGTCGGAGGCCTTACCGCCGGCGCACAAACCGTAATGGCGTCGTTTAATAGCTGGCACGGGAAAAAAATGCATGGCCATAAATATTTACTTACCGACGTATTAAAAAACAAAATGGGATTCGATGGTTTGGTCGTGGGCGATTGGTTAGGCCATGGTCAAATAGAAGGGTGTACCAACTACAACTGTGCGGCAACGATCAACGCTGGCTTAGATATATTCATGGCATCGGGTGATGCGTGGAAACCACTAATGGATAACACCATTGCTCAGGTTAACAGTGGCGAGATACCACAAAGCCGTATAGATGATGCCGTAAGTAGAATATTGCGAGTTAAATTACGTGCCGGTGTATTCGATAAACCAAGCCCAGCCAAGCGCCCGCTGTCAGGAAAATTGGATATAATTGGATCACCTGAGCATCGAGCTATCGCTCGCCAGGCTGTACGTGAATCATTAGTATTGCTTAAAAACAAGAACAATACCTTACCAATCAACCCGAGCAAAAATATATTAATAGCCGGCGACGCGGCTAATAATATCGGCAAACAATCAGGCGGCTGGACTATTACTTGGCAAGGCACTAATAATACCAATGAAGACTTCCCGGGTGGCCAGTCGATCTATGATGGATTTACACAGGCCGTTGAAGATGCTGGAGGCAAGTTGGCCTTATCAATCGACGGTCGTTACCAGAGTAAACCCGATGTTGCTATCGTGGTGTTTGGAGAAGAGCCTTACGCAGAAGGCGTTGGTGATACCAAGAATGTTGCCTATCAGCAAGGTGTAAAGTCAGATCTCGCACTACTCGAAAGACTCAAGTCGGAGGGTATTCCAGTGGTGTCAGTGTTTATCTCAGGTCGACCTCTGTACGTTAATGCTGAGCTTAATGCATCAGATGCGTTTGTCGCGGCATGGTTGCCTGGCAGCGAAGGCAACGGCGTCAGCGATGTTCTTTTATCTAACAACGACGGCTCGATTAAACATGACTTTAGCGGCCGCTTATCGTATTCATGGCCTTCATCACCGCGACAAGCGACGGTTAACAGAAACGATCCGGACTACGATGACCTAAACAGCGGCCCACTACTGCCATATGGCTTTGGCCTAAGCTACAGCGCCGCTAATAATCAGGGCCAGTTACGATTAGACGATTCGCTTGAGGTAGAGTTAATCGGTGCCGATGGTGGCGGCAACTTAATATTATTCAAGAAAACAATTCGAGCTCCGTATAAAGCAATGGTTAGTTCGGCCAATAACACACTGCCCATGACAAGTAATATCGTTGAGGTCGACGGCCTAAAGGTCAGAACAATAGACAAACAAATTCAAGAAGATGCGCGGCAAGTTGTGTTTGCTGAAAATCAAACCAGTAAGTTCTCGTTGGTCACGTCGGAGCCTGTAGATTTAACCCAGCAACGCGAAAATGGCCAGTCCTTGTTTCTGAATTTACGTATCGATAGTGCAATTAACGGGCCAATTAAACTTAGTATGGGTTGTGAAACCGATTGCCCTGGCGCGGTCGATATTACCAGCGAGTTGCAAAAGCTAGCGCCAAGCGAATGGCAAGAAGTCAATGTTAGCCTAGCGTGCTTTGAGAAAGCGGGTATATCGTTGGATAAGATCGTAGCACCATTTCAAATAACCTCAGCTGGGGCGTTGACTATCTCTTTCTCGGAAGTCTCATTCAGAACTACTCCGAATGTAGATGAATGTGAATAGCTAACTAAGCAGTTTCCTCGTAATCCTAACGCTTTATGGTAGCTTGGCCCTCTTATCTAAGAGGGCCTTTTTTTGCCTATCGGCACAGACGAGTTTTGGCATAAGCGCTAAAACGGGAGATGCAACTGCGGCTTAACTGAGCTTCTCAGCAAAGAAGTCGAGTGTGCGCTGCCATGCGAGTGCGGCATTTTTTTCGTCATAACGAGCTGTTGAGTCGTTGTGAAAGCCATGCATAGCTCCTTCGTACATGTGCATTTTGTACGCCACATTGAGACTATCCAAGTCTTTCTGATAGTCAGGCCACGTCGCGTTGACTCTTTCATCAAGCTCGCCAAGCTGGACAAGCAACGGTGCTTTTATATTCTTTCTTAGCTCGGGTGCAGCCGGTGTACCATAAAAAGGCACGCCTGCAGCGAGTAAATCCGATTCGACTGCGGCCAGATAGTTAACAATATAACCTCCATAGCAAAATCCGACTGCGCCCAATTTTCCGTTACTTTTGGCGCTTTGTTTCAAATATTTGGCGGCCGCAACAAAATCATGTTGCAGCTTCAGTCTATCCATAGAACGTTGCAACGCTTTACCTTCATCATCATTGCCAGGATAACCACCGAGCGGAAATAACGCGTCTGGTGCAAAGGCGAGAAAGCCAGCTTTAGCCAGCCGCCGAGCAACATCCTTTACGTAGGGGTTTAAACCTCGGTTCTCGTGTACCACTAACACAGCCGGCAATTCGCCCGTCACCTGCGTTGGGGTTACTAAATACCCTCCTCCTTCACCATGGCCATCAGGAGAGGCAAATGTTTGATAGCTTGCGACTATATCTGGGTCATTAAACGACACTTGCTCGGCCAGTGCATAGTTAGGCATTAGCGCGCTTGTTAATGCCGTCATCGAATAACCAAGCGCCGCTAAGGTGACTAACTTATTCATGAACGTTCTTCGATCCATCCCGCCGTGAGCATAGTCGTCGTACCAGTCAAATGCTTGTTGTGGAATCTCATTTTCTCGATGTTGTGACATACTGACCTCTGAGGTTTGGTGATTAGGTTTAAGGTATCGGCTTAATTGCCAATTTAGTTTTAAAATCGAACTAGTTTAAACACTTATACATAGCAAATGTTCTTGTGCCATTAACCACCTTTGTGGTCGCAACAATGGTATCAGCGCCCGACTCAGCGGCTTGGTTCTGGGCTAAGGTTTCGAGTTCTTTCTCAACCGTTTGAGCGCTGCGATTAACCACTGAAATACTATCAATTGTATTGGTGGTGACACTGCCTATAGACTTACAGTCGGCAACTCTATCAACGGGCACTGTTCTCACGTTTAGCGCTTCGGGAGTCTTTTTAACCCAAGTACATCCGCTAACAAGAGCGGTTAATGCAAAGGTTATAAGTAGCATGGAAGATTTTGGTGTAACGTAGCGTGTTTTAGGCATAAGGCTCTCGCTGATTGAAATTAAGTTGTGGATAGGTAAATCTCTACAAATAGCACAATATAGTTTGATTAGCGTCACATCGTAGCGATACCAACACCTAATTAATGAGGTGTTGTCGCTTCGCTATGAGCCTATATATTAGTCCATTGAGAATCCCTAAATTGTTAGTATTGGAGTAAATTTTGACATTAGCTTTATTCGCCGTCACTAGTGGCTTCGCACTTCTTGTCTGGAGCGCTGAGCGTTTTATTACCGGCTCAGCGTCTACCGCCAGCCACTTTGGTCTATCACCTCTTCTGATCGGCATGGTGATTGTTGGATTCGGTACATCCGCGCCCGAAATGCTAGTCTCAGCACAGGCTGCGCTCGATGGCAATCCAGATCTCGCTCTCGGCAACGCACTCGGATCAAATATCGTCAACACTGGCTTAGTGCTTGGCATAACAGCACTGGTATCACCGATAGTTGTACACTCAAAAATTCTACGAAAAGAAATACCACTGTTACTCGCTATCGTGCTGTTATTTGGCTTTTTTATCATCGACGGAAAACTCACTCAAATCGAATCCGTACTGCTTCTTTGCGGATTCGTATCGTTGATTGCATGGGCTATTTATACCGCCAAACGCCAAGTTAACGACCCTCTAGCCGTAGAGGTCGAGCAGCAATTCGAGATTAACAAACTAACGCTTAAATGGTCAACATTCTGGATGTTAATGGGTTTACTATTAATGTCAGTGAGTTCTCAAATACTTGTCTGGGGCGCGGTTGGCATCGCCGAGCTTATGGGCGTTAGCAATTTGGTAATCGGCCTTACCATTGTCGCTCTTGGAACATCTTTACCCGAGCTTGCAGCCTCCGTAGTAGCGGCACGAAAGGGGCAGCATGACATTGCTATTGGCAACGTCGTTGGCTCAAATATGTTTAATATATTGGCCGTCGCCGGCATCGCCGGGTTTATTTCACCAATGAGCGACATAAACCCGCAGGTTATTTTACGAGACTTGCCGGCAGTTATGCTTTTGACCATTAGCTTACTTTTTATGGCGTGGGGCTACAAGCGTAATGGTGAACGACACGAAGGCGCTATAAGCCGCGTCGATGGATCGATCTTGTTACTAGCTTTTGTGATTTATAATGTAATTTTATTGTTAACCATTCGCTAGCAACCGATGGCCTGAAACCTATTTTAATCGCTACCGCTGCCAATCCGATTACCGATTGCGGTACCGACGATTCCACCTAAAGTCGATGGCATATACGACTTGGTGTTTTGGTTTTCAGGCTTCATTACGCAAGAGTAAAGCTTCACGTTTAGGAATCACCAACCTGATGAGTAAAATCACATGTGCAAAGCGAAGTCGGGTTTAATCATTAAGCCACGAATTAAGCGCGGCTACGCCCCATGCAAATAGAGCCATAATTCTCGACGCTAACGGGTTGGCAACAAACACCGTTACCAAATGTATTACAACCCAAGCGCTGAGCAGGCTTGATGTAACAACAATCAAGCCCTCCCTGAGATTTAACTCTTGCATTACCAAACTGATAGCCCATTGTAAAATGAGCCAAACAATTGGAAACGCGATTTTACTTTAGGTACCCCAAAGCCGCCGGAGTAATGCAAAGCGAGTATCACGCTGACCAAGACTATTGATCTGCTTGCGAAGTGCTTTAGCCAGTAACCGCGCCACTAAAGCGGCGGCGACGATGTGGCTTAGCTCAATCAGCGTTTCTTTCGACGCCAAAGTAGTACTGAACCAGATCGATACCTTTGTCAGCAGATCGGACCACATTTAATTATTGGAGAGGTCGTCGATTATCGTTTTAGGGTCAAGCAAACTATAACCACCGCTTGCGTCGAAAATAGACAACCTGAATTACAGCTATCACCAGCATAGCGCCAAGTAATACAAAGTAACCTCCTTTGAACGAGAGCTCTGGAATGTATTCAAAATTCATCCCGTAAATTCCAGCCATGAAGGTAAGCGGTACAAAGATAACCGTTATAATTGTCAGTAGCTGCATTACTCGGTTTAGTTGGTGAGACGACATACCAAGATAGCCGTCGGTCAGGTCAGTACAGATTTGGTAATACATGTGCGAGAGAGTCAGTGTGCGGTCTATTTGTTCATAAAGATCAACAATCTCGTGCGACAACGAGGAATCAATTAATGGTTCTTCCTGATCACGCAGTGCGGCCGCTAAATCTTTATGGTAGCTCGCTATGCGGGTTAGTTTTCTCAGCCGCGATTTATAACCAGTAAGTTCAGCTAGCAAAGTATCGTCAGGTTTTTGGAACATCTCTTCTTCAATTTCGTCGAGTCGAGGCTCTAGTTCCAACAACATTTCAACATATCGTCGCGCCAGCTTGTTGCTCAACCGTATTGCTAGCCCGCCAGGCCCATCAAGAATTGGCCTGGTGTCTTTCTGAAGTTTATCGAATAGCCAATTAGCTGACACAGACGCTTTCGAATGCCGTGATATAAGAAAACGGTCGCCAACAAATAAAGCAAGTTGAATCGCACCGAAGTCGATGCCCGACGAGTCTTGGTCGAGGCCTTTGAGTAAGATAAACAAAAAGTCTTCGAAGCGCTCGATCTTGGGAGGGTGGCGCGGGCGCAGGGCATCTTGTATCGCTAACGGGTGAATGCCGAATTGCTGTAATAGAGTTCGATCACTGCGTTCAGCCTCATTCTCAATATCCAACCAAATTATGCTACTGCTAGAGTCTTGCCACGTTTGGATCAGCTCTACGCCACCAGTAATGGATATTTTAGTCGTTGGGTCGTACAGAAATACTCTGATCATGTTATCCGTGCTCTAGTATGAGTGTATTGCGGAGCCAGTATTCTGGCATTTTCTCTCGATTGCTAGTAAGAAAATAGATAACGCTTACAGGCGCCTTAGCTGCCGCCCTATCCCGTTAACCATACCCCCCGTCAACGCCACCCGGCTTCGGATAAGCACTAAGCAATAGCGTCGAAATAGTCACCAATACTAGGGGCAAACAGATGTATAAGCTACATTAGATTTTATTTTAGCGTATCATTTATAGCCAAGCTCGAAAACATTAGTAAAAGACCCCTCTTCTGAACTTCTTATACCCAGATTTCGCAGAATCGATAAAGCCATGCTTATTCGAAGAAGCGTCAGACATCATCTATAGCCAAAAGGTTGATTGCTATAAAGTTTGTTGCTAAAAATTTCCTTGCTAAAAAACAGATTTAACCCAAGCATTATTAGTCAGTGTCAAATCACTTAGGAGCATTTCATGCGTATCGCTATCTTATCCAGAAACAAAAAACTCTATTCAACCAAACGATTAATTGAGGTAGGTAAGACCCGCGGACATGAAGTAGATGTTATCGATACATTGCAGTGCTACATGGATATTACCAAAAGCCGGCCAGTGGTTCGCTATCGTGGCGAAGAATTACCAAAGTACGACGTGGTTATACCGCGAATTGGTGCATCTGTAACATTTTATGGCACTGCCGTGGTTCGACAATTCGAAATGATGGGCACGTTTTCGGTCAACGAATCAGTAGCGATTAGCCGTTCACGAGATAAGCTTCGCTCGTTACAGCTGCTCTCGCGTGAAGGCATTGGCTTACCTCGCACGGGCTTTGCCAATAAATCCAATAACACCAAAGACCTTATTAAAACCGTTGGCGGCGCACCGCTGGTTATAAAGTTGCTAGAAGGCACACAGGGTATTGGCGTGGTACTAGCCGAAACCAATAAGTCAGCCGAAGCAATCATTGAAGCGTTTATGGGTTTGAACGCTAATATCTTAGTGCAAGCGTTCGTAAAAGAGGCCAATGGAGCGGATATACGCTGTTTTGTTGTTGGCAATAAAGTTGTTGCAGCGATGAAACGCCAAGGTGCCGAAGGTGAGTTTCGCTCCAATTTACATCGTGGTGGGTCGGCGACCTTATTCAAACTTTCTCCGGAGGAACGGGCTACTGCGGTGGCCGCAGCCAAAGCCATGGGCCTGGGCGTATGCGGGGTCGATTTACTGCAAGCAAATGGCGGGCCTGTGGTTATGGAAGTAAATTCTTCACCAGGGCTTGAGGGAATCGAAGTCGCCACCAAAAAAGATGTGGCCGGATTAATTTATGACTATATTGAAAAAAATGCCAAACCATTTAAAACGCGTACTCGTGGTAAGGGTTAAGAATGAAGAAAATAACAATTGCTGGGCATGAAATAGCACCCGGAAGCTCAATTGATATAGACATGCCGATTGTGCGTTTGTATACCGATACAGACATCAGTATGCCGATACACGTTAGGCGTTCAAAAAAAGACGGTCCGACACTTTTTGTCTCAGCGGCGGTACATGGCGATGAAATAAATGGCATCGAAATAATCCGCCGATTATTGCGTTTAAAGTCATTCAAGCTGATTTCTGGAACCTTAATACTCGCGCCTATGGTCAACGTTTACGGGGTGCTGAATCAGAGCCGTTACATGCCTGATAGACGAGACTTAAATCGCTCGTTTCCAGGCTCAGAAAAAGGCTCGTTGGCCGGTATCGTTGCCCACACATTCTTGAATGAGATTGTTAAACAATGTGACTACGGTATTGATCTGCATACTGGTGCAATTCATCGCTCTAACCTGCCACAGATAAGAGCCAATCTAGATTGCCCAGAGACAAGCGCCTTGGCTGAGGCTTTTGGTGTATCGGTACTGCTTAACTCGGCGTTGCGTGACGGTTCTTTACGCCAAGCAGCACTTGATTTAGATACCCGGATATTGCTGTACGAAGCAGGCGAAGCCTTACGCTTTGACGAACTGTCGATTCGAGCCGGTGTACGCGGCATATTGAATGTGTTGTCTAAGTTAGGAATGGCAAAAAAGGTCAATCGTAAAACTCATGAGAAGACCCCATATATAGCCAATACCAGTTCATGGATACGAGCTCACCACAGCGGCATTGTCACAAATCTCAAAAACCTAGGCGACTACGTTGAAAAAGGCGATCATTTAGCCGAAATTGGCAGCCCTCTCGGCGAAACCTTTGGCAAGGTGACTACCCGCCGAGCCGGTATTGTTATTGGCAAGCAGAATATCCCGTTAGTGCAACAGGGGGATGCAATGTTTCATATTGCCTACTTCTCTGAAGAAGAAGAAGAGATTGCCGAAAACATTCAATCAATGTCCGAGTTCTTAATACCAACGTCCAATAATGACGACGATAAAACCGGCTGAGCAATTGCCGTAAACGCCCCTAGCACCTTATAAAACCTTAATGTGCTAGGGGCGTTTTGCTTTCACTGATTGTAATTGCTCGGCGACAGAGTTAAGAACGGCAAAACCGGTCTTAAACTGTTCCGGCATTCGACAAGGTCTGCCAGAATTTAAATCAGTACATACATAGTTACTTTTAGCTCGTAACAGAGCCCCCCCCTTCAGCTCTAATGATTTGGAACTGCCGCTCAGCGCGTAATTTCTGATCATTGAATGTCACCCAATTTGCAATCAGTACTTGGTCATCAGCATAACTCGCTTGCAAATAGTCTTTTTCGTGCCGAATAGCGGTAAAGCCCTTGCCGAGGTCACGATAATATTGAAACGACATCCCCACCGACTTACAGTGCTGCCACGCGCATTTGTCCATCCATTGAACATATACGCTGTTATTGATATGACCGTAACAGTCAACCTCGGACGGCTTAGCTTTATGCTCAATAATAAAGGGGTCAGGTAGATCCCATAGTTCACTGTTGTTACTCATAATACGTATCGTTCGGTCTAGTCATATCTCTACTAGTTAGCGTTGTAGAGTGAAATAAATTGCACCTACCCAACATTAGACAGATGACTAAAATGTTTGTCAACAGTTGCTAATTTATCCAAGCGTTACCACTATCTAATTAGTTTAAACGGCCTACACTAGCGTCACCTCTTATGTCACTAATCTGAATATCTCTATGGCAACTACCTTTGATTTAGCTGACGGTGGCGGTTCAAGTAACGGCGATTTAAGTAACGGCGATTTAAGTAACGGCTTCGTCAATCAGAATGATGAGCTATTATTTAGCCGCATCTCAGATGATCTATCCAAACACGGTTATAGCGCAATTGTAAACGCATTGCCAATGGCCTTGGCAGAGCAGCTTTATCAACACATATCAGTAATCAGCGATGACTCTTTCAAGCCATCGTCCATCGGGCGCGATAACGGTCATTCAAATAACGTAACGATACGTAGTCAAAGGCAAAGCTGGATATCGAATAACTCGCTGGCTAGCTCTGCTTGGTTAAAATGGGCTAGTGAACTACAGCGCTATCTAAACCAACACCTTTATCTAGGCTTATCTTCGTTTGAGAGCCACTACGCACATTACAGGCCCGGAGATTTCTATAAACGTCATCTTGATTCATTCGAAGGGAGATCTAACCGCCGCTTGTCTATCGTTATCTATCTCAATAAAGACTGGCTTAGCCGCGATGGCGGCGAATTAATTTTATACGCTAGCAGTGAAGACCTAACTGGCCTGCGAATCATCCCTAGTTTCGCCACCGTGGTTGTATTTCTGAGTGAAGAGCATCCACACGAAGTATTGCCAGCACTACGTGACCGTTATTCAATAGCAGGCTGGTACAGCCCTACTCTGCCGACAAGTGTATAGACTTATATCATGCCTTTGGCTCGGCTAGACATGGCCCACAATATGCCATTTTAAACAATCAAACTTATCAAATATCAGGTCTATTGCTTAAGCTTAAGAAATAGATTAAAGACTCAGTCTGCGAACTTTCCATAAGGTCAATCGGCACTGGCCGAGTCGTAAAATGCCTTGTCTCGGCCACTGTTTGCTTCGCTAATCACATAGGCGCGTATTGCTTCGACTGTTTGAGCATCTAACACTTTGCCAAAGTTAGGCATACCTTGTTTGGCTAAAGCTCCATTTGAAACAACATTACTCCACGCTTCTTGGCTCGTGGTGATGACCGAATAGCGCAGGTTAGGGACTAAGCCTGAGGAAAACGCTTGATCACCATGGCAGGTACCGCAATTGTTGGCGTAAGCATACGCGCCCTGCCCCACGACCTCGTCACTTACCTTCAATGGTTTAGGGATTACCGGTAAAGTCACGTCAGATTTATCGATAGCGGGTAGCTCTACGCTTGCACCCAGCTTAAACACCATTAATCGACCGATCTTCGCCGTGCTACCAGTGGGTAACACGCCGCCAACGCCAAGCACATAGCCTCCGCCCCAGCCTGATGCAACCGCAAGGTATTGCACGCCTTCCAATTCATACGTGATCGGCGCGGCCATAACACCGGTTTGAGTAAAGAACTTCCATAGCGGTTCACCAGTATTGGCATTGAATGCAGCAAAGTGAGCATCGGCGGCGCCTTGAAAAACCAAATTGCCCGAGGTCGACAATAACCCTCCGTTCCAAGGGCCTTTATATTCGTGTCGCCATACTTCTTTTTGTGTTACCGGATTCCATGCAATCAGACGTCCCTTAAGTGACGCCTTAGCCGCTTTAAACACCGCTTTGTCTGTTGGTAAACCACTGTAAGCGAAGTCAACGCCAGTATTCCACGTACCGTCGGTAAACTTATAATCGAGCTTATCGACATAGGCCCAAGGCGCCTCTTGCGCCGGAATATAAACTAAACCGGTATCTGGGCTGTACGACATTGGCTGCCAGTTGTGTGCGCCAAGCGGGCCCGGCAACTGGATAGACGGTGCTTTACCTGAGTAGCGTGCGGCATCAGTTTCAACCGGACGGCCGCTGATTGGGTCTATATGAGTAGCCCAGGTTACCGGCACGAAATTGTTAGCCGAAATAAACTCCCCGGTTTCACGATCGAGTACGTAGAAGAACCCGTTCTTCGGTGCTTGCATGATCACTTTCCTTGGCTTGCCGTCCAGCTCTAGCTCAGCAAGAATCATATGTTGGGTCGCCGTGTAGTCCCAATTATCAGCCGGCGTGGTTTGATAGTGCCAGACATATTCGCCAGTGCTTGGCCTGACCGCCACAATCGACGACAGAAATAGGTTGTCTCCTCCTTCAGGGCTGCGAATACTGTGGTTCCAAGGCGAGCCATTACCAACGCCAATGTAAAGAAGATCAAGCTCTGGGTCATAGGCCATCGAATCCCAAGCAGTTCCACCGGCTCCAGCTTGCCAGTACTCGCCGGTCCAAGTCTTTGCCGCCATTTCCATAGTAGCGTTCTCAAAACCATCTTCAGGGTTGCCTGGTACGGTATAAAAACGCCAAAGTTGCTTGCCTGTATCAGCAGCGTAAGCCGTTATATAGCCACGCACGCCTAACTCAGCACCCCCGTTACCAATTATAACCTTGCCATCGATAATACGTGGTGCGCCTGAGATAGTGTATGGCTTGGTTTTATCAATGGTATTAATATCCCAGTTGGTAACGCCAGTTTTAGCGTCCAGTGAAATTAAGCGGCCGTCCATGGTTGCGGTGAAAACCGAGTTGCCCCAAATTGCGACACCGCGGTTAATAACGTCACAGCAGCCTTTGGCCGCCTGCTCCTTATCTATTTGAGGATCGAAGCTCCACAAGTTCTGGCCAGTTTTGGCATGCAGAGCATGCACTTTGTTCCACGTTGCGGTGACGTATATCACTCCATCGTGAACAATTGGAGTGGCCTCTATACCTCGACTAGAACCGAGATCGAATGACCATGCCAGACCTAAATCAGTGACATTCTCGGCATTAATAGCGTTTAACGGCGAATGTCGTTGTTCTGAGTAGGTTCGTCCGTGTGAGCGCCAACCACTCGAGCTAGCCTCAATAATAGTGTCGCGATTCACCGCTGTTCGCTTCTCAACAGTACTTGGTGTTTCTACTGCTACCGGCTCAGTTTTCAGAGCAGCTGAATTTTCGGCCTTTTGTTGATCAACACAGGCAGCCAAAGTAGTTAAGCAAAGGATCGAAATAGTTGATGCAAATTTCATATTGTTAACCGTGTTGTGGCCGCGAATCAACGCTAAGCCAATGACGTTAATGGAGTCGACACTACTATCCATGCAGACAACGACGCCTAATTTTTAAAGGGTCCGGTTTTTACCGGCCTGGTTTTTTGAGGTCTGGTTTGTTGACGCCTCTTTCTAAGCAAGATACGGTTAACAACCGTCAACCGTATCTTGTGCCTCTGTTAATTTTAACAGAGACGGTTAGCTGGCTAGAAACGATATGTAGCTTGTGCTGCAATAGAACGCAAGCGATCGGTAGACACATAACCGTTGCCTGGCACCAATGGCTGATCGTTACTACTGCCGCTTGAGAACTCCTCAGTCAAATTCTTGCCGAGTAATGCAAAATCCCACTTACCATCTAGGCTCGACAAGCTAAGGCGAAGGTCAAGCTTGGTAAAGCCCTCGACGCCGGCATAAATCGGATCAAGATCGGAAGCCGCCAGAAAATCATCCGAGTAGTTGATGTTTGCAACGCCTCGCAGTTCCCAGTTATTAGACAGCTCCATGTTGTAATCAAGATTCAGATTAAAGCTAAATTCAGGAGAGAACATGTTGGTCTCACCGCTGGCATCACGAAACGCTGAGGCCGTGCCCCGACCGATACAATTACCGCGATTATTAGCATCCGAACCGGAGAAACAAGGCGCGTTAGGAAAACTTGAATACTCAGCATTTAAATAAACGCCTGAGAAGCTAAGCAAGAAATTATCGCTTGCTAGCCATTTAAGGTCGACTTCAACCCCCTTTGATTCTACCTCAGCTGCGTTTTGCACGAAAAAGGCCGTCGCACCATCAAAAATACTTACTTGGTAGTTCTCGACCGTCGAGAAGAACGCAGTTGCATTTAGCTGTAGGTTGTCCTCAAGTAGCGAGCTCTTAAAACCGACTTCGTAGTTAAGCACTTCTTCTTCTTCAAATTCGAAAAACGGATCGTTATTTCGACGTAAGAACCGTGCATCAAAACCACCGCCTTTGACACCGGTTGAAATAGTCGCGAAACCCATAGTGTCATCGCTGAAGTCATGCTGTAGACCCAACGACCAGGTTATAAAGTCCTCGTCACGTTGTCGGGTAATATCATGCTCAAAGGTACCCAATGCATTCTGTAGAATAGCGACTTGGGCAATACCGGCCGCTTGCGCCAAAGCCGGTGTTGCCAAAAAGCGATCAAATTCTTCAGGGCTATTGCCGAACGCCAAACTGCCCGCAGCAAGACCAGCTAATGAGCTGTAATCTTGACCTGCAGTAAAAAAGGTATCAAGGCGATGATTAGCGTTCTTGCTTTCGTCTGAGTATCTAAGACCGACGGTTGCTCGAGTAGCATCGGCAAAATTCCATTTAAGTTGACCAAAAACAGCCTTAGTTTCCTGTTCTTGAACAAAGCGATAATCGCGCGTCATGTTCGGAAATAACACCGTCGGTAGCCCCGCAGGCGTAAGCAGTGCGGTTCCAAAGCCTTCAACTGAGCGGTAGTCGAGGTCAGCATCTTGATAATACAAACCGGCGATATATTCCAGAGTTTCGCCCGCTGGCGAGGTCAGTCTGAACTCTTGACTAAATTGCTGATAATCTTCTGTAGCATCTACTTGGATCAGTGGTAGCGCGGCGAAATCGCAATCGCAAATATCACGAAAATCGTATTGCGCAAAGCCGGTAACCGAGGTGATAGTATGGCCGCCGATATCCCAGTCTGCGGTAATCGACCCGACATCAGTATTATTATTACTCAATTCGGGTTTTGATGGGAAGCCACCGATACCGGCAAAACTCGGGACTACTCGTCCTAACAAAGCACCACCGTCATTATCGACTGCGCGCTCACCGTCCAAGCCCTCTACCCCGTTACCTCCGGTCGCTGCTGCGACTAAGGCTTGATTTAGCCCGCTTATAGCCGCCGCGCCCGCATCAAACGGGCTAGCAACACCGAGCTGGGTTGATTGCTGGCTCTGCTCATAAGTGCTCGACTCTAATTTTGCTGAAATTCTTAATGATTCAGATGCGTCCCACTCTATCTGCGCACGAAAAGTTTTATCCTCACGCTGAGGCCCATCTTGCTGGGTAATAACATTGTCTAAGAAACCGTCGTATTGGTAACTTCTGACCGCGAGTCTTGCGCGAACAGTATCACTTAACGCACCGGAAATAACGCCAGTAAGCTCTTGCTCACCGTCACTGCCGATTAAGGCACTAACCGAACCTTCTAATTCTCGTGTCGGCTTGGCTGCGATTACATGCATCGCACCTCCGATTGTATTTTTACCAAATAAGATTCCTTGCGGGCCACGCAATACCTCGACCCGCTCTAAATCCATAAATGGCGAGCGCGAAAGTTGGTGGCGCCCCATATAGATGCCATCGTGAAAGATTGACACAGACTGTTCGATACCCGCATTACTGCCAGAGGTACCAATACCGCGAATGAATACAAAGTTACTGATCGGGTTTTGAGCGATAGTGACAGCCGGAATGTCGGCGGTAAACTCTTCACCTCGAGTTATGCCTAAATTTTTAATAGCCTCACCTGACAAAGCGACCATCGATATTGGAACGTCCTGAAGGCTCTCAGCACGCTTGGTTGCGGTTACCACGATTTCTTCGATTTGCGCAGACGCGACAGAAGTAGCCGCAAAAACGGCTAGAGCGAGTAGGCTCTTAACCAGCATTGCTGGTTTGCTATTGGAACAGTTTGACATCTCATCCTCATTAATTTTTATGTTTATGAAATTGATGACACTTACCAGCTTTTAATATCTGTTTACCATGCGGTGTCACCAACAGACTTTAGAATAGTCAATTGCAACGATTTTAAGTTGATAATTCGCGCCAATAGTTTTCATTTTTGGCAGACAAATTGACTATTTAGACCAACAATGTACGCCACTCGCTAGGAGGCTTGCCATACCACCGCACGAAGGCATGAGTGAAACTTGCTTGTTCAGCATAGCTCAATCGCGATGCGATTTCGGCCAAGTCCAGATCTTTTTGATAGATAAACTGGCGCGCTAAGCCTGCCCTCACGGAGTCAAGTTGCTTATGAAAACTAGTATTTCGTTCACAGAGCCGACGCTGAAGTGTGCGTTTCGACAGTTTCATGACGCCAGAGACATAGCTAATATTGGTAGCCCCGATTACAAGATCTCGTCGAATAATATTACGCACTTTAGCCAATAAACTTGCACTACGATCCCACTCGAGCACTTCGTTGTACTGACGGTTTAAATTGTCTATTTCGCCCACAATCGGTTTCTGTAAAACATCTTTATCGAAGCAAATTGCTATATGGCTGTCACCGAAACTTACAGGACAGCCGAAAAAAGACCTAAACCGGCTCAAATCACGTGGCTCAGAATGGGGGATTGCGACTGATGCCATTTTGAATTCGCGGCCGACAATCCAGCGTAAATACTGAGCCAACAGGCCCGCTGCATGGTCGTGGAAAATAGAACTTTCAGAGAGAAATGAATAATTAGTTCTCATCTCGACGCGGGCAAATTTATCATCGACCTTGAGTACAGCGTCCAAGCCTTGGGCTACAACGTGAAGATTTTCGCTTAATGCCAAAATCGACTCTGCAACCGTTGCTTGATTTAGCAAAATCTCGAATAAAGGGGCTAGGTGAGCTACCTGCTGACGAGTTGCTAGTATCAAGCCCAGCGGCTCAAGACCCAGCTCTTTCTCAGACAATTCAAGCATGCGATTATGATGTTCAAAAGGAACCATCAAATGCTCACTTATAAGGGTTTCATACGAAAGGCCGGCTCGAGTCAGAACCTTAACAAAGTCGCCTCCTCGTTCGAGGTAAATTCGATCAAGATGGATCAAGAACTTATTGCTTATGAATGGCCGCGAGTTGGGGTTTACAGCGAGCGCTGCATCGCCATTGATGTCATACAGATCAGTAGTCATTTACGCTTCTATCATCTTAATTTACTCACTCAGCAACCCACCCTAGGATAGCGTCAAGTTGATACACAGTAGCATTAATAATATATAGCAGCGTCTTTAATGACAGCAGCGCTAGTAACAGAACTCCATCAACCTAGACACACTAATTTAGGCAACTGCATCTTCATACAGATTAAAGGATGGTCGTTCGAGTTTACTTTTTTTAATGTATTTGCGCATTGATTTCTTGATGTGCATAAACAATACGATTAAATCTGGGTTTTCAGTTGTTGCTGCGTACTGGAATACCCGATGAACGATATCCGATTGTTGCATTCGAAGTTCAGCGCCCTCGCGTACTCTGGCTAAACCAACAAATTGAGTCAGCAGAATAATGGTTTCGGTATTCAATGCAATAACTTTTATTTCTCTCAGTCTAACTCTCATTGTCAGCCCCCTATTTGTCACACGCAGAAAAAGGCGTTAATCAACTAAGGATAATCTGATCCCCAAACCAGTCGCCCCCCAGTCACCTCCTTTAGTACAATACTAAGTAGTACAGTACTATGACTACACTACTATGGTAGCAGAGACCTGCAGTACCTAATGTCCAATTAAGCTAAGACCTAGACCTAGACCTAAGACCTAGACTAAAGTCTCGTCTTACCGAACAAATGTTACTTACCTGTTACCTAGGCACCGACAACAGATTATTGTTGGCAACTCTGGCAGCACAGCTTAACCTTGGCAGCACTGTTTCAGCTATCTCGAACTTGCTAAAAGTCACCAGTGGCAAACTAACTCAAGGCGATGATTGTCGAAACTTCAGCACGCCTTGTTGCTCTAAGAGTGAGTCGATCAAGCCTGCATGTTCGCTTGATATCGGTGTATACCGAGGGTATCTAGGCGTGCGATCTAAGTGACGATCATTTAGCCAAACGAAATCCCAACCCCGAGTCTGCTGAATGAACTCAATAGCACCATCGACTCCTTGGGATTCTAAGCAACCGCTCATACAGGTATCAACATAAGATTGAGGCAGCGGGTTTCCCGGGGTTGCCGTATCGACTTGCATGGTTTCGTATATCCATATTTGATCTTGCTGCGAAATACTTAGCCCGAAGCTGTCTCGCCCTTGCTCACCAAAGCCTTGCTCACCTATGTCAGTGGCTATTAATACCCCGTTGAGTAAGCCAACGTCGTCCCGTAATGCGCCTGCATAGGTAGCGCCCTCGTCTGGGTAACTCACACACCAAGATCGGCACCACCCTTTTACCGTGGCCACTGTCGCTTCAGAAAGTATTTTCGAATAATGCTGTCGGCTATAACGGCTGACAAGACTGCGGTATCCAAAAATATAATCCATAAAATTTAGCTTAGGCTATCGACTGTATCGAACATGCTCTCCCTCAGCATACTTAATTCGACTGTCCCGAAGGCCCGTCAGTGTTCTCGACAGTACACAAGCAAGCGCCATTGAACGGCGGCTGTATGCGCACTCGTACTAGCTCCTTATCGCCATTCATACTATAGGTATGCATTGCTTTAATATCACCGTTATCGTCACGGCTCCATTGCTCTTGATACTTACTAGTGTTCAAGTCACCCGCTTCATTTCGGGTGCGAACCTTGACCGCATAACGCCCTTTCGAAGGCCCGCACTGGGTATTCTCAACCAGCGTTTCAACCTTTATCAGGTCATCCTCTTGCCAGTAGTCGGTAACAATATTGGCAGCGCACGCGGTCAATTCTACAGGCGCAGCAGGCGCATCAAATGTTGTGCTTATTGGCTTACTGATCACCTGAACATTTACTTTCTCGCCGTCAATTTCTTTTACTTCCTGCCATTTTTTAACGCCATTGTCAGGCTCAACGGCAGCGGCTGGAAAAAAGCACCAGCTCGAACAAGCGATAACTACTAATATTAGATTTTTTTTCACAAAGTTTGGCCTTTTGATTGCTTAGTCGATTATGTTGAAATCTTTAACAGCTAGATGAACAATAACAAAGTTTACTATCTCTATAAAACCAGCGTTTGACAGCCAACAATGGGTTAATTCATTTGGCTTCTTACTTGAGCATGATGCCAAGCCCGATTGAGTTTGCTTTTTGGTTATAGTCAAGCAGGCTCTCTCCGTAGCCTCTAAAGTACTGAACATAGCCACGTAGATAAGGCCACCGGCCTAGTGGAAAACTCCAACCAGCTTCAATAGAACCGCGCTCAAACCCTGACTCAAGGTTGTTACGACTCATCAGACTAAATTGATGGCCGCTACGACTCTTATACAGCCCTTTTATTTCGTAGTGGCCAAGAAAGTCAGTGATATCCGGGTTATCGTCATCTTCACGATCTTCAGAAACACGAATCCAAGGCTTAAAGCTCAGGGCAAAATTATCTTTAGCAAGAATGAAGTCAACGAACACCCTATTCCAACTGCGAGATATAGGGTCAGGCCGACCATTCGACTGATGGTTAATGCCAAGCCGAACAACCGCGTTGTTAAGTCCAAATATCCGCCAGTTTGGATAAGCTTGTAACCAAAGCTCGGGCTCATGATTAGTTTCACGAAACGGGCTTGATTCGTCAGTATTGTAAACTTGCCAAAAAGAGCGAACCGTATAGGCACCATAGAGATCAATATCTCGATTAAATATATTAGTCTCCAAAGGCACCTTTAGGCTAACTTGAAATTGCGCCTCGGTATCATCTAAACGCCGATCATCAAACTCTACGAACGCATCATCTAGCGAGTTTTGATAACCCTTACTATTATGGTTAGCAAGCAATAAGTAGTTTGGCTCGTGAGACAAGATTGTAAACGGCTCTAAGGTGTTTCGTTTATCCTGCTTAAGGCGATCATTGACTAAGCTATCTTCAGGTTGATCTTGGACATCGCATTTTGCTCTTAGGTCACCAAGCGTGACATTGTCGTCAGCACCCTCTATGCCACGAAAGAGGCAGTCTTTGTATTGTTGGTTAACAGCAAGCACGGCCGAGGGCATGGCGAGCGCGACAAAAGCGGCTGCAATCAATGATAAAAAGTTAATAGATGGCATTATCGTTACAGATGTTTAGGGAGAAAATTTGGATACCTAACGCTATGCTAGCTCACTTTAGTACAAGCTAGCGTATCAATTCGGGTGTCGGTCAAATATATTCGCCAATCTTCGGCCAACGCAATGAAGTAAAGATTGGTGTAAAAACCAAGCTGGTTTTAATATAATATGTAGCTTAAGTGAAGCAAAACATAATATCACTGAAATGAGAAACGAATAACATGGAAAATAAGACCGCACGAACAATAATGCGCAGGCCTGAAGTCGCCTTACGTCGCCTGATGACAATAGACAAGGTCAGTGATCACCTAACTAAGCATCAATTGCCCGGTGCGCCAGTGGTAAACAAAATAGGTGAGCTGATCGGATACGTGTCAGAATTTGATTGCCTACAGCAATTAATGCAAAGCAGCTACTACCGCCATAGTACATCTTTAGTCGAAGACGTGATGAGCACCAAGCTAATCATGAGCCGCCCAGACATAGCCTTAATCGACCTAGCTTCAACAATGAACGCCAGCAGGGTCAATGTTATGCCGATTGTTGAAGATGGCAAATTAGTTGGCGCGGTTGCTCGTAGCGACATCATGCGAGAAATGGTAAAAGATTTATAAGGGCATTCGCCCCCAAAGACTTTTATCTGCTCGGTCGAACTGCGAGTTTCGCCGAGCGGAACAAAACCAATTTGACAGCTCTTTAGTAAGAAACAGTTGAAGACTCTTTTATTCAAAACAGTTGAAGACTCTTTTATTCAAAACAGTTGAAGGCTCTTTTATTCAAAACAGTTGAAGACTTAGGTTTCATCTCGAGCCAATCGAGGCTAAAATGCATCCGCGTGTCCCGGTAGCTCAGCCGGATAGAGCAGCCGCCTCCTAAGCGGATTAACAACCCTAAAAACACGCATATATACTAGCTTTCTTAATTCCTGCTTGCACTATGCTTACAGTACGAAAAGCTTTATCACGAATATTACCCTGTAAAAATATCGTTAGAGTAACTGCTTCGAAGTCTGTTAGCCGAACCTGCGCGCCCCTGGTTCGTAGACGCGTCTCCGAACTAGTAAATTACCCTTTATTTACTAAGGACTTAGCTTCTTTCAAATTCCCCATAGAGAAAATCAAATTTAGCTCGATCAAAGTTAAAACAATATTACTCCACATTAAAAAGGCGTGCGTTGCATCGACCGATTGAACTCACAGCCCCCATCGGTCATTCAAAATTCAAGACGTGATACCTGGTATGTTATGACGCCTGTATTGCACCTGTATTGCAGGAATGATAAAGACTGTATAAATAAACAGCATATATTTAAGGAACAACAGATTTAGGAACGTTACACTACTGTATGTTGCGCGTTTAGCCTCTGTAGTAATATTTTTTATTTAAATAAAACAATCACTTACCGAATTTCTTGAGAATAGCTAACCGCCCTGTTATTGTAGAAAGTGAGCATGCGCACTTTGACACCAGACAAAAGGACTTAAATGAGAAAAAGAATAGAAAATATAAAGAGTTACAGTGGCTTTATGAAAACTAGCCTAGCTGAAAAACGCGCATGCATCCTAATAAGCTGTTATAAGTACAAGACCTCATGGCAATAGAGTTACATGAATTAGTCGAGAATGTGAATGATGAAAAATCGTTCCTTATCTTTGTTCAAGCATTGATCAAAGATAAGTCATTGGAGAACCCAAATTCAGTGGGTCTTTGTGGTCGTGGTTCGCGTGGCTGGGAAAACCAATCTATAGAAACTTTTCTCGAAGCATCACATGCATGGGCAGAGTCAACTAACCTTGGACTTACTCAGGGCATGAGCAAAGATTCTCCTTGGAAAAGGTTCGCAGCATTTTTATACTGTGGAAAGATCTATGAATAAAAGACTTATAAGTTCAAAAACTACCGCACACTGCGTGTGCTCGGACGCGTTTTCAACGCGCCCGTTTTAAAGGCGTTATACATACGAGATACCCAAGTAATGAATGAAATAAAATCTGAATACAAGAAGGTTAAACGTCGCCAAATAATCGCAACTTTATTTGCAGTTCCATTTTTTATTGGGTTTATTATTTTCGGCGGTGGTGCGCACCCCGTAGATGGCAGTAGGTTTGGGCAACCCATTTATATCTGGTTACCTGTGATCATTGCACCAATAATTATTTTTTTTTGGTACACATTACAAAACTGGTGTTGCCCAAGTTGTAAGAACTACCTTGGAAAGGGTTTTAATCCTACCTATTGTTCCAAATGCGGTACGAAACTTACTGATGTATAAGTTTGTAAACTTCCGGTCACTTCGTTCCCTCGGACGCGCAAAAAACGCGCGCCCGTTTTAAGGGCGTTTTATGTGCGCTTAGTATCGAGAAGCTAATATGGCCAATCTGAAAACATTCCAAGGTTCTTGCCACTGTCAGGCTATCCAATTTGAAATTGATACTGATGTGTCAGAAATTACTACCTGCGATTGTTCTATATGTCGTAGAAAAAATGCTCTAATGGTGAAGATCCATGAGAGTTCAATGCGCATTCTTGTTGGGGAAGAATTCTTAACAATCTATCAGTTTCACAGTAATACTGCGGAGCACTATTTCTGTAATGTTTGTGGCATTTATCCCTTTCATAGGAAGCGTGTAACACCGGACTACTTTGGAGTTAATGTATTCTGTTTGGAAAACTTTGACCTTAAGGACATTCCTGTTCGTGCAACTGGTGGCGCCGGAATGAAGTAATGTTGAATCATCCGACACAACAACAAGCTCAAAAACTACCGCACACTCCGTGTGCTCGGGCGTTATATGCCAAGGAGATAAGGTGCTCAAATCAATTCATCATGCCGCTATAATTTGCTCAGATTATAAAAAATCTAAGAATTTTTATGCCTCAATTCTTGGTTTAGAGGTTATAGCTGAGAATTACCGAGAAGCGCGAGACTCATTTAAACTCGATCTAAAACTACCAAATGGTGGTCAAATAGAATTATTTTCTTTTCCTAATTCACCTGATAGACCGAGCTTTCCTGAGGCTCTAGGTTTAAGGCATTTGGCATTTAATGTTGAGTCTGTTGAATCTGTTAGAGATTACCTTTTGTCTCAAGACGTGGATGTTGAGCCGATTAGAGTAGATGAATATACTAATAAAAAGTTTACATTTTTTAGTGATCCTGATGGACTTCCATTAGAGCTATATGAGCAAGTTGGCATATAACAACACGCCCTGAGGTGGACTGTAAAGCGTAAATTACGTATTTACAGCAAACTTTAGCAATGGCGAATTACGTTTCTTTAGCGCGGCTAAATAAGTCGATTCATCATAGGGTGTTTTGTTCT
>JBKEFT010000007.1:0-165171 GCA_046709645.1 Arenicella sp.
AACTGGGTAGGCTCTGAACCCATCGTTCGGCAAGTCTATTCAGACAAACACTATCAACGTATTCCGTCGACCGATCACCATCGTCGGCTAATCGGCTAGTAAAAAGCTCAAATACACACAAAATCGCCGCGGGCGAGGCTCCCTTACGCCTAAAATTGCCGTCAATTTGACGTTTAAGGACAAGAACTAGCCAAGTTCACTTCTGAATTAACTGTCACGGGAAAAAATATCTTTTTCTGATTCTGATATCAATGAGGCTTTTTCTTTTCTTAAGATGACTGTCCGAACATATCTTATCTTAAGATGACTGTCCGAACATATCTTACTCAACAGGGCTGGGTCTTGCTAGTTCAACGAGTACCGCCCGAATAACGATACTCAATAACCGATTTGATAACGATAAGCGTATTCCAATTTGATGACAAAAAAATTGATAACTCTCTATCAGCGCCTAATTGTTTTACCTAAAGCAAAATACAGCATAATATTTTTGCGATATAAAGTCGGTTAATACCAAATCAACTCCTACAACTCGTCGATTAAAGACAATATTGTTTGCACTACTGAGTTTGGATTATGGTTTATGAAAAAATGGTCGCCCGCAATAAACTGCAAGGTCATTTTGGCTTCAGAGAGATCGGCCCAAGCATTAAGTCTGTCTGAACTTATTTCCACGTCATCAGAGCCGCCCAAGACCCTTATCGGGCACGCTACCGGGCGTACGTCAGCTTGATACTCAGCGGCGATCTTAAAATCAGCTCTTAATAACGGCAGCAAAAATTCAAGCAGCTCACTATTCGACAATATTTCTTTTGGTGTGCCATTGAGTCTCTCAAGCTCGCTTATAAATGCATCATGCGCAAGATTATGAATCGGCTTAGTCTTGTATGGCAAATGAGGAGCACCACTGCCAGAAGCAATTAGGTAGTCTGGCGATGGTAGGCCCAGGGCTCTTAGTTTACATGCCAATTCATAGGCTATTTTTGCACCTAGGCTGTGGCCAAATAAAATATAAGGGCGGCTGGTTATATACGAAGCATGCTCGACTAATTCAGACATGATTGATTCCATTGTCTGATGTAAGGGTTCAGTCATTCTCGATCCACGACCTGGAAGCTGAACCAAAACCAACTCTACATTCGGGTTATCGTCGAATAACTTAGCCCAATGAGTATAGATAGATGCCGACCCACCGGCATACGGAAACAGAAATAACCTAAGCCTCGCAGACGCGAGAGGTTTCGGGATAATAAACAGCTTGTTTTTCTTCAATCTAACGACCTTTTCAACGATTTTAATAATGTTTCTGGTAAAGATAGTACCTGATATTACCTCAACAACTGGGGCTTTCCAAGGCTCGCTCTTGAACTTAGAAACTTAGCGATTGGTTGGCCTAAAAGCCAACCGCTAGGGTTTCGAAGTATCATGAAAATGGTCAGCTACCGATTTTTTTTCCATCAAGATGCGCACAATATCATTGGCAATAACATCTACGTACGGCTACTGTATGATTGTTTGATGGCTGCTTTTAATTTCCATTACCGAGGGAGTCTGCTCTAAAAATTTGATCCATGACTTACTCATATCGGCTTCGCCGTCAGTTGCGGCATATAAATTTACCGCCATTTTAATCGGCTCTTTTTCGAAATGTCGATTCGTGCATATGGTCAACGCGTGATAGGCGTTCAGTAGTTCAATCGCATAACTTGCTGTTTCTAGCTCGCCTTCGTGACCGGTTTCTTGCTGGTAACGATCTAATATAGTTAGCGTGTCTTGATTATTTACTAAAGGGATTTTCTCAGCTATCTCGAAACCCGACAACATAGTCTCAAGCTCGACGGAATCAAGAATTTGCTTTAGACGATCGAATACGTCACGGCGAAATTGCTCAACGTCCCAAGCGGTAAAACCGTCTCTCTTGTGGGAATCAATCAAGCCTAGAAAGCCAACCATCTATCCATCAGCTGTTAATTGCGTGGCCACTTCATAGGCAATATTGCCGCCGAGTGACCAACCGACTAAATTATAAGGCCCTTCTGGCTGAACTCTTTTTATGTCTTCTTTATATTTTTTCGCCAATGATCGAATGCTAGTGCAATCCTTAGATAATTCAATATTTCCGACAGCGTCAAACGCATAGACTGGTAATTGATCTCCAATAGCATCGGCAAGTGCAAATGATGGCGATACAAGCCCTGATATTTCATGAAATATAAATAGTTTAGGCCCTTTGCTAACGGTGTTAATTTTAACTGGGTTTTCAGTGCCGTGACTAGGTTCACTGCCAGTGCTAAAAGAGCCCTATAAGTAAGCTAGTAATTCTGCAATCGTTGGGTGTTGAAAAACGATCGAAGTTGAGAAGCTTCTAAGCGGTTGACGAATATTGCTAGTATTGCCGAGCGCTTTACCAACCAGCGGTATCATCTTAATAGCCAGCAGCGAATGACCGCCTAATTGAAAGAAGTTATCGCTGACGCCCACGCGCTCTACGCCTAACAACTGTTGCCAAATCTCGCATAAAACTAGCTCAAGCTTGGTACTTGGTGCCACATGCTCATGCTGACCCGTGCTCGCGTCTGGAGCCGGTAAGGCCTTACGATCGACCTTACCGTTTGGCGTTAACGGTATTTCGCTTAACGGTATTTCGCTTAACGGCATGAACAGCGACGGCAGCACATGCGCGGGCAAGCTTAGTAGCAGGTGAGCGCGGCATTGCTCGAGCAATAATGACGGGTCAACAGCGGCACCAGAATTAGAGTCAGCGACCACATAGGCTACCCGTCTGCTTGGCTCATCTCGGGTCAACACCACCGCATCAGCAACGCCCTCTACAGCCAATAACGACGATCTGACTTCATCAGGTTCTATGCGAAAACCGCGAACCTTTACTTGGTCGTCATTACGACCAATGAACTGTAAATTGCCATCGTCTAAACAACGTACCAAATCGCCAGTTTTGTAAAGTCGCGCACCCTCATCTTGACTAAAGGGGTTGGCAATAAATTTTTCTTGCGTTAACTCGGCTTGATGCAAATAACCACGTGCTACGCCAGCGCCGCCAACACATAGTTCGCCTACCGCACCCATCGGCACAAGACATAGATTACGGCCTAAGACAACGCCGCTGCGGTTTGTCAGTGGCTTGCCAATAGAAACCGAGCCGTTTCCGGCGTTTATCAGGTAGCTATAACTGAACGTTGTGCATTCTGTTGGCCCATAGCCATTGATAATAGACAACGCTGGATTGCTTGCCTGCACACGTTCAACCGAACTGCGATTCACCACATCACCGCCGACCAATAAGGTTTTCATACTTGCTAAGGGCCGATTATTCAACGTCGCAAACTGATCAAACAGACCCGATGTCATCCACGCAGTATTAATTGAATTGCTGTCAATAAAATCACCTAGCGAAGCTATGTCGATTAACGCTTCTGGCTGGATGACCACTCGGCCAGCGTTTAATAAAGCGGCCCACAACTCAAAGGTGGCGGCATCAAACGATATTGAAGAATGCTGTAATAAAACGGTTGTTGATGACAAGGTAACGTAATCAACATTAGCCACTAATGACACCACGTTACTGTGTTCAACCATGACGCCTTTGGGCTGGCCGCTCGAGCCTGAGGTATAAATTAGGTAGGCCAAATTGTCTGAAGTCAGAGCTAAATCCGCGTTAACCAGGTTAGTTGATGGTTGTGATGACCACACGCCATCATCATCTAGCAACACCAAGGCTTGCCCAGTTACCGGTAAGCGTTCGGCCAAGTGGCTCTGAGTCAGCAGTAAATTAATCGCCGAATCACTGAGCATATAACTCAGCCTCGCCTCTGGGTAGCTTGGGTCCAAAGGCACATAGGCGCCGCCGGCTTTTAAAATGCCCAGAATACCGACAACCATTTCCTGCGAACGCTCAACGCATACGCCGACTAATGTATCAGGCTTAACACCTTGCGATCTCAGAGGATGTCGTAAAAGCCCTTCAAAACGGAACTAAGAGTCAACTAGCGGGCAAGAATGGTTTTCTAAGCCGGAGTCGTTGAGCGATTTACATATTATGCTCTAAAGCCAAAGATCGATTACTGCCCCAAAGGGAGCGCCAAAACGGCTTTATATTAGACAATAGACAATCACATTCGGCGTAAAGGAAGGCTAGCAGCCTCCCAAGGTTGTACGCCAACACATGCAAACCAAATTCGGTTTGTACACTCGCTAAGCCCTTACCTCGGAAGCGATTTAGGCCCTGATTGCCACGAAGCACCGAAAACACCGGTTCCACCCAAGCTTGGCGGCTGCCAAAACGCTGCTTTGCCGCCTTATGCCCCATCACTTGGCGTAATGCTTCTTTGGCTTCATCTTCCGGGTAGCGCTTAACCCTGCGACCGAACTTGGCGGTCGTGCATTTATCTCTTAGCGTACAATCTGTGCACATTTTCGTGCCATACAGCTGGTAGGCAGCGGCCTTGTCGTTGCCTTTATACCACGACATCAACCCCAGCCGTTGGTTCGCCGGACAAACGTAGCAGTCATGCTGCGGGCCGTAGGTGAATTGACCTTTGTGGTATTTCGTATCCGATGATTTACCTTCGCCTGGAACTCTTCCTTCTGGGCAGAGTAATCTGATGTCACGCGCCAAGGTCTCAGCAATCACATCATGACTGCAATAACCCGCATCCAACAACTGTTCCCTTACTCCGGTGCCGCAGATGGCTTCACTCTGATCGAGCATCTGAGGGATTATGCTTGTCTCTGGTGAGGCGTGTACTGCCTGGCCTAATATAAGCCGCTGATCATTGACCAATACCGAAGGCTTGTAACTCGGAGCGCTGCCCCGGCCGCGCTTTTGACGTTGCATCATTGCATCCGGTTCCTGGGCACTGATGCAGAGCTTATCGGTCTTCTTACCTTTGGCCTTCTTGTTCTGTACGCGAGTGTTCATTACCTCTGCGGTTTTCTGCGTTTGTAACAACCTAGCCTGCGTGGCCGGATCATCTGGCTTGCGCTCAGCGGCTTGACGTGCGGCTTTATGCGCTTGTTCGACCGCTTCTTGTTTGAGCAACCCGTAGTGTGAAAAAGCCGCTTCGATAACCGTCCCATCGCCCGCAATGCTATCGCCTTGGCCGCCGGTGCGTTGGATAATTGAGGTTGTTATGTCGGTGAACAGACCGCTCGTTATTTGCTCATGATGCCGACAGATAAATTTACCAATTACAGAATGATCCGGCGCAATACCGCCAGTAACCCATAGGCAGCCGAAATCGGCGCGGGCAAATTCTTCCAGCCGACGTAATGAACTGATGCCTTTATGGATGCCGTAAAGAATCAAGCCCATCATCGCAACCGGGGCGAAAGGTGGACGACCGGTAGGCGCGTAAAGAGATTCGAGTGATTGCCAATCTTGCTGTAAAAGTAGATCACGAATCACAAGCGGCGCTGTGATCTTTGCCGACTTCAAGTAATCCTTCAACGATGTTTGACCGAGATAAATTGTTTCTGGGTCCGGTTGATTGAATACCCGCCCACTTGAGCTAGAATGGACTGTGGCACTACTTTCGGCCATCGGCAGATGATTGGAAAGTGAACCTTGAGGGTCGCGACAAATAGTAACCGTAGGCGAGTAATCATGATTTTTTCCGGTTGTGGCATTACCAGACTATTTTAACTGATTCCGACCAAGAGTGGAGTTTTGCGACACCCTCCTAAGCCGGGTACATTGTCGTATCGCTAAATCCTATTGCCGAAAATTTCTCAACAAAACGGCCTATCGTCTCTGCATTTAGCGGTTCAGCGCCGTTTATCGCAACTCGCCAGCGGCTCAAATCTAGATCAGCCACGCTGTCATCGGTGATCCGATCAACACACAGATCAAAGGCGAAATTCGGTGATGCCGTTATTACCGCTTGGTGTTGGCTTATCGCTTCAAGCCACCGCCTTGGGCGCCTGATGAAACGCGTCGGAGACATAATGACGGAGTGACCACCCAAGTACAGAGGCGTCAAAATGCTAACCACCATGCCCATGTCATGATGTAACGGCAACCAACTGCAAAAGGTGTCGCCCGCCTCGGCTCCGGTAGCAGTGGTCGCGGCGCGAATATTAGCAATGACATTTTGCTGCGAAATAATGACCCCTTTAGGGTCACCAGTCGAACCGGATGTATATTGTAAAAATGCGATTGAGCAACGCTTGAAACTGGCATTGTAATCAACACTAGCCGAGCGCTTAGCCACCTCACTTAACGAAACAAACTTCAGCGACGCCCCGCCCCAGTTGTCGCCCGATTCTTGATCCAGTTCTGCAGACAGCTTATCGCTAGTAAGCGCGATAGACGCTTGGCTATCAGCCACTATTTTTGTCAAACGTTGGACCGACTTTGGATTTATTGGTGGGTACAAAGGAATGGCAATAAGGCCACCCAATACTCAACCATAAAATGACTTTATATAATCAAGGCCAGTGGGTAAAAGCAAACCAACCCGTTGCCCTTGGTCTAACGTCTCTCTTAAATTGACTGCGATGGTTGTCGCTTCTTGGTATAACTCAGAAAACGTTACTGACTGTTCTACGCCTGCGTCATCAATGACGGTATAGGCAATTTCCGCACTCTTTTCAGCCGCGTGAGCAGACAGCTTAGCAATAATTTAATCCAAGAATTTCTCCTCGACAACCGCATTTATTGTGATATTTCAGCGCTAATATCACTTATTATTTGCAATGATGTTATTACCAGATAGACACAATGTAGAGTTTTTTAAAAGCTGGTAACGTTAACGCAAGGATTCTCAGGTCTATTCGATTTTTATCTACAAAGCAGGCTTAAAACACCAAGGTTTAGCTTTTGCAGGCGGCTACGGGTGCTTAAAGATCTGCAACATGAATTTGTTTCAATGGCAAAAGTGTTCGATATCTCGGCGACATCTTGCTGTAATGCTCGACCATCATTTACTAGCCTGCCTGACTTAGAGGGGTATACAACGATATCCCCAAGTTCCATTTCATTAACGAACCGATATAAGACACAAGCGTGAACCGGAATCGCACCCGGTTTCTGGTACTCTAATTTGGCACTTAGTTCGGCTTTAATAGAGTCGCGCGTATTCGCTATCAACGACAAATCGCATTAATTTCAGTGTTGGCGTACTTAACGCGATCCCAGCGTGTTTGGGTTTCGGTAGAAAAGGCGACATAGGCAAGCACATCGTAAACATCGCTGCCACGGGCTTCGATTAGGTCTTTCATAGCTTCTAGCTACTCAGCCGTCGTCTGAGAAGTCTTGTAATAGTTTCTCGCGGGTAATTGGGTCGCTCCCTATTTCGCGGAGTTGATCTTCATCTTTAAAAAATCTGGGTAGATCACCGAACATAAGATCGACGAAGGCCGGGTCGGTCTCCATTTTTGCCAGTATGCCGCAGAAGCTATTGATCAACGGCTTGCTTGGCAGGCCGCAACCGAGTCGCTGTTATAAGCAGAACGTAATCACTTTATTGTTCTTTGCCTTAATGACATAACACGCCACTTCTGGTGGTTCGTATAGTGGTTCGTATTCGTAGGCTCCAATATCGCATTCATTGCCGATAGGTCGGCTGACTCCACGCTGATCTGGGCGGTACTCAGCCCCAAAACCGACCGATATAAATTCACCTCTACACCCTGGGGTACTGAAAAATATGAGCGGTCCGCCGGTCAACACACCTTGTAAGCCATTGTCGATTGCCGGGCTATTCGCCACCAGAGCATGTGTCATTGTTTTGCCACCGTTAGCGTCTAATGGCCCGATAATTGACCGTAAGGGCGTACTATTCGAGCCTTGTGTTAGGACGATATTGTCGTTGAAGAAGAACTGTAGGATATTGACCGATTGCCCATACGTATTGGCACTGTTGCCAACAACGCTATTACGAATATCAAGCCCCGACCCAGTGCCAGGGTTAACGAAATGGGCCTCGTCATAGCTTGCTGCCGTATTGCCAGAGATAATAGTGTTGCGTATTACCACCGAGTTGCTGGTGTCGGCTGCGGCCATGAGTAATGACAAACCACCGCCGCGAACCGAAGCCGTATTTTCAGTAATAGTTGTGTTATACAAAGATAGGCTTGAATCAGGAGCTGCGGCCAGTGCAATGCCGCCGCCAATATCACTTCGATTATTAGAAATAGTAGAATCAAAAACAGCCACAGTGCTACCCGAACTTAAACCAATACCACCACCTTGAAGCCCTGCTCGATTATTTCTGATTAGGCTGCTGCGTATCACTGCGCTACCCCCCTGCACCCATAATCCACCGCCAAAGTCGGCAGAATTGTCTGCTATTTCAACGTTCCTCAGAGTCAACGAGCCCGCTACGCGGATCGCCCCACCTGAAAAACCGGAACTTTGACCAAAGTTCTGCAGCGATAGGTTCTCCAAGGTAAGGTCACCATCAACTGAAACGGTAAACGCGCGATAAATATCACTTTGACTAAGCGGCCGAGCGATAACCAGAAGTTCAGTGCCGGGGCCAATAATTCGAATCTCTGAGGTTATTTCTGGCGTTCCAGAACTACCAGCCAAATTACTAAAGGCAATACTAGGCAATTCGTAACGCGTAAACCCGGCAAAAAACTGAATGGTGTCTTGGCCACTGCTGCCGGCCGCGCAGCCTCCTATTGCTGAATTGGTGTTAGCTGACTCAATTGCTTCCCTTAGGTCGCAACCAACTTGGCCAGGTGGTGCGGTAACAAAAATATTAGCCGCATGGCTGACGGAGATTTGGCCTAGTAAAATAAGCAAAATAAGTAAAACGATAAAGCAGCGCGCCGGTATAAATATTCCAAGGCTGAGCTTATTGAGTGTCATAGCGAACCTCCTTAACCCGGCCTGCGAACAGACCAGTCCTGTTGGCTAGCCTTTATCTCACAGGTATGAATTGTCACTAAGTCGTCCTCGCCTCGATTTTTATTGCGACCAACATCAAGGCACTTTCGGGTGTGTAGATTAACGACATTGAAGTCATGATCGATCGACCATAGTTGATCGTAATGGTCGGAACAGTTAACGATACTGACAATACCGCCATCATAATTTTGGCTTTTGCTCTTAACGTTTAAACAGGTGTTGTTAAGCGGTTGCCTAATTTTTAGGTAACGACCTTTTTGTTCAAAGTACCAAACTTGATACGGTTTTTTAAGGTCGCATTGGCTAACCCGCGCCTCCCGATACGTAGCTAAAGCACCGCCCGTTAAACACATCGGAGTCTTCACTCCGACAGCCAACTTAGACGGAAATTCTCTGATTTGAAAATCAGCCGCAGCCTTAATAGAAAAATATTCATTTGCATGATCGATTGCTATCTTTAATGTCAGCGCGGCATGGCTTTGGTCATGTAAATTATCGTTAAACTGACCCGAGATTTTAAGATCTTGGCTACTAAGTAGCGTCACCTTTTCGCCATCGATCACGCTGGTGATCATGACGTTTACATCCTCAACGGTAAAACGGCCATCGCTTTCGACTCTTGCAGAATGACTTGTCACCGAGTAAAGACGTGCATCGCGCACATCCACATCGGCGGCGAATATAGTAGGACGAACGATGGTGAAGTCCTCAAACTTTAACGATATTTGGCGTAGCACAAGGTCGCATGTTTTGTCCTCTTTACAGTTGAAGCGATCAAAATCAACCTCGCCTGTTGCGGTAGTATCGGCGTAACGCCAGTCTAGAAATTTGGCCCCAACATTCACCTTAGAATTGGTCACTACAGCCAAGGAATTAGTGAGTGAGTTCTTGGCGAGGATTTTCCCGATCTCGTCGGGTCTCAATTCAGTTGAGGCGCTATTGAGCAGCATATCGGTTCGGCTTAAAATCTCTCCGTCACCCACTTCGGTAGTAGGCGGTATGAAACAAGGGTCTGCGTCCTCTTCAAAAGAAGATGATACGGGTTCAAAAAATGACACCATTGCGGAGGGCCCACGCAACAAGATATAATTTTCTTGGTTCATTTGCGTCACCGCTTCGCAGCTCCGCACTTGCAATGCCTCTTCTGGCGCACCATTACTACACACCTGTTGCATTTCGATTGTGTCGTCAGTTTCTGGCACGCCATCGTCATTATCGTAATCGATGAGAACGCGACAGCTTACAGTATGGACTTGCCCCTCAATATCCACAGGCAGTAAGCCAGTATGGTCGACACTGGCAAATAGAAAACACCCAGACAAGAAGGGTAATATCGCTAAGGATAAGCTGAGTTTTAGTAGAGTAAGTTTCATATTTATAACCTTTCAAGTTTTGACGATCATGCCTTCGATGCCACGTGGTCGTCGCAGGCTTGAACAATTTCTATCGTTGAGCACGATCTTAGAGTTGCTGCCGTGGCATCGCAACGGGCCATTTGGCCATTGGGCCGCTACTAACGGCCGTTAGGCAGACAGGCATTATAAGAAAGGTTGCTCTTATGCGTTCTTCAAGTTAAGCAGGGGTCTCTGGCTATTAGTCCAGCAATATGCCGCTTACCAGCTCTCTGCTCTTTGACGCCCGCCAACCCTGGCTGATATAGCCATTTCTCTTGGCCTCTAATGAAGTCAACCTTTTCGGGGGTCCTTGACGCGTTAGGCCCCCGAAAAGATTAACTGTGTAAGATACACATAAAACCAGATTGTTACTCAAGGCAGTTATGATACCTTCAGCTACTTAGTACACGGTCATAGCCAATAGGTTCAACTCACTTAGTCTTTTTTTAAAATAGTCGACCTCAACGTTACTTATGCACCGCATGGGTCACATCATCAATCTAAGCAATCACAATTTACTAAAGCGTTAGATCAGAATAATATAATCGCAGGCTTCCAAGAATACCGAAGGTTATAATTAGTCTATAAGTTGGTTAACAGCAAAGGAGAACATCATGGCAGGTGGATGGGCGAAAGATGGAGCAGTTCAAGAGCAAATCGATATCAGCGTACAAGATGCCGTGGAGCATGTGCGTAGTCGAATACCGCGCGGAGATAGCCTGTTGAATTGTGAAGAGTGCGATGCTGAAATCCCCGAAGCGCGGCGTGAGGCAATTGGTGGCGTTCGCCTGTGCATCAACTGCCAAAGTGACATCGAATCGAGTGAGAAGAGCCAGAGTAACTATAACCGTCGCGGCAGCAAAGATAGCCAACTTCGGTGATCATTCTGTAGCCCATAAATTGCTGCGATTGATACCAATTAAATCAATTCGCCAACCATAAAGCAGACCAAGGCGAGGCGGAGTAGAAAAGCTCCGCAACCCAATCCCAATCCCTCGAACTCGTTTAGTAACAGGCTCTGAGTTGATTAAACATTTCTATCAATAACATCGCCCAGTCAGTCTGGCAGATGCATTTGCAAATTCTTCGGTTAAATTTAGCATGCCAGTTTTATGATATTCATTAATGTCGACCGTCGGAAAAGAGCTAGTGAATGAAACGAACGAAGCTTTTAGCGGTCGATTGCTAGCTTGGCTCGCTTTAAGCACTACTTACCGACTTTATAATCGATAAACTTACGGTTCTTCTGCGTGATAGATAATAGTATCTGGCTGGACCACCGGTTTGTTTACACCAAAATCCAATAGAAAACTGAAATCAGTACCAAACGACGTTTGCGCAACACCGTGGCAACCCTTGCAGCCTCCCATACTAGAGGTCGCGCCTTGATAAAGAATATTGTCGTCGTTAGAAAATGGATTGCTGCCAAAACCAGGACCGAAAAAGTGTCCAAGAAAGGCATCTGATTCAATCACATGGTTAGCCATAAAATGGTTTGGTCCAGCAGTTCCAGAAGCCGAATCTGCCCAACTTTCAGTGATGTTTGCCTGCACACCCATCAGAATATAATTCAACCAAATTGAATTCGGGTTCACCGCTTGCAGTTGTTGGTGTACCGCAGTATTCATATTCTGAATAACGCTTGGTATCGGATAAAGCACGCTGGAGGCACTGGCTGGTGCGGCATTCTGTTGTTCTCGCTGCACCGCAACTCGATTACCAATTTGAGTACCCGCAGGCGTATTTGGCGGGGGTGTAGGTACATTGTGCGGATTAAAATCGGCCCCAGCGTACTCAGGTGGTAATGGTGAGGTTAGAATGTACTGAAAATCCATATTCTTTAAATCTTTATGTTCAAACGACGTAAAAATAAAGTCGGGATAACTCTTAGTTTTATGGATTATATGAATACCTAGTAAAGCAAAAGTACCGTTATGATATTTAAAATTGCTGTACTCACCGGTAGTTTGGTCGATGTCAGCGGTGTAATAGATAGCAGATGTTTTGAAAAAGTTAGTAAACTGAGCTTGATTCGTATTAGTAATACGAATAAACGCTGTTTTGATCTCAATTGCCCCCTCACCAACTGTCCCGGCGACATTATTATCACCTGCAGGCAAATTAATACCGTTTGCTGCTGGCTGTAAATTGTTCTTGATCGAGTTTTGATTTGCGGTTTGAGCCGCTTGCAAAGCGCTTGGAACACTATTGGTCGGCGCATCGGTGAATTGTTCAAACTGAGTTGCACCAAAATTGTCCTTAATATAGTCATACTCCGACTGGTTTACCTTAGCCTGATACAAGATTAAATCTTGGCTAGACGGGTCACCGTCTCCCAAATAAATATTGGCCGAACCAATTTCACTATCTTCATCCAGATTATTAAACAAAGCGAAACTGTCACTAGCGTTTGCAGCCGCTGGATCAACCCCAAACAGATACGTAGGTGCCTTACTGAAAGGGGTATTCAATGGCACACCAAAAGGTCTTAGCTCAGAGCGATGTGCATACGTTTCCCACACCAACGGCTGCCCTGCAGTGTAAGGTTTGCTGTGGTTCCAAGCTGTGTCTGGAGCCCCTCTGCTATGGTTAGCGGGGTTGTAATCCGATTGCCAAGTAAGCGCCAAAAACTGTTGCCATGCAAACTGCGCCAATACCTGATTGCTGACATCACTAGCAGGCAGGCGTTGCCCTCCAGGCACATCATGTGGCACATCTGATGTAATGCTAACTGCTGTTTGTCGTGTTGGGGCTTGCTCCGCGACATCTACTAGCGTATCGGGCTCAACTTGCGTGTCACGCTCAACCCCTGTTGCACTTGGCGATTCTTGCGAGCAGGCGCTTAACGCCAGTAGAGCAATGGTGAATGAACAGAAAAAGCTGCGTTTTGAAATGAGAATCATGGCTATTGTTTTCCAAAATGGTTCGTCTAGGGGCTAAGCAGAACATATTTAGGACTAAACTGGCATTACACTTCATTACACCGCAGTGAAACCGAATCTCGCCCCATACATGAATTTCACCAAGTAAGTTAACGTGCGGAATATATTGACTAATGGTAGCCCATTTAAATTTAAAGACTACTTAGAACTCGTGGATTGGACTGGCCGAGTGATTCGAGATGAGCAGCTGCCCTCGGGGTATAAGCGTGGACACATAGACCAAGTTCAGCCGAACATATTGAACCGACTAAATTTGAAGGTTGACGCTTGGAAAGTGCTAAGGACTGAGTTTGAGTCGCATTTTCAATGCTGGGTCGGTAACGAACACGACGAGTATGCGAAGGTCGAGGGTATAAACGGCGGCCCTCGACGCGTCGGCATGAACGCCTTTCTAATTCACCCTAACACTTAAGTTATAAATCAAATCTTAAGCAATCATCACCTAGCCGTGAGACCGAAGCTCGCGCAGAATAATCAACTTGCTCTACAAATAACGTCAAGACAGTATGATTTTTTAAATTCAAACCTTTGCCCTCAAGCCTCGCCAATAAAAATAACCTTCGATACTTAAAATTGAGCTCAAATAGAGTCTAGGGTCTATATTGCAGATGGCTGTCCAGCATTTTCGCGATAGAATATTTTGGCATGAGTGAAAACCTCTGCCGCCCCTAAAAATTAAATGATGCAACTATCCTGACGTCTGGGGTTAAGGTGCTGCATTGATTCAGATATATTGGCTGATGTGTGAATAAAGGTATCTTTATTTTGCTGAGAAAATATCAGGCTCAAGCCCTGCGAAAACATTTTATGGTCGTCGATAATTAATATGTTCATGTTTGTTCCGAAAAGAGCAATAAAGAGAAGAGCGAAAAATTAGAGTAGGTTATTGGCTGCAAAGACGCCGTCTTAATCAAAGCTGTGATCCGGAATCGACTACTGACCCTTGCTAGCCTCATTAGTAGCACAGTAACTATAACAATAATCAAAGTACAAACCACGGGTTAATCTATGAGCCGGCTTTGCATTTCGAGCAACACATTGATTAGTAGTAATCGTTAACTCATTACGGCTTCTATCATAAGAAATATCGTATATCCACACTGATAATATTCTTAGCTCAGCGCGATTCTTATCGACGTCATCAAATTTATTACGATGGCACACATTTAAACAAAAATAGTCCTTTGGGCGGATCTCATAAAAGACAATTATCTATAAGCTAATCATTCTTACTACATAACTCGGAAACACTGTCGGGAGTAATAGTTTGCTTGCAGCAACGGCGAAGGTAACCGCCTCGGATCAGGCGAGTGGCGATTCGCGTGGTTTAGTCTATTGGTATACCGGAGTACTAGATACATTGCCCGCCCTACCAGCAGCAGTGACTATACAAATCTCTATAACGATGCCAAGGATTTACTGAGTTCGTTCAGTGGAGATGATTCTTATTTGTCCATATATGCATACGTTAATATGACCAACGGAGAGAGTGGTGACGCAACAGTTACGGTCTGGTACCCGACTGCTTCCAGCGATTAACCAACGTAGTGGTCGTGTAAATGAGGGCGATGTGAGGTATTGAAGTTTTTTTGAAAACCGTTTTTACTCTATGAAAATTAGTCCCCAAATGCTAAATGTGTCGGAGGGATTAATAACGCTTGGCTTTTTATCGGCATCAAGGCCCGTCGCCGACTCAGAAAGGAACGAGCTTAATTTCATTCCTCCGGTACTTTTTTGGAAATGCTCATATTTAGCTCGCAGAATAGTCCTTTAGGTGGACTCAATTAGGGACAGCTTGACCTCATTATTCATGTCCTTATTCCATCGTTGATATAGAACTATTACACAGTCGAGGTAACTCTATTTTTGATCGACTAAGCTGGCAATCGACTCTCTTAACTCTTGAGGGTCGACCGGTTTGTACAAAATAGTTTGAGCCACCTCACGCATCTCCGAGAGTTTTACCACACGGGTATCGCCAGTAATAATAATCGCGGGTATCTCACGATTGTACTCCTCTCGAATAGCCTCAATCGCTTGTGCTCCAGTGGCGCTATCTCTTAGCCGGTAGTCGCTGATTATGATACTTGGTGGCATGCTAACTTGAGCAAGTTGTTGCATTGCTTGGTCGAGCGACTCTGCGACGATAACGTTGGCATGCTGAGCACTGAGCACAAGCTGCATAGCCAAGCGAATATCTTGCTCATCATCAATGATTACAATCAACTCACCGTCGAAATCAACTGTCGGCTGGTTGCCGTTGTTGATAACGGCTGTTTTCATACCGGTAGCCAGCGTCAGCCTAACAGTGGTGCCCTCGCCCGACTGCGATTGCATGCTTAAGTTGATCGCAGCAAGGTCGCATAAGCGCTTAACAATCGCTAGGCCCAAGCCTAGGCCTTTGGCTCGATCACACTCAGGATTATCGAGCTGGTGAAACTCGTCAAACACTAGGTCTAGCTGGTCCTGCGGAATACCAATACCAGAATCGCGGATATAGAGTTCACACGTACTTGCGGTTTTTTTGCATTCTACAATCACCTGCCCTTGCTCTGTGTACTTAATCGCATTATCGAGCAAATTACGAATCACTCGATAAATAATAGTCTGATCACAGAACACGATAAGATCACGGTCTATGTTATTGCGCAACTCGAGATGATTCGCCTTACTCTGATATTCAGTGACTATACTTTCAACCAAGGTATAAATTGATAGGTGAATTGGCCGATTTTGCACCGTGTTGGCATCAAGTTCAGCGATGTCTAACAAGCTATGAAGCATGCCGTTGAGACCTTTCAGAGAGAGCTGAACTTTGTCGATAATTTCGCCACCCAACTTTTCTGATTGCAGAGGCCTCAGGGCGTCCATGAATAAGTTGATTGCGTTTAGCGGCTGTCGCAAATCGTGACTTGCGGCGGCCAAGAAGCGATCCTTTGCATCTACGGCTTGTTCAACCGCTTTCTTCTCTTGCGCCAACTCATCAAGTAAGCGCGCTTTATCAAACTGAACTCTGGCTGACGCTAAAAAGAGTGACTGCATGTTGTGAGAGATGTAAATCAAAGACAAAATGTGAAAAGTAGCCACCACAGCAACTGAGGTATATGGCTGTTGGCCCTGATAAATCATGCTGCCAATAAACGGGAGTGCAAAGGCAAGACCAAAGGCAATGAAACTCGGAAAATAGCTAGAGTTAACGACCAGTCCGCCTGACGTACAGCCGGTATAAAGAGAAATAACGATAGCCAGAAATAAAATATTATCAGGCTGAAAGAAAATCACCGGCACCATACCCCAAGCCAAGCCTAATACGATGCTGCACAAAATAATTAACAAATACCATCTAGGCGGGCTAAATTCTTTACGTGACCGGAATGCTACTTTAGATCCAAAAATGAATAGCGAAGCGGCCACTGCGGCGGCCAACCATATGGTTAAGCTCACATGCGGGAACATGTCCCAAAGCAGAAAAACCGTTAACGAACTAATACCTGCCTCAGATATTAGTGACACTAAGGCGTTCTTAGTTATCTGCCCGCCGCGTTCTTTGGCAATATAGTACTCGAACTCTGAATCCATAACCTAGGGCTCTCTGGCACTTGACCGGTTGGGTTTAGTAGTAATGAATCATACCTACTCAGACCTTGCATGGGGAGGCTTAGAATTAAACTGACTTAGAATTAAACTGACTTAGAATTAAACTGACTGGGAATTAAACTGACTGGGAATTAACGGGCTTTGAGGTTGTCGTAGTTTGACAGACACATACTTTGACGGACACGCTGAACACATTTAAATCGGCAAAGATCATTGCAAAAAGTTAATTGCGTATTTCTTGAGAGTGATATAGTCACGCCTATCTGCCGTATAACACTATTTTAGGGGTACGTGTACTAATGATAATTGAGATGACATTTAATAGGGTAGTAAGAATACGCTTGGCTAAAACCATGACCGACTTATGTTCTATTTTTTGCCTGCCTAACTTATTTGCGCGCGTAGACTTTTTTAAATTTAAATAAGTTGAATTCAAATAAGTTGAACACAAAATTTAAGCATATTGCCGGGCTGGCAATAATCGCCCTCGTTATCGCGGCTTCCACGTATTCGTCTCTTTCTTCGTCGTTTAACGGTTTGGTGCTCGATACGCAGTTTAATAGCTTGCGTAATTTCTCACCAATAGAAGCCTCTGACAATATCGTCATTATCGGTATAGATGAACAAACCTATGAGGCATTTGACCGGCCGTCAGGCATATGGCATAGCTATATTGGTGACCTCTTAATGGGGATAGTTGAGGTAAAACCAAAATTGGTAGTGATGGATTTGGTTTTCGAAAAACTCTATAGAAACCTTATCCCCAATCATTATTCGAGCTTACATCGAAGCCTGCTGAAATTTCGAAAGAGTAAAACGCCACTGGTAATGGCAATAGCCTTAAAAGACTCGACGGTGCAGAGCGAAGATTCACAGGGCAACTCTTATGCCTCTCTAGAAGAAGTATTTCCTTACCCGGCGATTCAAGCAATCCTCAAGGGCGAAAAATACTTCGGCTCGGCGCTTATCCGAAAAGACGCCGATGGCGTAATGCGTCGGCAAAGTATGACCTACCCTAAATGCAATAACTGCTCGGCTAGCATGTTAGCTCGAATCTATGAGCAACTCGAAGAAACTCATTCGCCAGGCTTAATAAACTTTGCTTTAGGATCAAAATTTGACTACGTGCCCTTGCATGAGGTTGTGCAGTGGAGCCAAGACGGCAACACCAAGCAATTGGCCGACGTATTTGCCGGAAAATCTATTTTTATCGGTAGCGTGACTCGCTTTGAAGACCGCCATCTTGCACCAGTGTCATTAACCGCTTGGGCGGGGCATGATAAAAATACGCCTGGTGTGCTATTCATGGCGCAAGCAATGAGATCAATCGACGTTGGCGGCTTAATTCAACCTGCAGCTAAATGGTTGACACTATTATTTCTGATGTTTGCATTAGGGCTTTGGTTTACGGCCAGCTCGTTGCGCATCGGTATCGCCACCTTAGCGATATTTATGATTGCCGTGATCGCGGTTTCAACTTGGATGCTCACCGTTCAACAAGAGCTGCCCACGGGATTAATATTACTGGCGGCCATTGTTGCTAGCGGCACACGATTTTCATTTGAAGCTTGGTATTCTTTTTTAGAACGTAAACGGTTAACCTCATCTTTTGGCGGGTACGTTAGCCCCAACGTAATGAAAGAAATTTTGGACGGCAAGATTAGCCCCGATATGCAGGGCACTCGGCTGAATGTGTGTGTGATGTTCGCCGATATACGTAACTTCACCACCAGAAGTGAGTCCTCTACTCCTGAGTCGATAATTCAGCTGTTGAATTACTATTTTGATGAAATGACTGCGGCGATAGATGAGTATGGCGGCACAGTGGATAAGTTTATCGGTGATGGCCTAATGGCGTTCTTCGGTGCGCCTAGCGTCAGTGCAAACCCTTCTCAAAATGGTTTTGATGCGGCTAAATGCATGCTGCGTAACTTGAAAGGCGTGAATGCAAAATTGGTTGAACAAGGCATCGATCCAATCGAGATTGGTATAGGCTTACACACTGGTGAAGCGGTAATCGGCCACGTCGGCTCGGCCCGTCGCAATGAGTACACCGCCATTGGTGACACGGTGAATGTCGCGGCTCGCATAGAAGGTTTAACTAAGGCTCTAAAATGTGAGCTTGTGTGTAGCGAAGTTGTTTTCAATGATATTGCAGACAATCAGCAATTAACGGCATTGGGGCAGCATGAACTTAAAGGTCACACAGCTCTTCCGGTGTTTGGCCTGAATTTAGATGACCTGTCTTAGCGTTGTTAGAGGTGTTTGACTAATTTAGGCAGATTGAGACTCTGGTAACACCGTTATGGCAATACAGTAGCTCGGTTTTAATTTATAATGTACAACGCTGAAGCGCTAGGACGCGTGAGAGACATAAAATGAAGCACAAATATAAACAAAGGGGTTTTTAACAATGAAGAATGATCGGGTTTCATCGCACAAAGGTTTTTTAACGCCGACCGCAATCGCGGTTGGGATTCTATTTTCACAAACGGCTCTGGCACAGGTTGTGAACCCGTCAAAGTCAGGGGCACAAAACAACTTGGTTGGTGATATTCAAGTTGGCCAAACCAGCCCTGAAGCGGCTATAGGCATCGCTATTGAGAATCTGTGCCCACAACTTGCGGCAAGAGAAAACGCAGGGCTCAACTCGGCGATTCAATCAGATCTCCGTTTTCGCTGTGGCAACTTAATTGCAGACACAACACCACAAACCGGTAGTTTGAGACAAGTGGCGCCAGAAGAGATGGCGACTCAGGAAACTGACATTGTTGAGCTGTCGTCAAATCAACTTAATAGTATTGGCTCGAGATTAGCTGGCTTGAGAAGCAGCATGCAAACATCTTCGCAACAATCTTCGCTGGATAGCACTCAACCCGGATTAGTCGCATTTAATTTAAACGGCTATGGCGGCGGCGCTGGTGACGGGCTTGCCGATTCTGGCCGAATTGGCGTTTATGTTCATGCCACTATTGGCACCGGTGATAAAGATCAAACGGCGAAAGAATCGGGCTTTGATATTGATTCCACAGCACTGACTATTGGTGCCGACTATCGACTTAATGGCGGTGCATTTATTGGTGCGGCATTAGGCATAAACAGCTCTGAATCGGAGATGAACAATAATGGTGGTGACGTAGATTCAGACGGCGTAAGTTTAATGGTCTACGGCACTAAGAGTTTAAGTGATCGTTCGTATCTCGAGGGAACACTTGGCTTAGGACAATACGATTACGATACCAGTCGTAATCTCAATTACACAGCTTCAGGCGTATCGGTTGCGCAAACGGCGTTAGCGAGCACCGAAGCGGATATGACCTTCGCCAGCATTGGCTTTGGATTTAATCCAAATTATAACCAAGGTGAAGGCGTGCAAATTTCTTACACTGGCCGCTTAAACTACCTTGATGCCGATGTTGATGGATTTACCGAGCGTATGTCTAATCAGGGTGTTTCCGGTTTTGGCATGAATCTTGAGATAGCTGGTCAAGAGATCGAGTCTCTAACGTCGGTATTAAGCGTGCAGGCATCTAAAGTATTTGGTACTTCGTCGGGCGTTGTTATTCCCTTTGTCGAACTGTCTTACGTACACGAATTCGAAGATGATGCACGAACAATTCGCGCGCGATTTGCCAACGATCCGTTTAGTACTGGTTTTAATCAAGACAGTGGCACTAACCCAACAATAATCTCAATCGTGACCGACGCCCCAGATACAGACTATTTTCGTTTTGCCTTTGGCACTTCGGGTGTTTTGCCAAGAGGCAAAAACTGGTTTATCTCGGCGGATACAACATTGGGCTTAGAAGGCACTTCTTATTATTCATTAACGGGTGGTCTTAGAGGGGAGTTCTGAACTCTTTGAAGAATTTCTAACCATACTTTCCCCCAGCAGCAGTTGTGATCGAATTCGTCATAGACGATTGTTTGTGCACTCTGTCTGCTGGATAAGTAAGCCTCAAAGAGATTAACGTTGACCACTTTATCGTTTTTGCCAAATAAGTGTAGCGTAACTATCGACGAGGGTAACTCTGGCAACAATGCGGGGTTAAGAGACCCTTGCAACGGTAAGTAACCGTGACTAGCGGCCCACGCATCGGTATCAATGTTTGACGCTAGGGTAACCACGGTAGTCACTTGAGTTGTGGCTTTAGATGTGGCTTGATTCAACGAGTTTGCGATCAACAGCGACAACACACCGCCGCCACTGTGCCCGAATAAAGCGATTTTTGAAAACCCCAGCTGTTGTTGTAATGCCTTAATGGCCAGTACCATAGATGCGACAACCTTGGGCGAATATCGGCCCATAGTCCAGTCATTGGCATGACAATTACTGTCGTGTGTCTTATCGTGATAACAGGGCCGACCAAGTAAAATGGCTGGAGAATTGTCAAGTCGCATGAGTTCCAACATCACCGCTTTTCTGGGGGTCGGGTCGCTGGCAATCCATTTTCCGTTAATCCAGGGTGTTCCATCCCCTTCTAGGTAAATATGCAATGTTTGGTCACTGCCTAACTCCTTGACCGCATCATTTGAATAATAAACGTGGTTAAACAGCTCCGTTTTCACTTTAGTTTGTACAAACGCAAAATCACTGGCTGACTTGTTATACTGATTTAGCGGGGTAGTACAAGAACACAATAGGCTAATTGCAATGATAAAAATTATGCGCGTCTTTAGTAAAAGTGTCGTTAGGTATCTTTTGGTATTTAATCTGTTAAACCGAAAATTACGCAACAGTTTTAGACAGGGGGTGCTCGGAGCGGCTACTTTCATGGCCACGATTATAGTAGCTATCGCACCACATAGCATAAGCGCTCAAGAAATTTCTGTTGAAAGTTTAATTGTGGTCGATTGCTTGTTGCCCGGCCAAGTTCGCCAGCTTGGCCCTAGAAACAAGTTTATAACACCCCGCAGACCGATTAAAACCTCAGCAAGAAACTGCGCAATTCGAGGTGGTGAATACGTTTCCTTTGATCGATCCGATTATCAATCGGCGTTAAAAGTGTGGATGACTGATGCACAAACCGGTAATGCGAAAGCGCAAACCTATGTTGCCGAAATTTATGAGCGCGGCCTCGGAACAGAGCCAAATTTCGCGGAGGCCGCTAAGTGGTATAAATTAGCGTCCAATCAAGGATATAAGCCTGCTCAGCTGAGTCTTGGGCGTTTATACGAACAAGGGCTCGGTGTTGATAAAGATATATTGTCTGCGCTGGATTTATATCGATCCGCAAATGGTTTAGAAAAAGACAAGCTTAGTTTTGTCTCTGACATGCAAAGTGCCGCTAAATCAGGCACCTCTGAAGAGCTCAATTCACTGCGAAAACAAGTAAAGAAACTAGAAAAAAACAATCTAGAGCTACGCCGTCGGTTTAATGAGAGTAGCAAAAAAGCGCAAGGGTCGACTGATCGCTTACAGCAATTAGAAATAGATATAGCCAACAAACAAAGGTTACTCGATGATACCAATCGGCAAGATGATCTTAAATCCGTTGTGTCAAATCTGAATACTCAAATTGAAAAGCTGCAACAGCAGCTGACCAACAGAGATAATCAGGCTAAGTTCGAAGCAGACTCTCTAAAACAACAAATAATTGCCGCTAAGCAAGCTGTGAGTGAGGCTAAGTCTAGTAATAATTCAGACAACCTAATTGCTCTAATGAAGCAGCAGTTGTCAGAGCAGCAGCAACAAATTAGTCAGTCGCAAACGGTCGCGGACGCTCAACTAAAGCAATCAGCTGCGATAATTTCAGGCTTGTCACAAGAACTGAGTAAAGCGAGAAATAATAATGATTCGAGCGTAACCATTGAACGTCTAAATGCTGAACTTAAGACTCAACAGTTACAGTACGATCAACAAAGCCAAAGGCAGCAGGCGGCTGTTGCTGCGGTTGAAGATGAGTTATCGATCCAACGCATCAAGCTTGCGCTTGCGCAGGAGCAAAATGACTCAAAAGCCGTTATCAACATACTTGAAGAGCAGATAACCAGACAACAAACTGACCTTCAAGCCGCTTCGACGCAATTCAATTCGTTACAGACGTCGCTGCTTGAAGAAATAAAGGTGCGTGAAAGTCAGGCTGAACTGCTTAAGGATCAGGCGGGTGCAAAAAAGGTAGTCGCCAGTCTGAAGACACAGATAGAGGAACAGACCAAATTACTAAATACCGAGTCTAAGCGAAATAAGGAACTGATTGAAAAGGTCCAGCTTCAAGCTAAGCAGCTAGCGGCAAATGAAGACAACCGAAGCATAGCAACGTCTGACGGGCCTACCATAATACTCAAAGTTCCCCCATTGATTGCGAGCCGAGGTCTTGATGAAGTTGTGGTCGAACCTGGTAAACAAGTCTATCTGGCCGGCGGTGTTGTTGTTCCCTCTGGCGTTAAGTCATTTACTGTAAACGGCGAACCGGCTGAGTTGGATGTTAATAACCTGTTCATGTTTAAGGTTGATGTCAAAAATCAAGATCTACAGATGGAACTCAAAATTGTTGATAATCAAGATAGAGAGTCGATTAAAAGCTTGGTACTAAGGCCAACAGCCACTCAACAAGCCGTCGAGTCGACCAAGAAGTCGTCGCAAAAAATGAAGTGGGGTAAATATCACGCCCTTGTTATTGGTAACAATGAATACGCCGATCCGAAATGGACAAATTTAAGTAATGCCGTTAATGATGCGAAGACTGTGGCCTCTGTTTTAGAGAAAAAATATGGCTTTGATACAACCTTGATTCTCAATGCGACGCGTGTGCAAATGCTTGAGGCGATAGAATCAATGCGCAACAAGTTAACCGAGGATGACAACCTTTTAATCTACTACGCGGGCCACGGTCAGCGCGATGACGCAAATAACCGCGCCTACTGGGTGCCGGTTGATTCCTCTGCTGAGAGTTCAACCAATTGGATCCCTAGTTACCAGGTCACCGATCACGTCAACGCAATGAATGCCCGCCACGTATTACTGGTTGTTGATTCTTGTTATGCCGGGCTCATGACCCGAGCGGGTGGAGTCAATGCGATGTTGGTTGGTATGACCGCTGAGCAAAAACAACAGAAAATGAAAGACCGACTTGGCCGCAGAACCCGCATGTTAATAACGGCCGGTGACAACACTGAGGTGCTTGATGGAGGCAGACAAGGCAATCACTCAATATTCGCCGAGGCATTTATTGCCGCACTTGAAAATAATACCGGTGTGCTTGATAGCGAGGGTGTATTCAAAATAGTTCAGCCCTACGTTTCAAAGCACACCTATCGGATCAACAAGCAATCAGTTGTTTACGCACCAATACCAAGCGCGCGACATGAAGGTGGAGAATTCTACTTTAGCGCCTTGGATGGCGAGTGATTGGCTTTTAGCAATCGTCTAGTCTTGCGTATTGGTTCGCATTTGAAGCAAAGCGCTATCAGGTTTTAGCACCACAAGCTCTTGCCATAGTGTTTTAGCCGATTGTTTTAAACCAAGCTTTTCAAGTAAGCGCGCGTAGACAACTTTTTCTGAAAAGCTGGCTGATTTATCTGGGCGCGAGGATTCTACTTGCTCGCTTATATGTTCTTCAGCAACACTAAAATAGGCGTGCGCACGATATTCTGTTTGCTCTGATGTTTGTGCGATAATCTCCCAAGTGTATTCTTCGCCAAAATCTAGTTGAGTATCCTCTGGTAAAACGATCGAGTTTTCATTTAGCGAAATGTCGGTAATCTTTTTGCCCAAGTCGTTACTCAAAACAAATTTATAGCTGGTCGCGCCTTCTACCGGTAACCAATTGAACTCTGGTTGCATCGCAAGCACCTTTGTATCAACTGGAGACAGTAGTTGCAGCTTTGGTTTTTCAAAGTTTCTTAGCTTTAACACACCCAGGCCAATACCGCCCTCATCTTCAGCCGCGATGTCGGCTAGTTTTGTCATATTAAGGTTTCGAGTATCCGCTTCCTTACCAGACAAAAGTTTGGGCTGCTGATCCTCTATCAAAATTTTTCCGGGGCCCTCGTAGATGTACTCTTCAGATGAGTCGAAAAAAAACAAGGTCAACTTTGAATCATCCCCAAGACTTAACTCAGCACCCGATGCTAATTCAACTAATATGTCGACCGGCTCATCTTCACCAGCGATTGTGATCGCACCTAGGCCCTCAATATCGGCAACCATCGCCACGTTTTCTGCTCCTTGCACGGTTATTGAAAAACTAACGCTGATGGCTAAAAGTAGCTGCGTGAGTGGCTTGCTTAGTTCTTTAAATTTCATGCTTTATACCTCGATGTTTCGGTTTCAGAGACGCGCATGTCTCTGGGGTAAATCAAATACATTTTAACTTTTTCTGACGTTCTTGGCGACCAATGCACTAGACGGTCAATGGCTAGGGAGCCTCTGATTAAGTCTAAATGATCTCTGGCTTTCAAGCTGATTCACAATCAAGGCATTGTTTTGCAGGCATGACTGGCCACGTCAAAAAACAATAACGCCGAGTGTGGACCCGCTTGAAAGCCCGGTAGGGTAAGGCTTTAAGCGCACATCTACGTTGTTCCCGCTCTCACTAAGGACTACGGCCATTAGCCTCGAGCGGCGCCTAGTAGCTGTACGCTTCAAGACTTACAGAGACCGTTTATACTTAATCAGAGGCTCCCTAGATAACTTAACACAAATTGCTTACGATTATATTTTGTAAGTACGGCTCAAAAGAGCCTAGCATGGGAACGAATCAACGACGAAATGAGTCAGGAAATGCTGGCATGGCCAGAGATTGCTTGAACTTATCGGGGTTTCTACTAACGGATTTCAAGTCAGGGCCTGAATTAAAGCGTTTTTACAACGCCATCGCTAGAATAAGCTGACAACACCATCATCAGTCCTTATACAACAAAGAGGTATATTGCTTGGCGGCATTGCTCCAAAGAAAACGTTCTTTCGCTGCTTGTTGACCGATGGTTTTCCATTTTTTTAGCTTTCGGATTTTTAGCACTTCGGTAAAGCGTTGCACCATGTTTTCGGCTTGCTCCTGCATGCTGTTGCCGTTGAAGCTGAAGCCATTTTTATTGTCTATAACAGTGTCGCTCAAACCACCGATGCTGTGCACCAGACACGGTTGGCCCGCTCGCATAGCAACCATTTGACTAATTCCGCACGGCTCAAATGAACTCGGCATGAGAAACAAATCACCGCTTTCGTACAAGGCATCAGCAATCCGTTCAGAAAAGCCCTGTAAATATAAAAAATTGCTGTTGCGCGATGCTGTTTTTGTTAAAAATTGCTGATTGTCGGAATCGCCACTCCCTAACACTATAAACAAGCCATTCTCGCCCAAGGTAGTGAGCAGCTCTTGTAGTGCACTCTTACCGCTGGGCAATATCTGTTTCAGCAAGCTTACCTTTTGCTGTGTAAGTCGGCCAACAGAGGTCACCAGCATAGCGTTTTCTAGCTCTGGCCTTGCCTGAAATTGAGTAAGACGATGAAGGGCAATAATCAGGGCGCTGTCGGCGACTGGCTTATTACCTAGCCATTCAATTAGTTGACTTTCAAACCCTTGAATCATCTGTGCTCTAGAGCCTTTAGTTTTAGCTCTGATTTTAGTTTTAGCCTTTGTATCTGGGTACTCACAACCGTTTAATATACCGTGCAAGCGTTCTTCTAAGGCCGCTTTTTGAAGATCTTGTTCTAGGCCTTCACCACCAAAGTAACCCTTTTCAACGCAGCTTGGAACTAAGATTTCTTTGGCGTAGCTTGGAGAAACCGCGTGCACTCTGTCACTTAAATTTATGCCAGCCCGCATCGGGTTAATGCAATTATCGGCACGCGGGTCGGCAATATCGATTGGGCTATAGTCTAGCTCAGGAAACCAACCTGCTAGCGATGACTCGTCGTCTTTAAATGGCCTCACCCCTTGCAATGCAAGGTTATGAATAGTGTAGACGATACGGCTTGAATTCAAAGCATCATAACGTGGGTTGTACTTGGCTAGCACCGCAATAAGCGCAGCGTGCCAGTCGTGTAGGTGAAGCACATCGACCGTGGAAAATACGTTTTGTATCACCGCTTCGGCGACCGCCGCGCTAAACAAAGCAAACTTAATTGCATCGGTCGCGAATGGTCTATTGTCAGGGTCGTTGCAGTATATAGCGCCGATTCCGCCTAGCGCAAAAATAGGATGCTCAAGCACCCAGTACTTTACCTTTGTATGAACCGACGTATAACTAAAAACCTGCACTACTTCGGACTTGCCCGCGAATGTAACCGACAATTCATCTTTCAATGTTGCCGCCGGCCTTTTGCAAAACAAGCCGTATGCAGGGCAGACAACCTGTACCGTATGGCCAGCATCGGCCAAGGCCAATGGAATATCGCGCACTACGTCACCGATGCCGCCAACTTTGCCGCCTTCAATTGCACCATTTTCGGCGGCTGCCATCACTATATTCATATTTGCTCGTCTCTGCGGTTCAATTCGTTGTGTCTATTTGTTTAGGTAATTACGTCTGGCTGACTATTTAGGTAATTACGTCTGGCTGACTACGGCCAAACTTATCATTTAACCCAAGTAGCGCATCAGCGGCTTTTACTAAATCTTGCAATGCTAACTGCGGATCTTGGTCCAATTTAAGAGGATCTCCCTCATGTTGGTCAATATACACTCTCAGGGTAGCACCTTGGGTGCCAGTACCGGACAGCCTCAACACCAGACGACCGCCGTTATCAAATTTGAGTTGAATCCCTTGATGGGTCGAGACACTTTTATCAACCGGGTCAGTATAGGCAAAATCTTCGGCCGAAGTTACCCCTAAACTATTTATGGTTTGCCCAGGCAATGAAACAAGTTGCCCACGCAGCTGGATGAACATTGCTTCAGCCGCCTTTGCCTCCAAGCCTTCATAGTCGTGGCGAGTGAAGTAGTCTCGGCCATATTTCTGCCAGTGTTCGAGAGCGATTTGTTCGAGGCTTTGTTGTCGAACAGCGATGATATTCAACCAAAATAAAACAGCCCATAGACCGTCTTTTTCACGCAAGTGATCTGATCCAGTGCCAAAACTTTCTTCACCACATAGCGTAATTTTACCGTCATCGAGCAAATTACCAAAGAACTTCCAGCCGGTCGGTGTTTCATAGCAGTCTAACCCGAGCTTAGCGGCCACGGCGTCAACGGCTCGACTGGTGGGCATCGAACGAGCCACCCCATTGATGCCTTGTTGATAAGCAGGCACTAACGATGCATTTGCCGTCAACATGGCTAGACTGTCACAGGGATTAAGGTAAAAGTTATTACCCAAAATCATATTGCGGTCGCCATCACCATCTGAGGCCGCGCCGAACGACGGTGCATTTTCGCCGAACATGATCGCGGCTAGCTCATGCGCGTGCACTAGGTTTGGATCTGGGTGACCCTGGCCGAAATCATCGAGTGGAATGCCATTGATTACCGTGCCTCTTGGAGCTCCGAGCCGGTTCTCGATTATCTCTTTAGCGTAAGGCCCATTGACGGCATGCATAGCATCAAAGACCATCGAAAAATTCTTTCCCTTAAACAGACCAGCAATGGCCTCAAAGTCAAAAAGCGACTCCATCAAAAGCGCATAGTCCGCCACCGAATCAATCACATCCACCAGCATGTCTCCAACGTGATGTGATCCGATTTTGCTTAGGTCAATATCGTCGCTTGAGACCATCAAATAGTGATCGATGTCCAAGGTCTCTTGATAAATCGCGTGCGTTACGGTTTCTGTAGCAGGGCCGCCGTTTGCACCATTGAACTTGATCCCGAAATCTTCGGTGGGCCCAGCCGGGTTGTGACTGGCCGAAAGAATGATCCCGCCACCCGCTCGGTATTGTCGAATCAGGCAAGAAGCGGCAGGCGTCGATAATAGGCCATTCTGGCCGACTAAGACTTTATCGAAACCGTTTGCAGCGGCCATGCGGAGAATAGTTTGCACAGCAACATCGTTATAGAAACGACCATCGCCACCAACAACCAGAATCTTTTTTTGATCGACCGTCAGGCAGTTAAATGTCGCTTGTACAAAATTCTCTAAGTAGCGCGGTTGTTGGAATACTAAGACTTTTTTGCGTAGCCCAGAGGTGCCGGGCTTTTGTTCTGAAAAAGCGGTGGTTAAAATACGTTGTATAAGCATGATTGCGGTTCACCAAATAAAATTATATAAAAACGTGCATGGCTCAGACTCGCTCGCTCTGCCCGAACATCTCTCGTGTCACCAAGACCACGCCTCGATCCGTCACCCGAAAACCGCGAGCACGATCCTGCTCATGGTCATAACCAATTTCGAAGCCGTCGGGGATAACACAGCCGCGATCGATAATAGCTTTACGAATGCGGCAGTTTCGCCCGACGACGACTTCGGGCAGAATTACAGATTCGTCGATGTCAGAATATGAGCGCACTCGCACATTGGAAAACAACAGCGAGCGACTAATTTTTGCACCCGATATGATACAGCCGCCCGAGACCGTAGAATCCACTGCCATGCCCCTTCTGTCTTCGTCGTCAAACACAAATTTAGCCGGTGGCAGCTGTGATTGGTATGTCCAGATAGGCCATTCAGGGTCGTACATATTAAGCGCTGGTTCTGGCGAGACGAGTTCCATATTCGCTTCCCAAAATGAATCTAGTGTTCCCACATCTCTCCAGTATGCGCGGTCGCCAGTGTCGGGGTCACGAAAGGGGTGGGCATAAACTAAATGGTCATCAATAATGGATGGAATAATATCTTTGCCAAAGTCATGCGATGAATCTTCATCAGTCGCATCTTTGCGTAACAGCTCAAACAAAAAATCTGTATCAAAAATATAATTGCCCATCGATGCTAGCGTCAGACCTGGATTTCCTGGCAAGGGCGTCGGATTGGCTGGTTTTTCTTCAAAGCCAATCACACGACTGTTTTCATCAACCACAACCACACCGAAATCATTAGCCGCTTCTTCAACGCTCACTTCGAGACAAGAAACTGTCATCTTAGCGCCACGAGCGACGTGTTCAGCGAGCATTTCCCCATAGTCCATCCGATAGATATGATCGCCTGAAAGAATCATCACGTATTTTGGCTTTTCGGCGCGGATAATATCTAGGTTTTGAAAGATAGCATCGGCGGTGCCTTTATACCAATCATCTGAAAATCGCTGTGAGGCCGGTAGAATTTCGACCGATTCGCCTAGCTCTTTCTTAAAATGGGTCCAACCTCGCACCAAATGGCGAACCAGTGAATGAGATTTATACTGAGTTAGTACCCCGATTCGACGTATGCCGGAGTTGACACAATTCGACAACGGAAAGTCAATCAGCCGAAACTTGCCACCAAAATAAAGTGCCGGTTTTGCACGCCAATCTGTTAGCTCATGTAACCTTGAGCCTCGCCCACCCGCTAAAATCAACGCGAACGTATCTTTTGTGATTCGACTGACATAGCGCGGATTTTGCTCCGGCTTCGCGTCAATGCTCTTGCTGTTGTCATTCATTTTATATCTCCTAATTTAAAAAGGTCTTGCTCGCTTTGTGGCTAATTACAACTTCCAGATATCTGTGCAATAATCTCGAATAGTTCGATCACTTGAAAAACGACCACTAGCGGCGGTGTTCAAGATACTCATTTTGGTCCAGTCTTCAGTTTGCTGATAGGCTGCAGAAACCGCCCGTTGGGCGTCGATAAAAGGTCGAAAGTCTGCGGCTGTCATCCAGGCGTCGGTGGTGCTGCGAATCGATGCGATAACCGATGCGAATATAGTCGGTTCAAACATATTAAAATGACCGCTTTCAATTAAATGCATGACTCGTGAAAAATCGTCATCGTTGGCTATTAAATGATCTGGTTGATAATTTGCCCGTGCATCATCTACTTGATCAGCGTGCAGGCCGAACAAGAAAAAATTCTCTTCGCCAACCGCTTCCCGAATTTCTATATTGGCGCCATCAAGAGTGCCGATGGTAAGTGCGCCGTTCATCATGAATTTCATGTTGCCGGTGCCAGACGCTTCTTTGCCGGCGGTCGATATCTGCTCTGACAAGTCGGTACCGGGGCAGATTACTTCCATTGAGGTAACGCAGTAATTTGGTAAAAATGCGACCCGCAACCACGGTGCGGCCCGCTCATCTTTGTTTACCACCGCTGCCACATTGTTGATTAACTTGATAATGGTCTTAGCCATGTCGTAGCCCGGCGCGGCCTTGCCTCCAATCAACACACAACGCGGCTGCATACCTTCGGTGTCATTGCGCACAATGCGGTCATAGAGGTGAATCACATGCATTATGTTTAATAGTTGGCGCTTATATTCGTGTATACGCTTTACCTGAACGTCGAATATCATAGAGCTGTCAAACTGAACATCGCACTCTTGTAGCACTAAGTCAGTCAGCTTCTCTTTATTGGCTGTTTTAACGGACCGCCATTGCCGGCGAAACTCGGCGTTTTCAGAGTATGGCTTTAGCTGTTCAATGACGTCTAAATCTCGAATCCAGCCATCACCGATGGTGTCATTTACCAAGGTAGTTAAACCGGGGTTGCAATGCGCTAGCCAGCGCCTTGGTGTAACCCCATTGGTTTTATTATTAAACTTATCTGGCCATAGTTCATAAAACGATTTAAATAAACCTTCTTTTAATAATTGAGTGTGCAATGCCGCAACGCCATTCACCGAGCAACTGCCAACGATACCTAAGTGAGCCATACGAACTTGAGGATGATGCCCTTCCTCAATAATAGACAGCGCTCGCTGCATTTCGATTTTACCCGGCCATTTTTTGGCAACGTGTGCCATAAATCGAGCATTAATCTCATAGATGATATCCAAAAGCCGCGGCAGAAGTAGCTCAAACAGACCTACCGACCACCGCTCCAATGCTTCGGGTAAAAGTGTGTGGTTGGTGTAAGCCATGGTGTTTGAGGTTATTTCCCATGCTTGGTCCCATTCCAGTTCAAAGTCATCCATCAATAGGCGCATTAATTCAGGAATAGCGATAGTCGGATGAGTGTCATTAAGTTGAAAGCCATTTTTATCGGCAAATAGGGTGAAATCTGGGCCGTGTACTTTGACCCATCTATCAAGCACGTCTTGCAGACTGGCTGATGCCAAGAAATACTGTTGGCGCAAGCGCAGTTCCTTGCCGTTTTCACTCGCATCGTTAGGGTATAAAACCATGGTGATTTGCTCGGCCATCGTTTTGGCGGCCACCGCATCGGTGTAACTGCCAGCATTGAATTCATTCAAATTGAATTCATCGGTTGCTTCTGACTTCCATAGACGCAGTGTATTCACCGTTTCATTACGGTAGCCAGGGATAGGCACATCATAGGGTAGCGCCAATACGTCGCGCGTATCGACCCAACGCGCGCGCTGCTCGCCAGTGTGGTCTTGGTAGTACTCGGTTCTGCCGAAAAATTTAATAGTACGGGTGTTTTCAGGGCTCTCGATTTCCCAAGGGTTGCCGTGTAGCAACCAGTGATCGGGTGATTCTACTTGATAACCATTTTCAATTTTCTGATGAAACATGCCGTATTCGTATCGAATACCGTAGCCCGTAACCGGTAACCCCAGACTCGCGCAGCTATCAAGAAAACAAGCCGCCAGGCGACCGAGGCCGCCATTACCGAGACCTGCGTCTAACTCATTATCAAGGACTTCTTCCATGCTGGCACCGTATTCAAGCAATGATGCTCTAACGGCTTGATCTAAATCCAGGTTAATCACGGCATTGCTCATCGCACGGCCCATCAAGAATTCCAACGACAAATAATTGATGCGTTTCGGCTGCTCGCTAGCGTAGCGCTCACGGGTTAAGCGCCACCGTTCAACTAAACGGTCACGAACAGTTAATGCCAGCGCATCGAAAAGATAACGCCGTGAGCCAATCAATTCATCTCGCCCCAGCGTCAGGCTGAAGTGCCGATTCAAATCTTCAGACACATGCTTTTGATCCATGCCCAGTGGTGGTGGCATCTTGGGCACCCAAACGCTCTTCGGTGTACTCTGATGCTGATTAGTTTTGTCATTCTGATTGGCGATACTTTTCATATTTTTTTCACGAGATTAGTGTTCGTTGTCGACCCTCTAGAGGACGACATTACGTTCGTTGTTGTATTCTTAAGACATGCAGCGCGGCGACTCATCTCAGATCCTCATCATCTCAGACTTTATGCGTTCGGCTGGCGAGCACTGTGACTGACGCCGCTGAGATTTTAATAACAGAACCGCCGTCAAGATCTGGCTCAACCGATTCACCGTTGGCAATATTGGTATCCAATACGCAGCGCCACTGAGCACTGGTCTCGGTGGGAGGTAAGGTAAACCAACGATCGCTAACGTCGTTACTAAAAATAACCAGTAGCGCAGATTGATCAATATTACTGCTTAGTTTATAGCCTAGTACAAAATTCTGATGTTGGGCCCAAACCTCTTGGCGCATTTCTTGCCCCTCGGCATTCAGCCATTGAATGGCCACGCCATCAGGGGACTGTTGTGCGTGCAAGAACTCGGGGTTGCGCAACATTGGGAAGTCTTTAGCCAACTGAATCAGTTTGGCGACAAAATGGCCATGATCGCTTAGAACCTTTGTCTGACTAGCTATCGCTGACCAGTCCAGCCAACTTAGCTCATTGTCCTGACAATAAGCATTGTTATTGCCGAGCTGAGATTGCCCGAATTCATCACCGGCCCGCAACATCGGAACTCCTTGCGAGAGCAGTACCGTGGCCAGTATATTTCTCATTTGGCGTTGGCGCTTACGATTTATTTCGGGGTCTTGGCTAGCGCCTTCGACACCAAAATTTTGACTAATATTGTCACCATGCCCGTCGCGATTCAATTCGCCATTGGCTAAATTATGACGTTTTTTATAGCTCACTAGATCGTTGAGCGTAAAGCCATCGTGGCTGGTGACAAAATTGATGCTGGCGTAGGGATTTTTGCCAGAGTGTTCAAACACATCACTGGAACCGTGAATACGTCGGGCAAAGGTTGGCAACACACCGGCTTCGCGCCGCCAAAATTGCCGACAAACATCACGATAACTATCATTCCACTCAGACCAGCCGCTGGGAAACTTACCAAGTTGGTATCCGCCGGGACCGATATCCCACGGCTCGGCAATTAATTTGGCCCTGTTTAATTCGGGGTCTTGGGCAATTGCTTGGAACACATTTGCATGTTGACTAAAGCCTTTTTTCTTACGCCCTAAGGTCGTCGCAAGATCAAACCGAAAACCGTCAACGCCCATGTCTTTCGACCAATACCGCAAGCTGTCCAATATTAATCGCATGACCGCTGGGTGTTGGGCATTGACGGTGTTTCCGCAGCCAGTGTCATTCACGTAATAGCGCGGCTGTTGAGCCTGCAAATGATAATAGGAGGCATTGTCGATACCTCTAAAGCTCAAGGTTGGGCCTAGGTGATTGCTTTCCCCAGTGTGGTTATAAACCACATCTAAGATCACTTCCAAACCAGCCTCATGGTAGCAGTCGACCATCTGCCTGAACTCTGCTTGGCCGTCGTCTAGCTGATAGCCAGAATGTGGCACAAAGTAACTCAGCGTGTTGTAGCCCCAGTAGTTGCTCAGCCCTTTCTGGGCGAGAAAATTCTCGTCAATAAATTGATGAACCGGCAGTATTTCAACACTGGTCACGCCTAGTGCCTTAATGTATTCGATCACTTTGCGGTGACTAAACCCCGCGTAGGTGCCCCGCTCTAGCTCTGGAACATCTGGGTGGCGCATGGTAAAACCGCGCATGTGCGTTTCGTAGAGCGTAGTGTCTTGCCATCGTACCCTTGGCTTTTGCGGGCGCGTTATCGCCGATGTCAACGGTGCCGTGACGACACTCTTCGGCATAAATTGAGCATTATCACGAGTGTCAAAACTCAAGTCTTCATCAGCCAAACCGGTCGATGCGTTTTTGACATAACCATAATGGCTATCGGACCAGCTGAAATCACCGATCGTTCTTTTTGCATAGGGATCTAGCAATAATTTGTGATGATTAAATCGGTGCCCCATCTGCGGATCATATGGCCCGTACACTCGATAACCGTAAACCGCGCCAACAGCGAGGCCAGGAAGGTAGCCATGCCAAATATGATTAGTGCGATGCGGCAACTCGTATTGGCCAATCAAATGTTGGCCGTTGGCGTCAAAAACACATAAATCAACGCGGGTGGCGTGTGCTGAAAAAAGCGCAAAATTAACGCCCTCTCCATCCCAGTTAGCGCCAAGCACATGGTGCTCACCGCTTATCATTTGCTTAGACAGTGACCTTATAGCGTTCATCATTGTTTTACAAAAATGAGGGTAGAGAGTGGCGGCAAAGTAAGGTTTAGTTGGTATGCATGGCCATGCCGAGCTTGCTCAATTGTTGAGACCCCACCTTGATTGCCAATATTCGAACCACCGTATTGGCTACTATCCGAGTTTAGAGCCTCACGATAAAACCCTTTTTCTGGCACGCCCAGTTGATAGTTATAGTGCGGCGTTGGCGTCATATTAGAAACCACCAGCACCGGTGGTGAATCGGGATTGCCTTTACGCAAAAAGGCGAATATCGATTGCTCGCTATTGTCGTCATCAAGCCATTCAAAGCCCTGTGCACTGCAGTCTTGTTGATACAATGCTGGCTGCTGCCGATAAAGTGCATTCAGGTCTTTTACTAATTGTTTAACACCCTCGTGCTCAGGCTGTTCGAGCAAGTGCCAATCCAAACTCTGATCATGATTCCATTCCTGTCGTTGGGCAAATTCCGAGCCCATAAACAAAAGCTTTTTACCCGGGTGCCCCCACATAAATCCAAAATACGCTCTTAGGTTGGCAAATTTTTGCCATTCATCGCCTGGCATCTTGTCGATAAGCGAGCCTTTACCGTGTACAACCTCATCATGGCTGAGCGGCAAAACAAAGTTTTCGCTAAATGCATAAACCAAGCCAAATGTCATTTCGTGGTGGTGGTGTTGACGGTGAACCGGGTCTCGCTCCATATAGCGCAAGGTGTCATTCATCCAGCCCATATTCCATTTAAACCCAAAGCCCAATCCACCCTGATCGACTGGACGCGAGACACCAGGCCAGGCAGTAGACTCTTCAGCAATCATCATCGTGTTAGGGTGTTTGAAATAGGCGCGACTGGTAACCGTCTTCAAAAGCTCAATCGCTTCAAGGTTTTCTCGACCACCGTGCACATTGGGTGACCACTCTCCGTCCTTACGACTGTAATCGAGATACAACATGGATGCCACGGCGTCGACTCGCAAACCATCTATGTGGTACTCCTCAAGCCAGAACAGAGCGTTACTAAGCAGAAAACTAACCACCTCTGCGCGCCCATAGTTATAAATCAGAGTATTCCAGTCAGGGTGAAAGCCTTTTTGCAAATCAGCGTGTTCGTATAAATGGCTGCCATCAAATTTGCCTAATCCGTGTTCATCACTTGGAAAATGTCCAGGCACCCAATCCAACAACACGCCAAGATTGTGCGCATGACACTGGTCAATGAAGTACTTGAATTCTTCTGGGCGACCAAAGCGGCTGGTCGGTGCGTACAAGCCGATTGGCTGGTATCCCCACGAGCCATCAAACGGAAACTCGCTTATCGGCATTAACTGTAAATGAGTAAAGCCCATCTCAAGAACATAAGGAATTAATTGTTCGGCCAATTGAAAATAGGAAAGATAGTCGTGAGACTCACCGGAGTTACGCCGCCATGAACCGAGGTGCACTTCATAAATAGATACCGCCTCTGCATGCGGTTGCGCTGGGCCTTCATGTCTGGCCATCCACGGTGCGTCGGTCCAACGATAGCTGGTATCCGGCACAGAGACCGATGCGGTATCAGGCGAACCTTGCATGGCAAGTGCAAACGGGTCAGCTTTTTGTGGCAAAACCTCTCCCGACGCATTTTTTATCTCATATTTGTAGGAAACCGACTCGACTAATCCTGGAAGAAATATCTCCCATATACCACTGTCAGGATGCTCTCGCATAACATTGCAGCGACCATCCCAATGATTAAAATCACCGACCACAGATACTCGGCTGGCATTGGGTGCCCAAACCGTAAATAGTGTTCCGGAAATGCCATTCACCTCACGCAGCAGAGCTCCCAACCATTGGTAAGACTGCTCGTGTGTGCCTTCACCGAACAAATACAAATCTTCCGGTGCCAATACTGATGGGTATTGATAAGCGTCCTCAATACAGCGTACTAGTTGCGGATAATTCACTTTCAAGTAGTAGTCAAATCGTTTGACCCTGCGGCCCATCCGCCCTTCAAATAAGCCAGCCGAGTCTATCTCGCTTAGGACCGCAACCTTAGCATTGTTGCTACGCGCCATCACCGTCACACTCAATGCGCCCGGCAGGAAACACCTGACAATTAAGCCTTTATTGCTTGGGTCCGGATGCATACCGAGTACCGCGAATACGTCACTACAGTTGGCGTGAACGATGGCCTCGATCTGGGTAGATTCTAAGGTTGGAATGTATTTATTGCTCATGATCGCCTTTCAGTGTGAATCGAAGTCAAAATGTTTTTGATTTTCGGATCTGCGAAAATAGTTGATGTTTGGAGGTGTTGTTTGCGTTGCCAGTTCGGATACTCCAAGAAGGTGCCCGGTATATTAACGGGTTCGTTTATAAGCTGCAGGTCATCGAGTTGATACAGCATAAACTCACAATTAGTACGCGCATTTGCTCTAATGATAGCGGCGCACAATGTTAGGTCTAAGGGCTTATTGCCAATCGTTCCCGAGTCTTCAGGGTGCCAGTCTTCAGGTAGCAAATTAAGTTGCTTCAACCATTCTAGTAAATGCCGTTTTTGCTCGTGCCGCTGGGCTAATTGGGCTGACAATTGATCAGATGAGTCGAGTAAACCGTATTCGCTTCTCGATTTTATATCGTGTACCGCCCACCAACCAGCCAGTGTCGGCACATCATGATTGGTAACCATCAGCAACGTGTCGCGGGGCTGGCTTCTCGGGTCAATAAAACTACCGTCATGATTGGTTTCAAACAAAAACACTTTGCTCTTAGTAATCGCACTTTCGGACATTTTCTGGCGAAACTCATCCGAAACAACGCCCATATCTTCGCCCACTACCAAACAGCTATTTCGATGACTCTCGATCCGCAAGATTGTCAGTAAGTGTTCCAATGGGTAATAAACATAAGCCCCATCTTTTGAATTTTCTAGCCACCACCATAGGCGCATTAGACCCATGACATGATCAATTCGCAACGCTCCACAGTGAGCCATATTTGCCCGCATCAAGTCTATAAAGTGCTGGTATTCAGTATCCTTAAGCGCCGTTGGGTCTATCGCTGGCAAATCCCAGTTCTGGCCTTGCGCGGTAAATTGGTCGCCGGGCGCTCCAATGGTGGCACTAACGCCATATAACTTAGGGTTAGCAATAACTTCTGACCCATTTTTCACTGCGCCAACCGCTAAATCTGCCATCAAACCAACTCGCATACCCCGCTCCATGGCGAACGACTGGCATCCAGCAAGTTGTTCTTGCGCGAGCCACTGAAGATACGAGTAGTAACGATGGTCAAGCGCAGAATTAAACGGAGAGTTAGGCGCATCGTTAAACGGAGAGTTGAGCTCCGCGTGCGCTTGACTGAGCTTTGCTTGCGCAATTTCAAAGTCACAAAATTTTCGTAATTTTTCGCCACCATCTGCTACAAACTGCCAATATTGTTTAGCTCGGGCACTCTCATTGGCAAGATGTACGGCTGCAAAGTTGTCGAACAATAAATCGAATAACCGATTTTTTTTAGTCGCTACCTGCGAATAATCAATGTACTCCAATGCTCTCAACTCAAGCAGTTCTTTACATAGCACGGGATCGCTAGCATGCGCTTGTACAGCCGCGCTCTGGCGAAACTCCGGCACTAACTCAGGAGCAATGTATATGGGGTTTAAAAACCTACGATCTGAAGGGCTGTAGGGGCTGGCGAAATTAACCCCGCCTGACATTGGTGCATGCAGCGGGTTTAATCCGATCATATCAACGCCGAAATCAGCACTGAGATTGATAAGTTCGCGCAGGTCAGCAAAATCGCCGATTCCCCAATTGCGCTCAGATCGAAGTGTATAAAGTTGGCAGCTAATACCTAAGACTTTCTCGTCTGAGACGTCATGATTCAACTGATAACATTGCTCGGGGGCGTAAATTAGCTTGTTCTTTTTTTCTGCACCGTCGTTGCTTAGTTGCAAGCTATGGTAACCGTGGGGTATTTCAGGCAATGTCCATTGCCTCGCCGTGTAACGCACATCACCAATATAATACTCACCTGACTCTGGTAATTCAGACGGCGTAATTTCACCACACACAGAGCTCTTGTCGTCGCATACAATATTAAACTCAAAGAGACTCTCTAATTCGTCAGGGTGCACCCTAAGCTCGATAGCTCCCTGCTTGGCAAATGAAACCGCTGGCAGCCAAGACCTCCAGGGATGCGCGTCTAAATTAAAAACCTCACGCTCTAACTGGGAACTATCATCGACATCGTAATTCATCGCTCTAAGAAAATTGACTCTGGTATCAAGCGGCACGCTTTGTCGTTCACCAGAATAGCTGAAGTATTCGCTGGAGACTCCGCGTTGGTATAGTAATTTTTCAAGCATATTCATAGTGACTGTATTTTAGCATTTAAGTAATATAATTACATTAATTGAAACCGCTTAAAACACTATATTTACTCGATTATTTAAGATATCCATACCTTTTAATAGCTCCGCATCACAATTTTCAGAGAATATATTGAATTTATGTAATTTTATTACATTATAAGGCATCAGCATAACTCCCCAAATATCGGATAATTTGTAAAACTAAGTCAAGATAAAGAAAAGTGGACACCCATCCAGACCATTTGTAATCAAAGGTTTCTCGTGCCAGTATTAAGCCTCAAAGGATTGAGATTGGAGAACAATGATGACGCTCCCCCGAAAAACGTTAGTGTCGTTGGCTGACACACCCTACTATCACTGTGTCTCTCGCTGTGTTCGTCGCGCGTACTTATGCGGCTACGACCCACTTACCGCGAAGAGCTATGAGCACCGCAGAAGTTGGCTTGAAATTAAGCTGTTAAAGACGGCGGAGATCTTTGCAGTTAAGCTGTGTTCCTATGCCGTGATGAGTAATCATTATCATGTCGTACTTCATATACGGCCCGACATCGCCCAGAGTTTGACCGAGCTAGAAGTGGTTAAGCGCTGGCACCAATGCTTTAACGGAACTCTGCTCTCTCAGCGTTTTATAAATGGCGAACCCTTAAGTGAGAATCAATGGAAAGCATTACGTAAAGAGATTAAATGTTGGCGTTCGAGGCTTAGCGACATATCGTGGTACATGCGTATCGTCAATGAAGCGATAGCACGGCAAGCCAATAAGGAAGATAAATGCACTGGCCGATTTTGGGAGGGTCGGTTCAAAAGCCAAGCTCTACTCGATGACCAAGCGCTGCTTTCATGTATGGCCTACGTAGACTTAAACCCAATAAGAGCTCGTATGGCGGCCACCCTAGAAGACTCCCACCACACCTCAATTCGACGCCGAATACAGCAACTAAATAATCCAAACGTGAACGATGATAGCCTTGAGGCTTTTGTTGGCATTACCGAGAATGACATTGGTATCCCATTTAAACTTAAAGACTACTTGGAACTCGTGGATTGGACTGGTCGAGTGATACGAGATGACAAGCGTGGTCATATCGACCAAGCTCAGCCAAAAATATTAAGCCGACTAGATTTAAACGTTGACGCTTGGAAAGTTCTAACCACCGAGTTTGAATCGCAATTCCAATGCTGGGTCGGCAGTGAACACATTGTTAGACGAGTATGCGAAGGCCGAGGGTATAAACGGAAACCTTCGACGCGTCGGCACGAACTACTTTTTAATTCACCCTAACACTTAAGCTTCAAATCAGATCTCGAGCAATCATCACCTAGCGGTGAGACCAAAACTCACATAGAAAACACCACTTGTTCAGGAATACCGTCATGGCAGAACCTTTTCTTGAATTCAGACCTTTTCCCTCAAGCCTCGCTAATTAAAATAACCTTCGATACTTAAATTTAAGCTCAAATAGAGTCTAGGGCTCTCTACTTAGAAATGGCTGTCCACTATTGGCGGGTGGTTTTTTCGATACTTAAATTTAAGCTCAAATAGAGTCTAGGGCTCTCTACTTAGAAATGGCTGTCCACTATTGGCGGGTGCTATTGGCGGGTGGCGCGCTTATATCGCGTCACGTTAGTTTATTTGCCAAGCTATTAACTAAGTTGGCGATGCTATGGTGGCCGATAAGTTGACGACATTTATGGCCTACTAGTTAAAAATATTCTATTCGACGGTTAGTAGGCCTCGATACATTTGCATCTGGCAGTGAAACGGATATTCGCCCGATTCAAGCGCTGGTAGGTCGATCGAAATCGTCTCATTGAGTGGCAGTGTTCGGTCGATATCTAATTCGGGGATCATAAAGATCTCCGCACAAGGTGACGCGTCTTTCCTTAAAAACCTCAGCGTAGCAGGAGTGTTACTGGCAAGCGTTATATGTGTCGGCGAGTACGAACCATTTTCAACGGTTACAAGTAAATCACCCTCACCTACCGCAAACTGTGTCGGTTTGTACAACCAGAACCACCAGATAATTAGTCCGATAAGAACCACACCCGCTATGTTAATGACGATCATCACAAACTCTCCTATTAATTGTTTTTTGCATCAAAGAAACGCAATCGATTGGCGTTCATCACCACGGTTAGCGAGGAAAACGCCATAGCGGCACCCGCTATAATAGGACTGAGCAATAGCCCAAAGAACGGATACAGAATCCCCGCCGCCACCGGCACGCCGGCCGCATTGTAAATAAAGGCGCCAAATAGATTCTGTTTAACGTTGCGCAATGTCGCCTTACTAACCGCGATCGCATCAGCCAGACCGTGTAAAGAACCACGCATTAGCGTCACATCGGCACTCTCGATCGCCACATCGGCACCAGTTCCTATGGCAAAGCCAACATTGGCCATCGCCATCGCCAGAGCCGGCGCGTCGTTAATGCCATCACCAGACATACCAACAATTTCATTCTCCATTTGCAGTGCCACGATTTTGTCGGTTTTGTCTTGTGGTAACACTTCCGCATAAAACTCGGTGATACCCACCTTTTTAGCCACCGCTGCCGCCGTGGCACGATTGTCGCCAGTCAACATAATGACCCTGAGACCATTATCTTGCAGCCGCTTAATTGCCGAGATTGAGTCATCTTTAATCGGGTCGGCAACCGCAATGATTCCCGCCAGTACGCCATCAATAGCCATGAACATCGGCGTCTTTGCCTCGCTTGCCAACGATTGAGCTTTGTCCAAAAATGCGTCAATCTCGATACCTTGGGCTCGCATCAAGCGTTCATTTCCAAAGTAAAGGTGTTTACCATCAACCACGCCCTCGATTCCATGCCCCGCAATCGCGTTAAAGTTTTCCACCTTTGCCGGCGTTACCCCGCGCTCCTCGGCTGTTTCAACAATGGCCAAGGCCAATGGGTGTTCAGAGCCAGATTCCAAGCTCGCAGCCATCTGCAGCATAGCCTCGTCGCTTTTCGCGTTGGCCAGAACAATGTCGGTGACCTTCGGTGCCCCCAGCGTAATCGTTCCGGTTTTATCCAACACCATGGCGGTGATTTTTGACGCGGTTTGCAAGGCCTCACCATTACCAATTAACACACCCGCTTCCGCCGCTTTACCAACGCCAACCATCACCGACATCGGCGTCGCCAAACCAAGCGCGCATGGGCAAGCAATAATCAAAACGGTGGTGGCTGACACCACGGCAAAGGCAATTGTTGGCTGAGGGCCTATATTTAGCCAAATCAAGCCGCTGACAATCGCAATAATCATGATAGTCGGCACAAAGTACCCCGCAATAACGTCGGCCAGGCGACCAATTGGTGGTTTCGAATTTTGCGCATGTTTTACCATGTCAATAATCTGTGCCAATGCCGTGTCTTTGCCTACCCGAGTTGCTCGAAATAGGATAGAACCGGTTTTATTGATCGTACCCGTCGCGACCGAGTCACCAATGCTTTTTTCGATCGGCATAGGCTCGCCGGTTAACATTGACTCATCCATCGCAGTGCGCCCGTCGACCACAATGCCATCAACGGGGATTTTATCGCCTGGTCGAATGCGCACAAGATCGTCGACCAATACGTCTTCGATAGCGATATCGATTTCTTTATCGTCGCGCACAAGACGAGCGGTCTTTGCTTGTAAGCCAATAAGTCGTTTAATGGCTTCTGACGTGCGGCCTCGCGCTTTGACCTCAAGGGCTAGCCCTAAATTTATCAAGCCAATGATCATTGCCGTGGCTTCAAAGTAAACGTGTCTCGCCATTTCCGGTAAGAGTGCCGGAACAAAAACGACTACCATCGAATAAATCCAAGCGGCTCCCGTGCCTAACATGATTAGAGTATCCATGTTCGCCGTGTGCGAGAGAATGGACTTCCATCCGCCAATGTAAAAATGTCGGCCAGAGGTCGCCATCACCACAAAGGTCAGAATCCCGACCGCTAACCACGCGATTCGCTCAGGCGTTGTGCTTACCGTCATCTCGCCGATAAATAAGCCATAGATCATCAGTGGCACACCTAAGCCCAGCGCGATAAACGTATCGCGCATCAAACGCCTATAGTAGGCTCGGTCAGCAAGATCTTTCTCATCAAGAACATCGTTGTCAGACTTGTCCTTTAAGCTTTGCGCGTCATATCCAATTCTCCGAATTGCATCAATCAGCGATTGTGTCGTTGCAGACCCATCGACCGAAACGGTGCGTTGAGCTAAATTCATCTCCGCCTTCTCGACCCCTTTCACGCGGCTCAGAGCCGCTTCAATTTTGTTCACACAGCTCGCACAACTCGCCCCTTCTATCAACAATTGTTGACTGGGTAGATTTGAGGTTGCAGGTTCATTAATCGAGTTCGTCATGGTTATCCAATGCAGTTTCGGCTTGATCGAACTTAAGCTTAGTACTTAGAGTTAACTCTAAGGCAAGCGAGTTTTATCGAAAATGCCCTTTTTGTAAATCCTGCTCGGTTCGAAATGTTAAGCTAATTGGAATCATATTAGTCAGAGACTATTTTGCCGAGGAGTCGGTCAGAATACATTTCTTGAATACAAAAACTAACCATAGCTCCGAAAATTCAAATCCATTTCTGTGCATTTTGATTAAAACTCAGAGCTTTCCAAATAGTTAGAAACAATAACAAAGATTATGCCAAACGAAGACCTTAGCTAGTAACGTTACGAACTTGATCCTTAGCTAAACGTGCTAGTTTAATACAAAACCATCGAGTTTCTTGCTGAGCGGGGGCTAGAAGATTATCACGTCTTGAATCGGGCTTGGGCTAGTTTCAACATTCAAGGCGTGACCCTGTGATTTTTGCTAGTTCTTGTTTTAGCTGTTGATTCTCTTTAATCATCGCAGCCATTTGCTCCTCTAACTGCTGCTGCGTATAGCGCGGCGTAATGTGCTGAGGGCAATTCCAGTCAAAGCCTTCAACTTTGATCACAAAACCACGCTCGATCAATGCGCGATAGCCATCTGTTTTCAGCTGCGACAGTAACGCCGTTTCTTGTTTACCGATCTCTCTAATACGCCCTAGCAACTTAAGCCTTCGTCGGTTTATGTAGTCCATAAAAAACAAAGCAACACGATCATTATTGAGGAAATTACCAATACTGACATACTGGCGATTACCGCGAAAATCAGCAAAGCCGATGGTCTGTTCATCCAGCACCCTCATGAATCCCGCTGGGCCACCACGATGCTGAACATACGGCCAGCCAGTTTCGCTGACACTGGACATATAAAAACTGTCGCGCTCTGCCAAAAAACTGATTTCGGTTTCGCCCAGACGATGATTGTAATCGTCGCCCTCATCCATGCCCGCGTAATTGACGCGGCTGCCCTGCTGTTGCTGTACTTGGCGAACCGACTCTGTAAAAGCGATTTCGGCGAATTTATGTCCCATAATAACTCCCTCTCGGCTAATTATTTAAACCGGTTCTACTGTGTGAAATTAGGCTAGATCTGTGCACAGCATCGGCACCCTATTTATTCCAGACTAATGCTTCGAATGCCTTGTCGACCGGCGTAACGGCCAAATGATTAATATAGTTGCTCAACACCTTTTGTGAAATACCCAGAACAATATCCAGCAATTGTTGATTGTCGTATCCGGCTTCAAAAAAAGCGGCGTGTGACGATTCAGCTAAATACCCTCGTTCGCGTACAAGCTCCAAGGTCGTTTCGTGCAACACCTGAAGTTTACTGCTCGGCATCTGGGTACGCTGGCGTAACGCGTCGGTGATCGCCGCGTCTACTTTCATCATATTTGCGATGCCCGTGTGCGCGGCGACACAGTAGTGACACTCATGTTCCACATTTATAGTTTGCCAGATGACGGTGAACTCATCTGCATTAAAGTTGGACTTTTGAAACTGCTGATGCAGAAATTTATAAGACTCAAGTACGCCCGGTGATTCAGCCATCACCGCATGTAGGTTGGGGATCATGCCGAAGTCTTTAAGCGATTGATCTAATAAAGGTTTACTTGCATCTGGCGCAGTAGATTGAGTATGGATTTGTAATTTCATTTTTTTCACGTCATTTTTAATGGTTGAATGAATTTTGTTAGCTGGCAACGTATATCGTAGCGATTACGATCTAGGTGACCTGAAGTAGCGGTTTTAATTATCTAGCTAGGGTAGACGACCTTGTAACCGCCACTTCTATCGCTACTTTTATCGCTGCTACAGGGCCGCCATAAACGATTGAATACGCTTTGAAATAAAATCAAGATGTGTTTCCAGCGCGAAATGGCCGGTATCAATGATGTGCTTTTCAACGTTTTTCAGATCTCGTTGGTATGGGTGTGCACCTGTTGCTGGAAAGATGTAATCGCCCTTGCCCCAAACAATTAACGTTGGCGGCTGATGTTTGCGAAAAAGTGCTTGCCATTTTGGGTACTCGGTAACGTTAGTACCGTAGCTGAGAAACATCGCTAGCTGGATTTCCTTGTTGCCAGGGCGGTCTAATAGGTACTGATCGTGATGCCAGTTATCGGGGCTTACCAGCTCCAATTTATCTTCAGGAATGCCGTGCGTCCACTGCCATTTCGTCGCATCTATAGTTAATAATGCGGTACTCAACGCTTGTTTATTTTCGCTCGTCGGTGCTGCCCAATATGCCTTGATTGGATCCCAAAATGTCTGCAAACCTTCGTCATAGGCGTTGCCGTTTTGAATCACCAAACCTGTAACGCGTTTAGGGTGTTTGGCAAATAGACGAAAACCGACGGGTGCGCCGTAATCCATCAGGTACATGCTGTACTTTTTAACCCCTTTTTGTTGCAACAACTGGTCCACCACATTGGCAAAATTAGCAAAGGAGTATTCGAAGTCATCCAATGCGGGCATCGCACTTGCGCCAAAACCTGGGTAGTCGGGTGCAATTATGTGATAGTTTTCGGCCAGCTGGGGAATCAGTTCTCGGTACATATGGCTTGAAGTTGGGAATCCATGCAGTAATAAAATTGTTGGCTTAGATGGGTCACCTGCTTCGCGATAGGCAATGTCTATTCCTTGAATTTCCATGTGCCGATAGCGTGCATCGGTGATTCGGCTATCGGCCGATGCTAGCTCGGCCGTGTCGGCCATGGCGCTCTGCGTTGTTAGTGTCGCTAGCCCGAGCATGGCGAATAGCCCTAGCATCGCTGGCAGTGCGATAAACGCTCTGCGCGTGAGTGTTGTTGTGATGTTCATTGTTGTTCTCCAAGGTGTAAAATTTATACTGAGAACAGCCAATCAAGCTATTTGCGCAAGACTTTATTTGATCTTTGCAAAGGTAGATTAACTATCGCCAGTTCGTGTGGAGAATGTTACTTGGAACACTCGCTGGGATTAAGATAGCATTCGGTTGAATCACCGTTGCCGGACAGCAACAATACTATTGCCGAGCACAGAACCCATTTCAGGGAGTTATATCAAATGGTGGTTTAGATTCTATTGGCCGCAGCGTGTTCGATTAATTGCTCGGCTTGCTTTAATCGCTCGGCTAGAAAATCAATTAGAATGCGAACACGAGTAGGCATTTGCTCCTTAGTCGGAAATACAATCCAGGTTGCTGCGTCCTTTACTTCGTACTGTTCAAGAACCGGCACCAGCTCTCCCTGCTTCAAGCTATCGACCATGTAATAGTCAGTCATACGAATAATTCCCATTCCACGCTTAGCCGCTTCTACCAATGCAATACCATTATCACTGCGCCAGGTCCCTTCAGCTTTTACCGTTTGTATTTCATCCGCATTTTGAAATCGCCACGGCATATCAGCAAAGCAAAGACAATTGTGCTTACGCAGATCGTCAGGAGTTTGCGGATGACCGTGCAGGTTTAGGTATCCTGGGCTTGCACAGACCATTACTCTACGTGGCGCGATTTTTCGAGCGATCAAAGAACTGTCTTGCAAAGCGGCCATTCTGACGGCAATGTCAAACCCCGCATCGACAATATCCACTATCGACATACTGGTGTTCAGTTCTATCGAAACTTCTGGGTACTTAATTGTGAATTCCGCTAAGGCCGGAGCGACATAACGTTCGGCATATAAACCTGGAGCGGTAATTCGAATATTGCCTTTAGGCCGGTCTTGTAAGTCCGCCATATCGGATTCTAACGCATCCAGCAAATTACTTATTTCGAGACCCCGTGCATGATAGGTTTCACCCATATCAGTAAGCTGCAAACTGCGTGTAGTTCGGTGTAATAGCCTAGTATTGAGACGCTCTTCGAGTCGCTTTACTTCACGGCTAACAAAAGAAGTGGATACATGCAAGGCATCAGACGCCGCTGTGAAACTGCCATGCTCAACCACTGCCATAAACTCTCTAAGCCCGCTTTGGTCTGCCATTGTTGTTCCTTGTGCATAGTTATTGAACCAATATCCATCTTACTCGCAGATAAAAGGTTTTGTGAATTTAGTTATATATTAACTTTCAAATGGAACAAAAAAATGAAACCAATTAATTCTAACGACATAACCCAAGGCGTTCATCATGTTGGGCTTACGGTAACTAACCTAGACGAAGCAAGGCATTTCTTCATAAATACATTGCGATACCAGCACGTCGGGGATAAGCCTGACTACCCTGCTGCTATTTTGTCCGACGGTACGACCTTGATCACACTTTGGCAGGCGTCAGACCCGACCAAGGTTGTCGGCTTTGATCGCAAAAATGGAGTCGGTCTTCATCACTTAGCACTAGCCGTTACTGGCGATGCTGCACTCGACTCGCTTTATCAAGACCTTAGCAAGGATACGCGAGTTAAAATTGAATTCGCCCCTACGTTAATTGGCGACGGTCCGAAGCGTCATATGATGTGTAATATTCCGGGTGGTGGGATACGCGTTGAGTTTATCGCCCTGTAACTTGCTTCGACAGGACTAGCCTGGATAGCGCTCTACGCATTAGCAAAACGCTATCCCAGCTCTAGCTCCAGGCAAACAACGAACTTGCATCGCTTAGCCAATCGATGAATAGACGAGTTCGCGTAGATAGGTAACGATTTTGCGGGCACATCGCATAGATCCCTCTATCTGGGTAGGTCTTAGGGATCGTAGGGGTCACGTCTTGATTTGCAGAGCGCGGGTCACAGAGCGAGGGTCAGGTCTTCGATTTATGATGAACGGGTAATTTTTACCTTTTAAAATCAATATTTCATAAAATCCGCACTCATAACTCTAAAATACTAGAGCACCTCAATCGCATTACTCAAATTAACCCTCGCCTGTTCTTCAAGCTTTGAGTGAAAGAAATCGTATCGGTATATTCGGTCACGCTCTAGAAAGCTGGTCAATATTTCCTTGCGTTTTTTTCGATACAGAAAATAAGGCACACGCTTATATTCATAGCGCACATCCTTCTCAAACTGATCATACACCGTTGATTTAGTGCCAAGTATTGAGAGGTCGATATCTACCATAAGCAATTGGTCATTCCCTGCCGTCTCAGCAGTATGAACCGTGGCCATAATCAAATTATAAACACGATCAATACCCTCTTTAGCGACCCCATTATCTGATAGGAACGTTGATGCCCAAACTGCACTGTCTAACTCATTGCTGGCTGAAAACGGTTTATAAATTGCATCGTGAAACCAGAGTGCTATTTCAATCTCACAGGCGTTATTTGCTAAATCAGTAACCGTATCTAGATGCTTTAAGGTCGCGTTAATATGTGCAGCGGTGTGATAGCGGCGATGCTTCTCTGAATAGGCTGTGAGCAGCGCTTGATGTGTAACTTCATTCGGAGCGATACCAAGCCTGCCCATTAGCTGTAGCCAGCGTTTTAAGTTCATCATCTTAACCTCGGCAACTATGCCAACCGATCGTAGGGACTGCAAACTATACTGGACAAGCACAATAATCGTTGCCTGTTTTAACGTAACTTTTATTAACCACAACATTTTTTAAATTTACGATTGCTACCACAAGGGCAAAGATCGTTACGCACGACTTTAGAAGCGACACGTTTAAAAGGTTTTTGAGATGCACAACAGCTTGTGTTGCTGCAACAGGATTTTGATTCACCCCGCAGTTGGGAGACCTGTAATTTGTCTTATTGAGTCATAATTGCTTAGTCTATGGTTTTAGTTGTTCTGGCATTTGTGAGGAATGACGTTCCAAGAGCATCCGGCGCTCATAGCTCCAGCGATATACGATTCCAAAGCAATATCGGCTAGCGTATACATTAACATTTTCTTGTTTATCGGTTAAACGTGAGGCGCTTGGAAGGCATTGATTGGTTAATCAATTGATGGCCATTAAATACCCGCTGTCCATTGACCCATGTACTTCGGATGCTCGAAGAGAATTGATGATTATCAAACGGCGTCCAGCCGCAGTGATAACGCGTATTTTTGTTGCTTACCAGAGTGGACTGATTCATATCGACTAAAACCAGATCGGCGTAGTAGCCTTCACGAATAAAGCCTCGGTTTTCTATCGCATAACGTTTGGCTGGGTTGTGGGCGGTTTTGTCAACAACCTGTTCTATGCTCAAGCGTTCTCGAGTGACAATGTCTAATAAACTTAATAGAGCCTGTTCTACCAAAGGTAAACCGGCTGGTGCTTGCTTATAGCCCTGCTGTTTTTCTTCTAAAGTGTGTGGTGCATGATCAGTCGCAATAATGTCGATCTGATTTGAGTGTAATGCTTGTATCAGTGCGTCACGATCTTTTGATGACTTGATAGACGGGTTGCACTTTATGAGATTCCCCAATCGCAGATAGTCTTGATCACTAAACCATAGGTGATGTACACACGCCTCGGCGGTGATATGTTTGTCTTCAATTGGCCCTGCCGTAAACAAACTCAGTTCTTTTTCTGTGGTGATGTGCAACACATGTAATTGGCTGTGGTGTTTTTTTGCTAGATTCACCGCATACGATGATGAAGCAAAGCAAGCTTCCGTATCCCTTACCTTGTGGCGATCCAGTATGGTTGGAATTTTTCCTGAACTACTTAGCCTTGCAAGGTTTTGCTGAATAATTGGGCTGCTTTCGCAATGAGTTACAATCAATATTGGGCTTTCACAAAAAATCGCGTCGAGTGCCTTAGGGTTTTCAACTAGTAAATCACCAGTAGATGCCCCCATAAATACCTTCACACCACAGTGTTTTTGAGGACTCAGAAGTTTGATTTGATCAAGGTTATCTTCTGTTGCTCCCAGATAAAATGAATAGTTCGCCATGGAGCTCTGCTCCGCTATTACAAACTTTTTCTCTAGGGCATCAATTGACGTGGTGGCCGGATTTACATTCGGCATTTCCATATAACTGGTAATGCCACCAGCAATCGCAGCACGAGATTCAGTGGCAATAGTACCCTTATGGGTTAATCCCGGCTCGCGGAAATGTACTTGATCATCAATCATGCCGGGCAATAGGTATTGTCCGCGGGCTTCTACAATTTGATCACCTGGTGAGGCTTGTATCTCTGAGTTAATACGGTCTAATATGGTGCCCTCGAATTCTCAGGTCACTTTCATCGATTGTCCCCTCATTCACGATCAACGCATTTTTAATAAGGACAGAATGAGTCATTTGAATGCATTTCCCGAAATTGATACTAAGCAATCAGCATGATGAGCATCAGCAACTTGATTCAGAGTGATGCAGGTACAATACGAATACTTTTTTAAATTAGTTGAAGTCAATCAATCTCATCCCAGGCCGGAAAAGGGTCGTTTAATGTTTGCCAATAGATTCGACCTCGCAAGACTTCTTCTTCGCTTAGCAAGCAATCATCAAGAGCACGAGTAACCTCATTTTTATTAAGATTTTGGCCAATAAATACCAACTCCTGACGCATGTCACCGAAGGGCTCAATCCATTTTTCATTGATAGACGCAAGATCCTCTTCTTCTGTAGGCCAATTATCTTTGTGAACTGACTTCCAGAACATTCCACCAAAGCCATACCGAGCGATGCCACCAGCCTGGTTCCATGTACCAACAAATTCTGGGCGTGACGCTAACCAAAAGAACCCTTTCGAGCGAATCAGCTTGCCATATGGTTCAGTGTTGTGGAGAAATTGATGAAATTTTTCAGGGTTAAACGGTCGGCGCGCCTCATAAACAAAGCTACTGATTCCATATTCCTGCGTCTCAGGTATGTGCTCACCGCGCATCTCTGCAAGCCAACCTGGCGCTTTTTCTGCCTTCTCAAAATCAAATAGACCTGTATTGAGCACAGCATTAATATCGACTTCGCCATGTTTAATTGGAATGATCTGAGCGGTAGTATTCAGCGTTTTAAGAATAGCGGTTAGACGTTCGACATCGCCCTCTTTGGCTAAGTCAGTCTTACTAAGCAGAATAACATCAGCGAACTCGACCTGATCTACCAGCAAATCAGCGACGCTGCGTTCATCTTCCTCACCAAGAGATTCCCCAGTGTCGTATAAGTACTGCGCTTCTTCATAATCCTTTAGGAAATTCACGGCATCCACAACAGTCACCATCGTGTCCAAAGTCGACACATCAGATAGCGAGACACCGGACTCATCGGCAAAGGTAAACGTTTCAGCTACTGGTAATGGCTCAGAGATTCCTGTGGACTCAATAACTAAGTAGTCAAAACGATTCTCTTTAGCAAGTTTGTTCACTTCTAGCAATAAATCTTCGCGTAAGGTGCAGCATATGCAACCATTACTCATTTCTATTAGCTTCTCTTCGCTGCGATTGAGCGTTACTTCATTTTGAATCATTGATGAATCGATGTTGATTTCACTCATATCGTTAACAATTACAGCTACTTTTTTACCCTGTCTATTATTGAGTATGTGACTAAGCACTGTAGTTTTTCCAGCCCCTAGAAAGCCAGAAAGTACGGTAACGGGAAGTTTGTCTGTGTTTAGCATAATTTGTGTTTTAAGTTACTGCTTTATGTTGTGCGGTTAAAAAGGCTGCGATGTTCTCGCAGCCCCCCTAATTGCTCTGTCCTTTTGAGTAATAAGTAATCAGAAGTCCATACGAATGCCGATCTCCCAACGACGGCCTGGCGCAGGTGCAAAATCCTTAACAATGGAAGCATGGTGACGCTGCTCGTCGTCAGTCAAATTACGGCCATGCAGGAATAGGCTAAGCTCATTACCCGCTATCGCAAATTTGCGTTGCACGAACAGACTCAAGTCTTCGTAGCTGTCGGTGGGCAGCTCGAAGCTTGCAATCCGGTTTTGATTATCGACCATCAGGTAATCGACACTGGCCTGCCAAGAGTCATGCGTCCACGACAGCCCAACGCTGCTGCGTGATGCCGGAATCCGAGGAAGATTATTGTTGCCGTTTGAACTATTATCCAATTCACCGCGCACTACATCGAACAGAAAGTTAAAGTCTAAATCACCATCGCCAATCGTGGCTAAGTGAAACAGACCTTTGAGGTTCACCCCAGTAAAGTTGGCATCGCCTTGCTGCCACCGAAACACTGGCAACTCATCCATTTCTTCATCTGTGGCTATTTCATAGATGTAGTTGCTGAACTGCATTGTGTAAATACTGCTGTCCAGCTCCAGCCTTTCATTTGCATAACTGGCGGAGAGAGTGAGAGCAACAACGTCTTCTTCATTTAGATTCGGGTCACCAATTTCAAAGGCATTGGAGGCAAGGTGCGGCCCATTACTGTAGAGCTCTTCCGCGGTGGGAGCTCGGCTCGATAGGTCTACCATGCCAGATAAGGTTAACGATTCATTCAGTGAGCCAACCAGACCAAGTGATCCACTAAATGAATCGAAACTGAGATCAGGCAAGCCTTGTGTCGACGGCGCGTGGTCAACTTGTTCATAACGAACTCCAGCTTCCAACTCGGCGTTACCTAATGCTCGTTGTCCAACCCAGAATAAACCGAGTGTTTCGGTGGAAACTGGTGGTACAAAAGCCTCCTCACCAACCGCGCTGAACTCTCGATCGCCCAGTTGAATGCCAAGAGCACCTTCAAAACCAGCTAAGGATTCATGTCGAAGTTCTACGCGCCCTTCCCATGCTTCGTTGCTAAATATTGTGCCTAGTTCACCGTTTGGCTCGAATTCATTATGCTCATAATCGTTCACACCTAAGCGAAAATTAATGCTTTCGATGCCGTTGAAGGGGTTGTTAAGCTGAGCTTCGAAATCAAAACGTGTTTGCGACAAATCGATCATCCCTGGCTCTTCACTTTCTTCCTCGGCGCCCTCCTCTTCTTCATGCTCGCCTTCGTGCTCCTCCTCATGTCCGTGACCACCCACAAGACCGTAGTCAGCGTTGAGTGAGCTGACCGAGAAACCAGCAAAGCCATTGTCTCCGATAAAGCTAAGGCCTACCGCCCCGCCCCGGCGCTCTGATCGACTGCCTTCTAGTATGCCGAAGGCTTCTTCTTCGTCATCGTGTTCTTCACCTTCATGTTCTTCACCCTCTTCTTCGGCTTCTTCCGCGGCGATTTGAAACGCAGACTCAGCAAACCCAGGAATTTCAAAGTCATCAGCATCGCTTAAGAAACCATCAACATGTAACACTACATTGCTACCAACCGGCACATCGACGGTAAATGCGCCGTTGCTAGCATTGGCGTTATCGGCCGCTCGTAACTGTGCACGTCCAGTAATATCTTCGATCATTTCAGCATGGATTCTTGACGTCGATACATCGACCACACCGCCAATCGCGCCGCTTCCGTATAGAAGTGTGCTAGAGCCGCGCAATACTGTAACTTGGTCGGCAATAAAGGGTTCTACACCGACGGCGTGATCACCCGAAGTGACGGAGACATCTAAGGTATCAATTCTATCGGCGGTGGTTTTAACCCGCGCACCTGCCAGGCCATGAATAATCGGCCGTCCGACGGCTGTGCCGAAGCTTGCCGATTGTATGCCGGGCTCACCAGACAGAGTCTCGCCTAGTGAAGACTGTACTTCACGGCTGAGTTTATCACCGCTAAGAACGGTAATAGTTTGCGCTGACCCGTTGTCAGCAAGCGGATGCGACACTACCCTAATTTCTTCCAGTGGTACTTCTTGGGCATCATTCGGCTTGGCTTGAGCTTGATTAGTCAGTGGCAACGCCAGCCCTGTAACAAGCAGCGCGATTTTTGTTCTATTAAACATCATTTTACCTTTTACGCATTATTCAGATTTGCGCATAAAAATTAAGCCTCGTTGATTGTTCAACGAGGCAAATTAAATTTGAAAACACAGTCAGCGCAGTTGCTCACCGTTTATTGGATGTTTTAGATAGATTTTGGAGGTGCTCTCGACTGATAGTGCGTGCTTGCATTAAGTGAGAGAATTGACGATTTAGACCCTTGTGGTTCTAAACTGAGTGCACCGCTTTCGATAAAAACACTACCAACGTTTTTAGTTGCGGCGTGATCTTGGGCGGCGTAAATCTTACAAATCTGCTCGTGCTTGTCATCCAAACACTCAATATCATGTATTGCCACTGCGGTTTGCGAAACCAGCAGCATTAAAGCAAGCAGTAATTTTGTAAATAATGTGTTCATGGCTTTTAAAAAACTAAATCGCAGTTGGTTTGATTTGTAATAGCACCTAAACAATTAAGTAGCTGGAGTTCAGACTGATATTGCATTATGTTATACTATAACATAACATATAATAGTAATTAGACTTTATTCAGTGAATTCAACTGTGTATTACCAATCCCAAACTTCACACACAAACTGAATAAAACTTACCAACAGTAGCCGAATGCAATGGGCTGTGCTTTTAGTCACCTTGTCATATCCATAGCTTAAGATATCCTCAACAACTTATTTAGTTTGACCCTATTTTCATATGAACGATAACGCAGATAACATTATTTCCAATCAGAGTACTTCAGAGAGTTTGTATGAAGTACAAGAGCGTCGTTTATCTCGACGCGGCTTTGTTAAAACGTCATTAGTAATGGGAATCGGAGGTGCCGCACTGCAGCTTAGCGCTTGTGGTGAAAATAATTCAGAGACCACTATTGAGCAACATAATCAGTGGCGAGAAAACAATCCTTATACGTCACGTTTCGATTTCAAAGAGGTGTTTCACGGTGCGGACGAAACGCATCATGTAGCGCCGGATCACAAAGCCAATATTTTGATTCGGTGGGGAGACCCTTTATCTTCAGATGCCCCACAATTTGACCCGCTGAACCAAACCTCGGCCGCTCAACTTAAACAGTTTGGCTACAACAACGACTACATCGGGTATCTGCCACTGAAACCAAAGCGTGGGCAAAGCGCACGTGCCCTGCTCTGCGTTAACCACGAATACCCTATTCCAGGCTTGATGTTTCCTAACTTTCCAAGTGACGGATATGAAAACATCACTGAAGAACAAGTCAAAGTGAGTCAGGCGGCCGTCGGAAACTCGATTGTTGAAGTAATTAAGGTAAACAACCAATGGCTAGTTAATACCGACTCTAAATACAACCGTCGAATATCAGCGTTGGATACTGAAATCAAAATGAGTGGCCCCGCGGCAGGACATCATCGCTTAAAAACATCCGCTGATAAGAGTGGTGAAAATGTTATTGGCACGTTGAACAACTGTGCCGGCGGCATGACACCTTGGGGAACTTACCTAAGCTGTGAGGAGAACTTTAACGTTCACTTTTCGGGTGAACTGCAAGCGAATCACCCTGAAAGCGAAAACCACGCCCGTTACAACGTGCCCCAAGACTATACAAATTGGGCCAAGCATGATTCGCGTTTTGACCTCGTTACGGAGCCAAATGAGCCGAATAGATTTGGGTGGGTAGTTGAAATTGACCCTAGAAAACCCGACTCAAAACCCATCAAACGAACCGCACTTGGCCGTTTTAAACATGAAGGCGGCGAATGCATTGTCGCTAACAGTGGCCAACTTGTCGTCTATATGGGAGACGATCAGCGGTTTGAATATCTGTATAAGTTTGTTAGTCACGATAAGGTAGATTTAGACACCCCATCAGCAAATCAAGACTTGCTCGATCATGGCACGCTTTATGCAGCCAAATTTCATGACGATGGGTATTTGCAATGGTTACCTCTAGTGCATGACAACGGGCCACTTGAAGCCGCATTTGAATCTCAGGCTGATGTGTTGATCGAGGCGCGCCGAGCCGCCGACTTGCTCGGTGCCACTCCGATGGATAGGCCGGAAGATGTAGTGCCAAACAAAAAGACCGGCAAAGTGTATGTGATGCTCACCAACAACAATAAACGCCGCGAGCCAAATGCGGCAAACCCACGCACAGAGAATCACTTCGGACATATTGTGGAGATTACCGAGCTGGACGATGACCACTCGAGTACACGCGGCTATTGGAACATTTTAGTTAAATGCGGCAACCCAAATATTGCAAACCATCAATCTAAGTGGAACCCAGCGACAACTGAAAACGGTTGGTTCACCAGCCCAGACAATGGTGCCATAGATGCCGACGGTCGACTCTGGGTATCAACAGACCAAGGATCAAAAACATTCATGAGTGGCACTAATGATGGGTTATGGGCTTTGGAGACCGAAGGTGCACTGCGTGGTACGGGCAAAATGTTTTTCCGGGTACCTAACGGAGCTGAACTATGCGGGCCAATTTTCTCGGACAACGGCGAAACCTTATTCGTGGCCGTACAGCACCCTGGTGATGGCGGTAAACCTGGAGAGATTCGTGTTGAAACGGCCACGACAACGTGGCCTGACTTCGAAGAAGGAATGCCACCACGACCGTCGTTGGTGGTTATCGAAAAAAAGACCGGTGGCAAAGTAGGCTGATACAATTAACAGATTGAATAGTCAGAAAATTTGAATTTGTAACGGTGCAAGCTACAAGCAGCCACATCAACGGCGGGTTAAGGTAAGGTCTCAACAATGAAAACAGCTTATTTACTAGCTATTGTATCGGTTTGGCTAGGCATTTCCATCGTTGGGTGCGGGCAAAACCGCGCTTCGAACGACAGCGCTAACAAGCAACTGAGTAAGCCGACGGTGAGAGTCGCTACCTTCAATGTGAGTATTGAAGCGACAAACTATCTGTCACGCAAAGCAATCGCCGATGCCCCCTCTCGTTCAGTGCTAGTACAAGAGATTCTTGCAAATGGCGACCATCCGCAGATCAAAAACATTGCAGAGATTATTCAAACAACTCGCCCAGATATTCTATTACTCAACGAGTTTGATTACATCGCCGACCCCAAGCAAGGTATTGAGTTATTGATTAAAAATTACCTGAATGTCTCACAGAATGAACAGCCAAGTATCGATTACCCATACCACTACATCGCGCCCGTGAATACGGGATTGGCCAGCCCTTATGATTTGGATAACGATGGCAAGAAAACAGGCATAGCGGGGGATGCATATGGCTTTGGTTTTTATCCAGGGCAATACGCAATGGCTCTGTTGTCTCGCTACCCAATAAAACGTGAACAGGTCAGAACCTTACAAACGTTTCTTTGGAGCGACATGCCGAATGCATTGCAACCAATGAATGAAGACGGCACTGCTTGGTATTCAGCTGAAGAATGGGCGCATTTAAAGCTATCGTCAAAATCACACTGGGACATACCAATTGAGACCGACGCAGGCATTATAAACATCATCGCAGCGCACCCTACTCCACCGACGTTTGACGGTGCTGAAGACCGCAATGGTAAACGCAACCATGATGAAATTCGCTTGATAAGCGACTACCTATCGAATACTCCGTATTTAGTCGACGATAAAGGAGTTGTCGGCGGGTTAAAAGCAGGCTCAAAATTTGTGGTTATGGGTGATTTAAACTCTTCGCCAGATGACGGTGATTCAATTAAAAGCGCTATCCAAGGCTTGCTAGCGCACCCACTAGTGGATTCAAGTTGTACACCAAAATCTCAGACAGGCCAACAATTACGGCCAGACAAACCCTTCGCAGCAGAACATACGGCCGCATGGGGTTTGAGGGTTGATTATGTTTTGCCTTCCAAGCTAGGGCTTAGTGTTGAACAATGTGGTTTATTCTGGCCTGCAAAGGATGACCCGCAACATGCACTTATCAAAAGCCGAAAAGCCTCATCTGACCATCGTTTAGTTTGGGTCGACTTGTTAGTTGAATAAGTCGCAACAAGTGTTCCTTAAAACCATTCAGATTTCTAATTTCTCGAGAGCCATGTTAGTTGAGATCTAAGGTCAGCGATAATTGTTTCTTCTCCACGCTTAAATTCGGTGAAGCGCGAACTAATCGGCAGCCTTGATTGCATATGCATAACCAACTACCCCCTTTAAGGCGACCTTTGAGACTATAAAATTAGTGACTATAAATCTAATGCTGGCCTTTGTACTATCGGGTTTCCGTTCCCACAAAGACCAGCATAACAATCTAGAAAGTTTGGATTTAAAAGTCTAATCTAATTCCAACTTCAAAGCGACGGCCTGGCGCAGGAGCGAAGTCCTTGACGATTGAACCATGGTAACGCTGCTCATCATCGGTCAGATTGCGACCGTGCAAGAAAAGACTGACCTCGCTTTCGGCAATCGTAACCTTTCTTTGTACAAACAGACTTAGGTCTTCATAACCATCGGTAGGTAATTCAAACGTTGCTACTCGCCTCTGATTATCAACCTTTAGGTAGTCGGCACGTAAACTCCATAGCTGGTTCTTCCAAGAGAGCCCAAACCCAGCACGCGAAGCAGGAATGCGCGGTAGATTTGTATCTTCACCCGAATTCAATTCCACCTCCCCTTTGACATAATCAAATATGAAATTTAGATCTAAATCACCGTTGCCGAAAAAACCTAAATGCACTAAGCCTTTCAGATCAACGCCGGTAAAAAGAGCATCATTCTGTTGGAATTGAAATAACGGCAGACCATCTTCGATCTCGCCCGTATTGGATTCGTAAATATAATCTGAAAAATCCATTACATAGAGGCTGGCATCAAATTCTACCCGATCATTGCCATAGCCAGCAGACAAGGTTAACGCGGTAACGCCCTCTTCTTGTAAGTTAGGGTCACCAATTTCAAAAGACTGTGTTGCTAAATGCGGGCCATTACTGAAGAGTTCTTCAATAGTAGGTGCACGATTCGCTACGTCAAGTAATGCCGACAATGTCAGCTCCTCACTGACCGAACGCACCAATCCAAATGATGCGCTTAGAGTGTCGAAGTCTGTGTTGCTTAACCCTGCTGCAGTCGGTTCATAATCAGTTGTCTCCAATCGCAAACCAGTCTCAAATTCATAGTCACCAAACTGACGTTGCCCAACCCAAAATAAACCCAAGGTATCGCTATCGACTGGAGGCACAAAAGCCTCTTCGCCGACGGCACTAAATTCCCGGCTACCAAGTTGAAGGCCCAATGCGCCATCGAAGCCAGCAATTGCTTCATGCTTTAGTTCAACACGGCCTTCCCATGCATCATTTTCGAAAAGCGTGCCGACTTCACCATTTGGCTCGATCTCACTATGCTCGTAATCATTTATGCCCACACGAAAATTGATGCTTTCAACGCCAGTAAAAGGGTTGTTTAATTGAGCCTCGAGATCTAATCGTGTTTGTTTTAAGTCGATTATTCCTGGGCCTTCCTCCTCCTCTTCATGCTCTTCGCCTTCTTCATCATGACCTTCCTCTTCACCTTCTTCATGACCATGACCGCCGACGAGGCCATACTCAGCATCGAAAGAACTGACGGCAAATCCAACGAAGCCGCGTTCACCTACGGCACTCAGACCGATCGCACCACCGCGACGCTCTACTCGACTGCCTTCAAGGATTCCAAACGCTTCTTCCTCTTCTTCATGCTCTTCGCCTTCGTCATCATGGCCTTCTTCTTCAGCCTCTTCGGCTGCGATTTGAAAAGCAGATTCGGCAAAGCCAGGGATTTCGTAATCATCAGCGTCACTTAAGAAGCCATCCAGATGCAATACAACTGAGTCGCCTAGGGGCGCATCAACCGCGAACGCTCCGTTACTGGCATCGGCATTGTCTGCTCTGCGCAGTTGTATGCGGCCACTGGTTTCTTCAGGTACCTCGGAATGAATTCGACTTGTTGCTGCGTCGACAACGCCTCCGATTGCACCACTGCCATACAGAAGCGTGCTTGAACCACGAAGAACCGTAACTTGATCGGTCAAAAATGGCTCTACGCCAACCGCGTGATCACCACTGGTTACCGACACATCTAGTGTATCAATTCGATCAACGGTGGTTTTTACGCGAGCACCGGCTAGTCCATGGATAATCGGGCGACCTACTGCCGTACCGAAACTCGCAGATTGGATACCCGCCTCGCCTGATAAGGTTTCGCCGAGCGACCCTGAAACGGCTCGCGCTAGTTCCTCACCTGACAGAACTGTCACGGCTTGAGCTGTGCCATTATTAGCTAAGGGATGAGCGGTTACGACAACCTCTTCTAATTCGCTTTTCTGAGTTTGCGCCAACAGCACTGTCGATGTTGCTGCACTAGCGAGTAGCACGGCATATACTGATTTTTTTAACATGTTAATCCTTAAAGATTTTCGACAAATTAAAGTCGAATAACTAAAATACAGCCGCCTCAGAAGAAGCAACTGCCGATAGAGCGTAAGCTCAATTTATGAGAAAAAAATAGTCTTTGGTGGGGCGCGGGCTGCGTAGACCGAAATTGAAACAGGGTTAAAAAATTCAACTCCGCCTAGCTGAATATTCTCGGGTGAAACATGAAATACCGAGGGAATACTGATTCCGACACTATGCGCACTGTGATCTTGCGATACATAAACCGCACAAAGTTCATTATGCCCTGAACTCAAATGCTCGACACCATGCGATACCACTGCTGCCTGAGACAACAAAAGTAGACACGCGAGTAGCAGATGAATTGATAGCCGGACCATATAGCTGAAGATTAACATAGATACATCAATATTGAATCAAAAACCGCTTTGGTCACAGTCATTCTTTGCTTTGTGTTGTCTGATAGTCGTTTTAGTACGGGTTGATGTTGGTCGAATAATGAGAGGGCTCTATTAGCTAAAATCTAAGGTTAGCAATAATCGCTTCTTCTGGTTTTCTAAATTCGGCGAACGATGCACTAACCCACAACCCTCATTTCCAATCCAAGACTCGCCTTTTAATAGTCCGACGTCACCGGTAGTCAGTTGGCGGACCTGGCTCGGGCCGTCATAAAGCTCGGATTCCTCATCACTTTTACCTTGGCTGCCAATGCCGAGTTTTGTTCTATCGACATCTTCATGAAGAAGCCATTCTGTGGCGATCCCGCTGTAGGTAGTCGCAAGGCGACAGGGCACTCTGTCAACATGAAACTTAGGGCACATCGCGCGCTCAAGCGTGGTGAGCCTCAAACCAACCTGTTGCAAATCAAACAAGCAACAGAACATGGCAACAATTTCAGTAATATCTTCGCTGATGGCTGCCGCTTCTGTGCTCGCTCCTAATGCGGTGTTTAAGCTATCAAATACGTCTTGTGGTGTGACCGACGCTGAAAATCGAAATGCGTATTTGAGGTTGAGTATACGCTCTGCGGCATGCAATAACTCTGGCGACAAGGTTCGTTGCCATATTGAGATATTGACGTCGTCGTGATAGATATCAGCCAAGACTTCAGCAGAATCAGCTTGGCTTGAGCGAGGGTTTATAGTCGTCTCGACTTGAAGATGATTAGCGGTAAGATGGTTCATAATAGGTACTTAATTTAGAGAAAGCGCATTTCGCTCGGGTTTATTAATTTATTTAGAAAACTCTTTTAGCCGCTGGGCCTCGACTAATGCAGTCGAATAGGCTTGCCTCCCAGTCGTCGCTCAGTTGGCCGGCGATAATTTCGATTCGGCTTTCATCGAACTGCTCGAACGGTATTTCAGTTAAGGCATCACGCGTGAGGTTGTAAGCGACGCAGCCGTTACCGGTAATAAACGTCGCCTTGAGTCGTTCCGCGTCAATACCACTTAACAATGCGAACAACTTACCTTTATCGAACTCGAAGCGTGAAGAAAAACGCCAACCAACACTATTAAAACCCTCCCCTTGATTGAGGGCTTTGATAAACCCACATTCTGGAATCGGTGCGTTAAAATTAGTATGATTGTCTTCTGAGCTATGCTTAAAGAAAGACGTGAGAACACCAAGAGCGGTGTTAGGCGTCACTGTTTTTGGCCCATCTAGCAATGACTGCTCTATAGCACCATGCTCGGTGAAAACTAGTTTCAAGTCACTCAAAGCGTGCTCTTGAAGATAGGCCTTCAGAACGTTCTTATCGTGCTCGCTATAGAGGTCTTGTTTATTGCCAACAATAACGTCGGCGATTGACAGCTGTTGTTGGAATGTCTCGTGTTCAGCGTAGCGGCTGTCTGACAATTGCCGTGCATCAACCAGAGCCACTATTTTCTGTATTTCGAGTACACCGTGAAAATTCTCATTGTTTAGTGTTTGCAATACTTCCTTAGGGTGACCCAAGCCAGTTGGTTCTATCAGTATTCGGTCGGGCTTGGCTCGTCTGATTAATTGCGCCAACGCAACCTGCATCGGAAGACCCGCGGTACAACACATGCAACCGCCAGGTACTTCGCGAATATACACACCTTGTTGCTCAGAGTACTGAGCCTCAAACAAGGCTCCATCGATACCAATTTCACCAAACTCATTGACCAGTACGGCCCAACGTTCTTGCTTGGGCTTATTTTTAAGTAGTTGTAGGATGGTTGAGGTTTTACCAGCTCCCAGAAAACCAGTGATTATATTGGTTGGCACAGCGGAGATTCGATCGGGTTTTAAAGGCATAAGGCTACTGACTAGATTATTTAACTGTCAACAACGCGGACGATTTGACGCTGCGTGTCCACTTGAAGATAAAAACAATGCTTGCGGCCCGTGTGGCAAGCAGCACCAGTCTGATTAACTTGGCATAAGATTGCATCACCGTCACAGTCAATCGAGAGCGACACTAATTCTTGTGTATGACCGCTGGTTTCGCCTTTTACCCAAAGTTGGTTTCGACTACGAGACCAATAGGTGACGTAACCTGTCGCCAACGTTTCGCTTAATGCCGCCTTATTCATCCAGGCCAGCATCAGTACTTCCTTACTGCTGACATCTTGAGTAATCACCGGCACTAGGCCCCGAGAATCAAAGCCCAATTGATTAGTCACCTCATTTAGCTCAAGCACAGCCGGCCTAGCGCAATGTTCTAGGTTTTCAAAGTAAGCGCGCTTCATAACTGAGGATTTGTATGGCTATCACAATCACACCTACGATTCTCTCGACACAAACGAAAATTTAAGTAATGCCCAAAGGCCACGATACTAGCGCCTATAACAGTAAGTACTTTCTCCATAAGTTCACCATGCTCAAAGCCTTCTACCAAAACCGCTGATATTAAAAACAGCAAGCCGCAAAACCCAATTACTATCACTCGATAAAATTGATGTTGTTTGCAGCCCATTAACAATGAAAAGACACTGCTCGGAATCACTCCCATCAGCAACCAGCCATGAAAAGCTTCATTACCTAATTGCAACGCAGTCAAACTGGGCAAAAGCACGATCAACAATGGCGAGGCCAAGCAATGGATAACGCAAAAAGCAGATAAGCCGATTGCTAAATTATTAGTATAGGATGATAAAATATTCATTTTAAATTCAACTTAGTTCGCATCGGTGTAGCAAACCTTACAGATGCAGTTCATTTCAAGCTGAGAGCTATTAAGGTGAAACCCAGCCTGTTCTATGGTGTGTTTTAATTCGTCAAATTTCAGCTGACTCATGCTTAACTCTTTAACTTTTAGACACTTTCTACAAATCAAAAATTGCGATGCGGGATGTTCATGGAGGCAATCAACATGAGTGCAAACAACAAACTTATTCGCCGTTTCTAATTTGTGCGCTAAATTTTTGCTTTGCAAAAAATCTAATACTCGATAGACAGTTATCACTGGCACAGGCTCATGAAACATCTGCTCATATAAATCAACAAGTTCGTAAGCCGATACTGCTTTTTCTGACAACAGCAATATCGATAACAGGTTCACTCTTTTAGTGGTGACCACAGCCCCATGAGCTTCGCATTCTTTTTTTGCGATCTCGACTGTCTTATTTACTGTATCCATCTTCTTATCTGAGTTCGACCGTTGCAGAGTCTGGCCGTAGAGTAACCAAGCCTTGCTGGGTCGCTGTTACCCAGCTAACATTGAGTTTCTCAAGGCCAGAGAAATGCTCGAATAGGGACACGGTGACGAACTGCAATTGCTTATCATCGGCACAATCGAAACTATAGAACGCCGATACTTCACTATGGCTTTCACTATGGCTTTCACTATGGTTTTCACTGTGGCTTTCACTATGGCTTTCACTATGGTCTTCACTATGGCTTTCACTATGCTGATCGCTTGCGCCATGCCGCTGGTCAGAATCGTGATCGCCCTGACCATGTTCTTGCCTCTGTTTATATCCTGAAGCCTGACCCGCAGGGCCAAGAATATCTACATCAACCCTATTCAGTGAGCAACTAGCGCCGCCGAGGGATATTACCTTCGTTGATGACTCTAGAAGTGCTTTGGTCTTTTCTCTGGTGTCTATTTGCTTTTGAGTTTTGGGCTTATGTTCAAAACCCAATAGACTCATCGCCGGCGATTCAAACTGTATTTCCAAGGCTCCATGTTCAAATGCCAAGGTTAAATTTCCGACGCCATGGGTGTGAGCATCGTGCGTTTCGCTACCGTGCGCCAAACCGTTTGCGCTGATCAGACTTATGTAAAAAATAATTATCAGCACAGTCTTACTCTGTACTGAAGGACCTCGTATGTCAGAGGTTAATTTCGTCAGTGTTGGCATCGTAATATGAGTGTTTTTTTGCATAACAAGGATGCATTAATAGAAGGAAGTTTCATCATTTAATAGGCAATTGCCTTACTCTTCGTAGGGTTCTATGTGGTGAAAATCCATGGTGTACGCGGCAGTGGCAATATCGTTGCCAGTTTGCTCCGTCTTTATGACACCCATAATCCAAACCGGGTCATAGATGCTGTCGTATTCGACCGGTTCCGCGCTACTAACGTAAATAGTTTGATTTGGAGGCGGTGGAGGCAAGTGAAAACAAGCACCAAAATAGGGAACCAGAAAAAATTCGCTTACTAAACCTCCGGCTTCTAACTCTATTGGCACTATAAAGCCCGGTACGCGAATGTTTTTACCGTTGACCTCAGAGACAACACCGACTGAGTAAGCTTGGGGTGGAGCGCCCGAATATAGGCCCCGAATGCCCTGCCCTTGCGTGAATGCATCTATATCGAAATCATCTGTGGCCCAATCATCACCGGCGTCAGCTGCCCCCTCTGAAGCGCCCTGAGCAACCGCCTTCTGCGAATCAGGTTCAAGGTCTTCCCAAGCTAGCTCTTGATAATTGGAACTAGCCGACTCAGTGCATCCGCTGATCAGCAATATTGTTATTAAAATGAGGGGATAGACTGCTAGCCGGTTCATGTTCGCTACACGTAAGTGGGGTTCAATTAGGGTTTAAACGAAACTCCCCACAGCACCAACAGTAGGCGCTTTTAGGCGAGCGGCGGGGCATCTCTTTGCTAGCAAAAATCCATATCGTGGCAAGCCACGGAGAATATAATCCTCGCAAGCGATTCAGAATTGACAAAGATGTTAAATCAACTTGTTATGTTATAGTATTACACTATTGATTGAAATACTAGATAGATTATTTATGAGTACGAGTAGCAATGAGCCACTTATCGATCTAAATCAGGTTAAATTTAGCTACTCAGGCGAATCGAATTCGCACGCACTAAACTTACCCTCTTGGCAGGTTGATGTTAGAGAAAATGTATTACTGATCGGCAGTTCAGGTAGCGGGAAGTCGACACTACTAAATTTATTGAGCGGCATACTCTCTGCTGATAGTGGTCGGGTTTTGGTGGCGGGGCATGCATTAGAAAGCCTCACGGCTCGACAACGAGACACTTTTCGAGGGACTCAAATTGGCTATGTTGCACAAAGCTTTAATTTGATTCCGTATCTGTCAGCCATCGACAATATTAAATTAACCAACTACGTCGCCCGGAACTCAAACGCAAAAAATCAAGATTGCGGCATCGAGCCTTTGTTGCGCGAACTGAATATCACGCAGACGCAATGGCACAAACCGGTAAACCGATTAAGTATTGGTCAACAGCAACGAGTTGCGATTGCCAGAGCCATTGTCAACAAACCAAGACTTCTTATTGCCGATGAACCAACCTCAGCATTAGACCAGGCTAACCGTGATCAGTTTATGTCAATATTGATGAGTACCGCTGATAGCCACAACATGACACTCGTTTTCGTCAGTCATGACCTATCGTTAAAACAGTACTTTCAACGCGTTGATTCGATGTCAGATATCAACACTATCGAGCCTTAAGCAATGCTAATAAGACTCGCCACTAAAAGCCTACTAGATAGAAAAAGCTCAGTTGTATTAAGCTGTATTGCAATGACCATCAGCATTTTTGTATTGCTTGGCGTTGAGCATATCCGCAAAGAATCTAAAGAAAGTTTCTCCAGCACCATATCAGGCGCAGATTTGATCGTTGGTGCAAGAAGTGGCCAACTTAATCTCTTGTTGTACTCTGTATTCCGATTAGGCTCACCAGTAAACAATATTAGCTGGCGCTCGTATCAAAGAATCGCAGCGGACCCGAATGTAGATTGGACTATTCCAATATCATTGGGTGATTCACACAAGGGTTTTCGAGTACTCGGAACAACGAATGACTATTTTAAGCACTTTAAATACGGAAAAAAGCAAACTCTCTCCTTTACTCACGGCAATCAATTCTTAGAGATTTATGATGTTGTTTTAGGCGCTGAGGTTGCGGCAAGTTTAAACTATCAACTGGGCGACCCAATTACTCTATCGCACGGCATCGGCGACACCAGCTTTACCGTTCACGATCAATATTCGTTTGCTATTACTGGAATTCTTGCCGCAACGGGCACTCCAGTTGATCAAACTGTACACGTCAGGCTTGAAGGTATTGAAGCCATTCATCAAGATAACAGCGAGGATCTCAAACCAAGCAGCATTACCGCTTTTATCGTCGGGCTCAAATCCCGTGTTGCGACGTTTCGCCTTCAACGAGAAATCAATCAAATGGAACCAGAACCACTAATGGCAATTTTGCCTGGAGTAGCGCTTTCGGAACTTTGGCGCATGATGTCCATGCTCGAAAGCACCTTACGATTAATCTCTTCAATGATATTCGTTGCCGCCTTACTCGGTCTTGCCGCGGTAATGGCATCTTCTATCAGAGAGCGTAAAAACGAAATCCACTTATTAAGAATCGTCGGCGCGCCACCAACGTTTCTGTTTATATTATTTCAAATTGAAGCGCTGTTAATCAGCATAACAAGCATTCTTGCCGGAGGTGCCCTACTCTATCTTTCGCTGGCCATTGCGCAAAAACAGATATCAACACAACTTGGCTTGCACCTTGGCACCAACCTATTTACCTATAGCAGTCTAATCATAGCCATATCGATTGTTCTAGCGACCACGCTAGTTGCCTCCTTGCCCGCATTTCAAGCGTACAGACAAGCAAAGTCTGTGCGCTAAACATGGTCTTGATTGCTAAGATTTTAAAGATTCACATACAAATGGAGTTTCAATTGCAACGAACTCATACTGCACGCTCATTGCATTACTAGAGTGGTAGGAAAGAATTTTGAAAGGTATTTATTGTCAAATTGGAGCGGGAAACGAGATTCGAACTCGCGACCCCAACCTTGGCAAGGTTGTGCTCTACCACGGAGCTATTCCCGCTTAAAATTTGATTGCTACACTATTTTTGTTAGTGCCAAACATGTGGAAATGAATGGTGCCCGGGTACTGCGCCGCGCAGCCATACTTGAACCGGCACGGGGTGCCCCGCACGGGGTTTCCACCGACGGATTTTAAGGGTGAGATCGAGATTATTAATTAATTACAATCAATCACTTATAACACTAATTTAATATAACAGCTTACTTAGCAATATCAGTTATTTACGAAAATTAAGCGAAACTGAAACGGAAAGCGGTCACCTTGAAATAAGTCACCACTATAATTCCTTACATAACCTCCTTACTATATAGTAAGATGCATCTTCAACTACACGATATCAGAGGTAAACAATGATTACCGCAACCATTACTAGTAAAGGTCAGATCACCATCCCGAAAGATATTCGGATACAACTCGATCTACATGCCGGTGATAAAATTAGTTTTATTAGAGACGAAGACGGCTCAATTAATCTGGTGCCCATTAAGAAACCGCTGAGCGCCCTAAAAGGTCTGGTGGCCAAGCCCAAAGAACCCGTCAGCATCGAAGCCATGAATAACGCAGTCAAACGCAAGGCAGGTCTTTCTTGATCGCACTCGACACTAATGTACTAGTGCGCTATCTGGTGCAGGACGATCCGGCCCAAGCAAAGCTTGCCACCAATTTTATCGAAAAAAATTGCACGGAGGATGAACCCTGTTTCATCGGCCAGATTGTGCTTTGTGAACTGGCCTGGGTGTTGGAAAGTAGTTACGACCAAGACACACAGCAAATAGCGCATATCATTGAAGAATTGCTGCAGGTAGGTCAGCTAGAGGTTCAACAACCTGAAGTAGTTTGGCGCGCCTTATCCGACTACAAAAACTCAAATGCAGATTTTCCCGATCATCTGCTTGCTAGAGTGAACCAATCTTCAGGTTGTGATTTCACCATTACCTTTGATAAAAAGGCCAGTAAGCAACCGACCTTTGAACTATTGACGTCCGCTCGTAAACCCAGACCTGGCAAAAGCTCTGGTTAGTGAAGTAAGCGGGTACTTACCTGACGATGTAGCTGCTCGCCAGTCATCCTCTAAAACGATACTAGCAACCAACTTTTGAAAAGCATTGATAGTAGTGTGATGCCGGCGTCTCAATTTTAATGAGTGGATGTCCAGCTATTCATCTTCTCTCGGTTTTTCACGCTCGAACTGTACTCAATTAACCCTGCTTTCTCTTCAAACTCAGTTTTATGACATTATCATTGATAGCCAAGGTCGCTTTTGTTCAAATTTCAGAAAAGACCAACGAATCACCTGTATTCCGATACTTCACTTTATAAACTAAATCGGAAGTCCAACTGCGCACAAAGTAGAACTTATCAAATGACTCCCTAGTATGTTTTTCCCCACTCACACCGGTGTCCATCACCATCCTTACTTAAGTCTAAATAGCGTGCTCATTAACCATGCACCTTGTTAGCAAGCACAAGATTCCGTTTACTTAAACTCAAAAACCAAGCCTTTTGAGTCTTACTCCAGCTTTTTAGTTTCCAAAACATCTCCCAATCAAAGCGATAGATAGCCCTCAACGACATTGAATCATTCAAAATACAAACCAACAGATAGTCGAAGCGCTTATCTTGAGCGGCATGATCTTCGGCTAGATGAAACGCACCCGTTCGTTTAGCACTTGAAAAGGATGCCGATTTTATTGAATAGGTCAGCCCATTATCTCCCGTCGCATCAATATCCATAGCATTCGTAGGTACTAGATTTAGATTAGGTAAATCAGCTTGCTGATTAAAAGTCATTTCACAATAACGTTCACCAAGCTCACCGACGATGTTTTTCGTTCTGATGATCTGGCGCTGCTGCATAGCACTCAGCAAGACCCCAAACGCTTTAATCAGCTCTTCGTCTGAAATACTCTTGTCATCAGCAACATTTGACAAATCTAGTGGCAATGGGTTCTCTGAGTGTTGGTGGTATTGCGTAGCATTAGTTGGTTAAAAAGAATTAGCTGGCTTTAAAATTACTACTAAGCGGCACCACATTCAAATTAATCCGATCAATCAAACGAATCACATTCATTGCAGCTGCATCATCAAACACGCCTAACAAGCCCTGATCATGCACATCAGTAAACGGTGATTCAAACAGCATGTTTTTTGCGATAACGCCATTTTTAGTTAGGTAGCTGATGATCGTATTCATAAACGTCATTTGATCAGCGCGTAAATTGCCTTCGCGGATAAAGTCGGCGAAGGCTTCCTGCGCGGCATTGGCGTCTAATCCAACAATACTACGTACAAATGCGCCGAGTGGCTTTTCTCCGTAGTTTTTCAAGTAATCTTCTTTTGTACCCACATGTTCAGCGTCAAACAGAATTGTCTCAAGCGCCTCCAATTCGACGTCGGTTATAGGCTTGTTGGTCTTCAGTTTTTGAATCACTAGATGATCTGAATGCTGGCGTACATAGGACTCCACGCGGTCTTTATAGCTCTGTAGATTCACATAGCTCGGTATCATGCCGTGCTCGGTTATTCCAGTCTCGTCAAGCGTGTCTGAAAACGTCGTAATCACATTCTCTTGGCTTTGTTTGTCGATATACTTCATCAGGTCGCGCAAAGCGGTTCTCACATCGTCGAGACGATTGATATTTACAGCCCGCCAGAAAGATTCTGTTTGCAGTTCCTTGAGTAACTCAGATTGTGCTGCAACGGCTGGAATATTCAGTTTTTTGAGCAAGTCAGTTACCAGCCCGTTTATCTTATTAATAAACCCATGAGTAACCGTGATACCAGTCAACAACGCAAGTTGAAAATTGAGTATTAACAGATCAAATCGGCGTGCCAATTCATCATCACCCTTCGGTGGCAAAACTAGGCCCGAAACTTGGGTGTTGATATCGAGCAAGTCACTTTTCGATAAGTTCTGCCAGCGGTCTTTGTTACTAAACTCAACCACCGCGCGCAGTTTGGCTCTCACAGGGAAGCGATCTCTATCTAACATGGCAACCTGTTGGTGTAGTTCATCGATATAGTTAGCCGCCAACTCTCGCTCGTTCTCACTACTGTCGCCCTTCTCTCGAATCAGCATAGCGACGTCCAGTTTTGCTTCAAAAACACGCTGTGTAAGGGTTTTAACCAGAGTGCCCTTAACACCATCGGGGTTTACTTTAAAGAACTCAAAATTCTCGCAAAAATCGAATATCAAAAAATGGTCTTTATCTTGGCCTGGGGCAAATAAATCAGGGCAAAGCCGTGTACCCCGCCCGATCATTTGCCAGAACTTGGTGGAGGATTTAACCTGCTTGAAAAACACTAAGTTCACCACCCGTGGCGCATCCACGCCGGTATCCATCATGTCGACCGATACCGCAATCTGCGGGTCTACTTCCTCGTATTCATCAACAAACAATTCCAGCAGGTTTTGCGCCTTGGTTTCATAGTTGTCGATAACGCGTAAAAACTTACCCGCGTGTTCAGGGTAATTCTTGTTAAAGCGTTTTTCTATAAACAGAGCATGCTCATGATTCTTAGCAAAGATAATCGTCTTACCCAGCTTGTCGCCACCCTGAACCTTAAGACCAAAGGACATTAAATGGCTTAATGCTTGATCTACCGTATCAGTATTAAATAACCACTTGTTGATCGCAGCACTGCTAATCGTGTCGGGCGCATCCCCTTGCGAGGGGTCGCCGAATTTCTCTTCGTACTCCGCCTTTTCAGACTCAGACAACTGATTGTAATGCACGCCTTCGCGCACAAACTTCAACGGCACAGACATGGCCTTAAACGGCACCAAAAAGCCTTCAGCCACGGCGTTGTCTAATTCGTAGGCGAAGGTAGGGTTATCGTCTTCAATTCCGAATAAGCCGTAGGTATTGTGATCTATGTCTGTCTTCGGTGTGGCGGTTAAACCAATCAACAAGGCGTCAAAGTAATCAAATATCGCTTTGTATTTTTGATACACCGAGCGATGCGCTTCATCGATGATAATCAAATCAAAGTGCCCAACTCCGTAGAAACGTGATTCCTGATCACGTAAACCATCGATGCGATTCATGATGGTTGGGTAGGTCGAAAACACTAAGCGGGTGCCATCGTCTTGTTTTTCTTTGGTTAGGTCAATTGCCGATAGGTTGGGCAGATGAGTATTAAACGCATTCTTTGCTTGTGTTACCAAGGCATTGCGATCGGCCAAAAACAGCACTCGTTTTGCCCAGTTACACTTAGTGAACATATCCACAATGGCCGCCGAGGTGCGCGTTTTACCGCTACCGGTGGCCATCACCAATAGGCTCTCGCGAGCACGACCACGCAACTCACCTTGTTGATTCACGCTCACGGTATTTTCCGCCACGCGCTGAATCGCCTCTAACTGATAGGCGCGCCCAGCAATCTCTTTATCGACCTCAAACTGGCGTATATCGGTTCGTGCAGTGCGCCGCTCGATTAACAGCTGTAACTCATCCTTGCTGTAAAAGCCTTGTACTTCTCGCTCGGGGTAAAACTGATCATCCCAAATATACGTTTCAAAGCCGCTCGAATAAAAAATGATCGGCCGCTGCCCCGTCATGGCTTCTAAGCAGTTGGCATACAATTCTGCTTGATGCTTACCTCGGCGCGGGTCGACCATGGTTTTTTTGGCTTCCACCACCGCTAGTGGCAAACCATCATCGCCCCACAGCACATAATCCACGTAACCAATACCGGATTTGTTAGTGCTGATCGGCATGCCCGTGACCTCGTATTCAAGGTGGTAGCCGGGCTGTAAATCGCTCCACCCGCATTCTTGCAGTGACAGATCAATGTAGCGCTTGCGAGTCTCCGCTTCGGATACTAACAAAGGCACTGCCACGTCTACATCAATCGCCTTCTCACGCTGCGCTTTGCGCGCGGCCAATTCAGCCACTTGTTGATAGAGTTGGCGTTTTAACTCAGCGTTGGCTTTCGCCTGTTCAAGAATAGTTTGTTCGGCCTTTCGAGCCTCGCTATTTTTGTGCTCGATTTTATCCAACAGCTTTTTAAGCTGCTTAGCATCGAACATCGGTTTTGTTGGCTTTGCCGTGCCTGAACCTGGCTCTTGTGGCCTAGGAATTAAGCGTTCATCAAACGTCTGTGTGTCTGGTGTTTTATCACCGTAGTAAATAGCAAGGTGGCGCAGAAAGCGGAACAGGTATTTGAGCGAAGCTAAGGCATCTTGCTGGCTTACGCTCTTGCCGTGCGCCGCGATATTGCCGGTTTTGCGAATTAGGTTAAACTCACCAAACAGCGTTTGATTGAACATCGACTGAAACGCATGCTCGTGCATCAAGGTGCTTAAATCGGCTCGCCACGGGCGTGTAAGCTTAGGGTCGTGGTCATACAGCCAGTTGATGGCATTCTCTAAGGTACTGCGACAAAATATCGCCGCGGCTTTGGGCGACACAAAGGTGAGTTGTTCAGCTTCAAGCGCATCGGCATATAGAGCGGGAAAATCCGTTTTGATGAACTTGAAATTACTCATATCTACTGTGCTTCCTGCTTTGTAGTCATAACTTTACGCAGCTTTACTGCCGGTTAGTTCGCCTTTGAAGGCGCGTTGTAACAGACTGTTAAATAAATCTTCAGATTTGGCGAGACTTTCTTGGGCTTGTTGTTTTTGTAGATCGATGCTGATGATACCTTCTGCGAATTGATCTTGGATCTTTAGGGGGGGGACTGGAATTAGAATTTTCGCGAATTTGGCTGACCTGATCCCCTTCGCAGCACTGCCCGTGGCTTGTAGGAAAATTTCTCCTTGTACCTCCCTTGAGTTGATTACAAATTCTAACGCGACGTTGTTATATAAATGTTTGGATTGCAACGTTATCAGCCTCTGACCCACTGCAAACCTATCGAAACCATTAGGTATCCTGCATGTATAACCCATTGTGGCACCTTCTGTAGTAAACAATACATCCCCTATTCTTGGATAGCCTCTAGTCATGACGTTTTGGTACGTTTTCTCTGAAATGAAATCTAACCTAGACTTATCAAAATACCCTGGCCTCACACTTTTTGCGCCTATTAATGGGATTCCAGAAACTATTCTCGCTGGTGTTTTACCTCTGTAGTCAATGAAATTGGTGACTTCGCCTATTTCTTGATAGCACTCTTTACGCTTAAAGTAATCACCAAACATATCCAAAAACAGGGATTGGCTGAGTGCGGTGTAATGCTCGATAAGTTGCTGGTCTTTTTGTCTTAGACTATCCGCCGCATCGAGGATTTCCGCGATCTGTTTTTGTTCTGCTAGGGGCGGGAGGGGGATTTGTCTTTTTTCCATTCCTCCCTTAGTTGCATGCATCATTGCAATGCCATTTCCAGATGATTTGATGTCCTCTGAATCTTGCTCAAGCAGCCAATACAAAAACTTTTTGTCGATTTCGGCAGACGTAATGATTTTCCAAATATGGTAATGATATATGGCTTTGCCGCCCTCCCAGATTTTTGGCCCGAATGATGCGGACCAAGCATACAAAAGATCGCCGCTGATACAGTATTTGTCGTCTGGTAATTTCAAGTCAGAGTAGTACCACCCTCTATTTGAAAAGAAATTACCTACTCGCAAAACCGGTGTTGGCCCTTCATCCAATAACTCATTTTTTTTATAGGCGCGACCATTGATCAAGGTTGCAACATCTCCAAGACTTTTCCAGCACCAGCTTTGTGGCAATTCGTATGTTCGTTGGTTTGTCACTTTAGCAATCCTTTCAGCACCTGCAACACATCAGCCCGCTCAAGATCCAGCTGTTCAATCTTGGCAATAATATCCACCGGTGGCGCATACTCAACTTCTTGATAAACGACTTCTTTATACCGATTAATACTCAAATCCCAGTCGTTTTTTTTAATCTCATCAAACGGCACAAGAAAACTCTGCTCCGTACGGCCACGACCTGCCTCATTATCTCGATTCTTATAACGCTCAATAATATCTGGAATATCATCCGTTTTGACCGGGCTGCGCTTGTCATCCAAACTATAACCATCAGCCTGCATGTCATAAAACCAGACGTTATCGGTGCCGCCATTATTGGTTTTAGTGAATACCACCACAGCGGTACTGACTCCCGCATACGGCTTAAAAACACCACTCGGCATTGAAATAATGGCTTCGAGTTTGTTTTGCTCGATTAACGTTTGGCGAATCTGTTTGTGCGCGTTGGATGACCCAAATAACACACCGTCTGGAATGATTACCGCGCAGCGACCACCAATTTTAAGCATGCGGAGGATTAAGCCTAAAAATAGAATTTCGGTCTTTTTAGTTTTAACGGTTTTCAGTAAGGAGCTTTCAACGCTGTCGTAATCGAGCGAGCCTTTGAATGGCGGGTTAGCCAAGATTAAACTGAACTGGTCACGAATACCGGCGTTGGTTTCGCTGAGGGCGTCATGGCCGATTAACTCAGGGTTTTCAATGCCGTGTAATTGCAGGTTCATGGCACCGATACGCAGCATGGTGCTATCGAACTCAATGCCGGTGAACATGGCGCTGTTGAAATGCTCACGAAAGGCTTTTTCATGCAACCAGTCAGGGTGATGTTCGTGAATGTATTCTCCTGATCCAACTAAGAAGCCCGCTGTGCCCGAAGCTGGGTCACAGATTGTGTCTTCTTTGCTCGGCTCCATCATCTCGACCATCATCTTGATAATGTGTCGCGGTGTGCGGAACTGTCCGTTGCGACCAGCGGTGGCTATTTTTGACAGCAGGTACTCGTATAAATCGCCTTTGGTGTCACGGTCGTCCATTTGGATTTTGTCGATCATTTGCACGACTTGATCCAACAGCTTGGGCGTGGTGATCATAAAGGTAGCGCCCTTCATGTAGCGTGCAAAAACGCCCGCCCCAGTGCCGAGCTGCTTCATGTGATCGAATACCGTGAGGTTGTCGGCATCAAGCTGCGGCTGAGTGAATAAGCCAAACATGGTTTCGGGGTCGTTGTTTTTGAAGTTATGCCAACGGAACTTGCTATGCGCATCGGTGTAAAGTGCATCCTGCACCTCACCACCAATCATGTTGGCTTTCTTCTCTTGCAGCTGTTGGCGCTCATCCAAGCGGCGCAAAAACAGTAAGAAGGTAAACTGCTCAATCACCGTTAACGGGTTAGCAATGCCCCCAGTCCAAAATGACTCCCATATTTTATCGATTTGGCTCTTTAACTCACCTGTGACCATGTGCCTGTATTCCTTTGGGAGTAACGCATTATTACTGCGCGTTGTTGTTTTTACGAATTGCCTTGGAATATAGCCCAACAAGGCATGTAGCATCCACCGGTATCCTAATTAGTTCTATTTAGATATTCTCAGCGGCAAAATTTCACCTTTCAAAATCAATACTTTATAAAATGCGCACTAAGTCTAAAATCCGCACTCATAACTCTAAAATATTAGAGCACCTCAATCGCATTACTCAAATTAACCCTCGCCTGTTCTTCAAGCTTTGAGTGAAAGAAATCGTATCGATATATTCGGTCACGCTCTAGAAAGCTGGCCAATATTTCCTTGCGCTTTTTTCGATACAGAAAATAAGGCACACGCTTATATTCATAGTGCACATCCTTCTCAAACTGATCAAAGACCGTTGATTTAGTGCCAAGTATTGAGAGGTCGATATCTACCATAAGCAATTGGTCATTTCCTTGGGTCTCAGCAGTATGAACCGTGGCCATAATCAAATTATAAACACGATCAATACGCTCTTTAGCGACCCCATTATCTGATAGGAACGTTGATGCCCAAACTGCACTGTCTAAGTCATTGCTGGCTGAAAACGGTTTATAAATTGCGTCATGAAACCAGAGTGCTATTTCAATTTCACAGGCGTTATTTGCTAAATCAGTAATCGTATCGAGATGTTTTAAGGTCGCGCTGATATGTGCAGCGGTGTGATACCGGCGATGCTTCTCTGAATAGGTCGTAAGCAGCGCATAATGATTAAGAATATTCGCTTTAGTGAGCGTTAGTTTCAAATATTATTGCTCAAATGAAATCTTTAAATGTGTGCCCGTGGCTTCGGCCACCTGCAACAAAGTCTTAACAGTGATGTTCTGATCACCCGACTCAATGCGAGCCACCAGCGATTGCTTAGCATTCATTCTATCGGCCAATTCTTCCTGAGTTAAGCCTGCAACGGCACGCGCCGCGATAACGGCTGAAGCCAGTGAAAACTCATCAGTCACCTCACTCTTCTCTATTCGGCTCATTAAATGCTGATTTATGAGCCGAATAAGCAATTTAATCGGCTCACGAAGCGCGGTTGCCCTTGTTAAATTATTTTCCATAATGGTAACGACAAGCAATGATCGTGATTTGATTTTGATCAACTGCGTAGACAAGCCTGTTGGTATCATCAATTCTTCGCGACCAAAAACCTAATAGGTTTTCCTTAAAAGGCTCGGGTTTACCGAGCCCTGAAAATGGAGATCGTTGTGAATCTATTATTAGTTTATTAATTCGTTTCAGTGTCTTTTTGTCTTGAGTTTGCCAGTACCCATAATCAGTCCACCCTTCCTTAGTCCAAGATAAGATCTCAATCATCAGTCAAATCATATTGTTTAGTTTTACCTTCTCGGTATTGCTTTATTGATTTTGATAAGTGGGCTGCGTTTGCGGGACTCTTCAGTAAATGAACTGTTTCCATAAGACTATTAAAGTAGTCCAAAGACATTACAACAGCATCATCAGCGTCACGGCGAGAAATAATGGTGTAATCAGCGTCATTCACAACTTCATCAAGAACTCTTTTAAGTTGATTGCGAGCTTCAGAAAAATTTACTACTTTCATTGGGGATCACCTTAATCGTACAATATATCGAACCAGCATATCATGTCCAATATGTTGTACAAGTATGGATCTACGGGTAATTTAGTGCGCTTTGCAAGCGCGGCACAGGACTGAATGGACCTCGGTAACCCCTTGTGGGGTATTCAGGAGGTAGAGCAATGCAGGATCAATTGCCGACGATGTGCTGCAAGAGCGCTAACAGCGCTTTAACGGGGTTGAAGGCAACGCCTAGCCCCCATTCTCTGATCGCGGTTGTGTATAAATGGCTGAGTAAGGCGAGCTCTAATCTGACGGTGTTATTACTCTTACCATCGGCAATGCGTTTATCGCTGAGCCGTTCTTTATACTGGGCAATGGTCTCGGAGTTTAGTGAGGCTAAGCTGTAATTTTCGAGCGAACTTTTTAACTGCTTGATGCGGCTTTTTTCTCGTTCGCGAGTCGATGCTTGTTTTGTTGGGGAAACATCTTTTCGATATCGATCTAGGGCATTAGATATGGTTAGTTTTTCAGAATCGTTGCGGGGCACATAAATGCCTCTGATGATTTCGTCTTCGCTGGTGCGCGCCAAATCTTCTGCGTCTCGTCTGACGCGAAACGTTTTGATAATTGCGGGTTAGTAGAAAAGATCCTTCGGCTGCGCTCAGGATGACAGGCTTAGCGTTAGGCGTTTAGGATGGCTAAAGCTCAGCATCAGTGACTAACAATAGAGGAACTCACAGAGAGGTTTTTAAACAGGACGATTTAGAGGAATTTAAAGTAGTATCAAATTGGAGCGGGAAACGAGATTCGAACTCGCGACCCCAACCTTGGCAAGGTTGTGCTCTACCACTGAGCTATTCCCGCATAAAATTTGTGTACTACTTTATTCTCGTTGTTGCCAAACCTTGTGGAAAGAAATGGTGCCCGGGGCCGGACTTGAACCGGCAAGGGGTTGCCCCCGACGGATTTTAAGTCCGTTGCGTCTACCAATTTCGCCACCCGGGCTAACGGATATAAAATGTTGCTGGGATTGGCTCCCTTGTCTTTAGCCTTGCAATTGTAAGGCTGAGAAAATCTAACTCGCCTCCACAATAAAGAGTGGAGGCTCGAGCCGGAGTCGAACCGGCGTACACGGCTTTGCAGGCCGCTGCATAACCACTCTGCCATCGAGCCGTCAGACGATCTACTTCAACTCTATTTTAACGGTAAAAGATAAAGTTATTCTAAAACAAAAACGGGAAAAGTATGAGCTTTTCCCGATTTCGGTATTCTGGAGCGGGAAACGAGATTCGAACTCGCGACCCCAACCTTGGCAAGGTTGTGCTCTACCACTGAGCTATTCCCGCTTGAGTGGGCGCTATTATATGCAGTTAGAAATATGAGTCAATGATTGTTTCAATTTTTTTCGAAATAGTTCCATTGCCTATTTCTAATCATCTTTTACCGCTTTATACGCCGCTCTAAGATAAATAGTCATCGACCATATCGTTAGTACTCCAGCCGCGTACAACAACACCTCGGCCATAAACAAGATGGGCAAACCAAATAGCGGTTGAGCAAACAATAAGCCACCTATCGCCGACATCTGAATGCCGGTTTTGTATTTACCAACTTGAGATACCGCTACATTTGCGCGTTTACCTAGCTCGGCCATCCATTCTCTTAATGCTGAAACGGTGATCTCGCGGCTGATAATAATGATCACGGTTATCACAAACAAGAACTTGGACCATAAAGCCTGTTGCAGTTCAAAGTTGCTCATCACCAGCAGCAACATGGTTGAGACTAGTAATTTATCGGCAACTGGATCTAGAAATTCGCCGAGTTTAGACGTTTGATTCCAACGTCTGGCTAAATAACCGTCGAGCGCATCGCTGATACCCGCTAGGGCAAATAACACCGTGCAATACCAGTTAGCGTATGTCCAGCCAGAAAAATACGCGCCAATGATTAACGGTATGGCGAGGATTCTGAAAAAGGTCAGACAATTAGGTATGTTTATCATTGCGTAAAAATGTGGTCAAATTATGTCCGAAGTGTAACATTAAACTGATTTGAAAATGGCTAGGCTTAGGGGTGTTATCGAGTCTATTTTTGCAGATATTGATATATCTTTTCAGCTAGGTCGTCATTAATACCGGTCACTTTGTTTAGGTCTTTCACACCAGCCTGCTGAATGCCCTGAAGACCACCAAAGTGCTTTAGCAACGCTTGCCTGCGTTTAGCGCCAATACCAGGAATCTCTTGCAGCACTGATTGTGTTTGCGCTTTGCCTCGCCGGGCTCGGTGGCCGGTAATGGCAAAACGATGTGCTTCGTCGCGTATCTGCTGTACTAGGTGCATTGCCGCTGAGTTAGCCGCTAGCTTAATACCGATCGACTGCCCCTCGATAAAGAGTGTCTCTAAACCAGGTTTACGACCCTCACCTTTAGCAACGCCAACCAACAGCACGTCGTTAATTTGTAATTCGCGCATGATTTGAGCCGCCGACGACAACTGCCCTTTACCGCCATCTATCAATAACACATCGGGCAGTTTGGCCCCTTCTTTTAGCACGCGCTTGTAACGCCGTTGAATAGCCTGTCGCATCGCGGCGTAGTCGTCACCGGGGGTAATATTATTAATGTTGTACCGGCGATAATCGGATTTAGTTATGCCTTTATCGGTAAATACCACGCAACTGGCAACCGTCTGCTCGCCCATGGTGTGACTGATATCAAAGCACTCTATACGACCGATGGTTTGCTCTAGCTGGAACACATCGGTCAATGCTTGCAATCGTTTTTGCACGCTCTGAGTCTCGGATAAGTGTCGTTTAAGCCGCTCGGTCACATTCAGTTGCGCCATCGCTAACCAATCGCGCCGTGGGCCTCTAACCGAATTAGTAATTATTACTTTGCGTTCTGACTGTTCGGTCAACCACGTCTCGAGCTCGGCTTGCCCTTCGAGCTCTATGCCGATAATAATTTCTTTTGGCGCTTGCCGACGATGATAATACTGAGTAATAAACGCCGACAGAATTTCAGCTTCGGTAAACTCTAATAAGACCTTCGGGTAGTGGCCGTTGCTACCGCTGTGTCGGCCGCCGCGAATAAAGGTTACCTCTACACAGACTTTGCCATGCAGGCTTGCCACCGTGAGGATATCAACATCACTATGCCCAGAGGTGATCGATTGATGCGACTGCACTCTTCGCAGCGCGTTTATACGGTCACGCCAACCGGCCGCCTCTTCAAACTTCAAATCCTCAGAGGCCGTCGCCATATTGCTTTGCAGTAACTCATTGAGTGACTCGTCTTTACCTTGTAAAAACATGCCCGCTAGCTCGATATCTTTAGAATATGCCTCTTTGCTTACTAAGCCCACGCATGGGCCACTACAGCGCTTAATTTGATACTGTAGGCAAGGTCGAGATCGATTGCTAAAGAATACGTCATCGCATTGGCGTACCGGCAGTACCTTTTGTAGCAGTGACAGGGTCTCACGTATTGCTGAAACACCTGGATATGGGCCAAAATACTTGCCTGGTGCACTTCGGTCTCCACGATAAAAACTTAATCGAGGGAAGTCATGCGAGTCGTCTATATGTATGAATGGGTAGCTTTTGCTATCGCGCAGTAGAATGTTGTAGCGAGGCTTGCGATCTTTAATCAGGTTTGACTCTAAGATCAATGCTTCGTTTTCAGTGAAGGTTACCGTTACCTGTACGTCAACTACTTTTTTCATCATGACTTCGGTTTTAATCGATAAGCCGGTGGTACGAAAATAGCTCGATAAGCGGTTTTTTAAATTTTTAGCCTTGCCGACATATAGCAATGCACCTTCAGAGTCGAACATCTGGTAGATGCCTGGCCCTTGGCCAACGTTTTGCAGGAAGGTTTTGTGATCAAATGACACGGTAACGTTTAGTCTGGATACTAGGTTAATTAGCTTGCTCTGATTATACCGTGTATAAGCGAGGCATTCGTAGCTTGATTCGCCTATAATCAGCAAAAGCTAATCACCTAAACACATAGAAACCCTCTATAAGAATAATCATGGCAAAAATATCAGCGAACGAAATCCGCATCGGTGGCCTAATCGAGCATCAAGGCAATCTATGGCGGGTGCTCAAGAAAAGCCATGTTAAACCGGGTAAAGGTGGCGCTTTTGTTCAATGCGAGCTAAAAGACATCATTAACGGCACCAAGTTAAATGAGCGTTTTCGTTCAACCGATAAGGTTGAAAAGCCACATGTTGAGCCACGTAAAATGCAGTATTTGTATGCTGAAGGTAGCGACTATATTTTTATGGACTCAGAGAACTACGAGCAATTAACAATAAGCGCTGATGACCTGTCTGAGCAAACTGGTTACTTATTGCCAAACACTGATGTGCAAATCATGTTCTATGACGAAACTCCGATTGGCGTCGATTTGCCATCCAACGTCATATTAGAGGTTACTGATACAGAAGGCGTGATTAAGGGTCAAACGGCGGCCAGTGGTGGCAAACCGGCACTACTGGAAACGGGCATTCGTATTACAGTACCAACATTTGTAAATATCGGTGAAAAAATAAAGGTCAATACTGAAACTGGCGAGTACGTCGAGCGCGCTTAAAAAGACAACAACTTACCACCCGAAAAAAAAGGCGCTCGAGAATATCGAGTGCCTTTCGTTTACTAGCAAACCTTAGCCTTTAAAACCTTAGCCCTTTAAAGCCTTAGGCTTTAAAACCTGAGCTTCGGAGCCTTAACTACCAGACTCCTAAAATCAAATTTTCTTCAAAAATCAAAGCTTCAAAAATCAAAGCTTCTTCAACAAAAGGTTCTTTAACAAAAGTAACAATCTAACACGGCTTGGCAATGTAGCCATCTAAACCATGTGGTATCAGTCGGCCGATCTGGCGCGCAACTGAATTGATATCTTTCATTGCACTATCATCAACCAACCAACCTTGAACCGTGCCGATAACGCCACCCGCATAAAAGTCAGAAATTGTATCTAACTGATGAGCATTAAAGTTGTGATTAAATTGAAACAAAATACGATCTGAAATAAGTCTCGCAATCAACGTTTTCAATAACGACAAACATTGAATCCCAGCTTGACCAGTAAAGGCCGCTCGCATCATTTTTCGCTCTTTGTCGCACTCTTCAAGTAAGTTACGAACACTAACTTCTACGAATTCCTCGCGACCGATTTCTGAATTTTGAATAAGGACTTCGGTTTTAGTCCATGCTTTTTCAAACAACGCTTCTATTCTTGACAATAGAATCGACTGCTTGCTATCGAAGTTTGAATAGAATGTTTGCCGACTTACCCCGGCGGTTTTGGTCAATTCACCAATGGTGATTTCATCAATAGTTTTACTTTGTAAATGCTGTGCTAAAGCTAATTGAAGTTTTTCTTGACTACGACGTTTTCTTAGATCCACAATATACCCCTACAGTGTGCGCTAAAATAAATTACTAACCCTAAATACAACCCCTTGACGACAGTCAGTGAGGTCGAGTTGGGTTTAAAGAGTCTCTCCGGTGATTTTCACGCTCGATCTAAACAACCCGTCATCGATCACAGCAAAATATAAATTAAACCAACCACCACAAAGATTGTGTTATTAAACATTGTTCTAGTCATTTTTCCAATATCTATTGCAAATATGTCACGAAACTTAACAACTGAATCTCAGTTTAATATCAATGATATATAACTTCGTCAAGTATATCGCAAAGACGGCACTGAACAATGTCTCCTAAATGACCATATTTGCAATAAAATTGACATATCATCCGATTTACAGACAATATTAATAAAAACCACGTCTCGAAGCCCGCAAAATAATGCAAAAACCTTTTTTAAATCTTTCCCTCATTCTTACATTGCTAATGCTTGTTGGTTGTAGCACCTTAGCGGCCAAGAAGAATTGGCCCGCAGACCTCCCCGACCGAAAGATTTTCGTTAAAGCGTTTCTAGAAAACCGACAGATAAGCACTGCCGAACCGGAAGCACTGGAGGCCCACCTAGTGTGGATTGTACGTTTTCATCAAGGAACCATCCTGTATCCAAACGGGTGGAATCGTGTTTCAGAGCGATTTTTAGCCTCTATTGATAATCAAAAAGATAAGCAGAGGATGGCGAAAAGGATCCGAGCACTCGGTATTTTGATCGCCAATGAGTGGTCGCAAGACAATGACATCCGACGCATAAACAATACTCATGTAGCTACCTGGGGTAGCGCCTTACGCACATCTGCCGAGCGAGCTGACCAGAGCGAGTACATCACCAAGGTGGAATCTGATGTAAAAGCATTGATTGACAGTAGCCTAGAAAGTGACGAAATAGACTATGAACGATACTATCCTTCTGATGACTATGATAGCTTTTAGGTTCATATCAAAAAAAATAACAATAATATGAATAAATGTTGGCTAAGTTTTTCCTTTATCGCGCTTATCTCGAACCTGATTTTGGTCTCGCAAGTCGCTGTGGCAGATCAAACTGAGCAGGTTAAGCCGGTAATTAGCGATCTTGAAACCAGGTCTACGACCGATCAGAAGCTAGCCAAAGACGGCAATGGCTGCCTACCTGAACGCGCCAGCGACGAGTGGGTAGACGGTTTACGCGCGAGGACTCATTCAAGGTTATGTAATACCGCCGGCTGGTTGGATGGTCTATTTGGCGACGACGAAGAATTTGAGGGTGAGAAGTTCACCGGGAAACTTTCAATCGGCTTCAAGCAAGATGAAATCGATGGCTTAGACCCTCGCATCCGGGTAAGGATAAATGCCGAATTGCCGAATGTTAGCAAGCGTCTAAAGGCTTTTGTCGGCCGAGTAGAAGAAGACAGCTATCTCGCTAACACAGAAGTAAACGAGGATCGACTAAACAATGTAGGTCTAAGGTCTACTAATGATGAAGATAGCGAATGGTTGGTCGGCCTCGGCTACCGTACACCGAGTGAAGACAGTAATGGTTTTGATGTGTCGGTCGGCGCAAAACTGAGCAGTGGTGTTAGCCCTTATGCCAAGCTGGCGTATAGATACATGTTTCGAGTAGCCGATGATAAGTTTTTACACACCACTCAAACCGCATTTTGGAGAAAACAAGACGGCTTTGGGATAAGCAGTAGCGCTGATTTCACCAAATTAATAGGCGACAATGATATCTGGGTAACCCACGGGAGTGTAAAATACACGGAAGAAGCCGAGCAAATCGAGTGGTTCGCCGATACTTCATGGCACCATTCTCTAAGCGATAAGCGTGGAATTTCGTCGAGCATATATTTACGCGGCGAAGAAAAATCCGCGGTATCGGTACCTGAATACGGCGTAACACTTACCTATATTTGCCCAATCTTGAGAAATTGGCTATTTATGGAGACTGGCTTTGATTTGAGATGGGAAAAAGATCAACCTCACCGATCATACAAAAGCGCCATACAGTTCGGTCTGCAGTTTGAAATGCTGTTAGGTGACTATTATCAGCGGCGAAAGCATCGTTAACTAGATTGTTAGAGCGCTTATCAACTTAATTTGGCTGCGCTAAGATTGCACTGAGCTGCCATAAAATATTGTCGGGCGACGAAGTATCGGAAGCCACATGACTGAAGCCAATATTTAACAAAAAAAAGCTCCCCAAAAAGGGGAGCTCACTGGTTTAGCAATTCTTTGATCGTCATCGGTTTCCCTACAAAACCTCTTATCAAAAATACAAATCAGACTCCAACCAAAAAAGGATTTACCCAACCCTACCCAAAACTTGAAGCGGCTGAAGCTGATTTATAGATCCTACCTAACCACTCGAGAAGTCTACTGTTACTAAACCAATAACACTATGGACGAAGGTAGCCAATTGATCAGACTAAAGTCGGCAATTTAGCTTAACTATGTTAATTAAGCGTCTTTCTCGGTCAAGCAAACGTCGTTCTCACTTTCTTCCAGACTGCCTACCCATTTCGTAAGCTTTGATTGCGGCCTGCACACGGTTACTCACATGCAACTTGTGCATAATATTGGTCATATAATGTTTGACCGTTTTTTCGCTTAAATGTATGTCATCAGCAATTTCTCTGTTACTCATCCCTATTGAGAGTTTTTCAAGAATTTGTCGCTCACGATCGTTTAAGTCGAAATCATCAGGTGTATCTTTATGCGCATCCTCAGTGCTTCGCATCAGCAGGTTAACGGCTAAATTTGGAGAGATATACGAGTCTCCACGGCTGATATCCTGCAAAATATTAACTAAATCGTCTGACGCAACACCTTTCAATACGTAACCTCGCGCTTGAGCTTTGAGTGCCGCTTGTACATCATGCTCTTGCTCAGAAACTGTCAACATAATTACTTTAATGATTGGCACCCGGTCTGCTATTTCATGGGCGGTCTCTATGCCGCCGCCAGGCATTGATACATCTAGCAGCATCAAGTCGGGCAAATGCTTTTCAGCCAGTATGATAGCGTCGTCTTTATTTCCAGCTTGGGCCATGACATCAAACTTGCCACTCTCCATTAATGTGGTAACTACGCCCTCGCGGAATAAGGGGTGATCATCGACAACGATTATAGAGATTAAATCAGACATTTTTTATCAGCAACGCGTGGACCATAAAAGGTCATTAGTATAGAAAGGCACTTCTCTTGGAAGACTCTTCTAGTATTTAAAAAAAACACTATCGACAATGATAGTAAAATTCCAAGCAATTAGCATTAGTGCTAATGGCTTTGTGTAGATAGCGCTAATGGCTTTGTGTTGATAGTGCTAATGGCTTTCAGCCTTATGCATCATCGGCCACGCTAATAGTTAACTTTAAGGCGGTGCCAACGCCAAGCTCACTATTGATGCTGAAGCTACCACCGATACTCTCAATTCTATCCTTCAACCCGACAAGCCCTAAATGAGCGCCGCCTTCTTTTAGTTTAGATTTTCTAAACCCGATTCCATTATCTTTTAAAGAGATTACCAATTCTTGTCTATTGACATACGCCGAAAGCCGACATTTCTTAGCGCCACCATGTCGGTGAGCATTGTTCAAACCTTCTTGAATAAAGCGATAAGCGCAAATTTTTACAGGCAATGGAATATTACCTGGCAATTCTTGGTAGTACTGAGCTACTTCAGCATCAGATTTCGCGCTATTCAATGCAATTACTTTACGAAGACACTCCTCCAAACTCAGCTTTTCCAGTTCAGGCAACACCAAACCAGATGAGATACCACGAATCTCTTCTAAAGAGTTATCAAGAGCATCTTTAACAGCATGAAACTCCTGACCGAACATTTTGGCAGCTTCTTGCTTTGAAACCTGATGAAGTCGCATTACCGCGAAGCCTATCATCTGTGCGGGGCCGTCGTGTAAGTCTGCGCCTACTCGGCGTAAAAACTGCTCATTCAACTCTACCGCTCGGGCGCTGGCGGTTTTCATGCTCTGTTGCATTAATTTGTTAATCGACAGTAAATTTGAGAGCCGGCTGATTTGATGATTTAATTTCTTTTCTTGTTGCTCGATTGTTTTGATGCCGCGTCGAAAGGTGTAGTACAAGGCCAGAAACAAAATTGTCGAACAAAGCAAAGTGAAGACCAATACACGAAAACCGAAAAAACGAGCATAGTCCAGCACATCTTCAAAGTTATAATCGATTCGAGCTATCGAAAAAACCTTACCGTCTGGGCCCTTAAGTTTAATCAACACCGGCAGCACTTTACTCCGACCTAGAGGGCCATCGACCCAGGTACTTAACGACCTAAAACTCAAATCAATAACCTGTCCATCTAAGTTGAGATCGCTCAGCAGAGCTGTTACTACTTGTTTCTCGGCGATGCTTAAAGGAGTCGCCGAAGTCTTAGGCCAAAATGGTTGTAAATTGAGCGTGAAAATCGTAGCAGACTCTATCCTATTTAAATGCTTGAAAGACTCTCCGATACGCAATACGTGGTGACCTTCAATTTTATCGGCGTTGTTACTCACCATGGCGACCATTTCAGACACTTTAAGGGCGATACGCTGCCCTTCTGTTTCTACGCCGGTGGAGCGTAATACATAATAGCCACGCAGTGTCATGACACTGACAATAACAATAATTGCAATAATTCCGGTAACCACAAACCGCGTGGTTAAATTATTATTTTTCTTATCAACGACGCTGTTGAGTATGGTGTCATTCATTCAAGTAGTTTTTTAGCGTCCATTGCATTCCCCGATCTTCACGTATTTGAGGGTAATTGCCGACAAAGCTCGATTACGCCATTAAGTTGAATTGCACAAGTAGCATCCAATACCAAACTAGATTTCTTGCAACTGCGAATAATTTTCACCATAGGGAGCCCATTAACCATTAATAGCAGGCAGTTTAAATGTGTCGCGACCTGCCGGTTTTTGCAGGTCGATGAAAAGTGATGATTCGTCTACTAACACGGTCTTCTCTTACATTGGCTATGATGTCAATATTTAAGCATAACATTTAAACCAGACTCAGTAACTTACTGAGTCTACATTCTTACTGATTCTAAATTAATGGAACGTCAAAACATGAATACACGTGTTTCAATATTGGCTATAGCCGCTGCAATATCGCTATTCTGCATAGGACATACTTATGCGCAATCAAACTCAGAGACTAAGCAAGCAACTAGCAGTAACAAGACTGTCAGTAGCACTAAAACTGCGATCTTCGCTGGCGGGTGTTTTTGGTGTATTGAATCTGATTTTGAAAAACTTGATGGTGTTCTCGAGGCTAAATCTGGCTATACAGGGGGGGGCGCAGAGACCGCTGACTACAAAACTGTATCGTATACTGAAACTGGCCATTATGAATCAGTGCAAGTTGAATACGACCCAACTAAAGTAAGTTATTCTGAGCTGGTAGAATACTTTTGGAAACATATAGACCCTACAGACCCAGACGGCCAATTCTGCGATAAAGGTAGCTCCTATCGATCAGCAATTTTCTACGCCGATAATCGCGAAAAATTAGTTGTCGAGAAGTCTCTCGCAGCGTTAAACGCAAATAAACCCTTCGTGGACGATATTGTGACGACGATCGCTCAGGCAAAACCATTTTATGATGCTGAGGACTATCACCAAGATTACTATAAGAAAAACCCAATCCGTTATCGTGTCTACCGCACCGGTTGCGGCCGTGACAGACGTGTTGCGCAGCTTTGGGGTGAGTAGAGTCAAGGTTGAAGTGTCGATTAGCTAATGAGTCTAAGGCTCGCTTAAACTCAGACCAGACTCAGGGTTAGCCCTGCTCGAATTTAGTTGCGCAAACAATACATCTTTGCGTCACTGGATCGGCTTCTAGCCTAGCGACTGCTATAAACTCGTCGCACTCAACACAACGGCCGTAGTCACCCGATTCAATTTCAGTTAGCGCTCTCTCGATTTCGGTCAACAAAACTTTCTGTCGTTCAACATTGGCCTGCGCCATCGCTTGGCCTTGCATTGCGTCTATTCTAGACAAGCGACCTACCCTATTCTGATCCAGTTCGACCGGCTGGGCAGCATTGCTGGCTAACGTCGAGGTCTGACGTACGTCCAACTTTAGCGCTTGCAGTCGAGTCAAAAAACTTGATGAATTGAGAGATTCGGCCACTAGCGCTCTGGAATGATGTCCAAATTCTGCTCTAATTTCCGGTCTGAGCTTATCTCCGAATTGATATTTGACCTTTGTATCAGCATTTCCATTGGCGATTCGTCAAAGGCAATATCGAACTCGGTTAAAGAATCAGCATGATCGGTTTTCAAATCGACAAAATTAAACATCTCTCGGTCAGTTAAATGTGACGGTGTAAGCCTAGACATAGATTTAAAGACATTGACCACTCGACCTGGTTGTTGTTGATCCCACTCAAACAACATCTGCTTGATCTTCTTTCGTTGCAAATTCTCTTGAGAACCACAAAGGTTACAAGGAATTATTGGATAGCCCTGAATGCCGGCAAACTGCTCAATGTCACTTTCTCGACAATACGCTAGTGGGCGAATAACCATGTTTTTCTTATCGTCACTGACAAGTTTAGGCGGCATACTTTTTAATCTAGCACCGTAAAACATGTTCAAAAATAGAGTTTCAACCATGTCGTCCATATGATGACCCAAGGCAATTTTCGTGGCACCCAGTTCATTTGCTGTGCGGTATAAAATACCACGGCGCAAACGTGAGCAAAGCGAGCAGGTAGTTTTACCTTGAGGGATTTTATCGGTGACTATACTATAGGTATCTTCTTCGACGACGCGGTAATCGACGCCTAATTTACTCAGATAGTTCGGCAAAACCTCAGCCGGAAAGCCCGGTTGTTTTTGATCAAGGTTAACCGCGATCAGCTCAAAATCAATCGGCGCACGGCTGCGTAACGAGATTAGAATATCGAGCATCGCATAGCTGTCTTTGCCACCGGACACGCACACCATCACACGATCGCCATCCTCAATCATATTGAAGTCAGCGATTGCTTGACCGACGCCATGATGCAGTCGTTTCACCAGCTTGTTCTCGCTGTGTTGCAGTTCTCGTGAATTTTTCATAACGCAGAGTCCGTCCGGTAGTGACGGTATTTAAGCTTAGCCGAATAAGGTTATTTCCAGCGAAGTTAAGTTTCAGCCTAATGGCTATTTTGGCGCTATTCTACTCGACTAGCCCACCAAATTTAAGGCATTCAAATGAATCATCCGGAGTAATTAAGAACAGTATGGTGCCTCGACACAATTCAGGGGCGAAATAAAACCTGTTCGTCATACCTCCAATTGAGACGGGAACCGCCGCTAATAGCCAGCTATTGGTAAGTTTATCGACAGACAATGGCAGGGTTTCGAACCCAATAAAACAGTTTTCGATATTTTCATGCGTTTGTAGAGTTATGCTGATGCCTCAGTAAACATGCGCTACAACGCCTTACTTGCGGTAAACTGTCACAAGCTTGTAATATAAAACCTATGTAATATGACAACTGATTAATACTGACTAAATTCCAAACCAAGGAAACTCTGTGAGCGCACATATATTGATTGTTGATGATGAAGCAGCCATTCGCGATATGGTTCGCATGGCATTGGAGATCGAGGGTTTCGAGGTCTCTGACGCAAGTAATGCTCATCAAGCCGTAAAAATTTTAGAGCAAAGTGATATTGACCTGATTCTACTCGATTGGATGATGCCCGGTGTTTCTGGTATTGATTTCGCCAGCAGAATCCGCCGTGAAGGTAACCACCACGTCGGCATTATCATGGTTACCGCGAAAGATAATGAGAGTGATTTGATTCGAGGCTTAGATGTAGGCGCAGACGACTATATTAAAAAACCTTTTTCAACTAAAGAATTGATCTCGCGAATGAAGGCAGTTCTGCGTAGATTATCAGCTAAGGCTAGCCTTAGCGACGTCGTGAGCGCCGGTAAAATAAGCATTGACACCACTCAACACCGAGTTTTGATTGACTCGAAAAGCGTTGACTTCAGCCCCACCGAATTTCGTTTACTGCATTTTTTACTGTCCCACCCCGACCGAGTGTTTGCGCGTGACCAGTTGCTCGACAATGTTTGGGGTGATCAAGTTTATGTTGAAGATCGCACCGTGGACGTGCATATTCGACGTTTACGTAAAGTATTGGAACCCTATCAGTGCGACACTTATATTGATACTGTACGAGGAGTGGGCTATCGTTTCTCGCTACAAGATAGCTAGTCACTCTATGCAAAGCCTTGGAGACTTACTATAGATAACCTTGATAAGGCAGCCAATTTTAACTCAAGCTCACGATCACTATGCAACATGATATTTGGAAATTCGTCGGCTTAATGCTAATAGCAGCGGTATTTGGCTACACCGTTGGGCATGTTCTATTATCCATGTTGGCAGCCTCGATCGGCATCATTCTATGGCAAGTATATTGGCTAAACCTCTTGTATCTATGGGCCGAAAACCCGAAGACTCATCCAATGCCCGAGGTCAGTGGTCTACTCCATAGCCTGTATCGATCGATTATTCGCACCAACGCGAAAAACTCCAAACGCAAGCGCCAGCTGAGTGCCTATTTGACCGAGTTTAGAAAGGCGGTAAGCGCGCTTCCCGACGCGATTATACTGGTAGACGACCATGGCAAAATTGAGTGGGCTAATAAAAATGCCAATACCGTGCTCGGAATCCGCTGGCCGGAAGACGGTAATGTGCGCTTCGGTGACTTAATTCGTTACCCAGAAGTGGACCAACTATTGGAAAAAGCCAATTCAAAAAAGAAGCAGGCTGAGCTGGGCGTGGTAGTCAACTCGACCTCAAACAACGAGCAAACCATTAGTTTTAAGTGCATACGCTATACCAACACTTTAAGAATGGTAATAGCTCGCGATGTAAGCCGCTTGGTTAAAGTAAATCAAATGCAATCAGACTTTGTCGCCAATGTGTCGCACGAATTGAAGACACCATTGACGGTGCTCAAAGGCTATGTAGAGATTTTACGCGACAATCCAGATCTGCCGCTTAAGTTCGCTAAACCGTTGGCACAAATGAACCTGCAAAGCGTTCGCATGGAGCTTATTGTCGGCGACCTATTGTATTTGGCAAGACTGGAAGACAGCGCCAATATATCGCCACATGAGCCCGTGGTCATTACTAATTTGGTTAATACCATTGTTGATGCTGTTGGGCCATTAGTGGAAGAGAAACGGCATTCGTTAGAGCTGGATATTGATCACTCACTTATCCTCAGTGGTTCACCAACTGAGTTACACAGTGCATTCTCAAACTTGATCACCAACGCGATTAACTATACGCCCGACAACGGATTGATTAAAGTGAGATGGCAGAGCGAGCAACGCAATGGCAAAGATTGCGCCGTGTTTTCAGTAACAGACAATGGTTACGGGATTGCAACCCAGCACTTGGAACGCCTGACTCAGCGCTTTTACCGGGTAGACAACGATCGATCAAGAGAAGGAGGTGGTACGGGTTTAGGCTTAGCCATTGTAAAGCACGTGCTGCAACGACATTCAGCCGAACTTGAAATAGAAAGCCAGGAAGAAGAAGGCAGTGTCTTTAGTTGCGTGTTCCCCATAGGCCAAATGGTACACGCTCAACTTACTAACGCCTCAATAAATTAAAGCGTTATTTTAGCGATTACGTAAGCGTGATCGCTTGGCTTATCACTGTCTTCTCCCGGCATGACGCCAATCAGCTCGTTGCCATGGATAATTTCATACTCGGCTCTACCTGACTTTGCCAACGAGCCGGATACGATTCCATGCATCAGCACTTGCAGTTTGCCCCGGTGGTTATAGTCGTAGCGTTCTACCAGTGGCAGCTGCATCACTAAGTTAACCGCATCGTCGGCACACAAGGCCTCTAGAGTACGACTGGATTCAGTGTCGTTGAAGTCTCCGGTAACGTAATATTCATTGCCATGACGAAGCGTTAGCATAGCCTCACGGTGAATTAGTTGAGCCTGCTCGACCCTAACGCCTAACTTTGCATCGGAGCCGGGATCTATAGGTGCAAAAATGCTCTCTTGATGACGTTTTGAGGCAAGGTGCACATTAATCAGCGTTAGCCGCTTAGACGATTCTTTTTCGATAAAATCACATACCAATGGCTTGCGAGAATCATCGAACGCCCAATTGCCCTTGCCAATCACATGTAGTGAGTCAGCATCGACACTAACTCGGTTAGGATTATACAAATAACCGTTGCGGATGTTGCCGCCTGGTTGCCCGCCATCGGCACCAAGCTCAGGGTTCAAATCAACCCAGGCATATTCAATACCGCTTAACTGCTTAATGGTTAATATAAGTAGGCGATAGGTTTCAGCGGCATCAACCACGGTTGTGATTTCAGCCCCGTCGCTGTCTTGAATTTCTTGCAAGGCAACGATATCGGGTGAATTTGCCTGTAATACAACCGCTTGGGCTAAGGTATGAAAGCGGCCTTCTCCCCAATCATCATCAACATCTTGCCGAGGGTTTTGAACTCGCACCGATGACTCTACATTAGGGTCGAGATTAAAACAGTTCAAGGTCATTATTGTTAGCGCACCCGCACTTGATGTTAACCCCGATTTGGTCACCTCAATAAAATTTGGATCAATCTCAAAAGGCTCGCTGACCGCCATTTGATAGGCGTCAACACGATAATTTAACGGCCCCTCTATTCGGCTGCTGAGTTTAGCGCCGACATTCAAACGTTGCGCATGATTATAGTTTGTCATGCGAAAGCCTGGCAGCCAACGAAGGTGATTTTGATGATCGCCAATAAAGCCTCCATGCTCGGTGCGCGGGGCGCTCTGGTCGCGTTCAGGTGAATCTAATGCAACAACGTAATCGCCGAATTTATTACTCGGCGAGACAAAAGTTTGGCCGGGCTCGATGGCAAGCAACATACCTTCAAGACTGTTTAGTAGTATTGCCAGTTCAGCATTATCGCTCGGTAAAAACTCGTTATTAAGCGTTATCGCGTCTACTCCATCGGCGCCGGTATTTTTCACCTCGGCGGACTCAAAACGTAATTGAGTAACTGGCTTAGCGGTTTCATGTTTAATATAATCGAGGCATTCGCCACTGACTACCAGCTCGGCACCTTTGTTCGGCTTCCAGTCTCGGCTATAAACAAAAATCGCGTCAGAACCCTTGCCATCCCAAACCTTATTTGGAGTTTGTAGAAAGAAACCTCGTCGCACAACTCCGGTGACAACTCCGCTAGTGGTAACGTTTTGATTTGCGAAAGGTGAAAGCAGACCTTCGCCTTGAAGGTCGCGGATAGCTGTATTGGCCACAAGTTAACTCATCATGAATGATTTCAATCGAGTATAACCAAAAATGGCTAATCGACGAGCATCGATTAGCCACTTGAACTATTTAAAATTTTAAATATTTACACCTTGGACTGCTTAAACCTAATAGTGATTATTAGGTCATATAGCCAAGCTTACGATAACTGCTCGCTGACCTTATCGATTGCTTTGTGTCGTACGTCCTCACCCTCAACCAAATAAATCACGTTCTCACAAATATTAATACAATGATCACCGATACGCTCAAGCGAGCGCGCTGCCCACATAACGTCTAATGCGTCAGAAATATTATCGGGGTCTTTCTTCATGTAATTGACTAAACGAACCAACACACGCGCATACTCGTCGTCAATCGCTTGGTCTTTACGCATATTTATAACCGCCGAACGCGTTTGCATACGAGCATAGGTATTCAGCGTTTCATGCAACAACTCCTTGACGTGCTCGCCAAGCGACAGCAGGCCCTTGAATGCTTTCACTGATGCATCGTTATCGAACGCATGTTGCACCATATTGGCTACCCGCTCAGCTTCATCGCCAATGCGCTCTAAATCTCGCACCGACTTAGTGGTAGCGATAATCATCCGTAGATCGCCAGCAGCCGGTTGGCGCTTAGCCAAAATTTGCGTGCACTCTTCGTCAATTTGCATTTCCAAGGCATTGACCTTGCGGTCTAACTTTTCTACATCGGTAATCGCCTCACTGTCGCCGTCACGCAACGCTTCGAGCGTTTTATCCAATTGAGCTTCAACAAGGCCGCCCATTTTCAGAACTCGCGAGCGAATTTCATCTAACTCTAGGTCGAACTGGCGAGAGATATGCCCGCCTACCATTACTTCTTCATTCATAATTTCTCCTTTAACCAATCTGGTATCAATAAGTTAACCGATTCGGCCAGTAATATACGCTTCTGTTAATTGATGCTCAGGATTGGTAAATACCTGTGAGGTATCATTAACTTCAATTAGTTTCCCTAAATGAAAGTAGGCTGTGCGTTGTGACACACGGGCAGCTTGTTGCATTGAGTGAGTAACGATGCAGATAGTGAAATTTTCACTCAACTCATGAATCAACTCTTCAACCGTCGCGGTAGCGATCGGGTCTAGCGCAGAACATGGCTCGTCCATCAATATCACTTCTGGATTCACCGCAATTGCCCGCGCAATGCATAAGCGCTGCTGTTGCCCCCCAGATAAGCCAGTGGCAGGTTCGTTTAAGCGATCCTTCACTTCCTTCCATAGGCCGCAGCGGATTAAACTGGTTTCGACCAACTCGTCGAGCTGTACTTTATTATCAGTCAAACCATGAATTCGCGCACCATAGGCGACGTTCTCATAAATTGACTTTGGAAATGGATTTGGTTTTTGAAACACCATTCCAACTCGAGCACGCAATTCGACGACGTCGATTTTTTTATCGTACATATCTTGGTCTTCGAGTAGCAGATCACCCTCTACACGACAGATATCGATGGTGTCATTCATCCGATTCAAGCAGCGTAAAAAAGTGGATTTACCACAACCAGACGGGCCAATCATCGAAATAACTTGGTTCTTACCAATATCCAAATTAACGTCAAAAATAGCCTGCTTATCGGCGTAAAATACGTTTGCGTTGCGCACCCGCATTTTGGGGTCGTCTAATAATGGTAACCCTACGGTTTGATATGTTTCTTTCACTATTTCGGCCATTGATTGTTGTGCTGTGTTCATGTGAATGTTTCTACTATTTATTCTTTCAGACTGTCGCTCGACTTACAATCCTAGCGCTAAGCCCAGTGCTAAGACTAGTGTTAAGGGAGAGGCGAGTAACCTATTTTTACCAACGCCGCTCTAAGCGTTTACGCAACCAAACAGCAAAACTGTTCATGCAGATCAAAAATGTCAATAACACCATAATCGCAGCGGATGTTTTTTCAACAAACGCTCGCTCTGGACTATCAGACCATAAAAAGATCTGAACTGGCAACACGGTTGCAGGGTCGGTGATACCGGTTGGCACATCGACGATAAAAGCAACCATGCCAATCATCAACAACGGTGCTGTTTCGCCAAGCGCTTGCGCCATTCCGATAATAGTACCGGTAAGCATACCGGGCATCGCCAGTGGCAAAACATGGTGTATCACCGTTTGTACTTTTGACGCGCCCATGCCGAGAGCGGCCTCACGAATCGACGGCGGAACAGCCTTAATAGCGGCGCGGCTCGATATGATTATGGTCGGCAATGTCATTAATGTCAGCACGAAACCACCTAGCAAAGGAACCGAACGCGGCATACCAAAGAAGTTGATAAAAATAGCTAAGCCGAGTAAGCCAAAGATAACCGAGGGTACTGCGGCTAAATTGTTAATGTTGACTTCAATGAAATCGGTAATGCGATTAGTGGGCGCAAATTCTTCTAAATAGATAGCCGTTGCTACGGCGATGGGAAACGACAGTGCTAAAGTCACTAATAGCGTTAATATAGACCCAACAATGGCTCCTTTTATACCGGCTAGCTCTGGCTCTCGAGAGTCTGAGTTGGTGAATAGAATGGTATTGAATTTAGTTTTTACAGCGCCGGATTTAGCCAAACTGTCGACCAAGCCTTCTTGCATGTCACTGAGCCGACTTATTTGCTCAGCCTCATCAAGATCGCGACCATAACTGTGCTTATAGTAGGTGTCGAAATCATCATCGGCGATCATGCTGATAATCTTTGTAGAGCCCATTATTGACGGATCAGCAACCACCATATTACGCAAGATCAACGGCATATCGCTGGTGAACATCGCGTACAGCTCGCGCTTTGCTTTGCGCTCTGTAATCTCAGGGTACTTCTCTCTCAGTGCTTTTTTGAAAAACGATCCAAAGCTTGCGGCTTTGATTTCACCCTCAGTGCTTTGCGAGTTCAAACCGAGCGTTTCTTGATCGAAGGTAATTTCGACCTCTACGTAAGTCTGAGTAAAGGCACCAATTCCTTTACTAAAAATGTCCGTAAAGAGAAATAAAACGCAGGCTATTCCGAAAGCGATCGACAAGCGGCCGGCCCATCGGAAACGTTGCTCTGACCTATTTCTGCGCTTGCGCGCAACTGCTCGCTTTTTAGCCAGCAGCGTTCGGTCTTCAAAGAGCTGGTTGATCGCGGTGCTTGCTTCAGTGTTAGTAGAATTAGTCATATTGCTCTCGATACCTTTTCACTACTTTTAGAGCGATCACATTGAGCGCTAGAGTAATCACAAATAAGAATAAACCGAGCGCGAAGGCAGCAAGTGTTTTAGCGCTGTCGAACTCTTGGTCGCCAACCAGCAAGGTAACGATCTGAACCGTGACAGTGGTTACTGCTTCTAACGGGTTAACGGTTAAGTTTGCGGCTAGGCCTGCCGCCATAACAACGATCATAGTTTCCCCAATCGCGCGCGAAGCCGCCAGCAATACGCCACCGACAATGCCAGGTAATGCTGCTGGAAAAACAACCTTCTTGATGGTTTCCGATTGAGTAGCACCTAACCCATAGGATCCATCACGGAGGCTCTGTGGCACCGCGTTAATAACATCATCTGATAACGATGACACGAACGGAATAATCATTACTCCCATCACAATACCGGCCGCTAGCGCGCTCTCTGAAGATACGGCTAAATTAGCTAACCATCCGATATCATTGTCAGCACCCCAATCTCGCAACCGGTCACCATATTGTCGAATAGCCGGTGCGACTGTAAGTGCGGCAAAGAACCCGTACACAACGGTTGGCACGCCGGCCAATATTTCGAGCATCGGCTTTACGATGCTGCGTGTTTTAGATGTCGCGTATTCCGACAAATAGATAGCTGACATCAGCCCAACAGGGACGGCTATTGACAATGCAATCATCGATATAAGTAAAGTGCCAGCGATCAGCGGTATCACACCGAACGAACCTGATGCTCCAGCTTGGTCCGCACGAATCGCGATTTGAGGGCTCCAATGCGTGCCCAATAAAAAATCGAAGAATGGTACCTTTTGAAAAAAGTGGATCGACTCGAACAACACCGAAAAAACGATTCCGAATGTTGTGAAAATGGCAATACTAGAGCAGACAAATAAAGCGACGTTAAATATTTTCTCGACAGTATAGCGTGCGTTATTTGTGGCTCTAACCGCGCGAAAACCCATTAGTGCGCCTAGCACAAGCACGCAAACGGCCAACAACGGCATGGCTCGTTGGCTTATCGCTGTTAACGAAACGAGTCGCTCGACCGCTGGCGCATACTCTTGACCAAGCACATCGATCGAGCCAATTCCTGATGCGACATTAGAAACCTGACTCATTAAAAGCCCGATGTTCTCTTCGCTAAATTGTTTTGCCTCTTCAGGAAACGAGCTCTTAACCAATGAATCAATAATTGATCCGTCGAGCACCGACCAGAAAAAGACTAACAGCAAGGCCGGTATCAACGCCCAGAGGGTCATCATACTGGCATAGTAGGTTGGCAGCGTAGCGAGATGACGAACACCACCGATCGGCTTGGCAATCTGCTGGGAACGAGTGTAACCAATGAAGTAGGCTACAGCGGAACCCGCCAGAATGATTAATAGTAGGGTTGATAAATTCATCTTACCTTTTTACCTTTGACTCGATACTTAAGCCCATTCGGCCAAATAAAGAGTTCAGAAATACATTATTGCAGAGCACTGTCTTTATCAATGCACACGTAGTTAAAGCGATGTCGTGATAGTAGTCGATGTTTATGACATTTCAGAGTCATAATATCAAATCCTGCTGCTCTATTAAGCTAAATAAGCAGCTAAGCCAGATAATCATCAAACAAAAAAATGACGGCTAAGATTGAACCTTAACCGTCACTTACTAAATCACCAATCGTTTAATTGCTAACCAAGTAACACAATCTCAAGAAATAAATCTCGATACCAGTCGGCTATAAAGATAGGTTTTTTAGCGTTCGTGCGTCACTCGCCATTTCTTCATACTGCTCGTCACCCAGTGGGATTAAGCCTTTATCGACTAAGTAACCATCGGGACCAATGGTATCTTCAGAAATGAATGTATTTAGAAATTCTTGAATACCAGGAACGGTGCCAATATGAGCTTTCTTAACATAGAAGTATAACGGTCGACTTACCTTATAAGTTCCCGAAGCAATAGCGTCAAAACTTGGCTCATTTCCGTCAATCACCGAGCCTTGGACTTTATCTGAGTTTTGATCTAAAAAGCTAAAACCGAAGATGCCTAGCGCATTTGGGTTGGCGACCAGCTTATTAACAATTAGGTTGTCGTTCTCGCCGGCTTCGATATAAGCGCCATCTTCACGAACTGAACGGCCGATGATTTTAACTACGTCTTTGCCTTTGGCCGAAGCGCCCTTGTTTTTCACCGAGGTATTCCAAGCGGCTTCGATACCGAGCTTCTTAACTAGAGCCTGAATTTCATCAGCTTGGTCAGCGCCCATACCGCGCAGTGCAGCAATGTCAGGGATACTGCGAGCGCCACCTTCTAGTGCTAGCTCGGCGAATGCATCTCGAGTACCAGACGTCGGTGGTGGGCCCAATACTTCAATTTTTTTAGCGGGCAGCGTTGGGTTTACATCTTTCCATGTCTTATTTGGGTTCTCTATCAACTTGCCATCTGGCCCAGGAACTAATTTTGCCAAGGCTAAGTAGATGTCTTTGCGAGATAGATTCATTGGTGCCGTGCCCTTCGCATTGGCGAGCACGATACCGTCATAGCCGATAAGGACTTCAATAATATCTGTAACACCGTTTTTCTGGCATTGTTCGAATTCACTTGATTTGATGCGTCGAGAGGCGTTTGTAATGTCTGCGGTGGCAACACCAACTCCTTTACAAAAAAGCTTCAACCCACCACCTGAACCAGTAGATTCGACTTTGGGCGCTTTAAAATCGGTCGACTTACCAAAACGCTCGGCAACAACTGTTGCGAAGGGGTATACAGTAGATGAGCCTACGATGCTGATCGAGTCACGAGCCGATGCTGTTACGATATTGGTAGTAGATGCCACAACAGCAAGGCTAATTAAAAGTTTTTTCACAGTTTTCTCCCTTTCAAGATAAGGTCAGAGGGTTGTATTAATAACTGTGGGTATCTTAGTTTTATCGTGTGACAACAATATTACAGTGGCAAATCCATTTGTCTGTCGAGCTAGGCTGAGGTCTCAAGGCAAAAAACCGTTTTAATATTAGACCTTTTGCTCTTGAACTTTTTGCTCCTGAACTAGGATATAAGGTGCCACGACCACCGTCCACAACTCAACGTTTGCCTCATACCATGCCCGAGCTTGATCATTACTAGGGTGAGTGATCATCTCAGACTCAACCTGTGGCGCCAAGTCGTCTGCCATATCTTCGGCGAATAGCACCGCAGTCTTGATCAAATCCAAAGACTTGTCGACGTGTAAAACCATTGCCTTAGCAAAAAACGTCTGTAGATCAAGCCAATGCATTAATGCCGTTTCGCTGTGTAGCTTTTCTGTCATGCTTTGAAATGTTCGGGGTTGCTCTAACGGGTTTTGCTCTGATTTTTTCATAGTTAGTTTTACACAGGGGTGAGAAGTTGTGCTACCTAGTTACGCCGAGGGCACTAATCCCTTGGGACACCGTTCTCACGGGACACCATTCCCTTGAAACAAATAGGCCCTTGGTATAGTCGAAACTCAGCACAAAGTTTATAGTAAATAAAAAGCCTCGTTACCAACCAGTAGCGAGGCTTTTATAGTGATGCAATCGCTCTTCATCCTAATAGCGCGAATCTGTTAGCGAGAAACGCAATCATTAGTAAGAAGACCTAACTGCTTAGTTCTCTGTAGCGTCTTCAACTGAGTCAGAGAGATCACTAGCGGTGTCTTTTATACCGTCAGCTGCGTCGTCAGTCATGTTTTCTATTTCATCAATCGCATCGTTCAAACTATCGGCCGTATCGTTAGCGAATTCATCAGCACCATCTGCCACATCGCTCGCTAACTCTTCTACACCCTCTACAGCCTCGCTAGTTGCGTCTGAAATACCATCCGTTGCATCGCTAACCGCATCACTAGTCGCATCTACTGCACTAGCAGCCGCTTCTTTAGTTGCATCTATGGCGTTATCAACAGCCGTTTTTTCATTATTATCGCCACAGGCACTAACCGTTAGAGCAACTGCTAGGGCAATCAGCATTTTATTTAATGTATTCATATTATTTCAAGTGTTTGTTATAATTTTAATTAGTTATTCTCTGGGACGAAGTTATTACATCTGGCGACGCTGGAGGCGTGCTAAATAGTCAACATCAACGATTCTCGAGTGCCTAGCTCCTCACACTCATTGGTATTATAGCAAATGAGTAGCCACAATCTAGCGTCAAAGATGACTCTACCGCAAAGTAAACGCGTGCGTTCCGCCTAAGCTTAATTTTGTTTAATTAAGTTATTAGCCACTAACGCAGCTGACTGTGTTGATTATGGTCACGCTTTGTAGTAAAAATGCCTGCTAAATTTTCCAGCGCATAGCCAAAACGCCTACTCTCCCGATATAGAAAACCCGCGCACTAGCGCAACGACAAACATATTAAGTAATTAGACACCGTTTTATTAACATACTTAGTGCTTAATACGTTGATGTCGGAACATACAAGAGAACTATTCTATGGCCACGAAGAAAGCCACACAAAAAGACACCACGCCGATTGCAGACCTTGATCAATTGATTCACGGAGTCACTCCGTACAAAGAAAAATCAGGTGAAAAATACATGAACCCTAATCATGTTGAGCACTTTCGCAACATCCTTGTCGCGTGGAAAACAAATTTACTTGATGAAGTTTCTCGCACTATCCATTTGATGCAAGACGAGACCATTAACCACCCTGATCCAAACGATCGAGCTAGCCAAGAGACGGATATGTCGCTGGAGCTGCGAAATCGAGACCGTGAGCGAAAACTGCTTAAAAAGATCGATCAAACTATCGCTCATGTAGACAGTGATGATTATGGTTGGTGCGACCGTTGTGGTATTGAAATCGGCATTCGTCGCCTAGAAGCTCGTCCAACCGCGGAACTTTGCGTTGACTGTAAAACGTTGAATGAGATCAAAGAACGTCAAATGATTTAACTGCAGTTGATTGGATTATTAGTTGATTCGACCATATTTAGTTAAAAAACAGCTTTAGTTAAAAAACAGCTTTAGTCAAGAATAGCCGCAGAAAGCATTAAAAAGCCCCCTGAACATTTGGTTCAGAGGGCTTTTTAAGCGCGGTTAAAGCAACTCTCTATCAAGAGCAACGCGCGGAAACTATTTAACTTATCTGGGTTAAAGTACCGGGATGGACGGCTCTGAAACGTGCTCAACATAGGCGCCTTCGAGAAGCTCTCTAACCCACTGCCCAAATTCACGATCAGCACGCTGACGTCGTAGAATGTTTTCGGCCCGTCCTCTGGCTATTTGCTCGGTTACGTTCTTCTTCCGGCGATCTTCAACCATCAGTATGTGCATACCAAATTGAGTATTGACTGGTTGACTTACTTGGTTCAACGCAATTTTCTGAAATGCAACTTCGAACGGCTGCACCATCTCACCAGGGGAAACCCATCCTAGGCTGCCTCCATTGGCAGCAGAGCCAGTATCATCAGAATAGATACGGGCAAGGTCATCAAAACGCTCACCATCCAAAATTCGTTGCCGCAAATCAAGTAATCTCTTCGACGCTTGTGACTTGGCGACGTTTGACTCAGCCTTGATCAAGATATGACTGACTTGAGTTTGAATAATCTCAGTCTTATCGCCTTTGCGATCTAATAATTTTAGAATATGTAAGCCATTAGGGCTGGAAACTACCTGCGATACTTGACCAGCCTCTAAATCTTTAACCGCTAGCAGGAACACTTCCGGTAATTGCTCAGCTGTGCGCCATCCTATAACGCCACCAGTCGTCTGGACATCAGCCGCCTCGGAATAAGTCAATACGGCTTGTTCGAAGCTCAAACCACCCTGGATCTCATCGACAATCTGTTGCGCCAAATCGGCATTAACATCTGGATTCTTAATTAGAATATGACCGACATTATATTCAGAGTTGTTATCATTTAAGTTGTTAGTATTCATGAAAGTATTAATTTCATAATCGGGAACCACAACACGTGTCCGAGCGTAATAATCAGTAAAACGCGAAATAGTTAGTGAGTCACGTACAGACTCACTGAACTTATCAAATGGTTCGCCTTGGGCTTCAAGCGTCACCCTCAGTTGCTCTGTAGTCACATTCTGCTGACCGGCAAAGCGTTCAATTGCTTGCGATAACTCTTGGTCGCTAATTTCAATTCCGCGTCGGTTGGCTTCTTGAACCTGCAAACGATCGCTTACCATGCCATCAAGCAATTGTTTGTGTAGGTCAGCCGGTACTGGCTTGCTCTTATCAAAATCTCGCATAACCGTTGCTAAACGATAGTCGAACTCAGACTGGGTAAGAACATCTTCATTTACGATCACCAACACGCGATCCATAAACGCAAACTTTTCCTGAGCGGCTAATGAAATGCTGGCTGCCATAGCAAAAATTGCGACTGTATTTCTAATTAATGTTTTCATAATATCTTTCGGTTAGCGTTCAAAAATAGCAGACCTTTTGATTTCTCTCGCGGCACTAAATGCCAGTTCGTAAGCGCCCTAGCGCAGTAAGTTCGAGTTCGATAAAAAATGCGGTGCGTTTGTCTTCGCCAGCTATATCATTAGTTCGGCGCAAGCGCGTATCAATACGACTGGAGCCAATGAAGCGAAGCTTCCAACAACAGCCGTTATACTCAAGGCCAGCCCTGGTTTCGATGCTTTCCGAGTCTTCAATAGAATAGCGTTCTGAACCAAAGAACTGCCATTTATCGGATACCGGCCAATTAGCTTCGACAGTCAGTTGATCGACGACACGATCGAGGATGTCGGAGCGATAATAACCAACCTGAATATTCTTGCGACTATCATCTTTGGGCTCGTAACCGACTGCGAATCGAGCTGTACGCACTTCGCTCTCCTCGTGATCATATTGCACAAAACTGTAAGTCGTCCAAGCGCCTTTAGACACAGTTTTAACTTCAGCCAGTAAGTCGCCTAAGCCTTTTTCGATCACCGTTGAGGAGTTGAGGTTTTGTTCCAAGTCATCGAGTAAATACAACTGGCCGATACTGGCAGTAAGCCGCTGATTGCCGGTCTCATTATCGATAATACGGGTGGTAAGACCTAAGGTAATTTGATTGGTATCGCCGACTCTATCACTGCCATAGAAGCGGTTTTCGCGGAAAATATTACTAAAGTTGTTTAAAGTAACTTGGCTGGTATCAAAAACCGGCACATCGCTTTGATCTTCGTCAGACGCATAGGCATAGAAAAGTCGTGGCTCTAACGTCTGTAGCGCACCTTCACCAAACCAGCTGGTGTTTTTCTCATAGTAAAGCCCACTATCTACACTGAAGATAGGAACCGTGAACGATGGGCTGTCTTCAACTCCAGGGTCGACGTTATCGAGACTGTAGCGGCTGCTGTAGACCGAAAGCTTCGGCTTAACATAACCCCATAGGTTCTCAAACGGCAATTCGATATAAGGATTTATCGATGTTCTAGATCCCTCTATACGGGAGTCTGAACTGAAATCTGTATAGCTAGCGTTAACACCATAACTTGAACCGTATGGGCCCTCAGGCAAGTTACTGGAAAACGTCAGCGATGGTAGACGTTCATAAGGCGCATTGATGCTAGAAACACGATCATCAATAATTTGATACTCGTTGGCACGCGCATTTAACCTAAAATACTGGTGAGAATAATTTAGCTGCACATCGCGTGGTACAAACGAGGTGCTAAATGAGGTTACATCGTTACGCAGATCATTAAAATAATCAATGTCAGACACATCATTATAATTGACGCTTGCAGAGAGATTATCGGTCAGTTGTTGCGAATGCCGAATGCTTATTAGATCACGGTCTTCACCGAAGAGATCATCATCGGGAAGTACTTCGCCGTAAATAAACGTTGAAGAGTTTTCTGTTCTTCGACGATACTCAACTCCGACTTGTAGACCCCGATCGGTAAAGTAACGAGGGGTAATAGTTGCGTCTTGGTTCTTAGCGATATTCCAATACCAAGGAACCTCGAAAATATTACCTGACTCTTCATCGGAACCATAACCTGGTGCTAAAAAGCCTGTTTTACGCTGGTCGTTGAGAGGAAACGAGAGATACGGAGCATAAAATATTGGCACGCCCTTAAAGCGCAGGGTCGCTCCGCGCGCTCGACCGACGCCGCCCGTTCTATCGAGTTCTAAGCTGCGGGCGCCAATAACAACACTATCGTTCCCTTCAGGGCAAGTCGAGTAATTGGCGTTCTCTAAACGAACAAAGCCCTCGCCTTCTAAACTAACTAATTCAGCCGAACCTCGTGACTCAATCTGAACCGTATCAATACCATCAGCACTGCTAATTCCACGCGCTAACTTAAACTTAGAGTTTTTCAATGTGCCTATCTGTGTTGGCACGTGAACATCAATCGCGTCACTCGATAGATAATCGCCGTTCTCAGAGATCATTTCGACGCCGCCTTCAGCGACTACTCGTTCGCTCAGTCGGTAATACTGAAGTTTATCGGCCACTACCGTTTGTCGACCTCGTGTGACTTCGGCATTGCCTGTCAGAGTGACTAAGTCCTCACCCTCAGACTCAACATTCTCGGCCTCAAGCGAAATTGGGTAATCGCCATCGGCGTCTGCGGTCAATAACGGCGAAGCGAATTGAATTTCAGATGGCGCACAAACGCAATCAATACCTTTGCAGGCCGCTGATGCATTGCCTGCCATCAATAGCATAGCTAAGCCGCTTAACGTCAAACCTAGCTTTGCGCGAAGTTGCGGATGTCTTACGAGAAGTTGCTGATGTCTTAGAGTGTCTGCAATTGCATTCATTTTGGAGTCATTTTCATCAAGCTGTTTGAGCTGCTTAATCATAGAGCCAATCCACCTATGGTATATTCATTGTTGTTTTATTTTAACTTAAGCGAATCGCATTAAGCTCTGCGTGCATAGCTTATACTCTGTTTCACTTGAGTGTGATGTTTTCTGCATGAGACCTAAGCATAACTCAGGGACGAGATAAAGATTGTTTGGAATGTCTTCAATTGGTGCGGAAAACGTATTCAATAGCTAGCTATTGACAAGTTTTTCAACGAAAATTGTTGGCATTACGGAAATTTTGATCCGCTCCTCGAGTTATGCTTAGGTCTCGTACACTTAAGTCCACTATTATAAAGCAATAAGCGGTCTTCTGCTAAGGCACGATCAACGCCTTTTTATCTTTGTTTCAGGCTTAGTTTTGATGTTTATATCATCAGCATACCTCGGCATATTTGAGCGACAAGATAAAAATAGCTTAGAATCTCGTCAATTGAGGCGGGAAAAGTAGCCTATAGCGAGCTATCAGCAAGTTCTTCAACCACTAATGACGGAGTTTCAACCCGAATAAAGATAATCACAGGCATTTTTATCTGTGTGTAGAGTTATGCTGAGGTCTCGATAGACAACATAATCAGCAACATTCGGCACGCGTCAGCGCCTCTCTTCAATCAAATTTAAACCAAATATCAACTCAATTGTGTCATCGTGGATCAAAGAAAAACCGACCTTCATAACTGGCTGAGTCATACCTTAAGCTACCAAGTAAACAGTTTAGAACCAGCATCAGCCGACGCCAGCTTCCGCCGCTACTTCAGAGCAGTCACCGACCGTGGAACCTTCATTGCCATGGATGCACCGCCAGATAAAGAAGACTGCCAACCGTTTATAGATGCCACCGGTTGGTTGGCAAAACTGGGAGTACATACACCCGAAATTTGCGCGCACGATCTAACTCAAGGGTTTATTTTACTAGAAGACCTCGGTCGCCGCACATACCTAGACGAATTACGCCCCAACGCGGACGAACTGTACAGTAAAGCCATAGATGCGTTGATCAAAATACAGTCAGGCGTAGCGGACCAGTCACACCCTACTCCCGCGACCTATAGCGGAGCTAAACTGACCGAAGAGATGTCGTTGTTTAGTCGCTGGTACATCAATCAACATTTGGGGCAAAGCATACATGAACCGAGCTTTGCGGTTTGGCTGCATACCCAGCAATATCTAGTCATGGATTGCCTAAACCAGCCTCAAGTTTGGGTTCATCGCGATTACCATTCTCGTAATCTAATGATTACCGAGTCTAATTCACCTGGTGTTATCGACTTTCAAGACATAGTTGTCGGTCCGATTGGTTACGACTTGGCATCAATTTTCAAAGATTGTTATATAGAGTGGCCGCGAAGCCAACAACAGGTCTGGTTAGAAGAGTATCGGGTAAAGGCTATCGCCCGCCTCGAATTACCTGACTTCTCACTAGAAACACTTACCCGCTGGGTCGACTTAGCAGGCCTACAACGGCACCTCAAAGTGCTTGGCATCTTCTGCCGTCTGAGCTATCGCGATGGTAAAAACGACTATTTGAACGACCTACCCTTGGTAGCCAAGTACGTTTTAGAAGTATTGGCGATCTACCCAGAATTAGAGGCCTTTAAAAATCACTTCGAAGGGCATATTCAAGCGGCACTACTAATTCCGGAATTATGAACGCCAGTGCTATGAAAGAAGCAATCACAATAGCTAAGTCGGCGGAGCAGCAAAAAATAGATCCGAGTAAAACATCGGTAATATTACTCGCTGCAGGTCACGGCACCCGCATGCGACCACTGACCGACAAGCTTCCAAAACCGTTGCTAAAAGTCGGTGATCGCTCGCTGATCGAGCACCATATAGCTAAGCTTAGTGCACTGGGCTTCAAGCAAATAGTGATTAACACCGCGTACTTAGGTGAGAAAATTCAGCAACAACTCGGAAATGGTGAGCGTTACGGTCTAGCGATTCGCTATTCCGATGAGTCAAATACTGGCGCTCTTGAAACGGCAGGTGGTATTAAGAATTCTTTACCGCTAATTGATAGCGACCCATTTCTAGTGGTAAATGCCGATATCTATAGCGACTTCGATTTTTCTAGCTTGTTTGAAATAAAATCTGATTCCCTTGGATGCCTAGTGTTAGTCCCAAACCCACACCACAACACCGCAGGTGATTTCATCATCAATGGCCAGAGCATTAAAGACCCGAGTATTAACCATCAAAGTGAGCCAGAAGGTAATTCCACCATGACCTTCAGCGGTATCGCTTTGTATCGCAAAGCAATGTTTAGCGCACTACCGCAAGGAAAGTTAGCGCTGGGCCCGATATTGAAGCGGATGATCGGCAGCGATAAGCTAGTTGCGGTGCCATATTATGGCCGTTGGGTCGATGTAGGTACGCCTGAGAGGCTAAGCGAGCTTAACTCATCGCTAGGCTAGCCCACAGTAGTTAAGTTCGAAAGTAGTTAAGTTCGAAGGCAGTTAAGTTCGAAGGCAGTTAAGTTCGAAGGCAGTTAAGTTCGAAGGCAGTTAAGCTCGAAGGTATTTAAACTAGAAGTAAGCAGAATTTGAAAGCGGAAGGTTAGCGAGTTGCTTATGCTCAATTTATAAAGAGCTAATAAATTTCTTTAGCAATGTGTTTGCCACATTATTGAAATCTATATTTTCATCGCTGTGATCAACGATGTTAGTCACTTTCAAGCCTTGATAACCGCAAGGGTCAATGTTATTAAACGGCGATACGTCCATATTAACGTTCAAGCTCAACCCATGATAACTGGTGCCTTTACGGATGCGCAGCCCAAGCGCGCCGATCTTGGCACCGCGGACATAAACGCCAGGAGCGTCATCACGACGCAGCGCTTCAATCCCCAAATCAGACAGCGTATCAATCATGCTCTGCTCTAATTTAGAGACCAGTGCTTTCACGCCGATACCATATTGCTTAAGAGCTAGCATTGGATACATCACAACTTGGCCTGGTCCATGATAGGTTATCTGTCCGCCACGATCTGTTTTGACTAGTGCAATATCACTGGGTAGCAAGGTATTAAGGTTGCAAGCCGTGCCTTGGGTATAAACCGGAGGGTGCTGTAAAAGCCAGATTTGATCATGATCTTGCTCGCCGCGTGAGTTAGCAAATGATGCCATCGCTGCATACGACTCTTGGTATGGCACTTGATCAAATATTGAAATCTCAATTTCGCGACCGTTCAACGCCCTCAAACTAAACTGCTCAAACGGTTGTTTCATGATTTAGCTACTGATTCTTGCCGTCCACTTAAAGCGTCATAACGACTCGGGAAGATTGAGCAATCACCTTATAAATTGATTCTAATTCGTTGCGATTATTTATACTCACAACCACCGTAACCGATTCATACTTACCTGTTCGGCTACTCTTTGCCGTTGACTCTATCAATGCGCCGTCGTTAAGCATTGGCTCAATCAACACCAATATATAGTCAACCGCCGGAGAATCTTCTTGGGCATGGCAAAGGGCTTTAAAGTTGTAATGGACCGGGTACTCGATAAGATCAAAGCCATCTTGTGGATCATCCTTCGAGGGAGTTATAGTTGAGTCAGTTTTATCGTTCATAATATTGTAATGCTCTAGTTTTGAGCCGATCTAGTTTTGAGCCGAGTTGTCGGTAAGCAAAGCAATCGTTAACGATCGAGACAAAGCAATAACTGCGCCCGCCTTGATCACTATTAATCTTGCAAAAATTGCTTAGTGCTCAGCTTAATTGAATCCACCAGCCGCTTCCACCACCCGGCTAATTTTATCTCACTGGTTGCAACCAGTGGAACTTCTACCAAAGTTTCTCCATCCAAAGTCAGTTGCGCCAAGCCCATCGGCTGCCCTACTTCAATGGGTGCCTGAAAATAAGGGCTATGATGCAAAATCACTTTAATGTCGGCTTTTCGACCTTTAGCAACGACCACATTGGCTGGGGCCGTTGCTTGCAGTAATACTTGGTCGGCCTCGCCTCCGTATACCTTAACCGAAGTTAGGCCGCCTTGCTGATTGAGCTGTTCGGTAGTGTCATAATAATTGAAGCCATAATTTAATAATTCAAGTACCGCGGCCTCTCGGGACTTTACGCTCTTAGCACCTAGAACCACCGCGATCCAACGCTGTTTATCACGTATAGCGCTACCAACAAGACAGTATCCGGCCTCATCAGTGAAGCCAGTTTTGAGGCCGTCGACACTGTCGTCTTTCCACAACAACTTATTGCGATTATATTGAGTAATATTGTTATGCGAATACTCCTTCACGGAATACCAAGTGTAAAATTCTGGATAGTCCTTGATAATGGTGCCGGATAATTTGGCGATATCTAGAGCCGACATTAAGTGACCCTCGTCCGGTAAGCCGGTACTATTAACGAAGTTAGACTGATTTAAACCCAATTTTTTTGCTTCTTGGTTCATTAACTGTGCAAAAGCAAACTCGCTACCACCGGTAAACTCAGCCAAGGCAATTGAGGCGTCATTGCCAGATTGAATAATAGTGCTTTTAAGCAGGTGACCCAGCTCAATTCGAGTATTCACATCGGCGAACATACGAGACCCCTCAGCTCTCCACGCATACTCACTTATTGGCACTTGGTCAGATGATTTCAAATCACCTGACTTCAGACGATCAAAGATTACGTAGTTCATCATCAGCTTAGTGATGCTGGCCGGTGGTAGGGCCACCTCGGCATTCTGCGATACGACTACCGAGCCACTATTGATCTCCATCAGCACCCATGCATTAGCGTCTATTACAGGCTTAGTTTGTGCTAACACAGTGGAGTTAAAAACCGCAATAAAACCAAATAAAAGCACAACTATTACAGTGTCAAACAGATCTCTCGATTGTGCAAAACCTTTTTTTGAGATCCGACTTTTACCGTATTGATCAATCGAACTAAATACTAAGTTACCGCTAGGCATTATGATCTACTCCGCGCTGTCGCGATTAAGTGCCTGAGGTGCCTGATCGGCGTTCGACTTGGCTAAGTTGATGGCGTTACTCAAATCATGCACGGCCATGGCATATAGGACACTATGATTATACTGAGTGATGGCATAGAAATTTCCATGAGTAAAAAAGAATCGCTCCTGTACGGTGCTAGCTGGTTCAGGATCCGCCTGCTTAGCACTGTTTTTTGCAACTTCCCACTTGCTTCCCTCTATTGATGTGGTTTGCACGCGATCATTGCTAGTAATCTGTTGTTTTGCCTTAGCCGGTAGCTTTTTTGCCTTAGCCGGTAGCTTTTTTGACCTAGCCGGTAGCTTTTTTGACCTAGCCGGTAGCATTAAGCGCTGGCCTCTAAAGATATCGCCTTGCTGATTGAGACTATTTAATGACGATAAAGTTTTACACGAGACACCTAGAGTCTCAGCAATTTGACACGCCGTATCGCCAGCTCGAACAATATAAATATCGCTATTTTTAGGCTCGGTAACAATTTCACTGGCATCAAGCATCAACACATTAAGTTGTTCATCGCCACTGATCGACTCTGCCAATGGCGCACCTTTATCACGCAATGATGCCGCAGTGAACTGAGTTTTACGTTTTCGATTAGCTAGTTTTGCAATATTGGCATCGACCGTTTCATAAGCCTGTGAAGTTACCGGCTCGCCAGGTTTCCAGCCATTTTCAATAAAGTAATTGGCGATACTGCCTATGGCATCTACAGGCTGATTAATCAAATCCATCTTACCGTCACCGGAAAAATCTACCGCGTAATTTCGATAGCTGCTTGAGATAAACTGCGGATAACCAACCGCGCCAGCGTACGATCCAAGGACTTCATCAAACGCCAGATCATTCTCTTTGGTAAGAATCAAAAACTGCTTCAATTCGCTAGCGAAAAATTTGCTACGACGAGGAAAACCAATGGTTAACGTCACTAAGCTATCAAGCACTTTGTGCTTTCCTTTAAAACGCCCATACTTTGATTCAACACCAACGATTGCCACGATCACACTGGCGGGTACACCGTACTCTTTTTCGGCTCTTTCTATGTCTTGTTGATACTCATTCCAAAACTCGACACCTTGTTGAATGCGGTCTTCCTTTAAGAATAATTTGCGGTACTTACCCCAGGTAAACTTGTACTCAGCAGGGCTTGTCATCGCGTCCAACACAACCTGCTGCACCGTCGCCTTACTAAATACTGCCTCTAGTTCTTTCTGGGTATAGCGATTTTCGGCGATTAGCTCATCGGCAATGGCCTGTAACTTTGGCTGCTCTTTAAGCTCTACCGCGTCAGCATTGTTGATTAAAGTAATATTAATTGCGCCAATACAAAGCGCTGCAATCACACATTTTTTCAATGACATAAGGAACCCTATCGAGACATTAAGCTACGATGATTATGAATACCCATCAAGATACCGAAGCCCGCCATCAGAGTCACCATCGAGGTACCTCCGTAGCTGATCAATGGTAATGGCACACCAACTACCGGCAGCATTCCAGCTACCATGCCAATATTCACAAACACATAAAAGAAAAAGGTCATCGACAAACTGCCTGCCAATAACCTAGAAAACGTATCTTTGGTGTAATACGCAATGTAAAGCCCGCGCGCCACGATCGCTACATACAATGTAATGAGCAGCAACACGCCAATAAAACCCATTTCCTCAGAAAATACAGAGAAAATAAAATCAGTATGCCGATCCGGAATAAAATCGCCTTGAGACTGACTGCCTTGAGTCCAGCCCTTGCCTTGCGCGCCGCCACTGCCAATTGCAATCATCGACTGAATTATTTGATAGCCGGATCCCAAGGGGTCGGCCCAGGGGTCAATTAATGTCTGTATTCGGCGCTGCTGATAAGACTCAAGTACAAACAAATAGGCAATCGGGATCAGGATTACGGCCAAGCCCAACAAAATCAGCATATTGCGCCAGGAAAACCCAGCTAAAAAAATAATCAATGCGCCCGACATTAATATCAAAATAGCGGTACCCAAATCCGGTTGAACCAAAATGAAGGCGGGCGGCAATATTAATACCGTTGAAGCAAGCACTAAATTCTTAAAATCTGGTGGCAGAGTTTTTCTTGTAACAACCCAAGCAACCATCATCGGCACGGCCAACTTCATAATTTCGGATGGCTGAAACCGCACAAAGCCTAAATCAAGCCAGCGCTGAGCACCTTTACCAACATCGCCAACGACCATCACCAAGGCCAACATAATAAGCCCAGCGGCATACAATAAGGGGGTCCAACGAAAGATCGTATCTGGGCGTATTTGTGCCAAGGCAATCATAACCGTTACCGCGATACCCATGCGAATCGCCTGATTTATAATGATACGAGAGCTTTCGCCTCCGGCACTCCACAATACAAATAGACTACTTGTGCAAAGCAGAAGTAGGCCAAACAATAAAGGCATGTCGATTTTGATACGAAACATTAGTTTAGCGCCATAGCCACCGGCTCAGATGCTAGTGCCTCTTGTTCTTCAGGCTCTTGTTCGATAGGCTCAGGCGCATTAGCGTCTTTACCAAGGAGGTAAAAATCGCTTACTTTGCGGGCCACTGGCGCCGCAGCACCACTGCCGCTGCCACCGTTTTCGACGATAACAGCTATCGCAATTTTAGGCTGTTCAACCGGCGCAAACGAGATAAATAAGGCATGATCTTTGTGAAAATCGCTTAACTTACTGGCGTCATATTTTGCTCCTTGAGCAATTGCGACCACTTGTGCAGTGCCAGTTTTACCGGCCATGGTGTACTCGGCATTTAAGCCCGCCGCTCGATGCGCGGTTCCACGAGGGTGTGCGACAACCGCCGTCATCGCTTCAATAATGGTGTTAAAGTTTTCTGCGCTAGCATTAACTTGGCCCAATTCAGACCCCTGCAATTGAGAAACAGCGTCTTCATTATCACCGTTTGGGCTATGTTCCAAACGCCCCACAATTCGGGGTTCGATACGTTTGCCGCGATTAGCTAAAGTGGCCGCTACAACACCAAGTTGTAGTGGCGTTACCAGCATGAAGCCTTGACCAATACCGGTGTTAAGCGTGTCACCAGGATACCAAGACGCCCCGCGACGATCTCGCTTCCACTCGCGTGAAGGCGCCAAACCTGACGGCTCGCCATCAAGGTCAATTCCGGTCTTCGAGCCTAAACCAAAGTCCTTAAAAAAGGCTGATAACTTATCGATACCTAAAGCACTGGCTAATTGATAATAATAGACATCGCAAGAGTACATAAGTGACTCAATCATGGATACCTTGCCATGCCCGGCTCTTTTCCAACAGCGATAACGATGACTGCTACCCTTAAGAGTGAAATAACCTGGGCATGTAATACTCCTATTTTCACTCCAGCCGTTCTCTAAACCGGCCATCGAGACTAAGCCTTTAATGGTAGAACCGGGTGCGTAGCGGCCGCTAATAGTGCGGTTAAGTAGCGGTCGGTTTAAGTCACCTCGCAGCGCATTGTATGAGCGATGGTCAATACCGTTAACAAATTTATTCGGGTCATAAACTGGATTACTTACAAACGCCAATACTTGGCCAGTCGCCGGCTCAATGGCGATTACTGAACCACGGCGATCGCCTAAGTATTCGCGTGCTTTGATTTGCAGCTCAACGTCTATATTCAAATAAATATCATCACCAGAAACTGGCGGGTTTCGATCAATGGTTCGGATACGTTCGCCGTGGGCATTGGTTTCTACTTGCTCGAAGCCGACTTGTCCAAGTAAATGATCTTCGTATTTCGCCTCGATGCCGCGCTTGCCAATGTAATCGGTTCCCTTATACGCCTTAGCATCTATACTGTCTTTGTCGCGTTGGTTAATTCGGCCGACGTAACCTAAGACATGCGCCATTTCGCCAGCATAAGGGTAGTTTCGTTGTAACCTAGCCTCAATTTTCGCGCCCCTAAAGAAGTGCCTATTTACCGAAAAGCGCGCCACCTCTTCCTCACTCAGATTAACTTTTAGCACCTGCGGCTCGAAGCTACGGTGCGCCCTTACCTCGGCTTTAAACTTGACCACGGCGGCTGGCGAAACTTCGATAATTTGAGTTAGCTGATCCAATAAAACGTCCATATCTTTTACATCTTGAGGTAGTACCTCGAGTGTGAAGACTGGGATGTTTTCGGCTAAAACTTTACCGTTGCGATCAAAAACCTGTCCACGGACTGGCGGCACTGGTACAAGCCGAACTCGATTGTCTTTAGATAAGACTTCAAATCGTTCGTAGTTATAAATTTGCAGATACCACACCCTAGTAACCAAAATTAGGGCGAGTATTCCCAACAACACGACAAGCGCAATGAGGCGACTGTGAATTAAGTTAGTTTCACGGAGATAATCTTTTAACTCGATTTGATCAGCGGCCATAAACTGCTTTATCTAATGCGCACAGCGCGTCGTAGTTCTTCTAATAAAATAAAAGCGAATGGCCAAATAACCACAGTGCCTAGCAAGGAATACCAATACTCAGCGGTAATTGTAAAGCCTGCAACCATACCTGAGAGCCAACCTGTCAAAAGCTTAAAAAAGCCAATAAACACACCCATCGAGATCATTTGCTGCCAGATCGATAATACTCTCAGCTGCTGACTGGTGGAGTTAACAATAAACGCTAGAGTTGCCAATCCAAAACCCATCACCCCAAACTTACGCACAAACAAAACCTCAAGTAGCGTGCCAATGATAAAACCAACATACGGGCCTATGCGTTTCGGCGCTACTAATGCCCAGTAGGCAACGACAATTGCGATCCAGTCAGGCCAATAGTAAAAAAGCCAGCCTGGTAACTGCACTACTGTTAGCACCAAAGCTACAAAAACCGAAATGAAAACACCTAAAAATAAACTCCACGATGATGGTCTGCTTCTTGATGACATGCTAATCATCCTCCGAAATCAACTGCTCGAGCCGCTTCTCGCCTTGAGTCTGAGCCTGGCGAGATAACAGCAACACATGATTAGAACGATCTAATTTGGCGATTGGTTCAGCCGTCACACGAATGAATGCTTCGTCTTCGATCACCTTAACGTCGGTTACCACAGCAACCGGGTAGCCATTGGGGAAACGCCCACCCATGCCCGAGCTGATTAATACGTCACCAACCAGAATGTCGGAGTTTTGATTTAGAAAAGGCACTCTCAATAGTGAGACACTGCCGGTTCCATGAACAACTGTTCGCAAACCATTACGCTCGACCTGCACAGGAAAAGCATGGCCAGGGTCAGTGATAAGCACGATGATACTGCTCAGAGGCATAACTTCAGTGACCTGACCGATTACGCCTTGGTCGTCGATAACAGCCTGCCCCACGTAGACGCCATCGCGTATGCCGCGGCCGACCGAAACTCGATGATTATCACGGTCAAGATTTACGTCCATCAACTCGGCTAAGGTGATTTTTTCTTTGAGGCGATCTGATGCGGCCAACAAAGCACGCAGATCCTGGTTTTCTTCCTCCAGCGTTCTAAGAAGTAGTGACTCTGATTTCAGCTTAAAGTATTCATTGCGCAGATTATCGTAGGCGATCTGTAAATCAGGTTCAGCCGTCAAGGTGGAGGTAAAGTAGCGCCCTATAGTCACAGGCACGGAAGCCAAGCCTTGAATTGGTGATAGCACCACAGACAATATATTGCGAGGGCCGTCTAACCAAGTTGTTCGCGAGTCTATCAGCATCATTGCCACAGAAACGATAAATACGGATACGTACTGCGTCCAACCAGAATTTTTGCGAAACGGTGTTGCCACTACTTAATTAACCTTGCACATGCTATTACTGGCTGTTGTGGAGGTGTAAAATTATCATTTAGGATTAATCATCATAAATCGACGTGAAGCCAATGAGCCTAAACCTGAGCTTTACTCGTGAGCAAAAACATCACCTAGGTTGTCCATCTCTTCAAGAGCTCGACCGCAGCCGCGAGCAACACAGGTTAGCGGGTCGTCAGCAATGACTACCGGCAGGCCGGTATCTTCCATCAACCTACGGTCCATATCGCGTAATAGCGCGCCGCCACCAGCGATAACCATGCCTTTGTCGCCGATATCAGCGCTCAGCTCAGGAGGTGTTTGCTCAAGTGCTTGCTTGATAGTTTGCACAATGGATTCCAATGGGTCACTGATGGCCGAATAAATCTCTTTACTGCTGAGCGTCACCGCGCGTGACAAGCCTTCGGCAATATCGCGCCCCTTAACTTCCATCTCGCGCTCTTCGGATTTATCCCAAGCCGTCGCGATCGCTTTTTTGACTCGCTCCGCACTGGCTTCACCAATCAGCAAACCATGATTACGACGTACATGATTAATAATGGCCTCATCAAAGGTATCACCAGCAACTCGCAAAGACGTGCTGTAGACCATCCCACCAAGTGACATAACGCCGACTTCAGTGGTGCCGCCACCAATGTCCAAAACCATTGAGCCAGTCGGCTCAGCGACCGGTAAATTAGCCCCAATCGCGACAGCCATAGGCTCTTCAATCAGGTACACCTCGCGAGCGCCAGCACCGTAGGCAGACTCACGAATTGCACGACGTTCTACTTGAGTCGATCCACATGGAACACAAATAATAATTCTTGGGCTGCCCTGAAGAAAGCGATTCTCTTGCACCTTTTTGATGAAGTGTTTAAGCATTATCTCAGTCACGTTAAAGTCGGCGATTACCCCATCTTTCATTGGCCTGATTGCTTTGATCGAACCCGGCGTTCTGCCCAACATTCTCTTCGCTTCTGAGCCAACCGCAAGTATGCTTTTGTTGTTCATGCCGCCGCCAGGAGTGTAGCGGATCGCCACAACCGACGGCTCATTCAAAATGATACCTTTTTCTTTAACATAGATAAGGGTATTAGCGGTGCCGAGGTCAATCGCCAAATCGTTGGAAAACAAGCCTAAAATACTACGTAACATTTATTTATTCGTATGTGGAGTGCTAAGAATTATTATTAGAAGACCTCAGCGTAAATCCAGTGCAAAAGAAAACTCTCGAAAATTAAAGTAGAAATCAGTGTAATAGCGTACTACTACAATATTTTTTACAAAATATTGAAAATCTTCGGCATTTTATGATGTGCTGGAGTTATGCTGAGGTCTCATCCGGATCAATCAAATTATTGTACAGCGAATCGAACGTTTGTGCTATTCAACAACGAGCCTATCTGTGGTAATTTCGTGGTTTATCTTAGGTTTTCAGTTTTACCGGATTTAAGCGGCCTAACTTGATCAAAAAAAACAGAGTCAACTTTTAAAAAATAGAGTCAATCATTAACAGACACACGTTAAATAGTTGGCAAGTACAAACCTTACATAAGCAACCCAAGCGCACTTATACTCACCCAAAACAGCGATATTACAATGGCCCTAGATAACCAAACCGTACATACCATAGCGCGACTTGCTCGTATAAAAATCGCCCCGCAAGAGCTCGATAAAACACGCGGCGCACTGGAGAACATTCTCGACTTAGTTGCGCAAATGGAAGCCGTGGATACCACCGGCATAGAACCAATGACGCACCCGTTTGATGCGACAATGCGTTTACGTGCCGATGAAGTCACTGAAGTCAATCAACGCGACAAATTTCAGGCCATCGCGCCAAGTGCCGAGCGTGGATTATATTTGGTTCCCAAAGTACTCGACTGAGTCTTGCTCAGCTGTAACTTTTCTTGCAGTTCAACTTCTTGTAGTTCAAATAAGCAATTAACGACCTCGCTACCGCTCAATCGAGCCAAGCGCAGTTCACCATAGGATTTAGTTTTGACTATCACAACCCTGGCACAGTTAGCGGCCGACCTAGACAGCGGCACACGTTCGAGCGTAGAGATCACGCAAGACTATTTAGCCCGAATCGAGCAATCAGAACACAATGCATTTATCAGTGTTAATCAAGAACTGGCGCTTATTCAAGCTAAGGCCGCTGACCAAAAGCGAGCGAGCGGCGACCGCTCGGCCCTGCTCGGCGTGCCAGTCGCACAAAAAGACATTTTTTGCATTGATGGTATGCAAACCACTTGTGGCTCGAAAATCCTAGAGAACTTCATCGCCCCATACACCGCCACTGTGGTCGAAAACATGCAGGCACAGGGTATCGTCAGCATGGGTAAAACAAACATGGACGAATTCGCTATGGGCTCGTCCAACGAAACGTCTTACTTTGGCGACGTGATCAATCCGTGGAGTACCGCTGATAAAACCCTAGTTCCGGGTGGCAGCTCAGGTGGTTCAGCCGCCGCCGTATCAGCGCAACTTGCTCCAGCCGCGACAGGTACCGATACTGGCGGATCAATCAGACAGCCTGCCGCATTTTGCAATCTAACCGGCATCAAGCCTAGTTACGGTCGCTGCTCTCGCTACGGTATGATCGCCTTCGCGTCATCACTGGATCAAGCAGGACCGATGACTCACACCGCCGAAGACGCGGCCCTTTTACTCAACACCATGGCAGGCTTTGATGCCAAAGATTCGACCTCACTCGATGTGCCTGCTGAAGACTTCAGTAGGTCACTGAACGATTCTCTAGAGGGTTTGAGAATCGGTTTGCCGAAAGAATTTTTTGGTGATGGCCTAGACTCCGAAATGGCCACTATCATCGAAACCGCAGTCAAGCAGTTTGAATCGCTTGGCGCTACTATCAAAGAGGTCTCGCTACCGAACTCGCATTTAGCGTTGCCAAGCTACTATGTAATCGCGCCAGCCGAAGCCTCATCAAACTTGTCTCGTTTTGACGGCGTGCGCTATGGTCACCGAGCCGACGAGTACAACGATCTAATTGACATGTACACCAAGACTCGCACCGAGGGCTTCGGCGATGAAGTAAAACGCCGAATCATGATTGGCGCTTACGCCTTATCGTCTGGCTACTACGATGCCTATTATTCACAAGCGCAAAAGTTGCGAAGGATGATCTCAAATGACTTCACCACCGTCTTCGAAGGCTGCGACGTGATCATGGGGCCGACCACACCAAGCCCAGCGTTTGAGGCCGGCAGCCGAACAGATGACCCTGTTTCTATGTACCTAAACGATATCTATACTATCCCAGCCAACCTCGCCGGCTTGCCCGCTGGATCAATTCCAGCAGGCTTTACCGCCAGTGGTTTACCGGCTGGCCTACACCTAATCACGCCCTATCTACAAGAAGCCAAGATGCTAAACATTGCGCATAAATTCCAACAGGTCACCGACTGGCATACACGCACAGCGCCAAGCGCGATTGGAGGTAGGGCATAATGTTTACTTGGGATAAGCGCTGGGAAGTTGTGATCGGTTTAGAAGTTCACACGCAGCTACAAACAAAATCAAAAATCTTTTCTGGAAGTTCAATTGCCTACGGTGCTGAGCCGAATACACAAGCGAGCGCGGTTGACATCGCCCTGCCCGGGGTACTGCCAGTAATGAACCTTGAAGCCGCTAGGCTGGCAGTAAAATTTGGCTTAGCCATTGGCGCACAGATTAATCAACGCAATGTTTTTGCACGCAAAAATTACTTCTACCCTGACCTTCCAAAGGGCTATCAAATTTCACAAATGGAACTGCCCATTGTCGGCTTTGGCGAACTCGATATCGAGACCCCCGAAGGCAGCAAAACGATTGGCATCACTCGCGCTCACTTAGAAGAAGACGCGGGCAAATCGCTTCACCATGATTTTCATGGTCAAACGGGTATTGATTTAAACCGAGCCGGCACCCCGTTGCTTGAAATTGTCTCCGAGCCTGACATGCGTTCACCGTCTGAAGCGGTGGCCTATTTGCGTAAGCTACACAGCTTAGTTAGATACATCGAGATCTGCGACGGCAATATGCAAGAAGGGTCATTCCGCTGCGATGCCAACGTGTCAGTGCGACCTCGTGGTCAAGAAGAATTAGGCACTCGAACTGAGTTGAAGAACATCAACTCATTCCGCTTTGTCGAGCGCGCAATGGAGTATGAAATCGAGCGGCAAATCGACATTCTTGAAGACGGCGGCCGAATCACTCAGGAGACCCGCCTGTACGATTCAGATAAGCATGAGACCCGCTCAATGCGATCGAAAGAAGAAGCCCACGATTATCGCTACTTCCCAGACCCCGATCTACCACCGATGATCTTGGAAGACAGTTTTCTAGAACAAATTCGCGCCACCTTGCCAGAGCTACCAACGGCTAAGAAAGAACGTTTTCAAACTGAGTTTGGCTTGTCACTGGAAGAAGCTGACATGCTCACCGCTGACCGTGAAACCGCTGATTTTTTTGAAACTGTGTGCAAGGCGACTAAGGCCGAAATCAAGGTTGTTACTAACTGGATGAGTGGCGAGCTATTTGCCAATTTGAATAAATCAGAACTCGAAATTAGCGATTCACCGATCGATACAACACAGTTCGCACTGCTACTGGATCGCATCGCCGACAAAACACTGTCAGGTAATACCGCGAAAAAAGTTTTCGCCGCGCTTTGGCAGCAAGAAGGCGAGGTCGATGTCATCATAGAAGCCAAAGGTCTCAAGCAGATAACAGATACCGGCGCAATTGAGGCAGTCGTTGATGAAGTAATTGCCTCGTGCCCAGAACAGGTTCAACAATTTAAAGACGGCAATGACAAAGTGATCGGCTTCTTGGTCGGCCAAGTGATGAAAAAGTCGCGCGGTAAAGCCAACCCGCAGATGGCCAACGAAATGCTGCAAGCCAAGCTAGTTTAGCGATTAATTTATATGAGTTTCGACATGAACCCAAGTTTCTCAGACCTACTTAACAGCCTAACAACGACCGCTGAGCAGCAAAGCCGCGTAACCGTGACCGACAACTGGATGCAAGGCCGCACCACCTACGGCGGCATGTCTGCCGCACTTTGCTATCAAGCGGTGGTCAACGACTTCCCAGAGTTACCACCACTGCGGTCGGCGCAGATAAACTTCATAGGCCCAGTCGGTGGGCAAGTGAGCGTAACCACCAAGGTAATGCGTCAAGGGCGCTCGGTAGCCTATATCAGCGCTGAAATGATTGGTGAGAAAGGTCTGGCAACGCATGCGGTGTTTTGCTTCGGTGAAAGCCGCGAATCGCGCCTAAACCAAGATTTCACCGATAAGCCAAAGGTTGCCAGTGTTGAGCAATCGAGCAATTTCTTTGACTCTGGCTTCGGCCCGTCATTCGCCAACAACTACGACTGCCTTCTGGCCCAAGGCGGTCACCCTGTAAGCGGCTCAGACGAATACGAACACTTTATTTGGGTTCGTCACAAAGATAAGAACGCTGACGACATGGCCGCTCTGATCGGCATCGCCGACATGCCTCCACCAGCAGTACTACCCATGTTCAAAGAATTCGCACCAATCAGCTCGATGACCTGGATGATGAACTTTCTCAGAGAAGACATCAGCACGCAAGACGGCTGGTGGCTAATGCGCTCAGCCGCCGAACATGCGCGCGACGGTTATTCTAGCCAAGACATGCAGGTTTGGAATAAGGCTGGCGACTTGGTGATTAGTGCTCGACAGAGTGTAGCGGTGTTTTATTGAGTCTGGAGCTTGGGCTCACCACCATATGCTGACATTGCAAACCGTGGTTTGTCCCTATTAACAGGTGGTTTGCCACTGCCGTGGCGGGCGTTCATTCTTTTGGCGCAAAAGATACCCTCAAGGGGCACCTAGACAGAACCAAGAAAACACACCGCTGTCATAACTTCGTTATGCCTTTAGGCGGCTCATGGTTCGGGCTAGCTCTACGAGCGGCGCTACTTGAGGGCACTAGGTGCCCCTTGAGGGCATCTAAAATTCAAACGTAATTGAAAAGGATCTGATCATGCGTTGAGATTTTTCCACTCGCTTCGCTTGGTCAAAAAGACGGTGACCCCAAAGCGGTCATTCTCGTAATTCGGCTCTTCCTCCTTTTAATGTGCACCAATATCAATCTTGGAAACTGAATACGGCAGAGACGTGTTAAAATATTTTTTAGTCGGTGCGATAACGAAACTAATAAAGGATTAATAATGAACAAAAAAGGGCTCATTGAGTCTCTTCTTTGGCAAGAAGAGGGAACTTCATTAGATTTTAAACGAGAGCAGTATCGATTTTCTGGTGAAGTTGAGGGTGTAAAAAGCGAACTGCTTAAAGATATTCTTGCTTTTGCAAATGCATGGCGACAAACCAATGCTCATATCCTGATAGGAGTTAAAGAAGTACAAGGAAGGAAGTCGGAAATCATTGGAATCGAATCGCATATCGACGATGCCATACTACAGGAGTTTGTAAACAAAAAAACTAATAAGCCAATTGTGTTCTCTTACGAAGCAATAACTATTGATGACTCAAAAGTTGCGTTAATAACTATTCCTGTTCAGCCAAGGCCTTTCTATGTAAAGAAAAATTACGGGAGAGTTATAGCGGACAAGATTTATCTTAGGAGAGGCTCATCAACCGATATCGCCTCGTTAGATGAAGTAATGGAAATGGGGAAATCCGTAACAAAACAAGAAATTAATTCACCAATACTAACTGAGTTTTTCATTATTGGTGAAGAAGCGGTGGCTCCTACTGGGAGGCTCCTACTGGGACACCCAGAACTAACACTTGTAAATCTTACACTAATCTGAGAATCTAAGCACTTAAAGAAATAAAGGAGAGTTAGTATGACTCAAGCCAGAGAAACGATCGTGTCGGTTGCCGACACGCCGTACTATCATTGTGTGTCACGCTGTACCCAAAGGGCATAAATTACGGCGGGCGTTTTTATGTGGCCAAGACCACTACTCAGGGAAAGACTACGAACACCGGCGCCAATGGCTTGAGGATAAGCTTCACCATACAGCCCAAGCATTTGCCATTAAACTCTGTGCTTACGCCGTTATGAGCAATCACTATCACGTTGTACTGCATCTTCGACCCGATCTATCGACGGCTTGGTCTGACCGCGAAGTCGTTAAACGATGGCATTCATTGTTCAAGGGGAACCTGATTTCTCAACGCTATTTGGCTAATGATGTTTTACTCGATACCCAACGTGAACGATTAAATGACTATATCGACCTTTGGCGCGAGCGCCTTACTAGCCCATCTTGGTATATGGGCATCGTCAATGAAGCCATCTCACGTAGAGCGAACAAAGAAGATAACGGCACAGGTCGGTTTTCGACATACCCCAAGGGCACCTAGACTGCTCCTTGCGTTGTTCTCGGTCTCTGTTCCCGACTCGACCCTACCACTTACTTCCTGTAAGCGTACCTCCTGCATCCATGCAGTCGTGGGAGGGTCGCTTCAAAAGCCAAGCGCTACTTGAAGAAATGGCTCTGCTGGCCTGTATGGCCTACGTTGACTTAAACCCTGTTAAAGCTAAGATGGCAACGTCACCAGAGGCGTCTGAGCACACCAGCGTTAAAGCTCGTATTAGGGCGCTACAAAATAACAAACCTGCGCCGCCAACAATAGCCGAATTTGTTGGATCAGTCCCTAAGACGCAAGGCCTCCCGTTTTCACTTAAAGACTACCTTGAACTCACAGGCTGGACTGGCCGCCTTATACGAGAGGAGCCGCTGCCCTCGGGGTACAAGCGAGGCTCGATCAGTGACGAACTCCCACCAATACTCGAACGACTATCATTAAACCAAGACGCTTGGAAAATACTAACTACTCGTTTTGAGCTGGAATTCAAACAATGGGTTGGGTCAGAACACATCGTACGCCAAGTCTACAGCGGCAAAGAATATCAACGAATTCCCTCGACCGACCATCATCGAACTCTACTAGGCTAAATAAGACCGTCAAAACATCTTAAAGCGCGCAAGCGAGAACGGTACTCGCCAAAAACTCATTGATAGCCAGACTAGTCATTAGAAACGAGCCCAATTAGTGTTTGTTTTAATTTGAAAATTACTGAAGATATAGAAACTATAGTATGGAAAATTTAGTGCGGTGAACCCGCTCTTAATCTGGGTGTCCCAGTAATTAATCTCTTAATCTGGGTGTCCCAGTAATAATGGGCGAAAATGCCCACAGTGCTTACCCGACGCAGCTTAAACATAAAAGATCTATTCATGCTTTTCCCTGACTACACATTTGCGCCGATCGCAGGCCTAGCCCGAACAATAAGCCGCTTAAAGGCGCAACGAAGTTGCGACAGCGGTGTGGTTTCTTAGTTCTGTCTAGGTGCCCCTTGAGGGTATCTTTTGCGCCAAAAGAATGAACGCCCGCCACGGCAGTGGCAAACTTTATTCGAAGTCGAGTTACCACTTCATATTAAGCCCCATCTTAACACCTAAAGCGCTAGTCTTTAAAGTCTGGCTTACGCTTCTGCAACTCAGCCATCACCGCCTCAATCTGATTAGGTGTACCCATGATTTTATCTTGTTCAACTGACTCCATTAACAAGCCGTCTTGTGCAGTCTGATAATTACTCGCATCAATTAATTTTTTTGCGGCGCGAATTGCATCTGGGTTCTTATAAGCTATTTCGTTGGCAACACTCATTGCATGAGCTAGGGGATCATCTACGATCTCTGTAATAAAGCCCCATTCCTTGGCTTGCTGGGCATCAAATATTTTAGCCGTATAAGTGAGCTCACGGATCACATCATCGCGAATCATATGACGCATAATTTGAGTACTGCTCATATCCGGCACAATGCCCCAACGCATCTCTAATATCGAGAATTTACTATTGGACTTGGCATAGCGAAAATCAGCGCCCAAGGCAATTTGTAAACCACCACCCAAACAAAAGCCGTCTATCGCTGCGATCACCGGCATTGGTAGCTCTCGCCACATCCAAACAACATATTGCAAAGCATTAGCAATGCCATGGGTGCGATCGGCTAGAACCATGGCAGGCTCCTCGTCTTTCAAAGACACGCCCTTCTTCTCTAAAATAGACGAGAAGTTAGACTTATCTAGGCCTGCACAAAAGTTGCCTCCATCGCCTGACAGCACCACGACTCGAATGCTCGGGTCTTGTCGAATCTGCTCGCCCACCATAGGGATAGCGTCAAACATTTCGTTGTCCAACGCATTCATTTTATCGGCTCGTGAAAGCTTTACGTGGGCTACATGGTTTTCAACAGAAAATTCAATTCGGTTATTAATCATAATTTAAAATCAACAGTTTATCTTTTTAGCACTAAGCTTTCTAATACTAGGCATTCCAGTACTAGCTACAGCGTTTGAATCAAGCGGCAGCAACGCGGATTATATTTTTCTATCAGGGTGGTCTAGGATCACCAAGCTTGGATCAGCAGATTAGCACAATTAGATACGCTAAATGATGTCTGAGATTAAACAAATCACTTGGAATTTGAGCCTATTGTTGCATAATCAATAAAAGCAGTTTTAATTCACAGAATTAGCGAGTTTATAAATGGAAGACGCCTACAAGAAAATTATCACCGAATGCGGAGAAGACCTTAGCCGTCCGGGCTTAGTAGATACGCCAAAGCGCGCGGCCAAGGCAATGAAGTTTCTTACTCAGGGTTATGACCAAGATCTTGACACGGTAATTAACAATGCTTTATTCCCGTCTGATTCTCGTGAAATGGTCGTGGTTAAGGACATTGAACTTTACTCGATGTGTGAGCATCACTTATTGCCGTTCATTGGTAAAGCACACGTGGCTTATATCCCTAACGGAAAAGTACTTGGCCTATCTAAAATAGCGCGCATCGTTGATATGTATGCCCGACGCATGCAAATCCAAGAGCAATTGACTACAGAGATTGCTGAGACTATGCGTGAAGTAACTGGCGCTGAAGGTGTTGGCGTTATTATCGAGGCAAAGCACATGTGCATGATGATGCGCGGCGTTCAAAAGCAAAACTCGATTATGAAAACATCATCGATGCTTGGCAACTTTAGAAGTAACCAAGCCACCCGCACTGAGTTTTTGTCGTTAGTAAATGGTTAACGATTTTGCCCATTCACCCTAATGGGTGAGGCAACACTAGCTGCTCACGAGCTATTATTTAGTTGACAAAACATCACCTGGAAGTGGCTTAAGCGACAGCGAAGGCTTTAGGCATATTGATCTACAAGGAGTTAGTGTTTTGTTGGTACTGAAAATGTTGTAAACGGTACTAGGCCACTATGTTGAATAGCGTTGAAGAAAAACATAGTGGCTTCTTTGGTCAATAGTGGCTTCTTTGATCAATGGAAGGAGGCCTCCTTTGATCAATAATATCCGCCGAGTTAACCTATCGCCTTGCATTCATTACCCAAGCTTTGGTTCGAATGATATTTTATGATCGACTAGCATTTTGATTACTTCTTCAGGTGTCTCAGCGCGCATCAACTGCTCAACATGGCCCTGTTTTGCAAACCCTTGGTGGCTAGCATGATCTAAAAAAGCCAATAATTTGTCATAATAACCATTGGTGTTTAATACCGCACAAGGCTTGCTATGAAAGCCTAATTGCAGCCAAGTTAGGGCCTCGAATATTTCTTCCAACGTTCCCAGCCCACCTGGCATCGCTATAAAACCATCAGACAGCAGCATCATTCTCGCCTTGCGCTGGTGCATATCGGCGACCACTTCTAAGCTAGTAAGACCAGTGTGAGCCACTTCCATATCGGCAATCGACTGGGGTATAACTCCGGTAACCTGCCCTCCCGCTTGCAACACTGAGTCAGCAATTGCCCCCATGGTGCCAACACTAGCTCCGCCGTAAACCAGACCAAACCCACCGGCAACGATAACGGCGCCAAGTTTCCTAGCTGACTCCATATAGGAATCACCTAAGCCATTACTGGAACCACAAAATACACAGATATTTTTCATATTAAAGTTTACCGCTACCGACCTTTAGCCTACCTATAGAGCAACTAGCCAACGCGCTGACGCACAACCTCATAAAGACACACGCCAGTAGCAACCGATACGTTTAAACTCGAAACCACACTGCCAGCCATGGGGATGCTTACCAACGAATCGCACTTCTTCTCCGTTAAGCTCCTCATACCCCGGCCTTCTGCCCCCATTACAATAGCAACCGCTCCGCTTAGGTCCTCTTGGTAGATTGAATGCTTAGCTTTGTCTGAGGTGCCAATCATCCAGATACCGAGTTTTTGCAGCTTCTCCATTGAGCGCGCTAAATTAGTGACACGAAAAATAGGCATCGTTTCAGCCGCTCCGCTAGCTACCTTTTGCACTACCGGCGTCATTGGGCTAGCGTTGTCTTTGGCGACTATTACCGCATCGGCACCAGCGGCATCAGCGGTTCTTAGGCAAGCACCAAAATTATGTGGGTCTTGTACTTGGTCAAGAATTAATAACAACGGTATTTTATTGCCGTCTAGCTTTTTAATGAACGATTCAAGCTCTTTGTCGCCACCATCTTGCTTAGGCTTTGCTTCTAGCGCGATGCCTTGGTTTTGCTCGACGCCACAGCGCCTTGCCAATTCTCGTTTGTCGACCGCGTGCACCGGTAAGCCGAGTTGACGAATCTGTTCAATAACGCCTTGTTGCGCCGAATTATTACTGTTTATCGTTACCCAAAGCGCAACCGCTCGCTCTGGGTTTACCGCAATTACGGCATTAACAGCGTGGTGGCCAAGCACCCATGAGAGTTGTTGAGCCATTAGCTATGCTTCTTCTTTTTTATTTTCGACTTATCTTTAGAAGATGACCGTTTTGCCTTACCGTCACCGCCCTTTTTGCCTCGATGAGATGATGGCTTACCATCCTTGTGCTTCGTATTACTTTTAGGCCTGCCGCCTTTAGCACGGTTAAACTTCTCATTTTTAACATCGGTAAGTGTGAAATCTATCTTTCCTTGCTCCATATCAACTCTAGCGACCTGCACTTCTAGGCGATCACCCGCTTGATACGTTTTACCACTACTCTCACCGACTAATCGCCGGTTGTCAGCTTCGTAACGATAGTAGTCTTCGCCAAGCGCCGTGATATGCACTAAGCCGTCAATATAAAATTTCTCGAGTTCAACAAACACACCAAACTCTGTGACACTGGAAATAACACCAAATAAATGATCACCAATTTTGTGGCTCATAAACTCACACTTCAGCCACTGAACCGCTTCGCGGGTAGCCTTTTCGGCTCGCCTCTCAGTCGAGGATGTTTGCACAGCTGTTTTTTCAACTTGAATGAATTTCTCATCCGTGTCTTGCAAGTTAGGGTTGTCTAATAGTCGACGAATCTGCCGATGTACCAATAGATCAGAGTAGCGACGAATCGGCGAGGTAAAATGCGTATAAGAGTCAAAATTGAGCGCGAAATGTCCGGTATTTTCAACGTCGTACCGCGCTTGCTTCATACTTCTTAGTAATGTTGTTTGAACGATTTTTGCCGTTAGCGGATCGCTTACTTTATTAATCACATCAGCAAAATCCTTTGGTTCAGGTGTGTCACCCCCGCCTAATAGCAATTTAAACTGGCGTAAGAATATTCGCGCATCGGCTATCTTGTCTTCGTCGGGAGCATCGTGCACACGGTAGATTCCCGCCGCATCGGAGTCTTCAAGAATCAATGAGGCGCAGATATTAGCCGCCAGCATGCACTCTTCAATTAGCTTATGAGCATCATTTCGCTCACGTGCTTCAACCCGATCAATTTTTCGGTTCTCGTCAAAAACAATGACCGGCTCAGGAATTTCAAATTCGATAGTCCCTGAACGGCGGCGACATTTTCCAAGCTTATGAGACAAGGCATATAAATCATGAATTGCCGGCTGTAACTCGGTCGGTACATTACTAGCTTCTTTATCCCCGGCAATCAGTGCGGCGACTTGGGTATAAGTGAGTCGTGCATGTGAATACATTACCGCCTGATAAAAATCATAACTTTCAATGTCACCGTCTTTGCCAATCACCATGTCACAGACGAAACACAATCGGTTAACCTTCGGCTTTAGCGAACACAAGCCGTTAGACAATACCTCAGGCAGCATGGGTATTACATTGTTTGGAAAGTACACCGAGGTGCCGCGGTGCCACGCCTCTTGGTCTAAAGGGCTCTGTTCTTTTACATAGCTTGATACGTCAGCGATGGCGACCATCAAGCGATTACGACCGTTCTCCATCGGCTGACAATAAACCGCGTCATCAAAGTCTCTGGCATCTTCGCCATCGATGGTGACGAGCGGCAGATCACGAATGTCAGTTCTGCCCTTGAAGTCTTTTTCGGTGACTTCTTGATCAAACGATTTTACTTGTTGTTCGACCGCAGCCGGCCATTGGTGTGGTAATTCATGTTTGCGAATGGCGATCTCAATTTCCATGCCAGGTGATAAGTAATCTCCAAGCACTTCAGTAATTTCGCCCAGCGGTTGAAAATTCTTGGTTGGGTGCTTGGTAATCTTAATTGCCACCACCTGACCACTTTTCGCTCCAGCAGTATGATCTGCTAAAACAGCAATATCTTGACCGATTCGTTGATCATCTGGGACCACGAAATGCTGGTTACCTTGATTGAAATAACGGCCTACGATAACCAAATTGCCGCGCTCGACAATATCAATAATTTGACCCAACAACTTCTGCCGTCGATCCCGACCCGTTATACGAACATTAACAATGTCGTTATGCAATGCATCACGCATGTCTTGCGCACGTAGAAAAACTTTTTCCCGGGTTTCGTCGGTAAGCACGTAGCCGTGTCCTTCGACATGACCAACAACTTTACCACGATGCTCTTGAATAGCGTGTTTCATCGCCCATCGATGCTTGCTTAGTTGCGAGACTTTTCCTTCATCACGCAGTAGCTCTAGTATATCAAATGTTTCTTGTCGGCCATCCTTGCCGACTCGACCAAGCGTTTCCGCTATGGCTTTAGTGTTTGAAGGCTCAGTGCGCTGTGACAAATATTTTAAAACAATGTCAGTGCTTAAGCGCTTGTGCTTTCTTGTTGAATCTTTTTTCTTGTTACTTTTGTTACTCAAATTTATTTCTTATTCCTAATTTCTCTATCTGATAAAGCCTTTACGACACACCAACTGTACACTTTAAAATCAAAGCACCAGAGGTGTCTTTACTGCCTGCGGCTAACGAAGTAGCAACGCCTGCAGCGTAGTGTCGCGCCCGCGGCTAATTTAATAGTGTCGCGCCCGCGGCTAATTTAATAGCATCGCGCCCGCGGCTAATTTAATAGCAGCGCCTGCGGCGAGTTAAATCACCTTAGTCAGCTTAATTACGCGTAGAGATCTTTTATTACAATCGTCTCCGCCCTATCTGGGCCGGTTGAAACGATATCAATTTGCACACCGACTAATTCAGCCAAACGTGCTACGTAGTTTTGCGCAGCCTGTGGCAATTCTGCCATAGTCTGCGCACCTTGTGTGTTCTCAGACCAGCCAGGCATACTCTCGTATACCGGCTCACACTTTGCTAAGGCGTCGGCACCAACTGGTGAGACGCTAAGCTCTTGGCCGTTGTAACGATAACCGTTACAAATTTTCAATTCTTTTAGTCCGTCAAGTACGTCGAGTTTAGTCAAACACAATGATGATAAACCGTTCACTTGACGTGAGCGACGCATTAACACGGCATCAAACCAACCGCAACGACGCGAACGCCCAGTGGTAGCACCAAATTCGTGACCTTTAATACCAAGATGCTGTCCGACATCACAATCCAATTCAGTTGGAAATGGGCCAGCGCCAACTCGAGTGGTATAGGCTTTAACAATACCCAGCACTTCATCAAATGCATTTGGTCCAACGCCGCTGCCGGTAGCCGCAGAGCCAGAAGTCGTATTTGACGATGTTACAAACGGATAAGTGCCGTGATCTATATCCAGCATCATACCTTGCGCGCCTTCAAACATCATCGGACGACCTTCACGGCTATAGTCATCTAACAATTGAGTTACATCAACCGTTAGCGGCATAAGCCGTTCTTTATACGACAAAGTTTGATCTAAACACTGTTGATAATCTAGCTCATCAACTTGGTAATAATTCTTTAATGAGAAGTTATGAAACTCCATCACTTCTTTTAGTTTTTCGGCAAAGTTAAGATCGAATACTAGGTCGCCTAAGCGAAGCCCTCTGCGTGCGACTTTGTCTTCGTAGGCAGGCCCGATACCACGGCCAGTAGTACCAATTGCGGCTTTACCACGTTTCACTTCACGCGCTTGGTCTAGCGCTACGTGATGCGGCAAAATCAATGGGCAAGCCTCACTAATACCCAAACGATCTTTAACCGGAACACCGTTGGCCTCGAGTTCGTCCATTTCTTCGAACAGAGCATCAGGGGCTAACACCACACCGTTACCAATTAAGCAATGTACTCCATCACGAAGAATGCCTGAAGGTATTAGGTGCAAAACCGTCTTCTTACCTTCAATAACTAAGGTATGACCGGCATTATGACCACCCTGAAAGCGAACAACAACCTTCGCCGTATCGGTTAGAAGGTCTACGATTTTACCCTTGCCTTCATCGCCCCATTGGGTGCCGACTACAATTACTTTTTTGCTCATTGCTAAATTTCTATGTGTTTGCCGAACACTAATAGTCGGCATTTATAAGGATTAACTGTTAACTAAGTATTACCGATTAACTGAGTTTTACCAGCGTCTTCAAGTCTGCACTGAAACCAGTGGCAGGTCTAGCGCGACCAAACTGCTCACCGATACGGTCATAACGACCACCTTGAGCAACGGTTATTCCTCGGTCTGCGACAAAAGCATTAAAGGTAAGGCCGGTGTGATATCGATAACCCAGTACATCGGCTAAATCTAAATGAATATTTATATCATCAGACGAGTTTAAATGACTCAGCACTAACTCTAATTGAGCTAACGAGGCAGCAATTTCCGAATTAGCTGAAAATGCCTCTCGGGCTGACTCGATAACGCCAGCGGAACCGGCAAGGCTCAATAGCTTGACGAACGGGGCGATATCTAATTTATTGCCCAAATCATGAATATCTGGAGTCGACTTACGCAGCAGCACATCGCGTAAGGTATGTTCTAACGCGCCACTAATACCCTGCTCATTCAACAACGCTCGATATATTCCCACATGGCCCAGGCTCAAGGTGATTTGTTTAGCATTGCTCAATCGCAAAGCGGTCAACATCGCTTCTATTACTTCGATATCAGCGCGCTCGTCGGCAACCCCAAAAATTTCAGCCCCGATCTGCAGTAACTCTCGCTGGCCACCCATTTGAGATGGCTGCGTTCGCAATACTGTTCCAGCATAGCATAGCTTATTGATATCAATATCAGCTAAATAGTGAGAGTCTATGCGCGCTATTTGAGGAGTTATGTCGGCCCTAATACCCAACATTCTATGGGTATGCTGATCCATAAATTTATATGTTTGGGTATCCAGTTCTTCGCCAGTTCCCGTTAACAAAGAATCTACAAACTCCATAACGGGTGGCATTACAAGCTGAAAACCACGACCAATTAGGTCATCTAAGACGTCACGTCGAAGCATCTCTAGCTTAATGGCCTCGTCAGGTAGAATTTCTTCAACACCTTCTGGTAGTAGCCAGTTAGCGTCATTTACCATGGCTTGTCGCCTTCTTGAAAAGAGTCACGTTAATTACGGGCGAATTATACGTCATGCTGCTTTTTAGTACAGCCCTGTGGAGAAAATCTTTTGACACAATAATTCTTGTTGAAAATGAAATTCCGATATCGATAAAAACGAAGGGCAAAAGAAAGGCAGTCATAATGACTGCCATTCTAACTAGAAAGCCACTTTTTTACGACTAATCAGTGCTGGTGTTAAAATGTTTGAAAAAGTCAGATTTAGGATCCAAAATAATCAAGTCACCGGACGAATTGAAGGTATTCTTGTACGCGCCCAAGCTACGATAAAAATCGTAGAACGCCTCATCTTTACCAAATGAGTCTGCATAAGTCTTGATTGCTGTGGCATCAGCGTCACCTCGAGTAAGCTGTGCTTTCTTTTCGGCTTCAGAGACAAGTTCAACTTTTTCACGGTCGGCATTAGCTCGAATTTCAATCGCTTTTTCGTTACCTTCGGCACGATACTCGTTAGCTATACGCTGACGTTCAGACCGCATCCGCTCGTAGACATTTGATTGAATTTGATCAGCTAGGTCAACTCGTTTCAGCCGAACGTCTACAACCTCAACGCCAATTGACACCGCTTCTTCGACAATTGCCGTCTGCACCACATTCATTATTTCAATACGATCACCAGCAACAACATCGGCAATAGTGCGCTTAGCAATTTGCGCCTTAAGGCTATTGTTAATTTTTTGCTCTAAGCGGTTTTCAGCATTTGCTCGGGTTTTTACGGCTTTATAGTAAGTCTGGAGATCACTGATCCGCCACTTAACAAAACTATCTACCAATAACTCTTCCTTATTGACGGTTATAAAGCGCTCAGGCGCCCTGTCCATCGTTTGAATGCGAATATCATAGGTTTCAATAGTGTTGGCGATTGGAATTTTGAAATTAATTCCAGGCTGTATTTCTTCGCCCGAGAACTCACCAAATTGGAACTTTAAACCTCGTTCCCACTCATTAACCGTAAATACAGTGCTAGCAAAAACAACCACTGCTGCGACTAGGGCAAAAACGACGCCCATTAAAATTTTATCGGATTTCATTTATCGACCTCCTCGTTTGTCGCTATCGATGGTCTGTATTTGCGACGCTTGGCTTGGGGTTTGGGACGACGGTAGTACATTATCTCGGCGCACCGACGTTGAACCACTTGAACCACGCTTGTTACTTTCAATGATTTTATCGATTGGCAAATACATCAGGCTATTTCCACCTGCCGCACTTTGATCGATTAACACCTTGCTACTATCCGCCAAAACGTCTTCCATTGTTTCAATGTACAAGCGCTTTTTGGTAATCGCGGGGGCTTTCTGGTACTCGGTTAGAATTCTATTGAATCGCTCGGCCTCACCGGTTGCTTCAGCAACTACTTTGGCTTTATACGCCTCAGCTTCTTGCAAAATTCGAGATGCCTCACCGCGCGCATTCGGTACAAGCTTCTTGGCGTAGGCTTCGGCTTGGTTAGTAAGCTTGGTTCTATCTTGGTCGGCACGTACCACGTCATCAAAAGCGTCACGTACTTGCACCGGCGGCTTAGCATCTTGAATTTCGATTGACTTAACTAGAATGCCTGTTTTGTATCGATCTAAAATGTTCTGCAGCAATGCTTTAGTTTCAGAATCGACTATGGGTCGATCAGTTGTTAGCAAATCATCCATCTCTGTACTACCTACAACCTCTCGAAGCGCGCTCTCAGTGGCGCTTCGGACGACGCTTTCAAGACCGCCGGGTTGAAAAATATCACCAACATTAAAAACTAAATCTTCAATTGATTTTATGGTGTATTGAACTGCCATAGTGACATCTACGATATTTTGATCTCGCGTCAACATCAGTGCTTCTTTCGGCTCTGGTGAATTACTTCGATAACCAACTTCAACCGTTCGTAGTTGTTGTGTATCAATAACAATTTTCTCTTCAAGCGGCCAGGCAATAAAGTTCAAACCGGCGCCAACAGTCTGCTTGAACTTACCAAAACGAAGTTCAATACTTTGATTACCCTCGTCAACTTGATAGAACGATTGCGCGCCCCAATAGGCCACGGCGACCAGCAGAATAATCAACCAAGGAGAAAATAACCCTTTGCGTTTACCTGAGCCACTGCCGCCACCGCCACCAAAGCGCTTGCGGACGTTATCTATTATCTGATCCAAATCAGGGCTTTGATTGCCCTTACCTTTATTTCCGTTACCCCAAGGGTCTCGGTTTCCTGAATTACCTGAGCCAGGTTCATTCCACGGCATGCGTTATTTCTCCAAAAAAGGGATTAAAACTATTATTTTCTTTATTCTTGCAAGTTTAGCAAATATATAGTGATTAATGTGAGTACAAGCGAGCCTATATGCGGTTTATTTTAGACGCTTTATTTCATTAATGTCATCTTGCTTCTCCAGCCAGCCAAAATCTGCAGGCGATAGCTCTAGCTCTAGCTCAAAGGACCCATCATCATTAATGTCTTCAGCTTTGATCAAGCTTTTTTCATACAAGGCCGCGCGTAGTTTACCATTACTGGCTGGTAAGCTTAGTTTGCAACGCATATGCAAGAGCGACAAATACTCGGTAATAGCATCCAGCAACAGGCTAACTCCTTCACCAGTATGAGCTGACAACCAGATTTCGTTTACCAATCCATTGTCATTACGCTTTACTTTAGCCGGCGAGCCATTTAAATCAATTTTATTGAAAATCATAATGGTCGGTATATCAGAAGCCCCGATCTCGTTAAGAACCTTATTTACCTCACTAATACAATCTTCTCGGTAGTTACTAACGACGTCGACAACATGTAGCAGTAAATTAGCATTACTGACTTCTTCGAGGGTTGAATGAAAAGCTTCGACTAAGGAGTGCGGCAAGTCGCGTATGAAACCGACTGTATCGGACAAAATAGTGGTACCGAAATGCTCCAACTCAACGCGTCGCATTGTCGTGTCAAGCGTTGCGAAGAACTGATCTTCGGCATAAACATCAGCATTGGTGATATTGTTAAATAGACTCGATTTTCCGGCATTGGTATATCCGACCAGTGACACCGTTGGCACCGGCACTTTAGCGCGAGACTTTCGTCGTAATTGGCGTTGGGCGGAGACAACATCTAAGCGCTTATTGAGCACCTTAATGCGATGACCAATAAGTCGTCGATCGGTCTCCAACTGAGTTTCACCTGGCCCACGTAAACCAATACCCCCTTTTTGTCGCTCTAAATGAGTCCAGCCACGTACTAAGCGCGTCGACAAATGTTGCAACTGGGCCAGCTCAACCTGAAGCTTACCTTCGTGGCTAGTAGCTCGCTGTGCAAAGATATCTAATATTAAACCTGTTCTGTCAAGCACCCGAACTTCTAAGGCACGCTCCAAGTTTCGTTCTTGAATCGGGCTGATCGAGTGATTAAGAATCACCAGTTCTATTTCGGCAGACTCGACTAGCTCTTTGACTTCTTGGACTTTCCCCTTGCCAACGTAAGTAGAGGCGTCAGGAGAGCGCCTAAACGCAGTCAAGGTATCGATTACAATTGCTCCCGCTGAGGCGGCAAGCAGCTTTATTTCCTCGAGAATTTCTTTATCTTCTTGAGATGAGCTACGCTGATATACGATCAACGCATTTGGCTGGGCTTTGGCTTCGGCTAGTTCAAACACGATAAATTTTAGTAAGCGCTTTTAAGTGTGCGCTCTTGTAGTGAGGGCCTGTGACTCGACATTGAAAAGCTTAGTTGCGGTTGGCAATCAAAAGTGGAAAGCAATGTTGAATGGCCTAATAAATAGACGCTCGATTAGCACAGTCAGAAACGGCAGGCAAAACATGATCACCCGGTATGACTGCACTATAAGTTAACATAGACCGGTTAAAGTAGTACTTATCCGGTTTATGCGAATTTATCTGCCTTCAATCCGAACAACCTACGATATCACTCGCTGCCGTCGTCTAAGTCAAGCTTAACCGCCTTCGAAGGCACAACGGTAGAAACCGCATGTTTGTAGATCATCTGGTTGACAGTATTACGTAATACGATAACGAATTGATCAAAAGACTCAACCTGACCTTGCAGCTTGATACCGTTGACCAAATAAATTGAAACTGGAATTCGATCCTTCCGTAGGGCGTTTAAGAATGGGTCTTGAAGTGCCGTTCCTTTATTCTGTGCCATTTTTCTTGTTCTCTTTTTTATTTTTAATATGCAGGTGAATAGACATTATTAACATTCTTGAGGAATTGTCAGTCTTTATCTAACACTCTGCAAAGCAAAAAGTCTCTATTACTTATTCAAATTAAGCCTATTTAGCGACTTAAATCATCATAAACACAATATCAATGAGCATTTTTGCACATATTTGGTTAGCTTATGTCTATATAGTAGCCGTAGAACGTGAAAATTCTATGACTAATCATCGACTCAGCAAGCTAAAAGTTCAATATTAAAGCACCTGTGCCTTAACTTTGTCTAGATACCTTTAAATTGACTCCGCAGAATCACCTGAAGCGTCGAATTGCCCCCCAAGAGCATAAGCTGAGATTATAGGCTACTTTATAAAATGAAACTGATTAATTAACGCTCATTTTTCAAACATATTGCCTGACGAGTGACACAAGCTCTTGAAATTCCTTATCTTCTAGCCCGTGGTCAACCCACCAAAGCAGATTGCTCTGATTTCTAAGCCATGTTAGCTGGCGCTTTGCGAGTTGGCGAGTGGCAACAATACCCTTCTCTCTCATACGCGCTAAATCTATCTCTCCATTGAGGTACTCGAGCATCTGTCGGTAGCCTATCATTCGCATAGAGGCTGAATTAGCGTCAACGCCACTGTCGAGCAAATCGCGAACTTCAGCTTCTAATCCAGCGTCAAGCATGATCTCAAAACGGCGCGCTATTCGCTGATGCAGAAAAGCTCGATCCGAGAACGCTAATGCTATCTTTAACAGAGGGTTTGGAGGTGGTAATTTTCGATTTTCGTTGTGGGCTGCTACCGGCTTGCCTCCTGCCAATACAATTTCAAGCGCTCGTTGTATTCGCTGTGCGTCCATCGGATCTATTCGATCAGCACTTTGAGCATCTAACGCGGCCAAACGTTGATGTAACACAGGCCAACCCAAACGGCTTGCTTGATCAGTGATTTCATCACGCAGCGCTTGGTCTGCCTGCGGCAACTCAGTTAAGCCTCGTTCTAGTGCGTTAAAGTAGAACATGGTTCCACCCGCAAGCACCGGCAACTTCCCGCGCGCGGTTATATCGCTAATCAGCGCACTGCAGTCATTGAAAAAATCGGCCACCGAATAGCTGTCATTCGGATGTCGAACATCGACCAAATGATGAGGGTATTTTGCAAGAAAATCTACATCTGGCTTGGCTGTGCCGATATCCATACCGGTATACACTAACGCCGAATCGACGCTGATAATTTCAGCATCAATGCTCTCATAGATCTGCGCTGCGGCATCGGTTTTGCCCGTTGCTGTCGGGCCCATGAGACAGACCACAGGAATTTTCTCAGGCGCTAAAGAAAGTTTATATTTCATTACTGACCGCGCTTAAACCAGCCATCTAATTGGCTAAGTGACATCTGCACCCATGTCGGGCGACCATGATTACATTGGCCACTACGCTCAGTCGCTTCCATGTCACGCAACAATGCATTCATTTCGGCGATCGACAACAATCGATTAGCACGAACTGAGCCGTGACACGCCATTGACGACAGCACCTCATGCATGGTTTCTTCGATCCTATTGCTATGCTCTGTAGCAACTAAATCAGACAACACGTCTCTCACCAATTGCGACACATCCGAGTTTACCAATACGTCGGGAACCGCCCGCACGACTAAAATTTGTGCATCAAGTTGCTCAACTTCTAAGCCAAGCGAAGCAAAAACGCTTTGTTGCTGGTCCCATGCCATCATCTCGGTTTCACTGACATGGATAGTCACGGGCACCAGCAATGGTTGTTGAGCAATCGCCTTAGAGTCCATCGCTGCCTTTAAGCGCTCATAGGTTATGCGCTCATGCGCTGCATGCATATCGACCAGTATCAGACCTTGCTCATTTTCCGCTAGGATGTAAATACCTTTAAGCTGCGCTAAGGCATAACCCATTGGCGGTATCACATGCCCGTTAGGCTCGGCCTCCTGGTCGTTGGGCTTGGCCGCTAAGGCTACATTTAGATAATCACTGGTCGACGGTCGCGAGGAATTCGGACGAAATGCAGACTCAGAGATCTGCTTATATCCGCCAATTTGCTCACGCACTTGATTTGCCGTTAAACGCTCACCGGCTTGGTAGCGGTTATCATCATAACGAATTGGCGATTGTTGATTTATTTGCGGAAGGCCATTATTGGAAACTGAATTAGGATTGATTGGCTTTGGCGTCGCCGCACCGTGTTCTGCGTCGACCTGCAAGCTGCCTACGTCACCGGCACTTGCGCCAACATGACGCTGAATCGAGCGAAAGACAAAGCCATGAACGTTACGACTCTCGCGAAAACGCACTTCGTGTTTGGTCGGATGCACGTTTACGTCAACACCAGCTGGGTCCATCTCTAAATACAAAACGTATATTGGGTGACGCCCGTGAAACAAGACGTCTCGGTAACCAAGTCGCACCGCATGAACCATGGTTTTATCCCGAATCAAACGGCCGTTAAGAAAGAAATATTGCATGTCGGCCTGACTGCGAGAAAAGCTAGGTAAACCCGCCCAGCCCGACAGCCGCATACCGTCACGCTGCTCATCAAAGTAGACACTGTTCTCTGGCACGTTGTCGCCACAGACCATCTTTAGCCGACGCGAATCGTCGGCTGGCACGCTTGGTAAATGAAGCACGACACGACCGTTGTGCTGCAATTTGAACGCCACATCAAAGCGTGACAACGCCATGCGCCGGACCACTTGGTCTAAATGCTTAAATTCAGTATTGTCAGTTTTAAGAAATTTACGTCTTGCCGGGGTGTTGTAGAAAAGGTCACGCGTTTCAATAGAGGTACCAACGGGGTGCGCGACGGGTTGCGGGGCGGTGGTTTTGTTGTTGCCATCGCTTGAAACCATCCAAGCTTGGTCCGAATTCATTTCACGTGACTTGATCGTCATACGCGTAACTGAGGCAATACTCGGTAAGGCCTCGCCACGAAAGCCCAAGGTGGCTATTTGTTCAAGGTCGGTCAGGTTTTCAATTTTGCTAGTAGCGTGTCGTGACAATGCCATAGCCAAATCTAGCTTTAGTATCCCATGCCCGTTATCCGAAATTTTTAGACGCTTGACACCGGCATTCTCTATTTCAATATCGATAATAGTCGCCCCAGCGTCTAGTGCATTCTCGATCAACTCCTTAAGCATTGATGCCGGGCGCTCAATAATTTCACCCGCCGCAATCTGATTGATTAGCCGGGGGTCTAAAGCGTGTATTCTTTGTTTTGTTACAGCATTATCGATCATGATGTCTAAAGCGTTTATCTCGGTATTTTTAAAGTTTGGCCTAATCGAACAGTCCCGCTTGGCAAACCATTTGCTAGCATCACCTGCCTAGTCGTCACGCCGTATTGTTCGGCGATCTCGGAAAGCGTATCACCTCGCTTTACCGTATGTTTAGTGACCCGCTGTTTAGTACTAATGCCGCCAGGAATTTTGATTTTCTGCCCTTGGTAAACGGTATTTTTAGTAAAGCCGTTAGCGCGCTTGAGTGCATTGATAGTGACATTATAACGTGCCGAAATTTTTGACAGTGAATCACCACGCACGACAATATGCACCGCAGGATTACTTTGTCGCGATGATAGTTTGCTTGAACTGCTATTGCTACTCGGTAACTTTAAACGCTGACCCAATACGGCGGTATTATTCGGCAGCTTATTGAGCCGCTTTAGCTCTGCAACGGTAGTACCATATTTTAACGCAATGCTCGATAAGGAATCGCCACGCTTGACCTTATGCCGCTTTGGCGCTGGAGAGCTAGACAAAGAAGCCGCTCTTGGCGATGAATAGCTAGCCTGATTATAGTAAGGCGTTTGATCGTAATACTCACCCAGAGCTCGGTGAACGGCATTAGCAATTTTCTTTTGATATCGTGTGGTGCGTAATTTTTTCTCTTCGTCAAGGTTGGTTATAAAACCAGTTTCAATTAAAATTGAGGGTATATCTGGTGATTTTAGTACCACGAATGACGCCTGCTCAACCCTCTTCGAATGCAGGCGACCGACCTTACCTAACTCTTTTAACACCCGCCCACCCAAGTTCACGCTTTCGCTAATCGTATTTGTCATGGATAGATCCACCAATACCTTAGCAAGCACCGCATCTTTGTCGGCTAAGCTAACACCACCAATTAAGTCGGAGGCGTTCTCTTTTTTCGCCAGCGCCCTAGCCATCGCGCTAGTAGCCCCGCGCTGTGACAGGGCGAACACTGATAAGCCATTAGCGCTTTTTTTATCAAAAGCATCGGCGTGAATTGAAATAAAGATGTCGGCGTCCTTCTCTCTAGCTAAGATGCGTCGTCGAGTGAGGTCGACGTAGTAGTCGCCCTCTCGAACTAAGAATGCCTGCATGCGACTATCGGCATTGATAACCTGTTGCAGATGCTTAGCGATCGACAATGTGATCTGCTTTTCGTGACTACCTCTATGCCCGATCGCACCAGGGTCTTCGCCACCATGCCCCGCATCAATCGCGATAACGATCTTCTGTTTAGTAAGAGCCGGCGAGGCGATAATTAATGGTGGCTTAGGCAACGATTGAGTCTCACTCTCCGCTGGCCCTGTCGCTGCAACCGCAGCCACATCTAGCTCGGCAAGATCAATTGGTGGCCCGGCGACGAGATTGCTATCAGCCGGCTTACCGTCTAACACATCAGCACCGTCTGCAGCGATTACCGGTGTCGCCTCGCTATCAATTAGATCAAGCACTAGGCGATAGCCGTACAACTCATTTGGCGTGAGCACAAAACTATGTGCCTCCAGAGGCTTCTTCAGCTCAAACACAAAACGCAGCACACCGTTCCTTGGCGAGCCAGATCGCACAGCGCTGAGATGAGGGTTATCGATTTCTAAGCTCGGCAAGGCTACTTTAAAGCCGCCGTTTTGTATGTCAACAACGAGTCGCTCAGGGTTCTTCAAATTGAAGGTATTATGAGTTATATCTTTGGAGACATCGAATACAACTCTAGTTTTGTCGGGCGAGTGCCAGAGCCGTATATTATTGACTTGATTAGCGCCGTGCTGCGCACTGACTTTGCTCGACAGCAGCAACCCACAACTAAGCAGTAACGCCATCGCAAGCGTCGGTAGGCTTAAAGTTCTAATCGAACATCGTATGGCGCTGAAAAAAATAAACGACATTAGTTATAGTTTTGCTGTGAGCGCAAGCTGGATATCAGTCACTTAAGAGCGTTTGTTGTTTGTGTTGACGACTAAATTAATTAGCCCTTGGCGTAACTCAGGGAACCAATAAAAAGTGACTGGAATGTCTCCAATTGAGGCGGCATTACAGACCTTTTTATTCGATCGTCGACTTATGCTGAGGTCTCTATGGTAATTACAACAGGTTTCTAAGCGCAGTGCGAGAACTTATACCAAGCGTTAAGAAAACCATGCATCGCTAACAGGAAAAACTTAGCAACGCTTTCAGTCGACGTCGCAACGCTTTCAGTCGACGTCGCAACGCTTTCAGTCGACGTCGCAACGCTAACTCGAGAGTTTTAGAGTTATATCTCGTGTGTCTTGCGACTTATCGAATGCCTTACTTATGAAGATTTCGCAATCAGCTTTTTGCAGATATCCTGCCGCCCTTGCTGGCCACTCGATCAAAAAAAGACTGCGCTCTGACCACATATCATCGACGGCTAAAAACTCAATCTCGCTAGGGTCTTCGAGACGGTATAGATCCATATGATAAATAATACCCTGATCAACCGGATACTCTTGTACCAAATTGTAGGTAGGGCTAGTTACGGCACCCTCATAGCCAAATGCCTGAATGATTGATTTAGTCAGCGTTGTTTTGCCTGCGCCCATATCACCATGTAAGTAGACGCAAGATGGGAAAACTAACTTTCTGGCTATCTGCTGACCAATGTCATTGGTTTGTTCAAGGCTGCGCGACGCAAAAAATGATGACTCGACTTGAGTTTCGACTTTCAACATAGAATAAGGCCTGGTTTTGAGTAATGTTTAAGAGACCTCAGCATAACTCAGGGTCGAGGTAAAAATAATTAAAGGCATTTTTATCAGTTCGTCGAGTTATGCTGGGGTCTCTTCAGTTAGAATAGGCCTATTATGACATCCCAACAGACCAACTCAAACACCCCGAATGAAAGCAAGCCTGAGTCTAGCGCTTTAGACTTGTCTGCGACGCAATTATCCAAGCTTGCGAGCGACATTAAGACTTGGGGTGTAGAAATGGGATTCGACGCTGTCGGCATTAGTGACGGGGAGTTGTCTAAGCATGAAGCCCACCTAAATAAATGGCTTGAAAAAGGCATGCAGGGCGAGATGGACTACATGCATAAACACGGCAGCAAACGAACCAATCCCGAGCAACTAGTAGCAGGCACAAAACGGGTCATCTCAGTAAGAATGGATTATGCTCCGGCCGATATAAAAGCCGCAGAAGAGGTATTGAAAGATCAAAACACGGCTTATATTTCTCGCTACGCGCTCGGCCGCGACTACCACAAAGTTGTGCGCTCACGACTTAAGAAATTAGCCCAACGCATCCAACAAGAAATCGGTAAATTTGGCTACCGAGTATTCACCGATAGCGCGCCAGTAATGGAAAAAGCCTTGGCCGAGAAAGCTGGCTTAGGCTGGATAGGCAAACACAGCAACTTACTCGACTCTAAAACAGGCTCTTGGTTTTTTCTCGGCGAAATTTATGTCGATCTGCCGCTGCCGACTGATACGGCGGCAACCAACCACTGCGGCAGCTGCCAAAAATGTATCGACGTATGCCCCACCCAGGCAATTGTTGGCCCCTATCAGGTTGATGCACGACTTTGTATTTCATACCTCACAATCGAACTCAAAGGTGCGATTCCAGTCGAACTTCGAAGTAAGTTAGGCAATCGTATCTATGGCTGTGATGACTGCCAGTTTGTATGCCCATGGAACAAATTTGCCCAGACCACCAAAGAACCCGATTTTACGCCTAGAGAGCAGCTAACAGACCAGAAGCTTGTCGATCTATTTGGCTGGTCTGAATCAGACTTTCTAAGCAATACAGAAGGTACAGCAATTAGGCGTATTGGCTACCAATCTTGGCTACGTAACATTGCTGTCTCTCTTGGCAATGCCGACTCTAGCCCCGAGGTAATCTCCGCCTTACAACTCAAGCTAGCAAGCGCCGAACCATTGCTCACAGAACATATCCTCTGGGCACTTGAACAACACTAAACCTTAAAGCCACGACTAACAACGATGTCACTATTTTCGAATCAGCCTTCAGATCCTATCTATTTTTCAATGGACGATTCTAACGAGCCGATGGCTCGGAACTCGCCACACCCGTTTCAATTGGACGACTACCTTTGGCCCACTGTTGAACATTATTATCAAGCTCTCAAATTTGACAATGCCGACTACCAAATGAAGATCCTTAGTGCGCCCTCTGCGACGCAAGCAAAGAGTTTAGGCAACGCTCGCTTTAAAAAGAAGCGCAGTGATTTCAAACAGGTAAGAACAACCTTAATGACCCGAGCCGTATATACCCAGGCAAAAACATATAGCAACATTGCCGAAAGAATCCTACAAACAGGCTCAGCAAATTTAGTTGAGAATAGCCAATTCGATTACTACTGGGGCTGCGGGCGAGACCATCGAGGCGACAATCATTATGGAAAAATATTGATGAACGTCAGAAGTAAGCTACTCGGCGAGGTTAATAGCTAGAATAGCGCTCTACTGGCACGTCTAGGTGCCCTCGGGGTATTTTCAAGCAAAGAGCCGCGATTACAAACATGGCTATCCATTCGTAAAATTACGCCAAGAACTCAGTTAATAATGCGACATAAAAACACTCGGCTCATTCGCTTGAGGATAAGCTAGGGACACTTAAGAACTCAAATTCACAGACCATGACATTCATCCGCACAAGTCCGCTTATTCTAATTGCGTTAGCATTAACCAGCTCCTTATTGAGGGCCGAGCCGATGCTGCCGAACACGGTTAAGGAAATGCGCCTTGAACTCGATCGTGTTAATTTTGATCTAAAAGGTAACAACGCTAAAATCAAACGCTTAGAAGAAGTTTTACCACACAGCGAAGCGCTGGCAAAAAAGAATGCTAAAGATGCTGGTTTTCAAATGATGGCGGGCTTCTACAATGCACAATATGCGGGCTATAAAGGCGGCATCGGCGCGTTGAAGTACGCCAAAGCGTCACGAAAATATCTAGAGAAATCGGTAAAGCTAGACCCAACACTATATGGCTCATCAGCACACGCGGTACTCGGGACCCTTTACGCACAGGTTCCTGGTTGGCCAATTGGGTTTGGGGATAAAAAGAAAGCTCTGAATAACTACCAATCGGCGTTAAAGTTTTCACCAAATGGCCTAGATTCAAACTTCACTTATGCTCAATATCTATTTAATCAAAAAAAATACAAGGATGCTAAACGCTACTTAGAAAAAGCCGCTCAAGCACCATCTCGTCCAGACCGAACGAAAGCGGATGAAAATGTAAGTAAGCAGATCACCAAAGGTCTAAAAGAAATTGAGCAGCGTCTTGCTGAAAACGGCTAGTTGTTGTTGGTCGTGGCAGAGAACTTGTTATAGCTGGGGCCTACCTGAAACCTCGGAATGCACACAGCTCAATGCCTGTGTCGGTCAGCAGCTGACATGCAGCCAAAAAAAAACCAGCTCGAAGGCTGGCTTTTCTCTCGGAGCGAAAAAATTAACTACTTAATTTTAGCTTCCTTATACTCAACGTGCTTACGAACAACTGGGTCGAACTTTTTGATGACCATTTTCTCAGTCTGAGTACGCTTGTTCTTAGTAGTGGTGTAGTAATGACCAGTATTGGCTGTTGAGACCAATTTGATTTTATCTCTCATAATTGCTTTCCTCAGCCTTATACTTTAACGCCAGAGGCGCGTAAGTCTTTCAATACGGTGTCGATGCCTTTTTTGTCGATAATACGAATGCCTTTTGTAGACACACGTAGACGAACCCAAAGGTTTTCACTCTCAACCCAAAATTTACGGTAATGCAGGTTTGGCATGAAAGTGCGGCGCGTGCGATTTTTCGCGTGCGATACATTGTTACCAAACGTCGTACCTTTACCAGTCACCTGACATACTCTAGACATTGTTCTAACCTTTTAAATAATAATACTGTTGAGCTTAGGGCGATCAACAAAGAAGCTTTAAACCCGTTTTCGCTATTTAAACAGCCTTAAGCCATTTTAAACTAAAGCAGCTTGAGCCGTTTTAATAACAGCTTGAGCCGTTTTAATAACAGCTTGAGCTGTTTTAACTACAGCCTTGAGCTACCTTAAACGCTGGGCAGCAACCTTTTACGGTCAACCTAAGTGTTTGTTTTATCTAGAATGCGCAGTCAGCAGACTCCGTCATTCCGTTCTAGGGGGCGATTTATACCAGAAACCCATTGAAAATAAAACTGATTCTCACGATTTTAGCGGTTATTTCTTCGGCTTCGCGGGCTTTTACCACTTAACCGCTCTCACGATCACATTAGATCGCAAAAAGCTAGCTCAATGCACCCATCTCGGCAAACGAAATGACCTCTGAATCGCCCACCACGAAGTGATCTAGTAATTTAATACCAACCATGCCAAGCGCGAGGTAGAGAGTTTCGGTTAACGCCTTATCTGCCGCGCTCGGTTCGGCGACGCCGCTCGGGTGATTATGTGCAACAATCATCGCCGCGGCATTGTGCTTTAGCGCTTCCTTGACAACTTCTCTAATAGGAACCGACGCGGTATCGATGGTTCCGCGGAATAATTCTTGGTGATGGATGACGCGGTGTTTACTGTCGAGAAACATCGCGAAGAACGATTCATAAGGTTTATCACGTAACTGCAAAGTTAAGTAGTCACGGCTCACCTGCGGACTGGAGATCGCATCACCCTTCACCATTAGTTCCATCAAGTAACGTCGACCTAACTCTAAAGCGGCTTGAAACTGAACATACTTAGCTGTGCCAATACCCTTCAATTGGCAAAGTTCTGTTGACGACAAATTCAGTAAAGCTCGTAAACCACCAGCATCAAGCAATGCCTCACGAGCAAGATCCAAGGCCGTTTTACCCGGTATGCCTGTTCTGATGAAGATAGCCAACAGCTCGGCATCCCCCAACGAGCCGGGACCGTTATTAAGCAGCTTCTCACGAGGCCGTTCCGACTCGGGCCACTCTTTGATTGGTAAGTTCTTGATTGGTGAATTTTGAATATTCTTTTGAAAAAACATGATTACTCTCCCTGATTTAATCATTTGGCTTTGGTAACTTAAATATTTGCAACTAAGCTAGTGTTAAGCGCGGCTACGGTTTTTGAATCAGCTAGATTGAACCATTCCTTGGCCATGAACCTTCGCATCTGGACCTAATTAGAACACAGGTTCACATCTGATACAAAGCCTGTCGACATCTGTCTCATTAGAGCAATTAATTCAACTACACGAATAAATAAATGACAAGTACGCGGGCAATCAGGGATAATCCTGTTCTTAAAAATAGCTAATCGCTCATCAACCATCACCTAAAATGGCGTCAACACATTGAAAAGTCTAATGAATAAACGAGTATTACTGGGCGTGAGCGCAGGCATCGCAGCCTATAAAACGCCAGATTTAGTCCGTAAGCTCGGTGAGTTAGGCGCTGAAGTACAAGTAATTCTGAGTAAAAATGCGGATCAATTTGTCGCGCCGTTATCGCTTCAGGCAGTTAGTGGTCACGCCGTACATAGCCATGCCATGACCGCCGAAAGTGAGTCTGGCATGGGTCACATAGATTTGGCCCGCTGGGCCGACATCGTTTTGATTGCACCGGCCACCGCCAACATTATTGCGCGCCTGTGCCAAGGCAATGCCGATGAGCTACTCACTACCGTGTGTGTGGCAACCGAGGCCCCCATCGCGGTAGCGCCCGCCATGAATCAGCAGATGTGGCAAAACGCAGCATCAAAATCCAACATGTCAACCTTAGCCTCAAGAGGCGTACACATTTTGGGACCAGACGCAGGCGAACAAGCATGTGGAGAAGTAGGACTTGGTCGCATGCTGCAACCTGCCGATATCGCCGCACGCGTTGGTGGATTGTTCCAGAACACAAGCCTAACTGGAAAGCGGGTGATGATTACCGCCGGCCCCACGTGGGAAGCGCTTGATCCTGTCAGGGGAATAACTAATCACAGTTCGGGCATGATGGGCTATGCCTTAGCGCAGGCGGCTATCGAAGCCGGCGCAGAGGTAACATTGGTAACTGGGCCAACCCATATCAAGCCACCTTCACGCGCCGAGACTGTAAACGTTATCTCGGCGCTCGACATGCATTCGGCGGTGATGAACTCCGTCGATCAGCAAGACATATTCATCGGGGTCGCTGCGGTCGCTGACTATCGCCCAATTGATACGGCGGCCGAAAAAATCAAGAAAAACGCCGAGCAAATGACCATTACCATGGTTAAAAACCCAGATATTTTGGCTGACGTCGCTAACCTCCAGAAACCGCCATTCTGCGTAGGCTTTGCTGCCGAAACTAATGACGTAGTCGACTATGCACGCGGCAAACTAGAACGCAAAAAATTAGATCTAATCGCGGCAAATCACGTCGGTGGTTCTGAAACCGGCTTTGGCACGTCGGACAATGCGATCACACTTATTAGCCAAAATGACGTGGTCGAGCTACCAAAGCAAAATAAAAGTGCCCTCGCTCGAATCTTGATTGCAGAAATCGCTAAAGCGTATACAAAAACATGAAAACACCTATCCAATTAAAAATCCTAGACTCTCGCATCGGAACCGAGTTTGAGATCCCCGACTATGCAACCGATGGCTCGGCTGGTATGGACCTGCGCGCCTGTGTTGAAAGTGACACCGTGATCGCGCCCGGCCAAACACTGCTAATTCCCACAGGCATGTCAATCTACGTTGCTGACCCATCGCTAGCCGCGGTGTTATTGCCACGATCAGGCTTGGGGCACAAGCATGGTATCGTGCTCGGCAACTTAACTGGGTTAATCGACTCAGACTATCAAGGCCCGCTAATGGTCTCTTTGTGGAACCGTAGTGACACAGAATTTACCGTTCAAGCAGGAGACCGGATCGCGCAAATGGTGTTCGTACCCATCGTTCAAGCTAAATTTAAAATTGTTGATGAATTCCAGCAATCAGATCGAGCGGATGGAGGCTTCGGTCATACTGGCGTCAAATAGCCAGCAAAATATACATTATTCGCGGGCTCGATAGCTGCCATTTAGACTATCAGGCCAAGGTCGTATTAATTTTCATGCAGGCTTTGCTATACTGTGCATCGCAATTCAAGACTGTTTGCGCAATGCGCACCTAAATTAGTAGCGCGGAGATAGGCGGGAACACAGCTCTTGAGTCGTGTTTCAGAGTACGTTAACGCAAGCACATAACTAAAGTTTTTGAGGAAATCATGTCAGATACCCTGTCAATTAAAGACAACCGAACTGGAAAAGAGTACGAGATAGAAATCGTAGACGGCAATATTAGTGCCTCGCAACTTCGTCAGATTAAAGAGAACGAAGGCGATTTTGGCATGATGAGCTACGACCCGGGATTCCTAAATACCGCTAACTGCACTAGCCGTATCACCGACCTTGATGGCGATAAAGGTATTTTACGATATCGCGGTTACCCTATCGAGCAACTTGCCGAAAAGAGCACATTCTTAGACGTGGTTTATCTGTTGTTCAATGCTGAATTACCAAACGCACAAGAATCAAGCGACTGGGAAGAGCGAATTACACACCACACAATGCTGCATGAGAAAACCAAGCGATTGATGGGCGGCTTCAACTATGACGCTCATCCAATGGGCGTATTTATCTCAACGGTTGCCGCTCTGTCTACTTTCTATCCAGACGCAAAGGAAGTCGACAATAAAGAGACTCGCATGCTACAAGCGTGTCGGCTAATTGGTAAAACACCCACTATCGCCTCCTACGCATACCGCAATAGCAAAGGCTTGCCTTACATCTACCCAGATAATGAGTTGAGCTACACTGGCAATTTCTTAAACATGATGTATCGCATGGTCGAGCCGCGCTATCAAGCTCACCCTGTATTAGAAAGAGCCTTAGATGTCTTGTTCATTCTGCATGCCGATCACGAGCAAAACTGCTCTACCAGCGCAATGCGTAACATCGCTAGTTCTAAGGCCGACCCGTTTGTGGCCGTTGCTGGAGCTGCTGCTGCACTCTATGGCCCATCTCACGGTGGCGCCAACGAAGCTGTTTTAAACATGCTTCGTGAAATAGGCACAAAAGATAAAGTCGCCGACTACATTAAGCGCTGCAAAGGTGGCGAGCTTCGCCTGATGGGATTTGGTCATCGTGTTTATAAGAACTACGATCCTCGAGCACGCATCGTAAAAGATATTGCTGACGAAGTATTTGAAGTCACCGGTCGCAACCCACTTATCGATGTTGCCATGGAGCTTGAGCGCATAGCGCTTGAAGACCCCTATTTTGTCGAGCGTAACTTATATCCGAACGTAGATTTTTACTCCGGCTTGATATACGAAGCAATGGGCTTTCCAATGGAAGCGTTTACCGTACTCTTCGCAATCCCTCGTACAGCGGGTTGGTTAGCACAATGGATGGAGCTAATGGAAGATCCCGAGTTTCGTATCACACGCCCACGCCAGAACTACCAAGGCTACGGCGAACGTCACGTGCCGGATAATTATCGCAGCTAATCACGACACCAGTCTAATGCATTAATAAGCGGCTCCTATGAGCCGCTTTTTTTATGCCCGAATTTGAATTAACTTGTAGAACTTATTTTGATGTAAACTTGATACAATAGTGCCCCGAAAGTGTCCCGAACGATCAGATTAATCAAATTAAAGAGTACTGACTTAATGTTAATCTATACGCGACTTACACATTGGAGTGGCATAGTTGAAATCAAATTACTTAATTTCTGCGCAAATTGTCTCGGATATAAAAAAAAGCATCCTAACTAGGCTTAAAACTGATTTTAATTCTCCCTAGTTACAGAAGTTTTGGGTATCATCTAAGCTGTGAAATTGGCCTAACCAAACGCGCGAAGCGCGACCACGAATAATGTCGAAAAATTCAACGCCATCCCTCGACCCACTCAGCATGCTGAATGGACAAAATATTGCATTCTTAGAGGATATTTATGAACAATATCAAGAGGACCCAAACTCGGTTTCGTCTGAATGGCAACAATATTTTGCAAACCTAGCGACGTCGTCGGCGAGCACCACCAGTGCAGGTTCGGCATCTGGGTCTGGTCTTGATGCGGTTGCGGCAACCAAGCAGGGCTCAGTATCACGCTTGATCAGCACGTATCGAGCAATGGGGCACAAGCGAGCCAAAATTGACCCAATTGATGAGATGGTGCCACAGGACGCCAAAGAGCTTGAACTCGAATATCACGGTCTGTCCGACGCCGACTTAGACACCATTTTCGATACTGGCCCTCTGCGCGCAGCCGACCGTTTACCACTGCGCGACATTGTTGCGATTCTAAAGCACAGCTATTGTGGGCCAATTGGCTACGAGTACGGTCATATGGCCAGTGCCGAGCAACGTCGCTGGCTACGCACAAGTATCGAGCAACCGATTGGCTACCAGCCATTTAGTAAAGACCAGCGTCTGCATATTTTAAATCGTGTAACCGCGGCCGAAGGCATGGAACGTTACCTGCATAATAAATATGTCGGTCAAAAAAGATTCTCCTTGGAAGGCGGCGAAAGTCTTATTCCAATGCTTGACCACATAATTCAACAAGGTGGTACCGAGGGTATTAAAGAATTCGTTATCGGCATGGCTCATCGTGGCCGCCTAAACGTATTAGTTAACACATTGGGGAAAACTCCGAGCAATTTATTTTCCGAATTTGAAGGCAAGTTTGACGTCAACGAGTTAGCCGCCAGTGGTGATGTTAAATATCACCAAGGCTTTTCATCTGATATTCAAACCAAAGGCGGCACGGTACATTTGTCGTTAGCCTTTAATCCGTCTCACCTGGAAATTGTTAGCCCCGTTGTCGTGGGCTCAGTACGCGCCAGACAAGAGCGCCGTGACGATTCAACGGGTAGTACTGTATTGCCGATTTCAATCCATGGCGACGCTGCATTTGCAGGCCAAGGCGTGGTTATGGAAACCTTCCAAATGTCTGGCTGTCGTGGTTATAGTACCGGCGGCACAGTACACATCGTTATCAACAATCAAATTGGTTTCACCACCAGTCACCCTGACGACACACGATCGACGCCCTATTGCACAGAAATTGCAAAAATGGTCGGCGCACCGATATTTCACGTCAATGGCGATGATCCTGAGGCAGTGGTATTTGCCACAAAACTAGCCTTCGAATTTCGTCAAAAATTTCGTAAAGACGTTGTTATTGACTTAGTTTGCTATCGACGCCATGGCCATAACGAGTCAGATGAGCCGTCGGTTACGCAACCTGTGATGTACAAAAACATTAAGGCACTAGCGACAACTCGGCGGATATATGCACAACGTTTAATTGACGAAAATGTCATAACAGCCCAAGACGAAAAGAAAATGAACGCCGACTACCGAGCTTCAATGGTAGCCGGAGAGCGTGTGGTACCAGAATTTGTTGAGGTTCAGCAAGGAGACCACACTATCGATTGGTCGCCCTACTTTAATATCAAATGGGGCCAGCCGACTAAAACCAGCTTCAACGCTAAACGCCTAGACTTCTTAGCCGAGCGCTTACTTGACATACCTGAAGACTTTGAATTGCATGCTCGAACTAAAAAGATCATGCAAGACCGACAGAAAATGAAAGACGGTGAGCTCGCCTTAGACTGGGGTATGGCTGAAAATTTAGCCTATGCAACCTTGTTAGACGAAAACTTTGCAGTGCGCTTATCTGGGCAAGATTCTGGCCGGGGTACTTTCTTCCACCGTCACGCAACTCTTTACAATACTGTTAACCGCGACGTCCATATTCCGCTGCGCAATATCAAAGACAAACAACCAGATTTTAACGTCATTAACTCGCTACTGTCAGAAGAAGCGGTTTTAGCGTTTGAATACGGATACTCTTGCTCTAACCCTAAAACAATGGTCATCTGGGAAGCTCAATTTGGCGATTTCGCCAATGGAGCCCAAGTGGTGATCGATCAATTTATTTCCAGTGGTGAAGATAAATGGGGTCGCCTAAGTGGTTTAACGATGTTCTTACCGCATGGTTATGAAGGCCAAGGTCCAGAGCACTCATCGGCTCGCATAGAGCGCTATCTGCAACTCTGCGCGCAGCACAATATGCAAGTTTGCTACCCAAGCACCCCAGCGCAGATGTTTCATATGATTCGTCGACAGATGCTTCGCCCCTACAGAAAGCCGTTAATCGTGATGACACCGAAAAGTCTGCTGCGACATAAGCTATCTACCTCATCACTTGAGGAACTCCATAGTGGTAAGTTCCAAACGGTGATTCCTGAAATAGATAAACTAACCGACAAAGACATTAAACGCGTTGTCTTCTGTGCAGGTAAGGTCTACTTTGACCTGCTGGAGCAACGTCGTGAAGAGAAAATTAAGGACATCGCTATTTGCCGTGTCGAACAGCTCTACCCATTTCCTCGCGACTCGGTGGTCAGAGAATTAAAGCGCTACCCGAATGCCAACGAGATAGTATGGTGCCAAGAAGAACCAAAAAACCAAGGTGCATGGTATCAAATCATGCACCATTTTAAAGCCTGCGTTGAAGACCAACAGACCGTGCTTTACGCTGGTCGCGAGGCATCAGCATCTCCAGCGGCTGGCTATTTAGCGGTTCATCGGGAGCAACAAGCCACGCTGGTTCAAGCTGCCCTATCGCCGCTTGACGAGAGTGATACAAAAATTGTCGAGACGATAAAATAAAAACTAGTTTTTTCGAACTTAATCAAATTAAACAATGAAGCTGCACTCTAACCATTTGCAGGAGCAAACCTTATGTCAGTCGAAGTAAAAGTTCCCATTCTTCCAGAATCTGTCGCTGATGCGATTGTTGCCGTATGGCACGTTAAAGTTGGTGATGCGGTAAGTATCGACGACAATTTAGTCGACATCGAGACCGAAAAAGTCGTGCTTGAAGTACCCGCGACTGTTGATGGCGTAATCAAAGAGCTGCGCGTTGAAGAAGGTGCCACGGTTGGTGAGCAAGACGTTATCGCGATCATCGAAGAAGGCGCAACGGCCACGGCAGCAGAATCTAAAGCTGACGTATCTGACGAACCAGCGGCGTCACAAGAGACCGCAGACGCTAATACAGACGATGCTGATAAGTTGAGCCCAGCGGTTCGCAAAATGTTGGCAGAGAATAATTTGGATGCCAGTAAGATTGTCGGCGGTGGTAAGAACGGTCGATTACTTAAAGAAGATGTGCAAAACGCATTAAAAGCGGCAGCCGAAGATAAGTCGGCGGCTAAAGGTAAATCGACGAGCAAAGACTCTCCAGCCGCTGAGGTTAAGACACCTCAAGCCGGTGAACGTAACGAACGTCGAGTGCCAATGACACGTTTACGCACAACCATCGCCCGCCGTTTAAAAGAAGCTCAAGATACTCAAGCAATGTTAACCACGTTCAACGACGTTAATATGCAAGCAGTGATGGACCTTCGCAAGCAATACAAAGAGCTGTTCGAGAAAAAGCATGGCACCCGCCTTGGCTTTATGTCGTTCTTTGTTAAGGCCGCTATCGAAGCGCTAAAACGCTTCCCCGCGGTAAATGCATCTATCGAGGGCAACGATATTGTCTACCACGATTTTTATGATGTTGGTATTGCCGCTTCGTCTCCTCGTGGGCTAGTGGTACCGGTTCTACGTGATGTCGATCAGCTTAGCTTCGCTGGCATCGAAAAAAACATTGGTCAGCTTGGTCAAAAAGCAAAAGATGGAAAGCTGACAATGGATGACTTAACCGGTGGCACATTCACAATATCCAATGGCGGCACCTTCGGATCGATGATGTCAACGCCGATCGTGAACCCTCCTCAGAGTGCGATCCTCGGTATGCATCGTATTGAAGATCGACCCATCGCCGAAAATGGTGAAGTTGTTATTCGCCCAATGATGTACCTAGCGTTGACTTACGATCATCGAATAATTGATGGTTCTGAATCAGTACTATTTTTGCGCGCCATTAAGGAATGTTTAGAAGACCCAGCTCGGCTTTTGTTAGAGCTATAAACAGCTTTTTTTGAAGCTCTAACAAGCTTGTTAGAGAGCTGTACACAGTTGGGTCGCAGGTGCTTTTCGAGCATCTCGGCCCAATTTTAAATTGAATTTTAAATAGAGAAGAAAGATGTCTGATAAATTCGACGTAATCGTTGTCGGCGCAGGCCCCGCGGGTTATGTAGCGGCTATTCGTTGTGCACAACTTGGTTTTAACACCGCCTGTGTTGACAAATGGGTTGATGCAGATGGCAAACCATCGCTTGGCGGAACGTGCTTAAACGTTGGCTGTATTCCATCCAAAGCACTACTGGATTCTTCTGAGAAAGTAGCTCAAGCCTCGCACGATTTTGAGCATCACGGAATCTCGGTCGGCAAAGTTTCGGTTGACGTGCCCAAAATGATTGCCCGCAAAGACGGCATCGTCAAAAATCTTACCAGTGGGATCGCGGGTTTATTTAAAGCGAATAAAATCACTTCATTACACGGACATGGAAAGTTACTGGCCGATAAACAGGTTGAAGTTAGCTTAAATGGCGAGTCAAAAATCTACACGGCTGACAACATCATTTTGGCGGTTGGTTCAGTGCCAATCGATATTCCGGTAGCCGCGGTAGATAACCAGCTTATTTTAGATAACGCTGGCGCATTAGACATCAACGCCGTTCCGAAAAAACTTGGTGTGATCGGCGCCGGTGTTATTGGTCTTGAGCTAGGCAGCGTTTGGAACAGGCTTGGCTCTGAGGTAACAATACTTGAAGCCATGGACACATTCTTAGCACCGGTAGACAAACAACTATCACGCGAAGCACTACGTGCATTTACCAAAGTCCAAGGCATGGATATCAAACTCGGCGCTATGGTTACCGCTACTAACGTTAACAAAGACAGCGTTAAGGTCACTTATACCCTTAAAGGCGAAGAACATACCGAAACCTTCGATAAGTTGATTGTCGCTGTCGGCCGTAAAGCCAGTACTAAAGATATCGCCGCCGATGAAGCTGGCCTAAAGCTCGACGACCGTGGTCGGGTCGACGTTAATGATCGCTGTGAAACCAACATTGCCGGCGTATACGCCATTGGCGATGCCGTTAAAGGCCCAATGTTAGCGCATAAAGGTTCAGAAGAAGGCGTATTCGTTGCTGAGATTCTGGCGGGGCAAAAGCCGCATATGAATCACGACAATATTCCGTGGGTTATCTACACACACCCTGAAATAGCTTGGGTCGGCATTAACGAAGAACAAGCAAAAGAACGTGGTCTCAATTACAAAACTGGATTCTTTCCATTTGCGGCCAATGGCCGTGCGCTTGCAATGAACGAAAAAGGCGGGCGCGTGAAAATGATCGCCGATGCCGATACGGATCGTGTTCTAGGCGTTCATATATTTGGCCCTAACGCATCCGAACTAATTTCTGAAGCGGTATTGGCGATGGAATATTCAGCCTCAACTGAAGACATTGCTAGAACCATTCATGCACACCCTACTCTTTCAGAGGCTATGCATGAAGCCGCGCTATCGATCGATGGGCGCGCTTTACACAAAGTCAATTAGTTTTTTTAGTAGGTAGAGGTCTCAAGTAGAAAGCCAGCATCATGTTTGATGCTGGCTTTTTTTTGCACAAAAGACCAGCACAAGGATGGTTGTGCGTAAAACTAGAACCGGTTGAATGCAGGAGCGAGGCCTTTACCCTGCCTATTGCTTATGCCGCTAGAAACCTCAGTAAATTCAGGAAATTCTCAAGCCTAAGGGGCCCTACATAGGGTGACAATTTTTGTTTTATTCTACTTATGTCTAATATCCAACCTGGATTTAACGGCTACATACCAACCCACCACCGATGATGAATTCCGATTTTTGAGTCGTGCTCGCTGCTTAGCAAAAATCTTCGTAAAATCTAGTGTTAGCGTGCTTTTCGGTACTCTCTATCTAACCAGAAAAATCACCACAATACACACCAAAACCCTTTCATGTAGGTCAATCATCTCGATCATGCCAATTCTTGACACTTTAACAAGTGTACAAAACACGGTAAAACATAGCAGTAAGAAAAACGAGGCTTGAAAACAGTCTTTAGAACATAATTTAAATCGGGCGGCTTGGAGTTTCACCGACAAAAGTACAGATAAAATGAAATCAAAAAACAGAAATCAATCCGGCTTTACCCTATTAGAGCCGATGATAGTGGTCGCCATCATTGGTATTCTGGCATCAATTGCCATTCCGTCTTACCAAAATTATAAACTTCGAGCAAAAGTGTCCGAGCGGGCTCAACAGTTTGGACAGATGAAAAACATCCTAACGATTCACGCGCAAGAGACAGGTGGTTACCCAGATGGTACTCATGTGATCCCGCCAAGTGGCGTTACCATGCCCGACTACTGGTCGAAGACAACGATCTTAGGAGGTAACTTTAATTGGGAAGGCCCCGACCAATATGCCTATGCCGGAATCGCAATACTCGGAGCAACCGCTTCCGATAACGACATTACGCAGTTTGATCGAGTCATTGATGATGGCGATCTGTCGACCGGCAAATTCAGACTCGAGAGTAACGGGAGACATGTTTTTATTTTAGATGAATAGGGTTGATGTAATTCTTGCCAATAGCCACTGACGTTTTTAGATGGACATGTAAATCAGGACATAAATGGATACCTGCCTAGAACCCCCATTCCGGATGACCTGCATTATAAATTAGCGCAAGGTGCGCCTAGCCTTCTAGTGAATCATGCAGGTTTTGATTTAGCCAAGTGAATTGAACTTAGGACTTTGGCTGTCCAAGTATGTTGTTCATTTCAGGCACTTTCACAGTCATTGTGTAAGGTTTTTCTATATTCACTTGAAAGCGAACGCAAAAAACCAAACTCATGTAACCATTCACTCATACGAGATTTATAAGCATCATGAGCATGACGCTCTAGCCAAACAGCGCTGCATTCGCCTTCAGATGAAACCATAAAGATTCCATCTAAACCTTTAGCTCGATACAATACCTCTACTGCATGCTCGGGTGTTTGCGCGATAGGACTTCCGACATTTAAAGAGGTATTTACAGAAACTTCAACCCCAATAGTGCTTTTGAGTTCTTTTAAATATTGATGAATTAGTGGGTTTGTTTCAGCTCTGACTATTTGTATTCTAGCCGTTCCGTCATGGTGAATAACCGCAGGCACCCTATGTTCAGCATCTAACTTGGCCTTTGTTGTTAGAACCATATAGTCATAACAAGAAAAGTTATCAAAGTTTGCGCCTTCCCCTAAGTGAAAAAATTTCTTGGCGGCTTCCAATGTTACCATCGGCGCTAGAGGTCGTATTTTTTCTCTATATTTTACTTTACCGTTTAATATTTCAAGGGTTTTAGGGTTCGTTGGATTCGCTAGGATACTTCGATTACCTAGTGCTCTGGGACCGGTTTCTGCTGAGCCTTGAAAAATGGCTATAACTCCATCCTTACCAACCCCATAAGCCATTATCTTTGCAACAGTATGCAAATCATCTACGTTATTAATATTGCCAAGACTGACACGATTTAAATGAGACTCCTTAGGATTTTCTTTACTTTTAAATGTCGAAAATGCATTGCTGATTTCATTGATTCCAGCCACTCTGCCACATAAATAAGGTGATGGTAAGCTCTTACTTCCAGGTCTTAGACCATTAAGCATTGCAAATTGAAATGCCGCTCCCGGAGCAACGCCGGCATCACCAGGAATTGGCGGGATCCAAATCTGCAACTGAGTTTTCTTCTGAAGGTAGCGCATATAATATGCTTCATTAAATTCTTCCATTAAACGCATATTTGCAACACAATTTAACGCAGTTCCCCCAGATAAAACCAATTGATTTGAACCTGTTTTTTTTATCCAGAAATCAATTACATGGAATAAAGCATCCTCAAATACCATTTGTAAAGCAGCTGCTTTATCTACTCTATCGGCTGTAATAGTGGCATGTTCAACATCATCGACATTCAGTACAGCATCTGGATTCCACATATCCTTCAATGCAATGGGCTCACCTAATATAGATTTAAGTGCCGGTGCGTAAGGTAAATGCTTTCCTCCTAAGTGATAACGAATCATCTTACGATTAACAAAAACCTGGCCTTCTTTTTCAAGGTGAATTATGGACCGTAACCGTCGATAATAAGTATTTGTCATTCGGTTTACATCACCCCATGCAGCTGCCCCCATATAGCGACCTTCACTGCTCCAGATTGGCCAACCACCTTGAGTAGAGCTTAAAATCCCATAAAGGATACCTAATGAGTCAGTTGTACTTTTGTTCTCACTTAAGATTTCTAGGCGTCCTTGATTAGACAAAAACATCGTAATAGAGCCTGCATCACCTGAACCATCAATTACGGAGACCAGTGTTTTATTTGATAAATCATTTGAAAATGGTGAGGCTGCGTAAGCGAAATAGGCGTGATTTTTATGATGATTCATTGCAACCATAGGGACAGCAGCATCTACTCCGAATTGCTTTGCTAGCCTTTTAGGCGTTTGCAAAGCGCGTATGGAATGCATAGGGTCTAAAGCACCATAGCCAGACTCTTTTCTAATTAAAAGTAAGCTCATTGGAAAGTGCTGAAGTGCTAGTTTAGTTGCATAAGGTATATGAGATGGATAATCCCATGTACTTAATACCCCAAAAATATCTGTTATTTTCAAATTCAAATCTTTAAGTTGTAATAAAAATTCATCTATCGAATATTCAGGGTATGCACTTGTATTTTTGACGCCAGAAAAACGTTCTTCCTCATTATTTAGAAGTAACCGGATGCCTCCATGTGAGCTGCATTCAACTAACGCCACACCTGTATTATGGCTACAAGGTGTGATACCAAGTAAATAAAGTTTTTCACCCATATCAATTCGTCTACGGAACTCTTTAGACAGTTGTGCGCTGAATCTACTTTCCTGATAATGATGATGTAATAATGTTGAGATGAATTTACTGATGGGTAAAAGTAGTTTCTCGACTAATTTTGGGATGATTGTATATTGCGGTCCAACTTTTCCATAAACTTTGCTCATATGCCTACTCCTTTTCTCACAAGATTAAACTCACTAAATTTGAGGCGCCGATAGTACAGGGAAATTGACGTCAAAACTGTGATAAACGAATCAATAAGAAGCAGTTCTCCGCTGAACTTACAATATCATACTGAAACCTTGGGCACCAATTGCTGGGACACTCAGATTAAGAGCAGGTTCACCGCACTAAATTTTCCATACTATAGTTTCTATATCTTCAGTAATTTTCGAACAACAGATTACTGGGAAACAGATTACGCGATTACTGGGACACCCAGACTAAGGGTAAGCTCATCGGACTAAATCCTCCATAATATGACTTCTATATTTTCAGTGATTTTCGAGTAAAACCAAACACCTATTGGGCCCGTTTTTAATGACGAGCCTGGTAATCGATGAGTTTTTGGTAAGTACTATTCTCGCTAGCGCGCTTTAAGGTGTTTTTATGGTCTTGTTTAGCCTAGCAGGGCTCGATGATGGTCGGTCGAGGGAATTCGTTGATATTTTTTGTCGGAATACACTTGTCGCACGACATGTTCTGACCCAACCCATTGTTTGAACTCCAGCTCAAAACGTGTAGTCAGTACTCTCCAAGCGTCTTGATTTAATGATAGTCGTTCGAGTATTGCAGGGAGTTCGTCATTGATCGAGCCCCGCTTGTACCCCGAGGGCAGCTGCCCCTCTCGTATCAATCGGCCTGTCCAGTCTGTAAGTTCAAGGTAGTCTTTAAGTAAAAATGGGAGGCCTTGCGCCTCAGGGTTTGATCCAATAAATTCGGCGATTGTTGGCTGCGCAGGTTTGTTTTTTTGTAGCGCCGTAATACGAGCTTTAACGCTAGTGTGCTCAGACACCTCAGGTGAGGTTGCCATCTTAGCTCTAACCGGATTTAAGTCGACGTAGGCCATGCATGCAAGCAGAGCCCTTTCATCCAGTAGTGCTTGGCTTTTGAAGCGACCCTCCCAAAATCGACCTGTGCAGTTATCTTCCCTGTTTGCTCTACGTGCGATGGCTTCATTGACGATGCCCATATACCAAGATGGGCTAGTAAGCCGCTCGCGCCAAAGGGCGATATAGTCATTTAGTCGCTGACGTTGGGCATTGAGTAAAACATCATTAGCTAAATAACGTTGAGAAATCAGGTTCCCTCTGAACAATGAATGCCAACGTTTGACTACTTCGCGGTCAGACCAAGCATTCGATAGATCTGGTCGAATGTGTAATACAACATGGTAGTGATTGCTCATGACGGCGTAAGCACAGAGTTTAATGGCAAATGCCTGCGCTGTATGGTGAAGCTTATCCTCAAGCCATTGACGTCGGTGTTCGTAGTCTTGCCCAGAGTAGTGGTCTTGGCCACATAAAAAAGCCCGCCGAACACAGCGAGACACACAATGATAGTAGGGCGTATCGGCAACCGACACGATAGTTTTTCTGGCTTGAGTCATCCTAACTCTCCTTTATTCCTTTAAGTGATTAGGTTCTCAGATTAGTGTAAGATTTACAAGTGTTAGTTATGGCTGTCCCAGTAGTTACAAGGTGCTTCAACACCAAAGCTCAGCTAATTCCATTTCTTGGAGTACTGGCCTTATGATGGATCTCTAGCTAGATTTGATTAACTTGTTAGGAATACACTTGTCGCACGACATGTTCTGACCCAACCCATTGTTTGAACTCCAGCTCAAAACGTGTAGTCAGTACTCTCCAAGCGTCTTGATTTAATGATAGTCGTTCGAGTATTGCAGGGAGTTCGTCATTGATCGAGCCCCGCTTGTACCCCGAGGGCAGCTGCCCCTCTCGTATCAATCGGCCTGTCCAGTCTGTAAGTTCAAGGTAGTCTTTAAGTAAAAATGGGAGGCCTTGCGCCTCAGGGTTTGATCCAATAAATTCGGCGATTGTTGGCTGCGCAGGTTTGTTTTTTTGTAGCGCCGTAATACGAGCTTTAACGCTAGTGTGCTCAGACACCTCAGGTGAGGTTGCCATCTTAGCTCTAACCGGATTTAAGTCGACGTAGGCCATGCATGCAAGCAGAGCCCTTTCATCCAGTAGTGCTTGGCTTTTGAAGCGACCCTCCCAAAATCGACCTGTGCAGTTATCTTCCCTGTTTGCTCTACGTGCGATGGCTTCATTGACGATGCCCATATACCAAGATGGGCTAGTAAGCCGCTCGCGCCAAAGGGCGATATAGTCATTTAATCGCTGACGTTGGGCATTGAGTAAAACAGTATTAGCTAAATAACGTTGAGAAATCAGGTTCCCCTTGAACAATGAATGCCATCGTTTAACGACTTCGCGATCAGACCAATCATTCGATAGATCGGGTCGGATGTGTAATACAACGTGGTAGTGATTGCTCATGACTGCGTAAGCACAGAGTTTAATGGCAAACGCTTGGGCTGTATGATGAAGCTTATCTTCAAGCCATTGTCGTCGGTGTTCATAGTCCTTTCCTGAGTAGTGGTCTTGGCCACATAAAAACGCCCGCCGGACGCAGCGTGACACACAATGATAGTAGGGCGTGTCGGCAACCGACACGATCGTTTCTCTGGCTTGAGTCATCCTAACTCTCCTTTATTCCTTTAAGTGATTAGGTTCTCAGATTAGTGTAAGATTTACAAGTGTTAGTTATGGCTGTCCCAGTAGTTACAGTGCAGTAGTTACATGGTGTAAGATTTACAAGTGTTAGTTATGGCTGTCCCAGTAGTTAGCCAGTAGTTAATTTGATATTTGGATACCTCTTAAATAGCAATCCAAGTTTGGCCTAGGTCAACATTTTGGCGCAGACTTTTATGTCCGTCTTTTTACCTTTATTGATTGTTCAATAACCTCCAACATAAATTTTTCCGCCAGGGATCTGAAAAGCCCAGGGCTCAACCGTATCTGTAGAAAATATTTCTAAATATCTGCCATCCGATAACTCAAATACGGGATCTTCTTGCACATATTGACCTTGCGCCCTCAGCGACACAATAGACAAGCCTTCCAGTTCTTTTAAGCGATCACTAATTTCCTTATCCCAACATGCAAATTGAATTTTTTCGTCATACGCTATGCGCCAAGCACTCAAAGTGTTGAAATTCCAGTCGGCACCGACAAGAGCCAACGCATCCTCATCCCACGAGCACTGTTTAATCAACAGTGGATATAAACTCGATAAACTTTGGATCATATTATCAATCAAAACTATTTCCCCTGCTTTAAATGCGACTGTTTTCGAATATGCTTCAATCGTTGCCCTTTAGACAATCCACGAGGGGGTTGAGGCTGCTTTCCTGTAAAGCCATTCACAGGGTCTCCATTCCCAGTTGTAAATGAGGCTCTACGTTCGTTCCTGCCATCAGCTACCATCGTTCGTACTTTATTACCACTTGGGAGGGTATGGGACTGACCTACGACCTTACCGCTAGTTGGAGATACGACATCTTTTGAAGGAAATCCAGCATCATCAAAGCTCTTTCGCATTCTGCTTTGGCTTGTAGCTGCGGTCGTACCATTCGCGCCCACGACGAAGTCAACTCCACCTACCTCCTTTTTTTGCTTGTTTAATAAGCTAATGCCGCCTTTAATAAGCTTTGTTCCACTGCGACGCACTGATAAAAAGTCGGTTGCACCGCCCGTTGCTCGGCTAGCGGCTTCAGCGGCTATTTCTTTCGCAAGAAAGATGGCTATGGGAATTAAGAACGCAAAGTTACCATCGGGGTCTACGTATTTATAAGGGTTGTTAAACGCGTAAGAAT
>JBKEFT010000008.1:0-163243 GCA_046709645.1 Arenicella sp.
ATACGGTCAGTGGAATTCCGGTTGATGGTTCGACGGTCTACGTGACATTGCGAACTAGGAAGTATGGTGTATTTCAATATCGAGACTATGAATTTACCGCGCTTGATGATTCTGACTATGCGGCCAGGCTAACATCACCACTAGTGAATTCGACGTTGGCGAGTAATGAGGTGAGATTCATCTGGACGGATGCTGGGTCCGATGATTATTTTCTGCAAGTGGGGTCAGCGCCAAGGACCAATGATTATGGTTTTAAGTCGTTGTTAAATGGTGAGACCGAATATACGATCAGTGGAATTCCGGTTGATGGTTCGACGGTCTACGTGACATTGAGAACTAGGAAGTATGGTGTATTTCAATATCGAGACTATGAATTTACTGCTTTGGATGTTGGTGGAAGTTAATTTCAACGCTCACTAACCCAGTGAATAATTTAACCTTTACCAGTCAAAAGCACCACGTTCAAATGGCAAAAGGGTACGAAGTGTTAATTGGCAGCACGGAAGGGCGCGTGATCTAAGGCAGATATGCAAAATGAATGGTGAGACCGGTGGCATGATAACTACTCTGCCTGTAGACGGTTCCAAGGTTTACGTCTTGGGTGCCTACGTTTAAGTTTGGCAAAACGATAGATAGTCAATCGGATGAATTTACAGCGCACCAATTAGAGTTATAATGAAGTGTATGATGGTGGGATCTGAAAAATATCAATGCAGTTAAGTTTTTTGTGAGTAGAATACAGCCAAAATTGGTTGTTTATTGCTCGGTTTTATGAAAATAAATCTCAAATAGATAGATTCAAATTGCTTGATATCGGATGCTAAACCATTAACCTCACGACCTTAGAATTATAGGCTAACCGGCTTTCAACTTTTAATTATGGGTATGCTTTTTTCAAACGCTTTTTGTGATTTCATGTCACGCTCGCCGTATTTGTTAGGGGGGCTTCTTTTGTATACCAACGTTATAGGTTCTGGGCTGTTAGCCGATTCTGGCTTGCAGCAAGCTGATCAAATAAATTATTGTGTAGATGATCATGCTATAGAGCAACGTCGGCTGACTCTTATCGAGAAGAAATCGCGAAAGCTGGCTAAATTTCGTAGCAGTGTCATTGCAAGAAATTCTATAGTGATTGATGTAAGTGAATCTTCTGAGCCAATAGTGAGCAGAGGTTCTTTGGCAATGAGTTTAAATGCTGTCAGAACGAAAGCTTACTTAGAAGGCGAAGAGTTGGTTTTGGTTGGCAATGGTTTCAATGATGAGGCGCTGATGAGCATGGCCTATGATTTGGAATTTAAAGGCTTCCGAGATGTGAAGATGTTGGCCAACGGTAGGCGTTCCAAAGTTTTGAGTGACACCAATGAAAAGTCAGACGCTACGATTGTTAATAGGCTTCATTTTGTCGATGCAGTATCAGCACTATCGGCAGCAGCTACGTCAAGTTTACATAATGAGTACGTTTTTCTGCTGTGGGGTGCCAATGTGGAACAATTGACTAAATACGGGATTGAATATTCGCTGCTGTCAGGTGAAAAACCTGAAAATATTTTGGAAAACCTCCAGCAAACAATAGAGGATGTTTTGAATAAGAATAGACATACAAAACTGCTGTTAGTATTCAGCAATGACAATCAAAAAAAATACGTTTTGGGCGATGATAAACTCCAAAACGTTAGAAGCCTCTGGGTGTTGGCGGGTGGAGTAGATTCATTACTTCGAGCTATTAGAAATACGAAAATTGCTCCAATAAGACTTCGAGATCACCAATTCTCATGCCGCACTCGCTAAAGAGCTAAAGTATTTTGAACAAGAAGCCACAAAAAATTATTTTCTTACTTGGCCTGTCACTGTGCATAATATTGCTTGCGCTGCTTAGTATTGATAGCACCACAGAGAAAAACCCTTCTGTGGAGAGTTCGCACTCGAAGACACTTAAGTTTGTGTTTGAGGTGAGAAATGAATCGAATAAAGTTATTAAAGATTCTAAATTCGCCACTTATCTCCCAATTGAATCAGGTCATCAGCGTGTGGGTAAACTCAAAGTTTCACAAGGCTATTCAGTTGTAAAAAGTGATAATAAAAATAGGGTGCTAGAAGCCAAGTTTGATCTGTTGCCTCCGTATGGCGTAAAAAAAATCTCTATTTCAGCAGACATTACGGTTATCTCCTCTAACAACGTATCAAGCGTTGAACCTGATAGGAGTTATCTTAATGCTGAAAAATATATAGAGGTAGACGATAAGAAAATAACAGCAATAGCCAAGCAGCTTAGAGGCGATACTAAAAAACAAACCGCGAAAAATATATACAATTGGGTTACAAATAATCTTGGCAACTCTGGTTATACTTCCCAAGATAAAGGGGCGCTTTTTGCCTTAGAGTCTGGAAAGGGAGACTGCACAGAATTTATGTATTTAACAATCGCCTTGGCTCGCGCTTCAGGCATTTATGCCCGAGGGGTTGGCGGTTATGTATACCGCCAAAGTACGATGGTTAAGTCTGCTGACTACCATAATTGGGCCGAACTGTACTTTGACGGTAAGTGGCATGTTATTGATAGTCAAAAAAAGGTATTTTCAGATCGATCGGGAGACTATATCTCGATGAGGCACTTATCCGATAAAAAGCTAAGTTTACTCGGTACAAGTCATCGATTTAGTGTTATCGACGAAAGTTTGACAGTTAGAATGTTGTAACCGACGTTTTCCTGCAAAGTTAGTAAGCGCTCAATACGCGTATATCGTTTTTTCTTCATGTTGAGATCTCCTTAATACTAGGTTAATTGGAAGTCTCATCTTTGTCATGGTGTTAATTTAGGGTAGAAGGGCAGTACCTTTAACAACAAGAATTACACTTATAACTTGAATTCAGGAATCAAATCTACAAGCATCTTTGCACCAAATAACGAGGGGTGGTTATCATCAAAATACAATGCCTTTCCTTTTGCTGATGCGAAACAAAATGACGCATCGCAAAAAGCGTCTTCTGGTTTTAGTAAATGGACATTATTAGGGAATTTTCGATTATCAAAATTACTTATAATATACGCATTTCTTTTTTTGTAATATTCCAGAGAAGAGCCCACGATTGAATCATTATTTTTATCCAATGTAGAGTTTATTATATTTAATGTATGGATATTTCTGCCTAACTCTGGAATTGGGTAATAGACGAAAACATTTTTTTTATGTTTCGACAAAATCTCGATTGTATTGTTTATTGAATCTCTCATCGAAATCACACGCTCATCGACTAGTTGATCATAAACATGAGGAAAATTCGATATATTATCGCCAAACATCGAAGCCGTATACCGATGACTAAACACTACATTTTGGATTTTTTTATCATTTATAATCTCTTCTATCACTTCATCATACCAGACAGCACAATTACTAAAATTCTCACCTTTCTGAAAAGAAGGTGGGCAAGCAGAAAAACTAAAATGCTTTAAAGCGGCTTGGTGAGGTTCTAATCTTTTAGCTAAGGCATACCCTATTTCAACAATATGGCTATCTCCAAAAACAGCCCAAGATACGTCACCATTAAAATAGGTGCATGCATTCTTTGGGGAAGAATAGCTGAGAATGTGACAACGCTCTCTATAAGAACTTGAGAGGGCAGACTTTTGTATACCAAGAACGGAATGGTCAACTCTTGACTCAAACCCATTGTTTAAAAAGATGACCATTGCTAAAGACATAGCAATGATTGGCAACCAACCGAGTTTCAAGAATACGACGCCCTTGTCATAAGCAATCAGTTTAAATTTAAAATTCTCAACAAGGTAATAGGAAATAATGCCGAGAACAAATGAAAGACCGATTCCAATTTTCCACCATGCTGGTGAAATCAAATAATATCCATATACGGCGACTGGCCAATGCCACAAATAAATTGAATATGAACATTTACCAATTAATTTAAAAAAAACATTGCCTGTAAAAAGACTTTCCTGACGATTTGAAATAATAACTAAACATACTCCGAGCACAGGTAAAGTGGTCCATAGACCTGGCCATAAGACAGAATTATCAATCAGTAAATAGGAGCATCCGATTAAAGCAAGCCCCAAAACTTCCAGTGCTTTTTTATTAATACTAAAAACATTTAAAGGATATAAATAAAGCAGCCCTCCAATCAGCATCTCCCATGCTCTTGTTGGTAGTGAATAGTATGATAAGGAAGGCCATCTAGATGCAGAAAATACGGCTAGGCAAAAACTTAGAATAGAGCATAAAAGAACAAACTTTTTTATATTATTTAAAGAGAGAACTTTTCCAACGAGGATTATTAAGAGCGGGTACACGAAATAAAACTGCCACTCGACAGACAGCGACCACGTGTGTAGCAGCCATTTTTCGCGAGAAAGAGAGTCGAAGTACCCTGCATCCATCCAATAATTTATATTCGATACAAATGAGAGGCTACTAAAAGTGTGAAGACTAAGCTGTCGATATTGCAATGGGCCTAAGAACAACCAACCAAATAAAAGAAGAGCAAAACAGAGGAAAATTAAAGCTGGGGCAATTCGATTAAAACGACTTATATAAAAACGTAAAAGGCTAAATGAGTCGTTTTTTATTCCAGAAAAAATGATTCCAGTCATTAAAAAGCCAGAGATGACAAAAAATACATCTACACCCGCAAACCCTCCAGAAACTCTACCAGGGTTGAAATGAAAAAAAACAACGCCGATGACGGCAATTGCTCGGAGGCCGTTAATATCATTTCTAAATTTCATAGCCGTCACGGGGTATTCCGATTTAATTGAGTTGGACACTTTAATAAAAGACAATACCGTTAATTATTGGAGTCCCCATGAATCAAAAAAGAGTATACAAGAATTATTCGAAAGAGTTTAAAGAGGAAGCTGTGGTCCTTATCACAGAGCAAGGCTATACAGTCGCTGAAGCTGCTAATAAAGATGGTACATTATCAGACGATGAACGAGCTGAGCTAAAGCAGTTACGAAAAGAGAATAAAACTCCACGAATAGAGAAAAAATTTTTACTAGGTGCCCCTTGAGGGTAAAAAAGGCTTCAGCCTTCTTCGCCAAAGAAATAAAATAAAACATCAATTCGTTAAGCAATATGTAAACTTCGCACCGGCGAAGGCTGGATGTACTTAGCTTTCGTAATGGATTTATACTCCCGACCAATTAAAGGCAGGGAAGTAAGTAAACGCATGACGACTGGCTTGATTGAAAAGGCGCTACTCAGAGCAACTAACCTAAGAAAATCGCTGCGAGGCGTTGTGTTTCATGCGGATCGTGGCTCGCGGTACACAAGCTAACGCTTCAGGAAGTGGTTACGAAAGAAAGGCTTGAGGCCATCGATGGATGATGCCGGTGCTTGCTGGAATAATACGGTCGTTGAACGTTTCTTTGGAAGCCTTAACCATGGCTGGTTGCTGAAGGTAAATCAACCAACCAGAAACCATATGCAAAAAAATGTGGCCGCGTACATGAGCTAGTACAATATTGATCGATTACATTCAACCAATGATGACCTATCGCCCGTGAAATTTTAATTATCAGAATTGAATGTGTCCACTATGACTTGATCAGCACAAATCTCGAGTTGCTTCTGAATCTGGATCGCAATAATAATGAGATCTGGATAATTAAAAGCCAGGCATCACACGTTCAACTCGTTTGACTTCATTAGTTCCTTGGAATTTGGCTTTAAAGCCTTATACTAAAGGCAACTGTACATAAATCGTGTCTAACCCAATAGCCGTTGGTAGCTACCGGCTATCAATCGAACAACAATAATTAGGTCCACCCGTGTTAAAGAAAATTTTTGGTAGTCGCAACGACCGATTGGTTCGGCAAATGTCCAAGCGTGTCAGTAAGATCAATGACTTAGAAGAGTCCTTTCAAAGTCTCAGCGATGCTGAATTACAGGCGAAGACGGGCGAATTTCGGTCGCGCTTGGAAAAAGGCGAAACCTTAGACGACTTGTTGAACGAAGCCTTTGCGGCGATTCGTGAAGGCTCTGTACGGGCGCTCGGTATGCGCCACTACGACGTTCAAATGATCGGCGGAATAGTGCTACACAACGGCCAAATTTCAGAGATGAGAACCGGCGAAGGTAAGACTCTTATGGCTACGCTACCGGCGTACCTTAACGCTCTCGCGGGTAGCGTGCACGTTGTAACAGTGAATGACTATTTAGCCTCACGCGACGCTGAGTGGATGGCCAAGGTTTACAACTTTATGGGATTGACTGTTGGTGTTATAGGTTCGGGTCAAGCACAAGATGTTAAACAGGCCGCTTATAAAAATGACATTGTCTACGGCACTAATAACGAGTTCGGTTTCGATTACCTGCGCGACAATATGGCTTTCTCAGCCGATCAGAAAGCGCAACGTGATTTGAGCTTCGCAATTGTTGACGAGGTTGACTCAATCTTAATCGACGAAGCGCGTACGCCGCTGATTATCTCTGGCCCGGCTGATACGGCTGCCGAGGTCTACAGTAAAATTGACGTTATTGTACCTCAGTTGATTCGACAAGAAGAGGAAGATGGCGAGGGTGATTACACCGTTGATGAAAAATCTAAACAGGCTTATTTGACCGAAGCCGGCCATGAAAAAGCTGAGAAGTTAATGGTTCGCATTGGTTTGTTGCCAGAAGACGCCAGCTTGTATGACGTTGGTAGTATTACCCTATTACATCACTTATACGCGGCAATTCGGGCTCATACGCTTTTTAACCGTGATATTGATTACGTGGTTCAAGACAATGAAATTGTCATTGTTGATGAGTTCACTGGTCGTATGATGTCAGGTCGTCGTTGGTCCGATGGGCTACATCAGGCAATTGAAGCAAAGGAAAAAGTCGAGATCCAGCGCGAAAATCAAACTCTAGCAGCGATCACATTTCAGAATTACTTTCGCTTATACAATAAGCTCTCGGGCATGACCGGAACCGCCGATACTGAAGCGGTAGAGTTTATGGAAATCTATAGCCTAGAAGTGGTGGTGGTGCCAACCAATGCTGAGATGGTTCGTATTGACCAAGCTGATGTGATTTTCCGAACTCAGCAGGAAAAATTTGATGCCATTGTTGAAGATGTCCGAGAACGTAATGCGGCCGGTCAGCCGGTGCTGCTTGGCACTGCATCTATCGAAGTGTCGGAACTGTTATCAGCCGAATTCAAAAAGCAAAAAGTAGAACACGAAGTGCTCAATGCTAAGCAACATGAACGCGAGGCCGTAGTAATAGCTAAAGCGGGCAGGGCGGGCTCAGTGACCATCGCCACTAACATGGCTGGTCGAGGTACTGACATTGTACTTGGTGGCAATTTGGATATGCGCTTGGTCGGCATTGAAGATGAAAATGAAAGAGCAAAGATCAAGGCTGAATGGCAGCAAGAACATGATTCGGTTCTTGAGAAAGGTGGTTTGTATGTGATCGGTACTGAGCGACATGAGTCTCGACGTATCGATAATCAATTGCGAGGACGATCCGGCCGTCAAGGTGATGCTGGCGAAACACGTTTCTTCTTGTCGATGGATGATTCGTTGATGCGAATCTTTGGCAGCGAACGTATCTCTAACATGATGCAAAAGGTCGGCATGGAAGAAGGCGAAGCAATTGAAAGTCGCTTAGTGTCACGTGTAATTGAAAATGCGCAACGTAAGGTTGAAGGTCATAACTTTGATATTCGTAAGCAATTGCTTGAATATGACGACGTTGCTAACGAACAGCGTAAATTAGTTTACTCTGAGCGTAATGACCTGATGTCTACCGACGATGTGTCAGAAAACATTGAAAATATGCGTGAAGAGGTCGTTGATGAAGTGGTTGATCGTACTATTCCACCACAAAGCTTGCCTGAGCAGTGGAATATTGATCAGCTCGAAGATGATTTGCGCTTAGAGTTTGGCATTGAAATGCCCGTCACTGAGTGGCTAGCAGAAGATAAATCGCTATATGAAGAAACATTGCGAGATCGGATATTAGATAAGGTTGAAGAGACCTACAAAGGTAAGGAAGAAAAGTACGGGGCTGAAATTATTCGCCATTTAGAGAAAGTGATCATGCTGCAGACACTCGATACTCAGTGGAAAGAGCATCTCGCAGAGATGGACTACCTTCGTCAAGGTATTGGCTTACGAGGTTACGCGCAAAAAAACCCCAAACAAGAATATAAACGCGAAGCATTCGAAATGTTCACCACCATGCTTGATAGGGTCAAAACTGAGGTCATCACCGTATTGGCAAAGGTACAATTGCGTGAAGAGTCTCAGGTTGATGAACTGGAGCGCAGACAGCAAGAAATGTCACAGGAAGGGCTTGAACTTCGTCACGCTGATGCATCGAGCACTGCAGCAGAGGCTCCACAGCAAGCTCAAGAACCGTCAACATTTATTCGTGAAGCACCAAAAGTTGGCCGTAATGAAGCCTGCCCATGCGGCTCGGGTAAGAAATACAAACAGTGTCACGGCAAGTTGAAATAGCCTGAAACGTCAGCCGCCAAGTTATAAGAGTGAGTAGTTAAGATGGCAGTAGGTTTAAAACAACCTGGAAAATTACATCCGGTAACAGGTCTAGAGCTTGCGACTGCGTCGGCAGGCATTCGCTATCAAGGTCGCGACGATTTGCTAGTGATTAGCTTAAGCGAGGGAACAAACGTGTCTGCGGTGTTTACTCAAAATAAATGCTGTGCGGCACCGGTAACATTAGCCAAGGCTCACATGGCCGAGAGCGAAACCCGAGCGCTATTGATAAACTCAGGCAATGCAAATGCGGTAACGGGTGAGCTTGGGTTGCAAAACGCAAGCCAAAGTTGTGCCGAGGTCGCCAAGCTTATGGGTTTTTCAACGGAGCAGGTACTGCCGTTTTCTACCGGGGTTATTGGTGAGCAATTAAATATGACTGCCATGAGCAATGGTATTCAAAGCCTTGTAGGACAGCACACTGTTGGACAGCATTCTGTTGGACAGCATTCTGCCGGGCAATTATCGGATGATAATTGGCTGCTGGCTGCGCAGGCCATTATGACAACCGATACAGTGGCAAAGGCGGTGTCACGTCAGCTAGAGATTGATGGTGACTTGATTACAATTACGGGTATCACTAAAGGGTCTGGCATGATTTGCCCGAACATGGCGACCATGTTGGCTTACGTTGCCACCGATGCAAATATTTCAAAGCAAAATCTTGATACTTTGTTAACGCGTGGCACGCAATCGAGTTTCAATCGAATTACGGTCGACAGCGACACCTCCACCAATGACGCGTTGGTATTAATGGCCACTGGTGGAGCCCAAATTAAACCGTTGATCGGAAATTCGCTCGAGGTGTTTTACCAGCAATTAGAAAGTGTTTTAGTCGAGTTAGCTACCTCGATAATCCGCGATGGTGAAGGCGCGACTAAGTTCGTCAAAGTAGAAGTAAGTGGTGGCTCCAAGCAGTCAGATTGTTCGGCAATCGCTTATTCAATTGCTCACTCGCCTTTGGTTAAGACGGCTTTGTTCGCCAGTGATCCAAACTGGGGGCGTATTCTGATGGCATTAGGCAAAGCGCCCGTGGAGAGTCTAGATATGAGTCTGGTCGATATCCACATCGGTCCGGTTTCGTTGATTGAAAAAGGCCAACCGGCACCGAGTTATACCGAAGAAGAGGGTAAAGCGGTATTCGTAGAAGAGGAAATACACATCCATGTTGAATTAAATCAAGCCTCTGAGAGCTTCCACGTATGGACTTCGGATCTTTCACATGACTATGTCAGTATCAATGCCGATTACCGCAGCTAGCGAACTGCTTCGATTTAAATGAAGAGAATCGAAGTCGCGGTTGGCGTTGTTTATAATCAGCAAGGCCTAGTATTAGTCGGTCAGCGGACAGTCAAAGATAGGTATTTCCAAAAATGGGAATTTCCTGGCGGTAAACTTGAAGTCGGCGAAACTGTTGAGCAAGCCCTAGCCAGAGAGTTTCTTGAAGAAACCAGTATTCGCATACTTTCGAGTAAGCGTCTCATGCTAGTCGAGCACGACTACCCTGATCGGCATGTACGCCTGCATGTGCATACGATTAAGCATTTTGCCGGTGATGCCGAGTCAAAAGAAGGACAGGCCCTTAAGTGGGTATCACTTGAAGAGTTGAACGATCTCGATTTTCTACAAGGTAACCAAGTGATTTTAGAGAAGCTACAAACGGCTTCTGTGGTAAATTTTAGTAGCGGAAAAACTTAAGTACTGCTAGAAAAACTTGAGCACGGCTAAATAACGCCTAAACCGCTGCAGCTAAATAGTAGTGCTAGAACTATCAGCCTCAGCGAATGCTAGGTATTGTCGGTGGAGTTTCTCTACAGCGCTCTGAGCGTCCTTAATCGTACCATCATTTACTATTGTGTCGTCGGCTAGTAGGCTGCGCTGTTGGTCGTTAAGTTGCGTTTCCATTATGCGCTCAATTTCATCTGGCCTAAGAGCGCTGCGCTTTTCAACACGCTCGATTTTGACTTGTCGATTAGCGGTTACAACCAATACTCGTTTCACTATCGATAAAAATGGCGATTTCGCGACCAACAATGGAACTACCACCATGCGATACGGGTAGTCTGCTGTTTGAATTTGTTTTAATGTCTCCCGCCTGATCGCAGGGTGGGTAATGGCGTCTAATTTTGCTTTACTTAATTGATCGGCGAAAGCAAGCTTTCGAAGCTGAGCTCGATCTAGACGACCAGACTCCAATAGTATGCTCTTGCCGAACGACTTGACCAATTCAAGTAGCGCTGGCTGTTCCGGTTCGACAACGAGTCGTGCAATGATATCTGTGTCAATAATGGGCACACCAAGAGAGGCAAAGTGGTCAGAAACCACGGTTTTGCCACTGCCGATGCCACCTGTGAGGCCGATTATGTAGGTCATAGCAATTAGTATTTACCGTTTACTCATTATCCGACAGGCCCATATAGCCGTTAGAACTGAAAGTTCATGTAGTCTAAATATTCATGTAGCTTAGGTAGACTCGATTTATTTCATCGCCGTAGATCATAGCCAACCAACCGGCCAACGCGATATAGGGGCCAAATGGTATAGCCAGTTCCCTTGATGCCTTTTTGCTCACCATCAATGCTATGCCGACTATGCTACCTAAGATAGTCGAGATCAGAATGATTTGAGGAAGGTAGGGCCAGCCCAGCCAGGCGCCAAGAAGTGCCATGAGCTTGAAGTCACCATAGCCCATTCCTTCTTTGCCTGTCAGCCTAAGAAATATCTGGAACACTAGCCAAAAAACCAGATAACCAATAATTGCACCAATTATTGCGTTGCTTGGATTTGCGAAAACGGGCAGCAGGCTCAAGGCAAGACCAAGCCATAACGTTGGAATCACAATGTCATCAGGCAGCAGTTTGTGGTCGAAATCAATAAATGACAATGTCACTAACACCCAAGTAAGAATCAAGCCAAAACCCGATTGTAGCGAGAAACCAAATTTATACACTACAATTGCGCTCAGTATGCCAGTCAATAGCTCGACCAGTGGGTAGCGAATACTAATAGTGGTTTTACAACTTGCGCACTTACCACCTAGCATCAACCAGCTAATGAGCGGAATGTTTTGCCAGGCTCGAATCGGCACTTTGCACTGACCGCAATGAGATGCTGGCTTAGATAAGGTCGGTGGTTGCTGGTCGTCAGTCAGAGGTTCAAGCTCAAGCCAATCTCTTGATTGCTCGGTCCACTGGTGTTTCATCATTACTGGGTAGCGAAAAATCACTACGTTCAAAAAACTACCAACAAGGAGACCGAATATGCCTCCAATTGAACTCAACCAAGAGCTCGGTAGTGCCGCAATAGTATCGAGCATAAAGGGTGTGGTTAGAATACCGACGCAAGTTTAAAAATTGGCAGGTACATAGCGATCACCATAGTACCGATAATTCCACCAAGCAGAACGATCATTAATGGTTCAATAATACTGGCCAAGGAGTCCACCGCATCATCTACCTCTCGCTCATAGAAGTCGGCGACCTTATCTAGCATAATCTCAAGTTCACCTGATTCTTCGCCACTAGCTACCATTTGCAGCATCATGTTCGGGAACACACCAGTGGCGTTCATTGAATTTTCTAAGCCACGACCAGTACTGATATCGTTCTTTACGTCCAATACCGCCTTTTGATAAACGCGGTTACCTGTTGCTGCTCCAACGGTGTCCATGCCGTCTACAAGTGGGACACCTGCTCCAAAGGTGATAGAGAGCGTTCGCGAAAATCTTGCTAAAGCTGATTTTTTGAGAATCACACCGAACATCGGTGCCCTTATTAGCATACGGTCCATGAAAAACTTCATTTTCTCAGAGCGTTTATAGCATGTCACGAAGGTAAATATGACGGCTGCGGCTATCAAGAAGTATTTCCACCAATGTTTTTGCATGGCTTCGGACATATCAACAATTACGCGAGTAAGCGTCGGTAAATCAGCACCGAACCCGGTAAATAAACTTTCGAATTGAGGGATTACGAATAATAACAATAGTACAGTTACTAAACCGGCTATGACCAAAACAATCATTGGGTACATCATTGCTGATTTAACTTTACTCTTTATCGCTTCCAATTTTTCTGTATAAGTTGCTACTCGGTCGAGCATGGTATCAAGCTTACCTGATTCCTCGCCCGCTTCTGTCAAGCTGGTAAATAGACGATTAAAGTGCATTGGATATTTCTTCAGAGCGACACTTAGTGCTGAGCCTGACTCAACTTCTCGAGCCAAATCCAACATCAATTTTTCCATCGAGGCGCTCTCATGGCCCTTTCCAACTGCTCTGAGGGTTTGAGCTACAGGTATGCCTGCGCCAATCATCGTAGCCATTTGTCGTGATGCAAAACTGATATCGACCGTTTTTACCGGTTTGGTATTGGAAAAAATGCTTTTGGTTCTGCGTTTTATTTTGGTAACACGAACACCGCGCTGTCTTAGTAACGCTCTCGCTTGAGATAGAGTCGGGGCCTCTATCTCACCTTTTATTTCTTGGCGCTTCTGGTTAACGCCAGTCCATTCAAATTCGGTAGTCTTACTCTTTTTTGCTGTAGCCATAAGGTTCTTCTATTGTGGTGCGCAGATCTTGTTATTCGGCATTTGATATACTTAATTGCAGTATTGTATTCCAGTAGGGATTTGTAGAACTGAGATTTCCACAAAATTAAAATAAAAAGCCTTTATTTTTCAACAGTGTATTACACGTTGGTCACACGTTCAATTTCTTCTAAAGAAGTAATGCCTTCTTTTATTTTTAATAAACCGGAAGCGCGAAGATCGAGAACGCCCTCTTCATTAGCGGCTTTTTCAATATCATTTTCTGTTCCGCCTTCCATAATTATAGCTTTGACCACGTCGCTGATGGGCATTACTTGAAAAATACCCGCTCGGCCCTTATAGCCGTTAGTACAGCTCGAGCAGCCTTTTTCATAAGCCTGATACATAGTGAAAGAACCAATATCCTCAGGTTTAAAGCCAGCTTCGTGCATCACTTTGTCTGGTAGCTCCTGGGCTATCTTACAATTGGTACATAGTTTTCTAGCCAGGCGTTGAGCCACAATTAGGTGTACGGCCGAGGCCACATTGAACGCAGGAACGCCCATGTTTAATAGGCGAGTTAGGGTCGATGGTGCGTCATTGGTGTGTAAAGTCGATAGCACCATATGGCCGGTTTGAGCGGCTTTAATCGCGATTTCAGCAGTTTCAAGGTCACGAATCTCGCCTAACATGATGATGTCCGGATCTTGTCGCAGAAAAGCACGCAAGGTACCTGCGAAGTCCATGCCTGCTCGTTCATTGATGTTGACTTGGGTGATGCCTGGTAGCTGTATTTCGACCGGATCTTCAACCGATGAAATATTCTTCGCCGGAGTGTTTAGTGTGTTGAGTGCCGAGTACAGCGTTACTGTTTTACCACTACCTGTCGGGCCGGTGATGAGTACCATGCCATAAGGCCGGTGAACAACTTGCTTGTAAAGCGTTAGTTGCTCTTCTGTGAAGCCTAAGGTCGTTAGATCTAGTTTGGCTGCACTTGAATCTAATATCCTTAATACAACCTTCTCACCATGTACTGTCGGCAGTGTGTTTACACGAAAATCGAACACTTTCGTTTTCGATATTTTCAATCTTACACGACCATCTTGAGGGGCTCTGCGTTCTGCAATGTCGAGTCTAGCTAGAATTTTTATACGAGCGACAATTCGCGGCGCAAAAGAGATCGGCTGGCTGGTTATTTTGTATAACACACCATCAACACGAAAGCGTATGCGCAGTTCTTTTTCAAAAGGTTCAATGTGTATATCTGATGCGCCTTGATTAATAGCGTCTATCAGAATTTTGTTAACATATTTAACGATCGGTGCTTCATTGGGGTCGAATGCATTATCGTTTTGTTTTTCCGTATCCTCGGCTTCGGTTATATCGAGCTCTAAGTCGCCATCGCCAAGAAAATCCTCCATCGAGTCTTCTTGTTGGTTTTCTAATTCTTGAACTAGTGCTATTAATGCCGTCAACTCAGTCTGTATCGGGATTACTTGTAGACCGGTATAGAATTTAATCTCGTCCAAGGCATTCTTATTGGTTGGGTCGATCGTCGCAACGTATAAGTTTTTACCGTGTTTATAAATCGGAAGAACGCTATGGCGCTCGACTATTTTATAGTCGATGAGCTCAGTGGGTATTGCGTCCTTATCCAGCGTAGATAAGTCGAATAACGGAATACCAAACCGTGATGACATCTCTTGGTTGTATTTATCACTGCTTATTATCGACGATGAAAAAAGAGTGGCTAGAGATTCAGCTGAAGACTTCCCTGAGAGTGGCAAAGAGCCAATATCCCCCTCGTCAATCAATTCAAGGTTGATCAATGTCTTAACAATGGGTGATATGTTTTCGAGCATAATGATATTCTCTGGTGATTAAGGGCATTAACCGATTAAGAAGCCATTGTATCTAACTTCTTAATAAAAACTACTTTTAATAAACAGCGATTTGTGCAAATTTTTGTAACTTTTACAGTCTGGCCACAGCATGAACAGAACTAACTAACCACGCAGTTATATGAAATATACTATTGTTATCCCCGCTAAGAATGAAGCGCAGGGACTAAAAGAAATTCTTCCTAAATTACAGAACTTAGGCGCACAAGAAATCATAGTGGTTGATGACGGTTCGACCGATGATACGAAAGTACTTTCTGAGTCATTTGGTTGCAGAGTTATCTCACACCCGTACTCAATGGGAAATGGCGCAGCTGTAAAATCAGGCGCGCGTGAAGTTACTACTGATACCATTTTGTTTATGGATGCCGACGGACAGCATGATCCAGACAACATACCTGATTTGCTAGCCCAATATAATAATGGTTACGATATGATGGTTGGCGCTCGTACAAGCCAAGACTCACAGGCTGGTGTGGCTAGAGGATTTGGAAATAAGCTTTATAATTGGTTCGCATCTTGGATGGTCGGGCAAAAAATCGAAGACCTTACGTCGGGCTTTAGAGTTGTCAATCGTAAAAAATTCTTGCAGTTTCTATACATGTTACCCAATGGATTTTCTTACCCGACGACCTCGACCATGGCATTCTTTCGAGTCGGCTATAAGATTGGCTATTTGCCTGTGACAATGCCACCTCGGGTTGGAAAAAGCCATCTACGTATATTTCGTGATGGTATTAAGTTTTTGCTAATCATTTTTAAGATTGGCACGTTATATTCGCCGTTAAAAATCTTTCTACCGATAGCTTTATTGCAATTCGTTTTAGGAATGGGGCGTTATGCATATACACTTGCTACCTCTGGGACCTTTACAAATATGAGCGCGTTGCTATTGAGCAGTGCGGTTACGGTGTTTTTGATTGGTCTTGTTTCGGAACAGATATCCAATCTTAATTATAAAAACTAAATCGTGATTCATATTGTTTTAGGAACTAAGGCTCAACTCATAAAGATGGCCCCAGTTATGTCTGAGTTGAATGATCGAGGGGTAGACTATAATTTTGTCTTTACTGGCCAGCACCGCGAGACCATCGATAGCATATTGGACGTGTTTGAGCTAAAGAAGCCAGACATCCAGCTTTATCGGCACAAAGAGTCGACCTCTCCACTAGGTGTGTTAGCTTGGTTTGTGAGCGTTTTTTTTACCTTCCTTTGGCGTAAAAAAAAGATTTGGAAGGGCGATGTGAATGGCTATGTATTGAATCACGGTGATACGCTCTCGACGTTACTGGGCGCTTTTTTCGCTAAGTTACATGGGCATAAAGCATGCCATGTTGAATCAGGCCTTAGATCCTATAGCTTGCTGCATCCGTTCCCCGAAGAGCTGGTAAGAATATTGGTTTTTCGGTTAAGTGATTACTATTTCTGCCCTGGCGATTTGGCCACCAGCAATGTTGCTGCCTACAAAGGCGTGAAGGTTAATACCGAAATAAACACGCTCTACGATGCATTAACAATGGCGTTGAGCGAAAAGCATAAAATAGTGGTGGATGTTCCTGAAGGAAACTACTCAATTGTGTCTATTCATCGTTTTGAAAATATTTTCGATAAGAGACGCTTCAGCCAAATAATCAAAATAATATTAGAAGTTGCAACCCACCACCGCTTACTTTTAGTGCTGCATAAGCCAACTAAGAGGCAACTTATTAAGTTGGGTTTTTTCGATACATTAAATAATCACCCTAATATCTTACTAAGAGACCGTTATGACTATTTTAAGTTCATTAAGCTAATTGGTGGGGCAAGGTGTGTTCTTACCGATGGGGGGAGTAATCAGGAAGAATGCAGCTTTTTAGGGAAGCCGTGCTTGATCCTTCGAAAACATACAGAACGCGACGATGGATTAAATCAATCGGCGGTATTATGCGACTTGGATCTCGAAAAAATATTGAACATTATGAATAATCTTGATGACTATAAACGTGAGCGCTTCGAATACTCTCGTTCGCCATCTTCGGTTATCGTTGATACCATTACTGGTCGTTAGTCTAATCCTGTTTGTGTGATAACACTACAATATAATAGCCTGCAAACTTAGCCATAAAAGTTGTACTTAAGGCTTTTTCTAAAAATTTTACCACTGTCGATAAAACCGGAATTTTATGAATGTAGGCAAATGGAGTGATAATTCGGGCTCCAATTACTTTTTCTATTTTGAAGTGTTCAGAGACTAGCGATTCCACTTGTTTTGGCGAGTGGTATGTAATGTAAACCTTTTTCAAAGCCCCAGCTAACTTATTGGCTAGACCCTTTAAGCTTATTGGGTTATAAAATTCCAGTACCGCGACGCCATCGTTCCTTAATACACGAGAGATTTCACTCATTGCTTTATCGATTTCTATCACGTGAGGCAAAACTTTAAATGAATAAACTACGTCGAAAGAGTCGTCCGGAAATGGGATTGAAATGGCGTTTCCCTCCACCACATTCAGATTCATTTCTCGAGCATTCTCGAGCATGCCTGATGATAAGTCCATGCCCCAAGCTTCGTCTGCAATTATTGAGACTTGCTTGAGGATAATCCCAGTTCCGCAACCAATTTCAAGTGTCTTTTTTCCCCTTCCAACATCCTCTATTACCGAGGTTTCGATTTCGTTAATGAATGAGTAGTAGTAAGTGTCACTGCGCTCTTGATGGTAGTCGGCACCATATTTGTCGTAGTACTTTTTGATCTTTTTATAATCGGACATGATGTTTTTCTATATTCAAAAGTTTTCGTGCTTGTTGACTTATATCGAAGGTGGACTCTGCAGTTTCAGCAGCGTTTCTACACAGCCTAATATAATTCGCATCTTGTGTCGCCAGGCTGAGAATAAGCTGTTCAAAGTCTTCTGTCGATTGGCCATGATACCCGTTATGCCCATCAATTAATATCTCGCGCACGGCGTCATTGTCACTTGATAATACCGGAATGCCCAGAGCCATGGATTCAATTGCAGACTGAGCAACACCAAGTACCGTTGCCCCAGATCGGTATGGCAGTATCAATACATTATTGTTAGACAGTAACTTGATAGGGTTACTTGCGTAGTCAAAGTGTGTGATGTTCTTTATCGAGTGAATTCGTTTTATAAGTAATTGATAAAATTCAATATTTTTTTTACCAGGAGAGTATCCAGCAATAATGTTGAAATGTATCTCCGGTAGGCGCTCGGCCAAGTCTACGACTATATCCGACCCCTTTATATGTGATAAATGCCCCATAAAGCAAACTGAAAACGGCTGGGTTGTGTTTTTATTATCGCCTCGCGGTGGCGCAATTTTTCGTATGCTCTTGAGGTCTACGCCAGGAAGCAGCAGCGAGCCCATATCCTTGTCCAAGCCGATTTCATCTACTATTGATTTATTGGCACAAAAAACCCAATTAAATGGCTTTAAGAATAATCGAAAGAGTTTTTTCTGGTTGTTTAAAAGCTCTAAATTCGTTGTTTGGTAGAAACACGTTTTTTTGGTGCTACCCGCAATCAAGGAGCTTAAGAGCCACCAAACAAGCAGTAGAATGCCCTTACTGACGCTAGAGAATATTATCACGCGGTCAGGCGAAAATTCTTTCTCAATTTGCCTTAGCCCTTGAGGCCAGAATTTATGAAATTTGTATATGTGTAATCCTGAGTCATCGATATAAGTATTCATTTCGCCTGCACTTTTGGTGCAAGCAACGCGCACTTCGTGACCGAGATTCTCGAGTGCAGATACGAATTCGCGTATCAATGAAATTACGCCCGACGGGCGATCGATCGGATAAAAGTGGCGAGTAAGTATTAATATCTTCATTTCTGATATGGCGGGTCTATTGACCGACTGCTTTGGTATGCTGCAAAGCCGCCAATTAGTAGTATTACCAACATTGATGCAACTCGATCTACTATAGATGCTGCCAGTGCAATGCTTATATCGATACCGAAGATAGCCGAAATGAACACAGTAGCTGCTTCCTTTATGCCGATATTGCCTGGAGTAAAAGCCCAACTTAAGCCTATTGCTAAGAGACAATAGATTATCACTGTATCATTTAAGCTTAGTGTGTGGCCAACGGCCAAAAAAGAAAGCCAAAGCCTAACGCAGGTAGCGATATTTAGCAGCGACAGCAAAGCAATAAACTTACCAATTTGAATGGGTTTATTCAACCAGAGTGTCAACCCTTTGGCTATTTGAGTTAACGCTTTTTTTCCTATTTTAGTTTTAGCCGTCAATAGGGCTAAAAGAGATAGTGCAATAAACGAGAGCACAATAACGTCAATTGGTAATGCTACTAAATAAGAGCTTAATGACCTTAGAGCGATGTTATCTAGCAATAAAGCGATTGCAAGCATCCCCAACAGGAATCCGATTTGCGCTATGTGGCTGGTGGATACTACAAATAAATAGTTTTTCCAAGGGACGTTAAAGTGCCTTTTCAAGTATGCGCCGCGTATCCAAAGCCCCCCCTTCATTGGTAATACTGTGTTGAAAAACGTATTCATGGATGTATACATGAACGAGATTTTAAACGGAAGATTCACGCCAACGACTTTCATCGATACTTGAAACATAGACGCCAACACCACGAAGATAAAGATTGACAAGGAAACTAGCGTTAACCACATGCCTGCTTCGGTATTGGATAAGGCCTGATAGGTGGCGAATGCGTGTTCTGTGTTGAGAAATTTAATCGCTAGAAAGACGACTCCAATACAGGCAGCTAAACGAATTATTTTATCAATCATTTAATCACGATTCTGAGTAGGCGGCACATACCAAGAGTGTCTGGGTTGGGTAAATACAATAGCCTATTTACCCACTATTTAGCCGGTAGGCTAATAATTAAGCCGTCGTTTTTAAAGTAGACTGGTTTGAGCTGAGACTCGGCGATGAGCACATCGTATTCCGGGAAGTATTTTCTCCAGATGAACCCCGACATATATACAATTATGGCATCGCCACTTTGAACTTCGTTCGATATAGCTTCTAGCTTTTGTTGAAATTCTGGGTCCGATTTTAATGATACCGGCGAATACACTCTTGGTAACTGTATCGCATTAATGTCTCTGTGTAAGAAAAGAAAATCAGGAGCATTGCTGTATACTTTTCGACTGCCTGCGTATTTTTGCACAGAGTCGAGGATCGGTAACTCATTATTTCCTCTCGTAAAGTAGCCAATTCCATTTTGAATGCTATTCGATATTAGTTTCGATGTATTGAGCATATTGCTTGCCCCGATAGTAGAAACCAATGCAAGCGTTATTAGAAACACCGGTTTAAAGTTAGTCCCTAACAGGTAGAAAATTGCCGCCCACAAGGCGATATAACATGGTAGGAAGATTCGCTCGTCTATCGGCGTATAGGCGTCAAAAAATGAAATCGAAATGAGGATAAAAATAATATAGCCGAAGGAAAGTATTAAAAAATACCATGATTTATCTAAATTTAAGGTGCTAGGTTTTACGATTAAACTAGGTCGTTTAAGGTGCCCAATAAGAAATATGAAAGCCGTAACGATTACAAACAATACCCCAATTCCATGATTACTTTGAGGGGTGAACCAATTGACTACCAATGCGCCTAGGTCGTTTAAGTGGCCAATAGAAATAGGGTGAAAGTTAAGTGATCTATTGGTTGACGACCCTAGTGTGAGGCTGTTAACTAAGCCATAAATCAGGGAGGGTGATAACGCAAATGCGCCGTAGAAAATAGATTTTTTTAGTCGTTGATAAGCGCTGCCGTCAGAGACCAAGAGTAGTGCTAACGCACCCATAGCGATAAAGTAGATTCCTATGTAGCGAGTTAACATGGCTAAACCAAGTAAGCTGGCTGAGAGATAGATCGTTTTTCTACTGTTGGGATTGTTGTGTAGAATGGCAAGCCCGCTAAAACAGAGGGTTAAAAATGGAGATTCGCTCCAAGCCATTTGGTGCACTAAAAAAAACTGAGGTGAGGCTAATAAGAATAAAGAAAATAGTAGTCTTACGGTATTCTGATTGTCAGACTTTGGAATGCAAAGATAGGGTATGAGAAAAATGTTCAAACCGTATAACACAGAATGAAACAGCTTAAAGACAGATAATGTATCGAATGACAATAAGCTTAGGGCCGACAGCATAATTGGATATAAAGGCGGCCAATGATTGGGTAGGCTTGCAAGTCCACCGCCTTGACGAAATCGAGCGGCGGCTTTTATGTACGATACTGAATCAGGGCTTATGCCAATGCCATGCTTTAGTGAAATGAACAAAAGAAAACAGGCAACCGTGACCAAAAGTGCTGATAAGGTAAAGTAAAGTTGGTTAGTTAATTTCAAGGGAATCCTTCGCTTTGAAAACAAAATATTTGCGGCTCACGTAGTTCCAGAAGAACACCGAGCCAGTGGCGATAAGTTTGGCTAAAATAATAGGCAATAGGAATTTCTCTACACTTAATGCGAGTATTGCCTCGTGAAAAACTAATCCGGTGGCGCTAACAACATACACAGCACTAATTTCCTGTTTTCTATTAAATCTAACGTTTGCTTGGAAAACGAACTTGATGCAAAGAAAGTAGTTTACAGCAGTGGCGATTATGAAGCCTATAGCGCCGACTATTAGATAGTTGAAACCTAAGTAGTATCCGAAAGCGACAAAAATTGATATATCGACAGCTGCTGCAGTGCCGCCAACCAATAAATACTTAAAAATCATTTCCGAAAAAGCCCGTACTTAAAAATGCAGTAAATAGCTCTGACACCATCTCGCCAACCTATTTTTTTCCCTTCGTCATAGGTTCTTCCATAATACGAAATACCAACCTCATAAATACGTAGGTTTAATCTCGAGATCTTAGCTGTTATCTCCGGTTCAAAACCAAAGCGGTTCTCTTCGATATTGATAGATTGAATAACCTCTCGCCTAAATACTTTGTAGCAGGTTTCCATGTCGGTGAGATTGAGGTTTGTAAACATGTTAGACAGGAGTGTGAGCAGTCCGTTTCCAACTCGATGCCAGAAATATAATACCCTATGAGGTCTATGGCCAATAAATCTTGAGCCGTAAACCACATCGGCTCTTCCGTTCATGATAGGGTCAATTAAAATACCGTATTCGTTAGGGTCGTATTCCATGTCAGCATCTTGAATAATCACGATGTCGCCGGTCGCTTTTTCGAACCCCGACCTAAGAGCGGCACCTTTGCCCTTGTTGACAGGGTGTTGTATTAATTGATCGATTTTCCCCATTAAACTCGATTCTATTATTTCAATTGTGCCATCGTTTGAGCAGTCGTCAACAACGATAATTTCTTTATCTGGGTATGGCGCATTCTCAACCGCAGAAATAATTTCTCTGATGGTGTCCTTTTCGTTATAACACGGTATTACGATACTAAGCTTCATATTGGGGGCCCTAAGGTTAATACCTGGGTAAATTCTTAGTTAGATTATTAGTTTAATTATTTTCTTGTTCTTTCTGGGCGTTGCTTTTCAAATTCATAATGGCATTTTCTAAATGTTTGAACAGTTTATCTTGCTCTGCCTTTGATGGTTTCAAGGAATTCTCTGAGTTTTTAGCGCGATTAAGCGCAATAGTGGCTTTTTCCACATCGCCGCTATTGATCCAACAAATTGCCTCGCTGGTCGCATATTTGCCGTCAGGATCTATTTCAAAAGAATGGTAAGAGTATTCTGCCGCCCGACTGTGGTCGCGCGTAATCGCGTAGCTTTCAGCAAGCACGAATATAACTTCGGCCTTGAGTCTCGGTGCTATATCCAAATACGGGTTATCAACGATGCTGTCGATCATGGCTAAGGTGCCTTCCAGCGTTAGCCCTGAGCACTTTGTTGAGCCCAACGTGCGGATAAACTCTTGTATTGTCTCTGGAATAGCAAAATCGATCTTGCCTGTAGCAACTATTGATTGGAGTCTATCTACACGCTCTGGGTCTACAGTATTGCTCATGCATTGCAAGCGTAGCAATTGTAGGTTCAATGATATTAGCTGAGGGTGATATTCCGCACCCTGTTGAAGGATTTTTGCCGCCTGCAACGTATCGCCCCTAATTAACCAGTTTGAGGCAGAAAATTGAATTGCTCTCATTGAACTTGGGTGTTCGGCTCTCCATATCTCGGATTGTAACAATGGCGTTGACCAAAGTTTCACTGATGAGAATGTGGTGGTAATGCAGGCCAGTAAAAAAATAGATGGAATAAGCACTCGCCAACGCTTCGAAAACGAATGGTTAACAAATAGCACAAGCCCAATCAATAGCCCCACCATCGGTAAATAATTGCGGTGTTCATATTTTAGTTCAAGTGGTATTACCGAGGCTTCGGTAAGATGCGCCAGCAAGAACCAAGCTATCGCAAAACATAAGTAAGGGCTACGTCTGAAATAGGTAATTGCGCCGATCGTCAGAGCGCTAATCAAAATAAGCGATGGTAGCGTGCTTATAGGTGATAAGAGGCCTCTGGATATTTGAATATCGTCGTGAAACAGGCCTGAGCCCGCACGATGTGGGATCAATGAATTATAAAGATAGTCTACCAGCACTCGGCATTGGGTTAATAGGCGCTCGACTAAGTCGAAACCGCGAACCTGTGACGCGAACACGTATCTGTCATGGTGGTTGGCGATCCACGCTAGTAACGCCACCGATGTTGAGATAATCGCTAGTACTAGTATTGCTCTTCTTATCTTGTCGGGGGTTATTCCTAGCTGAGCGATGATGAACATCTCGGTTAATCCGATTAAAGAAATCACCGTGAAACTGTTTTCTTTCGATAATATTGCCAGCGCAATGGGTAATGATAGTAGTGCACAGGCAAGTGACAACGAGATGATGTTGTTGCGATAAAATTGTTCACGTAATTTGAGGTAAGTGACTAAGCTGAGTAAACAAAAAATACTCGCCAGTATCGTCATTCGTTGCACTGCGTAGAGATACGTTGAAACCAGTAATGGGTGAAAAATCCAGACGGCACTTACTACTAATGCCAAATTGAATGATTTTTGTGTTGTTAAGTTTATTTTTAAAAACAATAAAAAGGAAAACCACAGAACGCACAGGCCAGAGAGTATGTGCAAGAGGATATTATGTCTAATCAGACTGCTAAATTGTTGCGGCCAGTAGTGAGTATCCAAAGCAAACGACGCCATAGACAGAGGGCGGCCGAATGGGCCAGAATTGTTGTTGAAAATAACTTTAGACGTAGTTTCCCATGTTGGAGACTTAGCTATTCGTTCAACAGGGGCTATATTTGCGATGTCATCAATGAATGCTTGATTGTGCAGCCCTTGAGAAAGAACAGCCCAGCTAAGCAGTACTACGCAAGCTAATAATAAGCCTGAAACTAAAAATTGTTGTTTGGACATCATTTCTATGACCTTGTACGAAGTGGCGGTTAGTCAGTTGTAAAGCAGGCCGCGAGTTTAGCGTGTTCTAGCGAATTGAAGTTTAGTAAGTTTTTAGGAGTAATTGTTGGATAAAAAAAAGCTCCCGAGACAAAATGCCTCGGGAGCCTTTAACAAGCTATGTTATAGCTGTTCTATTATTGGCCAATATTAGCGGCCTCAAATGCAAGTGCTGCAGTAGCGTAACGGCACTGTGCAGGAACTTGTGCGTTTGTAAGGGTATTAGGATGGCTACAAGCCCAAGCAATTGAACCAACTGTATTGGTAGGCGTTAAGAGAATCGTTGCGCCGCTATCAACGCCCGCACCTAATGTCTTATACGTTGCTGTGATCACACCAGCCGCGCCAACTGCAATACTAGATGTGTGGTTGCCGACGATGCTAGCGGCTTGAGGCAACCCTGCGGTACCTTGACCAGTAGGCATAGTGCCTGTGTCTTGGAAGCGTTCAGCAATTGCTACTTTAGCAGCAGAACTTAGGTTTAAGCCTTCAGATACTTTCGCACGAACCGTGTAATCTTGGTACGCAGGAATCGCGATGGCGGCCAAAATACCGATAATCGCAACTACGATCATCAATTCGATTAGGGTAAAACCCTTAGCATTTGAATGCATTTTTTGGATGTTTTTCATTTCAATGTTTCCTATTATTTATTAATAAACTAGATAAAAATAAAAGATTCGAAACTTATCGATGCACTAGCAACGCGGTTACCGAACTCATATTTTGGGGGTGAATCAATTTCAATGTTACCCGACTTTCGATTACTACCGATTAGAAAACCGTTGTGATCTCAGGTCGATGACTGTATTTATACTCTAAATGATGAAAGTTTCCAGAACTTTATTGATAACAATTATTAAACGACGAAGAGGATTTAAGTTCTTGATAAATATACGTTATTTTTTTTTACATGCGACGATTTTCACGTGACAATTATTGTCAGCCTAGGTTGTACTTAGTCAGTTTGTAACGAAAAGACCTAAACGTCATTCCCAAGAGCTTTGCCGCTTCGGTTTTGTTGCCGTTGGTGCTTTCCAGTGCTGCCGTCAATGCTACTTTCTCTTCTCGAACTAAATATTCCTCAATAGATTCGTTGCCAGGCACAAACGACTTCAGTTCGGCACGGCGTAGTCGACTGGCTATATATGAGATGCCCCAGGCAGCGAACATTAGAGTTATTGAGTAGAGAGCCAGCGTGTCGAATTTAGACTCGATGATCGCGTTATCTTTTAATGAGGAGTAAAGGTGCTCGTACAGCATAATTATTGTCGCTCCAGAGGCCAGCGCCAGCGCTGGCTTTCGCCTGAGTACAACGCTTCCGGTCGTTACTACAACAAAAAACAACAAAATAAAGTTGCTTGAGATGCTGCCCGCCGAGTGCGTTAATAAGCCCGCAAGAACAATATCGGCACTGAATTGGCCGATTAAAACGTGCCTTAATTCGAATATCCGCTTGCTGGTGGAAACAGTAAAGCAAACCGCTGAAATCAGCATCGCGATTGCGCTGAGCTTAAATAAGACAGGCTGGATCAGGTGGTCGCTGGCATGAAATTCGTCGAAAATACCAGGCAATGAACTCATTGCTAACAAAAATAGTGCTAAGCCGTACCTGAAAATATTAAGCGTTAAGACAGCTCGCCAACGATCTTGGTCAAACGTGACTAATTGAGTTGTTTTCGTAGGTGCTGCTTGTTCAGCGGTCTTATTTTTTGAAGACTCGTTGTCATCATTTAGTTTTTTTGCGAGCGCTGGGTTTGCGATAGCTATAAGCCCAGCTGGATTCGGTTTTTTTGATGGTGTTGCCATGTTGGCGGGTTCCTTCAGGTTCGTTAAGTCACTGTTTCATAATGGTAATAATGCGCAGATCTAAACTGAGTCAAATGACCATTATTCGATTATAGCGTGTGAGCTATTCCCCATACCTGCACATAGTCTACACCGTTTATTTTCAAAATTTTAGCGATTTCTTCGGCCGTAGAGCCTGTTGTTACAACATCATCAATGATGGCAACGTTCTTTGCATGTATATTTTTTTTGATACTAAAACTGCCAGCTAAGTTCTCTTTCCGTTGTTTTAAACTTTGCTGAGCTTGCGGTGGAGTTGCTCTAGATTTGCCTATGCTGCTAGTCAGCAAAGGGATCTTGAGTGTCTTACTGAGATGTTGGGCTATCAGTGTCGAGTGGTTATAGCCTCGTTCTCGTAAGCGGCTGATATGCATTGGCACAGCTATTAGTGCATCGGGCCTCTCAAAGTTTGATTCAATCAACTCACCCATTAGTAGTGATGCCGCTACTTTAGCTAACTCTGGGCGCTGCCTATATTTGAGCTTGCATATTAGGTCTTTTATGCTGGACTGATACTTGAATGGGCAAAAACAGTGATCGAAAGTTGGTTGCGAGGCCAAGCAATGCCCGCAGTAGTCTGTCTTTGCAGAATAGTTTTGGCCGCACCGGCTACAGTAGCGGTGCTGAAACGGGAGATCGAGGTAACAATGTTTGCAAACTGAGCCCTCGTGCACGCCCAGAGTGCTTTGACACTGAAGGCATCGTTTCGGTAATAGCCAATTTAGGGCTTGGCGTGCGCAGTTGTAAAGTATAATATTCATTTTGGTTTACAAGTCCTTTTAAAAACGATCACGCAACCGTTAAAGCTATTAATTAATCTTTGTCTCTTAATTAATAAGGCTGCGTTAAATTAAATATGTCGGTGACAATTCCTTTGATGCCGATCAATTACGAGCAATCTTATGCCAAGCAATCAAGTTACTCAAGCCAGCAATGCTAAAGCGAACCAGTCTACCACGACTGCGAGTGCGCAAGCGTCACCATTGATAGTTGTCGAGAGCGGTGCTAAGCGCTGGCCGTTAGAGCATGTTGAAGCGTTGTTTGACCTGCCATTTAATGACCTGTTGTTTCGTGCGCAACAGCTTCACCGTGCAAATTTTGATGCAAATGAACTGCAACTAAGCAGTTTACTGAGTATCAAAACAGGTGCCTGTCCAGAAGATTGTAAGTATTGCCCGCAAAGTGCTCGCTACGATACTGGCCTGCAGGCCGAGCGTTTGATGCGAGTCGAGGCGATAGTCAGTGCTGCTATAAAAGCCAAAGACAATGGCGCTAGCCGTTTTTGCATGGGGGCAGCGTGGAGAAGCCCGAAAGATAAAGACTTGGCCGTTGTCGAGCAAGCGGTAAGAGAGGTGAGTGCCTTAGGCTTAGAGACCTGCGCCACGTTAGGCATGCTCAGTGGCGAGCAGGCGGCAAGCTTGAAGATTGCTGGCCTTGATTATTACAATCATAATCTTGATACTTCTGAAGACTACTATAAGGAAATAATAACCACCCGCACCTATCAAGACCGTTTAGATACACTTGAACATGTGCGCGATGCAGGCATGAACGTCTGTAGTGGTGGTATTGTCGGCATGGGTGAAACGCGTACCGATCGAGCTGGTTTAATTGCTAACTTAGCCAACTTGCCAACTCCTCCTCAAAGTGTGCCTATTAATAATCTAATTCAAGTGCCGGGAACGCCGATGGACGATGTTGAGCCGATTGATGAGTTTGAATTCATTCGTACCATCGCGGTCGCCAGAATTACCATGCCAACCTCCTATGTCCGCTTGTCAGCGGGTCGCGAGTCGATGAATGATCAGATGCAAGCTTTATGCTTTATGGCCGGTGCTAACTCAGTCTTCTACGGAGAAGAATTACTCACTACTAATAATGCCTCTGTTGAGCATGATCGAGCGCTGATGAATAAATTGGGGATTAAGCCTCAAACTTTAGTGGCGCAGGCGTGAATCAAGCAAACTAATACTAGATCCATTAATCTCATGCTCAGATTAAAATGAAGCAGAGCTGGCGAGAATTAGTTGCAAGTCGACATCAGGCTGCGCTCGATGCGGGTCTTTGGCGTACGCGTAAGACACTCTCGAGTCAGCAAGGAGTGGAGGCTATAATCGATGCTCGTCCGGTGATTAATTTCTCGAGCAATGATTATCTCGGCCTTGCCTGTCATGAGTCCCTTAGGCAAAGTGCAGAGAGGGCCTGTCGAGATTTCGGTGTTGGCAGTGGGGCATCGCATTTGGTCTGTGGACATCATCAACTACATCATCAACTTGAGTTCGAGCTGGCCGCATTTGTCGGAGCCGAGCGGGCGATATTATTTTCTAGTGGCTACATGGCCAACCTAGCGATGGCGGCAACCTTTTTAAGCAAGGGTGATCTTCTACTGCAAGACAAACTTAATCATGCTTCTCTTATAGACAGTGCAAAACTTAGCGCGTCTAACTTTAAGCGCTATGCTCATGGTGATGTTGAGCATGCGGCAAAATTGGCAAGTTCGGTTAAGTTTAATCATTGCATGATCGCAACCGACAGTGTTTTTAGTATGGACGGCGACATAGCACCTTTGCGGGAGTTGCAGTCATTGGCATCTAATCATCAAGCATTGCTGTTGGTTGACGATGCGCACGGCTTCGGTCTATTGGGAGCAACTGGGCAAGGCGCATTGAATCGTCACGGCTTGAGGCCAGCCGCCGAGGTGTTGATGATGGCAACGCTGGGTAAGGCCTTGGGCTGTTACGGCGCTTTTGTCGCGGGTGATGCCTTATACATTGAACACCTGACTCAATTTGCCCGGCCATATATTTACACAACTGCGTTACCCCCGTCAGTACCAGCCTCAGTGCTTGCTGCTTTGGCCGTGTTGGCAGAAGAGGGTGATCTGCTGCGCGCTAGACTGAACGACAATATTCGTTATTTTAGGCGAGCCGCGCTTAAACACGACATGACCTTGCGACCTTCTTCAACTGCGATCCAAGTGATTGTTATTGGAGATTCGAATCAAGCGATGAATATTAGTAGCGCTCTATTCAATCAGGGAATCAACTTAACCGCAATTCGGCCCCCTACCGTTGCAATAGGGTCGGCAAGATTACGTGTCGCTTTGTCAGCTGCGCATACGTTTGCTCAAATAGATCGGCTAATAGAGTTGCTTAGTCAGCAATTGAAGCAAGATGGTGTCGAGTTAAGCGATCGTGGCTAGCAGCGAGACTAAAATCATATTTATTCATGGTTGGGCGCTTAATGGCGGCGTGTGGGGTGATTTTGTTGGTCAGCTACTTGCCCTTCGGCCTAGCTTAGACATTCAGTGCATAGATTTGCCTGGATACGGGTATTCAGTTGGCGCGCAGGGGGCTGATAGCATTGATGTTATGGCTCAATATTGTCTCGACGAGGTTACAGCACCGGCGATTTGGGTCGGTTGGTCGCTTGGTGGCATGGTCGCAATGAAGGCCGCACTGCTAGAGCCGTCGAAAGTCCTAGCCATGCAACTAATCAGTAGCTCGCCAAAATTTGTTGCAAGCGATGATTGGCCTGAGGGTGTCGACTTAGCTACCTTCGAATTATTCTCACATCGGTTGGCCAACGATTATCAGCGTACCTTAACTATGTTTTTATTAATGCAGGCAGGCAATAGCACGGGAGCTCGAGCCTTAGCGAGGGCCGCACATGAATCGATATGTCAGCGACCAAACCCAAGTTTAGAAACCTTAAGTGCCGGAATCCGTTGTTTGGCTGAAACCGACTTGAGGAGCGATTTATTCAAGCTAAAAATGCCGATACACGTTATCAGTGGGTTAAGAGACAGGGTCGCTAAACCAGTTAGTAGTGCTCGTTTGGCGTCGATATTGAAGGCTGACTTAGCTGAGATCAATTCCGGTCATGCTCCATTTATGACCGACGCTGATGCGGTGATTGCCAACCTAGTGCAGCTTATAAAAAGAGTTTCGGATGAGCATTGATAAATACCAAGTGCAACGGCAATTTAATCGTTCAGCGGCGCAGTACGACGACCTAGCGATGATGCAGCGACAGATTGTTGATACTCTGATGGCTGAGTTGCCGAAGTCACTAAACGCTGGCATCATAGATTCCAGCGTGGACTATGGTGTTTCTGGCAATAATGATCGTGAAAACTCCGACGGGCTGGTTATTTGCGACGCAGGTTGCGGCACCGGCTACGCTTTAATGCAGTTATCGAACATTTACCCCGGTGCAAATCTTACGGGTCTGGACATAGCGCCAGCCATGTTGCAGGCCGCTGAACAACGCTTGAAAGCCGGTGAGAATAAAGCTCTGCGAGTCGATTTGTTGCAAGGCGATATTGAATCACTACCATTCAGCCCGGATAGTTTAAATTTATGTTTTAGCAGCTCGGCGGTTCAGTGGTGCGATGTGGCGGTTGTTGCCAAGCAAATGTATGCGGCATTGAGGCCGGGCGGTAGCGTGTTGATTAGCTCGTTTCTGAGTGGCACATTACAGAGCTGGCGGCAGCTTTGGGATAAAAATGACCAGCGTTTTCTTACCTTAGCCGAATTCGATCGTGCTATTTCAGACTCAGGATTGGTGCTCGATCGTTTGTGGACAGAGTCTTTTGTTCAGTCGTTTGACACCTTTCATGGCGCGCTGAAGAGTGTTCGCAATTTGGGTGCAGGTAATGCCAGCGCCGCTCGTCCCAAAGGGCTGATGAGCCGAGCTCGGTTTAACGATATTCGCGCCCAGGCCGACGCAATTATCCAGCGAAATGGAGCGATTGAGCTCAGCTATCAAGTGGTCTACGCCAAAGCATTCAAACCTAAGGTGTTTAAACCTAAGGTGTTTAAAGCTAAGGTGTTTAAAGCTAAGCCATCTAAGGCTGGAGTGTCGAAATCCGGTGCGTTTAAACTCAGGAGTGCGAATGAGTAATAGTAAGCCCGTATTTTTTGTTACTGGCACCGATACTGATTGTGGAAAAACTCATGTTTGCGCTGCGCTGATACGCCACCTACAGCATCGGTATCCGCGTGTTGCCGGTCTAAAACCTATTGCCAGCGGCTTCGAGTTGATCAACCAGCGGCTGCAAAACAGTGATGTCGAGGCGCTTACGCTGGCGAGCAATGTTGAGCTTAGGCCTGAACTCATTAATCGATACTCGTATCAGCCAGCAATCGCGCCGCATATTGCCGCAGGGCAGGTTGGCGATACTATTAGCGCTGAGTTGATTGGGCTTGATGTGGCAATCGCGCTTGAGCAGGTTGACGCATTGGTCGTTGAAGGTGTTGGGGGGTGGTTGGTTCCGCTATCTGAGAGCGGCTCACTGAGTATAGAGGTTTTGGCACAAAGGCTTAAGATTCCAGTAATATTAGTTATCGGTATGAAACTTGGTTGCCTCAGCCATGCTCTATTGGCGGCTAGAGCAATTATGCAGTCAGGTGTTCCATTTGCTGGTTGGGTTGCAAACCATATTGATCCAAAATTTGATTTTCTAAGAGAAAATATGGCTACCTTAGAGAATCAAATGCCGGTGCCAAAGTTGTTTGAGTTGCCTTATCACTATAGTAGCGGCAACTATGCGCAAGTCGACGCACCCAGTGAGCATTGGTTGGCGTTATTTGAGTAAGGCGTTAATTGAGTAAAAGGTGGCTTACGATCGATTTTCGCTTTGGGTAAACTTTTATTAACAAACCGGGCCTTAAATCTTGAAGCCCGGGGGCCCCTGTGATACCTTTCGTGCGCCTTAACTTGGGTAGCCTATTTGACGTGATGAATACCGCTTGAGCCCTTCACAATGGTGAATCTCTAAGTGAACGAAGATGTTAATATTGGATAACAAAATCGGAATTTCAAAAAGTCTTTTGACTATGTCACAAGTGTTTGAAAATAAAGATTTTTCTACGAATCGAAATTTTAATTGGAGTACCTCTAATTATGGTGTTATCTCAACACATAAAGTCTTTCGCTAAAATATCTGCGTTTGGCACATTCCTAATGACCACTTTATTTAGTGGTTTAGCTCAGGCCGAATACCGTCTGAACTTTCAGGATCCTGTAACTGAAGTCGCTCGCGATATATTCGGCTTGCACATGCTTATCTTCTGGATTTGCGTGGCAATTTTCGTTGCCGTATTCAGTGTCATGTTTTATTCAATTTTTGCTCACCGAAAAAGCAAGAATTACGAGCCGGCGCAATTTAGCCACAGCACAACAGTCGAAATTGTTTGGACAATCGTTCCCTTTATAATTTTGGTTATTATGGCGATCCCGGCGACCAAAGTACTGATCAAAATGGAAGATACGACCAAGTCTGAGTTGACCATTAAGATTACTGGATATCAATGGAAATGGGGCTATGACTACCTAGGTCTAGATCAAGACATCAGTTTTTATGCCACGCTAGCTACCCCACGTAATCAAATCGATCAATTCGATAAAGAAAACGCTGAGCCTCAAGGCGAAAATTATTTGCTAGAGACCGATAACATGTTGGTTGTTCCGTCCGGACGAAAAATACGTGCCCTTATTACCGCCAATGACGTTATTCATGCATGGTGGATTCCAGCATTCGGCACTAAGAAAGACGCGATTCCTGGCTATATCAATGAACTATGGTTTAACGTAGATATTGGTAAGGAAGGTATTTACCGAGGCCAATGTGCCGAGCTATGTGGTAAAGATCATGCTTATATGCCAATTGTAGTACAAGTAGTAACGGGCGCGGAGTTCGATGGATGGGTGGCCGCTGGCGGTTCATTCGACGGTGTTGAGTCTATTGCTCAAGAGCCACCATTAGAAACCCCTGAAATGAAAGTTGACGCAGCGACTAGCTCTGTTATAGATGCGATTGTTCCCGCAGCACAGGCGTCTGATCAGCCATCGTCGAAAACTTGGACTAAAGAAGAGCTAATGACCAAAGGGGAGTCGGTCGGCGCAAACTGTTTGGCTTGCCACGGTAGCGACGGCAAGGGCATTGCTGGAGTATTTCCGGCGATTGCTGGTAGCGCGATAGCCACAGGCCCAATTGATGACCACATTAAGATTGTCATGTTTGGTAAGCCTGGTACAGCCATGGCCGCATTTGCAGGTCAACTGAATGACGAGCAAATCGCCGCAGTTGTAACCTATCAACGTAATTCTTTCGGTAACGAGACTGGTGATGTTGTTCTGCCAGCCGATGTTAAAGCGAAACGTAACTAGTAGATCAGGAGTTTATTCATGTCACAAGCAGCGACCGCTGGCGATCACAGCCACGACGATCACGACCATAAGCCTCCGTTTTTCCAACGCTGGTTTATGTCTACTAACCATAAAGACATTGGTACTTTATACCTCATCTTTTCACTGACTATGTTGTTTGTAGGCGGAGCGATGGCTCTGGTAATCCGTGCCGAGCTATTTCAACCAGGGCTACAGTTTATAGATCCTCACTTCTTCAACCAGATGACCACCATGCATGCACTTATAATGGTGTTTGGTGCGGTAATGCCCGGCTTTGTCGGCTTTGCCAATTGGATGGTGCCATTAATGATTGGCGCGCCAGACATGGCTTTGCCCCGCATGAATAACTGGAGCTTCTGGATTTTGCCATTTGCCTTTACTATTCTGCTAAGTAGCTTTTTCGTACCTGGCGGCGCCCCCGCCTCTGGCTGGACACTTTACGCGCCATTGACAATCCAAGGCGGCATGAGTGTTGACATGGCTATTGTTGCAATTCATATGATGGGTATCTCTTCTATCATGGGCGCGATCAACGTGATCGTGACGGTCTTGAACATGCGAGCTCCTGGCATGACATTGATGAAAATGCCAATGTTTGTTTGGACTTGGTTAATCACAGCGTTCTTGCTCATAGCGGTTATGCCAGTATTTGCTGGTGCAGTAACCATGTTGTTGACTGACCGTCACTTTGGCACGGCATTCTTCAACCCCGCTGGTGGCGGTGACCCAGTATTGTACCAACACATTTTCTGGTTCTTTGGCCACCCTGAAGTGTACATAATGATTTTGCCAGCGTTTGGCATCATCTCGCATATCATACCGACCTTTGCGCGTAAGCCTTTATTTGGTTACAGCTCGATGGTATTTGCTACGGCTGCGATTGCATTCTTATCCTTCATTGTCTGGGCCCATCATATGTTTACTGTTGGAATGCCGCTGCAAGGCGAATTATTCTTCATGTATGCAACTATGTTGATTTCGGTTCCGACAGGTGTCAAAGTATTCAACTGGGTTACCACAATGTGGCGCGGTTCAATGACCTTTGAAACGCCAATGTTGTATGCAATTGGTGTCGTCTTCTTGTTCACCTTGGGTGGATTGTCAGGCTTAATGCTTGCCATCACTCCGGCTGATTTCCAGTATCACGACACTTACTTCGTGGTAGCTCATTTTCATTATGTGCTGTTCTCAGGTGCGGTAATGGCGATGATGGGTGGTGCGTTCTTCTGGCTACCTAAATGGACCGGTCACATGTATAACGAGACTTTGGGCAAGATCCATTTCTGGTTAACAGCGATCTTCTTTAATATCACCTTCTTCCCGCAGCATTTCTTGGGTCTTGCCGGTATGCCGCGTCGTTATGCTGATTACCCAGTGCAGTTCACTGAGTTTAACCAGTGGTCGTCGTTTGGTGCATTTGGTTTAGGCATATCGCAACTTCTGTTTGTATATATTATTGTTGTGACGGTTCGTGGCGGTAAGAAAGCAACGGCAGAAGTGTGGGATAACCCAGAAGGTCTAGAGTGGACTGTCCCATCTCCTGCGCCATTCCATACCTTTGATGAGCCGCCTGTCATACGATAGGCAGCTTAAGGTTAACCAAGCTCTAGTTGAGTTGAGAAGGGATTAATAGAAAATGACTGAAGAACATAACGACAACGACAAGAAAATGAGCAATGCTAAAGTGGCGTTGATCATCGCCCTGATTCCTGTAGCGTTATTTATTGCATCATTTTTTATCCAAAATGGTTAGGCGTAAGTTCTATTAGCCCCAAATTGATAGACTTTTAATGTTGTAATGATATTTGTAGGTTTCTAATGAATAGTAGTCTTGTTAGTAAATTAGTTATAATCACGGTCATGATGTTTGGTTTTGGCTATGCATTGGTGCCCCTATATGAAGCCTTTTGTAAAGTCACTGGCTTCGGTGGTAAGACTGATATTATTCAAGAGGCAGCGGCAGGTTCAGCGGAGATTAGTGATAGGGAAGTGGCGGTTACTTTTACGTCTCATACAAACACTAACCTTCCGTGGGAATTTAAGCCGATTACGCGGGCGCTAGATGTAAAGATTGGTGAAGTACAAGAAGCATTGTTTTATGTAAAAAATTATTCAGATCGCCCAATTACCGGCATGGCCACATTTAATGTGACGCCGCCGAGAGCGGGCTTTCATTTTAAAAAGACTGAATGTTTTTGTTTTTCTAAGCAGGTTCTACAACCTGGTGAAGAACAAGAAATGGCAGTTAGGTTTATGCTCGACTCTGAAATGCCAGAAGACGTGCATGAGCTAACATTGTCCTACACATTTTTCGATAACGAAAAATACGCAGGCCAATAAACAAAACTATAAAGACGGTTTATCAACGAGGAAACCAATATGTCTGCACATTCTAAAGACCATTATTTCGTTCCAGACGCGAGTGCATACCCGTTTCTGTGCTCAATTGCCTTATTTTGCATTGCAATGGGTGGCGCAAGTTACTTAAACGGTTATGCCTTCGCACCTACTTTGATGAGCGCTGGCTTGCTTGGTATGGCTGTATTGCTTTTCATTTGGTTTCGTAAAGTAATCATTGAAAGTCCCGATTACAATATGGACGTCGATAAGTCCTTTCGTATGGGCATGTCGTGGTTTATTTTTTCGGAAGTAATGTTTTTCGCGGCCTTCTTTGGTGCCTTGTATTATATTCGAACATTGGCAATTCCTTGGCTTGCAGATACAGAACTGCTATGGCCTGGATTCGAAGCAACTTGGCCCTCTACAGGGCCCTTGGGTGCTGAATTGCTGGCCGGTGTTCATCCTGATGCTAGTTCAATCGCCGAAGGTACAAAATTTGCCTTAGTCGACCCTTGGCATTTGCCGTTGTACAACACGCTTTTGTTGCTGGCTTCAAGTGTTACTCTGACCATAGGGCATCATACTTTACGTGCAAGTAAACGTCGTCAGACTGTCTTTTGGTTGGCTCTTACGGTTGTTCTAGGCGCTTTCTTCCTGTTCCTTCAAGTAGAAGAGTATATTGAAGCTTACACTCAGCTAGGCCTCACATTGGGTACGGGTGTTTATGGTTCAACGTTCTTCTTGTTGACCGGTTTTCACGGTTTTCATGTGACCCTCGGCGCGTTCATTTTATTAGTGGTTTTGATCCGCTACATGAAGGGTCACTTTACGGCTGAAAAGCACTTCGCATTTGAAGGCGGTGCATGGTACTGGCACTTTGTTGATACCGTTTGGGTAGGCTTGTTTATCTTCGTTTATATTCTTTAAACGCAGCTTCCCTAAATAGATTAAAAAAGGCGTCCACTGGACGCCTTTTTTGATTCTTCTTTCCTAGCAACTAAAGCGCTTTTTGAGTTTGCTTTAATCGCGATGCTTACTTTTATTGTTGATCGATGCGTTGTTGCTGTTCTTGGTTGAATTTTTGCGGGTGGACCGAATTGCTCGGTTTTATCCAACCCATTTTTACTGATAGGCCTATGAAAACGAATAAGACTACCCAGATGCCTATACGCCAAGTGAGGGCTTTAACAAGGTTATCACCCTTATCGTTTTCGTCTGGCGATTTCAAAAGGTGAAATAAGCCAACGCCCAAACTGACCAGCATGGCCAGAAGTAATACAATAATTACAATAGTGCTCATATAAATGCCCGCGCATATCTAGAATTTACAGCGTCTGTGCTATGGTGCCCGCAGTTTACCTTATTTAAGTCAAAGAGTTGCGAATGAGCGATCAATCACCTACTACTGCCCCCGCGTGGAGGACGCCGTTATTGTGTGTCGTCGCGATCTTGATGGTGTTAGGCATGCTACGTCTAGGTGTTTGGCAATTGGACCGAGCTGATCAAAAACGTGATATTGCCGACCAGCTTGAGGCCCGTTCGAGCCAAGCTGCGATACCATTAGTAGAGCTTGTCGACGGCTCAAAGGCCGAGAGCTTACGGTTTAGGAAGGTGCTGTTGAAAGGGCAGTATCTTCAAAATAGAGATTTCTACGTCGATAACCAAGTTGTCAACGGTCAGGTAGGCTATCAAATATTTACGCCCTTTCAGCTCGAGCAAAGCGCGACTCTTATTATGCTCGCGAGAGGTTGGGTTTCGGTTGGTGAGTCTCGTCAAAAACTACCTGAAGTAGTAACGCCGAGTGGGTCAATGGTGTTGCAGGGGCGGCTAAACGCGCCACCCGCTCAGCCACCCCTATGGAATGACAAATACGCGGTTTCCGAGGGCGATGTTTGGCAGTATTTACCGATGCTAGAAGTAGCTAACGTTTTACCCTCGAAAGTATTTCCATTAGTGGTAGAATTGGCGCCAGCCGCCGGTGACGACCCAATGTTAGTAAGAAAATGGCCTGAGATCGATGACCAACAGGTTGCTAAGCACTCAGGTTATGCTTTTCAGTGGTTTGCAATGGCGGCGGCATTTTTCATTGCTTGTTTAGTTCTTCTCTTTATCAATCCTAAAAGAAGCTCTCAAAGAAAATAAATTTTAAAATTATGACAGATCAAAATCAACTTAGCGGCTCTAGCAAAAAAGCACAATTCTGGAATAGGGTGCAAATTATTTTAGTTTTTGTAGTGTTTGCGGCACCAGTGGTAGGCGCGTTTGTCTATAAGCCAAGCAGCTTCAATAATTATGGTGACTTGTATCGTCCTGCACGGCCGGTTGCTAATTTACAGATGCAGAGTAAAGACGGTCTGGTTGAACTTGACACCTTTCGCCGCCAATGGGTTTTGCTGGTGACGGCTAATGGCCAATGCTCGCAAGCCTGTGAAGCGAATATTCTAAAAATCCGTCAGCTACGGTTTATGCAAAACAATAATATGACGCGCATACGAACGGTTTTTTTACATACTGGCTTAAATGAGTCGGTTGCCAGTGACCTTGATGCCAAATACAGCCCGATTGAAACTTACCGGGTTGATAAAGACAGTTTCCTAAGTTGGACTCAAGTACTAAAGCTCGATGACGCACCGATCGAAGCTGAAGTTGATCGATTTTACGTGATCGACCCAGCTGGAAACTTAATGATGAGCTACCCAGCATCAGCTGAGCCTAGTGCGATTCAGAAAGATATTAAACGGCTGCTTAAAACATCGCAGATCGGCTAGCTGATCCCTCGTACTTACGTCGTTGATAATTCACCCATACTTTAAAGACTATGTCGCAAACTGACGCTGCAAACAAATCACTAAGTGGTGCTATCCAACAGTACTACGACCTAACTAAGCCGCGCGTGGTAATGCTGATCGTATTTACCGCATTCGTCGGCATGCTATTAGCGGTTAAGGGGATGCCCGATATCTTCACCGTGTTGATGGCATCTCTAGGGATTGGTTTGGCGGCCTCTTCTGGTGCGGCCATGAACCAGATTATTGACATGCGTGCCGATGCGATTATGGCTCGCACTAAAAACCGTCCGCTGGCAACCGGAGGTTTAAATGTGTGGCAAGCCATTGTTTTTGCCGCATTGCTATGTTTTCTCGGAATGTTGGTGTTGGTTCGTTGGGTAAACGATTTGACGGCTATTTTAACCTTCATCTCGATGGTCGGTTACGGCATCATTTACACCGTTTTTCTTAAACCCGCTAGCCCGCAAAATATTGTTATTGGCGGTGCCGCTGGCGCAGCGCCGCCGTTATTGGGCTGGGTTGCCATGACCGGCTCGATTACCGCCGAAGGGTGTTTACTATTTCTGATTATCTTTGCTTGGACACCGCCGCATTTTTGGGCTTTGGCGTTATACCGCCGAGAAGAATACGCTAAAGCGGGTGTGCCTATGCTGCCGGTAACGCATGGCGAAGAGTTTACTCGCCTGCAAATTCTGCTCTACACCTATATTTTGGTGGCCGTAACGCTTATGCCGTTCAGTATTCACATGTTTGGAGGCATTTATTTAATCGGCGCTTTCTACCTCAACGCGCGATTCATGTATTACGTTTTCAAACTGTACAAGAACTACAGTGACGAGTTATCGCGCACCACCTTTATCTATTCAATCAAGTATCTAATGTACCTATTTGCGGTAATGTTAGTTGACCATTACGCTTGGGATAGGCTGCTGTTGGCGATAGCTTAGCCTGCGGCGCTCTTGAATGCTTAGAATGTACCGAATCTGTTAGTGAAATTCAGCAATCAAGCGACAATAAAGCGACAATAACGTTATAACAAGCTTACTTCATCTTATCCAGGAGTACGTAAACTGCGCCGGTTCCGCCATCATTGGCCGGCGTTGAAACAACCGCTATGACATGTTTGTTTTTGCTTAACCAGCCGATTAGCATGTTTTTCAGTACTGGCAGTCGACCAGCCGAGTTGCGGCCTTTACCATGCACTATCCGGATAGCTCGAACATTGTCTCGAGCACACTCGTTGACAAATCCATGAGTCTCTTGTTTTGCATCGCCTGCGACCAGCCCGTGCAGGTCAAGCTCATCCTGAATGGCAAAGTCGCCGCGCCGAAGTTTCTTTAGTAGGCGGCTAGAAAAGCCGGTGCGTAAATATTTGAGTTCGTCGCCACTTTCAAAGCTGGCACTTTCATCTGACTCTTCGAGCAACTCATTCATCACTCGCTGATCATCGAGCAACCTCTGCCGAGGTGTGGTGTCAGCCGGTTTACGATAAGGCGCAATTCTATCTTGCTTTAGCGGTTTAACGCCAAGCCCGATTAATCGCGCCATACTGTCATCGTCAGCACTCAAGTTGAACGACTAGCCCTTGGGTTCTTGGCTTTTCAGGTACTTATCTGCGTCTAGTGCGGCCATGCAGCCTGACCCAGCCGAGGTTATTGCTTGACGATAAACATGATCCATTACATCACCGCAAGCGAAAACGCCGGGTACATTGGTCGCTGTGGCGTTGCCTTCAGTGCCGCTATGAACTTTTATATAGCCGCCGGCCATCGTCAGCTGACCCTCAAAAATATCAGTGTTGGGGCTATGACCAATGGCTATAAATGCCCCATCGGCTGTTAATTCCCTAGTGCTGCCGTCTTTGGTGCTCTTGATGCGCACACCGGTCATACCCATGTTGTCGCCGAGCACTTCATCAAGTGTTGCGTCCCATTCTATGGTTACGTTGCCATTCGCCGCTTTTTCGTTGATGTGGTCGACCAAGATAGCCTCAGCTTTGAACTCGTCTCGTCGGTGTATAACGGTGACCTCGGAGGCGATATTTGATAAATATAAGGCCTCTTCAACAGCCGTATTGCCGCCACCAATGACGACCACAGGTTTGCCTTTATAGAAAAAGCCATCGCAGGTAGCGCAGGCTGACACGCCTTTACCCATGAAAGCAGTCTCAGACTCGAGGCCAAGGTACTTAGCCGACGCGCCGGTGGCGATTATTAGCGCGTCGCAGGTATAAACACCTGAGTCACCAGTTAAGGTAAATGGCTTACTGGTAACGTCAACCGTATGAATATGATCAAACACAATCTCGGTTTCGAAGCGCTCTGCGTGGCGTAACATGCGAGCCATTAGTTCGTTACCATCAACGCCCTGATCGTCCCCCGGCCAATTATCGACTTCTGTTGTCGTGGTTAATTGTCCGCCTTGTTGCATGCCGGTTATTAATACTGGGTTCAGGTTGGCTCGTGCAGCATAGACCGCAGCGCTGTAGCCAGCAGGGCCGGAGCCTAAGATAAGAACTTTGCAATGTTTTGAATCAGACATGGGGTGGGATTGCTCCGAGTTAGTAGTTTTGTAGTTTTACGCTATTCAGCGCAGAATTCTAATTAATTTAGAGCCTTTTTAATAGCGAGCAATTTTAGAATTTCCATATGGTTATGATTGTACATCAGAGTAACTCAACTAGGTGTTTATACAGAACGGTTAGGAATAGTGTTGATGACCTATTTCGCGTTAGAATAGAGGCATTAGAATGAGAGGTCCGCAATAAAATCATGCCACAGGCAAAGCGTAAGAAAATCAAAGAGACAGAGCAAGGGGGTGGGGGTATATTGTCGCCGCGAGTAAGGGAGCTGGGCTCCGAAATCGTGGTGGTGTTCAGTGCCTTTCTCTCATTATATGCCTTGTTGTCGCTACTAACCTATAATCCTAGTGATCCCGGTTGGTCACACAGCGGTGGCAGTTCCAGTGAGGTAAGTAACTTAGGCGGCCAGTTTGGAGCCAATTTCTCTGACATGTTACTGCACGGATTTGGCTATATGTCGTTCTTAGTGCCGATAATGATTTTGGTTTTGGGGGTTAATTTTTTTGCTGACCGTCACGACACGTCAGAGCCGTCATATTTTAATAGGGTATTGATTGCCGCTGGTTTTTTGATCACGGTGATGGGCGGCTGCGGGATTGAAAACTTGCATTTTAACCATTGGGCAGAGTCCAAGCACTTTATTGCTGGCGGGTATCTTGGTGGCTGGCTAAATACGGTCTTGGTTGAGCTTTTTGGTCAGGTCGGTACGACCATGTTAATGGTGGTGTTATTTCTCACTGGTATCACTATATTCACCGGCTTGTCTTGGTTTAGTCTAATGGATTCGATCGGTGAAAGTTTCTTCAAGTTGATCGAAAATGTTAGGGATCGCCGAGAGCAAAAAGAAGATCGAGAAATAGGCGCTAAAGCTCGGATTGTTCGCAGAGAGGTAGTTACTGAGCTGAAAGAGAAGGTCAAAATAGCACCAACCATTATGCCCAAATTGGCTCCGGTCGAAAGCAGTACGCAAGACAGCGGACGCATGGAGCGCGAGAAGCAGACCCATATGTTCGACAGTATGCACAGTTCAAACAGCGCTCTGCCAGCTCTCTCGTTGCTCGACCCAGCTGAGGTGCAACGAGTGGGTTATTCGGACGATGAATTAAACGCCATTAGTGTGCTATTGATCAAAAAGCTGGCTGATTTCAATGTGCCAATTGAAGTAGTTAGTGTTCATCAAGGCCCGGTGATAACTCGCTTCGAAATTGACCCAGCGCCAGGAATTAAAGCGGCAACTATTACTGGTTTGGCTAAAGACCTTGCAAGAGCTCTCTCGACGGTTAGCGTCAGGGTAGTAGAAAATATTCCCGGAAAATCGTTTATTGGCATAGAGATTCCAAACGAGTCACGTGAAATTGTGCGTTTAGTTGAAGGTCTTTCATCACGCCAATTCGAAAACATGAGTTCACCACTCGCATTGGTGTTGGGTAAAGACATCAGTGGTAAGACAGTGATCGTTGATTTAGCCAAGATGCCTCATGTGCTAATCGCAGGTACTACTGGTTCAGGTAAATCAGTGTGTATCAATGCGCTAATTTTGAGTCTGATCTATAAAGCAACCGCTCAGCAAGTTCGTATGATCATGATTGACCCGAAGATGCTCGAGTTGTCAGTTTATGAGGGTATACCGCATTTATTGTGTCCGGTTGTTACCGATATGAGCGAGGCGGCGAATGCCTTGCGATGGTGCATTGTTGAAATGGAGCGACGATACAAGTTAATGTCGGAGTTGGGCGTGAGAAACTTGGCTGGCTATAATCGTAAGGTCAAAGTGGCTGAAGAAGCCGGCGAGCCAATTTTGGACCCGTTCGGCAAAGAAGGCGAGATTGCCGAGCCATTGCAAGAGCTGCCTTGCTTAGTGGTCATTATCGACGAACTGGCTGACCTGATGATGACGGTCGGTAAAAAAGTTGAAGAGTTGATCACTCGCTTAGCACAGAAGGGTCGTGCCTCCGGAGTACATTTGGTGCTGGCGACTCAACGCCCATCAGTGGACGTGATCACAGGCTTGTTAAAGGCCAATATTCCTACCCGTATTGCGTTTCAGGTCTCGTCAAAAATTGACTCTCGTACCATTATTGATCAAATGGGCGCTGAAATGTTGCTAGGGCATGGAGACATGTTATATCTCCCACCGGGTACTAGTATGCCTGAGCGTGTGCATGGCAGTTTTGTCTCAGACAAAGAAGTTCATGAAGTTGTGCAGTCGTTAATCGGCGATAGCGAGCCTGAATACGACGAGTCTATTTTGAGTGCGCCAAAAGAGATAAATAACGCTTTACCAAGCGCCTTCCGTGATGATGCGGTTAATGACGACCCTGAAAATGACCCGCTTTATGATCAAGCTATAGAGTTTGTTACCAGAACCCGAAAGGCTTCTATATCGTCAGTTCAGCGTCAGCTACGTGTCGGTTACAATCGAGCGGCTCGCATGATTGAAACTATGGAAATGAACGGCGTAATTACGCCGGCTGAAGACAATGGTCGCCGTGAAGTGCTGGCGCCACCTCCACCAGAAGACTAATCGGGCTAATCAGATAAGCGTAAAAATATGAACCTAATTAAAATCATGCTCTTAATTGTGCTGGGCTCTTCGGTATTTATCGCCAGTTCGGCGATCTATGCTTCTGAGGCGATGCTCAAGCGTTTTTTTGTTGAAGTTAATACCCTTCAAGCGGATTTCACACAGCAAATTGTCGACGAAAGCGGTATGACCTTAGAAAACAAAAGCGGCGTTTTTTCATTGTCACGACCTGGTAAATTTCGTTGGCACTATGCCAGCGACGACTCTGATTATCCAGTTGGTCAGCAGATAATTTCAAATGGCGAGTTGATCACGTTTTACGAGCCAGATTTAGAAACCGCCAATCAACGCAGCATGCTCAATGCCCTAGAGCAAGTTCCGACCTTGCTATTGGTGCAATCTGGCGAAAGCTTAGAGGCGCATTTTAATGTTATGGATTTTGGCTTAACCGACGGCTTAACGTGGGTCGCGTTGAAACCAAAAGACGAAAACGCAGGTTATCAGGGCTTGATGATCGGTTTTGCAAAGGAGCAGTTGAATTCAATTGTGCTAACAGATGGCTTGGGAAATGAGACGCGTTTAGCTTTGTCGAATGTGGTCAGTAACTCTGAACTTGATTCTTCGCTTTTTGAATTCATCCCCGGTGACGGTGTCGATGTGATAAGGCAATAGCTTGATGTTCTACATTGCTATCGTCATTGCCGGCGGCACCGGCGCCTTGCTACGCTATTTACTAGGGCGCGCGACTGTTAATTTGGGCTGGGCTGCGCTACCATTCGGGACCTTAATTGCCAACCTTTTAGGCTGTTTTCTGATTGGCTATTTGTCATGGATGTTGGTTTATAAATGGCAAATGTCTAAAGAAATTCAGGTGGTCGTTTTGACTGGTTTTTTAGGTGGGTTCACGACTTTTTCTGCTTTTTCATTAGAGGTCATAAACATGGCTCAGCAGGGCTCGTCGATTAAAGCGATCGCTTACGTTGGAATACAAGTTACTCTGTGTTTGATAATGTGCTTGGCCGGTTTATTATTGGCAAAGCAGATGTAAACACGAATAGCCCTAATTAGGCTTAACTAAAAATAGGCATTGTCATAGAAAGACTATGCCGCTGATTAACTGACTACGGTTTAGTCAGAGACGAACAAAGAACTAATTATGATTGATCCACAATTACTGCGTAATGATTTAGAGGCGGTTGCCGAAGGTCTAAAGGTTAAAGGGCACACTCTTGATGTGGCTGCTTACCAAGCGTTAGAGGCAAAGCGCAAATCACTTCAGGTTGAATCTGAGGAGTTGCAAGCTAAGCGCAATGCTAGGTCAAAAGAAATAGGCAGAACCAAGGCGCAAGGTGGTGATGTAGACGCCTTAATGCAAGAAGTGAATTCTTTTGCGGATCGTATGAAGCAAGCTCAAGTTGAGCTGGACGCGATCAAGCAAGAGATGCTCGAGATCACCGATGTAATGCCGAATATGCCACATAGTTCTGTGCCTCAAGGAAAGTCGGAAGATGACAATGTTGAGCTAATGAAATGGGGTGTGCCTAAGCAATATAACTTTGAGGTCAAAGATCATGTTGATTTAGGTGAAGCGCTTGATGCTTTGGATTTTGAGACCGCGACTAAGATCGCAGGGCCACGGTTTGTGGTTATGAAAGGTGCGCTTGCTCGAATGAATCGAGCTTTGATTCAATATATGTTAAACACGCATACAGATCAGCATGGCTATCAAGAAGTATATGTTCCTTACTTGGTTAATGAAGATAGCCTCAAAGGTACTGGTCAATTTTCCAAATTTGCAGAGCACGATTTATTTGCCACTCAAGCGGAAGATGGCTACTACCTCATTCCAACTGCCGAAGTCCCGGTCACAAATATCGTTCGAGATGAAATTTTAAAGGGCGATGACCTGCCTCTTAAAATGGTCGCGCATACGCCATGTTTTCGTCGTGAGGCGGGCAGCTATGGGCGTGATACGCGCGGTATGATTCGCCAGCACCAATTCGAAAAAGTTGAATTAGTTCAAATTGTTAAGCCCGAGGATTCTTACAAGGCTTTGGAAGAGCTTACCAGTCACGCCGAAGCGATCCTACAGGGTCTGGAGCTACCTTATCGCAAAGTAGTACTTTGTGGAGGTGACCTTGGTTTTTCGGCGGCGAAGACTTATGACTTAGAGGTTTGGTTGCCGGGGCAAAATGCGTATCGTGAAATATCGTCTTGTAGTAACTTTGAAGGCTTTCAAGCGCGTAGACTAAAAGCACGTTACCGACTCGAAGCAAAGAAGACTGAGTTGGTGCATACTCTCAATGGTTCTGGTTTGGCGGTTGGTCGGACATTACTCGCGATTATGGAAAATTATCAGCAGGCCGATGGCTCAATTGTTATTCCATCAGTGCTTAAGCCTTACATGGGTGGATTAGATAAGATAAGCGCTTAATAATCCAACCGCGGCTAAGTTGTTAGTAGAACTTATTTGCAAGCATTCTGTCTACTTTTAAGTGATTAGTGCGAAATCAAGTGCAACTCTTTGTTAAATTGGACTTAAGTCCTTTGACCTTAGGTTTAAGATGATCTACCTTAGTAATCTATAAGTGTATATTAGACTTGGATTTTTGTTATGTTTCGACTTTGTAAAGCGAAACATGTGACAAGTCTGCGTATTTGGGCAGTGGCAGTACATTTCTCGTCTTTTAGGGTGGGAGCATCAATTTAACACAACAGGTTTATTGATTAATGGTTGTAATATCTACTATAGTCTCGGCCACCCGAAATGTGGTTAGCCGTATGGGGTTAAAAACTCGCATCACACTGATCGTTTGGGCGTTAGTATTGACTAGTGGCTCGTCTCACGCACAGCAGTTGACTGACACTGAAAGTGCCTCGTATGTTGACGAGGCAGGTTACCAAGTGCCCGCTGAAGACGAAAGTGAATTTGATAATCAGGGAGAATCATTCGTCAAGGATTGGCGAGAAGCAACCCCACAAACTGATTATGACGATACTGAGTTCGGACAACAAATTTACAACGAAGCGAGCACTCCAACAAGATTGGAGATTTTACGTTTATTGAGTAAAGACACGCCATCAATGGTGGTGTTTTTGACTGCTATTTCGATGGGCCTAGATATCGAAAGCGTACTTCAAGCCTCAGTTAGGTACGAGCCTGAAAATAGTCGTGACTTCGCGTCATCGGCGGTTAATCTCTTGCCCATTTTGACTCAGTCAAGCAACTATCTATACTCAAGTTATGAATTGGAAGATCTTGAACGAGATAACGAACAAGATCCATACTCGGTTGAAGAAGTTGTCGATAAGTTTTTTAAACAGCGTCTAGTGCTGCGGCCTTACCCCGATTGGTTCGAAGGGCAGTTTCACTTTATGGCGTCAGCCTCTGAACTGAAACGTTTGCAGGCTCCGCAAAAAGACGTTCGCTGGTACCGAACAAAGAGCACCAAGCCTACCTCGAAAAGACCTGTTTTTGTATCTCTTTATGAAGCTACGAGCACGGTACTGATCGACGGCGAAGAGCGTATTACCGACGCATTGAAAAAGGATCCTAATGCACTACTACCTGTTGTCTTTATATTCAATAGACTCAACGAACGTGGAATCGACGAAATAGGCTACCCTGAAACCATTAAGGGTATGCAGGCCGCTTACGGCGAAAAGCGTTTGATGTTGACACCGACTCCTGAGTGGCAACTAGGTGAGTATCATATCTATGCAGGCCTAGACGAATTTTATGAGATCTTTAATATCCCGCAAGAGGATGATTTTGAGCCTGAAGCGTGGCAAAAATTACTTGAAGAAGCAGAAGATTACACGGTTACCAATACATCGTTTTTGTTTGTTATTCTTGGCTCACCTGACGGCGACGAAGAGAACGCCAACGTAATGGCCACCAGTGGGCAGCAATATGCGGCTTGGGACGATCCCCGTACCGAAGCCGAGTTTCCGTATGTGTTGCCCAGTGAAGGCCCGCCAATAACGTTGCAAAACCTGATGGGCCAAGGGCTAATTTTCAACCGTCCAGACTTGATTGCTGCGTTGAATGCACTTGGCGTTACAAAGGTTCCAGTAGTGTTTTATTATGTTGATAGCGCCAGAGTAAAACCCTATATAAGAGGCCCGCGAGCGTTGATACAAGCAGCGGTTGGCATCTCGGTGCCGCATTTGCCAACTGACGGTAGCGGGGGAATTATTTGTGCTTCGCCTCCGTGTACTGAAAAAGCCCAATAAGCGTGCAGTCAACGATTTTTACTGACCATGGAATTGAATTTAGGCCTGTTGGAGAGTCACAATAATAAAATGAATATTAGAAGAATTAAGGGTAAGTTAATTCTGCTTGGAGCAACCATGATGGCGGCTATGACAGCCGCGGTCTCTGCGCAGGTGGCCGATAATGGTTTACCGCCAGCATCGAATACCTATCGCGCATATCAAGATGCCTCGATTGCTCGAGATAGCGGCCTAAATCAGCCACTTGACTTGCTCAGCGACTTCTACCCCGCCATTACCGTGACCATAAGCGATCACGACAATGCTCGCCGGCGGCCTGATTTTCAAGAGGAAGACCTGAAAATTGTTGTTATGCCGAGTCTTGCTTATCGAACTAATATTGGTCGGCATCAATTTTATGCGGCCTATTCGGGTACCTACAATTATCATCAAGACCTTACACAGGAAGACGCCGAATCAAACGTTGTTAGTGCAAAGTTAGGCCTCGATCTGACGCGGCGCTGGGACCTCGACGTATTCGCCAGTTATGGTGATGGATTTCAGCAACGCGGAATTTCTGGTGGGCGAGAGTTTAATCAGTTTGCCGACAACGGCATTGACTCAGGCCCTGAGAATATCGAGTTTTTGAGTTATGGTGCTGATCTCATTTTCGGTCGAAAAATTGGTATCGTAACGGCGGTACTAGGTTACGAATACCGAGAGACTGGATATGACAGCGATGATCTATTCAATGGTGGCGATTCCAGTGATCGAGACCGTGAATCTGAATCAGTTCATTTTGATTTGAATTGGCAATTTGCCTCACAGACATCGATATTTGGGCGTATTCAGCGCACTGAAACCGTTTATGACCTTGGCCAGCCTAGTCTGGATAGCCGTCAAACAGACTACCTAGTCGGTCTTCGCTTTAAACCATCAAATGCCCTGAGTGGCGTCGCATCGGTTGGCCGCAGTGTACGAGATTTCGATGATGGGAGCCGCGAAAGCTACGACGGAAATGCCTATTATGTGAACCTGAATTACGCGATCAACCCCTTTTCAATTGTCGAGCTTAGCGCTTCTAAGTTTGTAGAAGAGCCTGGTGATGACAGATCCAGCTATTATGAAAGTCAGTTTCTTGGCGCCGCTTGGAGCCATTCTCTTAGCTCGCAAGTGTTGTTTGGAGCCTATGCAAAACTGGTTGATGACGATTATGATATCGGTCGTGACGACCGCTTTGTCGATTGGGGTCTGGGGTTAGATTACGTTTGGAGAAGTTGGTTAACGGCAGGCGTTTATTATGGCGAGATTGATCGCAACTCTTCGCTCGATGGTGTTGATTATGATGATCGCTATTTCGGAATTCGTCTTCGCTCAGATTTGCGGCCACTACTAGAAGGTCGTGGTAAACGACGAGTCGAGCCGTCTTCGTTTGATTACCCCAGAAAAACCGAGGCCTCCCAATAATTTAGGAATTCACAGAAGTGAAAATTAAGCAATACTAGGGTTTAATCGTACCCTAAATAGCTATAATCCAGCTTCTCGAATTTAATAATTATCGTGCTTGCTGAATTAGGAACGTTTCATAACCATGTTTACTTCGAGACTTACATTCCCTCACTTGTCAACGCGTTTACGATTAGCTGAGTTGCTAAGTATGTGGTGCTTATACTTCTCACGCGCCTTTATTGCTATGGCCGTGATTGTTGCCTTAAGTACTACCCATATAACCTTCTCGCACGCGGCAGATTCGTTAAAACAAGATGAGGTTACTGCGCTACTGGCTGAGATCGAGTCGCAGAATAAGACACGCTCTGTTTTTAGCGTTAGTGGACATGGAAAAATTGCTGAGGTGCCGTTTGACTCACAGTTCAAACTTATTAAGAGTTCGGGTAATAACTGGCGTATTGTAGAGTTCAACCAGCCGACCGTTCCAGGTTGGGTCAGTCGCGACTATGTGACGGTTGCTAATGGTCGAGCAACGGTGATGGCTAACCGCTTAAACATGCGAATAGAGCCATCTGCCGGGTCGATCGTTCTGGTTCAGCTTATTCGAGACTACGAGAGTGTCATATCAGGTAGAAAAAACGGTTTTATTCGGATGCTGGCACCAAGTGCTTTTCGTGTAGCACTATTTTCTGGTTCTGATTCAGACGCTGAGCGCAATAATCTGGCCGTTAAAGACAGCAAATGGAATACCGATCAGGAAATGACGGTTAGCGATATGTCTAATGCTGGTTCAAGCGCCGACCACGATTCCAGTGCTGAAACACCTGGGTCGACGTCACCAACTACAGAGCCTTCAAGAATAGATCCATCAAATATAGCTGCTGCAGCGAACCAATCTGAACGCTTACACGTTATTGCCCCAGGAGACTCGGTTTCATTATTAGTTTTTGGCGAGAGTGATTTAAGCATACAAAACGTGCGGGTACCGCAAAGTGGTCGAGTCTCGTTTCCGTTAATTGGCTCAGTAGTCGTGGCCGGTCGAACGACCCCTCAAGTTGAACAAAGTGTCGCCGAGTTATTGGCCCAAGGTTACGTAAAAAATCCGCAGATATCGGTGACTATGTTTAGTTATCGGCCTATCTTTATTCGCGGCGCGGTGCGACAAACGGGTTCGTTTCCGTTCACTGAGGGTTTGACTGTTGGTAAAGCAATTGCGCTTGCTGGAGGCACAAAAAATTCTGCTAAACCCAATGGTGTTAGTATTTTACGAGAGGGCGAGGTTATAGAGCAGGCGTTGTCTATTGACAGTCAGGCGGAAGTGCAGTCGGGAGACGTGATTAGCATCGAGGAAGAATTCGGTGTGCAAGAAGACGACGCGTCCTATGTTTATTTACACGGAGAAGTCGCGTCCCCTGGAGAGTATAAATTTCGTCGTGGGCTGACAGTCGAAAAAGCAATAGTTCTCGCTGGTGGCTTTACCTTGCGCGGAGCTCGCAATAAAATCTCGGTTACCCGCTACGCTGATATCGATGACGATCAAGAACCGGATAAGTTAAAAAAGGTAAAGCTTTATATGCCCATTAAGCCCGGTGATATTATCAATGTTGGAGCTACTTGGTTTTGAACGACTTATCTGACAAAGACCCCTTAGCTGATAAAGCTTCAAAAGCAGGTTCCAATCATTCTGCAGATGTTGAAGCTTCGGTTAAAGATTGGTTTAATGCGCCTACCGTGTCTATCTCAAAGACAGCTTCTCAGGCGTCAGCGCCCTTAAGTGACTCATTATCGGCGACCGTAGGAGGCTTATTACAAACTACTAAGGAAAATCGTTGGAGCATTATAGTCTTAATGGTGCTTGGTTGCTTAGCTGGCGTATTTAAAGCGATCTCTGAGACGCCAGTTTACCGAGCTTCGTTAACCATGGCGGTCGAGCCAAGCAGCGGTCGAAGTTCAAGCCAATCGCTTTTCGACCCCTACGCTTATCGCTTCTATGAAACTCAGTATGAGCTGCTAAAGAGTCGCTCGGTTGCGGAGCGTGTTGTAGACGAACTTAACTTGGTTCAGCGGGACGCGGTTGACAAGCTTCTGGTGCCACCGAGTGCTTTGACTTCACTCGCTAAAGAGATCAGGAAGATCACTGGGGTTTCGCTGATTAGCGATGCTCCGAAGAACTCGAAACCGGCGATACTGACGACGGCCGAAGTCGCCAGCAAACGGGCTTGGTTGACGCAAATTATTCAGAGTGGAGTAACCGTGAGCGGTGGTAATAAAACTAATCTGGTTGCCGTCACCTTCAAATCAATTAACCCCGATTTCGCAGCCGAAATAGCAAATGCGTTGGTGGCTGCCTACATCGAGGAAGGCTTAGATTCACAATTAAATCGGTCACAGCAAACGACTCGTTGGTTTTCTCAAAGAATTGAAGATTTACGCGTATCTTTAGACAATTCGCAAGCTCAGTTGCAACAATTTTTGATAGAAGAAAATTTACTTGATACCTCAAGAAATGAGCAGATCACGACGTCTGAACTGCAAAGTCTCAACTCAGAATACATTATTGCTCGCGCCAGCCTTGATGAGCTAGCAAAGCGCTATGGAGCGCGCCACCCGAAGTTGAAAGAGGCCAGAGCTGAAGTCAGCGCAACAAAGGCACGTTTAGACCTAGCATCAAGAGCGGTTTCGTCTAATCGTGAAAAACAGGTCAAACTTGAGTTACTTGAGCGTGAGGTCAAGCGCAACAATGATTTTTACGAAGCCTTTTTATCTAAGTTCAAAGAGGCCGACCTATCGTCGTCGGGCACTCAAGTAGCTAGTGCTCGAATTATAGACCGAGCGCTGCCACCAGGTGGGCCCATTTACCCGCAGAAACAGAAAATCATCTTTACTTGGGCATTTGGTGGGCTATTACTTGGATTAGGATTGGCATTTCTGCGTGAGCAGTTCGACAGTACTTTTAAAAGCGGCCGTATGGTTGAAGAAAAATTGGGGTTGCCGTTATTTGGTGTGGTTCAGTCGATGGGCAGCGACATCAAAGCGGTTGAACGCCACTATTTAGATAACACTCGTTCTGTATTCTCTGAAGCGATTAATCATATTCGCACGGGTGTGATGTATTCAAATGTCGATAATCCACCGCAAGTATTGGTTGTTACATCTTCCGTTCAAAGTGAAGGCAAAACTACGTTGGCTTCTAACTTGGCACTGTCTTACGCCCAGTTAGGTACTACTTTGTTAATTGACGCAGACCTACGTCGCCCTAGAATTAAGCATATTATCGACAACGGTGCGATCACGGGCTTAGTTGAGTTGGTCGCTGGTGTCACTAGTTTTGACCAATGTGTAATTCGAGATCGCGATCAAAAGAATCTGTATATTTTGAATTCTGGCACTACGCCGCCTAATCCGCTAGAGCTTTTAGCGAGTGACAAATTTAGTCAGGTTCTGGACAGTTTCCGTAAAAAATTCAGCTATATCATCATTGATACTGCTCCGGTATTGCCTGCCAGTGATGCCGTGGTGTTAGGTCGTCTCTGCGACTCAATGCTATTAGTAATTGAATCTGACAGAACTACGCATCATATGGCACGAGATGCTATCAGGCGTTTAAACGCAAGCAATGTTTCGGTTGCGGGTTTGATATTGACGCAAGCAAATATAAAGAAGGGTAACCCATATCAGTACGGTGGGTACTATGGCTATGGAGCCTATGCCTACGTCGAGGATAATCAAAAGACTAAGTCGTAGTGCTTGTTTTTCGTTAAAGGGTTTAGGCTTGGCACATGTGACAAGTTAAATTAAATCCAGTGATTGGGAATTTAACTCGTTAGCATTTGTAGTCGACTGCGTCTTACGCTTTAAGGCGCTTTTAAATATTGATTTGGGGAGTAACATGATCGCAGGCAATACCTCAAATAAAATAAGTATGCTATTGATTGGTTGGACGCTAATTTCTATTTCAACCGTTTTGGCAGTCAATGCGTTTTTCGCATCACGCGTGGTCGACACAGATAGTCGGGAGTTGTTGCGGCCTAATTTTTATATTAGTTCAAAGGAGCTACGTAATCAGCGGTTAATGTCATTGTTTGAGAGCCAAGCAAGGGGGCTCGAATTCATGGTTTGGGAGCGTGAGCGCAGAGATTTAAGTCATGAATTAAGTCAGCTACTGTGGCAACGTATCAATTTAGATCCGTACTATGGGTCAAACTGGTTACAGCTAATTTACCTGCAGAGAGAGGCAGGTGCTAGTAGCGTTGAGCGTGCATGGACATTGGAACGAGCGGCGACACTGCTTAAATGGAATATTGAAGATAGGGTAGATATTAGCCATTATTGCATCGCAGAGTACGCCGATTTTATTAAGCTGATTGCGGACACGTGTTCCTCTTTGATACTGAACCTACCACTACAATGGTTAGACCAGCATAAGGCCGATCGCACCAATGTGCGGCTTGACGTGTTGCGTTCTGTTTTGGCGCTTGAGCGCACAAGATTGGGACTCACGGTAAGTAAGGATCAGAGTACGCCATGAGCCTTATCAACCATTGGTCTAAATACCGGCTGCCAATTTTAGATGCATTCATCTGGTACGCCTATCTGATGTTGCTGATTGCGGCCTCATTCGTTAATGACTACTACCGTAGTCAAACATGGCTGCTGCTCAGCTCATGTATCTACGCTATTAGTGGCTTATGTGTGTTTAGCGCAATCAATGGTGGTCGCTGTAATTGGGCGGGCCTTAAGCTGGCTAAGCGCGCCTTACTAGTCATCGCTGCGATGTTACTTTTGCTGTTGCTGCAAATGACCTTGCCGACAGGTCAACATGCTGAATTGACACTGCTTAGTGGGGCATCCTCTAGCGCGATAACTCCCCAGCGGTTCACATCCGAAGGGTTCGCCCCCGAATGGTTCGCCCCGTCAGAGCTTTTGAGTATTGTTCCTGAAAAAACCCGTTGGTTGTTTAATAGTGAGCTACTGGTTTTTTCAAGCTTTGCCTTGTCTATCGCATTGGTGTCTAGCCGCCGTCGGCTTAAGCAATTACTGACGGTGATTTTAATCGTAGGTGTGTTTCACTCATTGGTTGGAATAATTGCCAAATACGGAGGATTAACATTAGTAGATATAATGCAATTGGACGGTCATTTTACCGCTGCGCGAGGATGGTTTATAAACCGTAACCATTTCGCTGCGTTTATTAGTCTGTGTCTTGTAAGCGCCTTGGCAATGCAAGTGAAATCGTTAATGTCGGCAAAACGTGAGCGACCTATAGCCATGATTTTGGCACAGTTCCTGAGCTATCGAATTGCCTATATCTTCGCCCTAACCGTTGGCATCATCGCCATTGTATTATCGCAATCGCGAGCCGGTTTTTTGGCATTTTTTCTGTCTTTATTATTGGTTCTAATTGCTTTTGGCAAAGGCGGGTCGGCGAAATCGTTGGGTTTTCGTCGGCGAGATTTGATATTACCTGCGGCGGTAATCGTGCTGGCCGTAATACTCTATTTTGGCGGAGATTTACTAAGACGTTTCTCGTCTGACGCGCTATTCGGTGAGCGACTTAGCCAATGGTCGTTGACCTGGCAGGCTATCGAGCAAGCTTGGTTGTTCGGCTATGGTGGCAATAGCTACGCCGATGTATTTCAAGTTTTTCGTGGATATCAAGATTTTCGGCAGGTGGTGTTTAATCAAGCCCATAATGACTATTTTCATATATGGTTAGAACAAGGCTTAGTCGGCTTAGTACTGTGGCTCGGGTTGATAGCCATAGCGTTAAGGGCTGCTTTTCGCGGTTTCAGCACAAGTGCTAGTCGGTTGAGTCAAGCGGTGTTGATATCAGTAGCCGTGGTATTAATCGCTGCGCTAGCCCAATCAGCGGTCGACTTTAATCTGCAAATTCTCAACATTAGAGTCTACTTTTTTGTAATAATGTCTCTGGTGTTTTCGGTGCCTGCTATTAGGCATAAAGAAAAGGCCAGACATAAAGAAAAGGCGCCCGGCAAGTCAGCGCCCATATAATGCTCGTGTATGACACCGAGTTTGATTAACTTTTATAACAGTTGTGATGAGCAAATATGGCTAAAAAAATATTGGTAACGGGTGGCGCTGGGTTTCTCGGTTCTCACCTTTGCGAAGCACTTCTCGCAAATGGTAACGAAGTATTGTGCGTCGATAATTACTTTACCGGCAATAAGACAAATATCTTGCCACTGCTTGATAATCCTCGTTTTGAGTTGATGCGCCATGACGTAACCTTCCCGCTATACGTCGAAGTCGATGAGATTTATAACCTTGCGTGCCCCGCCTCTCCGATTCATTATCAATATGACCCGGTTCAAACTACCAAAACCAGCGTACATGGCGCGATCAATATGTTGGGCATGGCTAAGCGACTTAACGCTAAGATCTTACAAGCCTCGACCAGTGAAGTGTATGGTGACCCAAGTGTTCACCCGCAAACTGAAGATTATTGGGGTAATGTTAACCCAATCGGTATCCGCTCCTGTTATGACGAGGGCAAGCGCTGCGCGGAAACACTGTTTTTTGACTATCATCGTCAGCATCAATTACGCATCAAGGTTATGCGTATCTTCAATACATACGGCCCGAGAATGCACCCCGATGACGGTCGCGTGGTATCAAATTTTATTGTTCAAGCGCTCAAAGGTGACAATATTACGATCTATGGAGATGGTAGCCAGACCCGATCGTTCTGCTATGTAGACGACCTTGTGCGTGGCATGATATTGCTGATGAATTCTGATGATGAGGTTACCGGGCCAGTTAATATCGGTAATCCTAACGAATTCACTATTTTGCAATTAGCTGAAACGGTTAAAGACATGCTGAATTCGAGTTCGGAAATAATCTTGCAAGAGCTACCAAGTGACGATCCGAAGCAACGTCGGCCGAATATTGACTTGGCAAAATCGGCCTTGGGTTGGCAGCCAACAATTGAGTTGGAAGAAGGTTTGGTGAAGACGATTGAGTATTTTCGTAAAGTCGTATCCGTGTAGTATTAGCCTCACGGGCTTATCGAGAGCATGACTCATAAGACGACTCACTCCACCTTAGGACACTATCTAGGATTTGATGCTGATAGGCGCATGAGCATGGAGATCTTTGCCGATTCCTTAGCCTCTATTGTTAACCGAGAACGGTATGCGCTGCAAACCATCCGGCCACAGTCAGTGCTTGAACGTTACTCATCAAACCGCTTCGTCATGCGCTATTTGCGTTACTGGTATTATCCGCTAATGGCCAAGGGTGTTGACGTTGATCTGCATCATGTTTTGGATCATGGCTATGCTCATTTGCGCCCAAGCCTAAAAGCTGCGAATGGCAAGAGTAAAACATGTATCACGGTGCACGATTTAATTCCTATGCTTACCTGGAACGGTAATATTCCTTCAGCCGACGGTGCAAAGGTTCTCAGCCGTAAGCCTTGGCTAAACTTGAAATCCTTATCTTATCTAGCTAATTATGATCGTATTATCGCCGCTAGTTTAAACACTAAAAACGACTTGGTCACTCATCTTGGTTTGGCGGCCGAAAAAATCGATATTATCTCGCCAATCATAGATGATATTTTTAAACCCAGCGAAGCACAGCTAATTGATGACTTTGCCGATAAATATGACCTCGATCGAGGCTATAAATGGTTAATGGTAAGCGGCAGCGAGTACTATAAAAACCATCGAACCAGCCTGCAGGTCTTGGCTGAGTTAAATAGCCAGCATGACACTGAGTTTCGATTGATTAAAACCGGTTTTCCTTCGAGCGATTTTAACGCTATGGTTACTGAGCTAGGGCTAGGATCGCATGTTAGATCAATCTACCTCGACGACACCCATGAAATGGTCCAGCTGTATGGTCTGATCGACTGCCTACTGTTTCCTTCGCTTTATGAGGGCTTTGGAATGCCTGTCGCTGAGGCTCTGGCGTGCGCAACGCCAGTGGTTACGTCTAATCGTGGAGCCTTGCCTGAAGTCGCTGGTGCCTTGGCACCGACCTGCAATGCTGGCGATGTCCAAGCTTTGAGCCTCGAAGTGGCTTCAATGGTGTTTGATCGACAACGGCGAGAACAGATCGCCTCATCAGGGCCGCTATGGGTGAAACAATATCGAAGAGCGGCGATAAAACCTAAATTAGACAGTTTTTATCAGGCAACGTTAGGGTCCTTAAATAGCTAGACCGTTTAATCGATAAACGCTAACGCATCAAGCGTCGCCTGTACGGTAGTCTGAACGTTAAAGTTATTGACTACGTGCTCTTTCGCATATTGCCCCATTTGAGCTACTTGGTCCTTATTGCTCGCCATCAACAGCATTTTTTTAGAAAGCTCTTGTGCGGCGCCGTATTGGTAAACATAGCCAGTTTTGCCTTCAATGATAAGGTCGTCGCTAGAGCCCGCTCTATTACTTACTATTGCCGGTAAACCACACGCCATGGCCTCGTTGACCACTAAGCCCCAAGTTTCATCGTAATCAGATCCTAATACAAAGCAGTCGCCTAAAGCATAGGTTTTGGGCAACGCTTTCTGGTTAACAAAGCCGAAGAATGAGACCGGTAGCTGATGCTTGGCGACATAGGTTTCAAGTTCATCGCGTAATTCTCCATCACCGATGATGAGCATTTGAATACGCTGGTTTTCTCGATAACTAAGCGCGAACGCACTCAGCAGTTCCTGTACGTTTTTCTTAAGTATCAATTTGCCTGCATAGACAAAACAAAAATCGTCGCTCGGAAGCGTCCGCGCTGGTTCCACCGAATCGGTCGATTCGTCGAGTGACGCATCGTCAATGAAGCGCTGGTTTTCAATGAAGTAAGGCGCCCTAAATATACTTTGTGGTGCAACCCCATTGTTCAGAAAAAAATGTCGATTACTATGACCAACCGCCAAAAAAGCGTCGTATCGGGCTAGCAGTAATCGATGTGCTAAGTGAACGTACCATCGGCGGGGCTTCTTGGCATTCGAATCGCCACGCATAATCGTTTTAACACCCAGCCTTTTTGCTGCCCACAATGCCTGAAATAATAATTTCGAATGCCAACCGGTGATAGTGATAGCGTCTGGCGATAACTGTTTTAGCGCTTGGTAAATTCCCGGGCAATCGACCCCAGAGAAGCCAAAGAGATTTGGATCGGCCGATTTGTTTTCAAGTTGCTGCCATTGGTAGCCTTCAGTTAATGGAATATCCCAAGAGAAAGTAGTGCCAAAGCCAGTGCTTTGCTGTTCTGCATTTGGCCGCATTCCGAACAGTACAATCAAATCAACGTTATCTTGCTTCGCCAGCTCTCTATACCAAGGGGCGTGATATTGAATTGGGTGTGTGGCGACAACTACAAGTTTTGATTTGAGCATTAGTTCGGTTTTATAGAAGTATTTGATTGCGTGTCTTCGGGTCGCAGTAGATCTTGCCCCTTGAGTGCAAGATAGGTCGCCCATATCATGCCTGAAAATTCAGCTACTAATGTCACCGGAATATACCAAGGCCGCTTTAAGTGAAAACGAGTGGCACAGGCTGAGAACGGCGAGCTAATAAAGCGTGCCCACCGTCGGTGCTGATTTTTCACTACCAGAAAATAATAGTAACGACCAACAGAATGTGACGGGGTAATCGTTGTTTGATGATCACCAAAGCTTCGAGTGCCACCGGAGAGTTCTTTCAAATGCAGCACGCTCGCCTTCGGCTGGAATACGATCGTTTTACCTAAACGGGTAAACCTCTCAGCGCATTCGGCTTCAAAGCGGTAGGCAACCTTTGCGAAATTGTTGTCGAAACCACCGGTGCTCATGAGGTCTTTTGCCCTGAAGGAAACATTGCCTCCGCTAAACCGGTTTATCTCCATCCTCGTAGACGAATTAAACCTAAAGGCATCCGGGTCTTGGTTTTGTGCATCCCGAAAAGACGGCTCATGTTTGCCGAGAGCTGTCTCCCAAGACTGTATAACGTGACCTGCGACTGCATTTACGCTTTTCTGTGTGTATTCTTTTGCATGCTCGAGAACCAACTCGCAAGGAATTAGAATGTCGTCATCTAAAAATAACACAAGCTCACATTTAGCATTGACCGTGCCGACGTTCATTGCATTGGGTATTGATGGCTGCGAGAGTTTTATCCAGCGAATCTCGCCTTCTTGTTCGAGGGTTAAAAGCCGGCTTTGGACTATCGCCGAATGCCTCTCGGATTGATCGACTACTATGATTTCGTCAGCTCGGTGAGCTAGATTTAATAGCTCATCAAGCGTTTGGACGAGCACCTCTTCTCGGTTATAGGTTGGTATAATGACTGAAACACTAGGCAATGGATTCATGTCTTTAGTTTACCGTTGAAAAGTTTAGCAACAAAATTTAGCATTAGCTTGGCGTATGCCTTCCAATGGTAAGGGTTGCTTTTTAGGGCCAGTCGCAAATAGCGCGCGCTTGCCTTAAGATTGCTCTTACTTAAGTTAGACGCGATAAAATAGTAAAAATCGGCGTCACTTATATTGTTGGCTTTAACGGCAATGTTGTCTGTTTTATTTTTCGCTGAGTAGTTATCGAGTTCGCTTTGGTCATTGCCAGCGTGCTGACGCGCTTTCGAGCAATCGATAATCGCTTGGGTTGCCGCTAACTGTTGATCTCTGCGTAGCATACTGATTGAATTTTTGGCAATGACAGCTTGATAAAGGACTTCATCTAAAGATTGATGCACACCATGTTCGATGAGTCGTGACCACAGGTCAATATCTTGAGCGACTTCAAACTCAGCTCGATAGCCGCCCACCTTGAGGTAGAGGTCGCGGCTGAACATAGCGCTGCCGTGATGCGGTGGGCCTCTCAGGGTGTCAACAGTTAAGCATCTTAGACCTTGATCGGCGATCTCGTCCGATTGAGTAACGGTGTATAGCGTTTCACCCGTTGGCGCTATAAATTCAGTAGCACACGAAAGCAAGGCAGTTCGGGGATTGTTTTCAAAATGCTGTAGCTGGCTCGCTAGCCTAGTTTTAAACGAGATATCTCCATCGTCTTGGCGGGCGATGTATTTCCCTCGAGCGATCTGGCAGCCGTTTACAAGGGCTAGGGTTATGCCTTGATTTTCTTGCTCTAGCAATACTATTCTCGAGTCACTATTACTCGCATTCTGCAGAATTTGTTGGCTTTGATCGCTTGAACCATCATTAACAATGATGAATTCAAAGTCACTCATTGACTGAGATAAAACGCTTCGAATGGTTTTCTCGAGTGTTGTAGCGCCGTTGTAAACACTCATAACCACCGAGATTTTTGGAGCGTTCATTGGCGCAACCTGTCAAACATTGTTGATAATTTGCCCATTGTTTTCCAGCCAAGTAGCTTAGCACAAGCTTTGAAAACTCTAATTTTCGTTCGCTGCTTACTGGCCACACTCAAATTTGTATGGGCCGCTGAAAGCAGTAACTTCGATTGCGCAACTAAGCCAACCTCGGCGCATTGCCTAGCTAAAAAGAAGCAGGCAACTAATAGATGCTCGAACTCATGCGTACGGTGGTCAAACTTAGCGTTAAGAGCATGTTCGACTATTCTGAGATGAGCCTGTGCTCTGGAGGCTAATTTTGTTGGGTCGCTAGCACCGTTGTTGCTTAGTCTTGGCGCATCGTGATGTCGCTCAGTCGACAGGGTTTGGTTAACTCGACAGAGTTGATTATAGCTTAGCCCGATTCGGCAGTCGTATTCCCAATCTTCTTCATTGATGAGTGCTGTCCAAGGTCCCGCGGTATCACATGCTATTCGTCGATAGAGCGGTGTCGATGTACCCCACCAGCGACCGGCAAGCATTGACGGTAGAATAGAGTCTATTTTCTCTCCAGTACGCTTCCAGGCTTCTATTCGCTCTATTGGTTGACTGAATTCGATACTAGTTTTGCAATAACAGGCACCCGCATGAGGATGAGCTTGCAAGGCGCTAACTTGTAAACTGAATTTGCTGGCATCTAGTAGATCGTCACTGTCAAGATATTGAATGAATTCGCCGTTTGCGATCTGCCGGCCATGTTCACGAGCAATGCCAGCGCCAGAGTTTTCTATTTTTTTTACGCGTATGAAGTCGTGGTGTTTGGCGAGATTTTGGGCTACCTCGAGCGTGTTGTCGCTAGAGCCATCATCAACAATAATAATCTCAATGGGCCGATAAGTCTGTCGAACCACCGTTTCCACTGCTATCACCAGCATTTCTGGGCGGTTATACACTGGAATTATAGTGCTGACTAAACCCTCTATCATGACGGCTTAAGCGCTAACGCCTTGCTCCACAAAGACAGTATTAGTAAACGCCAGGCTAAGTTGCTAAACAAGCTGATCGAGCGAGGAAATGCATAGCCACTTTGACCGTGCCTAAAAAAGCGCTGCATCGCGTCACGCAAATTAAGTTCATCTACCCAAGAATCTTTGGCGAGGATAATGTCGCGTGCATATTGTCTAAAGCTCGGAGAATCAACCATCCAGTTTGAGGCAATGCCCGCGCCAAATTTGCGACGATCCAATATTTCATCAGGCAACAATTTATAGCGTCTCGCCATCGATTTAAGAATCAGTTTTTCATCGCTAAGATTAATCAGTTGGTCACGAGGAAGCCGGTATGCGATATCGGCAATGCGAGAGTCGAGAAATGGTGCCCTAGCTTCCAAGCTCAGGGACATGCTCGCCTTATCAACTTTCATGGCATAGTTATTTGGCACTTGGTTGCGACTTTCAAATAAACGAATGGCACTAAATAGGTCGTTGCCACACTGTTTTAAATACCCTTTCATGATTTTGCGATAGGCCACAAAATTACCGCCATAGCGACGGCCAGCATAGTGACGGTATAGTTGAAATAGAATCCAATCTGTCGGGCGTTTGGCGGTAGAAAGCGATTGTTTGAAGATGTCATAGCCGCCAAACAATTCGTCAGCCCCTTCTCCAACAAGTACTACTTTGATGTCTTGCGCTTTGCATTTCGAATAGAGCACGCGAGTAGAAATCATTCCCCAGTCGGCAAAGAGGTCGTCATAGTGAGCCGCCACCGTCTCTAGGTCTGTCAGGATTTCTTCAGGGCCAATGCTGATTTCTTGGTGAATTGAGCCTATGTGTTTACTAACTATTCGAGCATAGGGGCGCTCATCCGTTGTCGAGTCGGAAAAGCCCATGCTAAACGTATGTATTTTCTCTTTCTTTGACGCTAGCGCTGCAATCAAGCTCGAATCCAAGCCACCGGATAACAACAACCCAACAGGTACATCGGCTATTAAGTGCTCAGCTACAACGGTCGATAGAGTTTCGAATAGCTGTTGTTCGCTATCAGCGACCAAGCTGCTTGCCAAAGGCCTAAGGTCAGGATTGTAAAATCGAATTTGTGCTGAAGCGGATTGTTGCTTAATCTCTAGCCGGTGGCCTGGTTGCAGTTTTGATACACCATTAAAGATAGTTGTCTCAGGGCTAAAACTATAGCCAAATTCAAGAAATTGGTCCAGCGAACGCCGGTCTACCTCGGTGGTGAAGGTTGAGAGATTTTGAAAGGTTCTAATTTCGGATGCAAACGCGAACCCCTGATCGTTCGGTAATCGCCAGTAATATAGTGGCTTAATGCCAAGTGGGTCACGAAACAGGTGTAAGCATTGCTCTCGCTGAGACCAAATTGCGATGGCATACATGCCCTTGAGTTTCTCAGTGAAACTTAAGCCCCATTGATGAAATGCTTTTATCGCAACTTCGGTATCTGAGGTAGAATTGAACTGATGCCCGAGTTGCTCTAATTCTGTTCTAATTGTTTGGTAATTATATAATTCGCCATTTAGTACCATGACGTCGCCTTGCTCATTAGTCATCGGCTGATGACCACCATCGGTCAGATCAATAATGCTTAGGCGATTGTGTCCGAGATAGATAGAATAATCACGGCTGTGGAACTGCCCTGTGCTATCGGGGCCGCGATGAGTCATTCCTGCTGTAAAAGTGTCGGCATCCTGAGATAGCGTCGCTGCGCTATTGGGGTGTATGCTCCAACCGCTGATCCCACACATGCTTAGTAATCTCCTCTAGTGGCAATCAGGGGAGGTAGTTTGGTCATCATGTTGTTTATCACAGTGGTTTGAATTGGGCGGCAAAAGGTCATTTGTTTAACCGATAAAAACGACGATTGACTGAGTCTACGGAAGTACCATTAGCTACAAATCTCAGTAGTCTTAAACACGATATTGCCGCGTTTTTAAGCCGAGCAATGGAACTGCTTTCAATGCGTAAGCCTATATTGATTTCAGCACCCAATTGATCCGCTGGAATAACCTCGAAATTGTGTTTGGCGAGCATTATGTCTAGGTGCTGCTTATCGAAGTAGTTTAAGTGTTCCCAAGGGTTCAGTGACATATCTAAACTGCGATTAACTTCTTGCTTTTCATAAGAAGGCACGCTAATGAAAACTATTGTGTTTGCATGACTGATTGACTCGAACAGCTCGATCACCGTATTTGGATCTGGTACATGCTCCAAAACATTGTCACAAATAATCACAGAATAGGGCCCATTTTTAATTATTTGATCTATTGTGCTAACGGTATTAATGCCTAACTCAGATAAACTCGAACGTCGAAGAGCGCTGGTTTCATAAGCAACAACATCGATGTCTAAAGCCTGCATAATCTTCGATGTTTGCCCGAAGCCTGCACCAAAATCCAGCGCTTTAAGGTCGGAGGTGTTATCGCTAACTAAGTGGGATAAAATCGATAAATAGTTTAATCGTCTTGGGTGTTCGTTTTTATATTGCGCTAATGCTTGCTCAGTATTTAGGTCGATCACCTGTTCGTACACCAAGCCTAGGAACTCGGGGCTTGGAAGATTTTTCGAATAGATGAAGTCGCACTCCGAGCATTTGACTATGTCGTATAATTCATCGCCAGATAAGTTGAGCAGTGACCGATAATTCTCGCGGTAGCTCCAATTATTATCAGCAATTTGCTGAGCACTAATACTGACTATCGCGTGCGATGCCTGAGCACCACAGCATGGGCAGATTCGGGCAGTATCAATGAAAGAGTTACTCATTACTTTCTGCTAAAAATATTGACAGTGAAAATACACATTGTATTACCATTCAGGTGCCTAAGTAATTTGGTCTAAACTATTAAAAGATTGTATCATTTGCGCAGCCCGCAACATCCATTATTGAAGTTTACTTCAAATTCTTCTGAATGAGTCTACCCAGTTAAATAAATCATGAATAATAATTCACATGAACAGTGGACGCAGGAAATAACACCACATCGTGGTTGGTTACAGGTGCCTATAAAAGAAATTTGGCGATACCGTGATTTATTGTACCTATTTGTTAAACGCGATTTTGTGGCATTTTATAAGCAAACGGTGTTAGGGCCTCTGTGGTTTATTATTCAACCTATTCTTACTACCCTCATGTTTACTCTGGTTTTTGGTAAGATAGCGGGTCTCTCGACCGACGGTTTGCCGCAAATTCTCTTCTATTTAGCCGGTGTAACAGTTTGGAGCTACTTCGCTGAATGCCTTACCAAAACCTCGACAACGTTCAGTGATAATGCGCATTTGTTTGGTAAGGTTTACTTTCCTAGAATGATCGCGCCGCTGGCGATCATAGTATCTAATTTAATGAAATTTGGTGTTCAGTTTTGTATTTTTTTGGTGGTGTTTTTCTATTACTGGATGCAGGGCCTGGTGCAGCCGAATTTGGCAGTACTTTGGTTGCCGTATCTAATTTTTTTAATGGCCGCTATTAGCTTAGGGTTAGGCTTAATCTTTTCGGCCATGACCGCAAAATATCGAGACTTACGCTTCTTGCTTACATTTGGTGTGCAGCTATTTATGTATGCCACGCCGATTATTTATCCTCTGTCGGCGATACCAGCTAAATACGTTGTGTATATTCAGCTCAACCCAATAACGCCGATTGTTGAAATGTTTCGATATTCCTTTTTAGGTATGGGTGGCGCTAGCGTGGGCGCGATGTTATACGCAAGTATTTTTGCAGCTACCGTTTTAGGCTTAGGCATGATCGTTTTCAATCGCTTAGAAGTGACCTTTATGGATTCGGTGTAGGTTATGTCTAGATCAGTAATCAGCGTCGAAAATATTGGCAAGATGTATCGCTTAGGGGAAGTTAGTACCGGCACCATCACGCACGATCTTCATAGGGCATGGGCAAAGCTTAGAGGCAAGCCGGACCCATTCGCCACGGTTGGGATTTCCAATGATCGTGAAACCGCTGGTGGCGATTATGTTTGGGCCTTGAAAGATATCAACTTAGAAATTAAAGAGGGTGAGATACTCGGCATTATCGGTCGTAATGGCGCGGGCAAATCGACACTATTAAAATTGCTTTCTCGTGTTACCGCGCCGACCACCGGACGCATTCGAACCCGAGGACGAATCGCTAGCTTACTTGAAGTAGGCACTGGCTTTCACCCAGAATTAACCGGCCGAGAAAATATCTATTTAAATGGTGCGATATTGGGCATGGCTAAGAGAGAGATCACCGCGCGTCTCGAAGAAATTGTTGAGTTTTCTGGTTGCGCCAAATATATCGATACACCGGTAAAACGCTACAGCTCTGGCATGCAGGTTCGCTTGGGGTTTGCCGTAGCGGCACACCTTGAATGTGAAATATTAATTGTGGATGAAGTTTTGGCCGTTGGCGATATAGAATTCCAGCAAAAGTGCATGGGGTGGATGCAGGACATGTCCCAAGCTCAGAAGAAAACAATTTTATTTGTAAGCCATAATTTAGACGCTATTCATCGGGTATGTAATACGGGTGCAAATATTGCTAATGGTATTTTAGACTTTAGAGGAGACATCGATAGCACGATTAAGCATTATCTTACAAATAAAGAATTAGGTGATTCCGATATCTTTGATACGAGGGAGCGATGGGGTGATGGACAGATTCGCATAAGTGATTTTAAAATATTGAACGTTAACGGCGAACTGCAAACATCACTTGCTTCTGGAGGAAACTACGTATGTGAGCTTCATTACCAAGTTGAAAACACTGGCCTTCTTCCGGTTAAAGATATAGTGGCAAGCATAGATTTTATTGATAATCGAGGTTCAACAACGTTGCTATTAAATTCATCTACGGTGAATACTTCACTTGTCATTAACCACGCTAATGGAGTTATCCGCTGTGAGGTTTTGGATTTAAACTTAGCCCCTGGTGATTACAGCATGACTCTATATCTTGGTCAAAGTAATAGACAGACTTACGATTGCTTGAACAATGTTATCAATGTTTCCGTAAGTGGCGGCGATTTTTTTGGTACTGGCCACCCTGGCTACCCCGAGCAATGTAGAATTTTAAAAAGGACAGTTTGGCAATCAGAGTGATGTAGGCAGTTTGAAACCCCTGCAAACGCTTTTAGTGTCAATAAATAGTAACTAACGCTGTTCTAGAACAGGAGTGAAACTGGGTTTCTTATTTTCGCTTAATTCTTTGGTATGCCAAAAGTACTTTATTCGCAAACCCGTTGCTCTCGCTCATATATCTATAGAGAGCATCAATGATGCGTTTTTCTATCTTTTTTGGCTTTTCCTTGGCCATGTGCAAGTAGTCATTTTTTTTATCTACATTGACATTTTCTGGATGACTTAACGGCAGAATCCTTTCTGTTTTTCGCTCACCGCTATTGTCATTCACATGGGTGTGTGTTCCCTCAGAATCAAAGCCTATATTCGAGATTAGGTTTTTATGTGGACGTATTGCCAAGCCATTATTATTTAGCATGTGGATTTGCATTTGGTAGTCCCAATAATGTTTTTTGGTATTATCCGATTTGATCTCCTTAACTTTTCGAAGCCACCAATTAGTTTCAGCTGATGAATAAAACTGTCCACTAACTTTTCTAAAAAACGCCGTTTCATCCAGCGCCTCTAGATCGATGCTAAATCCTAACCATGCGCTTTTCCAAGAAGCCCAAGCTCCACCGGTAAAGTATCTTGAAAATAAATAAGATTTCTCACAAGGGTAGTTATCATGATATGTGGTTGCGCCCACGACCATGACTTGTTTATTTTTGTTATATTTATTAAGTAGCTTCTCACAATAACCAAAAAAATCTGCGTGTGGCAAGCAATCGTCCTCCATAATAATTCCTTGATCAACATTTTTAAAAAACCAAGAAATCGCCTCGACAGGACCTCTTCCGCAACCTAAGTTCTGACCCGAAATAAAAGTCTTTATCTGACATTCCCAATCTAGGGGCTCTGAGAATAGTTCGCGAACTTTTGCACACTTTATCAGGTCGTCGGTATTGCCCTTTCTTTCGCCATCTTGAAATATATATATTTCTCTTGGATGATGTTTTTTAATCTCGGCCCATACCCTTTTCGTATGTTCGGGCCGATTAAATGTGATTAATAGTACGGGTGTCGAGAACATTAGTTACGGTGCCTCACTCTGATAAAGGTTCTGCATTAAAAAGTGTTTTGAAGGCGAGGGATAAGTGCTTACAATAGCTTCTTAAGTCTGAATTTGGTAGTGTTGCATTCAAATTTTGTCAATGGCGGTTTACTGATCATCAGCAGACTTAAGCAGCTAATGTCTAACGGTTGTCTATCAATAATAGTATTGAGAGGCTTTTTTGTGAAGTAGCATTAGCATCCCTAGTTTAGCGAACTACCGCAAAAACTTATTCTTTTAAATGGTCTATTAACGATGAATGATTTAATACTAATTATTTGCAGCGAGGTTCCATCGGTTGAACTTTATTGATTTACTTAAGACACCATGGCGAAAATTTTATTGGTGGAATAAAACGCGTATAAATCCGCTTATTAATCGACGCTTAGTTGCCAAGTATGTTAGCCAGAAGCCAATACTGAACCTTGAACTCGGGTCACCAAGGCGCCCTGAACTTGAAGATTGGGTGTTCTCCGATATTAACGGCAATGGTGACATTAAAATGGACTTCACCAAGCCACTATTATTTCCCGACAATAGTGTTGATCGCATATATAGCTCACACATATTCGAGCATTTCTCTTACCCAAACCCAATGATGGGGTTTCTCAAAGAATGTCGTCGCATTTTGAAGAAGGGCGGTGAGTTTAGTATCGCGGTTCCCAACGCTCGATTATTTTTAGACGCTTACTATTCGCCCGATGATTTCGACCAAGAAAAATTTTGTAACTGGGATGTCGGCCTGAGCTATAAAACACCAATCGACTTTGTCAATTTTATCGCCTACATGGGGGATGAACATCGACATTTGTTCGATATTGACGGTCTTGTCAGTATCTTAAATGAAGCCGGTTTTGAGGCCACTACCCAGCGAGAGTTTGACGCGTCTATTGATTTAGAGTTTCGCCGCCATGAATCGATCTACGCTACCGCAAAAAAATAATCCTATTTACCTGAGGTTTCTAGCTAGGGGCTTGTCTAAACGGCTTATATTCAGCAATGTCCGCCAGTGCTAGCATCTCTGTATCTCCAGTGCTGTCGCCGTAAGCATAGATAGATGTGTATTGCGCTATTTCTAATACTGCTTTTATGCGGTTTACTTTCTCTTGTCCATGACAATTTTTTGAGCCGAATTCACCGGTGACTAAACCGTTTTCACACTCCATCTTAGTTGCAATGAGTTCGACATTTATTTCCGTGCACCACGGTTTTAGCCAAACCTCTAACGAGGCAGTGACGATCAATATTCGATGGCCTTGGCTGCGATGCCATTGCAATTTCTCTAAGGCTTTGGGGCGTAAAATAGACGGTAATTTTACCTTCGTGTATTCAGCGGCATTGCCTTCTATAGCCTCTAATGACATATCTTTACAGAACGCACTAAAGAGTGCCTGTTTGGCTTCGGAGTTTGATAGTCGACCCAGCTTAAATGCAAGTAACGTCGGTAGGCATTTAACAATCTTAAGATAGTAAATTGGCGAGGGAACAATAAACGCCAAAAAGTGAAATAAGCTGTCTTTTCGGCTAATGGTGCCGTCAAAATCAAAAAGCGCTAAGGTTTTTGACATGACCGAACTTAAAGGTTTAGTTTCTTAAAAATAAACTCAGGAATTATTTTGATAATGCTCATGATCACTAACCAAACTGATTTGCTGTAGATCACATTTCGGCCTTTGACTTGTGCTTTATAGATATCGCTTGCGACTTGGCTTGATTGTGCCGTTAGCGCTTTTGGTAAGTCCATTTTTTCTGTCATGCTTGTCTGTACAAAACCCGGTTTAACGGTTAACACTTGCACACCGTAATCACATAGGCGATTGCGAAGCCCCGAGAGGTAAGCACTGTAGGCCGCTTTAGCCGCCCCGTAAATATAATTACTCTTGCGACCGCGATCACCCGCGACTGAGCTAACTCCAATAATAAAGCCCGACTTTCGCCCAGCCATGTCAGCGGCCACAATTTCTAGAAATTGAGCGATAGCGGTGTAGTTTGATTGTGTTACTAGTGCTAATTCAGTGGCGTTGTCTTGCGCTGCAGCTTGATCTCCTAGATAGCCAATCGCACAAACAACTCCGTCAGGCGAATGCGGAAGTGCGGTGTAAACCTGATGATGCGCACCCGTATCTAATATGTCTAGTTCAAAACAAGATACCTCACATTGGTATCGTATCTTAAGGTCTGTTGCGAACAGGGCTAAGCGTTCAGTTTTGCGGCTGATCAGAAAAAGCTGGTAACCTTCACTAGCGTATTTTGTTGCGATCGCTTGCGCAATATCGCTATTAGCACCGAGTACTAGCAGGGTTTTTCGGGTCATTGGTTGTTACTACTTTGGCTGAATAATAAAATGATGTTTGTTATTCTCAGTATAGCTTAAGCTATAGTCCAAGTCGTTGAGATTGCCTTGATTGAATCGATTCGGATGCACCGATCCTACGGCGCAACTCACGGAATTCTTCTGCCTTAGTATAGCCAACATCAAAAACTGATTTAGGCACACGAGCGTCTTTGGCTAAATATATTCGCCCCTGATGTTTTAGCACTAACTGATCAAGCTCATCTAAGAATTCAAATAATCCGGCGGTGATCTTAAAGTCCAATGCGAGGCTGTAGCCTTTAAGTGGGAATGATAGAAAATTCTTATTGGCAATACCATGAAGCTTTAATACGGCTAAAAATGAGGCTCTTTTAGATTTGGCAATAGTTTCTAAAACCTCGGTCATACCGAGGTGACTACTGGCGAGCGGCAGAATAAATTGATATTGCACAAAGCCGCTTTTCCCATATATTCGATTCCAGTTACGCAGCATGTCCAATGGGAAAAAGAAACTATCGATATCTGCTTGGCTTTCGGATTTTTGTTTGCTGAAACGCCGGTAGTAGAGCGCATTGAATGCTTGAACTGTCCATCTATTCAATAGTAATTTTGGAAAAAAAAATGGAATATTAACGCGTTTCCGTGGAGTGTATTGGCTGTCGTGTCGATCCGAGAATTTGGCTAAGCTAACAAGCGATCGACCGAGTGCCGGACCTTGGGCGCAGCAATCAATCCAAGCGACCGAGTAAGGTGAGTCTGGGTTCTGTTCAAAGTGAGAAAACGCCTCTTCGAGATTGCCAGCTTTCAAGGTTGTGACATCGAGCTTGTGGGAGGTGATTTTTTCTAATTGTATTTCGGCACTGATAATTACCCCCGTTAAACCTTGGCCGCCACAGGTCGCACGAAATAATTCTGTATTTTCGCTACTAGAGCAGTTTAATATTTTTTGATTTGGTAACAATAACTTGAGGCTTACCACGGCCTCGCTAAAGCAGCCTTTGAGGTGATGATTCTTGCCATGGACATCGGCGGCGATGGCGCCACCAATTGTGATTAATTTGGTGCCGGGTACTACTGGTAAGATCCACATTCGAGGTGCAAAGGTATCTAGCAGGTCGGCGATCAAGGCTCCCGATTGAGTTTCTAGCAGCCCTGATTTTGGGTCGAATGCGATAAACTTATTATGCTCGCGCATATTAAGTTGGGTGGTCCCGAGTGCGCTATCGCCATAGCTGCGTCCATTACCATAGCAAATTATTGGTGGCTTATCTTGCAGTGACCTTTGCGCAGTTTGTAGCGAGCGCATGGTTATAACTTCCGAAACCACGCTTGGGAAATTCCCCCAACTAGGCAAGCTCACTTAGTTTCTCCACTAATTGATTTTGCATTGAATGCTTCTCCACTTTTTGATTCCGCGCTGATTTTTTCTGGCCTGCGGATCTCATTGAACACATAGTGTTTATCAAGTTGATACTTTATCAAGTAACCGATACCTAGGCCAACAACGGCACCGGCGTAGCGTGAGTTCGGGTTTTGCGAAAGGGCATCAAAGAGCACCTCAGTGCCCCAAAATATCAATGTTGTGACTATCCCAAATAGAGAATATAAAGAAAAATTTCTTAATTCATCTGCATTTGAATTGCTCTGATAATCGAAGACGTATTTTTTATCGAGAATGTATTTACTAACAAGGCCGGCGGCCGTACCACAAAAGATACCAAGATACAGTGAGCCGACACCGGTATAAATGCTAAACACAACAAATTGGCTTAGCAAGTTTAGTATCGTTGCTACTGCCGCGAAAAGGCAATACTTGAGAGCCGTCATAGGTATATTATCCAAGCAAAAGAGGCTACCCATAGAATAATAGTTGCTTGCATGAAGCGGTCGCTAAGGGCAATTTTAGTCGGTGAGCCGGTATCTTGCTGAACCAATGTGCGGTGCAAGTAACGCAGAACCCCTATTACTACGAATAGACTTGTGAGGTAGAGACTATCGCTGCCGAGTCGCTGCGCTACCTCTGGGCTGGTGACATACATTAGGTATGCGACGACTATGATAGCGCCAAGCATTGAGATGCTAGCATCGAGAAATTTTAGATTGTAACCGTCAACTGCTACGCGCATTTTCTGGCCAGTTGCTTCGAAGATTAGCACGTCGTCGCGTCGTTTAGATATCGCTAGAAACAGCGCTAGTAGAAAGGTCATGATCACAATCCATTGTGATAGCATTACATCAACAGCGGTTGAGCCAACGAATAGCCGCAGCACGAAACCGCTACTGATGATTGATATATCAACAATTGGTATATGCTTCAAGCGAATGCTATAGGCGACATTGAGAGCGAAGTAGCCCAATAACAATAACAATGTGTCCATCGATAAGCTGCTGGCCAGTAACAAACTAAGGATTAAGCATATAGCGAGCAGGCAATAAGCCGCTTTTAGCGTGATAAGTTCGGCGGCGAGAGGGCGGTTTTTGTTCTTGTGGTGCTGTTTGTCGGTCTGTATGTCGCTAATATCGTTTAACACGTAGACCGCACTCGCCATTAAGCAGAACGCGACAAATGCAATTGCTACCGTGCTTAGATCGTTCAGATTATCGGCTCGGCCAGCAAAAAAAAGCGGCATAAATACAAACACATTTTTGATATAATGGCTTGGCCGCAGCAGTTGAATTAATGCTTTCATGCGCGTCGTTTGGGTATAATATTTAAAGTGTTTTGAAGGCGTCTACTAGAGCGCTTACAATAGCTTCTTAAATCTGAATTTGGTAGTGTTGATATTCATATTGTTCCGGTCTCATCTCAACCGCCAATAGCCGATTAAACTAGTCAGTCAACCTTGTGCTTGAGATATATTGCTCTAGGAGCTCCCCTTAAAAAATGTTTATAGACAGTCAAGATGTCGAGCGGAGTTACGACGTGGTCGTGGCGGGTGCTGGGCCTGCCGGTTTAGTGTTTGCTCGCGAATACCTGCGCTTGAGCAGCGATAAAGCTCGAGTTTTGATAATTGAAAGTGGCGACACCTTCGATTTACAAAGTCAGGCGCAGAAGCTATCCCGTCATCAAGCGACTGGTGATTTAGACTCTGATTACTATCCTCTGCATAATCAACGGGTGGTGGGTGGAACGTCTAGTGTATGGAGTGGGTATTGTGCGACCTTGGAACAACGATCATTTATCAACCAAGAGTGGCCTCTCGACTACTCAGAACTGGCAAAGTACTATCCTGGGGCAGCTAAAATACTGCAGTTGCCAGACGCCGTGCATCAAATACCCGAAGTAAGATTTCCGGCTAACCCCAACTTGCTTTATCGCCCATATTATTTGAGCCCACCTAAACGGTTCAACGACAGTGAAACCTTACAATGGTTGAAACAGGCGCCTCAAGTCGACCTGCTGCCGAATACAACACTGCTTAGTATTGATGAAGAAGGTGGGGCAGTTCGCCGATTAAATTTGCAATCTAGTTTAGTTAATGAACAAAAGCAGACCAATGTTACAGCCACTCATGTTTCAGCTTCGAGGGTTGTGCTTGCCACCGGGGGGATTCAAAATGCTCGCATATTGTCTAAATTACCTACAGCAAAAGCATTGCCAGCATTAGGCCGATATTTTTGTGAACATCCGCATGTTTATCGTCAACTAGAGTTAAGCTTTGATTATCAGCAGCTGATTGACGTGGCTCAATTGGAACAAGCGAATACGGTGCATGCAATTGCCTTATCATCCGAGTTTCTTGTCGCTAACAAGCTGCTATCGGCTACGTTTGACCTGAGCAACCCGTCAATGCAATACGCTAACCTAGCAGGCCGACGTAGAGAAGTAATCGTAACGCAGTCGACAATACGCTCTGAAATGTCACCGATAGAAAGTAATCGGATCAATGCTTCAAACCAATATAAAGATTATTTGCAACAAAGTATCGCAGAGGTACACTTAGAGTTTGATACTAAGCAAATCGAGCTTAGTGTCAGAGCCATGAGTGATCAGCTTTTGCGTTCAGGAATAGGTCGTTTAAGCCTCTTGCCCGAGCAATATGAGATCACCGGTGGCGGACACATGATGGGCAGCACTCGCATGGGCCTAAACCCTGACTCTTCAGTGGTGAACGCTGATTGCAAGGTTCACGGGGTAGAGGGCTTATACCTTGCCGGTTCGTCGGTTTATCCGGCTACAGCGGCGGCTAACCCAACTTATACTATCGTCGCCTTATCGCTGCGTTTGGCTAAGCACCTAGCCTCCGAAAGTAGGGGTGCTCTTATATGAGTCGTCGACACTTTTTATCGCTCAGCGCGGCGGGCATCCTCGCTACAGCGGCTAGCCTCTATGAGACTGGCGTATGGCCAGGGCGTTCGACTTCAGTCAACTATTGGTCGCTATCAAGTGATGTGCGAGATTTATATGATGCGAGTTTTGAATCCGGGTTGCCTGATATCAGAACTGATGATTTGCTAACTTCCTTAGAGCGCAAAGGTATTTTAGTCAGTGGCGAGTTTGTTTTATCTCAAGTTCAGGCCCGCTTGGCAAACGACCCCATTGTCGAGTATGTAAAGAGGCCCTACGCCGAGTCTGAACTGACTCTTTACGTGTTAGTTGCTCGGCTTCGTGCGCAAAGTTTAAGACGTTTTTTCCCTTAGCGGCTGATTAAGCCATGAATGTAAAACATATAAAAATAGACTTAGTGACCGCACTGGTGGGGGCCGTTGGTTACTTTGGCTTTGCTTGGCTAGCGATGTATATGGGGCACTTTCATGAGGATGCCTATATCTTGTTTAAATTTGTAGAGAACATTGTTGCCGGCAATGGCATCTCGTTTTCTGCTCATCTTGGCCCCGCCGAAGGTGCAACTGACTTCCTTTGGTTGATAATGTTAGCCGCACTTCATTATCTGGGTCTTTCAGTTGGGATGGCAAGCGCCGTTCTGAATACCTTAGGTGTATTTGTTACTCTATTTTTTATCAATAGACTTAGCGGCACTGTATCGATACCCGCCAAGCTACTTTTAAGTGCCTTGTCATTAACACTATTGCTTAGCAGCCTTAGCTACGCCGCCGCTGGTGGTTTTAGTGTCTGGGTTTATTCGGCCATTATAGTGCTGATGCTTTACTATTATTTTGCAAATCAAGCTCGATACTGGCATTGGATTCCACTACTCGCATTGGCCTTAGGGTTATTTCGCCCTGATGGTTTAATAATAGGGGCGGGATTTACGTTTATCACCGCTTGGGCCGTTTTCTCCAAAGGGGTGAATACTCGACCGTTTATCGCAACATCGGTGTTAGCGTTTGTGGGCGGTTTAGCCTATTTTTTCTGGCGAATGAGCTACTTTAAGACCTTCTTGCCTTTACCCTTGATGGTTAAATCTGAGACCTCGTCGTTGTTTGAAGGCTGGGCTCAAAATTGGGCATGGATGTCGAGCAACACGGTTCTTCTAACCACGACACTATTTTGTCTGCTTGCTTTGCCTTTCTTAACTCGGAACAGGTCGGCAAAAACAGCTTTGTTTTTAGTGATTATCGCGGCTATCCCATTTTTGCTACATTTATCTGCTTTAGGTTTTGCTCATCAGTCGCAGAATGTTGGCTTTCGGTTTCAGACGCCGCAGATGGTTTTCTTTTATGCTACTTTGATATTTTTATTAGGGCATCATTTCCGACATCAACGGTTTATTGCTGCACTGGCTCTAGCAACAATGGCGCTGTTGGCCTACTGGTCGGTGGTTGGCGTTGCCAATACACGTCAAAATTTCCGCTACTTAGCGTCTCGAAACTATATCAATGTATTTCCATTTTGGTTTAATCAGCTGCTGCCATCAGATAGTCTAGTCGCCGTCACTGAGGCGGGGCGGCTACCGTATTGGGCAAGTAATTACTCGTTTATTGATTTAGTCGGCTTAAATACTAAAGAAGTTGCGACTCAAGGATTACAACTGGAGTATCTGATTAAACAGAACCCAAGTGCGTTATTTATCTGGTATGACACCGGCGACAAAGAGCCAATGGTTGCCGACCTTAGTGTGGCCGAGCTGGCGAAATTAAATCAGGCTAATCGAGTTGCAAGTAAAGGTAAACCGGAAACAGCAGTAACTAGAGCGTCATTCGTCGCGGCAGAGTACTTAGTTCAATCAGGTGACTATGAAATGATTTCTGTACATTATTGGAATTCGCACAATCATCTTTTCGCCTTTAAAAAAGGGCTGGTAGACATGCAATTAGTGAAAACCAAAATCGAGCAATTTTCGCAAGACGGCTATCATTACCCATATTTGCAAATGCAACATGCGGCTGATCAGGGTTGGAATTTTGAGCAATTGCATGCGCAAGACTAATCTTTCTATTTTGCAGATTTCACCGTCGGATGGTGGCGGTGGTGCCGAGCTGACTGCCCTTAGCTTATTCCTGGCCTATCAAGATGCTGGTTACGACAGCTACCTTTTAGTCGACCGAAAACAGGGCGGTAACTCATCTATTATCGAAATTGATAACGATGCATACAGAAATGCTTGGGTGCGATTTTGGTCGAGAGCCGTTGCTTACTATGATCGCCAGAGTATTCGCATCAGGGGTCTGGGCTTACTTCTAAGGAGCATCCAGAAACTGGGTGAGCTGCAAAGAAACTATCGGACTCGGCAGGGCTATGAGCAAACTGACTTCCCGGGCACGTCGGTGGCTATCGATAGTCTAGTTAACGATGTTGACCTAGTTCATTGTCATAACCTGCACGGTAACTACTTTGACCTCAGGGAGTTAGAGAGCGTATCGGCCAAGTTACCATTGTTGCTAAGCATGCATGATGCTTGGTTGCTAAGTGGCCATTGTGCCTTCTCATTTGGCTGTGATAGGTGGAAAACCGGTTGTGGTCGTTGCCCAGATTTGAACTTATTTCCGGCCATCGAAAAAGACAAAACATCGGAAAATTGGGCGGCTAAAAAAAAGATTTTTAGTAATACAAAATTTCATCTAATTACGCCTTCTCAATGGTTGATGGACAAAGCTAAAGCATCGTTGTTGACGGGCTCAATTCTAAGCCACACTGTAATTCCAAATGGTGTTGATACCACCATATTCTATCCGCGTGATAAAGGTTCGGTGCGACAACAGCTTGGCATTTCAGCGGACACTAAGGTGCTGATGATAGCTGCCAGCGGCTTGGTCGATAATCCATGGAAAGATTTTGCCACCCTGCGCGCGGCACTAGCTAAGCTCTCAGGTGATGTAAATGTCATTGTTCTAGCGGTTGGGCATGCCGGAGACGACGAGAAAATTGGTAATGTTACGATTAAATTTATGCCATTCGAGCGGAATGCTCATCGCATGGCTGATTATTATTCTGCCTCTGATATTTATGTGCATTGCGCAAAAGTAGAAGTATTTGCAACGGTTACGATTGAGGCAAGGGCGTGCGCGGTGCCGGTTATCGCATCGGCGGTGGGTGGTATTCCCGAGCACCTCAAAGGGCTAGACTGCCCAGGCAGCGCTGCACAAACCAAGCATTTTGATGAGACACAAGCCGATGGGGTTTTGTGCCCTCAAGGAGATTCAGACGCAGTCTCTAAGGCAATCGAGCATTTACTTGACAATGATCAGTTACGCAGCAGGCTCGGTAATAATGGGGTGAAAAATGTTACAGAAAATTTCACTTATACTCAGCAAGTTGAGAGACACTTAGCCCTATATGAAAAAATCATAGCGGGCAGGAATAAATGAGTTCAGTGACACCGAAGAATTATCCTAAAATCAGCTTAGTAATGCCCTCGTTCAATCAGGGGGCTTACCTTGAAAGCGCAATAAATAGTGTACTGTCTCAGAATTACCCAAACCTAGAAATGTTAATTTATGACGGTGGTAGCAGTGATCAATCGGTCGATATTATAAGGCGCTATGCAACACAAGTAAGCTACTGGCAAAGTCAAGAAGATGGCGGTCAGGCGGCTGCTTTGTCAGCCGGCTTTGAGCGAGCGACTGGCGAACTATTCTGTTGGTTAAATTCTGACGACATACTATTGCCTGGTGCCTTAGACAAGGTGTCGCGTTTTTTTATGACGCACCCCACGGTGGAATTTGTGTACAGCGATAGACGCCTTATTGATGCTGATGGACAGGATCAAGGCAGTCACGTTTGGCCGAGATTCTTAACCTCCTACCACTGGGCATTAGGCCAGCCTATGGCTCAAGAATGCTGTTTCTGGCGAAGCGAATTGTATCGACGAGTCGGCGGCGTTAACCCAGAGCTTTATTACATTATGGATTTCGATCTATTTTACCGGATGTGGAAAGTTGGACGCTTTAAAAAAATATCAACCTATCTGGGGTGTATCCGGTTTCACGACGAATCAAAAAATTCCAACGCCCAAGACATATTAGGGCGCGAGATGGCCGAGGCTAAAGTTAAATACGGCCTTAAAGAGCCAGGCTACATCATGTCTCGCTTACTAAATCGATTTGACCGTCTACAATCTCTGCTGAACCGCTATTCAACTTGGTCGTATACTAACCCCGATCGGACGTCTGATTGATGGCTTTATTCGATCGATTGGTAGCCGTATGCTAGTTGGTGTTTTTTTTGCCATATTAGCGCTCGGCTGCATACGTGGTTTGACACGTGACGTTGGCATTTCGGGTTTTATCGTGGCCGTTGGCTTTTTGCAAGACCCAGCAAGAAAGCTGATTGCCGGCGAACCTGTGTACATGACTATCATGGTCGGCGGCTTAGTTGGCTGTATTGCTTTAAGGCGTTTTCTTGTTTCACAAGATTCGTTTATGGAGCCATTCTCAAAGTGGAGTAGTCAAATAATGTCTCCATTAAGTATCTATTTATCGATCATTGTTATACAAGGCGGTCATTCTCTTTTAAAGTACGGCTCGCCAATCTTAACTGGATTGGGAGCAATTTTTTATATCGCTCCGCTGGTTGCGATTGTTGTTGGCTACTCTCAATTCTACCGATTTGAATTAGTACGTAACTTTTTAATGGTGTTTTGCGTTTTTGCAATAATCGTCGCCATTTCGGTTTTAATGTCTTTTTTAGGGGTGCAGAGCGAACTCTTCGGTGAAGTTGGCTCTGGCCTTGTGATTTATGACCAAGGAACCATTCTCAAAGCGTATTCAGGCTTAATGCGTAGTTCGGAAGTTGCTTCTTGGCACATGGGGGCCGGCATCTGCTTTCTAATTATTTTGACCGCTGATAGAGTCTCATTGTCGTCACTTATATTAGTGTCGTTGACAGTGATTCTTTTAATGAGCTCAATAATATTAACCGGTCGGCGTAAAATGATCCTGCAGATTTTTATCTTTGCGGCCCTGTATTTCCCAATCTTACGATATTACCAAGGCCGTTTATCCACTCGATTTATTTCAGCGTCGGTGATTAGTCTAACGGTATTATTTGCCGGATATTGGTTGCTTCCAAACTTTGAAGGAACCCAATACGATCTGTACGTTGCTAGGAGCGTTTCGGTTTTCGACGACGCCGGCGAACGTTTCGCATCCCTAGGCATTGGTTCTATTTCATGGGCCTATCGATTATATGGAATCTTCGGTGGTGGGCTTGGCATTGCGGCACAGGGTGCCCAGCACTTTGTAAGTGCGGACATTAACCTATCGGGAGCCGGCGAAGGCGGAATCGGCAAGCTGGTCTCGGAGCTTGGTCTTATTTCACTCATATTCGTGCTCTGGCTTGGCGTAGCAATTGCTAGGCACTTACATAGATGCCTGCAATTGGTGGCCACAGCGTTACCGTCGAAGCTAACATTTTCAGTTGGAACCTTGGCATTTTTATTGGCTAATGTGCCAACTTTTATTGTCGCGTCTCAGGTTTACGGAGATGTCTTCGTGTTATTGGTGCTTGGCATGCTAACTGGGGCATTATTCGCTTTGCCGAGGCAAGTTACCTCACGGCTTTCTATGCTTAATTCAGGCTAACAAACTATTAATAGAACTATGAATATCATTGGTTTAAACGCATTTCATGGCGACTCATCAGCTTGTCTTTTTATTGATGGCGTAATGGTCTCCGCCGCCGAGGAAGAGCGCTTTCGGCGTATTAAGCATTGGGCGGGTTTTCCCAGTGAATCAATTCGCTATTGTCTCGACAGTAAGGGCCTATCTCTGAGTGATATTGACGTAATCGCGATCAATACAGACCCGAAAGCCGCTCGATGGAAAAAAATAGCGTTTGCGTTGTCGGGTAAGACTTCGTTGTCGCTAATTCGCGAGAAGTTATTGACAAGAAAAAAGCGTAACGGCATAGAAGAATATTTACAACAATCATTCCCTGAGCAAAAGTTCGACGGCGAGATTGATTACATTGAGCACCACATGGCGCATCTTGCGTCGGCCTATAATGTATCGCCTTATGATGAGGCCAGTGTTATCTCGGTGGACGGTTTTGGCGATTTTTCCAGCTCTGCGTGGGGGTTCGGTCAAGATGGAAGTATTGATGTTCAGAAGCGTGTCTATTTTCCTCATTCTTTAGGTATTTTCTATCAAGCGCTGACTCAGCATTTGGGCTTTCCACATTATGGCGATGAGTACAAAATCATGGGCCTAGCCCCCTATGGCAAGCCGGTTTACCGAGAGCAAATGGATCAAATTGTTAGCCCGACTAGTGATGGTGGCTTCGAGTTAAATTTAGATTTCTTCCAGCATCATACAAATCCAATTGGTTATCAGTGGGACGGTGGGTCGCCAAAGGTTAGCCAGCTTTATACCGACAAATTAGCCGCATTATTAGGCCCCGTCAGAGCAAAAAATCAGCCCTTAGAACAGCACCACAAAGATCTAGCTCGCTCGATTCAAGATGCCTACGAGCGAACCTTTTTTACAATGTTGAACGCTATGCATGCAAAACATCAATGCGACAACTTGACCATCGCCGGTGGCTGTGGCATGAACTCGGTGGCTAACGGTAAAGTACACTTGAACACACCGTATAAGAATGTTTACATTCAGTCAGCCGCCGGTGATGCTGGTGGTGCGATTGGCGCGGCAGTAGAGGCCGGTAAAAGCCGAGCAGTCTCAAGCGATTTTGTTATGAGCCATTCTTATTGGGGCCCTAGTTTTGATGACGCTGAATTAGCGCAATTGCTGAGCGATAAGCACAGCGAGCTAGAGTCAGCCGGATGCGATGTCCAATCAGATCTTGAGCTAAGCAACATGGTCGATCAGGTAAGTGATGCGATAATAGACGGGAAAGTGATTGGCTGGTTTCAGGGCGCTATGGAATGGGGGCCTCGTGCATTGGGTAATCGATCGATACTCGGCGACCCCAGACGCGCGGATATGAAAGACATTCTGAACCTTAAAATCAAGCGGCGAGAGTCATTTCGGCCCTTCGCACCATCGGTGCTTCAAGAGCAGGTTAAAGAGTGGTTTGAATCAGACGCGCCAGTGCCGTTTATGATGAAGGTGTTTCAGATTCAACAACATCAACGAGCTAAAATACCGGCGATAACCCACGTAGACGGCTCAGGCCGGCTGCAAACCGTTACCGAAAGTGGCAATCTGCGCTATTACCGGCTGATTCAGAGCTTTTATGAGAAAACGGGGGTGCCAATGTTGCTGAACACCTCATTTAACGAGAACGAGCCCGTGGTGTGTAAACCTGAAGAGGCATTGGACTGTTTTTTACGTACCAATATGGACGTGTTAGCGCTTGGCTCACACCTTATTATACGACGTGCGAATGCAAGTTAATACTACGGCCGAGTGGGGCCTACTAAGTTTGGTGTTGATCATTACATCACTTGCGGTTTACTTATTGTCGAAATTTTCTGCCAAGCTAGGTTTAATCGCCGAGCCCGGCGAGCACCGACTGCATCAAACAGCCACGCCAATGGTTGGCGGCATCGCAATTTATCTTGGATTATTGTCCGGTATGTTATTGATTGACGGTAGTTTCTCGTCACTAATGCCAAGCCTATTTTTGATGTGTGCCGTAGGTGCGCTAGACGACCGATATAATTTGCCTTCGTGGACCCGGTTTCTGGCTCAAGGTCTTGCCGCTTATTTGATGATCGTCTTCAGCAATGTCGCCTTGGTTGACTTAGGCTACCTATTTTCATCAGATCAACGAATATTATTGAGCCCGCTTGGGTCGACCATACTGACTATATTTGCCTGTATCGGTGTAATTAATGCGGTCAATATGTCTGATGGATTAGATGGCCTAGCAGGCTCATTAGTGTTTCTGGTGTTGTTGTCATTGTTCTTGTTTGGACACCCATCCCAAGGCCTATTATTGATTTCTTTGAGTGCCATCGCCGGATTTTTAGTTTGGAATATTCGAATAGGCCGTCCGCAGGCGAAAGTGTTCATGGGCGACGCAGGCTCTACCATGCTTGGCCTACTGTTAGCTTACTTGTTAATCGATTGCTCCCAAGTTAGTACCGGTATATGGCCAGTAACGGCTCTCTGGCTCCTAGCACTACCTCTGATCGATGCTGTCGCGGTATTAATTGTGCGCCCGATGCGAGGTAGGTCACCATTTTCAGCTGACCGAATCCATTATCATCACCAATTACTCGATCGAGGTATCTCGGTAAACCTTAGTTTAATCATCGCGCTTATCTTGCAATCAATCTTTATTTTGATCGGTATCGCGCTATGGCGTATCGGTTTGGCAGACCACCTGCAATTAGTTTTATTCCTCGGCCTCTTTTTGCTTTACGCCGCTCGCCTGTACTACTTTTCCGGAAAGTCTGAGAAAACCAATTAATTAGCGTAATTTTGATAAAAACCATTGTCAATTCTAATGCGCTCGGTTAATATTGCGCGCTCGTTGAGTGAGGCCGTTATAAGCCCAAGCAACGACTTTATAAAGGTTTGGAGAGGTGGCAGAGCGGCTGAATGCACTGGTCTTGAAAACCAGCAAGGGATAATATCCCTTCGTGGGTTCAAATCCCACCCTCTCCGCCATTATGAATAGAAAAGCCCTTGATTAGCCTAGTGTTAGTCAGGGGCTTTCTTTTTCTACCCACCACTCTACCCCTTTTCTTACTTTAAACCTTAATTCGTAAGTCGCATTGAGGTACTGCACGAGAAGCAAAAGCCAGTGTGATTGATTTTCCAAAAATCAGCTCAAAGTTAAACAACACCTATATTCTATAGGTTAGGCTCAAGACTAAAAAATATAGCCATCGGGACGCAGTTCAGATGGTTTTCTATTCCATGTGCAATTAATAGCCTTTGAACGTTTTGATGAGTAAAGCCATGATCAGGTATCAGGCACTTAAAAGTCTGGCAAGCAGATCCACCTTTCTCTTCTAATTCGGAATCCATCTTAGCCTGGGCATCCTTTATCCCACCCAATATCCCCGACCTCCTATCAGCATCGGCCCCAACCAGCAGTGATGCCCATAGATCTTTGTAAGCCGCTCTTAGCTCTTTTCCTTTCCCTTCAGTCCTGAGGGTGAAAATGGATTCATAACCAAGCGCCAAGTGGGGCTTATTTCCACTTATAACTTTTTCTATGTCAGCATACTTAATCGATGCTCTAGTTCTACACAAGGTCTCGCTGCTTGAATCTGATTGTCCATTGCCATAGCTCTCAATTTCGGACCTCCCGAAAGCTTTGTTGCCGTTGGTCTTTTGCTGCTTTATTACCCTTGATTAAGTAGGTGTAAGGTTAGGGGTAGGTATTGGTGCAAGTGTGAGTAATAGTAAAAGGAAAGGCCTAAATCTCTTTTACTGCATATTTCAGCCACCGTGGAGTATCTGGGAAGCTTCTTTCACGTCACTGGTGTCGTCATATGTGTGTTAATCATTTTGAGCATTTAGGGAAGTTCAAAGAGTATGAAAAAAAAAATGTCATCATCTATGGCGCTATCGGCATGTTTTTCTTTGTCGCATTGTTCAATGTGTACAACTACTTTCAGGAGAGCAGGCAAGCTGTACTGGAACAGGAAGCGCAACGTATCGCTCAAGTAGAGAAGCTAAAAGCAGATGCCGCTGAAGCAGAGCGTAAGGCTCAGCTTGAGCATGAAGTTGAAATGCAAAACTTAGCACTTGAAAAGGACAGAAAAGAGGCTGAGCTTCTTGATCGAAAAGTTAAAAGCCAGCAACGTCTCGAAGGCTACCAGTTACTCAAACAAGCTCGCAAATCAGCCACCCAGGATAGATATTTACAAAGGCGAATAGAAAGTGCCCGTAAACATAAATATATTCCCGAAGGTTTATCCGGAAAAGTAACGATAGGCATTAAATCAGCAACGTATTTGACGATACCTAATAACCCTGAAGATTACTCTGGAAATTTTAAGCCTAGTTCGATTCTAACGGCTGATAAGCTCACGAGCACTGCCATAAGCTGGACAGCCATAGTTAAACTATTGATTTTGTTAGCTCTAAGAATGAGTGTTCGGCTTATACGTCGTGGCTTAGAGTCACGTTCAAGATAAAACGCTGTGACATTTAATTGGCCGAAAGTTCACCATCGGCTGTGATTCAAGTAATTAAGACTATTCGTGCTCGTCGATTTTTCAAGTTACGCCCAAAAATCACAAAGAAGCATTACTTGGGCGGCAAACTTTGAACTCAGAGTCATTTTTTTAGAAACGATAGGTAATGCAAACGTTAGCCGGAACGCTGGGGTTTCAGTCCGAAGTTTTTAACTCAGCATCTTAAGACGGTGGTTGTTAAGTATCGTAGCTAGGCTGGTTTCACTATAGACGTTGTAATGAGTCGACGGAGTCTCTCGCATTCGACTAATTTCTTAATTTTAAACGATAAATTCGTTATAGTTCCATTGTCGTTATCTATGTTTTTATTGCGATAACGCTTTGGGAATGTTTTTATTATTAAGGGGGCTACATGTCAAAGGAGATCGAGAGAGCGATCAGAGTTTTACGCAGCTGGCATCAAATTGAGTTTTTTCAACCTAGCTCCATACCGAGTGAAGATGATAAAGACTACGGCGTGCTTATTGATCAGAGCGAATTAGTTCGTTTAGGCAATTCAGCGCTTCCGTGGTTGGATGACAACTCTAAGGCTAATTTAGGCTTACAACAGCATCAGAGCTATAGCTACACACTATATTTAGGCGTATTTAATCAAAGCATATTAGCTGATCTTGTTTCCCAAAAAATCAGCCCATCTAAAGCTGAAACAGTCGAAGAAATCGAGCTTGAGGAGCGTTCAGACGTAGAGAGTAAGACTTGTTTCGCCAAGTTAAGAGTAAGTAACGCCGGTGTTCCAAACCTGAGCAGAATGTCGGTAAGCACCTTGCCTTGGGCAATGGGTTTATTGCAAAAGGGTGAACTAAGCAATTTAAGCTTCAGTCATTTTCAGGAAAGGTGTGAGTTATTAGATGAAGGTTTAAATAGATTAGAAGCGAAATTGCCTTTAAGCCCGAATAAACCAGAGTTTAGGCTTTTATCCGTCGATGCACTGGTTTCATTAACGGCGTTACTTAATGAGTGGGCGGGATTTAACGCCGACGGTGATCGTGGATTTAAAATATTATTGTGTTGGGATACTGAGAGAAACGGTCAACGACAAATTGGCAAAGCTGCTGAAATTCAGAAGAAGGTTAATGCACGGCTTGAAGAAGCGAATACCTCTAAGGATCGAGAGACCGACGTTGAGGTAAGCGAGCTAAAACAGGCGATTCTAAATAGTTTTTATATTGAGGACATTGAACGAGTTATACGGGGTTTGTCCAGAGGCGAGGCATCTAAGCCTTTAATGCAATACTTGCTTGGCACGAGTAAGAAGATGCCAGACCTCTATACAGAGAATGGGCTTCGGTTTATTGAAAAATTTCTAAAGCCTGAGAATACTCCTGCAGGGCGATGGCTCTCAGAGCCAAAGCATAATATGTCATTGATGCAACAGTTCGGGATTAATGTTGCTATGGAAGAGCTTAAAGAAAGTGGCCTACTATCTATAAATGGTCCACCTGGAACGGGTAAAACTACCTTGCTTCGAGACATAGTGGCGCAAAATATTGTTAGTCGAGCGGAGGTGTTAGCCGGTTTTGATAAAGTGCTGGACGGAATTGATTCAGAGACGGGCGCCCCTGTAGAGGCTCTTTGTGGCTTTGATATGGTTGTCGCATCATCTAATAATGGCGCCGTTGAGAATATTTCTCGTGAGCTCCCGCTGCTATCTTCCGTCGCAAATGAATTCAAGCAAGTTGAGCATTTTAGGCCGATAGCAAATCAGTTGCTTTCTAAAGGTGTTGATATCAAAGGCTACGAACCGATTAAGCCTGAAGATGAATGCTGGGGGTTAATGAGTGGTGTGCTGGGTAAGTGGGACAATTGTAATGATTTCAAGGATCGTTTATTTTTTAAAAACTCGATAAAAAAAATGAAAGGTCAGCCTGAGGCCGTTGATATTAAAAAGTGTCTAAACTTTTGGGGCTTCAGGGCTAGAGATAAAAATAAGATACCCAGTTTTCGTGACGCTAAAAGTGAATTTTTAAAAAAGCGTGATGAATTTAAATTGTATCAAAGCGAATTGATTGAACTCGAAAAAATGTACCGTTTTTTTTGTGAGACCTCGAAAGAAAGGTATTTAGAGAAGGAGACACGAGAAATAAAAGTGTTGCTAGACGGAATTGAAAAGCTATCCATTAATTTAGTGGCGCTTGAAGCTGACAAAGATCAATTAGTTGATGCCTTGTCTATAGTCGAACTGGAGCTGGAAAAAGAGAGGAGTCGGGCTCCCTCATGGTGGCGACGTCTGTTTATTCGATCTAAATACAAATTGCATATTGAGGTCTTAGATGCGGCGTATGAGCGCGTTATAGAATCAAAGAAGAATGTGAACGACGTTAAAAAGCAGATATCACAAAAGATAAAGAGTCGGACTGAATCTGAAAAACAACGCGGAGTAGCTAGCCGAAGAGTTATCGAAAAAAGTCAGCAATATGATCAAAGGAAAAGTGACTACGCACAGGCTAAAGAAAAGTTTCACGAGATTAAATTCCCCAATAACGCAGCACAGATTAATGACCAAGAGCTTCAGCGTAATGCTTTCTGGCAGAATGAAGATATCAACCGAATTCGCTCAGAGCTGTTTGCCCGTGCCTTAGCCGTTCACCAAGCCTGGCTTGTTGAGGTTTGTGGTAATAACGTATTTTTCAATAAGATGGTTAAAGAAATAACACCTCTTGTGATGGGTAAGCCTGTAGAAAATCCTGAAAAAGTTTGGGCCAGTTTATTTTTACTTGTGCCGGTTATCTCCACCACATTTGCTTCTCTTGGCCGAATGTTTAAGAATCGATCAGCTGAAAAAATCGGTTGGCTTTTGATTGACGAAGCTGGGCAAGCTGCTCCGCACCTTGCCGTTGGCGGTCTTTGGCGAGCCAAGCGAGCCATCGTAGTCGGTGACCCTTTACAAGTGGAGCCGGTATTTGTGACCTTACCAAGTTTAGTGAATCACTTAACGCAACGGGCTCATGGTGCCGATAGTGAACTCTTGATGCTTGATAAATGGTCAGTGCAACAGTTCGCCGATAGAGCGAATAAATTTGGCTGCATGTTAAGCGTACGAGAGAATTCTTGTTGGGTCGGTATCCCCCTGTGGGTTCATCGCCGTTGTATTGATCCAATGTTTTCCATTTCTAATGCTATTGCTTACGACAACAGAATGATTCATGGAAGCGATAAGAATCAAATTCAACCTAGCTTGCATTCATCGTTGAATTCAAATGCTTGGATTGCGGTAAGTGGCGATTGTTCTGAGAAACATTATGTAGAAGAGCAGGGGCGTGTATTCTCCGAAATCCTAGAACATCTGATGGTTCAAAGAGAGGATATCGGAAATCTATATGTGATTACGCCATTTAAAGCAGTAAAAAAACGACTTCAGTCATTGGCTAAACAAGCAGGTATCTCTAACAAAAAAAACATAGGCACAGTACACACTTTTCAAGGCAAGGAGAATGATACCGTTATCTTTGTTTTGGGTTGTAGTCTTGAGAATACGGGTGGCGCAAAATGGGCCTCTGAAAAACCCAATCTATTAAACGTTGCAGTGACTAGAGCTAAATCCAATATTTATGTAATCGGAGATCCTGCTGTTTGGAGTCAAAGATCCTTCTTTTCCGTACTGGCGGAGCACCTGCCGATTGTTGCTTCAGAAGACTTTCTTTCGAGTAGGGTTGGTCTTTAAATATTAGTTCGTTATATTAAGTACATAATTACTTAAAATCATCAAACGGAGTATTAAATATGTCAGGGGATATTAACGACGTAATTTCAACAGATTTCGCACAATTAGAAATCGACCCAGCTGGTGGAAAGAGCTTAATTGATGAATTCCCCAATAAAGAGATAGTTTCTAGCTATTCTGACTTGAGGGTTCTGCAGCCCGTACTTGCAGGTCAAGCCATTATTGAAAGATCTGGCTATCTAGGCGAGCAAATGAAAAAAGGAAGGTTTCTCGAAGGCGGACACAATGAGTCTGATTGGGTTATTTACAAATTAAACGACAATACTGGAAGAATTGCGGTGCTTTGAAATCATTATGATGATGATAGTTGGTCAGTTTTTTTCAAAGGGGGTAACCTAGAGTTAGATCATTTGATTTATGAAAATTAATTTGATTCATTTAATGTAAGGCGCGCTGGTGACTAGAATCCGCGGCTTATAAAACATTAAAAAGTAAGCTATTGCTTAACCCTGGGCTAGTCAGTGGGGGCTTTATTCGGCTCACGATTATATCAACGGCCTGATGAGCGCTGAGCCTCAAGCTGTCTCCGCGCGCGCTAATTCCAACGGATAGGGCTTCTCACTATGTAGGTGTTTGAAAAAAGCTGACTTTTGGATTCAGTTCGTTATACTCTTTAGCAAAAATTTATAACAAATGGAAAGTGCTATATGTATTTTGATCTTAAAACCTACCTGAAGCTAGGGCTTATTGTGCTGGTCGCGTTCAATAGTTTTACTATCGCCGCTCAAAATTCTGAAGAAGCTGGCTTGGAGATTGCCAAGCAGTCTAAATTGCGCGACTTGGGTTGGGGCGACTCGCAGAGCGAAATGGTGATGACGCTGCGAAACAAAAAAGGGCAGGAGGTTGTGCGCAACATGCGTAACAGAAGCCTTGAGGTTGATGGTGATGGCGACAAAAGTTTGACCATTTTTGATACGCCGGCTGATGTTCGCGGCACTGTATTTCTGTCATTTTCTCACATCACTGATTCAGATGACCAATGGATATTTCTGCCGGCGCTTAAGCGGGTTAAGAGAATTGCCTCACGTAATAAATCGGGTCCATTTTTGGGTAGTGAATTCGCCTTCGAAGATCTTTCGTCATTCGAAGTAGAGAAAAATACCTATGATTTGTTAAGAGAAGAAAAGTTCAATGATCTTGATGTGTTCGTAACCGAAATGCGGCCTGTTGATAAATATTCGGGTTATACGAGAATGGTCGCCTGGATCGATAAAGAGCACTATCGAATTCATAAAATTGATTTCTATGATCGGCGCGACTCTCTTTTGAAAACTTTGAATATGAGTGATTACAAGCGGTATAAAGAGAAGTATTGGCGGCCTGGAAAGTCATTTATGGTGAACCACAAGACCGGCAAAAGCACAGATATTGAGATTATAAATTTAAAATTTGATGTTGGCTTAACGGATGCCGACTTCAATGAAAACCGTCTTCAGCGCACACGTTAACCCGTGTCGAACGCACTGCGAAAGCCACGCGGCTTGATACAGCATATCGCCGTTTTAATATGCTTATTGCCATTTGTGGGGCCTCTATGCTCAGCTCAAACTTTCAACGCAAACGTGGAGTTAGAGCAGCGATTGTTTTGGCAACAGGCAACTCAAGAAAATTTATCCGAAGGGCAAACATCACTGCGCCTTGAAGCGGAATATTTTCGAGATTGGAATCAAGGCGACGAGCAACTTATTATCGAGCCCTTCGTCCGACTTGACAGTGTTGATGATCAGCGTAGTCACTTAGATTTGCGGCAATTTATCTGGTCAAAGCTAAATGATAATTCTGAGTTTTCTATTGGTGTTGGTCAAGTATTTTGGGGGGTGACCGAGTCGCAGCATTTGGTCGATATTATTAATCAAACTGATAGCGTTGAAAATATTGATGGCGAGGATAAGCTCGGGCAGCCTATGGTTCGCTATTCCTATTTTAACGATTACGGTACCTTTGATGCGTTCCTACTGCCTTACTTTCGGGCACGCACCTTTGCAGGTGAGGATGGCCGTTTAAATGGCGGTATTTTGGTCGATAATCATAATGAGGTTTACCAATCAAGCTCGCAAGAAACTCACCTAGATTTTGCATTACGATATGCCAAAACGGTCGGTGATTTAGGTATTGGCTTATCATGGTTTAGTGGCACCTCACGCGAGCCTGATTTGTTTCGATTTTTTAACCTCACCGATATGAGTACGACGCCGTATTATGCACTTATTGACCAGTTTGGGTTAGACCTACAGCTTACAACCGATGCATGGCTTTTTAAGCTAGAAGCGATTCAACGCAACCATAACGATTCGCTAAGTAGTGATTTCGCAGCCGCTACTATTGGTGCTGAATACTCGTTTGTTGGGGTGCTTGGCTCTGCCTATGATTTAGGTGCGTTAGCCGAATACTCTTGGGACGAACGCCGCGAAAATGCAAGCAGCTTATTTCAGAACGATTTATTCGTTGGCGCTCGATTGGCTTTGAATGACATGAACGATTCGGAACTTTTATTTGGTGTTGCTCAAGACTTAGATGTGTCATCAAGCCGCTCTATCTTTATTGAAGCGGGAACCCGGATCAACTCTAAGTTCTCAGTTAACATTGAATTGCGTTATTTCGAATCAAATGAGCCCAATGATCTTTTATTTCGATTTCGCAATGATAGTTTTATTCAAATAGGCTTGGAGTACTATTTATAAGGTTGGTGAGCTCGGGTTATCGATGCACATTGTTATTGCCTCCGATTGCTCTTACTTGCTTAGTTTTAATAAGCTGGGTTTCAATAAACAAAGCAACAACAAAGATGTGCAGCGAAACTTGCGTGAATTTATGGCTTTCAATTATTTAGCTAATAGAGCATCCGCTCTACGAGCTGAATTTGACTGTTGATAATCCTCTGGGTTATGGCTATCATTCACGCGCCATATTAGTTATTAAGTCGAATGCAAAGTATCATTTTACTCATGCCTTGCGCATTTGGTTATTTGATTTCGGGCGGTATCCTTGCCGCCGATTAAAAATTATTGAGTTATGAAAAGCGACTATCGCTGAACAGGAAGGGTTAGTTCTTGTTTCAAGGTTGGTATGTTGTTGGATTAAAGCCGGTGCCGTAAAAGATATTGAACCCGCTTACGCAAGAAGTAGTAATGAGTTATCGAGGCTTATTTGCTGGGTGGTTACTCAAATTTGCGGGGGTAGTTAGTAGTTAGCTAAGCTTGCTAGAAACAAGGCTTCGAGATAATTACGGTTAAAGCCAGTTATTCGCTTGCTGCAGTTACACTGAATTAGCTTTGGCTAGATGGCGACGGGTCGACGTTTTAGTTAATTTGACGCGCACTTGATGTGTGTGCTCAAAAACCATTAGCAGTGTTATGGGTATAGACTGCTAAATGAATGCCAGGCTCCTGAAATCAACCTATGAAATTAAAATAACCTTGTTAAAAACTGGATTTGAATTATGTCATTTATAAAAATTACGGATAAATTAATTAAATTCTCCACTGCAGCACACGCTAGCACATTCGATTCATTCGACTGGCCAGAAACCATTGATGAAGACCAATATTGGTTTTCTCCTAATGCGTTATCGATTGCCGGTACAGAATTTGAGGGCGAGCTAAGCGAACAACAAAAAATAAAATTATCTAAATGGGAATGCATTAATTCTTTTAGTATGAATACCGTTGGAGAACGCGAGCTCATTCATAGTGTGACAGGAATCATGGATGAGATGCCGCTGGGGGAGGCTAAAGAATATTTGTATCACCTGATTAATGAAGAAAATCAACACATGTGGTATTTCCAAAAATTTTGCACTCTCTATGCTGGCAAGGTGTACGGCAGTAAAAGTATGCCAACGGAAGCAAAAAAAATAAGTAGGTCGCTAGATCATTTTATGGTTTTTGCACGAATTCTCCTTTTTGAAGAGATCGGCCACTATTACAACATCATCAACTCAAAGGATGAACAAGTTCATACGTTTGTGAGAGAGATCAATCAAGCACACTACAACGACGAAGCGAGGCACATCACCTACGGTCGCCGCCTATTGAGTGTACTTGCCAAGGAAGCATTGCACACTGAGGAAGATGTTGAGTATGCAAACGCTGAGTTAGCGAAGACTTTGATAGTTAATTATAACGCTCTTTTTAATCCATCTATGTATCGAGATGCCGGCTTAGCTAGGCCAATGAGCATTCGCTCTAAGCTAATTGAGAGTTCTGAGAGACAAAGTATCTACAAAAATAAAATGCTTAAGAGTGTGACTAGAGCTTTTGATGCCTGTGGCATCAGCTTAGCGTTCCCAGGGGGTAACAGCTGATGGAAGAGCACTACAATGAGTTGGTCGATTGGGTGGTACTCAAGAAAAAGCTTAATACGCCGGCCGAACTGACTCAGGATCTTGTCGATACTGGGGTTCTGGATTCATTATTTTTCGTTGAATATATATTGATGATAGAAGATTTAAGTGGTATCGAAATCGAGGTCGGGGAAGAGTTGCTTGAGAAAACAAGAACCTTACAAGCGGTAAAAGAGAACTTTTTCATGTCTGCTGCGTAAACTATTCAACTGAGTTCTCTGCTTGTAGTTACCGTTATTACAAGGGGTGTGCGCTTGAAAGGGAACTCAGCCTGTTAGACAAAAAGTCGAGCGCAGAAAATCTTAAAAAAACAATAAAAATATACATCAAGGGGTAGGACAGAACATGACATTTGAATATGGAAATATGAGCCGTTTCGTACAAGAAACAGAGCACAATACCAGCAATATTTTAGTTACAGGGGTTACTGGTTTTCTAGGTGGCCACTACTTAGCATGGCGTTCACAATTGCCTGGCAAAATATTTGTGCTGGTGCGAGCAGAAGATCATGAGCAGGGCTGGGAACGGGTTTACAGTTCACTACAGTTAGCCGCGCAGAGCTATGAATTCGAGTTAGGCGAAGCTGACGAATTAGCAAAGAAAATTGTTTGCGTACTCGGCGATATGAACCTGCCAAACTGCGGTATCAGCGCAGAAGATATGCAGGTATTACAAGAAAGTAAAATCTCAACAATCTGGCATTGTGCTGCGAACATGGCATTCTTGCCTAAGGATAGGGAGAAACTTAATCACACGAATGTGATCGGCACCACGGCGTTAATGACGATAGGGAAACAGGTTGGCGTAGAACGCTTTGTCTATATTTCAACGGCCTATACAGCTGGGCACGTAAGCGGCGATGTTAAGGAGGAATTGCATGATGGCAATCAGGTGTTTGCAAATTGTTATGAAGAGAGTAAGCACGCAGCAGAGCATGCGGTTGCAAACTTTTGCCTCGAGAATGAACTCAAATGGACCATCCTCCGTCCGTCGATGGTAATGGGTCCGATAGCGAGTAAAAATAGCGGTGGGACTCGGTTCGGTGCTTATGGTTTTGTAAGAAGCTTATATGAAATGCAGGATGTTTTAAGCAGAGTTCACAATAAAATAAGGATGGAAATCCCTGAGCATACAACAGTCAACCTGATTCCTGTTGATCAGGTGCTTTATGATATGTTGTATATCGAATCGATTGGCTTTGGTGAACAAAGTATTTACCATTTGAGCAATACTGTGCATGACTCCGTGCGCACAACTTTTCAATCTTTTGATGATGCGGTCGGTACCGACACGCTCGCGTTCATAAACGAGCGCGATACACCAGCGACTTCACTTGAGCAGGTGTTTGATAAAGGCACTCGATTTTCTAAGGGATACCTCTATTCAGAAAAAGTATTTGTTCGCAGTCTGCCCCCTCATGCAGAAGTATTTAACAACACTGTTTTGGAAGAGTGCATGGCTAATTACTTAGTCGAGCTAAAGAAAGATGAAGAAGCGTTCGACTTTGAAAGAGAAACGGTTACCTCTTGGGATGGCCAGCGCCTCTCAGCCTATTCTCGTGGCGACGAACAAAACCCTCCTTTGATCTTTATCAATGCTTATGGAATGCCGCTTCAGTTCTCTACTCCTTTTTCACGTCGTATATCCCGGAAATTTAGGTTTATTACCTGGGATTCACGTTGGGTGCCCGATACCACTCAAGAGTTTGAGGTGGAAAAATGCAATTCCTTGACTCATGCTAAAGATCTAATCGCCGTAATGGATCATTTTGCGATAGACAAATGTGTGATCGTCGGCTGGAGCAGTGGTGCACAAGTTTGTTTGCGAACAATGAGAGAGTTTAAGGACCGCATCGAATGCGGTGTTTTACTGAACAGTGGCGTGTCACTCCTGACAGAGCCGCCAGTTGAGCAAACTGAGTACCAGCAAAGTTTGAGGTCTCTATTCCCTAAAATGGCGGCCAGTCGCCGAGCGTCTAAACTTTACTGTGACCTCATTTACGGCAATAGCAACGAAGCTGGTCTGAATGATCAGAATGCAATTGGGTCAATGTTAAATAGTTTAGACACAGATTTAATGGGTATGACTAGTGCACCGTTCAAAGACACAGAGTCATTATTTCGCTATTCGAACATGTTGTCCTTGAATTTTGAAGAGGATGCTGATGCTTACACTACGGGCAATGACTTGCCGGTTCTCGTCTACGGCAGCGAAGAAGACGAAGTAACACATCCCGACGTAGCTCGCGGGCTTGCAAAGGCCTTGACTAACTCTAGCTTACATATAACGGAAGAGGGTACGCATTTCGCACAATACACCGAGGAAAGTGTTGCCAAAGTGGTTATGAAATTTATTCAGGAAGCCGTTAACCTGCCAGCCAGCTCTGTAAGTGAGAAGTGATATGGCAAAAGTAGCTGACACAATATTGCGCGAGTCTCTGTTATCGCACGCTGAAAATATTGCGATTGAGTGTGGTAAACGAGCGCTAAGCTATCGGCAGTTGTTGGAGCCAGCGATTGCCTTACAGGACAGCTTAGTAGATTTGTTTGGCGCGCAGTCTGCCATCGGAGTTTTGGCCGATAAAACGATCGCCGGTTATCAGTGCATCGCCAGTGCGTTTTTGTCTGGTAAGGTCTACGTGCCGCTGAATGTGCGATACCCGCTTGAACGTAATATTAAGATTATTGAGCAATCTGGTGTTCGGCTGCTATTGGTCGACGAAAGTTGTCGTGACTTAGCGATGAGTCTCTATCACTTTTTCGAGGGCCGTTTAGGCTTATTGATCTTAGATAATTGCGAGATAGAGGGGCAGCAGAGCTCGGGTAAACTTAGTTATGATCATCTTGCCTCTGATGAAGACTCTCTCTCTGAGCAACGTTCAGAGTACGAGAGTCTTGAGGCCGAGGGTTCTGAAATAGCCTACCTCATGTTTACCTCAGGCAGTACCGGTGAGCCTAAAGGGGTGCCAATTTCAGATCGTAATCTGTCGGCCTATCTGCAGCAGATAAATCAATGTTTCGATTTCACGCCACAAGATCGGTTTTCTCAGTTTTTTGATTTCACCTTCGACCTGTCGATGCATGACCTTCTAGTTTGCTGGGCCAACGGTGCGTGTTTGTGTGCTGCTGATAAGATGGCGATGCTAATGCCACTTCAATTCGCAAAGCGAAAAAAATTGACTGTTTGGTTTTCGGTACCGTCTCTAGGCCTAACCGCAAAAGATTTATTGCGCCAGCGCTTTTCTGCATTCAGGCTTGAATCGATTCGCTACAGTTTCTTTTGTGGTGAGGCTCTGCCTCAGTCGCTAGCCGAAGAGTGGAGTCAAATTACCGTTCAGTCGCCAGTAGTAAACTTATATGGCCCAACCGAAGCGACTATTGCCTTTACTTGGCATGTTTATGATCATGATGCCGATAAGCATCAGCCTGTGGTCTCTATCGGTAGAGCAATCGTTGATAACCAAGTCGCTGTCTTGGACAGTGATGGGGTGAAATCTGCAAATGCAGAGTTGTGCCTTAGTGGTGATCAAGTTTTTGAGGGCTATTGGCGGCGATCGGATTTAACCCAGAGTGCATTTCATCTTCAGGTAAACGACGATGGAGAAGATCTTCGTTGGTACCGTACTGGCGACATAGCATCGTATTCGGATAACGGCGAACTCGTTTTTCATGGTCGCAGTGATCGGCAAGTGCAAGTGATGGGATTTCGTGTTGAGCTACAAGAGGTTGAGCACGTGTTACGAGAAATTTCGGGGCAGGGCACTCTTGCGATCATTCCGTTCCCGTTAAATGATATAGGTGAAGCATTAGGTTTAACCGCCTTTATCAAAGAGTCGTATGAAGGGGTGGATGATTTGAGGTTACTATGTGAGGAGCGACTCCCGCATTATATGATTCCGCGAGAGTTTATTCGCCTTAAAGAATTTCCATATAACGCAAGTGGCAAACTCGACTATTCGCAGTTAAGGCAAATAGTTAGCGCGAGCTGAGATAAGACAATTAAAATAACAATAAGGGTGGTTAGCACGTGGAAAGACGGTTAAGTCATATTTTGGTTCAGCATCGCATTATACTCTCGGTGCTCAGCCTACTGTTAACGCTGTTGCTGGCGGTTGGCGCAAAAAATCTGTACGTCAATAATAATTATAATATCTTTTTTGATTTAGATGACCCTCAAGTAGTCGACCACGAGCTGCACCAATCAATCTATACCAAAACTGACAATATCGCTTTTCTCGTGCATTCGGTCAAGGGTGATATTTTTACCGCATCAAATTTGGCGCTGGTTAAAAATATTACTGAGCAAGCTTGGCAAACTCCTTTTTCTATCCGGGTTGACTCACTTACAAACTTCCAGAATAGCTGGGCCGAGGGCGACGAGCTTGTTGTTGAAGACCTCGTTGATGACACCAGCGTACTCGATGAAAATGCTTTGTCAAAAATCAAGCAAACAGCGCTGACTGAGAAGCAATTGCTGAATCGGGTAATCTCTCATGATGGCGCTACGACACTTATCAATGTGTCGCTCGAAATCCCAGAGTACCCTGATGAAGCAATGCCACATCAACAACGCGTTGAAGCACTTCAGCAAAGAGAAGAGGCCGTAGCTGAAATAGTCAGTTATGGACGCCAGTTGAGAAATAATATTAATAGCAGTTCAACCGAAGTGATAGTTCACATGCTTGGTGAAGCGATTATTAATCATAATCTAACGGAATCGTCTGATCGTGATGCGAAGACGCTTATTCCGCTAATGTTTTTAGTTATTATTTTAACGTTGGCGATTCTGTTGCGGTCAATTGGCGGTATTGTCGGCGCGGTCACGGTAATTTTCCTGTCGGTTGTGGCTGCGGTTGGCGGTCTAGGTTGGTTTGGTTATTCGCTGAATATGGTTAATTCGGTTGCGCCAATTATTATTCTAACAATAGCCGTCTGCGACAGCGTACACTTGCTGTCGGTCTATCTCTATAATTTAAGCTTAGGGCAGAGTGTCGCAGATTCAATGCGTAATAGCCTTGAAGTTAACCTGCATCCAATCTTTATTACTAGTTTAACCACGGCCGTTGGCTTTTTGACGCTGAATTTTTCAGAGTCACCGCCCTTTAGAGAGCTTGGCAACATCAGTGCTTTGGGCGTTATGTTTGCGATGCTATTAACACTATTACTGTTACCGACTATCAGTATGTTGTTAATTAGAAAAAGAACTCAGCGTTCAGAAAAAAGTAAGCTTGCAGGTAAGTTAGCCGAGTTTATTATTCGCCATCGAAAGCCGTCTTTTATTATAACTTTGCTGGTCAGTATCAGCATCATCTCGTTTATACCATTTAATAAAATTAACGATGACCCCGCGCTGTATTTTAAACAGGGCAATAGTTATCGAGATGCCATCGACTTCTCACAGAAAACTTTACCAGGTGCCTTCGATATTAATTTTTCCTTGAGCTGTGGTTCCGACGGATGTATTCATGATCCACTGTTTTTAGCCAAAGCCGAAGAGTTTGAGAAGTGGCTGCTGGTACAGCCTAACGTAGAATCTGTCGCCAGCTATGTCGACGTGATAAAACGCATAAATCGCAACCTCCATGGCGATGAGCCTAGTCATTATGTACTGCCCAGTGACATGCAGTCGTCAGCACAATACAACCTCTTATATGAGTTGTCCTTACCTTATGGTTTGGATTTGAATAACTTAATAAATTTCGAAAAATCGTCGCTACGAGTGTCGGCCTTCACACGGCAAGTAACCACTGGTGAATTTGTTGCCTTCGAGGCTGCCGCGCGGCAATGGCTAGACGAGTATGACCCTGAACTAGGTTCCAGAGGCAGCAGCATCAGGATAATGTTTGCGTCACTGGGCGAAAAAAACATCTACGGCATGATGTGGGGTGCATTGTTGGCATTAGTCGGCGTCACACTGACGATTTTACTGTCATTGCGCTCGCTAAAATATGCGGCTATCAGTTTCATACCCAATTCCTTACCGGCCGCAATAGCATTAGGTATGTGGGGAGCCAGTGTTGCTGAAGTAAATATGGGGGTCGCGGCGGTGTTCAGTATTACATTGGGTATCATTATCGATGACTCAGTTCATTTTATTAGTAAGTATCGGCGGGCGCGCGAGATCGACGGCAAATCGGCTGAAGAAAGTATTCATTACGCGTTTGAAACGGTTGGTCCAGCGCTTGCCACAACTACGGTGGTGTTGGCCATTGGTTTTAGCATGTTAATACTGTCTGACTTTAACTTGAATGTTTATCTTGGCGCCCTGACGGCGATGACCGTTGCTATTGCTCTGATATTTGATTTCTTTATCTTGCCGCCGCTGCTGCTGTTTTTTGACCGTGCAGACGATGGCTAGCTGCTTTAATTAGTTGTTAGTAGGGGCGCTGATGAAGACATTGTCTGCGACTTTGCGCGATGCGCCAACGCGCCAATGACGTTCAATTCTGATTGTGTTGGACAAGCTGCCTAGATGTTGTTTAGAGTGATTGAGCTAATTCAGGGTTTTATTAAATCAGGTCAAAATAAGGCTTGCTATTAGCCATTTCATTCATTATATTACGCCTCCACTTGATGTTGCGGGGTGGAGCAGTCTGGCAGCTCGTCGGGCTCATAACCCGAAGGTCGTAGGTTCAAATCCTGCCCCCGCTACCAAGTGAAATTTTTTTTTTGCTTAACTGCGGATTTAAAAAGTTAGATGATTTAGCCAAGAATATTCAACTGCTCGATTATTTTTGTTAAGCTAAGTTAGCGGTGCATAGTGTTACTAGTGTTTGGTTTTGTCCAAACTCGCTGCTGCCAAATTTGTTTAATCAGCTTTAATGCCGATTGAACTCACTGGAAGCCCCGCGCTATGCGGGGTTTTGTGTTTTTACTACATGTTATTTTGAGCTTACTTGTGAAAAATTAATTTTGAAAGGTTGAACTGCCTCATTTGAGGGCCCTGTCTTTTGACAGTATTGGGTCTTTGTTTGGTGGTCGACGCATGTGGTGAAAATTGATTTAGGTCGACGACCTCAATCAGGAATAGGTGAGCAGTGCTCGCCTTTTTGTATTCTGGGATACCAGGATAAGGTTTTAAGAAGTAATTAAATTGAGATTGAAAGAATGGCTTTAACAGTTCCACACATTGAAGAAATCCTTAGCCCCGGCGCTGAGGCGTTAGGGCTTGAGCTAGTGGCTGTTGAGTTGAGTGGTGGTGATACTTCTATCGTGCGTATCTATATTGATACGCCAAACGGTATAACCGTTGAAGATTGTACCAAGGCGAGTCGACAGTTCAGCGCTATTTTAGACGTTGAAGACCCGATTTCGAATCAGTACACCCTAGAGGTTTCATCTCCTGGAATGGATCGCCCATTGGCAAAACCGCTTCACTTTAAGGCGGTTGTTGGTCAGCAAGTGAAAATCAAGATGGCGACCCTTGTAAATGGGCGCCGCCGCTTCACGGGTGAGCTAATTGAAGCAACCGAAGAGTTTGCTGTTGTTGAAGTTGACGGCGAGCAATCTGAATTACCGTATCCAGATATGGACAGAGCGAGACTAATCCCTGTCTATGATTTTGACTAAATTTACTTTTAACAGCGTTTATTTTTAATACGTTTATTTCTAAATATAGAGAGCTAGGAAACATGGCAAGCGAACTTTTAATGATGGCCGAAGTGCTATCAACAGAAAAAGCAGTTGATAAAGGCATCATCTTCGAAGCAATTGAAGCGGCGCTGGCGACGGCTACTCGTAAACGTCACCGCGAGGACATCGACGTGCAGTGCGTTATCGATCAAACTGATGGCTCGTACATTCCTTATCGAGTTTGGGAAGTAATTGAAGACGATGCTGAGCTGGAATTCCCAACTAAGCAAATGTGTATTAGCGCTGCTAAAGAACATGACCCAGAGTTAGAAGTTGGCGAGTTTGTGAAAGAAGAATTAGTCGCTGAACCGTTTGGCCGAATTGCAGCCCAGGCGGCCAAGCAAGTCATCATGCAGAAGGTGCGTGAAGCCGAGCGAAACAAAATCAGTGAAGAGTTCGAGCCGCGTGTAGGCGAAATGCTTTCGGGTGTTGTTAAACGTCAAGAACGTGGCGATACAATCATCGACCTAGGTGGCCTCGAAGCTGTGTTACCGCGTAATAAAATGATTCAACGTGAAGGTCTTCGCCCCGGAGATCGGGTTCGCGCTATCTTAAGCGAAGTTAAGCAAAACAATCGCGGCCCGCAATTGGTTCTAGACCGTATTTCCCCAGCGTTAGTATTAGCTTTGTTTCGTGCCGAAGTGCCTGAAGCCAGTGACAATATCATTGAAATTATGGGCGCAGCGCGTGACCCAGGTTTGCGCGCAAAGATTGCGGTTAAATCGAACGACTCAAAAGTTGATCCGGTGGGTGCCTGTGTTGGTATTCGTGGTTCGCGCGTACAGAGCGTGTCGAACGAGATTAACGGTGAGCGTGTCGATATTATTAAGTGGTCTGAAGATCCAGCACAATTTGTCATCAATGCCTTGGCGCCAGCTGAAGTTGAATCAATCATGGTTGATGAAGACAAAGGCGCGATGGACGTGATCGTTGACGATAGTCAATTGTCTCTATCTATTGGTCGTGGCGGTCAGAACGTACGCTTAGCCAGTGAGTTAACTGGTTGGGAAATCAACATCATGACCGATGAGCAAGCTAACGAAAAGCTTGAAGAGGAGTCATCTGATGTGCGTGAATTATTTATGGCGAAGATGGACATCGACGCCGATGTCGCAACAATCCTGATTCAAGAAGGTTTCTCCAGTTTAGAGGAAGTGGCTTATATTCCTCGCGAAGAAATGCTGGAAGTCGAAGAGTTTGACGAAAACCTAGTCGACGAGCTGCGCCAGCGTGCTGATGATGCCTTGGTGACACTGGCTATTCAGAAAGAAGAATTGTTAAAGGGCGCTGATCCAGCTGAAGACTTATTGACCATGGAAGGCATGGATGAGACAACGGCTAAGTTCCTGGCGATCAACGATATTAAGACGATGGAAGACCTTGCCGAAGCGGCAACTGATGAGTTGCTAGAAATCGAAGGTTTGAACATCACAGAAGAGCGCGCGCAAGAGTTAATTATGATTGCACGCCGCCCTTGGTTTGAAGAAATGGGTATCGACCCAGATGCGGCAGATGAGGTGGCAGAGGAAGGCTAGGTCTCGACCGAAGCACTTACCAACGCAACTCAATCTAACTATTTAAGAGCACATATTATGTCAACCATTACTATCAAAGCCTTTGCACAACAAATCGGCATTGAATCCGAACGAGTCGTTAAACAGCTCGGTGATGCCGGTGTTGCCGGTAAGACCGTCGACGATTCACTAACCGATGAAGAGAAGCGACAATTGCTTGATTTTCTTCGAGGCGGAGCGGCAACCGCACCTGTAGAGGCGCCAGAAGCTGGCCGCGGCAAGATTTCGCTGAAGAAAAAGACTAATTCTGAAATTCAGCAAACGACTAAAACGGGCATCGCTCGCACGGTACAGGTGCAAACTAAAAAGCGTAGAACGTTTATTAAGCGTGAAGTTTTAGAGCAAGAAGAGGCTGATCGTCATGCCGCTGAGCAATTAGTGCTGCAAGAGCAAGCGGCTGAAGTTGAGCGTGAGCGAGTTGCGGCTGAAGAGCTGGCTAAGATGAGTGAATCTCAAAAAGCCGAAGCAGAGCAGGCGCGTTTAGCGGCAGAAGAAGCTGTCGCCCAAGCCGCAGAAGAAGCAGCGGCAAAAGCGGCAAAAGCGGCAGAAGATGCAGCGGCAGCTAATAAAGCGGCGGAAGAAGCCGCTGCAAAAGCTGAGGCCGAATCCAAAGCTGCAGCGCAAGCGAAAGCTGAACCTGTTGCTGAAGAAAAACCTGTAGTTGAAGAAAAACCTGTCGTTAAGGCAAAGTCAGCGGCTGTTGAGCCTAAATCGACGGCAAAAGTCGAAGTCCCGGTTAAAGAAATGACGGCAGCAGAAAAATCGAAATTAAGTAGGAAACCCGTTGTAGCTCCTAGGGCACGGCGAGAAGTGATTATGCCCTCGATCATTCGCAAAGCGTCTGATAGAGTACGTGTATCACCGATTATCAAACAAGCGGAGCCTAAGCCGGCAACCCCTGCGCCATCACCAAACGTTAACAAAAACGATAAAGGTGCCGGCGGTAAGCGCAAGCCGTTTGCCGGTCGTGAAGAGTTACATGTTACAAAAGGTCGTGGTCGTAATAAACGTAAAGATAAACGCCGCCCATCTAACATTAAAACCAGTACCGGAGATCAACACGGGTTCGAACGCCCAGTTGCACCACGGACTCGAGATGTTGCGATCGGTGAGGCTATTAGTGTTGCTGATCTAGCTGCGCAAATGTCAGTGAAGTCGGCTGAAGTGGTTAAAGTGTTGTTCAAGATGGGCACTATGGTAACCATCAACCAGACCTTGGACCAAGATACAGCCATGTTAGTGGTTGATGAAATGGGCCACAACCCAGTTGAAGCCAAGCAAGATAATCCCGAGGCATTCCTCGCGGCTAATCAGGAAATCGACGTTGATGAGTCAAGCTATGAGCCTCGTTGTCCGGTGGTTACTGTTATGGGCCACGTTGACCATGGTAAAACATCGCTACTAGATTACATTCGCAAAGCCAAAGTTACCGCCGGTGAAGCGGGTGGCATTACTCAGCATATTGGTGCTTATCAGGTTCAAACCAGCAATGGCGAGGTTACCTTCTTAGACACACCTGGCCATGAAGCTTTTGGTGCGATGCGTGCTCGTGGAGCGAAAGCGACCGATTTAATTATCTTGGTTGTTGCCGCTGACGATGGTGTTAAGCCGCAAACTGTTGAAGCAATTAAACATGCCAAAAACGCCAATGTACCAATCATTGTTGCTATCAACAAGATGGACAAAGAATCGGCAGACCCCGATCGTGTTAAGCAAGAATTAGCCAATGAAGACGTAATCTCAGAAGGTTGGGGCGGCGATGTAATGATGATTCCTGTGTCAGCGCATACCGGTGACGGCGTTGATACCTTGCTTGAATCAATTGCCATGCAATCTGAACTGCTTGAATTGAAAGCACGCCCATCGGGCAAAGCTACTGGAACCGTTGTCGAAGCCCGCTTAGACAAAGGCCGTGGCGCTGTGTGTACTATTCTGGTTCAACATGGTGAGCTGAAATATGGTGATATCGTTTTAGTTGGTCAAGAGACTGGCCGAATTCGAGCCATGGTCAACGACCAAGGTGAAACGATTAAAGTTGCCGGCCCGTCGATGCCTGTTGAGATTCAAGGTTTAAGTGGTGTTCCTGCCGCTGGTGATGAAGTGCTGGTAGTTGAAGATGAGCGTAAAGCTCGTGAAGCGGCTAGCTTTCGTTCAAGCCGTGATCGTGAAGCGCGTTTGGCACGCCAACAGGCAGCCAAACTTGAGAACATGTTCACACAAATGGGCGAAGGTGAAGTTAAGAACGTTAACGTTCTAATTAAGGGTGACGTACAAGGCTCAATAGAAGCTTTGAGCGAGTCATTAATTAAACTGTCAACGCCGGACGTAAAAGTAAGTGTGGTTCACAGCATGGTCGGCGCGATTAACGCATCAGACATCAACTTAGCGATGGCTTCGTCAGCGTTCGTAATAGGTTTTAACGTTCGTGCCGACGCGCAGGCGAGAAAACTAGCCGAGCAAGAAGACGTGCAAATTCGCTATTACAGCATCATTTATGAAGTAATAGATGACGTTAAAAACGCGATGGAAGGTTTGCTAGACCCCGAGATTCGCGAAGACGTGATGGGCCTTGTTGAAGTGCGCGAAGTATTCCGTGCACCGAAGATTGGCACCATTGCCGGCTGTATGGTTATTGAGGGTGTCGTTAAGCGAAATGCTAATGTGCGAATCTTGCGCGATAGCATCGTGATTTTCGAAGGCCATATTGATTCACTACGTCGCTTTAAAGACGATGTTAGCGAAGTTAAATTTGGTACTGAGTGCGGTATCGGTGTGACAAATTACAGTGACATTAAAGAAGGTGACCAATTGGAGATTTTCAATAGGTTCGAGGTTAAGGTAAAGCTTTAGAGCGAACCTTAGTCTGATTGTGCTCTTCGCTATCATGTGAAGAGCCTTTCAGCCATTAGCAACAAAGAGTAAAGAAATGCCAAAAGAGTACGCCAGAAGCGAACGTGTAGCGCAGATAATCACTCGTCAATTGGCGATGATTCTGCGCACTCAAGTTAAAGACCCGCGTGTTTCAAGCTTGACGATTACCGATGTGGAAGTAACTAAAGATCTGCGCCAAGCGAAGGTCTTTGTAACGTCGATGTTTGAAGACACGCTTGAAATCAAAGACACCATGGATGCCTTGGAGCGTGCTAATGGTTTTCTACGTAGAGCATTGGCTGCAGTTATCGATATGCGACATTGTCCGAACTTGATCTTTAGCTATGACAATTCAATCTCGGAAGGCGCTAGAATGTCGGCTTTGATTGATAAGGCTTTGAATAATAAGGATTAGCTTGGTGAGCCCATCTGAGTATGGGCTTGGTAATAGTGAAGTAATACTAGTCACCCTCAGAAGAAATACACGGTCATCCTGAGGATGGCTCTGGCTTTCTCCAAACTTACCAATCATGAAAAAGCAAAAGAACAATATCCACGGAGTAATTCTCCTAGATAAGCCTACTGGCTTGAGCTCAAACGGAGCTCTACAAAGGATTAAGCATTGCTTCAATGCTAAGAAAGCCGGCCATACCGGCGCTCTTGATCCCCTAGCCACAGGCTTACTGCCAATCTGCCTGGGTCAAGCAACAAAAGTCTCAGAGTATCTTCTTCACTCGCATAAAAAATACACTACGGTTATAAAGTTAGGTGAGGTTACCGATACCTTAGACAGCGAGGGAGAGATCACGGTTACTAAGCCGGTTGATGTAAACGACCCCCAGTTGCAGGCTGCGCTAGCTCAGTTTCGTGGCGATATCAAACAAGTGCCGCCGATGTACAGTGCCCTAAAAAAGGATGGCCAGCCGCTCTATAAGCTTGCCCGCAAGGGTGAAATCATTGAACGGCCTGAGCGAGACATGTCTGTTTATAGCCTAGAAGCAACGCTCCAGAGCCCAAATCATGTAGAACTCAAAGTTCATTGCTCGAGCGGTTTTTACATTCGCTCTTTAGCGCACGATCTCGGGCAGGTATTAGGCTGTGGTGCGCATGTTGTTGAACTTAGAAGAACCGATATAAAAGCCATTAACGTTGGCGTTGCGCATTCGTTAGAGCTGGTTTTGTCAGCCGATTTAAAAGACGTGCTATTACCGCTTGAAGTGCTCATTGAGCATATGCCGATAATACAAATTACAGATGATCAAGCCTTGAGTATGGTGCAGGGTAAATTGACATCGGCGAACGGTCTGATAACCGATCAATTGACGCGTTTTTATAAGCCAAATGGTTATCTCTATGGGGTAGGTGAGGTCAGTGATACTGGGTTTATCAAGGCTCGGAAGACCTTTGTTGATACCGATAATGAGGGTGTCTAAGGTCTAAATTGCAAAAATACCGCTAAAGGCCTTAAAAATAGCCGGTTTTGATGCAAATAAAGGTGATTTCTAAACTCAAACGGTTAGAATACGCGCCTACCTGAGACAGCATCTTATGGTATTAATCGCTTCATTTTCCACCCTTCAGGGAATTGAAGCACAACCCAATTCTGAAGAGGAATAGTATTATGGCATTAACAGCCGCAGACAAAGCTGCCATCGTTGCAGACTATCAACAACAAGAAGGCGATACAGGGTCACCTGAAGTTCAAATCGCATTGCAGACAGCTCGAATTTTAGACTTGTCTCCACACTTCAAAGAGCACACTCACGACCATCACTCGCGCCAAGGTTTGTTGCGTTTGGTAAATCAACGTCGTAAATTACTTGATTATTTGAAGAAAAATAATGTTGAGCGTTACAGAACAGTTATTGCTCGCTTGGGCCTACGTAAGTAGATAAGCAGCTCAGTATAACCGTGAACCACGCGACTAATTTAGCAACTGGGAACTCACTTACCCTGACTGTTTTTCCAAAGTCTCTGAATCAAGGGTTTACTCTTAATTTTCGAGCCTGCGAAAAATTAGCCTCGAATATGCGAGAGCTCGTAACGCCAATCACGGTTTTATGAAATAGCCGACTTAAGCCTTATCCTTGGATAAGGCTTTTGACGTTTTAGGGGTGTCTCCACCCGTGGTCATGTCCCATTGGGAATGGCTTAAACCGGAGAAGGCAAGGTATGAAATGGTTCATACGTTGTTTAAAAGTAGGTTAATTCCGACGGCAATAGGGCCCAAGGGATATTAAATATATAGGTAATACGTATGTCAAAGGTAACAAAAACCTTTCAATTCGGTGAGCGTGAGTTCACTTTAGAAACTGGTGAGATCGCTCGCCAAGCCGATTCGGCTATCATCGCCAGCTGTGGCGATACCACTGTTATGGTTACTGTCGTCAACAAGATGTCAGGTCAACCTAGAGATTTCATGCCACTAACGATTGATGTCGAAGAGCGTACTTACGCCGCAGGCAAAATCCCTGGTGGCTTCTTTCGTCGTGAAGGACGCCCTTCTGAGAAAGCTATTTTAACGTGTCGTTTGATCGATCGCCCACTACGCCCACTGTTTCCAAAAGGTTTCGGTTATGACGTACAAGTGGTCATCACGATTGTGTCTATTGATCCGAACATCGACACCGAGATTGTTTCTCTAGTTGGTGCTTCTGCGGCTCTAGCAACCTCAGGCATTCCGTTTAACGGCCCTGTTGGCGCAGCTCGCGTTGGTTATATCAACGGCGAATATGTACTTAACCCAGACCGAGAACAACTTGTTACTTCTGATCTAGACTTGGTTGTTGCTGGCACCAAAGACGCCGTATTAATGGTTGAATCTGAAGCAAACATTCTTGCTGAAGACATCATGTTAGGCGCGGTAATGTACGGCCATCGCGAGTCACAGAAAGCGATTGCGGCTATCGAAGAATTGGCGGCTGAAGTAGCCAAGCCAATGAAAGAGTGGAATCCACCGGTAGAAGATACATCGGTAACGGCTAAAGTTGCTGAGATTGCAAAATCTGCGCTAGAAGATGCGTTCTCAACAGCCAGTAAAGTCGATCGTGTCGCTAAGATTTCTGCAGCACACGCAGACGTTAAAGAAGGCTTGTTGAATGACGAATCTTCAGTTGCCGATATTGACGCAGTTAACGCCGCGTTTAAAGGCCTAGAAAAAGAAATCGTTCGTGGTCGCATCATCGCAGGCCAACCTCGCATCGACGGCCGTGATACAACAACGGTTCGTGGCATCGACGTACGCACTGGCGTATGGCCGCGTACCCACGGTTCAGCTATGTTCACACGTGGCGAAACTCAAGCGGTTGTTGCCGCAACATTGGGTACCGAGCGTGACGCACAGCGAATCGACGCATTAGAAGGCGACATCAGTGATCGCTTCATGTTGCACTACAACTTCCCTCCATATTCAGTTGGCGAAACTGGCCGTGTTGGATCACCTAAAAGACGCGAAATCGGCCACGGCCGTTTAGCTCGTCGTGGTATTCAAGCGGTTCTACCAACCGCTGAAGAATTTCCATACGTTATCCGCGTTGTCTCTGAGATCACTGAATCAAACGGTTCAAGCTCAATGGCATCAGTATGTGGATCATCTCTAGCGATGATGGATGCAGGTGTGCCTTTGAAAGCCCCTGTTGCCGGTATCGCAATGGGCTTGATCAAAGAAGGTGAGAAGTTTGCTGTATTGACTGACATCCTTGGTGACGAAGATCATCTTGGCGACATGGATTTCAAAGTAGCTGGTACTCCAGATGGTATTACTGCATTGCAAATGGACATTAAAATCGACGGTATCACCGAAGAAATTATGACCCAAGCATTGTCGCAAGCGAAAGACGCACGTATTCATATCTTGGCTGAAATGGCTAAAGAACTTGATACTCATCGTGAAGAAATGTCTGACCATGCGCCACGCATTATCTCCTTCAAGATTAACCCTGATAAGATTCGTGACGTTATTGGTAAAGGCGGCGCAGTTATCCGTGCTCTTTGCGAAGAAACAGGCGCGACTATCGACATTGAAGATGACGGTACTATTAATGTAGCGTCGGTAGATGGCGCAGCAGGCGCTGAAGCTCGTCGTCGAATTGAAGAGATCACCTCTGATATCGAAGTAGACTCTGTCTACACCGGTAAAGTTGTTAAAATCATGGAATTCGGTGCGTTTGTAAACGTACTTCCAGGCAAAGACGGTTTGGTACACATCTCACAAATCTCTAACGAGCGTGTTGAGAATGTAGCCGACCATTTGTCAGAAGGTGACGAAGTTACGGTTAAAGTGCTTGAAGTTGATAAGCAAGGCCGCGTACGTCTTTCTATGAAAGCTGTCGATGGCGCATCTTAATTGATGCGCGAGCATAGCTCGCTTTAGCTCAAGGCTGTTGCTTTGAGTTAAACTGTTTTGGAAAAGGCTCGCTTCGGCGGGCCTTTTTTTTGCCCGAAACATATAGACTCTATGAGGCGACAGAGTAACAATAGCGATATTAATATTACCCCTGAGAATTGGGGTTTACCTATAGAAGAAAATGAACGATATTCCAAACGCAGCTTCCGACATCATCCAGAAAATCATGCTTGCGGCTAAGTCAGCGGTGCCAGAGTCGTTGAGTAACGATGTTAAGGAAAACGTTAAAGCGGCGATTCAAGATGTGATTAGTGATCTTGATGTTGTGACTCGTGAGGAATTAGATACCCAGAACGCGGTGCTGCAGAAGACTCGAGCTAAGGTTGATCAGATGGAGTTGGTTATTGCTGAGTTGGAGAAGAAGGTAGGGTTGTAGGTTTGTTGACGGGTTTCCGTCTGCCTTTCTTTTGAGCGCAGCCATCGCTGCTGTCTTGACGTTGGCTATTGCTGTCGCCCCGAGGGTAGCCGAAGCATCTCACTGACGAAATTCGATTTGCGTCTAAAACGTAGATTTTCATTCCTATCTAGATTGCCCCCCGCCAAGGCGATCGCTGCATGGATGCAGCTTATTAGAGTGCTGCAGGAGCAAGCACCGAGTGGCAATCTAGATAGAATCCCGATTCACTACCAACACACCTAATCCTCATCAAGCAACAACATAACACTGGGCAAAACAGAACTACCTTGCCCCCCAACAGTTACCGGCAGCCCAGAAGAACAATTATTACTAACATTAATTTCCCCAACAACACTAACCACACACGCCCCCAACCAAAAATCACCTGCTACATTTAAGCGCAACGAATCAACAGAATAGAGCGCGCTCTCGTTAGCCAAAAGCTCACTGGTTGGCAGCTCGGCAATCCGTACGTCACTCAAAGTAATAGCCGAATCAGCTGAAAGCAAAAATACTAAACTACTGGCTCTCGCTGAGGTAGTGCCAAGGTTATCCAGCCGGCTTGAAATGGAGAATGGCTCGTCTCCATTCAGGCTTTGGCTGCTAGTTTGTATGCTGCTGACAGATAAATCTGGGCCAGTTGAGGATGCTGGATTGTTTGGAATAGGGGTGCCATTACAGAAATTGATTCCGTTTTTACTAAGTCGAAAACGACTGCAATTGCTTTCATAGTTACTTCGTCCTGCGTGTACTTGGTAGCCTGATAGCGTGACGCTGTCGAGGGATACATGGACGCCATTTAGTTTTAGGCTGAAATGCAGGTGAGGTCCGTTAGACATACCCCCGCCACACAATGATTGACTGAGGTTATCTGCATAGTTTGCCAGTTGTGTATTTTTCGCTACGGTCTGACCCGTGTTAATTCGCACATTATCAAGGTGGTAGTACGTTGTAGACCATCCGCCAGAAGCGAGTACCTCAACGAAACAGGATGAGTGCCTAATGGCACGGCCGGATGAAGCGCTTGAGACCCAAATGTTGGACGTGTTGGCGCCAAACCCTACGCGACTTCGTCTAAAATCCAACGATGAGAACGGCCCGCTACCATTGCCGGTGAAGGTATGTGTGCCTCCCCAAGTTTGCCATGCTTGGCCGATCGGATATGGCAATTGAAACAGGCTCTGCGAGGGTACTGACTTCATGCTTGTTGTTTTTGCTTCTGCTTCTGCTTGCTGAATTGAGGGTGAATCTGGAAACAGGGTAAAGAAGGTGTCTGTAAAACTGTTTGTAAAGTTGCGTATAACCTTGTTTTTCTTAAGGTTAGGGTCGGCCGACGTTTCAGTGCTTTGTTTAAGCAGCGCTGTTAATGACTTCATTTCTGGGTCAGTCGTGTTTTCGGCTAAATTTTTGTAGTAGCTGTCGGCGATTCGAGTCGAGATGTCTTTGATTCGTGCGGAAAGAGTTTCTTCCTTAGATAAGCTTACAAGCGCGGTGTCTAATTTTTCCGATGAATCAGAATTACTAAGGCTTAGCGACTGATGCTCTATTAGCGTCAGTATGATTTTCGGGCTAATGCTGGTGCGCCCGGCCCAATGTGATATTACTTCGCCATGTTCGACCAGTTCAGGGGCATTGGCTTGCAAGTACGCCTCTATATCAAAGTCCAACATTTCGCTCGGTGTATAAACGAAATTCTGCTGCGATAGCAACTGTGGCGATGCGCTTGCTTCTTTCGCACTGAGTGCGCAGAGGCCTACGATCAAACACAAAATCATCTTAGCTAGGCTACAGTTTTGAGACGTATAGTTTCGATGCGTGGAGGTTTGAACCTCCGCATTTAAAAGGTTACTCAAAGGCATAGCTATAATAATAGAGTGATTGCTATATTGATTCTAGCGTTTAGCGAGGCAAAAGCTTTTAGTTCGTTGTTAGACAAAGGTATATATTGAGAAGGCAATAAACCTGGGGTTTGATCACCTTTGAGTCACCGATCGAGTATGAATGACACTCTTAATTTATAATTGATTGTTTTGTTCAGTGTAAGCATTTTCGTTATTATCTAGAGAGCTGCCGTATAGGCTAAGCAGTATAGAAATACCATAGGAGTAGATTTTGAAATTGATGTGGAAATATCTCGCTTTAGCCGTTTTATCTTATAGCGCGTTGTCAGTTAGTAGTGCATCCGAAAGCGCTGAAATTTCTTACGAGAAGAAAGCGCTAGTCGATGAATTATCAATATCTCAAGGCGACATATTTTTTGATCAAACGTTAGCCGATGGCATCACGGACGAAATACGTGAGTATCTGAAAATTGCTAATATTGAAGTAGACGAAGATTTCTTCTTGACCTTCAGTGGTGTGGTCCAAGATTTAATTCATCAAGAATTTATTCTTAGCGGTGAGCTTCAAAAATTATCATATGAAATATGGGAAGATCGCTTCGAAGTCGATGAGCTAAAGCAACTTATAAAATTTTATAACTCGCCACTTGGTATAAAACTTTTGAAAGTAATGCCTGAAATAACTCAAATGAGCCAAAAGCGAAGCTTCGAGCTTAGTCAAAGAATTATGCCCGTAGTTTCCTATCAGCTTGAAAAACAGTTGACTGAGGCAGGCATTGATCCCAGCGTATTGAACCCAAACTCTGTGTTACGCACTGAAGATAAAAACCAACCTACTGAGCAGCAATTGAGCGAGCTGGCGCAGGCAATATGTTCCGGTAATAAGCATTCAGATAAGACGCTTCCCGTGTACCGCGGCGCACCAACATACCCTTATTTTGCAAGGTTATTCAGTATTGACGGTTGGGTCGAGCTGTCTTATGTTGTCGCGGCAGACGGCAGAACTTCTAGGGTTAGAGTTGGTGAAACGTCTACCGGGTCTTTGTTCAATGAACCAGCGATCGATGCAGTACTTAGGTACCGTTACTGTGCCAGCGACTCAGCTAGCGATCAAAAAATACGGATAGTATTTAAAATGGATCAAAATAAAAATGCTGATACAGGTTCTATTGACAAAGCGCGGAAAAGTGAAGGTATAGAGAGCGGGTTGGAGCTGTACGATTTTGCTAAATCGAAGGGATTTAAAAAGGAGATGAAGCAATATCACGGCTTTGAATCACGCAAGGCATTTGCGTTGGCAGCCGATGCGAGCGACAACTGGGTTGTCCATTGGACCTACAGACGTCGCACTCAAGCAAGCGCTAACGCAGCTGCGCTTGCTGGCTGCAATGATCGTAAAAAAAGAAATAGAATCAAGAGTGTATGCAAAGTTTTGATGACGGGCGATCAACTTACGGAAGCGTTTCAGCCATCCAAGGCTTTACAAAAACTAGCTAAGTCATCTTCGAAGGGATACCAAGCGAAGAGCGACTATGAACGAATGTTTGAAGACTATAAGGGTAAACCAGAACCGAAAGCTTTGGCTTTCGTTGAGAACTCTGGCGGCGCTTATCACTATTATCACGTTTCTGACTATGAGTCTCAACAAAGCGCGAACACAAACGCTGTGGAGAACTGCAACAAAACTAAAGAAGATTACCTTGAAGGCGATTGCAGGCTTTATATGATTGGTGATTACCTGTCTGAAAGCGTTCCTCGCCTTAATCAAATGAGAGGGTTTTGGGAAGGTAAATTAAGAGTTAGCGAAACGGTAGTCGCGCCCGAGGTTGATGAGCCCAGTTCTATGTCAATTAGGCTTGATAATTGTGGCGGGTTTCCAATCATTCACTTAGACAATTCTGATGCCGAGGGTTTCAAACCAATTGCTAGAATTCTGCAGGTTTCGGAAAAAGCAGGTAATGCAGTGCTTTTATCCGTTGTTGATGGCAAGGACTGGGTTGAGACCCAGCTTTGGACATTGATTGAGCTGAGCGAAAACGAAGCAGCCATCCAGTGGAATCGTATGGTAAGCAACGTGATACTCAAGCCAGATGATGATAAGAGAGAGTTTGGTTTTCTTGGGTCAGGGCGCTTGACGAAATTGAATGGTCAGTGTGAGGCAAACCAATAAGTTCAGTCATAACGAGGCCAGGTTAAAGAACATCATCCATCCGCCATTAGCGTGGTGTTTTAGGTCAGAGTAAAATTGCAGTAGACGTAGGCCGAAGGCGAGTCGTTCCAAAAGTCCGCGTTAAAAATGAGTGACCGAGGTTGGCTATAAAGTTAGTGGAGTAGCTGCCCCTTGAGGGTACTGTTTGAGCGTAGCGAGTTCCGCAGCGCCGCTGAATTTATAGCCAACCTCGGCAATCTGCGAAGCAGACCACCATTTGTGGAATGTTTCTTTGCTTCTGTCTAGGTGCCCCTTGAGGGTATTCTTTGCGTCAAAGAAATGAAGGCCCGCCACGGCGAGTGGCAATCTAGATAAGAATGAAAAATTACCTAGTAGCCTCAGCCCCCAAAGCAACCGCGAGATTCCCTCAAGGGGCACCTAGTCCTTCGGCTACGCTCAGGATGAAAAAGTAGACTGCGCTCAGGAAGACGAGCGCAAACCAACTATTCAGCCAAAACCCCACCACAACTGCTCCCAGCCCCAGCAGTACAACCAAAACAATGCCGATTAGTGGCAATCGCTGCGCCCGCGACATCATCGATATTCAAGTCCCATAAATGAAGTTCTTCACCGCCACTCATGGGGATCTCCAACATTTGATTAAAGTCACAATCAAACACCCGGCCTTCCCAGTCTAAATTGATCAAGCTTTTACACATTAGCTGATCGACTGTATCGGGATTAAAATTGCTTACTAACAAGTGTTGGTAGTCGTCTAATTCGCCGTCGCGCTTTAAGGCGTGGGCGAAGCGGTTGATCGGAATATTGGTGATTGCTAAGAGGCTTGAAAATATGATGCCGAAGTTGTCACCGAGCATGCGCCGGTAATCATCTTCTAAACCCGCTTGAGCCGGTGGTAAGTGAGCACCAATCGGGTTGTAGACTAGGTCTAAGCTGAGCTTTTCATCTTTACCGTAGCCAAGGTCATTAAGCAACTGCAGGCCGGAGATGCTTTTATCGAATACGCCTTTGCCGCGTTGAGCGTCGACGTTATCTTCGGTGTAGCACGGTAGTGAGCACACCAGTCTAATTTCGCGATCCCGATACCATTGAGCGAGGTCTTCTTGACCTGGTTCATACATTACAGTGATATTGCAGCGGGAGGTAATTTGAATACCCATTTCAATTAGCGCATCACAGAATTGTCGAAAATGGGGGTTTAGCTCTGGTGCACCACCGGTAAGGTCTGCGCGCTCAATCTTGGCGGCTTTAGCCCACACTAAAATTTTTTCCATCACCTCCCATTGCATTATTTCTGTGCGCTTCGGGCCGGCGTCAACGTGGCAATGATGACAGGCAAGATTGCATAACTTGCCTAGGTTCATCTGCAATTCGTTTGGCTTGTCATGAACTAGGGTAAGTTCATGATCATTGAGTATTTCATGAAAGTGCGGCCCGCTAGTCGGGATGTTGATAGTGTTCTGAAGCGCTACATCGTTGGGCACAAACTGGCCATCTTCGAATCGAATACTTTGCTCTGATGGAATACTAATATCGTTCATAATTTCACAGTGTTGGTAGGTCGTTTATTAAGACCTTAATGGGTCACCATATCATGCAAATAAAACCGAAACTGTTGCGTGATGTCGTTGCAGAGCTGGTGCTTTAAACCCGGGAGCTATTTCTGAATTACCATAAAAACCAATCAAGGGCGTGCCCGGAAAGGCAGCCTTAAACGCTTCAAGGTCGACGTCGATACCACCGAAGAATTCAGGGCCTCGTGTTACGTTGGCAAACATTAACGCGAACTCGGGTACTTTGCCAAGCCGCTGTTTTGCGCTTTTAAGCTCGTTTTCAATACTTGTCTGAGCCGAAGTAATGTTTCGCCTTGCCCAAAACACATGTCGCCCGGCTTTTACCTCATCAGCGAGTGTTACGGAATTGCTTTGGGTGTCTATATCGAGTACGTGAATTAGTTGGTAGTGGCCTTGTTCGATGGACTCTGGATTGTTGGTTTCTGATACCGCACAAAATAGGTCAAACGGCGATGCAACACTGACATAACTGGAAATATTATCACAAGCACCTTGGAGGTTTACTTGATGCAAGATGTTGTCTTTAGATCGATTAATTTGCATCACTGGCGATAAGCGTTCAACGCCTTCGGCTAATACAATTTCGGGCTCAAGTTCGTTGCTAAAGGCTGTCTGGCAATATTCTTGTTCGACAATTCGACCGCTTTGCCAAATAGAGTAGGGGCCTTGACCATATTCATCGCTAGTGACCGAGCCAAACTGTGGTGAGTCGCAAGAGCTAATGGCTATATCAACCGCGTTGGGGCTTGCCAGTGTGAATACTAATTTTGGTTTAATGCCTTGCGGCCGAAGAACACGTAATGGTTGCATGCTTAACTCTTGCGGGAATACCATTGCTACCGCGCCTTCAACGTCGAGTAGCCATTCTTCTTCGGTAAGCAGGCCGACGGCACAACAACCGAATACTAGCGGCGTGCCGGCCGCTTTTGCCGCTTCTTTAATCGCATTCTGGGGGCTGTGTGCGTATTCATTACTCAAGAACAAGAGCACACTGCCGACCGTACATGGCCGCATTTTAGCCAGCGCATTTTTAACCGCTTCTCGTGCATACTCGTCTTTGGCGATTGCGCCATAACTAGCACCGGTGGCGACGCGTCGTTTAATCATCAATTATTTTATCTTTGTATTCGCATAGGTCACTAATTATGCATGAACCACAGCGAGGTTTACGTGCAACACAAGTGTAGCGGCCATGTAGAATTAGCCAATGATGTGCGTCTACTAAAAACTCTTTAGGCACAAATTTCATTAAGCCTTTCTCAACCGCAAGTACATTTTTACCCGGTGCAATCTTAGTGCGGTTCGATACTCTAAATATATGCGTATCAACCGCCATTGCTGGGTGGCCGAAGGCCGTGTTAAGCACCACATTAGCGGTTTTACGGCCTACACCCGGAAGCGCCTCTAGGGCTTCTCTGTCTTCGGGTACGACGCTGTCATGCAGTTCAATAAGCATTTTACAGGCGGCAATTACATTCTTGGCTTTGCTGTTGTACAGGCCAATAGTTTTAATGTACTCACTCAGCCCATCAACCCCTAAGGCATAAATTGCTTCGGGGGTGTTGGCTACTGGGAACAGCTTGTCGGTGGCTTTATTGACACCAACATCGGTGGATTGTGCTGACAAGGTTACCGCTACTAAAAGCTCAAAATTGGAGCTGTAGTTGAGTTCGGTTTCTGGCTTTGGGTTTTCGTTACGAAATCGGGTGAATATTTCGAGCCGCTTGTCTTTATTCATAATCCGTTGATAACCATAGTGTGTTGGCTGAGTCAGTGCTTAAGACTTACGCGCCTTTACTCTGGCTAGAGACGCGGCGATATCGAGTTTGATTTGCTCGCTGCCTTTTTCTTTACGTAGCTCTTTTAGCTTCTTCATCGAGCTTTTGTCGGATCGACGTTTGTCTTCGCGTTCAAGTTTGGCATTGGTTTGAGTTCGCGCGCGCTGAGCGGCTTCTGGTGAGTAGTCAGGCCAGCGCCAGCTTTGCTCTGTTTGTTGAATTTGATCTACCATGTCAATACAATCAACAGGGCAAGGCTCGAGGCAAAGCTCACAGCCGGTACAGTCTCGTTCGATGACGGTGTGCATTAGCTTTGCAGCGCCAATGATGGCATCGGTTGGGCAAGCTTTTATACACATTACGCAGCCTATACAGACGCTTTCATCAATAACGGCAACTTGCTTAGGCTTATGAAGACCAAATTTGGGGTCTACCGGCTTGGGCACTTGCCCTAATAAATTAGCTAAACCGTGCACCGTGACATCGCCGCCTGGAGGGCATTGGTTTATCTGCGCCTCGCCATCAGCAATTGCTACGGCGTAGTCATGGCAACGCGGGTAGGTGCATTGCGTACACTGAGTTTGCGGTAACCATTGGTCGATGGCTTGAATTTTTGCGTCGCGCTCCATTTTTTTGCGCTCTACTTAACACGCATACCAGGCTTAGCGCCTTCGTCTGGGCTTAAAACAAACAAGTCTGAGCCACCCGGACCGGCCGCTAAAACCATACCTTCAGATAGACCAAAACGCATTTTTCGTGCCGCTAAATTAGCCACCATCACCGTGAGTTTGCCTTCTAACTCTTCAGGTTGGTATGCCGACTTAATGCCTGCGAATACATTTCGTGTCTCGCCACCGATGTCTAAGGTGAGTTGTAAAAGTTTATCAGCGCCATCAACATGCTCAGCTTTCACAATTTTGGCGATTCTAAGGTCAATCTTGGCAAACTCGTCAAAACTAATTTCATTTGAGATCGGATCTTTAGATAATGGTGAATCGGGGTCGAGTGTTGAGGTTTCCTCGAGTGATTCTTTGCTTTCTTCAATCATGTTTTCAATCGCATCGCTTTCTACGCGGGTCATTAGTGGTTTGAATTTATTTATTTTGTGGTCTAGTAAGGGCGCCTGCAAGTCATCCCAAGTCAGTTCTGGTGTATTTAGGAAGGCTTCAGCATCGCTAACGAGATTTGGCAACACCGGCTTTAAGTAAATACACAGTGATCTGAATGCATTTAGACCTGCAGTGCAAACTTGCTGAACCTCAGTCAGCTTGCTTTCGTCTTTGATTAAAATCCACGGCTTGTGTTCGTCGATAAATTGGTTGGCTTTGTCGGCTAATGCCATGATCTCGCGCATCGCTTGCGAGAACTCGCGGTTTTCGTAGCGCGCAGCAATTACCTCGGCCGCATTAGCAAATTCGAGGTGTAATTCTGGTGCGGCAGATTCGGTGGCTAACATGCCATCAAAACGCTTGACGATAAATCCGGCGCAGCGAGAGGCTATATTAACCATCTTGCCAACGACATCGGAATTGACCCGAGCTGAAAAATCGTCAAGATTCAAATCCATATCAACGACGTTGTTGCTTAGCTTTGCAGCGAAGTAGTAGCGTAAGTATTCTGGATTTAAGTGTCTGAGGTAGGTTTCAGCCTTGATGAAGGTGCCACGCGATTTCGACATCTTAGCGCCATCAACCGTTAAGAATCCATGAACAAACACAGCACTTGGCTTGCGGTAATCGACCGCCTCTAACATTGCAGGCCAGAATAGTGTATGGAAGCGAACAATGTCTTTACCGATAAAGTGGTAAAGCTCAGTGCCGCTTTTTTGACTACTTTCGTACCGCCAATAGCTTGCCCAATCGTCACCCGTTTTATCGCAATGAATTTTATGGCTCGCCATATAGCCAATCGGTGCGTCTAGCCAAACATAGAAATATTTACCCGGTGCGTCGGGTATCTCAAAGCCCCAATAGGGTTTGTCACGGCTGATGTCCCAATCGATAAGACCACTTTCGAACCATTCGCCTATTTTATTGGCAATTTCAGGCTGCAATGCTCCTGAGTCTTTCCAGTCGCTAAGCATGCTCTGAAATTCGCTCACTTTGAAGAAGTAATGCTCGCTTTCTTTTTCAATTGGCGGTTTGCCCGATAATACTGAATAGGGATCGATCAGGTCTGTAGTGTCGTAAGTAGTGCCGCACACTTCGCAATTATCGCCGTATTGATCGGCGGCTTTGCATTTGGGGCAGGTGCCTTTGACATAGCGATCTGGCAGGAACATGCCTTTCTCTTCATCGAAGGCTTGCTTGATAACACGCACGTCGATGTGTCCACGCTCTTTCAATGTTGAGTAAATCTCGGCGCTTAGGCGTTGATTTTCAGCGTGATGGGTACCGGTGAAGTTATCCAGCCCAATCGAGAAACCATTTAGTGATTCTCTATGTTGTGCCTCGGTGTTGTCTATTAGCTGTTGTGGCGTGATGCCCAGCTTCTCAGCGCCCAACATGATTGGCGTGCCGTGTTGATCGTCTCCTCCGACAAAGGTTACTGTGTGGCCACGTGTTTTTTGAAAGCGCGCCCAGATATCAGCCTGCATGAAGCCGACCATATGGCCGAGATGTAGCGGGCCATTGGCGTAGGGCAGGGCGTTGGTAATTAGGATGCTACGATTAGGTTTATCAGCGGACATTGAATGACATCACTATGGCTTATGGGCTGTAGATTAGCCCGCTAATGTAACCGTTTTAAGCCCTCTAAACAATGATTTAGGCCAATATCCAGCATGTCTAGTTGCCAAGGTTTAAGTCTTTTTACTGTGCTATTCGTCTAACTAGATAAGATCAGTTGGACTATCGCTTTGCTATTGTTGTACTAGATCTTCCATTTTTAGGCCGGTGAGCTTTCTAATGTTACTGAATACATAAAACATCGCGAACATGGTGATCACCATACAAGGCACTACGATTACTGGATAGCTGTAGAGATTCATTGTGCCAAGCTCGCTATTAAAGGCGTCGGTTCCTGACTCGCTGACTACAATCCATTTCGCTAGTAAGAAATTTAATACCGACGATAAGACAAACGAGCTGGCAAGCATCCAGGTGGCTTTCACCATCATGCTATCGAATTCGGCGGTTTTTTGTCTTTCAATTAATGTTGTCGATACTTTGTTGGTATCCATAAACGTGTCGTTGTACAAAAACGTGCGAACTAATGGGTATTTGGTATAGGTTGAAACAACCGTTGCAATGGCAATTAATCCAGGGATCAATGCCTCTTTATAGGCAATGTATTCCTTCGGCAATTTCAAAATGCCAATGCTGCCAGTAAGTAAGATGCTTATAAACCCTAACGCCGGAACGAAACCGACTTTACGCTCGCTTATAAAGCCCCAAATGCCGACCAGCAACGGCAGGCTCAGTGCTGCTACTAAGGCATAATTTGGTCCGAGCATGTCATCGCCGCTTAATTTTTTTAAAATTAGCGTTGGTATTAACATGCATACGACTAAGTCGACAAAAATTCTATTTGAGCCTGACTTTTTTTTAACTTGGTCGCTGTTGTCAGCGACCTCGGTGTTTTGATTCATTCTGCTTACCACGCCGCCATTGGCGACGCATTTGAACTAGTTACGTTATTTTATTTAGAAAGTATAACGCACACCAACAGAGGTAGTATCGAACTCGGCGGTAATATCGTCTTGTTCAGCTTCAATTGAGCGAAAATCGACCGTAAGGCCTAAGTTGTCAGTAACGAAAAACTGTGCGCCGACGCCAACGCTGTCGCCATCATCAGCACTGGGTTTACCTATATTGGCGTTAAGTTCAAAGCGATCTGTTAGGTTAAAACGCACACCGACTTCACCGCCAATAATGCCGCCATCGGCTTCGTCGTCGTCGAACAAGCCTCCGCCATTCAATTGAAGGTTATCGTAGCGGCCACGAACTAGCGCATAAACTTGCGTTTGCGGCAGTTCAAACGTTAAGCCGATGCCCAATGTGGTGATGCTGTCTTCAACTGAAGCACCTAAAAAATCGTCACTTTCAAGCTCTAGCTGGCTGACTTGAATAAAGAGAATGCCCAGTTCGGCACTGGCATTCAACGCGAAACCGTCGGCGTCGACATCAATTGAGAACGCTCCGTCGGTGACCTTAATATTGCCAGATGCGACATATTCAGCCCCTATGTAGGTGAAGCTTGGCGATTCGGCATAGCTTTGTAAGCTGATCAACATCAGCGATGACGCTAGTAATACTTTGCTTATTCTTTTCATGACGGTTTTTGCTAGGTTTTTACTTAGGTGCCTGAATAATACTAGAAAAACTAAAATATGCTGAATTAAACTTATTTATACTTAGGCCTCTTACTGCAATGACCACTAATACAGAACACGCTGCAATACCGATGGAACTTAATAAAACGCCAAAGAGTATCATCATAGAAGGCCCGATTGGCGTCGGTAAATCTAGTCTTAGTGAGAAGTTGGCTGCCAGTTTCGGATCGTCCTTATTGCTTGAAAAGCCCGCAGAAAATCCATTCTTAGAGCGATTTTATAAGTCGCCCAAGCGTTACTCCTTGCCGACACAGCTGTTTTTTTTGTTTCAACGCGTTCAACAATTGGCCGATGCCGAAATGCAGGCTTTGGCTGGAGTAGGTCAGGTGTCTGACTTTATGCTCGCAAAAGACCCGATATTCGCCCAGTTGACGCTCGATGCTGAGGAGTCAGTGTTATATCAGCAGGTTTACCAAAGCCTTTGTATTGATGCGCCAAAGCCAGACTTAATGATCTATTTACAAGCACCGGTAGCAACCTTGCAAGGCCGAATTAAAAAGCGCAGCATAAAATATGAACAAAGCATCGCCGATGGCTATCTAGAAAAATTGAGCGATGCTTATACCCATTATTTTCATCACTACAATGAATCCCCGCTATTGATTGTTAACGCGGCGGATATCAACCCCATCGATAACGATGACGATTACCAAGCATTGTTAAGCCATATCAATCAAATAGAGGCGGGCAAGCACTTCTTTAACCCTTTGTCTTTACAGCTCTGAGCGAATACAGACACGGCCCTGAGCGAATGAAAACCAGCCCTGACTTGGGTCTAAATACGAGCCTTGAGCTAATTTTACCTCGCGCAACGCGCGGTAGCCGCTGTCGAATGGTAATCATAACTTGCTCGGGATTTCGGCTGGTTTAAGGTAAACTGCATTACCATTACGAGAATTTTCAGCCAACTTTCTAGGAGAACTTTGATGTCGGTGACTGTTACCACTCTTAAAAAAATGAAGCACGCTGGTGATAAAATCACTTGGCTGACGGCCTACGACTATAGCTTTGCTAGCTTGGTCGATACCGCTGGGGTTGACGCGATATTGGTAGGCGATTCGCTTGGTATGGTGATGCAAGGGCATGAAACACCGATACCAGTGACGATGCAAGACAGCATTTATCATACTCAATGTGTAGCGCGTGGTGCGCCCAACTCGATGATTGTTGGTGACCTGCCATTTGGTAGTTATCAAGTTAGTAAAGAGCAGGCTTACGAAAACGCCGTGCGGTTGATGCAAGCGGGTGCTCATACTATAAAGCTTGAAGGTGGTGAGCTGCAGGTAGAAACGATCAAGTTTCTGGTTGATCGCGGCATCGCTGTCTGCGCACACATTGGCCTTACCCCCCAATCGGTTCATCAGCTTGGAGGCTTTAAGATTCAAGGTCGAGGTGCGGCGGCTAAGCAGTTATTGGAAGACGCCATTGGCGTTGAGCAGGCTGGCGCATTTGGCGTGGTGTTAGAGGCGATTCCTCAATCTTTGGCAGCCGATATTACTGAGCGACTAAGCATTCCAACGATCGGTATTGGTGCCGGGCCAAAGTGTGATGGTCAGGTATTAGTGTTGCAAGATATGTTAGGGATTTACCCTAAAAAAAGCCCCAAGTTCAGCAAGAACTATATGCTCGGTTCTGACACAATAAGCGCAGCGGTTGAGAATTATGTTCGCGAAGTTAAAAGCGGAGAATTCCCAGCACAAGAGCACAGCTTTGATTGATGCGACGAGCCGATCGGTTATGCTGAAGCTAGTTTTGCCATTAGCTGATGCTAGTTTTGCCATTAGCTGATGCTAGTTTTGCCATTAGCTGATGGCTCATTTTGTCGATAGCTAAAGGCTCATTTTGTCGATAGCTAAAGGCTCATTTTATAAATAATGGATGCCAGTCGTTAGACTAATTACTGGTTTAGGTAAAAGAAGTGAATCAAGTACAACGAGTTCAGTCTTTGCGTGCAGCGGTACAGGCGGCGCGCAAAGATAAGAAGACAATCGGCTTTGTGCCAACCATGGGTAATCTGCATGAAGGTCACCTAGAGCTGGTTCGGACAGCCAAACGCCGAGCTGAGTTTGTGGTGGTGAGTATTTTCGTAAATCCGACTCAATTCGCTAAGAATGAAGATCTTGGGAAATACCCGTCAACCCCAGAAGAAGATGCACGGCGAGTGGCTGAACTGGGTGCCGATTTATTGTTTCTGCCTAAGCACGAGACGATGTACCCAGGTAGTCTAGACGAGCAAACGGTGGTTTATGTGCCAAAAATTGGCGACCTGTATTGCGGTAAAAATCGGCCCGAGCACTTTTACGGTGTGACCACTGTCGTCAGTCGCTTATTCAATATGGTGCAACCTGATATAGCCGTATTCGGAAATAAAGACTATCAGCAAATAGCCATTATTCGACGAATGGTCGAAGACTTAGCTTATCCAATTCAAGTCGTTGGCGTTGACACTGTTCGTAATGACGACGGCTTGGCTTTGTCGTCACGTAATGGCTATTTGGACGCTAAACAGTTGAAAGCCGCCCCGAACTTACAGAAACGTTTGAGCGAGATGGCTGATATGCTTAAACAAAAGCCAGCGGTAATTTCTAAAAGCGCGCTGAAGTCACTGGAAGACGACGCAAAAGCTGATTTGAGACAGAAAGGGTTTAAGCCCCAATATATTACGGTTTGTCGTCAAAGCGATCTAAAGCCAGCCAAAAAAGGCGATCAAGAATTAGTTATTTTAGCTGCAGCGCAACTGGGCAAAGCTCGTTTGATCGATAACCTAGAGGTCTTTTTAGGCGAGTCTTAACGCTTCGTCTGGGATTAGACTTCATGTGAGATCGAATTTTGCTGAGGTCTTGTCTACTTAGACGCTGAAACGTTATTAGACCGTGAGCGAACATATCTCGGAGTCCATAAGCACACTACTCATTGCCTAGGTTGGGATGCCTGTCGAGCGAAAGTGCATGCCATCGGTGCCGCCAGACCCCATATACGGCATAACGTTAATGTCTGGGGAGCCAGGGTCGACCGATTTCTTGATGGTGGCCATTACACCCCAGGCCGCACGCTAACTAAAACAGTTTCGTCGAAAAGTTAATCTCGAATATCTTGATCCTTAAAGCCAAGTAAGTAAAGGATGCTATCGAGTCCATGGGTTGATAGTGATTGTTTAGCCGACTCCCTAACCAATGGTTTAGCTCGAAAAGCGATACCAAGACCTGCTGCGCTGAGCATTAGCAGGTCGTTAGCGCCATCACCAACGGCAATCGTTTGTTGCTGGTCTAGACCTTCATCGTTGGCGATTTTTTTCAGTAAAAAGGCCTTTCGTTCAGCGTCTACGACTGGGTGAATTGCGCGGCCAGTAAGTTTGCCATGCTCAATTTCAAGTGTATTAGCGTAAACATGATCTATACCAAGCTTATCTTTTAAATAGTTACCAAAATAGTTGAAGCCGCCAGAGATAATCGCCGTTTTGAAGCCAAATGCCTTAAGGTTGCGAATCAACTTTTCGGCGCCTTCCATCATTTGTAAGTTTTCAGCAACCTCTTCTAAAACATTTTCACTCAAGCCTTCAAGTAGCGCCATGCGCTGGGTAAAGCTCTCGGTGAAGTCAATTTTTCCTTGCATCGCACTCTCAGTAATCTTGGCAACTTGCTCACCTACTCCAGCATGTTTAGCTAACTCGTCGATCACTTCGGCTTGAATTAGAGTTGAGTCCATATCAAAGCAAACCAGTCGGCGATTGCGTCTGAATGCGTTGTCTTGCTGGATTGCGATATCCACATCCAGTTCGCTAGCGATACTTAAAAAGCTCGCACGCATTGCTGACGGATCTTTAGGTTTGCCTTGCACCGTGAATTCGATGCAAGACTTGGTGTCGTTGGTGACCGCTTCATTTAACGGGGTTCGCCCACTTAGGCGAGCTATATCGTGAATGTTTAAACCTTGCTCGGCGGTTACCTTGGTGACTCTGGCGATTTCTTCGGCGGTCACTTCACGCGTGAGTAAGGTGAGAATATAGCGGTCTGCACCTTGCTGCGACACCCAATGTTGATAATCTTGGTCGGCGATGTCGCGTATTTTAACTTTAAGGCCCAACGATTCAGCTTGTTGTAAAAGCTGCCACTTTAGCTGAGCCGAATTTTGCTCTGCTGGCAATTGCAGCAACATACCTTGCGATACATGATTGTGAATCACCGATTGTCCGATATCTAAGATTCGAACATCGATCTTTTCGATCACTGAATAGAAGTCAGCTGAGAGACCTATGCGGTCTTCGCCAGAGATATTAAGTAAAATGATATTTGACACGTTTGCTGGCCTTGTTAGTTCGGCAGATGGGCTTATAAATGATGGCCTAAGTTTACACTAAAGAGACCGGTGAACTTATGGCGAGTTGGCTTGTTTTATTAGACTTTTGAGTTTGTTTCCTTTTACTAATGTAAATCAGCTGATCGACACCCTCACAAACAAATAAATTAACGTATAATCTTTTAACTCGAATTATGCAATAGAACGCTACTGCAGCCCAAAATATCGTTGAAAACAGAGGTTTGCTCGATTATTCCCACTCACCATAGAACGACTATGGCTTGCGGCTATGATCTTGTGCGATCCCATGTTTTCTTTGACCTTTTGATCCTCACTACGATTTCTATTGCATAATCCGAGTTTAAACGCAGGTCATCAGAACGGAACGGTCTTTTCCGGCGATGTTATCAGCGTATCAATGATTGTTAACGGCACTAGTAAAGGTTATGAGCAAAAAAACCAAAGTAGGCGTGGTAGGGGTAGGTTACCTCGGACAAATCCATGCAAAAATTTACCATGAAATGGACAACGTGGAGTTGGTGATGTTGGCCGATACGCATGAGGAGACGATCTCTGAGCTAGCTCAGAGATATAATTGTGGGTTCACTACCAACTATCTCGACATGATCGACAAAGTTGATGCGGTAAGTATTGTGGTGCCGACCTCCTTACATTTTGATGTGGCACAACCATTTTTAGAGGCGGGCATCGCCACCCTGATGGAGAAACCGATAGCGGCAACGGTTGATGAGGCTCGCAAGCTTGTTGATCTGGCAGCGCAAAATGAAGCGCCTTTTTTGATCGGACATCTGGAGCGTTATAACCCAGCGTTACGAGCGGTTGCCAGCAAAGTAGCCGAGCCAAAATATATTGAAGTTCATCGACTTGGCACCTTTGTTGAGCGAGCTACCGATGTTGACGTTATTACCGACTTAATGATTCATGACCTCGATTTAGTCTTGTCATTAGTCGATGAAGAACCCTGCGATGTGCAGGCGATCGGGTCGTCGGTAATCACTGACCACATTGACCTAGCTAATGTCCGTTTGGCTTTTCCTAGTGGCGCGGTGGCCAATATTACCGCTAGCCGGGTGTCGAATAAGCGATTTCGTAGATTTCGTGTTTTCGGCCCAGAGGGCTATTATGGTATTAATTTGATGGATCAAGAATTGGATATCGTGACCAAAGGTGATGCACCCGAAGGCAGCGAGTTCCCAGGTTTAGAAGTTGACCATATTAAGTTCGAAAATGAACAACCGTTACAAGTAGAGCTGGCGCATTTCATCGAAGTAGCAAAAGGGCAAGCGATGCCGATGGTGACGGGGTTGCAAGGGCTAAGAGCCTTGCAACTGGCCGAACAGATACAGGAAATTATGCGCGATTCGGTGAAATAGTAATGAGTTTAAAAATAGATACCAAGCTTATGCGCAGCACTATCTTTTTGTTAGCACTAGTAACCAGTGCATGCAGCCATGCTCAGCTAGACTGCCAAATTGATAACCCCGCGTTGCAAGCAATGCCCAAAATTGAAGTCACGCTAACGCGTGATGATGGCAGTAGGGTTATCATGCCCGCTAAGCTGGCTGACAATAACGCTACTCGGGCGGCGGGCTTTCAGCGGGTGTGCGAGTCAACCATCGAAGCGATGCCGATACTGTTTGTGTTTAAGCAGCCATCGGTGCCGAGCTTTCATATGAATAACGTGGTTGCGCCAATTGACATTGCATTTATTGATAACGATGGCGATCTTGAAAGCATTCAATCGATGAACCCGTATTCAATGCTTCAAGTCAAAAAGCCACTATACAGCCCAAAGCGGCCAGTGCTCTATGCCTTAGAAGTTCACAAAGGGTTTTATCAAAAGCACAATATTAGCGTTGACAGCAAAATGAAATGGACACTGCCTAGTGCGAATTTGAGCGACTAGCGTCGATAATATCTAAAAGTATTAATTCTAATCTAACGAGACTTGATGATCGACTACCTTGATTGGCAATCAGACTTAACCCTTGAGCAAGTTTTTGCCGGGGCGCCACCATTTTCATATCCATCAATCGTTGACGGTATGGGTACGCTATACCTAAGCAAAGACCCGCATGATAACCGCTCAGTTTTGATGCTCATGAGCGACGATAAAGTAGCTACCATTACCCCAGCGACGTTTAACTTAACGACCCGGGTTAATGAATATGGTGGTAAGCCATATTGGCTACGTGGTAGCTCGCTGGTGTTTGCTAATCGCTCCGACCAATGTCTTTATCGACAGCAGCTTGATGGTGGTGGCACCAGCGTGCCGCAACGAATAAGTATTAAGCCGAGCGATACCCAGCGCTTTATGTATACCGACGTGAATCAGCTCAATGACGCTAGTGTTCTGGCTATTGTTGAAGTTGAACGAGCAGAGGTATCACACGCGAAAAATCAGATGTTTATCGCCACGCTTAGCGACCAAGCAGATCTAGAGCCATGTATCGCAATTGAAGGGGCCGATTTTTACAGTAATTTAGTGGTCAATAAACCTCAGAACAAAGTTGCTTGGGTGCAATGGAACCATCCGAACATGCCGTGGGATAACACCCAGCTTATGGTCGCCGATTTAGTCTGTCGAGATAAGGTTCTGAGCATAGAAAACTCGAGACAAGTTGACTTGTTCGGCATTTCTAGTGGTGGCGCAAGCGTATGCCAATTGCTGTTCAGTGAGAACGATAGATTGTTCTTTTCAGCCGATTACTCGAGCGACTCTTTGCACGGCTCTCTAAGCGGCTCTTCAAGTGGCGGGGAGCAAGCACCGAGTGATGACAGTGATAACTATTGGAATATTCATATCTACGATTTTGTTACAGCAAAGGCGACCCGCGTAACCTCTGGTAGCGACGAATTCGGCTATCCTCATTGGGTTTATGGTGATCACCGAATTGTTCAATTAACTGAAGATACCGTATTAGCAATTGCCAGTGCACCGTCAGGCGATCAGATGGTGTTAATTGACCAACACAGCCTCAAGTGCCGACGCCTTTTGCCGCAGACGCCGGCTACTTTGCAGCATCTACATAGTAATGGTGCAGGTCGCTGCGTGTTAGAACAGCTTCCATTCGATGCAAATTCAAGTCTAGTTCAGTTTGATTACCAAGCGATAGATCAAAGCTTACGACCTAACGCATTGATTGAGGCGGCTAACATTGAGTTTGAAGCCAGTCAGGCCGTGGCAGTAACCTTTGCTACAGAGAGCACTGAGTACGCCCACGGTTTCTACTACGCGCCGAGCAACTCATCACAACAGCGACAAACCCACGCCCAGGCGTTACCCCCGCTGTTGGTCATGGTGCATGGCGGCCCGACCGCCAGAGCCTATGGCCATTTCGATCTACAAAAGCAGTTTTGGACATCACGTGGTTTCGCTATTTTAGATGTTAATCATCGCGGCAGTTCGGGCTATGGACGAAAATTTCGTGATTCGCTCTACGGTTTTTGGGGCGAGCGAGACAGCAACGATATTGTCGCTGGTATTCGACACCTCATAGAGCAAGGTAAGGTTGACCCGAAGCGAATTTGTATTCGCGGCAAGAGTGCTGGTGGTTACGCGGTTCTCAGAGCTTTGACCGAATACCCTGAGATATTTAAGGTTGGCGCATGCTATTACGGTATCGGTAATCTAGTTACCTTGGCGGCAACAACGCATAAATTTGAAAAGCACTATGCTGACCGATTAGTGGACGAAATTTTTAACTCGGAAACGTCGAGCCTGCCACAAAGCAAATTTTACCAACGCTCACCGATTAACAAGATGAGCCAGCTTGGGAGTGCCATGATTGTCTTTCAGGGAGCGCTCGACCGTGTTGTCCCGCCGTCGGTGTCGCAAGAGGTTATTGGCGTTTTACAAAGTTCCGGCATTGATCACGAGTATGTAGAATACGCCGACGAAGCGCATGGGTTTAAGCAGCCCAACAACAATATTGACGCATGGCAAAAAGAATTGGCGTTTTATCGCCGAATCCTTGGCGATAAAACAGAATAAACCTAAATTTAGTCATAAAAGAGTACCTTATGAATATCATCGAAGAGAGAACTATTGCCCTTGCAGGCGTATTGCAAGCCTGTCAACAGGTGCAGTCATTAGCTCGCACCGGCGTGGCTGATACGGCTGTTTATACTAGCGCCATGCAATCGGTGCTAGTACTTGATGCTATGAGTACACCGGCCGTATTTGGAGGCCTAGGTGGTGTTCGAGCCGGTTTAAAGCTTATCGAGCAAGGGATTTTTAACTCTCCGGAAATGAGCGACTTAGAAGTGCTGCGTTACATGATGTCGATTCTACAATTGCAGAAGCAGCTTTACACTGACCAACAGAAATTCAGTCAATTTGGCCAAGCAATTGACCGGCTAAGCAGTTTTTCAGAAGACGATTTAGCCAATGCGTTTTCAGAGGTCTATCAGACTCATATTAGTGTTTTGCGCCCGCAGATTATCGTCCAAGGCGAGCAAGAACATTTACAGCAAGACGGTGTGCCCGAGCAAGTAAGAACGATGTTGTTGGCGGCTGTTCGTTCGGCGGTCTTGTGGCAACAAAAAGGCGGCGGTAAATTCCGCTTGGTTTGGGAGCGCACACGAATGCGTCAAGCGGCTAAAAGCTTACTCGCCCAGCATTAACTGAGAGAGACCTCTGATAACACAACTTAAGCTTAGTGAACTTACCAATGGTAAGCCGGCTAACCATCGAGAAAAAATATGAAGATTTCACTATTGCTTACCGGCAACGAGCTCATGAGCGGCGATACAGTAGACTCAAACTCGGCGTATATTGCGCAATCGCTTAAAGATCTAAGCTTAGTTCCTTATATCAAAAAGGTAGTTGGTGACGACCTACCATTGCTGGTTAGCTCTATCCAAGAGTTAAGTCTGATATCTGATGTCCTAATCATTAATGGCGGCCTTGGCCCAACCGTTGATGACCTCACTGCGGTGGCCTTATCGCAAGCGATTGACTCGCCAATAACGCGCAATGCCGATGCTTACGCAAAATTAGACGAGTGGGCAACTAGGCGCGGTTTTGTAATGACTGAGTCAAATCTCAAGCAGACTGACTTGCCCGAGGTTTGCGAGATCATTGACAACCCCAATGGCTCGGCTGTTGGTTTTCGTTGTATCGCCAATAATTGTTTGATCATGTGCACTCCAGGTGTGCCAAGTGAGCTTAAACCGATGGTCGAGAACCATTTATTACCGTTGATTCGTGATCACGGCAATATAGAAGCTAAGAGTCATATCACACGGCTGCGTTTATTTGGTATCACCGAGTCTGGCTTGCAAGACACCGTTAATGAGGTGTTTCCAGACTGGCCAACTGAGGTCGAATTAGGCTTTCGTGTGCAGTTGCCGGTGATCGAAGTTAAATTCGCCACCGTTGGTGATGAGTTTATGGCATTAAATCATCAATGGGCTGAAAAATTCGAAGCGCGCTTTCGCGATTACGTGATCGGCCGCAACAGCACCCGCCTCAGTCAAGCGTTAAACGATGCTCTTCGCGACAAAAAGCTAGTGCTAACAACCGCCGAATCCTGTACCGGAGGTCAAATTGCCGCGGCGATTACCAGTGAAGCTGGCTCGTCCTCAGTGTTTGAGGCTGGCTATGTGGTGTATTCGAACCGCATTAAGCATCAAACCTTAGGTGTGTCTGAAGCTTTACTAGCCGAACATGGTGCGGTTAGCGAAGCGGTTGTAATCGCCATGGCCGAAGGTGCAATAGAAAAATCAGCGGCCGACATGGCGATTTCGATATCAGGCATCGCAGGCCCCGACGGCGGCAGCGACGAGAAGCCGGTAGGTTTGGTCTGGATGGCCTGGGGCAAGACTGGAAAAATTACCGCGCGTAAGTTCTTTTTACCGATGGGACGTTTGGGGTTTCAGCGCACCGCTACCGCATTAGCGATGGACCTTGTTCGGCGTGAGGTGTTGGGGTTGCCTACTGATATTGATTACTTTAGTGAGTTGAAGAAGAAGCGTTGAGATTTTTCGACTTGCTTCTTTTTGTATATTGAGCGACTACTCGACTTCGCTCATATATTGCCACTGCCGTGGCGGGCGTTCATTTTTTTGGCGCAAAAAATACCCTCGAGGGGCACCTAGACAGAACCAAAAAACATACCGCTGTCGTAACTTATTCGTATCATCCCTGATACTCACCCTTCGGGCTGCCGGTGGCGGTTTAATTACGCTCCAGGCGTAATTATCGTTACGCCTTTAGGCGGCTCATGGTTCGGGCTAGCTCTACGAGCGGCGCTACATATGGGTACTAAGTGGTCCTCGAGGGCATCTAAAATTCAGACGTAGTTGAGAAGACTCTGATCACGCATTGAGATTCCTTCACTCGCTTCGCTTGGTAAAAATGGCAGAAAAATTGCCCTTTATAGCCAGTCGATCAGGCACAAAAAAGGAGCGGTTAAGCTCCTTGATTGAACATATTCGCTGTTATGCGCAGCTAAATAGCTAACTGTCCAGCTGGTCTAGGCTCTCAATATATCTATTTAGGACGCCTTTTAATGGAATTACTTCCATATCAGTGGCAGTGGCACAAACACTAAAGTCGGCGCCCTGATCAGCCCTGCGAATATGCAATGCTCCGAGGAGATAAGCGTCTATTTCCACGTTCCCTTCAAAGGTTTTTTTAGCGCCTCTTGGTTTTCCAGAGACAGATACTCCGGTTCCTATCTCAAACTTTCTACCTACCTCACCTACGACATTGTAAGTAACAAATAAAGCGATGTTGTCACTAAACAACGACCAATCGCTACTGATTTTCTTGCAGGTTACATCGCTTGCATTGCTACTGTTCGTAACAACAAACAGGAATAAAAAAAAGTTTGCTTTATAGGCGTTCACAGTACATCAAAACGTGAAAAGGTTGCATGTTGTTGTGGGGAGTATTTCCACCCGTTGCACCGGTTAGCTTCTTAGGGTTTTCTCCATTTAATCTATGATTATTTTGATGATGTTCATAGCTATGAGGCCCTCCTCCAAATTCTCCAGAGTGCTGATGTGATGGCATCTCCGCTACGGTTAACTGGTGTTTTTCTTCACCCCCACTACTATTTAGTGACCTTGAAGTGAGTAGTGCACTATTCCCAGCATCAATGCCTTGGCCTGAGCCCACTATTACGCGCCCCCTAAGCGCCTCATATTCTTTCCAGCCATTTGGACAGCTGGCTAAATTAAACGCCATCACAGCTCCTTTTGGTAGGGCGGTTTTAAACGCTAATTTTGCCTGATAGGCAGCCTCAACTGCCTTTTGTGCACATTCAACAACAGTACAATCTTCGGCAGCCGCTGTCTTCGCAAAAAAAGCTACTGCTATCAACATCTGTGTAATTATTAATATATTTTTCATAATGTCCTCTAAGTAATAAGCTGTGTCCAAGCTCTATGCTTGCGTTTAAATTCATATTGATCCCGAGTCAACCTTAATTGAAGGAGGTTGTCTTCTGAATAGTGACAAGCAGTAAGCCTAGCTACGCGCGGCATCTCCCCATAAATATTAATAATCTCTCTGGCATCGTCACTTTCTGCTAACCCATCAAGCCTTAGTTGCATAAGCTTTTTTGCTTTATCGTATGATTCGATTGGGGCTGAAATATCCACGGGATCTAGTTTTACTTCAAAGAAACCGAAACCGAAAATTGTCACCCTTGGTTTCGATGCACCTAAAAGATTCAGCATATCAGCCAAATATTTTTGTACTGATAACCCCGCTACTTCTGGCCCACAAGTAATCAAATCAAGAGCGTCATTGTAAATTTTATTCTCTAACTGCGTAATTCCAAATAACGCCTGATTCATTCGTTCTTCAAGTAAGTTATCGACTCCATGAATCTGGCCTGTCAGTTTTGAATCAATATCCGCTATGTGTGCTTTAAGCTTCCTGTCCGAAAAGCGGAAAAGTAAGCGGAAAAGTGGACGGAAAAGGAGCGGAAAAGTGGACACCCACCTATATGATTGTAATCAACGGTTTCACGTGCGAGTATTAACGCTCAAAGGATTGAAATTGGAGAACAAGGATGACGCTCCCCCGAAAAAAAAAGCGGAAAAGTGGACACCCACCTATATGATTGTAATCAACCACGAGGAAAAGTGGACACCCACCTATATGATTGTAATCAACGGTTTCACGTGCGAGTATTAACGCTCAAAGGATTGAAATTGGAGAACAAGGATGACGCTCCCCCGAAAAACGTTAGTGTCGTTGGCTGACACACCCTATTATCACTGTGTCTCTCGCTGCGTTCGTCGTGCTTACTTATGCGGCTACGACCAACTTACTGCGAAGAGCTATGAGCACCGGAGAAGCTGGCTTGAAATCAAACTATTAAAGACTGCTGACATCTTTGCCCTCAAGCTGTGTTCCTACGCTGTGATGAGCAATCACTATCATGTCGTACTGCATATACGATCCGACCTCGCTCAGGCTTGGTCCGAACTCGATGTGGTTAAGCGTTGGCACCAATGCTTTAATGGCACGGTGTTCTCTCAGCGTTTTCTAAATGGCGACCCCTTAAGTGAGACTCAATGGAAAGCACTGCGCAAGGATATTAAACGTTGGCGTTCAAGGCTCAGCGACATATCCTGGTACATGCGTATCGTCAATGAATCTATTGCGCGACAAGCTAATAAAGAGGATAACTGCACTGGTCGATTTTGGGAGGGCCGATTCAAAAGCCAAGCCTTACTGGATGATCAAGCGCTGCTTTCATGCATGGCCTACGTAGACTTAAACCCAATAAGGGCGGGCATGGCCGCTACCCCTGAAGACTCCCACTACACCTCAATTCGACGTCGAATACAGCAGCTAAATACCCCAAATGTGAACGATGTAAGCGTTGAGGTCTTTGTAGGCATTACGGAAAACGACATTGGCATCCCATTTAAGCTTAAAGACTACCTAGACCTTGTTGATTGGACTGGTCGGGTAATTCGAGACGAGAAACGTGGGCATATGGACCAAGCGCTGCCAGACATATTAAGCCGATTAAATTTAAACGTTGACGCTTGGAAAGTGCTAACCACCGAATTTGAATTGCATTTTCAATGCTGGGTCGGCAATGAGCACATTGTTAGACGAGTATGCGAAGGACGAGGGTATAAACGGAAACCTTCGACGCGACGGCATGAACTCCTTTTTAATTCCCCCTAACGCTTAAGCTTCACTCAAATCTCGAGCAATCATCACCTAGCGGTGAGATCGAAACTCGCGCAGAATAAAACTCTTGACCTACAAATACCGTCAAGACACTTTGATTTTATTAATTCAGACCTTTGCCCTCAAGCCTCGCTAATAAAAATAGCCTTCGATTCTTAAAATGGAGTTCAAATAGAGTTTTGAGTTCTATATTAGAAATGGATGTCCACTTTAGTGTGTTTCTAGAAATATTTCGTAGTAATCATTTACCAACATTTCTTCATCGTAGAAATAATTAAGAATAATCATTTCTATAGTTAAAATAGAAATGAGCATTAAAAGAACAGAAATTAAAATATTCTTTTTGGTGAAAATTTTCAAATATCTAACCTTCTTGGCATGAACACCGAATGATCGAAATGAGTGGCGAATGAAAAATGCCACACCTTGTAAATCGATCGTTCTATTGCTTTCAAATCAACCATAGAGTTCTAAGCCGAAACCTCAGCGAACTTCACCATCGCCCGGCACACAATGGCCAGATCAGAATCACCAATAGAATAGGGCGGCATTACATACAACAACGTGCCGAAGGGGCGTACCCAGACGCCGTGTTCGACGAAGAATGCTTGGGCGCTTATGGTGTCTATTGGCTGCTTCATTTGAATGACGCCGATGGCGCCTAATACACGAACCTCGGCGACGTTTTTGCTCTGAGATGCGGGTGATAACTCTTTTTTGAGGGTGCTTTCGATGCGAGTAATATCGGCTTTCCAGTTTCCTTCGCTGAGCAAGGCTAAGCTTTCGTTGGCGACGGCGCAGGCGAGTGGGTTGCCCATAAAGGTTGGGCCGTGCATGAATACACCGCCATTTTCTGAGATGCCTTTGGCGACTTCTGAGCTTGTTAACGTTGCGGCTAGGCTCATGTAGCCACCGGTGAGTGCTTTGCCGAGGCATAAAATATCAGGTTCAATATTGGCCCATTCGCAGGCGAATAGTTTGCCGGTTCGGCCGAAACCGGTGGCGATTTCATCGGCTATGAGCAATACATCGAACTCATCGCAGAGTTCCCTTACGCGTTTCAAATAATCTGGGTGATAAAACCACATTCCGCCTGCGCCTTGCACAATGGGTTCTAGGGTAATGGCGGCGATATGTTGGTGATGTTGCTCAATGCTCTGTTGTAGATCGGCGGTGCTCGCTGGATCAAAGTGATCATCGAAACGACAGCTTGGGCGCTCTGTAAATTGCTGTTGAATAACCGCATCGCTGAATAAGTGGTGCATGCCTGTATCTGGGTCGCATACCGACATTGCGGCAAAGGTATCTCCGTGGTAGCCGCCTCTCAATGAGAGCATTTTGTTTTTCTGCGGTTTGCCTTTGGCTTGCCAGTATTGAATCGCCATTTTCATAGCGACTTCAACACTGATTGACCCTGAGTCGGCTAAAAATACGTGTTGCAAGTTATCCGGGGTAATTTCAATCAATGACTGACAAAGCTGCACCGCGGGCCGATGCGTAATACCGCCAAACATCACGTGTGCCATTTTATCAATCTGGTCTTTAGCGGCTTGGTTTAAGCGCGGGTGGTTGTAGCCGTGTATGGCACACCACCAAGAGGCCATGCCATCGATTAGTGTGCGCCCGTCGGCTAGCGTTAAGCGCACACCGTCTGCGCTTTCGACTAACTGAGTTGGAAGAGGCTGTGTTGCTGAGGTGTATGGGTGCCAAACATGCGTGGCATCGAAGGCTAACACCGCTCTATCGTCGAGGTAATTTATCATGGGTACTAGTTCTGTTGGTAAAGGCAGAGTGTTTAGAAAAACAGTAACTTGATAATGAAGGCAATGACGACAATGTTCAGCGTCATCTTAATCGCTCCAATACCGCGTTCAATTTGCACGTTTGCCGCGATCCAAGCGCCAATCCAGGTGCCGATACCAAGCGCTATACCATATTTCCAAACCAATTCAATCTGCGACGCGAACACCGTAAGCGCTACCGAGGTGTAGCAAAGAACAATGAATACTTTGTGCGCATTGGTCGTGATTAGGTCGAGCTGCATAACTCTATTGAGCACTGGCATGAGTAGAAAACCGACGCCGATATGAATAAAGCCACCCCAGAAGCCGATCAATACCATGAGTGCATGGCCTGCAATCAAGCGGTTTTTTGAAGGCGATTGATTCGCCTCTATGGTCTTTGCTTGAGGCAGAGACATCACGATCAGTACCACCACCATAATAATGGCAAGTAGATTGTTGAATTGGTCATTGGACACTCGTGCGGCTAGGGTCGCGCCGATTAAGGTGCCTGGTATAGTGCAGGCTCCAAGGCTGAGACTCAGCTTGAAATTTGAAAAGCCCTTTCGATAAAACGCCCACACGGCTGAAATGTTTTGTGGAAGTATAGCAATACGATTAGTGCCATTGGCCACTGTTCCGGGCACACCAAGAAAAATCATAATTGGCACTGATAGCATTGATCCACCACCTGCCATTACATTTAGAAAGCCGGTGGCGACACCGGTGATTACAAGTAGAATTAATTCGAGCATCGCGCAATTGTAACCAAAGCGATGCTATAAGTGACCCCTAAGTGCCAAATAATTTGCTAAACTTCGTATTATGACAATTCAAAATAATTCGACCAGCAAACACTCCAATTCTCGCTTAGAAAGCTACCAAGCTATGTCTCTTTCGTTTTAAAGACTGGCTGAAATCACACTATGCAATTGTTTAGTCAAGCTTATCCGCAATCCTATTCACCTTCAAGTGACTCGGCGATACCCGTACTGATCATTCCTGGCCTCTTTGGTTCGACCACTAACTGGCGAAGTTTTGCCAAACAGCTCGGAGAATATTGCCCTGTAATCGTGATCGATCAGCGTAATCACGGTCGCTCGCCGCATGCTGATTCACATAGCTATTCAGACATGGTTGGCGATTTACTCGAGTTCATCGATAACCTCGGGTTGGCAGAAATCAACCTGTGTGGTCACAGCATGGGGGGCAAAGTTGCTATGGCATTTGCCTTGATGCACCCTGAGCGAGTTAACCGTTTAGCGGTGCTAGATATTGCACCGGTCGAATATAGCCATACTCATGCGCCGTATCTAGAAAAATTGATTGAGCTGGATCTAGATCTTTTGCAATCGCGCAATGCGGCTGATCAATTACTAAAACACGCAATTGCGGACACCTCGACTCGCCTTTTTTTACTGCAAAGCTTGGCGGGTACGCAGGGTGAATTTCATTGGCGACTAAATTTGCCCGTTTTGTTAAGGGATATGCCGAAAATTCTCAGCTTCCCATTTTCACAACTTGCCGGTCTTAGCAATACCGGTGAGACCCTATTTGTCTCAGGTGAGAAATCTGATTATTTGCTAGATTCCCATCATGACCAAATAGTTAAGTTTTTCCCTGCAGCTCACTTTAAGGCTATTCCTAAGGCAGGGCATTGGTTGCATGCTGAACAGCCTCAAACCGTGTTAGATAGCTTGTTGAAATTTTTGCAAGTTGGTAAGAATAATGACTGATTTAAGTAAGGAAACAGACCAGCAACAGGTCAATTACAGCGTAATGGATAAAAAACGAAAATATGCGCTTTTAATTGAAGCGCACTCTAGAGATTTATATAAGTACGCCCTGTGGCTGTGTAAAGACAAGCATATGGCCGAAGACGTGATGCAAGAGGCCTTCTTGCGAGCGTGGAAATCACTAGATAGTCTACGCGAAGCGAAAGCGGCCAAAGGCTGGTTATTTACCATTTTTCGCCGAGAGCATGCGCGCCAGTTTGAGAGAAAACAGTTTAAGTACTCCGACGTTGAATCAATGGATACCATTGAAGACGATAGGCACATGGGTTACGACGACCGGCCGGAGGCTTTTGCGCTGAGAAACGCCTTAAAGCGCTTACCGCAGGATTATCGTGAACCCTTAGAAATGCAAGTATTGGGTGGTTTTTCATGCGATGAAATTGCTCAAATTTTGAGTATTAGTTCAAGTGCTGTGATGACAAGATTATTTAGAGCGCGCAAAAAAATGCGTGTGATATTAGGCCAAGAAACAGCGCCTCATTTGGGAGTGGTTGGAGACTAGTCTGATTTTTGGCAAATGTCTAAATGTAGTAGAAGTCAAATCAAGTAGACCTAAGTAGCTTATAAAGAAATGAATTTAGTTTATAAAAAAATGAAATGTTTAGAGTTTAAACGTCTAGCCTTGTCGGACCCGAATTCTAGCGAGCATAATTTTGTTGAGCACAGTGCAAACTGTCCTCAGTGCTTGAAGTATGTTGGCGGGGTGCGCCAGATGGATGCTGACCTTGCGAGCAGTGTTGATGTTGCTATACCGAGTGACCTAATGGCGCGTTTGCAACTCAACCAAGAGCTGAGTGAGGAGGTCGAATATGGCGCTACTAAATCGGCACTTAGATCGGCACTTAGATCGGCACTATCGATACGCCGTTATGCGATTGCGGCGAGTTTCGCATTAGCCGTATTTGTAGCCGGCTTTATGGCAAGCAACCAATTTTCTGGCAATTCTAGCATTGAGCAAGATTATCAGGCTTTGTTGTCTGGGGTAGTCGAGCACATGAACGAGCAGGCAATTACCCCTGTTTGGAATCCCGAGCGCGCCAACTCAAGCGCGGCTGCGTTGCTAGCAGGTTATGACCCAGAGATAAAATTAAAGTTTTTGGATAGTCTACAGTTTAGTCGTATTTGCCCAATGGGGAAGTATTTAGGTTTACACGCTACGCTCGAGACGACTGATGGCCAAGTTACTTTTGCCTACATCAAAGGTAACTCGGTTAGTCACTTGCTTGATGCCGGCTACGAAGGTTATGTAAGTCGAATTAAACCAGTTAGAGGTGGCAATTTGATCATTATGAGCCGCACTAGCAAGGGATTGGAAGAAGCCGATAGTCAGCTTGAGAAAGCTATGTACTGGGATATTTAGTGATTTTTTTTGGAAATGGTCTGTAATAAAGGTTCACCCATAGAGCCATAGCCAGAGTGGCTAAGGTGGTTTTATTGTTTTTAAAGCCTACTTCTTCAGGGTTCACCTAGTTCTTCGACTCGCTCGTAACGACGTTATCAGGATGCTGGTAGATCAAGAGTGAGTGCTTGTAGCTTAGGATGGCAGCGTTGCTAACGCGACAGCTTTGAGCTCCAGCGCGCTAAAGCGCGTGCCGGGTAAACAGCTTTGAGCTCCAGCGCGCTAAAGCGCGTGCCGGGTAAACAGCCTTGAGCTCCAGCGCGCTAAAGCGCGCCGGGTAAACAGTCAGCCGAATCGAGAGTCGGCTACAAAAGGATTTGTTTGTCGTTTTTGCCCAAAGGTAGACATGGGGCCGTGACCCGGAAGAAATCGAATATCGTCGCCGAGTGGCAATAAACGTTGACGGATTGAATCGAGTAAATCTTGCGGGTTGCTTTTAGGGAAATCTGAACGACCAATCGATCCTTGAAAGATCACATCGCCAACCGCCGCAAACCGTTGCTTCTTCTCGACAAATACCACGTGGCCAGGCGTGTGTCCCGGACAATGCACGACGTCGAAATTTAAATTCCCAAGAGGAACATGGTCGCCGTGATTAAGCCATTGGTCAGGCGTAAATGAATCGCCGTCAAAACCGAATTGGCTACACTGTTCTGGTAATAAGTCAATCCAAAACTGATCATCGCGGTGCGGGCCAATAATCGGAACGCCGGTAAAGCGAGCCAGTTCAGCGGTGCCGCCAGCATGATCAAGATGTGCGTGGGTTATCAGTATTTTATCTAGTTCTAAACCTTCTTTTTGAATCACACAGGTTACTTTGTCGAGGTCGCCACCAGGGTCGATTACGGCCGCCAAATTGGTTTCTGTACACCATACGACACTGCAATTTTGCGCGAAGGGTGTAACCTGAATGATTTTAAACTCTAGGGCCATAACTTTATCGGTGGTCGCTTCTTGCTTCAGCCATTTAAATTACTTAACTAGTTACTAAACTGTGGCTTAACGCTTACGGCTTGCTGATATTTACGGCCGTCCTTAGTGACTAATTCTATCTCGGCGCTATCGCCTAATTCCAGAGGCTGTTTTGGCCCCATGAGCATCATATGTGTTGCCATTGGTGAAAGGCTAACTTTACTGTTCGCGGGTATCAGCAGCTCGTCTAGATGGTTCATGCTAGAGACACCATCTTTGATTACCGTGTTATGGATCATAGCCATTGAAAATGCCGAACTATTACTTTCGACGATGACGATGTCTTGGTTGCTATTGTTCACTATATCGAAATAGGCGGCCATGCTTTGTGATCCGGGAGGGGCAGGGCGAATCCATGCGTTCGCCATCACCAGACCTTCAAGCTTATCTTGTGTCTTTGAAGTCGTGTTTGAAGTCGGAGCGGTTGGTAAATTGACAGACGTATCCTTTGCCCTAAGTGATTCGGCAGTCGGCTCTACCCCGGCGTAGTTGGCTAGGGCGATCAAATCTTGGCTAATCGTAGATTGAATATGCGGCGCAGTCATCACTCCGGCATATTGACCTTCGGGGTTGACTAGAATAATGGCGGCACCATGATCAACGTCGTAACCACCATTAGCTATCTCTTTACCTTTGAAGAATAGAATGCCGACATTTTTGGCAAATGACGTGGTCGATTCTAATGTCGCAGAAATGCCGATAAATTCGGGGTCAAAGTAAGGAACATAGGCGGACAAGCGTTCAGGGGTGTCACGCTCGGGGTCGACCGACACCATAACTACCTGATAGTTGTGCCAAACACCGGCTTGATTAAGGTCGGCTTTGACTTGCTTCAAGGTTTGCATTGTTGTTGGGCAGATGTCAGGGCAGTTGGTGAAGCCGAAAAACAACACACTCCACTTTCCTTGGAACTGTTCTAAGCCGAACTGTTTACCGTTATGGTCGGTGAAATTAATATCAATCAATGGCTTGGTAGTGGGTAACAGAATTGTTTTTTTAAATTCAGGGAGGTCGGCTGGAGGTGTCTTTGAGCTTTGCACCAATAAACCCGAGCCGATTGCAACGATGGCTACTAGAATAAACAGAAAATAAGATTTATTGCCTGATGAGGGTTTTTGCGTTGACTGAAGTGGAAGCATAATTGGACCTATTGATCGACTAAAATAAAGCTTGCCAAGTATAGCCGACTTGATGTTATTTTTGCGCCACGGTGAGGTGCTTTTGACAATCAAATTGTCTGCCATCGCTGATTTTTAACATCTGCCACGGTTTTGATGTGCCTGTTTGAGTTGTAGGTCGTATACTTGAGCTACACAGAGCGGCTCAGAACTACTTTCCGACGAACTAAGGTACTATTTTTTGGCCGTCGTCGGTATTCTGATGCGCATAGGTTTAATCGGAAATAAGGTTTATTAATGTCACAGCTCGCCAGTTCCACAGGTCAAGCTAGTTCCACAGGTCAAGCTAGTTCCACAGGTCAAGCTAGTTCCACAGGTCAAGCTAGTTCCACAGGTCAAGCTAGTTCCACAGGTCAAGATTTAAAGCAGGATGACTGGTTATTAAAGTTGGATTCATGGGCCTATGCCTATGGTGAGCCAGAGGTATCGGGGCTTGTAAAACAATCGCCTGAGCACTTTATCGTCACCGAAAAGATGGACGTTGAGCCTTCAGGAGAAGGCGAGCATTATTGGCTAGATATTACCAAAACGCGATTGAATACCGACGCTGTAGCTAAATCATTGGCCCGCTTTAGCGGTGTTGCTAACCGCGACGTAGGTTACTCGGGCATGAAAGATTTTCATGCGGTAACGCGTCAATGGTTTAGTGTTTGGAGACCAAAGGGCGAAGCGTTGGAGTGGTCAAAGTATCAATTTGATGGTGTCCAGGTAAACCAAGTAGTAAAGCATAATCGTAAAATTAAACGTGGGACTCATAAAGCCAATCATTTTCAGATTCGTGTGCTCGGGCTGGTTATAAAAGATAACGTTATTGTTGAAAAAGAGAATGCTAAAAATGCATCAGCCGAAGGCATTATAACGTTACTCGATAAAAGGCTAAATAAAATTCAAAAGGCAGGTGTTCCCAATTACTTCGGGGCACAACGTTTTGGCCGAGGAGCGAATAATATACCTCAGGCACTGGCAATGTTTGCTGGGATCAAACGTGTTAAAGACCGCAACTTGCGCGGTATTTTATTGTCGTCAGCACGCTCTTGGCTCTTTAATAGCGTGGTTTCTGCGCGGGTGAAGGCCGCTACCTGGCAGTCTCTCTACCTCGGTGAGCCGGCAAATTTGAATGGCAGCAATAGCACTTTTTCAGTTGCTGACTTAGAGGCTGAGACCGTGCGCCTAAACGCCTTAGACATACACCCGACTGCGCCTATGTGGGGCGAACAGAAGCCAAGTGAACAAAATAAGCCAAATGAAGCGGATAAAGCTGGCCGGAACGATCAAATTTCGCCCGAGCTGGTTGAATTAGAAACAATCGCTATGGCAGAGTACACTTTGTTGCAACGCGGGCTTGAAAACGCACGAGTTGACTACCAACGTCGAGCATTGCGTTTGGTCCCTATCGACTTTACTTGGGAGCACGACAATGGCGATTTATGTCTTTCATTTGAACTGCAGCGTGGTCAGTTTGCCACCTCTATTCTGCGCGAACTAGTGAGCGAAGGGTAATGGAGCATGCCACATGAAAATTGCCGTAACCGAGCTTCCGTATGTCAATAGCGCAGACCTCTTTGACAAAGTGGCTGATCAGCCATGGGCAATTTTCCTCGATTCTGGCACCACAGAGCATTTGGCTGAGCAAGGTAATCACGCTGATTTCGATGTGATGGCGATTAAGCCTCAGTCGACATTGGTTTTTGACGGACAGCTCACAAATTTTCGTCATGGAACCATAGACGATAGCCTCTACGGCGAACCATTGGCCATTTTGCAGACAGCAATACCAATAGCGGAGAACCAAGATCAGTTTGACGAACCTTATCTTCCAGGAGCATTAGGTTATTTTTCATACGACCTTGCGCGTCAATACGAAGGGGTTCCAACGCACGCGCAAGACCCAGAGCAGTTACCAATGATGGCTATTGGTATTTACTTTGTGATTTTGCTTATCGACCATCGCAGAAAAGTCTGTCGTCTCATACAACTTGGCGATTCTCAGGAAATTCAAGCTATCGTAGATGAGTGGTCCGATTTGGTCGCGTGGACCGCTGAGTTTGAACAAGGCTCAGAAGAGTTGGGTGAGGACCGTGTAGGTGAGCCTCGCCCTAAATTGCCGTTTCAAACTGGCGGTTTATTAAGTGGTCTACTGAAGGAAAATATGAACCGTGATGTCTATCGAAAAAACTTCAAGACCATACGAGACTACACCATTGCTGGAGACTGCTATCAAGTTAATTTGACTAAGCAGTTTTCGGCTCAGGTCACAGGTGATGCCTGGTTGACCTATCGGTACTTGAGGGCTCAAAGCCCTGCGCCTTACGGCTGCTATATGAATTTTCCGTTCGCGCAGATATTGTCTAATTCGCCCGAGAGCTTTATTCAATGCCGTGACCGGCTGGTGGTAACCAGCCCGATTAAGGGCACACGTCCTCGAGCGCATCACAACGATGAGATTGATAAAGCCGAGGCCCAGGCATTAAAGAATAGCGCAAAAGACAGGGCTGAAAATCTGATGATTGTTGATTTAATGCGAAACGATCTAAGCCGCTGTTGTGAATTGGGGAGCGTAAAGGTGCCTAAGTTATTTCAAGTACATAGCTTTGCTAACGTGCATCATTTAATAAGTACCGTCACCGGCAAGTTAAAAAAAGAACTGCATGCGATTGATTTGTTCCGAGCTTGTTTTCCGGGAGGTTCGATTACCGGAGCACCGAAGATTAGAGCAATGCAAATTATTGAGGAGTTAGAGCCCACACGACGGGGTTTATACTGCGGTAGTATCGGCTATATTGGCGTCGACGGTAGCTTAGAAACAAATATTGCGATTCGTACTATTGTGGTAAAAGATGGCGTGGCTAGATACTCGGCAGGCGGCGGTTTGGTAATTGACTCCGAGGTTGAAGACGAGTACCAAGAGCTGCTTGATAAAGCCAGAATGATGACCGAAGCATTGTTCAAGAATAAAAGGCCCGCTAATAATTAAGAGCTACGGGCTTTATTGCTAAAAATCTTTATTTACAAGAACGTTATTGCTAAGTAACTATTATTCGAGAGCAACTATTTATTCGAGAGCAACTATTTATTCGAGAGCAACGAATAAGTTATCTACTATTCAATCAAAATCTATTGAAACTAGAACCAGTTAGACGTACAAATAGGCATTGATAATGTTTTTCCGAACATTGCTTTTTAATCGACGAATAGTCCACCTAGCCTATGGTTCTTGCTGCAATAAAATCACTCTCCGAAATGGAGTTGCCTGCTAACGATGTGCCCAAATGGCTATCGGGCGTAGCGGTCGGGCGCACGGAAAAAGAAGTTGAGCGCATAGAGACGGCGGCTATTTTCGCAATACAATCTCACAGTGGCCAGAAACGGGCATCGGGCGAAGACTATGTTAATCATACCTTTGCGGTCGCGGCTATTGTGCACGAGCTTGGTCTCGATTCTGATGTGATAATTGCCGCACTATTGCACGATACTGTTGAAGATACCGATGTTACTTTGACTCAAATAAGCGATAAATTTGGTAGCGACGTGGCAAATTTAGTCGATGGCGTAACCAAAATGGAAGTGATTCAAGGTTTCACCGACACCGAGCCAGGCCGAGGCAAATCTAAACAAGAGGCAAAAGCTGAAAGCCTACGTAAAATGATGTTGGCGATGGTCGACGACGTGCGCGTAGTGCTGATCAAATTGTGTGATCGCTTACATAATATGCGAACTCTTGACGCGGTCAAGACTGAGAAGCAAAAGCGTGTCGCGACTGAGACCTTGGAAATATTTTCGCCATTAGCGAATCGTTTAGGTGTATGGCAAATAAAGTGGGAGCTTGAAGATTTAAGTTTTCGCTATATTGAGCCAGATATCTATAAATCAATTGCCCGAAAGTTGTCTGAGCGACGTGTAGACCGGCAGTCATTTATTGACGAATTTATCGACAGTGTCGCTGTCCAGCTGGCTGACGAAGGATTAGATGCTGAGATTCGTGGCCGTGCTAAGCACATCTATAGCATCTGGACCAAGATGCAAAAGAAAGGCTTAGAATTTGAGCAATTATTTGATGTGCGAGCGGTTCGTATTCTGGTTGACTCGGTCAAAGACTGTTACACCGCATTGGGCTCGATTCATACCAATTGGAAGTTTATTCCCGGCGAATTTGATGACTATATAGCTACCCCAAAAGAAAACAATTATCGATCAATACACACTGCGGTAATTGGGCCTAGGGGCAAAATCGTTGAAGTGCAAATACGTACGCACCAAATGCATGAATATAATGAGCTAGGCATCGCCGCGCACTGGCGTTATAAAGAAGGCAAAACTGATAACGACCAAGCGGTGAATAATAAAATTCTTTGGTTGCGCCAACTGCTTGAGTGGAAAGACGAAGTTGCCAATGCCAGCGAATTTGTTGATCGAGTAAAAGACGAAGTATTCGAGGATCGCGTCTATGTCTTTAGTCCGAAGGGAAAAGTTGTAGACTTATCATTCGGCAGTACACCGATTGATTTCGCCTACGCAATCCATACCGAAGTAGGGCATCGCTGTCGTGGAGCTAAGGTTAATGGCAAGATGGTGCCATTAACCTATCGCCTGAAAACCGGTGAACAAGTCAGTATTGTGACTTCAAAGACAGGTGGTCCAAGTCTCGATTGGCTAGATCCGCACAAGGGTTATGTCCGTACTCGCCGAGCCCGCGCAGGAATCCAGCATTGGTTTCGACACGAAAATCGAGATGAAACCATTGCCCATGGGCGAACCATTTTGGACCGAGAACTTGATCGCATGAACGTCAGCGACGTAAGTCGTGAGTTGCTGGCTAAGAAACTAAATTTAGAAGATACCGAAGAGCTATTCTTCAAAATGGTCGATGGGTCTATTAAGCCGGGTCGTGCTGCGGCAATAGCACAGCGAATGCTTAACCCCGCGGATCTCGACGATGATGAACAACTAGAGATAAGCTTTAAAGCTGGTCGACCGGCTAACGATGATGTCAAGCCGAACGACATGACAGTACACGGTGTCAGCGATTTAATGACTACCTTGGCAAAGTGTTGTCGGCCGGTGCCTGGCGATCGGGTATTAGGCTTTGTTACTCGCGGAGCTGGTATCACTATTCATCGTGAGTTATGCCCTAACATTCTGTATCAACAGCATGAGGCTGGCGAACGCGTAGTAGAGGTAAATTGGGGACACGACAAAGAGCGCGTGTATCCAATGACAGTGCTGATTACCGCATTCGACCGAAAAGGTCTATTGCGAGACGTATCGACCGTGTTTGCTGACGAAAAAATAAATGTGCTGGAAATGAGCACCAATACCGACGGCAAGAGCCAGACGGTACAGATGGAGTCTTTAGTCGAAGTCACCAGCTTTGAGGCTATGAGTCGGCTGCTTGCTAAGCTTGACCACTTGCCAAATGTACTCGCGGTTAAGCGTAAGGTTTAAATTAAATGACTTTAGCCGCCTTCAGCTATCGTCGGAGCGCACTTGCGCACAATTGTTTATTCAAGTTTAGCGAAGTAAAAATACTTTGCCAGAAGTGCGCAGGTAGCGCTAGTCCACAGCCAGAGTAGCGATAGCCAGAATACTAGCTAAGCAATAATATCTTCAAAAAGTGCGTAGTAAATATGATCGCTATAGCCCTCTCGCACATGAATCTTAGCATCAGTTAATTGAGATGCGAGATGCTCTACTCCCTCAATAGTAAGGCGATTGTCTTCGGTGCCCCACCATAAATCTACCGGTACTGTGATCTTACTGAGGTCGAGATTTCTTGGAGATAAGCAATGCACCATCTCATTTGAGATGCCATCCAACCCTCTGCTGCTTCCTTGGCTAAAGCCCTCAATCATCAGTTCGATAGTTTTGCCGTCGAGAGCTAATTCAGCTTCGGCGCTTCCCAATCCTTTTTCTAACATGCTGCGGTAGTGAACTGACAAGTTCAGCGTCACGCTTTTAAGCCATAGTTGATATATTTCGAGGGCTAAGCGCTTGGAGGCACGAATAAGTTTGGTGCATGGAGCAAAAATGCCGCCTAAATAGGAGGTATCTGATTTAGTGTTTACAAAAACCGGAGACGATAGCCTCACTCGTTTAAGTTTGTCGTCGGCCTCCACCGCGAAATCTAAGGCGATGACTGAGCCTAATATGGTGCCGAGAATGTCATACTGTTGAAGACCTAGCTTATCGATAAATTCGCTTAACATGCTATTCCAGTCGCTAGGATGCCCTTGCAAAAATGGAGTGAGACCAAAGCCCGGGCGGTCGGGTATGATAATCCGTTTGTTTTGGCGCCGACAAATATTCTCATAGTCGTGCGGAATAGTTACCCGACATCCGTATCCGTTGTGGCATACGACAATTGGATAGCCGTCTGCTGGGCCATATTCGCGATAGGCTACTTTTAGACCGTTTGCCAAGGTCATAAACTTATCTTTAGACGGTTCAGGGCGAAGGGTAGGTAGTACGCCGCCCTTGGTGCTAAAGTCTTTGCTACTAAAATAGGCATCGAGTATTTGTGACTCATCGGTTAGTACGAGGCGCACAATATCGGATTGCGACTTGGTGTCAGTTTTTCGAAATAATGACTTTAGGTGCGTCTTTATGGTGTTTTCGGAGACAAACAAATTCGCCGCTATTTGTTTAATGCTGTGGCCATCAATCAAGTTGATTAGAACCGATTGCTCTTTGTCCGTTAGCCGAAAACGCTCAACTAAATCTGGGTTAAGTTGCTTGCTATTCGCTTGCTGGTCGACCACTAATAATAAGTAGCAGGTTGAGAGGGTGCCATCAATCTCATTTTGGCTATGAATAGTGCGTAAATATAGCTGTTCTTGGTTTTGGTCGGTGCAGTCAACTGCACACAAGCCGCTGTGTTGGCTTTGAGTAAATTGCTGCTCGTTGTGCTTGGCGGCAAGCTTAATCTTGTTTTGAACACCCAATTTAAGTCTATTGCAGCTCGGTGATTGCCGCACATAGGCATACAGCGCTTCGGCATTTTGATTATGGTAAATCACGTTATAGGCGTCATCAAGAATGATCATTTTGAAGCGACTTTTATCCAATAGTGAACCGAACGCCATCAACGCTTCGCTGGTATTGCTTATTTGGCTCAGAATTTGATCGCCGAGCTCTAGTTCGGAAAAATTTTCGGGAGCGTCAATGGTATCAGTTTCGTCTAAAACCTGATTCATGATATCGATGTAGTCGTGGTGCCACCGGTCGGGCTTACCAATGATTCGATAAACTAAGCTACTAAAACGTGAATTATCCGTATTCATAACCGCTACTATCCTGTTTGGCGTCAAGGTGAATTAGCCTGCTTAGTCTTTCTTTGTATCAATCAAGTTCGATACAAAGAAAGCAGTGCCTAATGTGCTTGAGTGTTGGTTTGTTGTGCGGGCATCATAGCCACTCTTTCATGTTGTCGCCTATGCGACTTTAGTTTAGGTGGCATTGAATACGCGGTATTTAGCCGACTAATTGGCAAATTATAGCCAGCTGACGACATTTTTAGTAAACTGCGCTGAACCAAATTACACTCGATTGAAAATCTTTGGTCGAGAATTGAAAGACTAAATGTTGAAACCTTATCCGTTTCTAAACCTTATTTAAGAGGATTTACTATGAAAAAACCAGTTCGCGTTACCGTCACTGGTGCTGCCGGCCAAATTAGCTACGCATTACTTTTCCGCATCGCCTCAGGCGCGATGCTAGGCCAAGACCAACCTGTGATATTGCAGTTGTTGGAAATAACCCCCGCGATGGGGGCCTTGGAAGGCGTGGTAATGGAGTTAAACGATTGTGCGTTTCCATTGTTGCAGGACGTGGTGATTTCAGACCAACCGGAAGTTGCGTTTAAAGACGCAGACTACGCATTATTAGTAGGCGCTCGCCCACGTGGCCCAGGCATGGAGCGTAAAGACTTGCTTGAAGCCAATGCGGCGATTTTCTCCGTTCAAGGCAAGGCCATGAACAAGGTAGCTAGCCGAGATATTAAAGTATTGGTTGTTGGTAACCCGGCGAACACCAACGCATTAATCGCTTCAGCTAACGCACCGGATATAGATGCGGGCCAGTTCACTGCGATGATGCGTTTAGACCATAATCGTTCATTGAGCCAATTAGCTGAGAAAACCGGTGCCCATACAACTGGCATCAAGCGTATGACGGTATGGGGTAATCATTCGAATACACAATACCCAGATATTACTAATGCCACGGTAAACGGTAAAGCGGCATCAGAGTTAGTTGACCAAGCTTGGTTAGAAGAGAGCTTCATTCCGACCGTACAAGAGCGCGGTGCAGCGATCATTAAAGCTCGCGGAGCATCCAGTGCCGCATCAGCAGCGGCCGCAGCGATTGACCATATGCGCACTTGGGCGATGGGTACTGCAGACGGCGATTGGGTTAGCATGGGCATCCCAAGCGACGGCAGCTACGATATCGAGCCAGGCATTATGTATTCGTACCCTGTTACCTGCAAAGATGGCAAGTATGAAATTGTACAAGGTTTAGAAATCAGTGAGTTTAGCCGCTCACGTATGAATGTTACTGAAAATGAGTTGCGTGAAGAGCGTGCGGCTATTGCCCATTTGTTGGGTTAATTACCGCTAAAGCGACTAATATTAAAAAAGCCGCTACTCAGATCTGAGTAGCGGCTTTTTTGCGTTTTGACTTAGTATTAACGTCTTGCGTTTACTTCTTGCGAGCGTTGAATTTTGCCATTTGTTCAGGACTAGCTTCAGTCTGGTGTTTTTCTTTCCATTCAGAGTAGGGCATTTTATAAACGATCTCTCGAGCTTGCTCGAGATCAACGTCTTCACCCAATTCAGTAGCGGCAGCGGAATACCATTTTGCTAAACAGTTGCGACAAAAATTAGCAAGATTCATTAGATCGATGTTCTGAACGTCTTTTCGGCCGTCCAAGTGTTCAATCAATTGTCGGAAAGCCGCCGCTTCAATCTCAGTTTGTTTATTCATAATTGGTTCCTGTGTTTTCTAGCTAATCGCTGAGGCTAATATCTTTGATCGCTGAGGCTAATATCTTTGATCGCTGAGGCTAATATCTTTGATAGCCACGCCTTCTCTTGTTTTTACTTAAAATGAAAATCAGTAGGCAGCTAAGCCAAACACCGCAAGCCATATAAAACAGCACACCTCCATCGGTCTCTCCAGCTGCATTGATCACTCGGTCTACGCCCAGCGGGGTTGCAAGGTGAAAGAATATGGCTCCTGATATGACGCCTAAGCCAAGTAACGCACCAAACCTACGGGTGGCAGGGATAATTAGTAACGCCGCGGCAATTAATTCAACTGCGCCAATAAGGTAGCCACCAATTGATTCGAAAGTCGGTGCTATTGCACTAAGACCAACGCCGTTCATCCATTTCGCAATGGTTGAGAAAATGATGTCTGTCTGTTCTGAGCCAGTGAACTTGTAAAACAGCGACTGAACGAAAACGAAAATGACATACGCTATTAAGACGTAGATAAGCACTTTTTTGGCGGTCATGTGACTTCCTTTATTATTATTCTGTGTGCCTCAATAATAGACCAAGCCGGTATCTAAAGGAAGACTATGGTTTTGGCCGCAACTAAGTTAGGTGTCACGGCCGTTTACCTCTAAGTTTTTACCATTGGTTCGTCGCCCCAATCGGCATCTTCTATAGCAACAAAGTAGCTCGGATCTTCAACTACATTTACTTCCACCATGTCGCCAGCCTTCTTAAGCAATTTTTTACACTCGGCACTTAGGTGTATAAGGTGCAGTGTGCGATCGTTCTTTTTATAGCGCATGGCTAAGGCGTCTATGGCTTCGATTCCGGAGTGGTCGGCCACGCGTGAGTCGGCGAAGTCGATGATCACGTCTTTATTGTCGTCAGCTGGCGTAAAATTTTCAGTAAATGATGCGGTAGAGCCAAAGAACAGCGGGCCGTGAACGGTATAGTAGTGTGAGCCATATTGATTTTCACGTTTTTCAACCGTGACTTGTTTGGCGTGGTTCCAGGCGAACACCAGTGCTGAAATAATTACCCCAACGATCACAGCAAACGCTAGATCGGTGGCCACAGTTACGGCTGACACGGTAATCAATACAAATGCATCTTGTTTGGGTACGCGCCCAATAATTCGAAAGCTACTCCACTCAAAGGTGCCAATTACGACGATAAACATCACGCCAATTAATGCAGCGATTGGAATTTGTTCGATCAGTGATGATGCAAATAGAATGAATGCTAATAGAGATAGAGCGGCGGTAATACCCGATAGCCGACCTCGGCCTCCAGAGTTTACGTTGATCATGCTTTGACCGATCATCGCGCAACCGCCCATGCCACCAAAAAAGCCAGTAACGGTGTTAGCCAAGCCTTGGCCAAAGCACTCACGGTTGCCGTTACCGCGCGTTTCAGTAATTTCATCAATCAGGCGCAATGTCAGTAGTGACTCAATAAGACCAATGGCCGCTAAAATGAAGGCGTATGGAAATATGATTGCCAAGGTTTCTAGGTTAAACGGCACTGATGGAATACTAAAACTCGGCAGGCCACCGGCAATTGAAGCAACGTCCCCCACAACTTTGGTGTCCACGTTTAATCCAAATACAGCTAGCGTTACCACTACGATAGCGACTAATGATGAGGGAATCGCCGTAGTCAACATCGGTAAGAATTTGATGATCGCCATGGTTACCGCGATCAGGCCCAGCATAATAGTGAGTTGATCGGTGGGTAACCAAGCAACATCCAAGATTCCGCCTTCTAAGAAGGTACCAGCAGCCCAACCGGGTTTGCCTGGCTCGCCAAATTGGCCCAGCTGAGCTAAGAAAATAACAATAGCCAAGCCGTTTACGAAGCCTAGCATCACTGGGTGTGGTACGAGTCTAATGAAGCGTGCGATACGCAATGCGCTTGCTGCCATTTGTATTAGGCCCATTAATACAACCGTTGCAAACAAGTATTCAACGCCGTGGTCTGCTACCAATGCCACCATAACTACCGCAAGAGCACCCGTTGCACCGGAAATCATACCTGGGCGACCACCCGTAACGGCTGTAATCAAACCCACCATAAAGGCTGCATACAAGCCAACAAGCGGTTCAACGCCAGCAATTAAGGCAAAGGCAACCGCTTCTGGCACAAGGGCTAGAGCCACGGTTAAGCCTGAAAGCACATCATTTTTTATGCTGCTACGGCTCGCTGCTAAATTCTCAAACATAGTATTGCTCGGGTTGTAACTGTATATAGAAGGCACAAACAATAAAATAGTTGTACCCAGGCGCGCGAAGTCTAAGAGTGTCAGCTGATTAAAACAAGCTCAGGCGAGTTAAATAGTGTGGTTTGTTGAATATAATGTTTTTGATTTAAACGGTTTTTCTAGCTTCTTTTTTCAGTCGTTTGTCGTTAGAATCTCGCGCCTTGGTGGTCTATCTGCGGTTTGATCTTACTGAAAACGGTCAAACAAGTAGATTTCCACCAATTTTGCGCCAAAAACCTTTCATTTACTTTATTTAAGGGCTAAAATCGCGCGCCTCGTGAGGGTTAAGCCCTGCACGCAAAAAAGCTCCAAATCAATTCGTATTGATGAGCTTGAGAAAAGTTAAATCAATGCTGGCTAGTTATAGGCTAGCGAGCACAATAAAACAGAGTATTTATTATGGTAACAATTCGTTTAGCACGTGGCGGCGCCAAAAAACGCCCTTTCTACGGCATCATGGTTGCAGACTCACGTCGTTCACCTCGTGGTCGTTTCATCGAGCGTGTGGGTTTCTTCAATCCTCGTGCTGTTGGTGGTGAAGAACGTATGCGGGTTGACACTGACCGTGTTGAATACTGGATCAGCCAAGGTGCACAACCTTCTGACCGTGTTGCTAGCCTTTTGAAGCAATTTGCTAAAGGTCCAGAAGCACTAGCGGCTGAAACAGCTAAATTAGTTGCTGCAACTGACGCTAAGAAAGCCGCTGCTGATAAAGCAGAAGCCGATTCAGTAACGGCTCATGAAGTAGCTGAAGCTGAAGCTAAGAAGGCAGCTGCTGCTGAAGCTGCAGAAAAAGAAGCGCCTGCGGCTGAAGACGCACCGGCTGCTGAAGAAGCACCAGCTAAATAATCTATTTCACCTTATATAGCTGTAAATTAAGGTGTACGTAGAACTCGGCAAACTTGTCGGCGTTTGGGGTGTTAAGGGTTGGGTTAAGCTCCATTCTTACACCCGTAATCGCGCAGACATAGGCCAATATAAAACTTGGTATTTACAAAAGCCTGGTTCTAAAGGTGATCCGACGCCCATAGAGGTGTTGAATTGCCGAGAACAAGGGCAAGGCATGGTTGCTCAGTTCGACGATGTTAACGACAGAGATCAGGCTATGGCCATGAGTGGTCAGGTTATCTTTGTTAAGCAAAGCGATCTGCCAAAGCTCCCTGATGGTGAGTTTTATTGGCAGCAGCTAATTGGCTTAACGGTCAAGAATGAGACAGTTACCATTGGTAAAGTTAGTTCTATTCTTGAAACCGGAGCCAATGACGTTTTGGTTTGTAAAAACGCCGTTGAGGGAAAAGCCGATGTGCTAATCCCGTATAACGATGATGTGGTTTTAGAGATTGAGTTAGAAGCGGGAACCGTGTTGGTTGATTGGGACCCCGACTTTTTACTTGAAGATTAGCTGCGGGCTGTTTAAGAATTTGCTGAAAATGCAAATTGGCTGAGGGCTCTTTTTAAGAATTTACTGAAATAGTAAATTGGCTGAGGGCTCCTTGAGTGTTTGCTCTTTGGTATTGGTTTGGTTTTAAATAGGTGAAAGACAGGAAAATGGATCTACACGTTATATCAATTTTCCCGGATATGTTCAGTGCGATTCTTGAACACGGCGTGATAGGCCGAGCGATAAGGCAAAATGTGTTGTCGCTGACTCTACACAATCCTAGGGGCTACGCCGACGATAAACACAATACTGTCGACGGAAGGCCTTTTGGCGGTGGCCCTGGCATGGTTATGATGCCCGAGCCAATGATTAAAGTTATTGAGGCTGCGAAGGCTCAAGCGAAACCCGGTGCTAAAGTTATTTACTTAAGCCCTCAAGGTAAGCGCTTTGATCACGCTGCTGCAAAAGAGTTCGCTGAACGTGATTCAATGGTGTTCTTAGCAGGGCGATACGAAGGCATTGATGAGCGTGTACTCGAGCATCATGTCGATGAAGAATGGTCAATTGGTGACTTTGTGTTATCAGGTGGCGAATTACCTGCGATGGTGATGATTGATGCAATTGCGCGATTATTACCAGACAGCTTGGGTAACAGCGAATCAGCAGAACAAGATTCGTTTGCGCATGGCATTTTAGATTGCCCGCACTATGCGCGACCAGAGACCTACGCTGGTCAAAAAGTGCCAGATGTGTTGCTTAGTGGCAACCATAAAGCGATTGCCAAATGGCGCGAACAGCAGGCGCTAGGCCGTACTTGGGACCGGCGCCCAGAACTGCTGGAAAAGATTGAGCTAACAGACGAACAACAACGTTTGTTAGATGAATATAGAAAGAATTAAATATTAACTGAATGAATTTGATAGACGATACTTCCTTCAAGCAATAATGCGTTGAATAGTAGAGTTGGAGATTAAAATGACTAACTTGATTGATGAGATTAACAGCGAGCAACTGAATGCCGATATCCCAGACTTCGGTCCAGGTGATACAGTAGTTGTTCAAGTAAAGATTAAAGAGGGCACTCGTGAGCGTCTTCAAGCGTACGAAGGCGTCGTGATCGCCAAGCGTAACCGTGGCCTACATTCAGCATTTACGGTACGTAAAATTTCATACGGCGAAGGCGTTGAGCGTGTATTTCAAACTCATAGCCCGCTAATCGACTCTGTGACGGTTAAACGTCGTGGTGCGGTTCGTCGCGCTAAGTTGTACTACTTGCGTGAACTTACTGGTCGTAAAGCACGTATCAGAGAGAAGCTTTCATAAGCTGATCTTTAGTAAGATTAAAAGAGCCCCTGAGCCGCAAAGCCAGGGGCTTTTTACGTACATGGATGTACGGTATGTAGAAAACGCAGGAGCAGTTTTCTATGAATGCACATGGACCTCGGTACCTCCTCGTGGGGTATGTACAGTATGCAGAAAATCTAGGAGTAAATTTCTGACAACGTAATTAGCTTGCCGAATTGCTTAAGCTCAGGAAAACCTAATCAATGAAAATTCCGCGAGTGTGTATTTAAACCTAGAAACCTCAGTTGAAACACGAAAGTCTGCACAACTCTTTAATGTGCCTAAGAAATCCATAAAAGTGTTGATCACCAACAAGGTGACTTCACATTTTCTGAATTGCTTATCCACATCAATTAGTTGCACATCTTTTTCGCGTTCAACTGAGATTTCTAGGTTAAATCGTTCAACGCGTGATCATGCTTTTCGATATAACCTGCGATAACATTGGCAATGCCTTGTTGGTGTTCAAGTTTGCCTTTTATATAAAGAATGTGGCCACTTAGAATTGCCTGACGAAAGCGCGTTTGAATGCCTTGCCACAAGACCACATTAATATTGCCTGTTTCATCTTCTAGTGTCATAAAAAGAACCCCGCTGGCGGTGCCTGGTCGCTGCCGACACGTTACTACACCCGAAACTTCGATCATACTGTTATTAGGCTGAGTAAATAGTTTGTTGGCGGTGATGCAGCGTTTAAACGGATGTGCATTACGAAGCAACTGCATCGGGTGGTACTTTAATGAAACACCTCGCGCGTGTTGGTAATCGAGTAACAGTGTATCGAGCGAGGTGAGTTCTGGGATAAAATCAGCTTTGCCAAGTGTTTGTGTGTTCAGGCCATCGTCATTTTGCATCGAATGCCAATAGGCGCGCCGTCGATTATCTTCAAATTGATGAAATGCATCAGCGTCGACCAATTTAAGGTTTTCGTTGCTATTAAACAGCTTGCGTTGCTTAACATCGTTAATACTTTCGAACCGCTTCTTTTGCCTCGACGTAACCGCCTCTATAGCTGACGACTCACGAATACCTTTTACCAGACAGAGCCCCAGCCTAAGCGCAGGCTTTGCATTACGATATTCCAGTTTATGTTGCCAGTCGCTGTTATTAATACAAATTGGCAGTACCACAATATTATGTCGTTTAGCATCTTGAATTAGTTGCGATGGGCTATAAAAACCCATCGGCTGACTGTTTAGAATTCCGGCATAGAAGGCAATAGGGTGATAAAGTTTTAGCCAAGATGATAGATACACTAAAATCGCAAAACTGGCTGAATGTGATTCTGGAAAACCATAGCTGCCAAAGCCCTTTATCTGATTAAAGATCTGCTCAGCATACTGCTGTGTATAACCTCGTTGCAGCATGCCTTTTACCAGCTTGTCTCTAAACTGCTCGATGTTGCCACGCTTGCCCCAGCTTGTCATGGCGCGCCGGAGTTGATCGGCTTCGCCACCGCTAAAGCCTGCGGCGACCATGGTTAGCTTAATAACTTGTTCCTGAAATATAGGAATGCCTAAAGTTCGCTTTAATACCGCTTTGATTTGCTCATTGGCGTATACAACGGGTTCTTCACCATTACGGCGCCTAAGGTAAGGGTGCACCATATCACCCTGTATTGGGCCAGGGCGAACAAGCGCAACCTCAATCACCAAATCGTAATAACAACGAGGCTTCAAACGCGGCAGCATAGACATTTGAGCGCGCGACTCAACTTGAAATACACCGATGGTATCGGCGCTGCACAATAAGTCATAGACCTTAGGGTCGCCGTGTGGAATGTCATGTATTGTCAATAGTTTGCTTGTCGGTGCAGCACGGTTAATCATGTCCAGTGCTCGTGTGATCGCGCTAAGCATACCCAAGCCAAGAATATCCACTTTGATTAGGCCTAGAATCTCGATATCGAATTTATCCCACTGAATAACAGTTCTATTTGGCATTGATGCGTTTTCAATCGGCACTAAGGTACTGGTTGGTGCCTCGGTAATCAGAAAGCCTCCAACATGTTGAGACAGGTGGCGTGGGGTACCAATAATTTGTTTCACTAAGCTAAAAAAGTAGCGGCCTAGTTGGCTGTTAACGTTAAATTTCTGATCTTGCATGTGTTGTTCAAGTACATCGAGTTTGTCCCACCACGCCATTGATCGATTTAGGTCCTCAATCAAGCTAAGCGGCAAGCCCAGTGCTTTACCAACATCACGAATAGCGCTCTTGCGCCTATAGGTAATCACCGTAGCCAGCAAAGCCGTGCGTTTGCGCGTGTACTTTGCATAGATATATTGGATTACTTCTTCTCGCCGGTCACTTTCAAAATCGACATCAATGTCCGGCGGTTCGTCTCGCTCTTTAGAAATGAAGCGTTCAAATAATAACTCATTTTCATCTGGGTTTACCTCGGTAATGTAGAGGCAATAACAAACACAAGAATTAGCCGCCGAGCCTCGTCCTTGACATAAAATACCTAAGTTACGAGCAAAGTCTACGATGTCATAAATGGTTAAAAAGTAGTATTCGTAATGCAGCTGCCTAATAATTTTAAGCTCGTAGCGTATCGCCGCGACTACTTTTTTAGGCATACCTTTTGGAAAACGCTTACGCGCACCAGCGATAGTGAGCTGGCGCAAATATGAGGTTGCTGTTTGCTCGCTAGGCACAACCTCGCGAGGGTATTGATAGCGCAATTGGTTGAGCGAAAAATCACACAAGTCAGCAATGTGTAAGGTTTCCTCTAGCAATGAGCGAGGGTATTGCTGTTGCAGCACATCCATTGGCTTTAGGTATCGCTCAGCATTCAGTTGGCGCTGGTTTTGCAACTGTTCTACGGTGCAGCCATGGCGAATAGCCGTCACCGTATCTTGCAATGGCTTACGTGATTTACAATGCATGTGCACATCGTTGCACGCCAGCATATTAAGGCCAAGTGCACGGCTTAGCTGTTCGCAATGCAGATAACGTTGTTGATCATTGCTTTGTCGAAACAATTCAACACCAATCCATAAGCGTTGCTTAAACAGGCGTGCCAGAGCCTGACCTTGTGGTGCGTCTTGTTTACTAAACGATGGTAGCCAGATAGCCAAACAATGCTGCAAACCAAATTTTAGGTCTTCCATACCAGTGAAGTAACTACCCTTAGTTGTGCGTCGCCGGCTCTTAGTGATGAGGGCTGATATCTCAGCATAGGCTGTGCGGGTAGGAGCCAGCAAAACTAGTTTTAGCTGGCCATCTTGAGTCTCGACATTGAACTCGCTGCCAATGATCAATTTTATATTGCACTCATTGCTAGCTTGGTAAGCTTTAACAATGCCTGAGTAAGAGCATTCATCGGTAATAGCGATTGCGCTATAACCTAACTCGGCGGCCTTATAAACTAACTCGTCAGGGCTAGAGGCACCGGTTAAAAACGTATAATGCGATTTGACGTGCAACTCAGCGTACATCGTATAGGCCCCATTTATATAAAGAGTTATATAAAGAGTTATATAAAGAGTTATATAAAGAGTTATATAAAGAGTTATATAAAGAGTTATATAAAGAGTTATATAAAGAGTTATATAAAGAGCTATTCATAAAGGCTATTCAAACAAGCTAGGCAAACAAACCATGCAGATACCAGTGGTCTTGTTTGCGGTCGTAGTAGACCCACAACAGTTGACCGCTTACTTGTTGAGCGATGTAATAATCGCGACTGTACAGGCTTGACCACCAATGACTGATAACACGATGAGGCCCGTGAATTAGTTTCAAAGGCCCTTTATGAATAGGCTTTTTGTCTTTCTGAAACAGTCGCTTGGGGTGTTCTAATAGCCACAAGGGTTCATCTTTGAAATCAGAAACGAGCGGTTCTCTAGACGTAGAAGTATGCTCAATTTGGCAACGTTGATTAACTAATTCCGGTAAATGTTCGGCTTGTGCCGACACTTTGTAGAGCGCGTCGTAACCGAGGCGGCTTGCTAGCTTGTCTAGTAATTGGCTAATGCTTTCATGGTCAGCACTTTCTTTACCGGTACTGTCTTGAAATAAATCGTTAATGTACTGCCGCTTCTCAATTAATGACTCACTGAGCAATTCAATAGCCGAGAACTCCCAATGCATGTCGGTACTCTCGAATTGTAGATCTGTTAATAAGGCAAACGTATTAAAGTCATTACCAGAGCTGTTGAGTCGTATATCAATGGTTTTCAGTAGGCGGTTATTCTCAGAATAAAATCGCCAGGTAAAACAGCGGCAGACAACATTCCTGTTTTCAATAAAGGCGACTAAATCCTTTAATAAGCGTTGAACTTGCTGTTCAATCCATGTTCTGTTTCGAATCGGTTCAGCGAAGTTAACCTTAGCCACAAAGCGCTCAGCAGGAATGTTGATATGAATTGGGTCGGCGACCCTACCCAATAGTTGATCGAGATAATCAACCAGCTGTTTGCCAAACCGTTGACCTAAATCAGAAAAAGGAATACTCAAAATATCGCCTAGCGAATTAAAGCCGCAATGCTGCAGCTTGCTTACGATCTTCTTGTCGAGAGCTAAATGTTCCAGTCGTGCATAAGGCAATATTTCTTTAGAATTATTTACTTGCCACTCAAGCTGCCTGCAGTAGCTCAAAAGATGTGCCGCTTTAGGCGTATTGGCTAGCCCAAATTCAGCATCAACAGCAAGCTTATCAAGCTGCTGAATAATTAAATGTTGTAGATGTTTAAGACCACTAAATAGAGCTAGGCTACGGCCTATTTCAAGCAATAGGGTATGGTCATCGTATACATGTACATGTGAGGTAAAGCGGTAGGCCCACTCATTAAGCGATGAGAGTTTCTGCGCTTCCTTATTCGAGTCACGCTGAATAAACTGTATATCCGGTACTAGCATCAGCGCTCGATCAACGCTTTGTCCGGCTGACACCGACGCCTCTTGGGCTACTTCATTAGCCTGCCATACTTGTTGTCGGTAATTTACCGCAACTGCATCGCCGCCATTAAAGCGGATCCCCAGAGAGTTAATCGACAGCATTGAGAAACGCATGCATAGCCATAGTGGAGTCGAGAGTGATGAGGACGGAGCATTTGCTGACTCTTGGTAGCGTTGATATGGTGAGGCAATTGACACAGCGATCACTCAATAGCAACGGTGCGGCGTGCAAGGGTGCGGCCCGCAAGGGTGCGACGTGGCTCCATGGCTTTCGAGCCATCACGATAGCGATGCTTTATCGGCGAATGTAATAACGGACGGTTATGCTGAGGTAGGAGTTCGGTTGGTATCTGTTGCCACTGTTGATAATGCGGCGATAAAGACAGAGAACACTGCTGTCCGTTTGAACCTTGTGGCTGCTTATTAACGGTCACTGATAATCTGCCAGCAGGCGTACTAGCTAGCGCTAACCGCATTCGAGCTGCTGAGGCCTGCTGCAAGCACTGGTGATCACGAAACTGCACATGCCAGGTGCCTGATTTCTCAGCCGCCAACTGTAAACGGCGAGTCTGTTTTTGGCTTAGATTATGCTTCCCGGTCCAGCTAAAAAGCACGCTGCAATTGTCGGCAAGTAATATTTGTTCCACCGCCCACAACGTGTCAGCTATATTCTTTGGCGCCACTATAATTAAATTATCAGGGTCAATATGCTCCTTAATTAAAGCTTGCGAATACGGCAAATATGGAGGAGCAATCCACACCATATGTGGCTTACTCTGGTCTAAGGTATTGCGCAACGCTGGAAGCAATAAGCGCAATTCACCGATGCCGTCATCGGCTAAGCCAATTTCAGTGGTCGTTCCTAACGGCCAGCCGCCAACCGCTAACACTCGATCAAGGTCAGCAAAGCCGGTATTGATAACCGAATATGGCCGAACCGACATTTGTATCGGCAGGCTAGCCTTATTCTTACCAGTAAATACTGAATTTAAAACGGCTTTATCGAATGGTTGCTTATCAAAAGTCACTAGAATAATTACTTAATTGATCGGCAATCTATTCTAAATAAATACTGTTTATATAAACAGTATTTATTTAGAATAGTTGAAGTATTTCTAGCTAAATAATATACATATGTTATCTAACAGCATATCAACATAGTTTCGCTTATCTAGGCAGCGGCGAAGTATTCACATCATAAGCATTTTCTCAACGGCGTATTTAAGATGCATACAAACTCAAGCTATGGGCTAAATATTGCGATGAAATCCTCTTTTATTCAGTCTCTATTTAATAATATTCAAAACCGTATGAAATCACAGCGTATATTCGATGGCTAATTCCAATAGGTACTTTGGACTACTGTATGCTGCGCGTTTATTGCCCAAGAAAATGAAATCTATTCAATAAATACAATGACTTATATTGAATATTGAGAATGGCTAATTGCACTGCTATTGTAGAAAGCGAGCCAGCGCGGTTTAACACTATGGGAAAGGGTTTAAATGAAAAAAAGTATAGATATAACAATAGGTTATAGCAGTCTAGTAATAAAGGGTCTAGCTGTGAACCGAGCTTGCATCCTAATAAGCTGTTAGGGTGATTATGAAATCGAAATACGTAGTTCTGGATTTATTGCCAGTAGATCAATATACGAATTGCGAGGGTGTTCTTGATGACCATGAAGGTTTTCGGATTCTTGCTCGGGGAGAACATCTATCTTCCCCAATGTACCGAATTTCCTTCGATGTTGTAGAAGCATACTCTTCAGTTGAAGAAGCAAGTAGCTTTAATGATTCCAGAAGGTCTGCTGGATTTGGTACTAAAGACTGTTGTTTTATTGTAGAAGACTCTTGGTATCTTGCGGAGTTACACCAGATTTCATCTGGTGTAAGAGAGAACGATGATATAAATCACTATGCATTCTATTTTTCAAATCAATGCATCGATGTTTTGGCTTATGGAAAACCAAAAGTAGAGAACTTAAATGATTAAAAGTCACACCCATACAAGTTCCAAAACTGCCGCTCACTGCGTTCGCTCGGACGCGTTTTCAACGCTCCCGTTTGAAAGGCGTATAAGTATCATGGCTAGTTTGCTTTGAAAGGGAATTCACCAATACGATGAAAAAGGCATTAATCATATTTGCATGGGTTTCAATTCTTGGAAGTATCGGTGATGGGCTTATAGCGCTTTATGGTGGATATTTAGTGACCTTTGATATTGGTGTTAATTTATCTATAAGCGTAGAAAACTTTATACGGAACCACATAGGCTTTCTATATTGGGTCAAAAAAGTTGCACATTATGTAATGCCAACTAATATAGTAAGTTGGTTATTTGGTTTGCCTGCACTTATATATTTCCCAATCAGGGTTGTATCAAGCATCTTAATTGGTTGGTGGGTATTGAGAATCGCGGCAAAGATGCCAGATAAAAATCGTCGGTAAAACTTATAAGTTCAAAAACTACCGCACACTTCGTGTGCTCGGACGTGCAGAAAATGCACGCCCGTTTTAACGGCGTTGAGGCTGTAGAATTTATCAAAAAAGAACGTTTATACGTTCTTTTTTTGTTTTAGCCTAATGATTTGATCGTTGAGCTTTAGTCGTGATCTAATGATTATCATTCACCT
>JBKEFT010000009.1:0-153769 GCA_046709645.1 Arenicella sp.
GCTGCTGTGTAATTAACTTAACCCACTGCACTTTGCTTCGTCGACTCATCGTTATCTCCTCATTGAAAACAAAGACGATAAACCTGACGTTCTTACATGGCTAGAATGCCTTTTACTATTCGCTTACGGTTTAGTACGATGAGCTTCTTTTAATCTGGGTGTCCCTGTAATTGGGGATAAATCTTTCCGGTACGGTTTGAAGAAAATTATTTTTCCGGGCTAGAAAGTGTCTGCTAATGTCGGGGAAGTCCAAAACCTAGTTTGAATAACTCTTTAACTACAGCTTTATAAGCCCCAACGATGTCATTCACATAAGATAATGCTTTTTGCACATCTCCGTTGAGAATCTCACTTTCACATTCTTCGGCAAGTAATTTCAATCTAGTTGCGCCTATATAGGCGCAACTAGACTTTAAGCTATGTGGCAATAAAATGAGTCCGTCGGTATCGTGTGGGTCTTTCCAGTTAGAGAGCTTCTCTATAATCGAGTCGATTCCATCAATAGTTGAGTCAACGATAGCTGGAAAAGCGTCAGCCAAAGACTCTTGATTTTCTTTAAAGACTTTTACGTCGATAATTGGTTCTTTCGAAAAGAAGTCTCGAGATTTTGCTGACTGTGCTGGCGTCTCTACGTCTGCGTTCAGCCATTTAACCAGTATCCGACTCAAATCAGAGTGCTTAAAAGGTTTAGTAACCAAGTCATCCATTCCTGATTCAAGGCAGTCTATTCGGTCTTGCTCTGTTGCATTTGCTGTAAGTGCAATAATTGGCACCTTTCTATTTCTCCCCTCTTCGGCGCGAATAGATCGTGTCGCTTGGTAGCCATCCATATTTGGCATGCGACAATCCATAAAAATAAGATCGTACTTCTTACTATTCCATTTCAAGACAGCCTCCTTTCCATCCTCCGCTAAATCAACTATCAAGCCCATACTGGTCAGCATAGTTTTAGCGATAATCTGGTTCGCTATAATGTCCTCAGCCACTAAAATATTACCACTAAACTGAACGTGTTTAGGAGAACGGTCTGAATTTACCATTTGCTGTGATTGTTCCATTAGGCGATTGCGCTCGGTACTAATGTTAGCTGCCGCCTTAATTTCTGCAACTAGCACCTTACGTAAAACGGGCGTTGTAAGAAACAAGCTGAATCCAGTCTCAGTATATGAGGCCAAATCATCCGATTGATTAAAGGGGCGCAAGACAACAATAGGAATATCTTTTAACTTCGTCTCTTGATGTAATTGCGCACCTAACTGTCTTAGTTGCTCTCGTGTAAAGCTGGCACCAATTAGGATTAGTTTGCTTTTAACGTCCGTCGAAGCATCATTCTGAAAAGATTTAGCCACCAGACCAGCTTCGCTACAATGAGACACTTTCGCCCCAAAGTGTCTTAAAATATTAGCGTACATAAAGAATCGAGACTTATCGCTCTCCACTAGGGTGATCTTGATCCCACTAAGTGTCTTTTCCTGTTTATGCCCAATCGAAGGCTCCAAGCTAAGAGTTACTTTGAACGTTGTGCCACTTCCATACTCCGACCGAACGCCTATTTCTCCGCCCATAAGCTCGACCAAATTCTTACTAATAGCAAGCCCCAACCCTGTTCCACCGTACCTTCTTGTAGTTGACGTGTCTGCTTGACTGAAAGACTCAAACAGCTTTTTTTGTTGCTCTTCAGAAATCCCAATGCCGGTATCACTCACCTTTATGTCCAGTAATAGTCCATCAAAACGAACAATTACCGATACAGAGCCTTGCTTAGTAAATTTAATAGCATTACCAATAAGGTTATAGAACACCTGACTTATTCGAACAGAATCACCTAGAAACGTACTTGGAACTGATGGTGGGTAGTCGAGTATTAGCTCAATATTCTCAGGGATACTTTGACCCATCAATTCAAGCGCTTTATGCAATACACTTTCTAGATTTAGAGGCGCTACTTCAAGCTCAACTTTTCCGACGTCCAGCTTAGAGTAGTCTAAAATATCATTGATAATTGTGAGAAGAATATTGCCCGAGTCAATAATAGTTTTGACATACTCCTTTTGAGTAGTATTTAGTGACGTTAGATTAAGTATTTCAGCCATGCCCATAACACCGTTCATCGGGGTTCTTATTTCATGACTCATCGTTGCTAAAAAATCGGCCTTAGCGCCAGCTGCTATTTCAGCCATATCCCTTGCTTCTTTAGCGACGATTAAAGCTGAATTTAGCTCGTCAGTTTTAGCCTTTACAATTTTCTCCAGATTTGAATTTAAATGCATTAATTGTTCATTGGCACTATCTTGATTAATGTTCGACTGTTTTAACTCTTCCACTAGCTGTCTAGATCGAGAAACAAATTGATTGAATTTATCTTCTACGTTCGCTATCTCTATAAGTTCGTCACCTTTGCCTATCAAATCGATGTCATGTAAGTCTTCCAATCCTTTTGCCGAGTTGAGAGTATCACTAAGGGTATTAATAGGCTCTGTAACCACTTTGACGGTACTGCGCACCAAGTAGAAACTTAAAAGTATGAAGAGACCTAAAATAGTCAGCATTACCGTCATATAGATATTTATACTGGCATCGTAAGCACTTCGAGGGATCGTAGAAATCACTTTCCACCCCAGAACTGATGAATCACTAGATTGTACAATCATGGTGTTGCCAAATTCATCTTCAATGTAGTCGGCATTGGGCTGCACAATGTGGCTGACTAATTTCGAGGAAGACAAGTCCTTTAAAAAGTCGTACTTAAGGTGATCTGATGCGTAAATCACTTTACTGTTTCGGTCCAATATAATCAGCCCTTCGTCTCGTGATATCTCTTTCCTGTCTAATTCCTTTAATTTACTTAGATTTAGTGAGGCCTCGATTATTCCAAGAAACGCACCGTCAGAATTTTTCAATGGCACCGATAAGGCTAAAATTGGATCTGTACCAAAACCTCTGCCACGGAAAACCTCGGATATATAAGGTTGCTCGTTTTCCTTAACTTCATAAAAATAGCTTCGATCAGCAACACTTAGCCCGGCGCTTGAGATCACATTCTCGATTCGAGATTTTGGAGCAGTAGCGACTATGTTTCCGTTTTCGTCGGTCGCCAGCAACGTTAAGATAGACGGGTAAGTATCTTTAAGATCTTGAAGGGTATCTTGACTCTCAATAGAAGCAGAAATCCCAGTGTTATTTAATGCACTAACGGTGAGTGCGTTCTGATGGCTGGTTATATAAATTTCAAGGTTAGAGACTACAAAACCGGCTTTCATTTCCATTTGTTGTTGATAATCACTAAACTTTTCAGACTGAATTGTTTTTAGCCAAACAGTAGAAATTATGATTACAGTGATTGTTACAACAAAGAACAGTCGGTTGGTTAATAAAACGGATATTTTTTGTCTGCTAAATGCAGTTCCGCGCATAAGTTTCGATACTATATATTGCGCAACTATATAGCCAATTAGCACGTTTAAAAATCCATTTATTACATACTTAACTGTAGCTGAATATGTTACTAATGGAGGGAAGTTAGATAGAAAATAACCTTCAGCGCCAATAATAATCCAGCCAGCCGATGCCCAATATAGGATTCCAAAGTAGACCGGGTTTTTTTTATTTATTATTGCCCAATGAAGAACTAGAATCTCACACAAAAATGGAGGTATGTTGAAAACATAACCCCAATTAAAATAAGCGGCCAAACCAGAAAATAAACTAACAAAAACGGCCGGTAAGAGGCCGTAAACAAACAGTATTACAATGGCAACAACGTTACCAAATATCAGTTCCGAGCCAATAAAAAAAGGAACGGAAAAATAATTTAGTAAACATGCTAGTGCAGTAGCGAATAACAATAGCCAAATTGGTATGTCTTTACTGATGCCAGGCATAGAGTAGATCCCGAGAAAGGAAGCCTTGGAAATGTTCCGACTTCAGATTGTGAAAACCTTTTGGAAAGATCTGGTTTGGGACTAAGCGACGACCTCGTCCATTAATCAAGCTCAGCTCAACCATCATCATAATACATCTACTTCCGTATCGCTAAAGTTTTGATTAATCGAGGCATGCGATTTGGTTATGACTAGTTGTTAAACCAAATAGATGGGTCCGACAAGTTAACCTTTGGGATCTTAAAAGTCTACTGCCTAAACTCAGGCAACTGTGCTTTGTCGTTCTGAGGACACACTTGTCGTGGGTCGGAGAGCATAGCTAAGGCCCGCCCGAAACAAGACTGAGCGCTCTGTTGCTAAGATCATCCATAGATTCTTTGGCTAGCAATGATGGCTCGTTGGAATCATTTAGCCTATTAATCGACTCTGCCTTAGTTTGGACGGTTGATAAAGACTATGCCAAAGATGCTTTATTGTTACATAAGAAAGCCAATTATCAACTTGAGAATGCCCATGATAAAAAGTCACTTTCCATTTTGTTAAATGGGCTTTCGATTGTGGCTCGCTGTGTAATCAACATACACCTGCCTAAGGCTTTGAATATACAAAAAGTTTGTTGATCGTAAGAGTTTTTGCTTTGATGGAACACCTCTCTATTAACATTCATATTCTCTATTAATATTTAGATACAAATAACGGCGGAGCAGAACCTCGTTAGATCGATTCGTATTTAGGATATTAATTATCACTGCGAAGATTGGTTGTACGCCTGAAACGTTTAGGGCGTGGATCAACAAGATTGAAGTGAACGTTGGATCAAAATTCGTGGTGACCACGGATCACTGACAGCTGATGAAAGAACTTGTAGGTCAGAATCGAGAACTCAACCTTGCAAATGAGATCCTGAATCTACAGCAGGCTTTTCGCCATGGAAACAACCGCTAGTAAAGCACTTGAAACGGCCAGTGTGAATATAGATCAGTTTAAAGGTTTGAATGATTTTTCTTTATGTGATTAGTGAACCGCGTCGATGATACTTTGGGCGTATCAATATCTATTGATCTGAGGCCCCATTTGGGGCTTTTCGATAATTGCACCTCGCCGGTCCATCAAAGGGCGGCTTTTGTATCTACCTCATATTCAGATAAAAGGGCGAGGCGCTTTTTTAACATGCTCTTATATGATTTCCTATGCCGTTAGTAGGTTAATTATTTCTTGGGCAACATTATTCTAAGACGCTGGATTTTGTCCAGCGACAAGATTGTTATCTACTACGACATGGGCCGAAAAATCATCCCCTTTTGTGTACGTAGCACCTAACTCTTTTAATTTTTTTTCTAGCAAAAACGGCACGGAATCCTGTGCTCCAACACCGATTTCTTCTGAATCTGCGAATGATGTAATTTTCCTACCTTTTACAAAGGCATTCGCATTGATATCTAATGCATCAACCAGGGCTGCTACACCGTGACACATAGCCGCAATCGGTTTTTCTTGGGTTATAAATTCTTGTAAAAAATCGTGTAACAATGGATTGTTCACAAAGTTCCACATAGGTCCATGACCTCCGGGACAATATACTAGATCATAATTGGCTGCGCTTATATCACTTAACTTTAAGCTATTACTCATAAGATGCATGGCCGCTGTATCGTTTTTAAATTGTCTTGTATCTTCTGTTTCCCAGTCTTTGGATTCGCTCCAGGGATCTAAAGGAACATTTCCACCCCTTATTGACGCAATGTCTACCTGAATATTTTCTTTCTTAAGTTTGTAATAAGGTGTCGCTACTTCTTCTAGCCAAACTCCAGTTTTCTTTCCAGATTCACCTAACTCACTGTGAGATGTCGTTATAAATATTACTTTTTTCATTTTAGTTAAAATTTTTCAGTAGTTATGGTTTTCATCCATTAATTGCATCGTTTCGATGGGGATCCTAGAGTCCGATGCTGGATATTGTCCTGTGACCTATGTTGGTTAGCGCTCGCTCATTTACCGGCAATAGCCAAGTGGTTAGAGGTTAGTAAGGCATTCTCTGGCCTTTAACAAAACTATAATAGATTTGTGGCAGTATCTTTTCACCGTACTCGTCCATGACCGTTTTGGTTGTGGCTACAATAATATTTCTATTTTTTCCTCCGAACTCGACGTTAACCAGACCTGGAATTAGATAGCCAGCTACAATTTTATTGTTGTCTTCACCAAGCACTATCAATTCTTCGTCGGCGCTAATCAGTATATTTCCTGAGCAGTCCATGGCCATACCACCTACATTGATCAGCGATACGGGTCGATCTTTATTACCGTAAAGCGTGTAGCTATAATCAACTCCGGCAACGGTTCCGTCGTCGTATACGTTATATCGAACCAGTCCACTACTGCCACCTACGTAGAGATGGTCTTCGTCTTTTGTTAAATAAATACCGTCTGGATCATTTGGTACATCAGGTAAGCTCGTGACCTCTCCTGTTGTTTTGATAGTGTAAACACGCTGCTCGGCTTGCCGCAGTGAAATGAGGGCTCCTGGTGCATCGAGGTCTCGGTCGGTGATATAGAGAGTTACATACGCCAAATTTTGTCTCCGAAAATTCTATAGAAAACGATTACTATCCAATGAGATTGCAGTATAGAATATAGACATTTTGTCAACGAAAAAATATTATTTAATTCGGGCTGAACCTCACATATCTCGAAAACATAGGGACTATTACTTTGTCTAGTGGTTTTAAATCTCCACCCGACTGTCCATAGATAGGTGGTAGTCACTAGGGTGATCTAAACCGTCAGCACGCTAAATATCAGATATTAAGAAAAGTAATAATTTGATTTTCGTTATTGTGATGTTTGATTTTTGGAATACTAATGTGGTGAATCGTTGCCATTCTGCTTAGACAAGCTTTCTCGCATTATCTAAGTAGCATGGCAAACTGAGAAACTGTCCTTATTGTGGTTTTAGTTTAACTAAAGATCTTATGTGTTCATTAGAACGAAGAGTTGCCGTCGCTAAAATAGTGTCGGTAATCTCTCCATCCGTTGCAGCTTAACTTTAACTTAGTTAGCTTCTTAGATTATCCAGATTGTCTATGACAAGAACTCTTTATCTCACGTTTGATTTTAGTTACGACCAGCCATGACGCCGCCATCTACATCCATCACTGTGTCTGTGACCCAGCCAGCCTTATCAGAAAGCAGGAACACAATCGCACTCGCAACATCCTCTGGTTGACCAATGCGACCGATAGGGTGGAATTGATCAAAGTCTGCAAGTGCTGTTGGTATATCTCCTTCTTCAATAAACGATTTGTAAACCGCTGTAAGCACTACGGCTGGCGCTACTGCATTTGCACCAATGCCGTGATCTGCAAGCCCCATTGCAAGGTGTTGCGCCAGTGAATGAAGTGCGGCTTTTTGCATTGAATATGCGGATGATGGGGTTGCTTTCACCGCCTGATGCGCCCACATAGAGCCAATATTGACAATTGAACCGCCTTTATTTTCTTTCATGTTTTCCGCTACAGCTTGGATTATAAAGAAGAGCGCCTTATTTATATCCATCTGCATATTATAATCTTCTTCAGTAAGTTCAAGAAAACTTATCGGCTTAAAATAGCCGGCTGCATTCACAAGATATTTTATATATCCACTCTCTGCTTTAATTCTATTTACTAGAGCTTCAACATCCGCTTGCTTATATAGATCCGCTTGAATTGTCATAGCTTTTCCACCAAGGGCTTCTATTTCAGCCTTTGCGCCATCCAAGGTACTTTTTGTTCTTCCAACGAGGTGAACTGGCGTTCCTGCCTTCGCGAGAAGTTTTGCCGTTTCTAAGCCGATTCCTGATGAGCCGCCAATAATAAAAGCGTGTGTATTTAACATGATGAAGCCCTTTTCTGTGAGTGTTGTTAGTGTAATTCCAAAAAACTATCAGGCTATCTATCAATAGATAGACTGTGAATGTTGTAGTTTTAACCAGCGCACTGTAAAGGCGTATCTATCTATAGATAGGTTGTTTTTATTTTAAAAGTGTTACAATGAAGGTTAACTGAGGATTCGGATCATGGAAAACAAAGAAGCGGAAATATTGAAGGCGGCAGAATCCATGGTTCGTGAAGGTGGCTATAATAGTTTTAGCTTCCGCGACATTGCCACCGCTGTTGGGGTCAAGAGTTCTTCGGTGCACTACCACTTTCCAACAAAGGCGGACCTTGGTGCTGCTGTGGCGAAACATTATACTAATAAGTTTCTAAGTAGTTTAGGCGATCCCGCGAAACTTAATGGCGATGGCAAAGATCCTATAAAGGTTTATGTTCGAGCTTTCAGAGACGCTCTAGTAAAAGATAAACGCATGTGTCTATGTGGTATTTTAGGCGCCGAAATTGACGGTCTTCCTTCTAAAGTTTCGGTGCAGACGAAAATATTTTTCGAACGTAATATAGAGTGGTTAACCACTGCTTATTCATCTAAAGGCTCGACGCCCTGCGCTGAGATCAAGGCAATGCAAACTCTTTCTCTGCTTGAAGGAGCAATGATCACTAGTAATGTTTTAACGGATATAGACGTGTTTGATAAAATCGTTGAGCTACTAAATCAAGCTTGAAATAAATATATAGGATGACTAAGGCAAGCCATTAGTTGCAGGTTGTTAGTATTATCCGAGCGCTGATATTAAGTGACTGTCTTTCAATGATCGGTGCAATGGTTTTTTGCTTTGGTCATGCTATAACTTTGAGCATTGTTGCTCTCTTTAATAGGCTGTAGTTCGATGCAACCATCTGAGTTAGTCAGTTCACTTGTCGGCAAGCCTTAACATATCAGCCCGGTAGTATTGGCTTTTTACCTTACCCACCCTACAAATAATTGACAATTGCCCTCATGGACGGCTTGTCTTATTATTGGCGCTGTAATAAAGTGGTAATGAATCGGTAACATACATTCCACGTGTTGTGTTTATCTGATTAAGTAACCTTGAGATTATTTGGCGACTTCCATCGTCAGATACTAAATAGTAAACCCGACATCAAGCTTTCACCCCGACTCGATATGGAATTATATTTTTAATCTCGAGCTGTTGATTGAAAGTCTACTGTGATGGTTGCTGCCCCTACTTAAAAGTAAACCTTACAACTAGAGTCAATGAGAGAATGATACACAAGAAAATATTTAAGAGAAGTGCGCTTGCTATTGCGCTGGCGCTGGCGGTAAATGCATCGGCAATGCTCGCGATCAATGTCGGTGGCGTAGCATATGCCCAGGAAGAAGATTTAGAAGAAGAGCTAGAACTAGAAGAAGAACTAGAAGAACTAAATTTAGAAGAAGTGGTTGTAACTGGATCACGTATTCAACGACCTGAATTTACCCAGTCGGCCCCTGTTGTTTCGATAACACAGGAAGAAATTCAACGTTTTGCCACACCTGATTTAGGCGTTATTTTATCTGAGCTGCCCGCTATCGGAGCGACTGGAACGTTAACGGGTAATACCGCTGCCGCTGGTGGTAGTAACACCTTAGCCGGTGTAAGTTCAGTTGACTTGCGTCGATTAGGCTTGAATCGAACGTTGGTGCTTGTTGATGGTCGTCGTCATGTCGCGGCGGTTGGAGGTTCAGCTCAAGTTGATATCTCAACAATACCGGCCGCATTGGTGAAACGCATCGATGTAGTTACCGGCGGTGCCTCAGCAGTATATGGTTCTGACGCGGTATCTGGCGTTGTGAATGTGATTTTAAAAGATGATTTCGAGGGTCTGGAATTCAATTTCAGTGGTGCAGATTCACTCGAAAGCGTCGGCAATCAAAACTACTCCGCATCTCTAGTCGGCGGTTTCAATTTTGCCAATGATCGAGGAAACCTTACAGTGTTTGGCGGTGTTGATGATCTTGAACAAACGTTTGCAAATGATATTCGCCAGTTTAATAATTTTGGTACGATTGTTAACCCTAATGATACTGGCGAAAATGATGGCATTCCTGACCGCTTAAGAGTTGCTAATGTTGGCTCAGAGAGAATCAATGCTACAACGGTTATCAACCCATTTGGTGGACCGGCAGGAATACTTACCTTCGACAATGCGGGCAACCCTCTTGATCAACAGCAACGTGATGGCACCAATAGTTTTGCTTTTGGTAACTTTCCAAACGGCTGTGACACTTGTTTTTTTGGTGAAACTTCAGAAGATTTTCAGCCTGAAGTTGAAAAAACCTACGTCGGCGCAAATGTTGACTTTGATATCTCCGATAGCCTCAATGTTTACGGCGGTTTCAAATATGTAGAAACAGACGTTATCCAATTGTTTCAACCAATTTTTCGCTTTGGCGGAGAATCGATTAATGTCGTTGATAACCCATTTCTAGATGAGGTTACACGCCAACGCTTGTTAGGTGCCGGTCAACAAAGAGCCACAATATCGCGCTTTTTTGATGATTTGGGTTTTCGCTTTGCTGACAATAAACGTGAATTAACCCAATTTGTAACTGGTGTTAAGGGCGATTTTGATATTGGCGAGAATAATTTTAAATTCGACGTGTCTTATGTAAATGGCGAAACTGAAAATGTTCGTAATACGCCCAATGATCTTATCGAAGATAATTTTACCGCTGCCTTAGATGCTGTGCGCGATCCGACCTCTGGAGCAATTGTTTGTCGAGACCCAAGTGTTGCATCAGTCAACCCTGGTGCCTGTGCGCCTTTTAATCCATTTGGTCTAAATCAAGCGTCTGCTGCTGCTCAAGATTTCATTGGAGCGACAACGACTCGAGAAGATGTTCTTAAACAAGAAGTATTAACCGCATCATTGGTTTCTGATACAAGTTCTTTCTTTAATCTACCCGGTGGGGCTGTTGATTACGTTGTCGGTTTTGAGTATCGAGAAGAGTCGTCTGCGACAATTACCGACGCTCTTACACAGTCTGGTGTCTTAGCCGGTGCTGCAACACCAAACGATTTCGGTGAGTTTGATGTTACTGAATTCTTTGCTGAGGTTAGCTTTCCATTATTAAAAGATCGTAGATTTGCGCATGAGCTCACTATCGGTGCGGCCTATCGTGATGCTGATTATTCTCACGCAGGCAGTGCTGATGCTTGGAAAATCGATTTAATATGGGCGCCATTTGAAAGTTTTAACTTTCGTGGAACTATTGGTGAGGCTGTAAGAGCACCAAACATTGATGAAGCATTCTCCTCGCGTTCACCTGGTTTCTCTAATATTAATGACCCATGTGATGCGGATAATATCGGTGATAATCCAAATCGTGCCGCAAACTGTGCAGCGCTAGGTATTCCTAGTGGCTTTCAGGCCAACGATAATGTGTCGATTGATATTATATCGGGCGGTAACCCTGAGCTTTTTTCTGAAACCTCTGATTCGTTTACGTTTGGTTTCGTATGGCACCCAACCTTCGCTGAAGGCTTGAGCATGACCGTTGACTACTACGACATCGAAATTAATGACGCGATTCTATTTGTTGATCCGCAGGATATTTTAGACAACTGTGTAGGAGCTGCTACTGGGCTTGATGCTGGTTTTTGTTCTCAGATATCGCGTAATGCGGGAACCAATGATGTTGATTTGGTTGAGTCAGGTTTCTTGAATGCATCAGCATTAACAACAAGCGGCTATGATGTTAACTTAGACTATAGAGGTATAGAATTGGGGCGCTTAGGGTTGCCAGGCACCTTGGATTTGAATATTTTCTTTAACTTCTTAACCGAGTTAGACCGTTTTGAATTTCAAACGCTTCCAGACGAAGTTAATGTAGAAGATGGCGAGATTGGCGATCCTGATTTTCAATATCGATTTACGGCTGCATATCGCTTGAATGACCTTGGGGTTACTTGGACGACTCGCTTCGTTGAGCGTTCATTCTTGTTGGACCTATCTCCTGAGGCTCAGGGCGGGGATATTGAAGAAGATAGCAATATTCCATTTGTTTCTTCGCAAACTACGCATGACATCAGTGCAAACTATTTGTTTAATGATAAGTTTTCAATCTATGGTGGTATTCGGAATGTATTCGATCAAGTACCTCCAGGCTATATCAATAATCCTTTGTATGACATTGTTGGCCGCCGCGCATTCTTTGGTGTAAGAGCCAAGTTCTAGTGAGCTAAGTTATATGTCTTTGGAAGCCTTTTTGGTTTTTGAATATAAGCAGTGAAAAAATCCTCGCCTCGTGCGGGGATTTTTTTTGGGAGATCTATAGGATGCTGAGGTCTCTATATGATAGTTTGGGGCTATAAAGTGTCTCAACGGTATATAGCTCGTTATACTCAAGAGCCTCTGCGAGATAATGCGATAGGATAGTAAAGCGTAATTTGAGACTTTTAATGACAGCACAATCCGAATCATCAGAAGCGTTAAACAGTGATGTCAATCTTGTTGACCCGGTTGTAAAGACTTGCTCGGTTGACGAGCAGAGAAGTCGAGCGCGGCTAAAGATTTTTTCCAAATTTTTAAGTGATACCTTGCTTAGGGACTTAGTCGCGGGCCGAACGATCCTGAAGCATCAAGAAAGTAATTACTCTGCGGCCGTTTTGTTTGCCGACGTATCTGGATTTACCAACCTTACCGAAAAACTAATGGGTCAATATGGTCGAGAGCAAGCGATTGGCGCTGAGCATTTGACCTTCATGCTATCCGACTATTTTGATCATTTGATCGACGTGGTGTTAGAACACAATGGAGATGTCATCAAATTTGCCGGAGACGCGATGCTGATTATGTTTCCTTGTACTGATGTCAGGCTTGGCTTGCAGCGAGCCACATCTTGCGGTGTTGAAATGCAACGAGTCGCTAAGCAGGTTTCGGCTCGGATCTTGCAGCAACATAAGGTGGTTCTAAGCCTCAAAGTGGCGGTTAGCTCAGGTGATATTGTCGGTCTTGTGTTAGGTGGGGTTCTTGGTCGTTGGGAATACGCGGTAATTAGTGACGCAATTGCTGATGTTGGGCGTTTAGGCGACGCGGCACTCCCTCATGACGTATTAATAAGTGCTGAAAACCTTGCTCTTATCGAAGCAAAAGTAGGGGACAAAGTAGGAGGGGACGTAGAGGTCAAAACACTCGAAACCGAAGTTCGTGGTACGGGAATTTGCAATGTTATAAGCACCCCTGACTGGAGCCTCGCAATAGAACCTCAAACAATTGAATTGGCAGCGACGCTAGAGCCGATAGTACGGTGCTTTGTGCCTGCAGCAGTGGCGTCAAGAATTGCTGCTGGTCAAAGTGATACGGCGTTACTCGGAGAGCTACGCCGGATAAGCGTGCTGTTCATCAACTTGCCGCAGTTTACTACTGATATCTCAATTGATCAGGCGCAGAAGATTGTAACAACAATACAACAAGCTTGTTACGGCCAGCGGGGAAGTCTCGATAAAATTAGCTGTGATGACAAAGGCGTATCAGTTATAGCCGGCTTTGGAGTTCCGCCGATGTCGGCCGAAGATGACCCTATACGCGCAGTAAAAGCGGCCATGAACATTCATCGGGTTTTGAACTCAATGGGGCTTAGCGTTTCGATTGGTGTCGCTTCTGGACCGGTTTATTGCGGTACGCTGGGCGATAAATACCGCTGCGAATACACCCTTATGGGCGATGGCGTAAATACAGCGGCGCGTTTAATGAGTATCGCCAATGACGGCGTGCTATGTGATTCCATTACCGTTGAAGCGAGTAGATCAGAGGTAGAGTTTGATCAAGGAGTCTTAACTAACCTCAAGGGCAAGGATGAAGCGGTTGAAACATTTAGGCCTCTTAATCTAAAAGTATCGGAAATTAAATCGAGCATTTCGATTATAGGGCGCGAGCAGGAGCTCGAGGTACTTGTCCAGGCTATAGGGTATTTTAATACGCTTGAATATGCTCGAGCAGTGGTTATTGAAGGTGAGGCAGGTATGGGCAAGTCGGTGTTACTCGACGCCTTCAATCAAAGCCTCTCGACTGAGCATTCGAATGCTTTTTATCGCGCCAGCGCGAGTACCGTACAAATTTCTTTTTATGGTGTGTGGCGTGAGCTACTTTACCAAGCTCTTGGCTTCAGCGGGCTTTCTAGTAATAGCGATAAGGAGGCGTATTTATTCGACTTAGCTGAAAATATTGGCCGTGTTCGGGTTGAGATGTTGCCACTTCTTAACGACGTTTTGGGCCTTGATCTGCAAGAGACCGACTATACCCGCGGCATGCGTAGTGAAATACGCGCTGAAAACATTCGCTTTCTCATTGGCCAAATGCTTCAGCAAGAAGCGAACACTAAACTTTTAATTATGGTGATTGATGATGCCCAATGGATGGATTCGGCTTCATGGTCATTGTTAGAATCTTTGATTCGCGATTTAATAAATACTCTTTTTATCGTGCTTACTCAGCCCTTCGTCGGTGAAAATCCAGCCAGCCTAAATAAAATAGTTGACTTGAGTGGTACTCGAAAAATCGTTCTCTCGGCAATGGCTAAAGCGGATATTGCGGTCTTAGTATGTCAACAGCTTAAAGTAGACGTGCTGCCAGATTCGATATTAGATTTAATTCTTGAGCGTGCTGAGGGACACCCATTATATAGTGAAGTGCTGGCCAACGACTTGGCTGAGCGCAGCATTTTAATTATCGAGGATGGGGTCTGTGCACTTGCCGCAGGCATCACAAATGCGCAGGACATAGAATTGCCATCGTCGATGGAAAGTGCGATTGTGAGTCGATTGGAGCGGCTTAGTTTGGGTCAACAATTAGCATTAAAAACGGCTAGCGTGATCGGCCGTCAGTTTTCAATGCAAGAGCTGCATTACCTTTATCCTGTTGAAAATGATCGTGAATCTCTTAATTTGGAATTGGATGCACTCTGTGTCATGGGGATGACTCAACCTCAAGTTCGACACGTAGAGTACTTTTTTAAACATCTCGCAACGCAACGAATCGCCTACGACTTAATGCTTTACAGCCAACGGAAGAAGATGCACCGTCAGGCGGCGCAATGGATAGAGCTAAATAGTAATAATGTTTCAAATAAGTACCCTGACTTGGCGCTGCATTGGCGACGTGCAGAAGAGCCGGCCAAGGCGATTACGTATCTTGCGCTAGCGGCCGAGCAGGCGCACGAGCTATTTGCTAACCGTGAGACTCTTGACTATTTAGATCAGATTGAAGAGCTTTTGGCTGACAAGCAAATTGCTATCGCGCATATAAAACTTGCTCGATGGAAAGGCATGAGCGGGGCGGCGCGCTTGGCGCTTGGCCGATTGCAAGAATCTGATAAAGATTTTCGTGCCGCACTTGCTTTGTTAGGAATAGATTTACCAAATAGCAAAGCGGGTTTTCTACTGCGTTCGGTTGTGCAAATAATGATACAAGTGCGCCATCGCTATCTTCCGTTATTTGATAAGCCGATTGCTGAGAAAGATATCGCAGAAACCCACCTTGCTGCGCGAATTATGGAGCGCCATTTTTTAGTATTTTACTTTCTTCAAAATATCGAGGGACTACTTTTTGCTTCTTTCGCGGCTACAAATTTAGCTGAGGCGACCGCGGATGATACTGAAACTCTTTCTCGAAGTTACACTAACCTGGGCAGTGCGCTAGGCGGGATACCGTTATTGCGATTATCGAATTCATATCTGCAACGAGCAAAAAAAGTAGCCACGGTGATTGATGAGCCTGGCACTTGGGCTTGGTATTATTTAGCAGGAGGAATGGCTCAAGCCGCTATTGGAGATTGGTTTGGTCACGATAAAGCGATACTTAAATCGCAAGAGATGGCTATGGCACAGGGTGACCGACGTCGTTGGGAGGAGTCTGCCGCGGTCTATTGCATCGGTGGCCTAACACATGGAAACTTTATTTCTACCACTGAGCCGAGTCATATATACCAACAGATTTACGCCTCTGGATTTAGTCGAGGTGTCTATCAGTCTCAGTCTTGGGGCTATTGTATGTGGGCGATGTCCTCGATCATGCAAGGGCATTATGGTATTGCTAAAAAAGTAGCCGTTAAGTTAGAGAAATTGTATTTGGAGCATCCTCAAGGATTCGACCCAGTTAACGTTTTGGAGGCTTCCACCTCGTTCGCTTTGTTAGCGATACGCGACCAAGATCGGTATCGAGTGATCCAGTATTTAGAGCTTGGTGCTTCGGTACTTGAAAAATGGCGCCGGCCAACTACTTGGCGATCGATTCCCTGCTGCTATGCTCAGGCTGAGGCTGCGCTACGTTTTTGGTATCAAGAGAAAGAATTGTATGGCGCAAATTGCGACCCGCGATTTGAGGCTTGGGTTAAACTTTCACTTAAAAACCTCCGAGCACATGCCGCTATTTACGATATTGCCGTCTCTCGCTATGAGCTCTTAAACGGATGGTACCAACTTATGTCAGGGCGAGCTAAGAAAGCGGCAAGACATTGGCGCAAAGGCTTAAAGTTTGCGGCCAACTTCAACATGAGATTTGACCTGCTCGCGCTCAATTTGGCAGCCACAAATCTTGATCAGAAGCTCAGAAAAAACTTAACCTTAATGTCGTCGAGTCAATTAGTCGAACTTGCTGAGGAGCTCAATGTGACCGACCCTAATTGGTTTCGTGATTGGAGACTGAACACAGAAAACGGATGAAAACGTCAGAACTTCTATAGTTTTATTCTTTAGCTTATCAGTTTTCAACATGAACTTTCGGCCAGTGAGGTATAGTAATCTTTTACGCTAGTAAGTTTCATGTCACCACACGAGCGGCCATCAGCTTATTAACAAGCTAACGTTTATAGATCAATTTAGTCTTTACTGACCGATCTAGAATTTACTGATTAGGGTTGTGGCCACAGCTGACAATAATACATTCATTTAGGGCGATTTATTAACCATGCTAATTGAGAATAAAACACATTCTATCTTTGTTGCTATTTATGCAACCTTATTACTGACGTCGACTCCGGTATCAGCGTCTGGAGAAATTACCGCAAGTAAAGACACGAGAGAACTAGCGCAGCCAAGCCGAAAGTTTACCTCGGAACGTATTTTTGATTTGGAGTACGCCGCTTCTCCACAAATTTCGCCTGACGGAAAAACGGTTATTTATACTCGCCGATCTATGGACAAGTTTAGCGACACGGTGGCAAGTGACCTTTGGTCAATTGATACGCGTAGCGGTGCCCATCGGCCACTTATTTCAGGCGAGGGATCGAGCTCTTCTGTACGTTGGTCGCCTAGCGGCGATCGGCTTATATATTTAACCTCGATTGAAGGACGGCCGAGCTTACGGGTCAGGTACCAAGATACGGGAAAGAGTTTTGCTATTGCTCAACTAGAGCATAGCCCCAGTGCCCCAGTTTGGTCTCCAGACGGTAAAACAATTGCCTTTTCAATGTTTGTGAGCTCACAAGCCCCGAGCTTCGCGACCGCTATTGCTGCGCCCGAAAATGCTCAGTGGTCGGATCCAGTACGTGTTTTCGACGATCTTACTATTCGCTTTGATGGCGCTGGTTATTTAAAGCCCGGCACCGAACATGTATTTATTGTCAGTGCGCAAGGAGGCACGCCAAGACAAGTAACGTTTGGCGATAATGGGTTTAGTGCCCCGGCTTGGCTTGGTAATGATTCGATCGTTGTTGAAGGCAATGATGTTGATAGCCCCGAGTTAGACCCGATCGAAAGTGAGTTATACAAGGTTCAACTCAGTGATTTATCAATTAATGCGTTAACCGCTCGTGATGGCCCCGATCAAGGTGCTTTGGTTGCGCCGGATCAAAGCCTGATTGCTTACCGAGGATATACAGATAAGCTCAAGGCATATCAGCAAACAGATTTATATGTGATGAAGGCCGATGGCTCGGATATAAAGAACTTAAGCGAAAACTATGATCATCCGATCGCGTCAGCACAATGGCTGCCGAGTAGCCGTGGCTTAGTAGCTCAATCGTTAGTCGAAGGGATGCTGAATTTGGTAATGATAGACCTGTCGGGTAAGGTCAAGGTGTTGGTTCGCGATATTGGTGGTACCTCGTTTGGCCGGCCCTATGCGTCCGGCAGTTTTTCATTGGCCACGGGTTTCGGCGGTAACACACCGACCATTGCCTATACTCAAGGGTCACCAGACAAACCAGCAGAAATAGCGTATCAACGAGGCTTTGGCAGCAGTCGAGTTCTGACCGACCTTAATTCCGATGTATTACCTTACTTAGATATGGCTAAAATTGAAGAAATTACAGTGAAGTCTCGCCACGATGGTCGTGATATCGAAGCTTGGATCGCGCTACCTCATGATTTTCAAGCAAATGCTTCTATGCCCTTAATATTGGAGATTCATGGTGGCCCATTTGCTATGTACGGCCCCTATTTTGCCGCTGAAATCCAACGTTATGCGGCGCAGGGCTATGTTACTGTTTATGTTAACCCTAGAGGGTCAACGGGCTACGGTGAGGAGTTTTCTCAGTTGATTGATAAGGCTTATCCGGGCAATGACCATGAAGATCTGATGACCGTGGTTGATGAGTTGATTAAGAAGAAATATGTTGATCAAGATCGATTGTTTATTACCGGTGGCTCAGGTGGTGGGGTATTAACTGCTTGGGCGGTTGGTAAGACTAATCGGTTTGTCGCTGCGGCAACCGTCAAACCGGTCATTAATTGGACAAGCATGGCTTTAGCTGCCGATATTTCACGTTTCGTGAGTCGGCATTGGCTGGGTGTGCAGCCTTGGGAAGACCCAGAGCTTTATTGGCGCTTGTCGCCAATATCGTTGGTCGGCAATGTCACAACCCCAACTTTGGTAATGGTGGGTGAGGAAGATTGGCGTACGCCGGCATGGGAAGCCGAGCAATTTTATACCGCGCTAAAGGTTCAGAAAGTCGACTCGGCACTAATTCGCATTCCTGGTGCCTCTCATTCAATTGCCTCTAGGCCAAGCCGACTGATTGCTAAGGTCGATAATATACTTGGCTGGTTTGCAAAATATGACCTTAATAGCAACACTGATGCAGCCGAGGGCGGTGTTCGCTAAGCGTTGAGGTGGCTCAGGGCTTAGACCATTTTGAACATGAACCCGAGCCCGAGATTCAGGTCTTGCTCTGACGATGTGCAGAGCAAGACAATTGCCAGAACATAACCGCAATAGGGACAAAGTAGAAGGAGGAGAGCTGTAATAGTGATGGAGTCACTGTAAAAAATGACAACAAGGACGATAGCTAGAAATGTCATAAGTTTTAGTGTGAACCAATCGATAATTCATGGTGAATATGACCAAAAAAAACTAACCATGCCGCCAAACGCGCTCTTGGCTTATTGACGGCCGACGGCCTACACGTAACTCTATTAACAATCAATTAACAATCAATTAACAATCAATTAATAATCAATTAATAATCAATTAATAATCAGTTAACTGCGTGTTAAATAAAATAACGACCACTGCATTTATTCACATAAATGCAGTTTATTCTATGCTAAACCGTATATTTTCGTTGACAATATTCTCGAATTGTATATTGTAATTACATTAGATAGCTATCGTTATCTAATCTCTTTCGAATACATAACATGGAGTGTGTAGCTTCAATTAATAATGGTTCGTAAGTTTTAATAGATATTTTTAGTCTAAATATTATTGGTTGTTTTAGTAGATAAAATAACCTTAAAACGTTGATTTTTTAATGAGGAATAATGAGGAATAATAATGAATAATAAAATTAAAGGTTTGTTGGTGTTGGTTTTAGGAGCTGGTGTCACGTTTAGTGCATTTGCAGGTAAAGGACATGGCAACAGGGGCGATAAGAACCGCATCGCTGTTAAGCTAATAGGTACTGGGCATATGTATACGAATATTGTTCCTGATATCGACGGTGACGGAATGGACGATATGGCAGAATGCTATGATCTTGACTTAATTAATCTTAAAACTGGTAAAACATTCGGTACTGGTACTGATTGTATTTCTAACATAAGAAATGTCGGCGGAAGTGTCGCTGCAGACGCCACATTCACCGTTAACATGCCCAAAGGCAGTATGGTAGTGAGAACTAAAAGCACAGCGGCACCGTTAACAAACGAAGCAACTCGAGCCGACGGCGGATTATATACTCATGTAGCTGGTGCATCTAGCCACGAAAATCGAGTGTTGAGTGGAACCGGAAAATACCGCAGTCGCAGTGGAACAGTTCGGTTAAATGGCTTGATGGACTGGTCAAAGTACACTGGTCAACCTGGAGATCCGCTATACATTGATTGCATTCTTGAAATAAACTTGGATCCTAGATGGTAGAATAAAGGACTGATTATTAAGAACTTTGCACAATATAAAGTAGGCCAACTATTGTCTATTTTATATTGTGTTTTCCATCGTAGACGGGCTGACGCGATGTAGATTAAAAAAGACTGTGGTTGTCTTTTTAGCAGTTAACAAAAAGTGCAAAAAGATAGTTGTAATGATTTAAAACAGACAAAATTTTTATTTTTTAATAGCAGTTATCACTGCACAGAAGGTTGACTTGGCCTTTTACAAGGACCAAGTTTTTAAGGAAAACTTTCGTTGGAAGATAGTTATTTGCAATGAGATTGTTTGATATTAGATTTTTTGAGCCGATTGCTCAATGAACAAGAGGACGGGACGTCCTTCTAAGTAACGTAACTTGCCACCCGCTGAATACGAATTAATTTATTGCCAAGAATTTGAGCCAAGCAAAGATGCATGAATCAGATGAGATTATCTCCGAACAGCTCGGAGAGAGTCATAGATTTTTTCAGAAACAGTTATGTGGATCAAATAAATAACAAAACCGACATATCAAATGAGGTGTCAAAAGTTTATCAATCGAAAAAATATCAGAAAGTATCTAGCTTTGTTCTTATCGAGCGCATTGCTAACACTTTCCTTCAGCGGCATGGCTATAGCGGACAGTGACATTGTTATTGATGCAGATGTTCAAGCGTCTTTAGGAGGGGTATTTAGCGACAATGCTAACAACTCAAATATTGTTGTTACAATTCCAGCCGGCGCATTGACTCACGATGCAAAACTGAAGGTTAGGTTATCGCTTAACGATTCGGGGAAACTGACCAAAACTCAAACCAGTGCGAGTGATACTTACGTCGTTAAACTCAAAAAATCTGGTAATGGCTCAGCGAAAGGGAAACTAAAAATAACTCGACCCATAGAAATTGGAATTAAGGCTGACTTTGAGCCGATGCCGAATCAATTAGGGGAAATAGCTTTCAAGGAAGGCGGACGCTGGCAGCGTATGCAAGCTAACGTGTATCAGCGGTCGAACTCGACTACGGTTACTCTAACGACGCAGACTAAAGGTCGATATAAAGTTATGCATCGCACCTTACAGGCTCAATCTGGAGCGGCTGTTGAGAGAGGGCGAGATCTATACTTTAATGAAACTTGGACTGCTGAAGACTATTGGGGAGGCACATATGGACTACATCAAACGCTCAATAATGTTGCCCCTTTATCGGCGGTGGCTCTAGGTGCTCAAATCGACGCCAATAAGGTGCCTGAGCATATAATCGATATTTAGCGAGGTGACGACTATAGCTTAAAGCAAGCGCTACTTGCCGACTCTGCAAGTACACGCGCTTTGGTAAAGGCTGGAGCGTTAATAGGGGTAGTGGGCTTTTACGACGACCCAAGCTCAGATACGATGACGTCAGTGGGATTGGCTTGTGCTCTATGTCACGTCAAAGTGATTAAAACTAAGTTTTAGATTTTTTCTCAGCCAGAAGCAATGACTCTATTGCCGATAGGGGAGCCAGTTTTGGGCCCGCCAAACAATGAGTTAGATGCTGGGCAAATTATGGCATCAACTCCTCTGGTTCAAAATGGGGCAGATAAGAGTCGGGCCCACGAATACACTAGTTGGGGCCCTGGCAGAATAGACACACGTTTTTTCCGTTTTTTACCGGGTAGCGTCATTGATGATGGGGTAAGTAACCCTTCTGAAATTCCATCAAATTGGAATTATATTGATAAATCTGAATATGGTTACCCTTTAACGTCAAGTGGCGTGCTTCTATCAACACCGCATAACGATTCGTTAGCCGCAATAGTAGAGCGCGGCAACGACTTTATATTGGGCGTTAATGGTGCCTGGTTGACAGATAATACGGTTATCGATAATTTTGAGTTTGGTACTCGCCCGCCTCAATGGGTATTCGATGCCGCATTAGTTGCAGAACAAGTGACCCCAGGCAATGCAATAGAAGAGTCTGTATATCGAGCGAAACTGCTGGACTTGCAAGCTTTCACAAATAGTATTGTCAGCCCTCCGGCAGGTGACTTTAACGAAGGTATGGCCGTGGAAAGTATGAGATTGTTTTTTGGCAAGGGCAATTGTGTCGCCTACCATACAACACCAGAAGGAGTAGGCCGGCCAGATGAGCGCTTTACCCACATTGTTGAGAATGCACCGCAGGGCTTGCTAGCATCGGGGATTAAAGTACCCGGTCTTAGAGGTTTGGCTTATACCTCACCTTATTTTCATGATGGTAGCGCCAGTACTTTAGCTGATGTGGTGGCACGTTATACATCAACAAGTATCCCTGAGGTGCCGTCTACGTTAACCTTTGACGAGCAGGGCGCGCTGGTTGAGTATCTCAAAAGTCTATAACTAGAGTTGAAGGTTCTTTGACCTTCATAAAATCTTTTTTTTTTGAAATATGATTTTCTTATGATCCGCCTTTATATAGATGCGGTGAATATTTTTGCGTAACTGCAATGCAAAATGCCGCTTGCCAAGTGGTTTCAAATTCGATGGTAACTCTATTCAGCGCTAGCTCCAATTGGCTATCGGCTTAATCTATTTATTGCTCGGCAACGTCTTTGGTCGGAAACGTCCTTAGTTTTTTAATCATTCAGCCTTGGTTCGTTTTGAGTTTCTTAAGCTCTAGAATTTGGCGGTCATGTTTCTTAGCCTGTGTTTAATGTTGATTGGGAGCAGCGCCATTATGGCCAAGAGAGCTAATGCGGAGCGAATAATATGCTCAAAGAGCATCGGGTGCTTACTGTAAAAGCTGGCCGGCGATGTGTCGGAATAGGGCACATCGACGAGGTAACCACCGGCTTTTTGAAAATCTGAAGTGAAAACTACCTTTCCGCTCGGTGCGGCTACAATAGAGGGTCCATTGTTGGCGACGTGAACTAGCGGTAGTCGATTTTCTACAGCGCGTAACACTGATGCCATAACGTGTTGGTAGGGTTGATGTGTAGAGCCAAACCAACCGTCGTTCGAGAGTCCAACCAGCAGAGAACCATTTGACCCATCTCGCTGCGGCATAGTTTTCTTCACTGCGTTTGCGACAAAACTAGCCGAGGTGGTTTCATAGCAAATTAGTGGAATTATATTTACTTTATGGTGTTGGAATACTTGGTGACTCTTGCCTTTAACTGTTTCGACCAAAAAGTTGCCAAAAATTTGCTTGACGAACTGTTTGACCAGCGAGCCATCGTTGCTAAACGGTACATATTCGCCAAATGGAATTCGCTTCATTTTTACGTAGCGGCCATTCTGCTGACCAGAATCGTCAAGCATCAAGGCTGTACTAACTTGGTTCGTTAGTTTGCCATTAGTTGGGTTGCGAACGTACTGCATGTCGTGGAAAATCAGGCTCGAGGTGAGTTTTGATAGCGTGGCTTGATAGGCCTCTCTAACATTACTCTGGTCTAAATACCCCTTACGTTGCGCTTCTGGCCAGATGATGATTTCGGCACCAATACTGCTCAGTCGTTCGGTCATTTCCATTTCCGGAGGGTAGGCTAATCCATAACCGGGGTAGGTAATTTTTTTGCCTAAGTGCGGAGTTTCATTTGGCTGCACAATGCCAACTTTTAGGGTACTCCAGTTGGCTGAATTTTTGTTCCAGATAGAGTATTGATTGGCTCCATAAATCAACCATATGGCAACCATTGATATAGCCACTATGAGCGGCCACCTTGACACTCTAGTTGTAGTAGCCGATTTTTCGAGCTCTAAATTGAAAATCAGTCGAAACGCCACGATGTTGACTAAGGCTATAATTGCATCTAAGCCATGAACGCCGGTAAATTCAATTGCTTGTAGGGCGATTGGGAAGTTAATTTGACTCTCACCTAGGCGCATTGAAAACAGCATCGGGAAGGAAGACGTAAATGTAGCGACTATTATTGGAAATAACACAAATTCGTGTACTTCAATAGCGTGTTTTAGCCAGCGAAACGCGAGCAGCAGCAAGGCAATCAGATGTGCGCAGTAAATCCAGTACACGAATGCCAATAGCAAGCTAGTGGAGAGAGTATAACCTTTCGAAATTAGAATGAAATCGACAATCCAATACATACCGCTGGTGAAACTAGCCAAGCCGGCGATTAGGCCGAGAATGTAAGTCTGCCGTCCCCCTGAGTGTTCAACTGAATATAGTAATGGTACAAATGCGAACCAGGCAAGGTAGTAAAGCTGATGGTCTAAAAATGCCAGCGATAAAAGCCCAGCAAAGAGTAAAACCAACAATAGCTGCTGAATTGAGGGCAGAACCTTATTTGATGTTAAAACTCGAGTTGTTCGCAGAAACTGGATTGATGGCAGTGACTGGGTTGGCTTTGAGTCTGTGCGACTGCGCCACCACATTAGTTCGAAGTCTCACGCTTGATCGCCTTCTTATAGCCATCGTTCAACTCTCGTAACATTCCATTTTTTTGAGATGTCGAGATGTCTGGCATCATCGATACGATACGACGCTGGATCAAATACGAGGTAGTAAGGTTTTTCTTGTTAAATAACATAGTGGCTATGTCGGTGCCAAAATAGCGCTGCTGACGTGGTTCAATGTTAAGCTGCTCAGCCTGCAAAAGGGCTAGGCGTTGATCGGCTGCGGCGATGCTAATTAGCGCTAAATTCGATCTATAGTCTTGTTGGTAGGCATGATAAGCAATCAACAAGCTGGTCAGCCGCCGAGCGAGGTTGGCTGGCATACTCTTGTCAATTAGAACGCTAAGTCGTTGCCGTTCTGGTGGGCTTAAATCTTTGGGTAGACGGTCTGAAGCTTGATCAAGCAGCGATAAGGTCTCTGCATCAACGACTAATTCACCATAAGAATCTACCGTTGATTGCCAAAGTATCGACTCGATATCAACGAAGTCAAAGTGCCATGTTGTATTGCTAATAAAAAGAGGGAACCGCTGATCTAAACCACTCGGTTGACGCCATTCAATTGGGCTGTTGTAGGCGTAGCCAACATGCACGTTGTTATGTAAGCCAATTAGTTTTGGGGCGACGTAGCCCGTCAGCAAGGTCAAACAAATAACCGTTATGGTTAAGCTACGTCGGTGATTTTGATAAGTGCGCATTGCGCTGGTCTCAGGCCGCATAGTCAGTTATTAATTACCGGTCAAACTAGATAAACCCTGAGTGTAAGCTTATGCAGCTGTTAGAACGTGTTCTTTTGCCGGTATTTTTATCTCTGGACCTCAGCTACTTTGTCTCTTCAGCTAGTTGCTGTTGCAGGCGCTGTTGAATTTCGCGACGTCGACTTTCTATTTCTTCTGGTGTTAAGTGTTGCTCTAAGCTTAGCCTCAAACTGTCGAACATGAATTCTGCATTTGCGTCTGAGTCATGAAAAAGGCTGGCTGTGTTCTCTGTGCCGAGATGAATTTCTCTCAAGTTCTGAAGCTCACGGTACAGTGCTTGATCATTATCTAAAGAATTAAGAGTCTGCACGGTACTAACCGAGCCTTGATGCATCTGACTGAATTCTTCCTGAGCGCCTAAAAAACGCTGATAATCCTCAACTACCTGCGCGGTCTGCTCGCCAGTTTTACCTGGAAGTGCATCTCGAATGATGTCTTGCAGTTTGAGTAGTGATTCGCTGTCTAGACGATTATGTATCCTTTCTAGAGCTTCATCCAGCGAGATCAGCGCATCATGATCAAGAATAATATTACCGTTTTTATCAACTTTGACCGCTTGTAAGGAATCGTAAACTGACTGTTCAGTGAACGGCAATGATTCGTCTTCGTCTGCGGTAGCGTCGCGTTCTTGCTGGTCGCGATCTCGCGGCCACTGCCATTGCTTAGCAATGGTATTGCTTGGGCTATCTGCGTTAACACCCTCGATTGATCGCTGTGATGACTTGGTACCACTAGCCTTATCTTGTGAGGCATTATTGCGGCTCTCTGTGGTTGAGTTTTTATTCGTGATCGATATTGCTAGTAGTGCGATTACAAGAACAACAATGATTAGTATGATTACACGCATTCTGTTTTTATTATTTGGCATCACGTTTGATATTGTTTTTAGTAACGGGGTTTGGTGAGATTACTCTTATCGGCACTGCTCTTATATAGATGATGAATAAAGTATAGATGATGAATAAAGCAGTGCGATAGATAAATTAGGGGCTCGATTGCTCGACCCCCTAATTCATGGCGAGCCAAAAATTTCTTAGCACGCTGAACTATTACAGAATAAAAATTTAGAACGTACACGTCTCTCTGAAATCCGAAATGCGACTGTCAGCAACATGGTTAGGGCCACATAAGAATTGATTGTATCGTCTATCTTTGTCAAGAAAACGTTTCATCCAAGAGACACCATAGGTTGACAAAGTTGCATTGTTGCTTGAACCACCGTTGGCACAGTTGTGTGGGCCATTGGCGATTTCTAGTAGCGCTTTATCGGTGCTGTTAGGGATAAGCGCATAGAAAGGGTTTGCGTGGCTATTAACCGGCGCTACGCCATCGTCTTCACATCCCATGATCATAGTAGGAACATTGATCTGGTTAAAATCATTGCTGCCGGTATTGAAAGGAGCAAGCGGAACAGACGCACTTAGGCGATTGCGAGCTGCGCTTTGAAGTGCGCCACCGCCACCCATAGAGTGACCCATAGTAGCTAGGCGATTTTCGTCAATCCGGCCTGACACGGGGCTGTTTGATCGATCGCCTTCTGAGATCAAATAGGATAATGCACTGTCAAGCTGCCGACCACGACTGGTTGGTTGATCAAAGCGCCCATTTGTGTCGATCGTAATGACTACGAATCCGTGAGATGCAAGTAGCGGTCCCCACCATGCGATAGATGATTGTGATGCGGTAAAGCCGGGAGAAATCGCAATAGCCGCCATTTCGTCAGAAATATTGGAAGGGTAGTAGATCGTTCCTCCGCCAAAGCCGTCTACCGAACTAGACACGTTAGAGGTTGATACCGGAAGAGGGCCTTGACTGGCACGAACAAAATTCAAATTCGGGTTGGGTCCAATTTCGAAGCCACAACTGACACTACACGTACTTGGGGGGGGTAAGTCAGTGCTGCCACCACCACCGCCACCGCCACTATAGGCTGAAAGCGAGAAGAGTAGAGAGAAAGCACAGGCTGAGAACTTCTTTAATGTTAAGTTTTTCATAGGGTTAAACCTTCTTATTGTCAGCTATAGAAAAATTATAGCCTTGGTTGGTGGACTACATAACACGTTTGTCTACAAATATTATATAACTCAGGCTTATATAAGATATAACACTGAGTTGTGGCGAAGCATAGTCAATAATTTACAGTCTGTCTAGTTTAAAATTTTCGCGAAAGTCAGTAAATACTCAGACCAAGGCGTCTTTTAACCTCAATAAGGTCACAGTTCTTTGCAATACTTGTGCTATTAATTGTTTGTTAACTAGGGGCTTAGTAGTACTGTCTCCTAGACTAGGTGATTACTAAAATATCTAATATAAAAGGGACTGCACGGTGCTTAAAGCGTTACTAAAATTAATCGTTGAAAAAGACGGTTCGGATCTCTATTTGTCATCAGGCGTGCAACCGTCAATGAAGGTTCAAGGCAAGTTATTTAAAATTGGCAAACAACAGCTGACTGGTGCCGACGTAGAGAAAATTGCTTTACAAATAATGAACGACGAGCAGGCCAAGGCATTTGCGCATAAGCCAGAAATGAATCTTGCGATTGACGAACCCGATATCGGACGGTTCCGAGTTAATATTTTTCGCCAACGAAATCATGTGGCGATGGTGATTAGAGTGATTAAGACTGATCTTCCGAACTACAAGAAGTTAGGTCTGCCAGAGAAGCTCACCGAATTGGTAATGGCCAAGCGTGGTTTGATGATATTTGTCGGCGGCACAGGGTCAGGTAAATCGACCTCACTAGCGGCGCTGATCGATTATCGTAACCAGACGCATGCCGGTCACATTATTACCATTGAAGATCCAATCGAGTTCATTCATCCGCATAAGATGAGTATTGTTAACCAGCGTGAAGTGGGCGTTGATACTGACAGCTACCAAGATGCGCTTGAAAACACCTTGAGGCAAGCACCAGACGTTATCCTAATTGGTGAAATCCGTAATCGCGAGACCATGGAGCACGCCTTAGCCTTCGCCGAGACCGGTCATCTATGTCTATCTACGTTACATGCAAATAATGCTGACCAAGCGCTAGACCGCATCATTAACTTCTTCCCAGAGGAGAGACATAAACAGCTTTTTACCGATATTTCGCTGAATCTTCAAGGCATTATTTCGCAACGCTTAATTCCTACTATTGACGGTGGGCGGGTCGCGGCTGTTGAGATATTGACCGGTTCGCCACGAATGAAAGATCTTATTAAGTCCGGTAAAGTCACCGAAATTAAAGAGGCGATGGAGGCATCCGAAGTTTATGGTATGCAAACCTTTGATTTGGCTCTGCTAACGTTATTTCAACAAGAGAAGATTAGCGAAGAAGAAGCTTTGAAGAATGCAGACTCTCCGAATAACCTACGCTTAAAGTTAAAGAACAAGCAAGGATTTTCGTCGACCACCACCTTTGAGCTTGAAGTTGACGAAGATCCGGAAGAAGACGAAGAAGGAGACGAGCAAGATGGTAAGCAGGATTTTGGGCAGGTGTTTAGTGCCGGCTAAATGTATAAATAACTCATTTGGTTGGTGGAATGCGAGCAGCTAGATAAATTCATCACGCTTTATTGAACGAATTAATATAACTAAATGCTCATCTAAATCGGCTTTAGTCACTTGGGGAGTGGGGGGCGGGTAGTTCCGTAGCGCCTCCTTTTTTATTTCTCCAAAACGCTAATTATAATTGACATTTTGACTATTAAATTAAAATATTTGCTAGACATATAGTCTGTTGTCGATAGTCAAAATTGGAGCAATAAAAATATTTTTTGCAGGAATGTCAGTCACTTAGGTGACAAGATAGTGCTGGCATCTTTTGTGAAGTTTAGGTAAGTTGCTCTTGTCTTAGCAATTGAGATGCTAAGCAGATCTGATACTGGTTTAGTCTGCTTAGGCTCTACGAACTTAAAAAAGAATTATCATGAAACTTAAAAATAGCGTCATCAAAAGTAGTTTATATGGGATGACTTTAGCTATGCTTTCACAAACAGCGACCGCTATGTTGCCTGAATTAGAGCTAAGCACCGCTAAGGTGAAATCAAGCAAAGCAACTTATCTGGGCCAGCCGCGCTTTATTGTAAAGTACAAAAGCAATAATCTTCAGTTGCTTAGTAACGGCAATAGTATGTCGTCACAAATGTCAACGGCCGATAGCGTGTCAACACAGTTGTCTGCAGTAGCTGGGCAGAGGGTTAAGTACATTAGAGAAATGGCTACTGGAGCCCATGTTGTTCAACCTGTCAGAGGGATGAGTAAACGCTAAATGATGAAAATTGTCAGCAGCATGCAGTCGGATTCAAATATTGAAGAAGATTGAATATTGCAAATCATGACAACGCCGTCAGACCCGCAGTACAACAACCAATGGCATTAGAATGAATCGACCGGCGGTCTAAACCTTCCCACTGCATGGAATAGCTCTACAGGATCAGTGGTTGTTGTTGCTGTCATCGACACGGGTATTACTAATCACGCAGACCTAAACGCTAATATGCTGTCTGGCTACGATACGATTAGTGATGCAGGTATTGCCCAATGACGGAAATGGCCGCGACTCTAACCCTGCTGATACAGGTGATGCGACCGCAGCAAACGAGTGTCAGGCAAATGCACCAGCACGTTCGAGTAGCTGGCATGGTACTCACGTCGCCGGCACTGTAGCGGCGGTGACAAACAACGGTGTTGGTGTGGCCGGTGTCGCATACAACGCGAAAGTTGTTCCGATTCGTGCCCTCGGTAAATGTGGTGGTTTTACCTCGGATATCGCTGATTCAATCATATGGGCGGCTGGCGGTAGCGTGCCAGGGGTTCCGGGTAAGTCTAATCCAGCTGACGTGATTAATCTTAGTCTAGGTGGTGGCGGGTGTCGCAACTCAACCTCAAGCGGCTATTAATCAAGCGATAAGTCGAGGTACAACAGTGGTTGTTGCCGCTGTTGGACATAATGGTGGTCGAGCGAGTTACTCAAACTTTGGTAATCTAGTAGACGTAGCCGCACCGGGTGGATACCAATCAACCGGCACTTCCGACGGTGTTTTGTCTACTTTAAATAGTGGTAGCGGTGCTCCTGCTAGTGCCGTCTAGCGTTATTATCAGGGTACTAGTATGGCGGCGCCTGATGTTGCTGGCGCGGCAGCGTTGTTGTATTCATTAACAACTAACATTACGCCTGCGGCTGTTGAAAGTATTCTAAAATCTACGGCCAGAAGGTTCCCTTCTACGTGTAGTGGTTGTGGCACGAGTATTGTCGATGCCGTCGCAGGAGTTGCTACTCAAGTGTCTGGTGGCGGTGGTAAGTCAAACTTATCGGGCTCGCGTAACTCTCAAACGTTCTACATTATTAAAGTGCCTGCAGGTGCAAGAAACTTGTCGTTTAACATGAGCGGTGGTTCAGGTGATGCAGATATGTATGTGCGTTTTGCTGCTAAGCCAACAGCAGGTACCTTTGACTGTCGTCCGTACCTGAATGGCAGCAATGAGACGTGTAATTTCAGCTCACCGAGCACAGGTACTTATCGTGTGATGATACGTGGCTATTCTGCCTACTCTGGTGTTCGTTTAATTGCCAATTACAACTAAATAGTTGGCGATTACACTGCGGGTCAATTTAGCGTCTTTTATGGTGTAGTGTGACGTTAAATGCTAGTTTGCAGTGGAACTAGATCAAAGTAAAATCGGCCTCGCATTACTCAATGAGGGCCAAAAGGATACCCTTGGGCGATGTCGATTGTCGTTATCGAAACTGAGTCGTAAAATCGCTGTCGATGGTGTATTTGTTTTATGCTTAAACGAGCGAAAAGAGCCTGACTTTATCAACTCGTTAAGCATGATTTCGGACAGCTATTTATTACAGACTAAATGCTTACATAATCGAGTTTTGTGTGTCGAATGCGAACATCTAGACAAATTCATCACACTATATTGAGCGAATTAATATGGCTAAATGCTTGTATAAATCGACGTTAGTCATTTAGGGTTTGATGTAAGTAGTTCCGTAGCTAATTTTTGTGGGCTTTTCGCTAAATGCTTGAAATAATTTACATTTAGTCCATTTTTAGGCCTGTTATGTTAGGCGTATGGTCTGTTTGGAATAGTTAAAAACTGAACGGCAAAATAAAGTCTCGACAAAAATGACAGTAACCTGGGAGACAAAATAATACTGGCATCTATTGTCATCTTTGGGTAAGTTGCTCTGGTCTAATAAGTTCAGACTCTGAGTAGACCCGCTATAAATTTGGTCTACTTATGCCCCTACTAACCCAAATAATGGAATTATTATGAAACTGAAAAATAGCATTCTCAGAAGTAGTTTATACGGAATGACATTGGCTATGTTGTCGCAAACAGCGACCGCCATGCAACCCGATATAGAGCTAAGTGCCGCCAACCCGACGTCAAGCAAAACCACCTATCTTGCTCAACCGCGCTTTATTGTAAAGTATAAAAGCAACAGTTCGCAGGCGCTTAATAGCGCGAATAGCGTGTCAACGCAAATGTCGTCAAGGTCTGGCAAGAAGGTAAAGTACCTTAGGAAAATGTCAACTGGTGCACATGTTGTTGAACTCGTCGGCAATATGAATAAGAGCCAACTGCTGGAAATGATCAGCAGTATGCAGTCTGATTCAAGTATCGAATACTTTGAAGAAGATCGTATTATGCAGATCATGGCGACACCGTCAGACCCGCAGTACAACAACCAATGGCATTATTACGAAGCCACCGGGGGGTTAAATCTACCGACCGCTTGGGATAGCTCCACAGGGTCAGGTACTGTTGTCGCGGTAATTGATACTGGTATTACCAATCACGCAGATCTAAATGCCAACATGTTACCTGGCTACGATATGATTAGTGACGCAGGTATAGCCAATGACGGCAATGGTCGTGACTCGAACCCGGCTGATACCGGTGACGCGACAGCGGCAAACGAGTGTCAGCCAAACACACCGGCACGTTCAAGTAGTTGGCACGGTACTCACGTCGCCGGCACGGTGGCTGCGGTGACCAATAATGGTATCGGTGTCGCCGGCGTTGCGTACAATGCTAAAGTCGTTCCGATTCGCGCCTTGGGTAAATGTGGTGGTTTCACCTCAGATATCGCCGACGCAATGATTTGGGCGGCTGGTGGTAGTGTGCCAGGGGTTCCAAATAATCCCAATCCTGCTGACGTGCTCAACCTCAGTCTAGGTGGCGGCGGATCTTGCGATGCAACGTCTCAAGCCGCGATTAACCAAGCGGTAAGTCTTGGTGCGACCGTGGTGGTTGCCGCTGGTAATAGTAATCAAAACGTTTTAGGCTCTACTCCGGCAAACTGTAACAACGTAGTTAGTGTTGCCGCCGTTGGACGTAACGGTGGACGTGCAGGTTACTCAAATTTTGGTAGCTTAGTTGACGTGGCGGCTCCTGGTGGCGACCAATCAACCGGTACTTCCGATGGTGTTTTGTCTACTTTGAATAGTGGTGCCGGTGCTCCTGCCAGCGCTAACTATCAGTACTATCAAGGTACTAGTATGGCCGCGCCTCATGTAGCAGGTGCGGCGGCCTTGTTGTACTCTCTGACACCTAACATTACGCCTGCAGCGGTTGAAAGTGTTCTCAAATCAACAGCAAGAAGCTTCCCTTCAACGTGCAGTGGTTGTGGTGCGGGTATTGTAGATGCAGCGGCCGCAGTAGCGACTCAGGGCACCACACCGCCAAGTGGCAATGTGTTGACCAAAGGCGTTGCTAAAACTGGTTTGTCTGGCACAACTGGCAATGAAAAGTTTTATACTATTGAGGTGCCAGCAGGTGCCAGTGCGTTGTCGTTTAACATCAGCGGTGGTTCAGGTGATGCAGATGTATACGTGCGTTTTGGTGCTAAGCCGACAACAGCAACTTACGACTGTCGTCCATGGCTCAGTGGTAATACAGAAGCATGTAACTTTGCCTCACCGAGTGCTGGTACATATCACGTGATGGTACGTGCTTACGCGACCTATTCTGGTGTCAGTTTAGTTGCTGATTACACAGCGCCTATTGGTCAACCTGATAGCATTTCAGTAACGGGTCTCAGAGGTTCTCAAAACCAATGGTTGGATTATGAGCTAGACGTTCCCGCTGGCCAATCCAGCGTTAATGTGTCTATCTCAGGTGGTTCAGGTGATGCTGATGTATACGTACGTTTCGGTTCTAACCCAACAACCAGCACTTATGACTGCCGTCCATGGCTCAGTGGTAACAATGAAACATGTACCATTACTAGTCCCCAACAAGGTACGTATTTTATTCGTATACGCGGGTATTCAGCCTTTAGTGGTGTTTCGTTAAATGCTAGCTCGCAGTAGCGCTAGTAAATAGAAGTAAAATCGGCCACCTACGATAAGTAGGTGGCCTTTTTTTATGTTTGTGGCATTCTGCGTACATGGCACCCGAGACCGACATAGCGATAATAAATTTTAGCGATAGTGCTGAGGTTGAAATGTTAATTGAGCTTTTGCAAGCGCATCGCAAAGACATGCTTAAACATTCGCCACCCGAAAGTGTTCACGCGCTAGACATTGATGCAATAAAGTCGCCAAGCCTTACCTTTTGGGGCGTAAGTATCGGCGTGTCTGAGCAATTAGTCCAATTAACTCGGGAGCCGATAATCGCCTGTGCAGCATTGAATAGACTGAGCGAGCAGCACGTAGAATTAAAGTCGATGAAAGTCTCTGATGATTATTTGGGTCAAGGAATCGGTCGCGTATTACTCAATCATGTATTGGCTTATGCTAAACGCACAGGCTATAAGCGAGTAAGTCTTGAAACTGGAACCATGCCTGTCTTCGTAGTGGCTCGCAGTTTGTATGAGTCTGTTGGTTTCGATCAATGCCCGCCATTTTCTAATTATGTTTATGATCAAAATAGCGCGTGTATGAGTTTAAATTTAAGTGACTAACACTTAACTGAACGGCGACATACAATTCTCTGTAGCGCGATCTTTTTATCCAATTATTTACCTAACGCAGGCCTCCTCATGCAGCATATTTTTGAAGAACTTGATTACCAAAAAACACCGTTGGGCGACATCAGCCTGCGTAAACGAACTGAGCCTAGATTGGACAACAGACTAATATACGAAGTTAAGCTCGGTGATGAGTTCTTGATGTCTAGTCTGTTTGTTGAAGCTGAAGAGCAACTCGCGACTCTGGGTTTGCAGCGGCTCAAGTTAAATCACCATCAACAGGGTTTGAATATCGTTGTAGGCGGCTTAGGCCTTGGGTACACCGCGCTAACTACCGTACAAGATAAGAATGTTGCACGCCTTAGGACAATTGACGTTATGCAGCCCGTGATTAGTTGGCATCAACAAGGCTTATTGCCGATTGGCGATGAGCTAGCGGTTAACCCGAAGAGCGAGTTGATTCATGGCGACTTTTTTGCAATCGCTACCGACGATCACCTAGGCGTTCTTGAAGATGACAAAGTGCACGCTATTTTGCTCGATATCGATCACTCGCCGAGTCATTGGTTAAATCAGGGTAATAGCGGTTTTTATAACCAATCGTCGTTATTGAAAATGAGCCGAAAAATTGTCACCGGAGGGGTATTCGGTTTATGGTCAAATGAGCGCCCAGATCCAGAATTTACCAAATTATTGAACACCGTGTTTAGCCATACTGAAGAGCATGTTGTGTCGTTTCCGAACCCATATTCTGGTGGTGAATCGATTAATTCTGTTTATATTTCAACGGTTTAAATTACTGTCCTGATATTATCAGGCGTTTATTAGTGACATATGTTTTTACTCAAAGCTACAACTTATCGTACTGCTGGTATGAAGTTGAGTCTGGTTCAATACGATGTGCATGGTAACATGCAGTAATATCAGATACAGTCGATTACAAGTCAATGAAAATACATGTTTTTTGCGTCGGTGGAACCATCGATAAAATTTATTTCGATGCCAAAAGTAAATACGAAGTAGGTGCGCCCGCGATTCGTAAAATGCTATTGCAAATAGCCGTTAACTTAGACATAGAAGTGACCTCTTTAATGGCTAAAGACAGTCTCGAAATGACCGATGAAGACCGAGTTATTATCGCCCAAGCGGTCGAAAGCTGTGAGGCTGACAAGATAATTATCACGCATGGCACCGATACCATGCCCGATACGGCCAGGTCGCTTGGAAAATTAACTAACAAGGTGGTTGTGTTGACCGGAGCGCTTGCCCCAGCAATATTTAAGGACAGTGATGCACTATTTAATGTTGGTGGCGCCTTAGCTGCCGTGCAAGCGCTTGAGAAGGGTGTTTATATTGTCATGAATGGTGAATTATTTGATGCCACTAACGTGCGTAAAGATGCCGAAAATAATTGCTTTAGACGACTGAGTTAATGGTTTGAGACCTCTGCATTACTCTAGTGAAAAAGGAAAATGAGAAGATATTTTCAAGATTTTTATCAAAATTGAGTGTAATAGTGAGCTATTGCCGGATGTTTTGGTAAAAATATTGGAAACCATTAGCCATTTTATCTTGTGCTAGAGTAATGCAGAGGTCTCTAAGTTCAGATGATGGGCCTGTCGGATAATGATTTACGTCAGAAGAAAGTAGCGCTTTCGTACTAGTTAAATTCGTTATCCGACAGGCCCATGATATAAGAACGGTCGCTTATGCGACCGTTCTTGCTGAGAGGTTTTCTTACTGAAAAGTCTTTAAGCTTATACGCTAAGCAACCAGTAATTTATTAACTAATTTCACATAGCTTGCTGGGTCTTTAATCTGAGCACCTTCACTCAAAGCGGCTTGATCAAACAACACCTGGGCCCAGTCTGCAAATGAGTCACTCTCGATATTCAATTGCTTGATGATTGGGTGGTCTGGGTTTAGCTCTAAAATTGGCTTACTTGTCGGTGCGTCTTGCCCCATCGCTTTCATGATGCGCTCTAGGTTGGCACCTGCGTCGTTTTCGTCTGCAACTAAGCATGCCGGTGACTCGGTTAATCGATTAGTTAAGCGTACTTCTTTGACTAATTCGCTCAGTACCTCGGTGAGCTTTTCGGTCACGGACGACAGTTCAACCTTGGCTTCTTCCTGCTCTTTTTTCTCATCATCAGAAAGCTCTAAGCCACCTTTAGCGACCGATTTAAGCGGCTTTTCATTGTGTTCAGTTAAGCTATTGACCAGCCATTCATCAACTGGATCTGTCAGATATAGCACCTCAATGCCTTTCTTGGTAAACATCTCAAGGTGAGGCGAGCCCTTAGCTGCTTGGTAGCTCTCAGCGGTAATGTAGTAGATCGAGTCTTGATCGTCGCCCATGCGCTCTACATATTGATCAAGCGACACTGTTTGCTCGTCATTGCCGCTGTGTGTGCTAGCGAAGCGAAGCAGGGGAGTTATATTGTCTTTATTGTCGGTATCTTCGACCATGCCTTCTTTAATGACCTGACCGAACTCGGACCAAAACCCTTGGTACGCGTCATTATCATCTTTTGCGATACGTTTGAGTTCATCTAAAACACGCTTAACGGCACGCCCTTTAATCTTCTTAACGTCTCGATCGCTTTGTAGAATTTCACGCGACACATTGAGCGGTAAGTCTTGCGAGTCGATCACACCTTTTACGAAGCGCAAGTAGTTCGGCATTAGGTGTTCGGCGTCGTCCATAATGAAGACTCGACGAACGTAAAGTTTGATACCCTTTTTGTTTTCACGATTCCATAGGTCAAATGGCGCCTTCTTGGGGATAAACAACAAAGAGGTGTACTCCATGTTGCCTTCCACCTTGTGGTGTAGCGTCGACAATGGTGGTTCCATGTCGTAGCTCAAGCCTTGATAAAAGTTTTGATACTCGTCATCGGTGATTTCTGATTTCGGGCGCGCCCAAAGTGCGGTGCCTGTGTTTACCGTTTCTAGCTCAGCCTCAACGCCCTCTTGTGGCTTGCCTTCATCGTCTAAAGGAGCCGACCCGAGCATTTTTATAGGCAGAGAAATATGCTCCGAATACTTATTGATGATGTGCTTTAGGCGAAAATCATCTAAATATTCGCTTTCGTCTTCTCGTAGATGTAGCGTGATGGAGGTTCCGACCTCCGCTTTGTCTGCTTCAGCAATGGTGAATTCGCCTTTTCCGTCCGATTCCCAAATGGCTCCTTTATCATCACCTGCGCGGCGGCTAGTGACTGTTACCTTATCGGCCACCATGAATACAGAATAGAAGCCAACACCGAATTGACCGATCAAGCTGACGTTATCACCGTCACTTTTAGTCGCCTCAATCGCTTGCATGAACTTTTTTGTACCGGAACGAGCGATGGTGCCGATATTATCGATCATCTCGTCATGGTTCATACCAATGCCGTTATCACTAATAGTAAGCGTTCTTTTGTCCTTATCGGTGGCAACTATAACCGCTAGCTCTTCCTCATCATTAAGCAAAGAAGCGTTGGTTAGTGCCTCAAAACGGCGTTTATCGATTGCATCTGAGCTATTAGAAATTAATTCACGGAGAAAAATCTCTTTTTGGCTATAAAGAGAGTTGATCATTAAGTCTAAAAGCTGACTAATTTCGGTTTGAAAAGCGTGGGTTTGCGGTTTGCTCATAATGTTAATTACGTGATGTTTGTTAGGTTTGTTGATGGGTTACTTAATAGGGATGTAAGCTTCATATTTCAAGCGACGAAAAATAAGCTTTTTTTTCAAGTTTTTGTTGACGACATTGAGTTGTCTGAGTATAGTCGCGCCTCAATGATTTACAGAGTCATTCGCTTTTAACTCCCAAGAGCAGCTGATATGAGTTTTCTCAAATTAGTCGTTCGGAAGCGATTAAAATGACACACACCGTCGGGGTGTAGCGCAGCCTGGTAGCGCATCTGGTTTGGGACTAGAGGGTCGTAGGTTCGAATCCTATCACCCCGACCATTTTTTATTTTTGCTAGTTCATTGGCGGTAAGGTTATTAGGAAGAGATGAGTGTCATCGAATCTTGATAATGCCTTAATGTCTAAGTTCGTAAAAAGTAGTGTTAGTTGAGTGCCCGTAGCTCAACTGGATAGAGCAACAGCCTTCTAAGCCGTAGGTTACAGGTTCGAGTCCTGTCGGGCGCACCATTGACCTACTTAGATGTAATAAGCAGTTTAATAAAAAGTGTAATAAATTGTAATTTATTGAGGTTAGTGAAATTCAAGTTTTGAATTAAACTGATCGATGTAATACCTGTGGTCGCTTTGATATTTTCTGCGATTACAAACTGCATGGTGATTGTAGCTCAGTTGGTAGAGCCCCGGATTGTGATTCCGGTGGTCGTGGGTTCGAGCCCCATCAGTCACCCCAGTTTGTCCTTTTGATTAGGAATGAGTTGCTGGAGTAGGGTATTACGTTGTTTACGATCGTCTTAAATCGTGTTGTGCGAAAGTGGCGGAATTGGTAGACGCGCTGGTTTTAGGTACCAGTGTCTTGCGGCGTGAGAGTTCGAGTCTCTCCTTTCGCACCATTTAAGAATGATCGTTATCATCAAATGAGGTCACAGGCACGGAAGCCACAGTGAGGCCATAGTCGACCGGCGAATCTTCTTCTAATTGGTAATATTTTAGGATCTAAGCGCGTTTGCGCCCTATTTACTAATAATCTCCTAGTTTTCTCAGGCAATACATTTTGTCTATTCAAGGCTTAGTGGTAGAATCCGGCCCCTAATTGCGTCGTGAGCCCATTTTGGCTCTCGATTGAACAAGAATAATCTGACATCTAAATACGAGTAACACATGCAAGCGTCTGTTGAAAAAACCAGTGGCATTGGCCGTAAATTGAGCGTGGTCGTAACGGCCGATAAAATCGAAAGTGCGGTACAAAGTCGTTTGAAGCAACTTTCAAAGCGCGTGAAAATTCAAGGTTTTCGGCCCGGTAAGGTGCCAATGAAAATCGTTGAGCAGCAATACCGTGGCACCGCGACCAATGACGTATTGGGCGAGTTGATTCAAAATAGCCTACAGGAGGCTCTTGAGGGCCAAGACGTAGTGCCTGCAGTACAACCGGATATTATCCCGGAAGCGCCCGTCGAAAAAGGCAAAGACTTTGCTTATACCGCGAGTTTCGATGTCTACCCAGAATTTGAAAAACTGGATTTAGAAGGGGTTAAGATTCTAAAGCCAGAAAGTGAGGTTGCCGACGCTGATATCGACAAGGTTATTGATAATATGCGTAAGCAGCAGCTGACTTGGAAAGAGTTGAAGCGCAAGTCAAAGAAAGGTGATCGTGTTTTGATCGATTTTGTCGGCAGTATTGACGGAGAAGAGTTCGACGGCGGTAAGGCCGAAGATTACCCAATGATTTTGGGTGAGAATCAGATGCTACCAGATTTTGAAAAAGGCGTTAAAGGTATGAAGGCCGGTGAGTCTAAAGATATTGACGTTACTTTTCCCGATGATTACAACGAAGATATAGGCGGTAAGACCGCCGTCTTCAAGATCGATGCGAAGACAGTCTCAGAGCCTGTTTTGCCCGAAATCGACGAAGAGTTCATTAAGAACTTTGGTATAGAGAGTGGCGACCAAGCTGAGTTGCGTGCTGAAGTTCAGACAAATCTTCAGACTAATCTAGAGAATCAGTTGAGTTCTACTCTGCGTCAACGTACGTTCGATGCTTTGTTAGAGCAAAACAGCACTGAGATGCCTTTGAAAATGGTTCAAGAAGAAGCTGGTCGTATGGTGCAAGAGCAGAAGAATCAAATGCTGCAGCAGGGCATTGATGCCAAGATGCTTGAAAACTTCCCGGATCCTGAATTCGATACATTAAAGCCCCAAGCAGAGAAGCGCGTAGCATTAGGCCTGTTGATGATGGAAATTATTCGTAAAGAAGAAATCAAGCCTGATGAAGCGCGCGTTAATGATCGCATCGAGAAAATGGCATCTTCATATGAAGATCCTTCGCAATTCATAGAATATTATAAGAGCAACCAACAGGCGTTGGCACAAGTTCAATCAATTGTTCTAGAAGAGCAAGTTGTCGATTTCTTGATTGCGAAAGCGGATGTAGAGGTTGAGAATATTGAAGCAGCTACCTTACTGAATATGCAGTAGGATCTCCTAATCGGTTGATTTTTATAGGCCTGTCTTGCAATTTGCAGAATGATCTTTACATTCTACACTTGGCAACACAGGTTATAATCCAACCAAATATTATTAAGAGCTTAATTAACGCAATGACAAAATTTCCGAATTCAATGATTCAAACCCCGTATGGCAATAGCTTAGGCTCATTTGCCTCTAACGCTAATGATACTATGGCCGCAGGTGGCTCAGCGCCTATGGGTGCTGGCGGCTTAGTGCCGATGGTAGTCGAGAGTTCGGGGCGTGGCGAACGCGCGTATGATATCTACTCACGGCTTCTTAAAGAGCGAGTAGTCTTTTTGGTTGGCCAAGTTGAAGATTACATGGCGAACTTGATTGTCGCTCAATTATTGTTTCTTGAGTCTGAGAATCCAGATAAAGAAATTAATCTTTACATCAATAGTCCTGGCGGGTCGGTTTCTGCCGGTATGGCGATTTACGACACAATGCAGTTCATTAAGCCAAAAGTTAGTACCGTTTGTATAGGCCAAGCGGCCAGTATGGGTGCTCTGCTATTAACCGCCGGCGCAACTGGCAGTCGTTTCGCCTTGCCTCACGCGCGGATTATGATTCACCAGCCTCTAGGCGGTTATCAAGGCCAAGCAACTGATATCGATATACATGCAAAAGAAATTTTGCGGATTAAATTAGAGCTGAACGAAATAATGGCCAAGCATAGCGGTCAAAAGCTTAAAACAGTTGAGAAAGATACTGAACGAGATAACTTTATGAGTGCCGAAGAGGCTAAAGAATACGGTTTAATAGACGACGTAATCGAGCAACGGCCCAAGTAGTTCGTTATCGCAGAAAGTTTGTAAAAGGTCGCTTACGCGGCCTTTTTCATAACAACTGCACGGCTTTTTTTATAACAACATAGTTGCTGACGATAGTTCTTGGCGAAAGTTTTCATACATAGCTCTTTATGTCGCTTTCAAATAATAGTCGCCTAATTAGTAGTAATATTGTCGAGATCTTACTTGACCAGCCAGACCGGACTTGTCGGCTCAGGTTTGTAGGCATGGTAGCTGGATTCTTTGGCGAGTCAGGCGGTAAAGATAGAGATTTATCCTTGAGTTCACGTGTCGGGCATGTCAATGGTGTAAGTTCCTAGTCTATGAATTGAACGACTTAATTAAGGTCTATTGGGCTCAAGCGCATTACTGGTAGGAAGAGCGCTTTATTAGGCATTGAGCAGAAACTTAGTCAGGGCTCGAAAATTGGCGAGATGAGTTTTTGCAGCTTAGTAGCTCTAAGGGTTACGAGGAAGTCTCATTTCTAGAAACACGATGAGACTTACCTGAGTCGGCATTTACGGTGATATTTATCGGTCAAAGTGGCTTGATTTTTCAATATCTATGATTATCTTGTTAATTAATGAAAATAATGACCTGATTTGAACCAGTGACAGCCAAAATCCCAGTATTATCATGTTAATGTGGCATTTAGTTAGGTTACAATTTCAGGTCGAAGCGTCTTTTTTTGGCGTTAAATAAAAGTTTTAAGCCGTATTTAGCGGCAGTCTTAGGGGCAAGTATGAGTGACGACAGCAAAAGTAACGACGACGACAAGCTACTTTATTGCTCGTTTTGTGGGAAAAGCCAACATGAGGTACGTAAATTAATTGCTGGCCCATCTGTGTTTATTTGTGACGAATGCGTCGACTTGTGCGAAGACATCATTCGAGAAGAAGCAATTGACGACGTTTCAAAAGCAGAAGATCAAGAAAAATACCCGACGCCGGCTGAAATACATGCGGGACTAAACGAATACGTCATTTCTCAGGAAGACGCTAAGAAAGTGATGTCGGTAGCTGTGTATAACCATTACAAGCGCATTCGTGGTCAGGATGAAAAAAATCAAGCTGATATTGCGAAAAGTAACATTCTATTGATTGGCCCGACTGGATCGGGGAAGACTTTGCTTGCTGAAACCTTAGCTAAGCAGTTGAACGTGCCGTTTACAATAGCCGATGCAACCACGCTAACTGAAGCTGGCTATGTAGGTGAAGACGTCGAGAACATCATTCAAAAGTTGTTGCAGAAATGTGACTACGATGTTGAGCAGGCTGAAAAAGGCATCGTTTATATCGATGAAATCGACAAAATATCACGTAAATCTGATAACCCATCGATTACACGAGATGTCTCGGGTGAAGGTGTACAGCAAGCGTTGCTTAAATTAATTGAAGGAACAACCGCCTCAGTTCCACCCCAAGGAGGCCGTAAGCATCCTCAGCAAGAGTTCCTGCAGGTAAACACTCGAAATATATTGTTTATCTGTGGCGGTGCATTCTCGGGTCTCGATTCAATTATTCGAGACCGTTCTGAAAAAAGTGGTATTGGTTTCGGTGCGCAAGTGCACAGCAAAACCGATAACCCTTTTATCACTGAACACTTGCGTAAGCTAGAGCCTGAAGATTTAGTTCGCTATGGTTTGATTCCGGAATTCATTGGTCGCCTACCCATTATCGCAACTCTGCAAGAGTTAGACGAAGAAGCGTTGCTCACTATCCTGACCCAGCCTAAGAATGCCTTGGTTAAGCAATATCAACGTTTGCTCAAGCTTGATGGGGTTGATCTTGAAATACGTGAAGACGCTTTGCGTGCTGTAGCCGAGAAAGCCTTGGCTCGTAAGACCGGAGCCCGTGGCTTGAGATCTATCCTTGAAAACGCATTGTTGGAAACTATGTATGAATTGCCATCGAAAAAAGGCGTAAAGAAAATATCAGTTGAAGCCAGCACGATTTTAGAAGGCGCTCGCCCGCTTTATATTTATGAAGAGCACGAGGCCGAGAAGTCGGCTTAGGGCTTTCAGGTAGGACCAGAGGCAACAGAGCTCGCAACATGCTGGTTGCGAGCTGTCGAATGGTAAGTCAAGGCCGACGAATCTAAGACAGAATTGTCATAATCTCATCGGTGTTCGTTAATAATACGGCTGAATTTGATAATTGCTCGAGTCACTGTTGAATAGGCACTTTTTAGTCTTATATTTAAGTAGCCCTACATTAATCCGCAATGGTAGTGATATCGTTGCTCAATAAGAGTTCGTATGTGTCTCTAGAGTGGACTAATACGATTCCCTAGAATCACTAGCCTGAAGATTTAAAATGTCACAAGAAACCATTGTTATTGATTATACGACTCCGTTTCCATTATTGCCGTTGAGAGACGTGGTGGTATTTCCACATATGGTTATTCCACTGTTTGTCGGTCGCAAGAAGTCTATTGCCGCGTTGGAGCGTGCAATGGAGAACGGCAAACAAATTGCGCTCGTAGCACAACACGATGCGGCGATGGAAGAGCCAAATGTAGACGAAATCTATGAAGTTGGAGTGCTTGCTAATATATTGCAAATGCTGAAACTTCCTGATGGAACGGTTAAGGTGCTGGTCGAAGGTAAGCAACGGATTCATTTGCAAAAAGTGTTTGAAGAAGAATGCTTTCTAACGCTAGTTGCTCCGCTGAACACCATCGATGTGGAAGAGGGAGAGGCGCCTGTCGCGCTGCGAACCTTGGTTAATGAGTTTGAGAATTATGGGAAGATTAACTCAAAAGTAGCCCCCGAAGCATATGGTCAACTAAAAGAAATTGTCGACCTCGATCGACTCGTAGACACCATCGCTGGTTTCATTGAGCTTAAGCTTGATGACAAACAATTCTTACTCGAAGCGGATGATTTAACTGAGCGACTAGACCACGTTTTGTCTTTCATGGAATCTGAGCTCGATATGCATCGCGTAGAGAAAAAAATTCGCGGTCGCGTAAAGAAGCAGATGGAGAAAAGCCAACGAGAATATTACTTGAATGAGCAAATGAAGGCCATTCAAAATGAACTTGGTGAGTCCGAAGAAGGCCAAAGTGAGCTCGATGAGATTCAGGCTAAGGTCGACGCGGCGGGCATGAGCAAAGAGGCTAAAGAAAAAGTCGACTCGGAAATTAAGAAGCTCAAAATGATGTCGCCAATGTCCGCTGAGGCGGCGGTCGTCAGAAATTATATTGATTGGATAGTACAGGTGCCTTGGAAGAAGCGCTCGCGTGTGCGTAGCGATATTGCCGCAGCCAATATTATTCTTGATGAAGACCACTATGGTTTAGAAAAAGTTAAAGAACGTATTCTTGAATATCTTGCAGTACAGCAACGGTTAAAAAAGATGAAGGGCCCAATCCTATGTTTGGTTGGACCTCCTGGCGTCGGTAAAACCTCCTTAGGTAAGTCGATTGCCAAGGCTACTAATCGAAAGTTTATTCGTATGTCTCTAGGTGGTGTCAGAGATGAAGCTGAGATTCGCGGGCATAGACGTACTTACATCGGATCTATGCCGGGTAAAATCGTTCAGAATATGTCTAAGATTAAAACTAAGAACCCATTATTCTTACTCGACGAAATCGATAAGATGGCGGCTGACTTTCGTGGTGACCCCGCTTCAGCAATGCTTGAGGTATTAGATCCGGAGCAAAATAATAGTTTCGCTGATCACTATCTAGAAGTAGATTACGACTTGTCTGAAGTTATGTTCGTAGCTACGTCAAATAGTCTCGATATCCCTGGGCCTTTGTTAGATCGAATGGAAGTCATTCGTCTCGAGGGTTATACCGAAGACGAAAAACTAAATATCGCAATGCGCTACTTGGTTGCTAAGCAGACAAAAAATAACGGTTTACGCGAGAGTGAAATTGATATCGCATCGAGCGCAGTCTTGGATATAATTCGTTACTACACGCGTGAGGCCGGTGTGCGTGGCCTGGAGCGAGAAATTGCCAAGCTTTGCAGAAAAGTAACAAAAAAATTAGTGATGGATGGTCAGATTAAGAAAATCATCATTGATACTGATAATATCAGTGACTATCTTGGTGTACGTAAGTACAGCTTTGGTTTGGCTGAAGAAGAGAACAGAATCGGCCAAGTTACTGGCTTGGCCTGGACCTCGGTTGGCGGCGAACTATTGACTATCGAGGCGGCTATTGTGCCAGGCAAGGGTAAGCAGACCTATACAGGTAAACTCGGTGATGTAATGCAAGAGTCTATTCAAGCCGCTATTACTGTGGTTCGTTCTAGGGCTGATGCGTTGGGTATTGATAAGTCATTCTTTTCGGAACAAGATTTTCATGTGCATGTGCCCGAAGGGGCAACACCCAAAGATGGCCCAAGTGCCGGTGTTGGAATGGCTACGGCTATCATCTCAGCCGCCACCAATATTGCGGTAAAGGCTGACGTAGCCATGACCGGTGAAATCACTCTACGTGGTGAGGTGCTCCCGATTGGCGGCTTGAAAGAGAAGCTGTTGGCGGCCCATCGTGGTGCGATCAAGACGGTGATTATTCCTCGCGAAAATGAGAAAGATTTAGTCGATATCTCAGACGCAATAAAGGCAGACCTCAATATTGTACCCGTTAGGTGGATCGATGAAGTTCTAGAAGTGGCGCTTACTAAGATGCCTAAAGGTGGTGCTGCGCCAACAGAAGGCGAAGGCGCTGTAGCTGAAAAGGTAAAAAACCAAGTTGACAAGCCTGCTGCGCGTCATTAATTAAAGGATAGCTATGAGATAACGATGATCGGCATTATGTAGCTATAATTACCAGATTTAGGAAATTTCTATATAAATCAATGTGATCTAGCATTACATTGAGCTGACAGTTTAAGCATCTAGTCATGTATGATGGCTGAAACCCGCATGAATACTGGCTTAACAGGAAAAAAACATATAAGTCAATATTGTGTTTTAGACCTAAAAAGACCATGATACACGCTGTGGTGGGGATGTAGTTAAACAGCCTACATTTGATAAAAGTTGTAAACCTTGCATTTGACATTACTTACTTACTTTACCTAACCCGGTTATAACTTACGTTCGTAATTCATTCGATCAGGGCACGAAAAAGAGGGGTATTAGCGGTTGTTATATTTATAGCAATTTTCTAATTTCTTTTTACCTTACCGTTACTTGATAGTAGTTTTATTGAATGTGCATTTTGCAATGCGTATTAAAGTTAAAAAATAAAGTAAAAATACAAAACCTATTATATTGAGGAAAAAAGCGTGAATAAATCTGAATTAATTGAGCTAGTTGCTGAGAAAGCTGATATTTCTAAATCGACTGCTGGTGATGCACTTGATGCCGTACTCGGCGGAATTACCAATGCCCTGAAATCAGGCGACAGCGTGACGTTCGTAGGCTTCGGCACCTTCTCTGTAAGCGCTCGCGCTGCACGTGATGGACGCAATCCTCGCACTGGCGAAACTATCAAGATTGCAGCTTCAAACTTAGCTAAATTTAAAGCTGGTAAAGCTTTAAAAGACGCATTGAACTAATCATTTGGCGTTTCATTATCTGTGGATGGATCTAGGAGTAACTTGTTTTTTTTTGAGTAATCTTAGATCTTTCCATGATTGATCAATTTTTAAAGCCTTTATTCTTCGTTTAACGTAAAAGGTATAGGTATTCGCTGATAGAAAAAATTCTTTCTGTGTTAAAAAACGATGACTCTCTCAAACTTGATTGGCTGGTATATCAAGCCTTTATCTTCGTAGTCCAATTATGACTCAGGGTATCGCTTGTAATGAGTATGTAAAGATCGTCTGTGTAGGATTGCAGAGGTCTGCTAGATTTACTCTAAAGCGACTATAAGTCGATCACGAGCTTGCCCTAATATGAAGTGTTGATTGCTACAAGGCTCTGACAGTGGCTACAGGATTATCACAGCCAACATTAGGTAGCCAAGCTATCACTCATTGAAAATCATTGCTGCAATAAATAGACTTGAGATGAAATGCTGCGCTTCTTTGAGCTTTTCGAGGCGATACAGGCAATGCTTGGAGGATTAAGATGAAGTGGCGTAAAGCAGATTTTTGGATTAGTGATGAATATGACGACATCGATATTGAATTTGTCTATCGGTTTCTCGCTGAGGATTCATATTGGAGTTTAAAGATTCCCAAAGATAGGTTTCTAACATCTATTTCAAATTCATTAAATTTTAGTTTGTATTCGAATGACAAACAGGTTGGGTTCGCTCGAATAATCAGTGATTATGCGACCATGGCCTATCTGGGCGACGTTTTTATTGACAAAGAATTTCGTGGGCAAGATCTTGGTAAATGGCTGATGGACACTGTAATGAGTCACCATACTCTGAAAGGTTTACGAAGATGGATGCTTGCCACCAGCGATGCGCACGGGCTCTATGAAAAATATGGCTTTACCCGCTTAGCAAAACCTGAGCTCTTTATGGAAATGCATGACCGGAGCGTATACAGATGATTGTTTTCGTTCCAGTTTCAATCGATGGCAAAGCCCGATATGTCCGGCACACTGAATAACGGCGCATAGTCACGCCAATGCGCCGTCACCAATGCTGCTTATCTGGACGCGACCTGTAATACAAAACATAAATTAATTGGAGAGTGGTTTAACCACCACAGTATGATTCCTTGAATCAGATTCCATTTGCATCATAAGAGGCGGCCGGGCCTTTAGGTTGAGTATTAAGGTGGTTTCAAGCACACTATTGACAATATTTTAAGAAGTACAACGTTATCGAGGTTAAACCCAAATCGATGATGAGCCATGTTTTTCAATGCTCCAGCTATTTTTATCCAGTTATTTTTTAGCAAATGAAAATAAATATTGCATATCTGAAAAGATTCATTAAACTAGCGCCACTTGAACGCTTTGTCGCTTTCAAATGACTTTTAAATACAGTTTAATTTTTTTTAAATCTTTTTCAAAAGTTGCTTGCAAGCTGTCAGAAAATTGGTATTATCGCCATCCGAATTGAGTAGCACTTAACGCTTCTGGCCTAGGCTAAGAGCACTAGCTAATCGATAAGTTAGCCAGTTAAAAAGTGACGTACGAATAATTTGGGTGCTTAGCTCAGTTGGTAGAGCATCGCCCTTACAAGGCGAGGGTCAGAGGTTCAAATCCTCTAGCACCCACCATATTAGTCTATTTCTTGATAACAAGAATTAGGCATGAAGGCTAAATATTATTAGCCTTCGAAGAAGTTTTAAAAATGCGGAGCGGTAGTTCAGTTGGTTAGAATACCGGCCTGTCACGCCGGGGGTCGCGGGTTCGAGTCCCGTCCGCTCCGCCATTTTTAAAAGACATAAAAAAGACGACCACTGGTCGTCTTTTTTTTGTTTGCAATTTTCATATGCTAAATAGTGAACGCTAATTACCGTGCACCGTTGAGCTCTAAGCCGAAATACGGCGCGCTACAAAAAATTGTAGCAGCGCCGCATTTAAATCATTCAGCTAGATGATTTACTGCTCGAGGTTGACCACGCGAACTTCGCCTAGATTGGTGGCACGCACTTTTTCTTCGATAAGTTGTCGATCACCGACCACTACCCAGAGCATCGAATCAGGGGACAGGTTTTCTTTGGCAGACTGATTAACCTGACTTAAGTCGATTTTCCTAAGATCTTTTACATATTGATCCCAATAGTTCTCGGTGAGGCCGTATTTGACCATAGTGGCTATGTCGGCCTCTACCGCGGCTGCAGTCTCCCATCGGCCTGGAAGGGTTAGCGTTCGTTTATCCAGTGACCTTGCCAGCTCTTCAGCTACTGCTGGCTTATCTGTCGTGATACCTTTTATCTCGCGATAAATTTCTTGCATTGACTCTGCTGTTTTATCAGTTTGTACTGGTGCATAGGCAATGAATGGACGCTCGCTTTGGGTTCCACGGATGATCGTCCTAGCGCCATACGACCAGCCTTTATCTTCTCGTAAGTTCATGTTGACTCGAGAGTTGAAGCCAGCGCCCAGTACCTCGTTCATTAGCTGTAACGCTAGCTCTCCGTCAAAGCCATATTTTGGCAGCATAGACGCGCTTAATATTGCCGATTGCTCCGATCCTGGTCGATCTACGATATAGATCACCGACTTTTCTAATGGCTGTATTTTGGTGATATTTTTTACTGGAACCTCGCCGCTTCGCATCTTCCCAAGATACTTCTCGGCCAATGGAACGAGATCTTTCATGGCGATGTCGCCGGTAACGATCAATGCCGAATTGTCTGATGTGAACCATGTTTCATGATGCTTGCGAAGATCATCTGCGGTCATCGAAGCTACACTTTGTTCGGTACCTGAACCGGAGAATGGCGCAGAATAAGCATGGCCTTCACCATATAAAAGCTCTGGCAGTAAACGTAACCCAGCGCCGAACGGTGAGTTTTTCTCTTGTGCAATGGCTGCTAATTGTTGTTCTCTCAGGCGGTTTAGCTCGTCTGCGGGAAAGGTCGGATTTAAGATTATATCGGAATACAAATCGAACGATTCTTCGAGCTTAGTCTTCAGTGTATTCACGCTGACAACTGACGAATCTAAACTGGCACCACTGCTGATACTCGTGCCCATTTCGGACATTTCTGTGCTGATATCGAGCGCGTTTCGGGTCTTAGTTCCTTCATCAAGCATCGACATCGCTAGGTTGGCGGTTCCGGGCTTAACATTTTGGTCAGCTGCGTAACCAGCGTCGACTAGTAATTGCATGCGCACAACGGGTACAGCGGAGCGATGGGCTAAGATTATTTTTAGACCATTGCTCAAGGTAGCTTTCTGTAATTTGTCGAAACTGACGTCAGGTGCCGCCCCAATTTTCGGTATGCCCGTGCTGCGATCGACGCTACTCGGGGTAGATGAGTGCTTGGCAAACGGTAGCACTCGCAGTGAGTATTCGCCGTCGCTTAGCCATCTTTTAGTTGCGTCTACAACGTCTTTAGCTGAGGCTGATTGGAAGCGCTCAAAACTTTCTTTGTAGGCGTCGGGCGAGCCACCAAAAACTTGACTTTCAGCAAGAAAGTCTGCCTTACCACTGACTCGCTCAAGGCCGCGTACGAAGCTTGCCCGAGCGTTTGTTCGTACACGTTCGAGCTCTGCTTTGCTTGGGCCTTTTTTCATAAAGGCAACTAGTTCCTCATCGATAGCGTCGTTTATATAATCTAAGTCTGCTTCGTTCAAGGCCGTTGCAATAACGCCAAACAAGCCACCGATTTCGGAGTTAAATGAAAACGCTTGTATATCTGATGCCTTTCGCTCGGTGTAGACTAAACGGTTGTATAGACGGGATTTTTTGTCTGAAGACAATACGCCCGATGCGAGACTCAATAAGTCAGCGTCCGCGCTACCCCATTCAGGGACGTTCCATATTTTGTAAAGTCGAGCCTGAGGCACTCGATCGAACATTACTTGCTCATGCTTACCGGTTCTTTTCGCAACCCAACTTGTTTGGCGAACTAGTGGCGGCCCAGCTTCAATGTGGCCAAAATATTTTTCGACTAACGCTTTGGCATCGTCAGCTTTAACATCACCCGATAACGTGATGGTCGCATTGGCTGCACCGTATTTGGTTTTGAACCATTCATGCACATCATCGACCGTGGCCGCGTTTAGATCATCCATGGAGCCAATGACGCTCCAAGAATAGGGATGGCCTGCTGGGTAAACATTTTCCAGAATGGTCGAAAACACTCGTCCGTATGGTTGGTTTTCACCTTGACGTTTTTCGTTCTTTACGACGCCTCGCTGCTCATCCAACTTAGCCTGATCGATAGCGCCTAAGAGATGTCCCATACGGTCAGACTCCATCCACAACGCCATCTCTAAGGCATTTTTGGGCACCACTTGGAAGTAATTGGTTCTGTCTTGATTAGTGGTGCCATTCATGCCAGTGGCGCCAACTCGATCAAATGGTTTAAACCAATCATCGTTGTAATTTTCGGAGCCGTTGAACATTAGGTGTTCAAATAAGTGAGCGAAGCCCGTGCGGCCAATTTTTTCGTCTTTCGAACCAACGTGGTACCAGACGTTTACAGTTACGATTGGTGCCTTACTGTCTTCGTGGACGATCAATGTCAAGCCGTTAGATAGCGTGACCTTAGAGAAGGGAATATCCAAGTCATTACTCATTGGGGGCTTGCTTTTGTCTATAGCCTTAGCGCTCGCCAAGGTTGGTGTACTAAGCAGAAGAATGCTGCAAAGTAGAGAGATGTAAAAGAATTTGCTCATGCTGGGTACCATTTGGTTTTCGAGTTTGATGAGTATAGCCTAGCCGATTTCATGCGCATTTTGACATGACCGTTTTAACCAGCATTGCTATTGTAGTAATGCCGAAAGATATCTGCAGGCTTGATCCGTGTCTGAGTCACTGAGCGATGCGGTGGAGCTAAAGGCAACGAAGCATGCTTGCCTCAATTCGCGGCTCAGGACTAAAATCAATTAAATCAGAGATTAGCTAACCTTAGGCGGTGTTATTACCGTTGATTAATTTACACAAGGCGATGTAGGGACGGTTAAGCCCGTCGAGATACCTGACTGAGGTGTTGTTAAGCGTTCTCAACGGCTTATCGTTTAAGCTATGGATGAGTTTAAATTACTTGATCGCGATACCCCAAATACCTTTGAATTGGCTTTTAAAATGAGCGACAATGTTTGATTAAAATGGAACGCGCGCCACTATAAATACTAACTAGCTAAGTTTTACCTAGATATTCGGTTTGTTTTCGTGAGTGATAACAAGGAAAACCCTTGAGAAATGCTGTTAGCGGATCTCGAACTCCAAAACTAGCCACTAATTCGACTTTTTTGTACGCTAACAGTGATCTATACTTACGCGCTTATTATTAGAACAACAATTACCCTTAGGACTTCTCATGTTAACTGAAATCCGTGATCGCTCAACTGGCGTTTTCGCCTGGTTTATCGCTGGCCTTATTATTATTCCAATGGCATTCTTTGGGGTGTCGCAATACGCTAGCACCGAAGCTCGACCGACTATTGTTGAGGTCGGAGAGCAAAAAATTACCCAACAAGGGTATCAAGCACGATTGGCTCAAGCGCAGGCCCGCACTCGAGAATCAAATCCCAGTTTGGCCAATTCAGATGTTCTCAATAGTGAATTCTTTAAGAAGCAAGTCTTACAGGGCATGATTGATCAGGCCGTTACCGCTCATATTGCCAGCGAATACAACTATAGGGTCGGAGATAAAGCAGTTGATAAAATCATTGCACAGGACCCTACATTTCAGACTGACGGGAAATTTGATCAGAATTTGTACAATGCGTTTGTCGCCAGTCGTGGTCGCGCTGGAGCAGATCAAATAAAAACAGATATTCGCTCAGCGTCGATCAATCAGCAAGTTGCATCTGCTTTCCAAGAGTCGGCATTAGTGCTGCCTAACGAAGTGCGCGAATTGCTCGAGATTCAGACTGAACGCCGCACCTTCGACTTGATCACAATTAAACAGTCTGACTTCAATGACAAAATCGTTGTTACGGATGCCGATATTGAGCAGTATTACACGGACAATATCGAACAGTACATGTTGCCTGACCGCACGTCGGTCAGTTATATCGAGCTTGATAGAGCCGTTGTCGCGGAAAGTCTAACAATTGAAGAGTCTCGACTCGAGGCGCTATACAATGAATACAAGGAGGGTTTTGTAGAAGATGAAACTCGCAGTACTCGCCACATACTATTGAATACCGGTGGTGAGAATGACGATGACGCACAAAAAGCAAACATTGAAGACCTTGCAAGCCAATTAGCGGCGGGGGCAGACTTTGCGGAGTTGGCAAAGGCAAACTCACAAGACCCTGGTTCGGCGCAGAATGGCGGCTCATTGGGTGATGTTGCACGTGGCGAAATGGTCGAAGAGTTCAATGACGCTATGTTTGAGTTAGCTGAGGGCGAAGTCTCCGAGCCAGTTAAAACCCAATTCGGTTATCATTTAATTCAAGTTGAGAAGATTAACGCCACTAAGCCGGACGCATTTGATATTTTACGTGCTGACCTAGAATTTGAAGAGCGTCAACGACTTGCCGAAGAGCTTATCGTTGAACAAGCTGAGCAACTGCGTAACAGCTTATTCGAGCAGCCCGACAGCTTAGACAGCGCAGCACAAGAACTTGGACTTACCGTTAAGACTACCGGATTATTCTCGCGCGAGGAGGGCACCGGTGTTGCCAGTAATGAAGTTGTTCGAGCTGCGGCGCTTAGCGATCAAGTGCAGAGCGACGGTGTTAACTCAGAGCTTGTAGAGATTAGCGATGGCGCTTTTGTGGCGCTTCGGAAATTGGACTTTGCCGCAGCTGAACCTAAAAAGCTAGCGCAAGTGAGCGACGAAATTAAGAGTGTTTTGACAACTGAACGTGCGATAGCGGCGGCCAAAGATGCTGGCGATAGCGTCATTGCCCGTGCCGAATCAGATTGGGCTGGTTTAGCTGATGATCCTACTGTCGAAATAGCAACCTTCACTACATCGATGATCGATAACGATCGTACCGTCCCTGGCGATGTGCTGCGTGAAGTTATCAAGATGCGTTTAGACGACAGTGCGACTAAAGTTAGCTCGTTTACTGGAGCTAATGGTGATTTCAACGTTGTTCGCTTGACGCAAATAGCCCCAGGCGATCTCGCTGCGGTCAGTCAGCAAGTTAAAGATGCAACGCGCTCGCTTATCGAGCAGCGCAATGGACAATCATTGTTCGGCGCTTACGTTAAGGGTCTGAGCGATGAACTAGCGGTCGACATCAATCAAGACTTGTTATAACCGTTACTGATTCATTACTAATTTAAAACCTAAGCTAAAAAATAAACCGTAATAAATAAACGGGGAATAACATGATTATTAAGCCGAAAGTTCGTGGTTTCATCTGTATTAACGCGCATCCAACTGGTTGCGCTGAAAATGTAGCTCAGCAGATTGACTATATTAAAGCTCAAGATTTTGATCAGACCAATGCTCGACCTAAAAATGTTCTGATTATTGGCGCTTCTACCGGCTACGGTTTGGCATCCCGCATTACTGCGGCCTACGGCTTTGGTGCTAAAACCCTAGGTTTGTTTTTTGAGAAGCCTGCATCTGACAAGCGCACTGGCTCGGCCGGGTACTATAATTCGGCGGCGTTTGATAGTCAGGCTCAGGCCGATGGAATGTATGCTAAAAGTATCAATGGTGACGCATTCTCGAATCAAGCCAAAGAACAGGTAATTGAACTGATCAAGGCTGACATGGGTAAGGTTGACATGGTGGTATATAGTTTGGCATCACCACGGCGAACTGACCCATTGACCGGCGAAACTCATATGTCGACCTTGAAGCCAATTGGCAAGCCCTACACCACTAAGAGCTTGAATACAGACACAAAGGTCATTTCACAGGTCAGTGTTGAAGCGGCTAACGACGATGAAATCGCTGCTACTATTAAGGTAATGGGGGGCGAAGACTGGGCGCTATGGATCGATGCGCTGAGTCGTGCTGGTGTACTCGCCGACGGTGCAAAAACAGTGGCATATACCTATATTGGCGATAAATTAACGAAACCAATGTACGGCGACGCGACTATCGGTAAAGCAAAAGAGCATTTGGATGTTACCGCCGCTGACTTAAATTCTCGTTTAGATGTTGACGCCCGAGTTTCGGTACTCAAAGCGGTCGTGACTCAAGCCAGTGCGGCGATACCAGTTATGCCTTTGTATCTGTCTATTCTTTTCAAAGAAATGAAACTGGCTGGCAGTCAAGAAGGCTGTATCGAGCAATTGTACCGCTTATTTACCGAGTGCGTTTATAGCGATAGCCCGCGATTAGATCAGGGTAATCGATTTCGAGTCGACGAGCTTGAGCTTAAGCCTGAGATGCAAGCTAAGGTTGAGGCTGCATGGGCCAAGGTCACCTCTGAGAATTTAGCGGAGCTGAGCGACTATGACGGTTATCGAACTGAGTTCTTACGTTTATTCGGCTTCGGCATAGAAGGGGTGGATTATGATGCTGACGTTAGTCCCTTAGTTGAAGAAAATTTCATATGAGAAGCCAATATTAGCTCGTTGCAGATAGCTAAAACAGTGTCTTTTCCCCGACTTTCTGAGCCGCTTGCCGATGAAGTATTTACGCATTAAGCATGCCTCAGTGTCGATTAGCGGTGCTGGGGGCAACCCTATTATAGGTAAATTGGTTGACTATTGTGAGCTCACTGAGAAGCCTCTTCAAGTCGATTTAGAGTTAATCCACGAGAGCAACGGATTAAACTTGATTTGGCATAATGGTGATCAGAAGCCATTAAAATTCCATCTCGATTTTGTCAAATTAGTAAGCCAGTTGAGGTCATTCCCAGCGCCTAAACAGGGTGCGTTTAATCAAGCGCTTGGCAAGAAGTCTCGTTCAATCATAGATGCTACCGGCGGCTGGGCTGGCGATGCAATGCTAATGTGTCTACAAGGTTATAAGGTCACTGTGATTGAGCGTTTGCCGCTAATGGCCGCCCTTATTGAAGAGGCCTTCTGGCGTTTAGCAAAATCTGAATACGCTGCAAACAATCCGATTGTCGTGCCTACTGTTTTATGGGGTAACGCCGCCGAATTGCTCGCTAATTTTGTTGCTGAGGCCGATTGCGTGTACCTTGACCCAATGTTTCCGGACAAGAAGAAGAAAAAAGCGGCAAGCAACAAGCAGATGCAATTACTTCAATGGCTGGCTGGCGCGGATTATGATGCTAGCGATGTTGCTTTGACCGCTAAACAGTATTTTCCACGGCTGGCGGTTAAGCGACCAGACCACGCTGAACCGTTGCTTGCTGCGCCGACCATGCAATTCTCGAGTAAGCTTGTACATTATGATGTCTACATGTGAATCGCGGCATCGAGTGTTGCCTATAAACTTCAAACTGCATTATTAGAAGCGTAGCTAATCGTTGATCCATTTACTAACCGTTTATTGATACTCAAATGTCTATTCCTAGTTTTCATCATTCGTCGCTTAAACCGCAAGATTCGGTGGTCAGCTTAGATGCTAAGGAAGCATCGCATGCGGCCAAATCGCGTCGCTTGCGGGTGGGGCAGCGAGTCCGCCTATTCAATGGCTTCGGGCTAGTCGCACTGGGCGCTTTGTCGCTGGTTGAACGCCGTACGGTGATGGTTGAGCTTGATTCTTTTGAGCAGCTTGACCCTCCTGCGCGCAGGGTATCGATAGCGGTAGCAATACCTAAGGGCGATCGCCAGAAAGTAATGGTTGATATATTAACTCAACTGGGTGTTTTTGAAATTATCCCAGTGCGCTGTAGGTACTCGGAAACAAAGTTCAACGACAATACTGCTGAAAAATGGTTAAGAGTATCGATTGAAGCCTGTAAGCAATCGCAGAATCCGTGGATGCCAAGAATCGCTAGCGAGCAAGATTTAGATCAATTGCTTGGTAGTCTCCCAGAGAGCAGCGATAATAGTGACCCCAGTTCAATCAGCAGCCTTCAAAGCAACCATAGCCAGACGACCCAACACAGCCAAAGAAATTTAGTTGTGGCTAACACCGATGGTGAGTGCTTGCTCAGCTTAGCGCAGAGTAATTCAGACGTTACTGTGTTGATAGGCCCAGAAGGTGGTTTTTCAGAGCAAGAATTTTCAAAACTTCGGCAATTTTCGGTTCCCTCTATGCGTATTGGGCCGTATATTCTGCGTACCGAGGCCGCCGCTATTTCGGCGGCTAGCATGCTTGTTGGTTAATTAACGTTAAAGATTTCGCCAACCAATCTAAAGACTGTCATATAGTGTAATAGATTGAATTGTGGCAAGGTCATGATTATAAGATATTAAAACGTCCCAATACGGCGCCGCGCGCTGTCAAGTTTGGACGAATAATGAGGACACGATTTTTGTCACAAAATAAGAATTTATTGCAGGCCAATATCGATGCCTTAGGTGAGGGTGCGGAATTATTAGCCTTGCTTAAGCCTGAGCAATACACACGAGGCTATAAACCGGCCTTTCACTCGACCATAGGTGCTCACTTTCGCCATGTATTAGAGCACTATCGGTGTTTTATCCGACAGTTAGAGGCCGGCCATATATGCTACGACGATCGTGAACGAGATTCGCTACTCGAACTAGACTTTGCTTACGCTAATCAAACATTAATTGAGCTGCAAGGGGCGCTACGCGACCTTGAGCAACAAAATCTTGATAAACCCTGCAAGCTCAGTGACCAGCAAGCGACAGAGTCTTTAACCTCAACGGTATTCCGTGAGCTATTGTTTTTACAATCCCACACGATGCATCATTATGCCATTATAGGTGCCATGACTCGCACTTTTGGTGCCCAGCCAGCGGACGGTTTTGGCGTTGCCATCGCCACGCGGGAGCATCAGAAATCGGCTACAGAATCTATTACTGGAGACTCTCAACCATGTGCACTATGACATGGTTTGTCAAAGAAGATGGCTACGAGCTATTTTTTAATAGAGATGAGCGAAAATCACGCCGCCGAGCAGAACTACCGACGTCACAGTCAAATCGTGGAGTGCAATATTTGTCGCCTACCGATGCAGATGCCGGAGGCACTTGGATCGCTGCCAATCAATTTGGGGTTACTGTGTGTTTATTAAATCACTACCAATTTGAGCAAATCGAGACGTACAAAAAGTGGACTAGCCGTGGAGAAATCGTTCGCCGTTTTGCCTCTACAACCTCATTAAGTAAGGCTGAGGAGCTTTTCGATTCGCTCGATCTCGGTGATTACCGTGCATTTAGAATGTTTATCATCGATCATCATGGTGATAATCGTTTGTGTGTGTGGGATGGTCATTCGGCACGAATTGAGAGAGACTTAAAAACGCCTAAATCAAGCTCGTCGGTCGATGCACAGCACGTTAAGTCAGTGCGTAAAGATTTGTTTGCCAGTTTGAATTTAGTTGAGTCCAAGCAGGTAGAAGACTATATTAGTTACCACTCGAGTCATCTACCGAGTCGCTCTAAGGAGTCCGTTTGTATGCATAGAGACGATGCAAGCACCGTTAGCCTAAGTCATGTTAGCGTGTCCAGCGAGGGCATTCATTTTCGCTATGCCGATGGCTGTCCGTGCCGAGCTATTCTTGGGTCGGCATTAGCCATGACCTTTGTTGAACCGATCGATCATAGTCAATTAGTTAACAATGAGCTCGAAGTGGCTCCCGGTGTTGCGCTCTAACCGTTATTTTCTTTAGAGTAAACTCATGTCAGAGCGACTGATGTCGTAGCTACCCCGTTCGAGGCGAACCTTACAAAATTATGGCTATAAAACCCAAATTGTTTAAGCAGATGACTAAGTTAATCGCCGGCGCCATGTCGGCTGGGCGATATAATGTACGTCTCGCCTCGTCTAAAAAGGAAATTCAAGCGGCGCAAAAGCTTCGCTACGAGGTTTTGTTCAAAGAGAGCGGTGGCCGAATTACACGTGAAATGTTGAATAGTGAGCGTGAAGAAGATGAATGGGATCATGTCGCGTATCATGTCGTCGTAGTTGACTCTAGCTGTGACGATAAAGTGATCGGAACGGTTAGGTTGGTTAGTAACCAAGCGCTTGAAGAAGGGCAAGAATTTTATACTGAACATGCGTTTGATCTGTCGGGTCTCAGGACTAATTATGGTCGAATTCTTGAGTTGAGCCGCGCCTGCGTCTCGCCCGAGGGCCGTGGTGGAGCAGCCCTAATGCTGCTATGGAAGTTCACCATGCAGTTCATAGAACAAAATCATTATGATGTACTGTTTGGTTGTGCCAGTTTTAAAGGAACAGACTACCGCGAGCATACAGAGATACTTTCATATCTCTATGATAAACATCTAGCTGGTGATGCATTGATGCCGCGCGTCAAAAGTGGCGTCAATAGTGTTGCGATTAAAGATTTCTCAGAAACACCAGGAAAAGGCAAGGAGCGGGGAAAGGTACCAACCATGCTGCGCGGCTATTTAAAAATCGGTGCGCGCATCAGCGATCATGCCGTCATAGACGCGGTATTTAACACCACTTTCGTGGCTATTTACGTTGATGTAAATGAAATGTTTGGCAGTAATCATGCGCTAGTCAATAAATCTATCGACTAGCAAGCGAGGGTTCGGTATAAGGTTTTGGCGCGATAGGCTTTAGAGCTAGGTAGACCTTAGAATTCTTAAGCCTCTGAACTTTAACGCCCCAGAACTTTAACGCTAAGGCTAGAACTTAAAATCATGATAATAAGAAAAAATTACCTTGTAGGCTTCATTCGAATCATAGTGCTGACGCTATGGATAATTTTTGTGCCGTTATTTTTTATGTTGGCCAAGGTTTTGGGTATTCCAGGTCATACTAAGATTCCGCATAAATTTCATGCCGGTACCTGTCGCATCCTCGGGATTGAGGTCGTGGAGTCCGGAGAAATGAGCCACGCTCGGCCAACATTGTACGTTAGTAATCATGTTTCATATCTTGATGTCTTTGTTCTCGGACGTTTGCCTGCCTATTTTATTGCCAAGTCCGAAGTCGCTAGTTGGCCAGTGTTCGGAAAGTTAGCCGAGTTTCAAAACACGCTATTCATTGAACGCTCGGCCGGTAAAACTGGCAAACAGTTAGAAACCTTAAAACAACATTTCGCGCATGGAAATAGTCTGACGCTGTTCCCTGAAGGCACCAGCACCGAAGGGGTACTGGTCGCACCGTTTAAATCCAGTTTCATTGAGTCGGCTAATTCAGATGAAGGCAGCCCACGAGTTACCATTCAACCAATCACTGTTGCGTATACACATCACGGCGGCGAAAAAATTGATAACCAAAAAGCACGTGATCATTATGCATGGTATGCAAAGACCCCATTTTTACCGCATTTTTTAGGGCTTATGCCATTGCCAAAAGTTCGTGCCAAAATTCACTATCATCCGGTCTGCTATTATGATGAATTCGAAAGTCGACGACATTGCACCGATCATTGCCATGATGTTATCGCTGCTAAGCTCGACGAGTTTGTAAATTAATTGAATAAATCTGACAGTTGAAAAACTATCTGTATGAATAATAAGAGGCCGCAATAAATGCGGCTATCAAATTATGCTGGGCCAACTAATAAATGTCATGAGGTGAAACCATGAGTCAATTTGTAACCAGAGCCGCTTTAACCAGAGCCGCTTTAACTAGAGCCGCGAAGTTTATCGCGATAATTATGTCGCTAGCTGTGATTTCAAGCAAAGCATTTGCCTTAGATCCGACCTACACAACATTGTTCTCAAGTGATGCCATAAAGGGCTATGACACCGTAGCCTACTTTACTGAGAACGCACCGGTAAAAGGTAAGTCGGAGTTTAGTACTGAGTACCAGCAGGCAACTTGGCTATTTTTCAGTCAAGAGAATCTTGATCTTTTTAAATCGGATCCTGAACAATACGCACCGCAATATGGCGGCTACTGCGCTTATGCCGTGTCCCAAGGTTCAACTGCGTCGATTAAGCCTGAACTGTTTACCATTCATGATGGCAAGTTATATTTGAACTATAACGAAAGTATTAATAAAAAATGGTCGCAGAACAAAGACGATTTTATTCGTGACGCAGACCAAAATTGGCCAAAACTCATTGCTGAGTAAAATTTTGTGCTGTCTCACTAACGGCACTTGCCTTAGAGCAGAAAAAGTTTTTAAAAACCCAGTTGCGATCCTTAGAAATTAGTATATATTCCCTATATTGATCGGGGTGTAGCGCAGCCTGGTAGCGCACCGCTCTGGGGGAGCGGTGGTCACAGGTTCAAATCCTGTCACCCCGACCAATTTAAAATAACATCTCCTGTTATTATCCAATCGCCGTGAAAACCATATTGTTGTTCCCTAATTCGAGGACTGCTCATAAACGCTTAGTCACGCAAGCCTGTAGTTGTTGGCTGGTAAATTAGCGATCATGCCTCAGCGCAAATAAATCCAAGCCTACTATTATCGTCTAACGTCAATTATAGTAGCGTTCTATGAGAAAATATTCGCTAGCGGCGTCGGCCGAAAATAATACTTCGCCTTTTAAGCTTTATCTCAAGTTTTTGCTGCCGTCATTGATAGGCATTGCCTTGTTTTTAACACCAGTGACCTACGACGCGAAGCAAACTATTGTCGTCGGCGTGCTCGCTAATGGGTTGATGGCTTGGCTCGGTGATTTCTTGCCGCTTTTGATAACCATTATTTTTGTACTGTCCGGCTTAGTTTCTCTTATTGTTAGTGTTTTCAAACCAAGGTTTCTTGCCTCTTCGTCGTTGATACAAGAGGTCTTCAGCACCACGGCAATTTGGTTAGTACTGCGTATTTTAGGCGGTGTGCTATGCACCATGACCTACTTACAGGTAGGGCCAGAATGGATAATTAGTGACGACACCGGCAAGGTCGCTTACGTCGATATTGCTGGGATTATCTTGTGCATAATTTTTGTCGCTAATATTCTATTGCCACTGCTAACCGATTTCGGCTTTTTTGAGTTTATTGGCACTATGATTAGCCGCGTATTTCAAGCGGTTTTTGGTTTGCCAGGACGCGCCAGTCTTGATGCTTTAACGTCGTGGATTGGTGACTCTAGTATCGGTACCATTCTGACCATCAGGCAATACGAAAGTGGCCATTACAGCGCCAGAGAAGCTGCGGTTGTGGCGACCAATTTTTCCGCCGTGTCGTTACCCTTTAGTGTGGTGATCGCGCAAACGGCTAGAATTGATGACAACTTTGTATTGTTCTATGTTGTGGTTACAATTTGTGGGCTTATCGCTGCCTTGATTACCCCTCGCTTGCCACCATTGTCAGGTTTAGCTAATAGTTTTTATCAACGCGATAAACGTGAGGTTCCGCCGTTGCGGCAGAGCGGCTCATTATTTCGCCAGTCTTTGAATGCCGCGCTTTATCGAGCTGAGCATGCGCCTAGTGTCAAGCAGCAGCTAAATATCACTGGTCGCAGTATCTTTGATATTTCATTTGCTGTTTTGCCGGTAGCTATGACGATCGAGGTTCTGGTGTTAATCGTGTATTACCATACCTCGGTACTGCAATGGATTAGTGCACCAATGGTTTACGTGTTACAAATTTTTCAGTTGCCAGAGGCTGACGCCGCGGCCGCCGGTACCTTGGTTGGTTTCTTTGATCAATTTATTCCCGCGATCGTGTCGACCAACGTAGATAGCCCGATTACCCGATTTGTTTTAGCCGGCTTGTCGGTCACGCAATTAATCTATATGGCAGAGAATGGTTTGTTGATTCTAAGGTCAACCATCCCCGTTTCCGTTGCTCAGTTGGCAAGTATTTTCCTAATCCGAACCATTATTGTGTTACCGATTTTATCGGTCGCGGCTCATCTTATTTATTAATCGCCTAATATTTTAAAAAAAATAGTTTATAAAACGTATAGTTCAGTGACGTTTAATATACATAGGCTTTACGAGTAGATACTAATTGGCGCACTGTTTGCCCAAATATCTTCTAGCCAAGACTTAATCGTTAAGGCCTCTTGCCAGCGGTCTGATAATTCCGCTCGATTGACATCGGTGATAGCGTACGGCGGTGGCCCAAGTTCACATAAAAAAATTAGCTCTTGATCTTCGCTGGACCGGCTTCGCCAATCGTTAATGCCGCGAGACCACCAGTGCTTGAATAACTCTACCCATTCTTGATGTTGCTTAAACCCAATAGGCACCTGAATTTGTTCGCGGTTTGCAATTCGACCTTGAAATGAATCTGAGCGGGCTAACAAGCGGTCGAATAGGGCGGCCCATTCTCTCGACAGTGGGGTCGGTAGTTCTCGGTTTAGAACGTAGTGCGATAGATCCGCACACAGCCTCATTTCTGGAATTTCATCGAGAAGCTGTAAGGTAGTAAACATGTCATTGGTTATGCAGTCTCGATGGGTTTCGAACATAATCGGCATCCCGACTTCATGTGAAATATCGATCCAGCTGCGAATTATCGGAATTGCGCCAGCAACGGTCAGCGGGTAAACGGTGCCAATAATGCTGAACTGGGTAGCGTTCATTTGCTTAGCAAATTCGAGTAATTTGCGCAGATCGTCAGCACTTTTAGGAAAGGCATTTACCATTACCTCTAAACCGTGTTGCTCGAAATAGGGTTTGAGGGCTAAATTTTCAGCAATTTCGCTGACGGTAGGATCAATGCAAACACCGTGATAGCCAGCATCCGCGATCATTTGAAATGATTTTTCATTACCATGCTCATAACCGTCCGGGCCACGCAACTGCATGGCCCAAAGAGACTGATATATTTTAAGTGTTTGCATCTAGTTCACCTTGGATAGCTTAGTTGTGGTTAATACTCTGAGAAGACCACAGCATAACTTTATTCTAGTCGACAATTTAGCACAGATGCCCCCCCATATTGGTGGTGCCGGTTAACCTGATTGGGTTATACCACTGCCTCTTCAGAAGCCCTACAATGGCCAGCTAATAGAAGTGTTTTATTATCTCCAATCATTTTGTAAAACAACACAGATCTAATGAGGTCTCTATGGATGCATCGTTTGAACGATCAGTACATCTACCGGCAAAAAGCTTAAAGGCGCTCAAAGGTCGCTCTGATTTTCGTGGTTGGATAAAAGTTGCATCTCATATTGGTGCGATTGCGATCAATTCAATATTGCTTTTTACTACCTGGGGAAGTTGGTTGGCGCTGCCGTTTTTTATGATTCAAGGTATATTGATCAACTGCCTTTATGCCGGAGTACACGAGCTAAGCCACAACACCGTATTTAAAACTCAAGGAATCAACGAATTATTTGGCAGACTATTTTGTTTGATCTTGTTGATGGGCCGCGACCAAGATAAGTTTGAGCATTTTCAGCATCATCGACACACACAGGATGTTGAATTAGATGCTGAAATCGTTGGCGCAAAACCGTTCACCTTATTGACCTATCTAGTTTATTTTTCTGGCCTAAGTTATTGGCCTGGTCGAATTGCTGAAGTGTTTAAATTGGCTTCGGGTGATACGCAATCTTGGCCTCATTTATCAGTGGTGCAGCTAAAAAAAGTACACAAAGAAGCGAGGTTAATGCTGCTAATTTATTTGTCTTTACTGGCTATATCATTAGTGTTGCAAAGCACGCTATTGTTGACCTTATGGCTACTGCCAATGTTTGCAATGAAATGGTTTCAAATGCTGCAGAACACGGTGGAGCATACAGGGATGCCACATGTCGATGATATTTGGTTAAACACACGAACGGTAAAAGCTGGGCCGATGATGCAATGGCTGCTGTGGAATATGCCTTACCATACTGCGCACCATACTTACCCAATGATTCCATTCTATCGCTTGCCCGAATTGCACAGGCAGATTGTTGACGAGGTCGGCGACCAGCCAAGCACGATTTCGCACCTTGGCTTTCAGCGACAAATGATACGCAAACTACTAAATGATGGTTCGTCCAAATACAGTGGTCGAGATATTCTTGAGTACTAGCCGAGACATCCTTGAGTACTAGGAAGCTCTAAGTTGACAATCAATTAAATAAATCGGCTATAGTGGGGTCTACGCACGATGACATTCTAACTACACGATATGATGGTTCTATTGTTCCTTTGGGCCGCTAGCCTATGATTTGTTTCTCACTATGAAAGCGTCATCTTACAATTCCACCGCTAATTCAACTCAGGCCGGCGCGACCGAGTCAGCCTATTTACTCAATTGGCCAGATATTGTAGCTCCGCTGTTTCAAGCAATCAACACGAGCAACTTTGGTGTTGCTTTTTTTGATTCACTGAATCGAATCGCTCCTATAGACAGCGCTGTGATTATGCTGTTTCGCTCAGATCAAGAGCCAATTGTGTTGTATGACGGCTTACATCCTTCTGAAGAGTCGTCGTTTTACGATGTTTATCTTGGCGGGGCTTATTTGCTTAGCCCTCTGTATCGTCGCTTCCAAGATTTACCTTCGGGCTTCTACCAACTCGCAGCACTCGAGCAGCAAGCTTTCAAACAAAGCGATTTTGCCGTAGCCTATTTCAATCAATCCGGATTGTCTGACGACGCTAATTTTTTACACAAGCTTGATGAGCAAACCGCGATTGTAGCGAGTTTCGGTCGGCAACAATTACAGCTGTCGTTTACTGATCAAGAGCTACAACAATTACATGTCGCCGGCCCGGTTTATCGCTCGGCCTTGAGCCGTCATTGGGGCGGTGAAAGCTTGCCTCAAGCAGCCGATCTGAATGCGTCGACCCAAGCGCACAATCAACTTAAGTTTTCGTTAAAGAGCTTCGCTAGCAGCGTGCTTACTGGCCGAGAGCAAACTGTACTGCAATTAATGCTCGAGGGTAAGCCATCGAAAACATCAGCCCGAGAGCTGAATATATCGGTAGATACCGAACGTGGGCATAGAAAGAACATATATTCGAAGCTTAATGTCGCCTCTCAGGCGCAATTATTTTCATTGATCTTTAAGGTGCTAGGGAAGGTTGCGGCAGGCGAGGCCGCAGACCCTTATGCGGCCTATCTAGAAGTCGACTAGGATGAACAATAGTCCAGTGATTTCCTAGTAAATTGGCAGTTTGTTGGTAGTGCTGTTATAGATTGTGGGCAGTTCACGAGTAGCCCTACCAACGTCAACCATAGCCAATTACATAAGCTTTAATGTTGTAATTCTAGAGTATAATCCACTGATCTGTTTAGCTCTAAGCAAATAGATTTAGAGTTCGCTCAATGATAGACTTAATCGGTGTTGTATCAGTTCAATTTTTCGGCTAATAAAAGTCATTGAATAGCTGGTAAAATGAGCTTGCCGCTTACCTTTGGACAAACTCACCGAAGACTAATTTCATAGTCTGGCGCTATAATAATGATGAATCCTTAAACTGCGGCGGCATTAAGTAGCGCTGAGTCGAAAAGGATAGACCGCTAAACAATTTTAGGAAACTCCGTGCATATCTTAATCAGTAACGACGACGGTTATAATGCTCACGGGCTATCGGTTCTAGCAGATGCGCTTAGAAATCAATACCATAAGGTCACAATTGTTGCTCCGCGTGACGACGTTAGCGGTTGTGGAATGAGTTTATCTCTGCGGCGCACAGTCAATGTTGAAGCGGCTGCAGAGCATTTGTTTATTGTTGACGGAACGCCAGCCGATTGCGTTTACATTGGACTAAATAACTTAGTTGAAGAGCCCGTTGATCTGGTTATTAGTGGTATTAACAGTGGCCCCAATTTAGCTGACGATATTCTTTATTCGGGCACCTTCGCTGCCGCAATGGAAGCACGTCGGATGGCAATGCCGAGCATTGCTCTATCGATTACCGAGCGTTCAGTTCAGCATTACGAAACAGCGGCCTATATCGCCGTTCAAATGAGTAATGCCTTGCCATTACTTAACTACCGAAGCTTATTGGCCGTATTAAATGTTAATGTGCCAGATATTCCAGTGGCCGACTTGAGAGGCTTTAAAGCAACTGTGTCGGGACAAAGAGAAGTGCGATTGCCGCCTGAAAAACTAGGTGGCAATGGCAATATGTCGCAATACGGACTTGGTATTGCCGGTGATTTTCGTCGAACCAAACAAAACAAAATGCGAGATTTTGAAGCGGTAGAGCAAGGTTATGCATCGATTACACCTTTTAGTTCCACGTTTGACGATAGCCCTTACATCGATGATGTGCAAACGTGGCTCGACACTCTCAACTGAATACTCCTGATATGTATACGCAACAGTTAACAAAACCACAATACGCCGGCAGAGGCATGACCTCCGACCGAACTCGTGGTCGTTTGATCGAACTAATCAAAACTATGGGGGTTACTGATAGAGCGGTATTAGCCGTCATGCAAAGCCTACCAAGACACATATTTGTCGAAGAGGCGTTAGCCAGTCGAGCTTACGAAAACACCGCATTGCCAATCGGCCATGGGCAAACAATCTCGCAACCTTACACCGTCGGTTTGATGACTCAAACCTTGTTTAATAAACCTCGTTCTAAAGTACTGGAGATAGGCACAGGGTGTGGCTATCAAACCGCTATATTGGCTCCTCTGTGCGACGAAGTAGTGAGTTTGGAGCGAATTGTTAAGCTACATAGACGAGCTAGAGATCTATTGTACGACCTTGGGGTTCGCAACGTTAAGTTTCGCCACGGTGACGGTTTTGCTGGAATGCAAGATTTTGCCCCGTACGACGGAATATTAGCCGCAGCAGTATCAGAAGATGTTCCTCAGGAATTGATTGATCAATTAGCTGAAGGTGGTCGCGTGGTGATGCCAGTAGGTAAAGGTGAGCGGCAGGTATTGATTGTGATAGATAAAACCAACACGGGACTAATTGAACAAGAAATCGAAGCTGTCCGCTTTGTTCCCCGTTTAGCCGGCCTTGGCTAAACCAGATTAAATTATAAATTTTTAGCTTAAACAATCAGGCGCAATCATCTGTGAAACTATTTGAACCAATTTATACTACTATCCTAAAGTGGGCTAAACATAGACATGCCGAACGCTACTTAGCGGGCGTTAGCTTTGCCGAGTCCTCATTTTTTCCAATACCGGTTGATGTGATGTTGGCACCTATGGTGTTGGCCGATAAAGATAAAGCTTGGCGACTGGCCGCGATCACGACTCTAATGTCAGTTATCGGTGGCATGTTCGGCTACTTGATTGGCTTGTTTTTCTTCGATGCGTATGGAGAGCAGATCCTTAACTACTTTCATGCGCACGATAGCTTTGAATCTATTCAAGCAAAGTATGCAGCGCATGGAGTTTTGATTATTTTGTTGGCCGGTTTCACACCCGTACCTTACAAGATTTTCACCATCGCTTCCGGTGTACTCGGTATCGCATTCTTACCCTTTGTATTGTTATCCTTGCTTGGCCGTGGTGCCAGATTCTTTATGGTCGCCGGCTTAGTAAGAATGGGCGGCGATAAGCTCGAAGAAACAATTCACAAGCAGATAGAAATGATTGGTTGGGGAACCTTAGGCTTAGTTGTCATTGGCGCTACAGCTTACTACTTTTTACACTAAAGTATTTTTTCTTGAACTAGTTTAACTTTTCAATGTTTCTATTCGCACTGCATAAGTTATATATCCACAGAATTTCTGGGCTTAGATTATCCGAGCTTAGATCGTCGAAAACGATTATTACTTGCGCTCTAGCTCTATTAAGTGGCTGTGCTCCGCTAGTTAAGGTGCCAGTAGAGGAACGAACAGTTTTAACGGTTAGACAGCAAAGCGAAAAAATCGGTGGTCAGATTATTCGTATTGTACAGTCGGGGGATACTCTCTACGGTATCGGTTTTGAGTCAAATCTAGACGTTAACCAACTGGCGGCGTGGAACGGTATTGCTGATACCAGCCGTTTAAGAGTAGGGCAACGGATTCGATTGACCAAGCCGCTTGGGTTTGTCGCAAAACCAGTGGTTAAGACGCGGCCAAGTCGTGGTCATCTGAAGAAGGCTAGAGTCAGTCAGGCTGAGTCTGATGATCGAGCCTCGCAAGAGAAAAACAAACTAGCCGCTGCTAAATCTACAGCTAAATCCACAGCAAAGGTTACCTCCAAGCCCGAGCGAATAACGACCAAGCGATTAAATACCAAGCGATTAAATACCAAGAGTCCGGCGGCCGCCAAAAACCGTAACGTCGCTGGAGTAACTTGGTCTTGGCCTTTTAATGGTAAAGTAATTCGGCGCTTTTTGCCGTCGAGCACACAACAAGGTATCGATATCTTGGGCTCCCGAGGTCAAGCCGTTACAGTCTCGGCTCCCGGTGAAGTGGTATACGTTGGAAATAGTCTGAAAGGTTACGGAAATTTGGTCATTATTAAGCACAATGACAATTTCTTAAGTGCTTACGCCCACAATCAAAAAATTCTCGTGTCTGAAGGGCAGATGGTCAGCTATGGCGAAGTTATTGGTGCTGTTGGTACTAATAATCGACGGGAGAATGCATTGCACTTTCAAATACGTCGAAACGGAAAGCCGGTTAACCCTCTGAGTTATCTTTCTGCGTCACCTAGCTAGGGAGCCTCTGATTAAGTATAAACGGTCTCTGTAAGGCTTGAAGCGTACAGCTACTAGGCTCAGCTCGAGGCTAATGGCCATAGTCCTTAGCGAGAGCGGAAACAACTTGGATGTGCGCTTCAAACCCTACCCTACGCGGCTTTAAAGCGGATCCACACTCGGCGTTATTGTTTTTTGACGGGACTAGTCATGCCTACAAAACAATGCCTTGATTGCGAATCAGCTTGAAGGCCAGAGATTATTTAGACTTGATCAGAGGCTCCCTAGGGTATATCTAAGCCAACTATTCGCTATTTAGCCTCACTTTTAGGGTTACAATCTGCGTTTCGCTCGCTACACTCTTAAGCCAATATTCTCAGTACTCTAGCGACCATAAATGGTCTTATATATGTCATGGCTAAAGATGACTTTCCTCGCATAAAGCGACTCCCGCCGTATGTTTTTAATATTGTCGGTGAACTAAAAGCAGCCGCCCGAGCCCGTGGCGAAGATATTATCGATTTTGGTATGGGTAACCCAGACCAACCGACTCCTCAGCCAATTGTTGATAAGCTCTGTGAAGCAGCGCAACGCGGCGATACTCATCGCTACTCGGTGTCTAAAGGAATACCGCGCTTGCGCAAGGCCATCACCAATTGGTACGGTGAACGTTTTAATGTTGATATCTGCCCAGAGCGCGAGGCTATTTGCACTATAGGCTCGAAAGAGGGCCTAGCTCATTTAGCCATGGCCGCCGTCGATAAAGGCGATTCGGTCTTGGTGCCGAACCCAGCCTACCCAATTCACCCGTATGGTTTTATAATCTCCGGAGCTGACATTCGACATGTGCCGATAGGTAAGGACATCGATTTTTTTGCCGAGCTGGAAACAGCGGTTAAAAACATGTTCCCAAAACCGAAAATGTTGGTGTTAAATTTCCCCAGCAACCCCACCGCGCAATGTGTTGAGCTTGAGTTTTTTGAAAAAATTGTTGAGATGGCGATCGAGCACCAATTCTGGGTGATTCAAGATTTGGCCTATGCCGATATAGTGTTTGATGGCTATGTTGCCCCATCAATAATGCAAGTTCCGGGCGCTAAGGATATTGCTGTTGAATCTTTTAGCTTGTCAAAAAGCTACAACATGCCGGGTTGGAGGGTTGGTTTTATGGTTGGTAACTCGACCTTAATCGGAGCACTTGCGAGATTGAAGTCATATCTAGATTACGGTATGTTTGCACCAATTCAGATAGCGTCTATTTTTGCCTTAGAGGCACCTGAAGCAAAAGACTGGATTGCTGACATACGAGATATGTATCAACGTCGCAGAGATGTATTATGCGATGGACTCGAAGCAGCAGGTTGGCCGGTTGATCGGCCCAAGGCGACCATGTTTGTGTGGGCTAAAATTCCTCCGCGATTCCTTGAGCTTGGCTCGATGGAGTTTAGTAAGTTATTGCTTAAAGAAGCCAAAGTGGCTGTTTCGCCTGGAATTGGTTTCGGGGATTATGGTGATGAATATGTGCGATTTGGTTTGATTGAGAACGAACATCGCACTCGACAAGCGATTCGCAACATAAAAGCGCTGTTACGTCATCCAGAACGGGTTAAAATCTAGCAGCAAACGAAAAAAACACTAACCGAACGTTAACCGCTAGGTTGACGTGAAAATTCAGACCATACGTATCAAAATTAAATGAAAGCTATAAAAGTCGGTATCTTAGGGTTAGGAACAGTGGGTGGTGGCACCGCATTAGTATTGCAACGTAATGCCAGCGAAATTTCGCGCCGTATAGGGCGAGATGTCGAAGTGATAATGGCCTCGGTGCGGAATTTAGACAGCGATCGCTTGTGTGACTGTAGCCAATTAACCTTAACTCAAGACCCTTTCGAGGTGGTAGACGCAGCCGAAATTGATATTGTTGTTGAATTAATTGGTGGTGACACGCTGGCTAAAGAGTTGATGCTAAAAGCAATCGCAAATGGTAAACACGTTGTAACTGCTAATAAGGCACTGATCGCTCTACACGGCAATGAAATTTTCGCTGCCGCAGAAGCTAAAGACGTTTCGGTCAGTTACGAGTCGGCGGTGGCCGGCGGTATCGGCATTATAAAAGCAATTAGAGAAGGCCTCGCAGGCAATAAAATTGAGCTTCTCGCTGGCATAATTAACGGCACCGGTAACTTCATTTTGACCGAGATGCGCGATAAAGGCCGATCCTTTGGTGATGTGCTCGCTGAAGCCCAATCGTTAGGCTACGCTGAAGCTGACCCAACTTTTGATGTTGAAGGCATAGACGCTGCTCATAAGTTGACTATTTTGGCCGCGATTGCGTTTGGTACTCCGCTGCAGTTTGAGAAAGTTTATACCGAAGGCATCTCTAAGCTCAGCTTGACCGACGTAGCTTATGCTGAAGAACTTGGATACCGCATTAAGCATTTGGGTATCGCTAAAAATAACAGTGATGGTTTGGAGTTGCGCGTACACCCAACCCTAATACCAAACAAGCGTTTGCTTGCCAATGTTGATGGCGTGATGAACGCTGTGTTAGTTAAAGGAGACGCGGTTGGTAACACCCTGCACTATGGTGCCGGTGCAGGTGCCGAGCCAACCGCCTCGGCTGTGGTTGCCGATATTCTAGATATAGCCCGTAGCATAGATGTCTCTCCTTCATGTCGAGTGCCTCATCTTGGCTTTCAACCTGAGGCGATACAACCGCTCCACGTTAAAGCTCCAGATCAGTTTGAGTCGGCCTACTATTTGCGCTTTGATGTTAATGATGTCGCCGGTGTGATGTCTAAGTTGTCGGCCAAATTTGCTGATCAAAACATTAGCATTGAGGCTATCACGCAAAAGGAACCAAATCTTGGACAGGACTTTGTCTCGGTTATCTTCATAACTCAGCGCACTCGCGAAGGGTTGGTTGATCAAGCCATTAAGAGTATTGAGTCAATGGCTGATGTGCGTGCCGACGCGGTTAAAATTCGTGTAGAACATTTTAATTAGGCCGATTATCGTCCTGAGCCACAATGTTAGTAGTAATCAGGGCACCAATAACAGCGCTAAAGTGAGCGTTAAAGAGAGTAAAGATGAAATTTATTAGTACACGTGGCGACGCGCCTGTTCTAAGCTTTGAAGAAGTTGTTTTGGCAGGCCTGGCTAGCGACGGTGGCTTATATGTACCGGAAGCATTGCCAAGGTTCTCGAAAGATGAAATTGCCAGTTGGGCTGGCCTGAGTTATCAACAACTGGCGTTTAAGATCATTCACCCATTTATCGACGGTGAAATTAGTGATCAAGATCTGATTGCTATCATCGATAAGGCCTACGATTCGTTTCGCCACGATGCCATTGCACCATTAATTCAAACCGGTCATAACGAATGGGTACTTGAGCTGTTTTGTGGGCCAACGCTAGCCTTCAAGGATTTCGCCCTGCAATTTCTCGGGCATTTGCTTGATTTTATTTTGGCTAAGCGTCAGAAAAAAGTGGTGGTGATGGGTGCGACGTCGGGCGATACCGGCTCAGCGGCGATTGAAGGTTGTAAAAGATGCGAGAATATCGATATCTTTATTCTCCATCCGCATAAGCGGGTTTCAGAGGTGCAGCGTCGACAAATGACAACTGTGATCGCCGATAATGTTTTTAATATTGCACTTGAAGGCAACTTTGACGATTGCCAGAACATGGTCAAGGCCAGCTTTCTTGATCAATCATTCTTACCCGATGGGCGCCAATTAGTTGCTGTAAATTCGATCAATTGGTCGCGTATAATGGCGCAAATTGTGTATTATTTTTATGCATCATTGGCTCTGGGTGGCCCGCATCGATCAATATCTTTCTCGGTGCCGACCGGTAATTTCGGTGATATTTTCGCCGGTTATTTAGCCAAGCAGATGGGGCTGCCGATTGACCAGCTTATTATTGCCACCAATTCAAATGATATTTTGCATCGCTGCATAAGCGACAACGATCACAGTAAAAAAGCCTTGCATCAGTCGCTATCACCGAGCATGGACATTATGGTCTCGAGTAATTTTGAACGTTTGTTGTTTGATTTGCATGGGCGTCAGGGTTCTGAAATTCAGTGCCTGATGGCTGAATTTGAAAGTGGTCACATGAGTTTGAGCGATGAGGCTCTTGCCAGTGCGCGTGAGATTTTCTCTAGTTTCCGACTAGATGACGACGCGACATTAAGGTTAATCGCTGATACGCATAAGACCAGCGGCTACTTATTAGACCCTCACACCGCGATCGGAGTGGCGGCCGCACGGGCCGAGCGACGCAGCAAAGACGTGCCGATGGTGTGTTTAGCAACCGCACATCCGGCTAAGTTTCCAGATGCAGTAGATCGGGCAGCGAAACTCTTTCCTGACGCTCAGCTAGGTCAACCGGCGCTGCCGCTCCATATGGCTGATTTATTTGAGCGAGAAGAGCGAATGACTGTCTTGCCTGACGATATTTCTGCGGTACAATCATTCATAAGTAAGAATATTTAACGGGCCGATAGGCATTGGTACATAATAAGGATATTTACGGCTAATTAACTTAACGTTAGGACTCTGTAAACACGTGGTCTCGAGGTCATATTTTCAGTATGATGACGAGTGACTAATAAAAACACAAATCCCTCAGCTAGAAGAGGGGAGCGGAAATTTCGAGAGTTCATGAGTCAAATAACTAATTATATCGCCCAATTCATTTCCCTGCGTTGCAAGCTTATCGCCTTCTGCATAACGTTAATCTTTTCTGTGGGCGCACCAAATTCGGTTGCCCAAGAGCGAGGTGACGCTGCCAATTCTGGTGCTGATAGCACCGCTCAAAGAGATGCCGAAATCACCTTAAAACTTGAGGGCGTTGACATCAGAGTGCTGATTAATACGGTTGCCGAAGTCAGTGGCAAAAACTTTATTGTTGATCCTCGAGTAAAAGGCAAGGTTTCTGTCATATCCGGCGCTACCCTTAATCCCAATGAGCTCTATGATGTGTTTTTGTCGATTCTCGAAGTGCATAATTTTGCCACTGTTGATTCTGGGAATGTGATTAAGATTCTGCCGAGCAATGTCATCAAACAACGTCCTACGCCATTGCTATTTTCGCCATCTGGCGATTCGAACGACGTGCAGGTGACACAGATTATTCAGCTCAAACATGCCTCGGTGCAAGATTTGGTGCCGATTATTCGCCCGTTAATTCCGCCAACAAGCCATTTTGCGCCACATATTCCATCGAATAGCGTGGTGATTACCGATACCTTAGCCAACATTCAGCGAATCTTACAAATCATAAGAAAAATTGATGTGCCTGATAAGCGCTCGAACATTAGCGTGGTTAATTTGAATTTTGCTAAAGCCAGCGAGCTAGCGGCGACCCTGACACAGTTGATGGTTGCTACGGCCGACAGTAAAGATGCCGCATCTGCCGGGCAGATAAGCATCCAACCATTCGATGCGATTAATTCATTGGTAATCAGTGCGCCCGATGAGCAGTATGGCAAAATTCAAGCCTTAATCGGCGAGTTAGATATAGAGCGTGAAGTTGAGGGTAACGTTAACGTTATTTCTCTAAAACACGCTAAGGCTGAAGACCTAGCGTCGATTTTGAAGGATCTCACTTCCAGTACGGCTCAAGGTGCTGTCAGTGAATTTACGGTGCAGGCCGATGAGTCGTCTAATTCTCTAATCGTTAAAGCCAGCGGTACGCAACTGAAAACAGTGCAGTCAGTGGTTGAAAAACTTGATAAACGACGTGCTCAAGTGTTTGTTGAGACTATTATTGCCGAGGTCTCACTCGATCAAAGCGCTAGTTTAGGTATCAATTGGAGTCTCGGCGGCGCGCGAACGAATGGCAGCGGCGATACAAGCTCTGGAAACTTGATTGATTTGGATCGCTTGGGTGAGCCTGCGGCCACTGTAAGCACCAACCAAGCTTTTGATGTCGGTAGTGCTGGTTATAATTATTCGTTGCTCGATTTGGGTCGATACCAATTAGATATTATCCTCAATGCAATCGCATCTGACACTAATAGTAATGTCTTATCTACGCCAACAATTTTGACCTTAGATAATGAAGAAGCCGAAATCATCGTCGGTCAAGAAGTACCATTTGTTACAGGTAGTTTTAATAATGGCTTCAACAATCCAGGTACTGGCGATGGCGGCAATGGTAACGTGCCAGTTGGTAATGGCTTTCAAACTATTGAACGGCGCGACGTTGGCATTAGTCTGAAGATCAAGCCGCAGATAAATGAAGGCGATACGATTCAACTGGAAGTGTTGCAAGAAACCTCGGCTATTACCTCGGCTGTGGTCGCCGGTGTTACCGGTGGCGTGATCACCAACCGCCGTTCTATTCAAGCGGTGGTTCAGGTTGATGACGGTCAGATTGTCGCTTTGGGTGGTTTGATCAGTGATGATATTGAAGACACGGTTAGTAAAGTGCCTTTCTTAGGCGATATTCCAATCATAGGCAATTTGTTTAGAAGCAAGACTAAGCGTGCGGTTAAGCGCAATTTGATGGTGTTTTTAAAGCCTCACATCATTCGCTCACCAGCCGATTTGGCGCGTTTCAGCCGTTCAAAATATAATGATGTTCGTCGTGATAGCCAGATTGCCGCGAATCAGAACCCAAGCTTTATAATTAAAGATTCAGCCGCGCCAATTTTAGTCGAGTATGAAGAGAGCGTAAATGATGGTTTTGTTGGTAGTGAGCGAAGAGCTAAAATAGCTAAGGAAGGTGTGCCGAGAAGTGTACCCCGAAAAATTAAAGATATTATCTTTGGCCGCAAAACAAAAGATGCCGATACCGTTTTCGATGAGAAAGAATCGCCAGAATTCGAATCCAGTGGTGAGCTCGAAGCAATCGAAGTCGATCAAAGTGATGCCGCCACTTTGATCGAAGGCGAAGAGTAGTTCCAGCATTATGAGCGAGACAGCTAGCCCAGAACCACTCGATCAAGTTGCGGAATTTGAGAATGAAGATATCATCGTATCCTCGATACCGTACTCGTTTGCAAAGAAGCACAACGTATTAATACATTCCGAAAGTGACGGAAGCCATGTTGTTAGCTGTATTGAAACACCAAAGCTAGCGGTATTGTCAGAGCTGAAGAGACGATTAAACACGCGTCTTAGCTTAAACAAACTGTCAGCCTCCGAGTTCGATAACTTAATGCGAAGTGTCTATGATACGGGTGGCAGTAAAGCCACTCAGTTGATGGACGACATGGACGATGGCTTAGATCTTGAGCGTTTAGCGCAAGAAATGCCTCAGACCACCGATCTTCTAGAGGCTGACGACGATGCGCCGATTATTCGGCTTATTAATGCTTTACTGACCCAGGCTATTCGAGAAAACGCCTCTGATATACATTTGGAAGCTTTTGAGGAAGAGTCAGTTGTGCGCTTCCGAGTTGACGGTGTTCTGAAAGACATATTGTCGCCGAGGCGAGAGATACATGGCGCCTTGGTATCACGCATTAAGGTAATGTCGAAGCTCGATATTGCTGAGAAGAGGCTACCGCAAGATGGAAGAATGTCACTTCGTGTGGCTGAGCATCCAGTAGATGTGCGGGTATCAACCTTGCCCACGCAACATGGCGAGCGCGTGGTAATGCGTTTGTTAGACAAGCAAAGCGCCCGTTTGGACTTAGAAGTGCTAGGCATGCCGAAAGATATTTTGGCTCGTTTCGAGAATCTTATTGGCAAGCCGAACGGTATATTATTAGTAACTGGCCCGACCGGTTCCGGTAAAACCACCACTTTGTATTCTGGTTTGCATCGACTGGATCGTAAGCGTTTGAATATCTTAACAGTCGAAGACCCCGTCGAGTATGATTTGAACGGGGTTGGCCAGACGCAGATGAATTCAAAAATCGGTCTGACCTTCGCCAGTGGTTTACGATCGATTTTACGACAAGACCCAGACGTTGTATTAGTTGGAGAGATCCGCGACCTTGAAACGGCCGAAATCTCCGTACAAGCCAGTTTAACGGGTCACCTCGTATTATCAACACTGCATACCAATACCGCGGTCGGAGCGGTCACACGCTTGGTGGATATGGGTGTAGAACCATTTTTAATTGCATCAAGCTTGGTTGGGGTGTTAGCGCAAAGATTGGTTCGTCGCTTATGTCCTAACTGTAAGCAGCCGCACCAGCCCGATGACGCCGAGCTCGAATTGCTTGGTTTAAAGGCAGGTGATAGTCACCAGATGTTTGAGTCTAAAGGCTGCACTGAATGTGATCAAATAGGCTATCGCGGTCGCCTTGGTATTTATGAGCTAATTGATATAGACGATGGTTTGCGTCGTTTAATTCATGATCAAGTCTCCGAAAACGAGTTAACCGATTACGTACGTAAGACCTCGCGTAGCCTAATGCAAAATGGCTTTGAGCGAGTGCTTGACGGCGAGACGACTTTGGACGAAGTGTTCCGAGTGACGCAGGCTTAGCGCCGGGATGATATAGCAATGGGCGCGTTCGAATACCAAGCTCTTGACGCCAAGGGCAAAACAGTTAAAAACATAACTACCGGTGATCATGCTAAGCAGGTGAGGGCCGAATTAAGGGCTCAAGGCTTAGTTCCACTTGAGGTCAAAGCCGTTTCTGATAATGCCGTGAGCAAGTCAGATAAACGTGGTAAGGCTAATAGCCGAGTTAAAATCAAGGTTAACGATTTATCTATCATTACTCGACAATTGGCAACCTTGCTTGAGTCAGGTATGACAGTTGAAGAAACCTTGAGTGCGGTTGTTAAGCAGTCTGAAGGCCACAAAATTAAATCGGTGATGAGCGATATTCGTTCGTTAGTGACTGAAGGCTACTCATTGTCGGATGCGGTTGCTAAATACCCTAATAGCTTTCCAGAAATTTACCGAGCGTCTATTTCCGCGGGTGAGCAATCTGGAACCCTCGATAACGTCTTAGATCGCCTTGCTGACTATTTGGAAGAGAGTCATGCAATGCAGCAGAAAATAACTCAAGCCATTGTATATCCTATCTTTTTGTTTTTCGTTTGTGCCGGAATCTTAGTTATTTTGATTGCCGTGGTGGTGCCAAAGGTAGTGACTGTCTACGAAGATATTAATCAAGAATTACCAGGTCTAACTAAATTGGTAATCAAACTGTCAGAAATCATGACCAGTTATGGCGTTATTATGGCCATAGGCTTGGTTGCACTGATTTTCGGTTGGCGCTATGTTTTTAGTCAAAAAGGTCCAAAAACTTGGTTGCACACCTTCTATTTGAAAACAGCTGGGCTAAGGAAGATGGTACAAAACGTCGATACTGCACGGATGGCTCGTACATTGTCGATTATGGTCGGTTCAGGAGTGCCAATTTTATCGTCCATGAGAGCAAGCGAAGGTGTGATGACTAACGTGGTATTGCAGCGTGATTTGCACTTGGCAACCGAAGAGGTTGCGCAAGGTGTGCCGATTGGCCGGGCGCTTGAGCGTAGCGGTAATTTTCCACCCTTGTTAGTTCATATGGTGACGAGTGGTGAGAATAGTGGCCGCTTAGGGCACATGCTTGAAAAAGCCGCCACAGCGACAGAAAACGAGATGCAAACTCGCATCGGCATGATGGTAAGTTTGCTCGGGCCACTTATGATTTTGATTATGGGCTCGTTAGTGCTAGCGATTATATTGGCGATTTTGATGCCAATGTTTCAGTTAAACGAATTGATTGATATTTAAATAAATAATGATGAAAAATATGACTATGCAAAAAAAAATGTCTAAAGCTCAGGCGGGCTTTACTCTGATTGAAATAATGGTGGTTGTGATTATCATCGGGTTGTTATCGACCATGATAGTGCCTAACTTATTCGAAAAGCAGGTTAGGGCGTATCAGGCAAAAGCAGGTAGCGACATTAGTTCGATGTCTAGCCAGCTAGAGCTTTATCGGCTTGATAATTTCTCCTATCCAACTACGTCTGAAGGGCTTAGAGCTCTAGTTACAAATCCTGGGAAGACAAATTGGAGTGGCTATCTTACAAAGCTTCGTGCCGATCCGTGGGGCAATGAATTCCAATACCAGTCGCCAGGGACTAGAAACCCGAATAGCTATGATTTATGGAGTCTTGGGTCTGATGGACTAGCCGGTGGCGAAAAGGGAGCAAAAGATATCGGTAACTGGGAAGAAGCCAAATAGCAGACATTGACTATAGTTCGACTGGGAAACTCGCCAAGCGCTAATAAACTAGGTGAGTTTCACCACTCAATTGAAAAAACAGCTTAGACTTGACTTGATGATTTTTACTTAGCTAAGTTTAAGTTGCTCAGTGGTATTGATGTTCAAGAAGGCATTTGACTCGTCTGAAAAATCCACGTCGACTGCATTAACCTCGGCTAGCCAGCGATGCATTGCACGGCCGTCATTGTCGAAAAAATCGATTAACGATTGCCACGCTTGGCGCTTGATCAAGCAATGAAGGTTTTGTCGCCTGTTGCCATCATGCGCAATAGACACATCAGCCAGCTCATATCTTGACAGCCCTGTCTCGAGTCGCTTTACTAGATTTTTCGGTAAGTGAGGCGCATCGCAACTCGAAATCAATACTTTGCCAGCTTTGGAGCCTAATAGTTCAAGCCGCAAAGCCGTGCTAATCCCTGACAGCGGGCCTTGGTAGTCGTCGTGCTGGTCGCTGAGCACTTTGAAGCCGAACGATCTATAGGTTTGTAAGCTCCTGTTAGCGCAGATGTATATCGTTTCCACCTGCGGATAAATAACGTCGATAACATGCTCTACTAAGCGTTTACCTTGGTAATGCTGCAATCCCTTATCGGCCCCGTTAAGGCGTCTACCGGCACCGCCTGCAAGAATAATAGCGGCGGTAGCTTTATTTGAAGAAGTCATTTTGCTATTTGAAGTAGGCATCCTGCAACGCTAACACAGGCATTGTTATTGGGCTATTAAATTCTAGACGCCATCATTGGGAATCATTGGGCTGACGTCTGCCAGTTGAAAGCAAAAAGTTGATTGCTTTAGCTAAGCTGCTATATTCGATAAAAAACTACCGTAGAGGCCTTTTATGTCGTCGATTTTCCTTCCCGCCGTAGTACTCATGCTGATAACCATTCTAGTGTGGCTTAATATGTTTTTGCGTCGTGTTATAGCAATTAAATCTGCCGGTCTAGATCCTCAAGATTATCCAACGCCAGAGGGTTTAAATGCGATATTAAGTGAGCGCGAACAAGCACCTGCGAACTGCTTAAGGAACCTATTCGAAGTACCGGTAATTTTTTATGCCTTAACCGCTTTTGTTGCGGCGATGGCAATCGGCGATCCGATATTTGTTAATATGGCTTGGGCCTTTGTGGGGCTTCGCTCATTACAGGCCTGCGTGCACTGCACTTACAATAGGGTTATGCACCGATTCTATGCCTATTTGGCATCAAGCCTGATTCTTTGGGTGATGGTCATTCGTTTCTTTTTGATTATCTTTTAGTTGCGTAAATTAGTTGCGTAAATTAGTTGCTTAGTCATAGCTTATAAATGCCACCGATACCCTGAGTAGTCAACAATGGTCACTAGAACGGCTTTCTGGATCAAGCGACGGAAATTCGGGTTCGCATAACTCCGCCGGGGGCAGAGGTGTTTGCGATTGCCCCAGCGACGATAATATCGTTAGCATGCGAAATACACATTTTTATTAACCTTTGCTCTAGTTTTATGGTAAAGGCTGAGTCTTTCATGTAGGCTGCGCGAGATTAGAACCAGAGAAAAAACCTTATGAATTTTGCCGACCTAGGCCTATCAAAACCGTTACTCGATGCCATTGAATTACAAGGCTACACTGAGCCTTCACCTATTCAGGCGAAAGCGATACCTCATGTCTTGGCAGGTAGAGATGTGATGGCCGCAGCACAAACTGGCACTGGCAAAACGGCTGGTTTTACACTACCCATTCTACATCGCCTCAGTAATACACCAAAACCTTCAGGCAAGGGTAATCAGGCGCGTGCTTTGGTATTGACGCCAACGCGTGAGTTGGCTGCGCAAGTCGCGGCTAGTGTTGAGACTTATGGTCAAAATCTAAAAATTAAAACCGCTGTGGTTTTTGGTGGCGTTAAGATTAACCCGCAAATGCAGAAGCTACGAGGAGGCGTTGACGTTTTAATTGCTACTCCCGGACGCTTGCTAGACTTGCACAATCAAAATGCTGTTCATTTTGATCAGCTTGAAGTACTGGTACTTGATGAGGCAGATCGCATGCTGGACATGGGTTTTATCCATGATATTCGACGCATCATCAAGATGTTGCCAAAAAAGCGCCAAAACTTAATGTTTTCTGCGACCTTTTCGGATGATATTCGTCAGTTGGCGAAAACCATCGTACACGACCCCATCGAAGTATCGGTAAGCCCCGCAAATAGCACGGTTGACAGTGTTCAACAAAGCCTGATTGCGGTTGAAAAGACTGATAAGACTCAGGTACTGACTCGGTTGATTGTTGAGAATGACTGGTTTCAAGTGTTAGTCTTTTCTCGAACTAAGCATGGCGCCAATCGTTTGGTTAAACAGTTGCTTGCTAAAGGAGTCGAGGCGTCAGCGATTCACGGAAACAAAAGTCAAGGAGCTCGCACTAAGGCACTGGCTGAATTCAAAGCGGGCAAAGTAAGAGTGTTGGTTGCCACTGATATTGCCGCTCGCGGAATTGATATTGATCAGCTACCTCATGTGGTCAATTTTGATCTGCCGCAGGTAGCCGAAGATTATGTACATCGTATCGGCCGTACGGGTCGAGCTGGTGCAAGTGGCGAAGCCATTTCGTTGGTTTCTCATGATGAATTCAAACTTCTGGTTGCGATTGAACGGCTGATCAAAAAAGAGGTACCGCGCAAGCATCTTGACGGCTACCAACCGCTTAATGATTTGCCTGGTTATAAGGGTGATTTTCGAGATATCAAGCCTAATAGGCCAAAGAGTAAAGGAGGAAACTCGAATAGAAACCGTAATCAAAACCCCAAGTCTGACGGTGAGGCTAGAAGTAGCAAGAAGCGTAGCTCAAATGCTACAAAACAGCCTAAGCAAGCTGCACCTTCTCGCGCTGGCCGTAACGCACGTCGTGCTAAAGCCAGTAAGAAAGTAGCTCCTGAGCGCTCTGGCTCGAATGTCTCTGGTGCTGGAGATAAAGGTTCGAATCGTTCGAATAGTAACTCTAATCGCTCGAATAATACGGTTGGCTAGCTTGTCTTTGTTTGACCGATTTACGCTAACACAGCGATCGCTTATTTCATCGATAGCAGGTTTTTTGTTTTATGGAGTTTGGGCCTTTTGGGTTAATATCATGCACGGACCACAGGCTGCGATAAAAGCAGCCTGTGTACAAGGATCGTACAGTTTTTTTCTTACCTTAGGTATGACCCTCATGCTTGACGCTATGTATCGTAGTTTGCTTAAGGTGACCGGTTTATATTTGTTTAGTGGTTTTATTACGGTTATTATCTGTTGCTCGCTGGTATTTGCCAGCTCATGGACGCTGAACGTGGCTGCAGGAACGCCGGAAATTTTCGAAACCGTTATTCTTGGTTACGTTATTGGAGCGATATACAGTTCGACTTACGTTTTTGGACTGTTAAGGAAAAGCCAATCTTAGTTATTACTTTCTTGTTTTGTGACTAAAAATATTAAACTTTAGTCTATTAAAAAATTAAATTAGCAAGATTCAGGTTCTATCTTCGGTCTATATCAGCATCTTTTTAAACGATTCGATACCAACCTGTAAAATGAACATCACTCTGCTTATATTGCTCATATATATTATTGCGGTTATGCAAATGCATTACCGCGGTAAGGTTCGATTAAGTGCGTCTCGGCAATTCTTAACTCATACCAATTACCTTGCGCCCTACAATCTTTTGATGAACCTCTTTTCAATACTGCCGAATAAGCCGCTATTGAATACCGACGACTTGTCAGAGCTTAGGGTATTACGCGACAATTGGGAGGTGATGCGTGATGAGGCACTGAGCCTATCCGAGCAAGGAGAAATTAAGGCGGCGGATGGCCTCAACGATGCTGGCTTTAATTCGTTTTTTAGAACTGGTTGGACTCGATACTACTTGAAATGGTATGGCGATCCACTTGATTCGGCCAAGCGACAATGTCCGAGAACGCTTGAAATTTTAAAGCAAGTGCCTTCGGTGAAAGCGGCAATGTTTGCAAGCCTACCACCCGGTGGTCGTTTGTCACCACACCGAGATCCGTTCGCTGGCGCATTGAGGTATCACTTGGGTCTGGTGACGCCGAACCATGACGACTGCTATATTTTAGTCGATGGTGAGAGGCATGTTTGGCATGATGGCGAGGACGTTTTGTTCGATGAGACGTTTATTCATGAAGCGTACAATAATACTGACGTTAACCGTATTATCTTATTTTGCGATGTTAGCCGTCCTATGAAGCTGGGTATCATCAATAAGTTTAATAGTTTTATGAGTTCGACGTTGATGAGAGCCTCCGCGACACGCAATGACCAAGGTGACCCAATTGGCTTGGTCAATCGAGTGTTTTCAAAAGCGTATTCTATTCGCGTGGTGGCTCGACGAATTAAACGCTGGAATAAGCCCTTTTATTGGGTCCTTAAATACACACTGTACGTAACGATGTTGTACTTAATATTTTTCTGGTAGGACATTCACTGGTTTAGCTTTAGTGATTTAAAAACTAGTGTAAGTCGTACTTTCGGTAACTCACATTATTGGGGTGAGCGAGATAGCTGTGGTATTCTGATAAGATCATTAAAGAACTGTGGAATCAATCGTGAGCACAATAAAACGACTACCAAAGTGGTGTTTTTCACCATTGCTTATTTTGATTATATCGGGATGTACTAGTGTGCCTTCTGAAAAGCCATCGGATTCTGATGGCTTTTCATCATTAAGCCCATTTTCCTCTACTTATCTTGCCCCACAAGCGCCGGCAACGGTCATTCGCGGTGCTACGTTGTTGACTGGTACTGGTCAGCAGCTGGATAACGCTGATATTTTATTCAGTGATGGGAAAATTACGGCTTTGGGCTCTGAGGTAAAGGCACCCGCAGAAGCTGTTGAGATAAACGGCGTAGGCCTTTGGGTCACGCCTGGTATCATTGACGTGCATTCGCATATGGGTGTCTACTCCAATCCAGCCGTGAGAGCCCATTCCGATGGTAATGAAGCGGTAGCTCCTGCGACTGCTAAAGTATGGGCAGAACATTCCGTATGGCCGCAAGATCCGAATTTCGAAAAAGCCCTAGCCGGCGGCGTGACCACTGCGCAAATTTTACCCGGCTCGGCAAACTTATTTGGCGGTCGTGGCGTAACATTAAAAAATGTTCCATCAGTAACCATGATGGGTATGAAGTTTCCGGATGCACCGCATTCGTTGAAGATGGCTTGTGGTGAAAATCCAAAACGAGTTTACGGCGAAAAAGGTGGCCCCGGAACTCGCATGGGTAATATGGCTGGTTACAGAACCGCATGGATCGCGGCCAAGGCCTACGATAAATCTTGGTCAGAATACGAAGAGAAGCTCGCTAAAGGCGACAAAAGCGCAGAAGCGCCGGGTCGCGATCTTGAAATGGAGACCTTACGTGGTGTTTTAAAGGGTGATATTAAAATTCACAATCATTGTTATCGTGCCGATGAGATGGCCAATATGATTGAACTTTCTAAAGAGTTCGGTTACAAAATCACCGCCTTTCATCATGCAGTAGAGGCTTACAAGATTGCTCCTTTATTAGCAGAGAACGATATCTGTGCGGTGGTTTGGGCTGATTGGTGGGGCTTCAAGCAAGAGGCTTACGATATGATTCGTGAAAACGCGGCCTTGATTGAGTTGGCAAAAGGCTGCGCAATTATTCACTCAGACGACGAGACCCAGATTCAGCGTTTACCTCAGGAAGTTGGCAAGGCGATGGCGGCGGCAAATCGTATGGGAATGAATTTGACGCCAGCGCAAGTGATTAAATGGGTTACTAGTAACTCGGCTAAATCGATAGGCTTGGATGATCGAATTGGAAGCTTGAAGGCCGGAATGAATGCGGATGTGGTGCTTTGGAGTGGCAATCCACTTAGTGTTTATTCTAAAGCCGACAAGGTTTGGATTGATGGCGTATTACGGTTTGATCGATCGGCGCCTGAGCTGAAGCATACCAGCGATTTTAACTTAGGAATTATCACACCAGCCGGAGACCGACCATGAAAAGATTATCAATAACGAGTTTGTTCATAAGTTTGGTCATAAGTATGCAACTGGGTGGTGTGGAAGTGGCGAAGGCCTCAGACATACTGATCAAAAATGCTCGGATCGTCGACGGTTCAGAACGCGGGCTAAATGAACTTACTGATATTTTGGTCAAAGGTTCAATGATTGTGGGGCTAGGCAGTGGCTTGTCAGCACCGCAAGACGGACGGGTTATTGACGCTGATGGAAGGCCAGTCTCTCCAGGCTTATTTAACGCTGACACTCAACTAGGCATCGTTGAATTAGGCTCGGTAGCTGGTACCGTAGATAGCAGCACCTCGAATGAAAACATTACGGCTTCATTGCAAGTTAGTGATGCATTTAATCCCAGCTCGGTGGCCGTAGCTTATAACAGAAGCCTGGGTATTACCCATAGTTTGATCCAGCCGAGTAATGGTACTGGTATTTTTGCTGGAAGCGCAGCGGTGGTTAAACTTAGTAACTCCGGTAATATCGTTGTCAAAAAAGCGGCTATGGTGGTGAGCTTAGGCCAAGCAGGTAGCGAATTAGCCGGCGGATCACGTGCTGCAGCAATGTCGTTACTTCGCGAGGCGATTGAAGATGCCCGTGACTATTCTAAGAATAGAGATAGCTATGCCAGTGGCAGCCGACGCGACTATTCTTTATCGAGGCATGATTTAGATGCTTTGGTTGAAGTGGTGCAACGTCGACAACCTTTGTTGGTGCGCGTCGAGCGCTCTGCTGATATAGAACGAGTGCTGGAATTTGCAAGGGAACAGAAAATTGCCTTGATATTGTCAGGTGCTTCAGAGGGCTGGCGGGTCGCAGATAGAATTGCTGAGGCAAAAGTACCGGTGATTTTTGACCCCATCAATAACCTACCAAGCTCTTATGAGACGCTTGGGTCAAGACTAGACAACGCTAGATTACTGCATGATGCGGGTGTTAAATTAATGTTTACTGGCATGGGCTGGCAAAATACTCACAACGCTTATTTAGTGCGTCAGTCGGCAGGCAACGCGGTTGCCAATGGTCTACCTTACAACGTTGCGATTCAAGCGATCACGTCAAACCCAGCACGAATTTTCGGGCTACCCGGCTATGGTCAGATTAAAGTCGGTGCCGAAGCGACTCTAGTGCTCTGGTCAGGTGATCCATTGGAGGTAATGAGTAACCCAGATTTAGTACTCATTGATGGTCAAGAATATTCATTGGAAAGCCGCGCGACTCGTTTGCGTGATCGCTATTATCAACGTGCAATCAAGTAAGTCTGCGCGCGCTATCTAAGGCGTTGATGCACTATGTCTGAAATTGATGCGCGCTATAGTCGTCAACAGCGGGTTGGTTACTTTGGTGCCGGTTCGCAAACGCGACTAAAGGCTGCACATGTATTGATCGTCGGCGTTGGTGGGCTTGGTTCTCCGGTGAGTTTATTTTTAGCCGGAGCAGGGGTCGGCAGATTAACTTTAGTCGACCACGACGTTGTTAGCCTCTCGAATTTACATCGCCAAATCTTGTTTCAAGAAAGCGATGTCAATCAGCCTAAAGTTGTCGCGGCCAAGAAACGCTTGAGAGCCCTAAATAGCGAGCTCGAGATCAAGGTGATCAACACCGCTTTAAGCCCAAGTAATGCAAAAGAGTTAGTCGATCAAGCAACGGTGGTGGTCGATGCCGCGGATAATTTTTTAGCAAGTTACTTGCTGAGTGATCTTTGTTTTGCCAGCCGAACACCGTTGGTGACCGCCTCGGTATTAACAACACATGGGTATTTGGGCGTTTTTTGCGGCACCTCGGATCAACCCGCGCCGAGTCTTAGAGCCGTGTTCGCCTCACCCTCAAACGCAGCGGCTAATTGTAATACCGCTGGTGTCACTGGGCCCAGCGTCGGCGTTATAGGTAGCTACCAAGCGCAAGAAGTATTAAAGGTTATATTGGCTGACCAGAGCCAACTATTAGGCAAGCTTATGACGCTAGACCTGTGGGACTACAGCCAGAATATTATTGATTTTTCCAGCGCTGTTGAGCCAATGCACTATGCGCCGATTATCGATTATAATTCCTTAGTTGACGTTGATTTACTGCTAGATGTAAGAAGTCAACTGGAGGTAGAACAATCTCCATTTTCGGATAATGCCTTAAATATACCGAACACTGAGTTATTACAACGGATTGCCGAGTTACCAACCTCGAAAAGGATTGTATGCGTTTGCGCCAGCGGCCAGCGTGCGCTAGGTGCTGCGACGATGTTGCTTAACAACGGCTTTAAGAACATATTCGTGACCAGCGCAGCGGATAGTATTTAATCGCGGTCACTGGCTGTTGGCTGGCTATTTCAAGTTGAGTTATTGTGACCATTAATGCTGTTGTATTCGATCTGCAATTAGGCCTAAAAAAGGGCGGTTATGTAAACCGCCCCCTGCCTTATTTTAAGCTATTTTGAGGGTCGACTCCCTGAATTCGATGGCTATCTAAGCTGGTAAAGACAGAGAGTCGGTTGCTAGCGTTTACTTAACATCAAAACGATCGAGCATCATTACCTTATTCCATGCTTCGACAAAATCGTCAGCAAAACGCTGTTTCGAGTTGTTGTAGGCATACACCTCTGCAATCGCTCGTAGTTCAGAATTTGAGCCAAACACTAGGTCTACTGGAGTAGCGGTGTGTTTAACCTTACCATTGAGTCGATCAATGCCTTGGTAGATGCCTTCTGAGTCGGTTTTTTTCCATACAGTAGACATGTCTAAAAGATTAACAAAGAAATCGTTGCTCAAGGTTCCTGGCTTATCAGTAAGCATGCCATGATCAGAGCCGTCAGTATTCGCGCCGAGAGCTCGCATGCCACCGATTAAAACGGTCATTTGCGGCACCGTAAGATCAAGCTGGTCAGCTTTATCTATCAGCATTTCTGTAGGTGAGCGGTAGCTAGAATTAACGTCAAAGTAGTTACGAAAACCATCAGCTGTCGGTTTAAGTAGGGCAAACGAGTTTACCTCAGTTTGGGCTTGTGTTGCATCACCTCGACCCCCGACAAACGGTACCTTTATGTTCAATCCAGCATCCTTTGCCGCGTTCTCTATCGCCGCTGCACCGCCGATAACAATAAGATCAGCAAGCGAGATCTTGGTGGTACTCGACGACTTATTGAACTCAGATTGGATAGTTTTGAGTTTTGCCAACACTTTGGCAAGTTCTTTTGGGTTATTAACTTTCCAATCTTTCTGCGGAGCAAGAGCAATGCGTGCACCGTTTGCGCCACCGCGTTTGTCACCTGCACGGAAGCTTGAGGCTGACGCCCATGCTGTACGCACGAGTTCTTGAACGCTTAAACCTGAGTTGAGGATGTCTTTTTTAAGCGCGGCCACATCACGGGTGCTGACTAGATCGTAGTCAATTGAATCAATCGGATCTTGCCATATCAACGTTTCGCTAGGCACTTCCTTACCTAAGTAACGGCTTCGAGGACCCATGTCGCGATGAGTTAATTTATACCACGCTTTGGCGAAGGCAAGCTGATACTCTTTAGGGTCTGCCAAGAAACGTTCTGCAATTGCTCTATAGGTCGGGTCAGCTTTAATCGCTAAGTCGGCCGTGGTCATCACCGGCGGGTTGCGCTTTCCCTCTACATGCGCGTCAGCAACAGCCCTATGCATTGATTTATCCGTTGGTATCCATTGAATAGCGCCACCTGGGCTGCGGGTTTGCTGCCATTCATTATTGAGTAAATTCGACAAATACAGAGTCGTCCAACGAGTTGGTGCTTGAGTCCATGCGCCCTCTAAACCACTGGTTACTGTGTCTTCAGAGTGACCTTTGCCACACTTATTTTTCCAGCCGAGGCCTTGTTCTTCGAGCGGTGCAGCAGCGGGTTCGGTAGCAAGGCACTCACCGGCCTTATGGGCCCCGTGCATTTTTCCAAATGTATGTCCGCCGGCGACCAATGCGACAACCTCTTCGTCGTTCATAGCCATACGATTAAATGCCACACGAATGTTTTTAGCTGAACCAAGTGGGTCTGGAACTCCAAGCGGCCCTTCTGGGTTTACATAAATCAAGCCCATGTGCGTAGCGCCAAGAGGGCGTTGTAGCTGACCATTTTTTTGCTGCCGATCACTGGCAAGCATTTCGACTTCTGGACCCCAATAGACTAAATCAGGTTCCCAATCATCGGTACGTCCACCGGCGAAGCCGTAGGTCTCAAAGCCCATATTTTCTAAAGCCACATTGCCGGCCAATATCATTAAGTCTCCCCAAGATAATGCTTCGCCATATTTTTGCTTTATTGGCCAAAGTAGACGGCGTGCTTTGTCTAGGTTACCGTTGTCAGGCCAACTATTTAGTGGATCGAAACGTTGTTGACCACCTTCTCCACCGCCACGGCCGTCTAGTGTTCGATACGTGCCAGCACTATGCCAAGACATGCGAATGAAGAATGGACCGTAGTTGCCGAAATCAGCTGGCCACCAATCTTGTGATGTAGTGAGCAATTTATCAATGTCCTTTTTTGCCGTATCTAGGTCAAGACTTTGAAACGCTTTGGCATAATTGAAGTCCTCGCCCAACGGGTTCGAGCGTGAATCGTGATCGCGCAACGCCGAAAGATCCAATTGATCCGGCCACCAAAAACTGTTTTCTTTTGGGGTGCCAAATTTTGCTTGTTGGTTGCCAGTCGCACTCATGGGTTTGCTGTTTTCAGCGGCCATCGTCGAGCTAACTGAGACCGAACACATAGCTGCAAATACAGCAGTATTCAAGAATGTTGTAAGGTTCATAAGTTTTTCCTCAGGTTGGTTTCATTTAAAGGCTACTGCCTTTTTTATCTAAAGATCGTTAGTTGCTTTTTTATAAGTCCAAGCAAATAAACACCTTTCTATAAAAAGCATAGAACATGTTTTGATTATTGACGTGTAAAAACTGATTGAATAAATGGATAATGATGATTGAAAATATAAATCGTTGAGGCTGAAAGTGCAGGTTAGCGGTGCCCTAGCTACCTCACGCGTTGCTAACTACCTCGTCGTATATAAGGCTTCATTCTGATTAGAACTATGTTCTAATATTGTTTGTTGACACGTTGATGGCTGTAAATATTGTGACACTAACTGGGGTAGTGACAGTCGCCACGCATCATCTTGATAAGGCCGATAGATATCCCTAATAATGCGTATAGAAATGGTCGCCTAAATTACTGAAAATACGAGCTTATCTAGCAAGTCTTAAGGGTATTGATTGTTTATTCTTTTTTTGTTTAATTTGAATCCGAATATTGAAAGTCTGCATCTAAGCTTATGAGAACGTTATTAAGAACGTTTTATTAACACTGGAGAAATACTATGAAACATTTATTATTTATTTGCGCACTAAGCTTTACCGCGCTGACGATGCCAACTTTTGCACAAGAGGCAGATGCAGAGTTGCAAGACTCAGTTGCTCAATTCGAAGAGAGTATTGAGCAAGGCATCAACGTCAAGTTAGACCTCGACTTAGATTATGAGGTTGATGTCGACAATAAGATCGAATCAATTGTTAGCTTGGTGAGTAAATTCGATGAGCAAGCGGGCAAAGAGCTTGAGTCAGAGCTTAAAGATCTTAGCGATGAAGAAAAAGCTGAGCTGGGGGATGCGCTCAATCATGGTTTAAGAATCGATGGTGGTCATAATTTTCCCGTCGCCGCTCTGTTCATAGCCGTGCCAGCGGTAATTCTGTTCCTTGGCACTCCATTGTTCATAGTAATAGCCTTGTTAGCGGCTGGAAATCGTAAGCGTAAGCAGAAGATGGAGATAGTCGACATGTACATCAAGAGTGATCGAGACATTCCCGAGCACGTTATCACCGCACTCGATAGTGGTGGCTCTGCAAGCTCACTGAAGAGTGGCCTAACCCTAACAGCGGTTGGTATCGGTGTTGTCGCAGCATTCAATGCTCTTGGTGCGGAAGAAGTCGGCGGCTTCGGCTTAATCCCAATGTTTCTAGGTATCGCCCGACTTATATTCTGGTTCCTAGTTGAACGAAAAGTTGAACGAAAAGTTGAACGAAAAGTTGAACGAAAAGTTGAACCAAAAAACGAACGTGAAACAGACTCGATAGAAGGCCGCAATCTATAACCGTATTTAAAACTAACTAGTCGATAAATACTGTGAAAAGACAAGACCTTACTATTTTGGAAGAAGCGCAGTTGGTCGAGCTTGCTGTTAGCAAGAACGACCAACTGGCATTTGCTGAGCTGGTTAATAGGCACCAATCAAATCTACGTTATTCGCTGCGCCAGTTAACCGACTGGAACGAGGCGTTAGCTGATGACTTAGCGCAAGATACCTTCATCCAAGCATTTAAAGAGTTAGCTAAGTTTCGACAACAAGCCAAGTTCTCCAGTTGGCTTTATCGAATTGGCTACAACGTCTTTTTGCAGCATGTGCGTAAGAAAGCACTCGATACTCAATCGCTAGACGAAAACCCATTGCTAAGCAATCAAATAGAGCAGGGCCCTGACCATGACGAAGAATCAGAGGTTCATCAGAAGGTAGCTAAATTATTGGCAACCTTGGAACCAGAGCGGCGCTCTGTGCTACACTTGTTTTTACATCGTCAAAATACGCATCAAGAAATATCCGATATAATGGGTGTCCCATTGGGTACCGTAAAAACCCACATCAATCGAGGCCGAGTGGTCTTGCAAGATGGTTTACAAGAATGGCGAGGTTAATATTATGAACAATGAAACTACTTACAAATCTGACCCAAACCCCTTAGATGCTCTATTTGCGAGCGCTAGGCAGGCACAGCCTAACCTTATGGATGATAGTTTCACTAAATTATTAGTGAATAGCTTGCCGAAGACTAGTCTTGCAGTGCAAAAAGAAACTGTCAAAAAAGGGCTTTCTTTTGATTTGATCGGTGCCATTATCGGCTTGTTGATGGCCTACCTGTTTATTGATCGAACGTCGTTAGTTAGTTCATTTGTTGGTTTGATACCGGAGAGCATAGTCATATCACCATTATTATTTATGAGCGCAATTGGTGTTATCGGGTTTTCTAGTGTTGTTGCTTGGTGGATGGTTGAGGACAACTCTCTTTAAACTGATTTTTTTAAACGACTCTCTTTAAACTGATTTTTTTAAATGATTTTCAGTGACGCTATTTATTTAGCAACGTATTTATTGCCCAGATTTCGATAAAGCTCGGCGTATCGTCTTAAAAAGGCCTCAGAACTAAGCTAGTTCCGAGGCCTTTTTACATTTTGTTCAGTCTGTTCGGTTAGAGTATTGGGGTTTAGGTTATTTAGTTTTTCGGGCGGTTAGTTCTTTTGCTATACGGCCAGTCATGAATTAGATAAGTTGAAGAAAATAATAATCACGAGCTTGGCCTGATCTGTTGATCGAAAGGTACAAGCTCTAACTAATGCCGCTTTGAATCTCGCAAAGCGTAATATCTACCAATATGAGGAGCCCCCTATGTTAGGACTAATGATGAATGATCAGTTGACGATCACATCGCTTATGCGTCACGGGCGTGTAATTAATGGAGGCAGTGAAATTGTCTCGGTTGTGCACGACAACCCGCGTCATGTTTATACCCAAGCAGAGTGTTACGACAGAGCGGGGAAATTAGCCGGCGCGTTAAAAACCCTAGGCTTACAACAAGGTCAAACAGTGGGAACTTTGGCTTGGAATGATTATCGTCATATGGAAGCGTATTACGCTATTGCTTGCAGTGGCGCGATTTGCCACACCATTAACCCCCGCTTATTTCCCGAGCAACTGGTTTATATCATTAATCACGCAGAAGACAGATTTCTACTAGTAGACCCTATGTTTGTTCCTCTTATAGAGGCTATTAGTGATCAAATAAGTATCGAGGGTATTGTTGTTATGGCTGCAGAGAGCGGCATGCCTGAGACCTCTTTGGCAAATGTATATTGCTACGAAACATTGTTGGCCGCCGAGAATAAAGACTTTGACTGGCCCGAACTTGATGAACAAACAGCGTGTTCATTGTGTTACACATCAGGGACCACAGGCAACCCTAAGGGAGTGCTTTACTCGCATCGGGCTTTAGTATTACAAACCTATGCTTGTTGCTTGGGCGACGGGATGGGCCTAAGTTCACAAGATGTAACCTTACCGGTGGTGCCGATGTTTCACGTAAACGCTTGGAATATGCCTTACTCGGCCGCTTTAGCCGGGTTCAAGTTAGTCTTTCCAGGATCCAAGATGGGTGATGGCGCGGCGTTACAAAGCCTAATTGAATTCGAGGGTGTGAACTACGCGGTTGGGGTTCCAACGGTCTGGTTAGCATTGCTTACCTATCTGAAGAAATCTGGGAAAAAAATTCCCAGCCTAAATAGGATAGGTGTGGGCGGTTCAGCTTGCCCACTGAGCACTATGAAAGAGTTTGAAGAATTATACGGAGTGACCACCATAGCCGGTTGGGGAATGACAGAAATGGCGCCGTTGGGCACCTTCAATATTCCAAAGTACCCTCGAGATCATTACAGTAATGATGAATATGACAAGCTGCGCGTCAGAGCTGGCCGAGCGGTGTTTGGCGTGTCTATGAAAATTGTTGATCAAGATGACCAAGAAGTAGCTTGGGACGGCGTCGCATTTGGTGCTTTGAAAGTGCGCGGCCCATGGGTAATTGAGCGGTACTTTAAGCATGACAAGTCAGCGTTAGATGAAAATGGCTGGTTTGATACCGGTGATGTCGCGAGCATTAATCCCGATGGAAATATGAGTATTACTGATCGTACTAAAGATGTGATCAAATCGGGTGGCGAATGGATATCCTCGATCGACCTAGAGAACTGTGCAGTCGGTCACCCTAGCGTTGCCGAAGCTGGGGTCATTGGCATCGCTCACCCGAAGTGGGACGAGCGTCCATTGTTAGTGATTGTACGTCAGCCTGGAGTTGATGACGTTAGTGCTGAGGAGATACTCAGCTTTATGGAAGGTAAAATAGCCAAATGGTGGATGCCAGACGAGGTATCCTTCGTCGATGAGTTACCGAAAACAGCGACTGGTAAAATTCACAAAGTAGGCCTTCGGCAGCAGTTTTTAGGTTTTCGGTTCAGCGGCACCTAGCGGCTAATCTAACGGTCGGGTACAGGCCCAGTGCTGTCTCGAATCACTAGCTGATGAGGCAGCACTACCATCGGATTCTTGACTTCTTTACCGTCAATGATATCGAGCAAGACTTCAACGCATTGCTGGCCAATTTCGGCCACAGGTTGAGCGATTGTGGTGAGCGCAGGCGAAAAATATTGTGCGAATTTTATGTCGTCAAAACCAACCACGGAAATGTCATGTGGAATACTGAAATTATGTTGTTTCAATGCGTAAAGGCAGCCTAGTGCGGTCTCGTCGCACATGCAAAATATTGCTGTAGGCCTTTTCTTTGCTAGTAAAATTTCTTTGGTTATCGTCGACCCTGCTTCTAGTGTGTAAGTCCCTTCATAGATAAGTTGCTGTTGCACCGCTAACCCGGAAGAAAGCATTGCCTCTTGATAGCCCTGCAATCGCTGTGTGGTACTTGGCGAGCTAATATCTCCGGTAATCACCGCTATATCAGCGTGTCCTAGGTCGATCAAGTGCTGGGTAAGCTCTCGACTCGCTTTAACATTGTCTATGGTAACTAATGGCACAACGTGACCGCCGGCTTGATCGGCATCAATGTATTCACAAGAGTTCACCAGCGGTGGCATCTTAAATGATTCTGAGGCCATATCTTCGTCAGTGAAGGGTAGGCGGTGTGAAAAGCAGATAATGCCGTCGGCTTGCCGTGTTTGAACCATATCGCCATAGGTTATTTCTAGCTCCCTTATGCCTTGCGTGTCACCAAATAACACCGCATATCCCCGGTTGGCAGCCGTTCTCTCTAACGACCTGATCACCCCTGAATTAAAGGTATCGCTAATATCAGGAATGATTACAATAATATTTCTAGTCTTTGATGTTCGCAAGCTAGCGCCCATCTTATTCGGTCGGTAGCCTGCTAGTTTAGCTGCGGCTTGAACTTTTTTACGCATTGCGGTCGATACTCGGTCGGGGTTGCTAAGCGCCCGAGATACTGATGCTGTCGAAATACCTAGATTTTTAGCCAGCTGTTTAATTCCAATGTCAGACATTCGCTTTATCCGTATCGATAATGGTTAAGGGTAGGTTATTATACATTGGCATACGTTTACATTGCCCGGTCTCGTAAAACTCGATAATTGTTATGATGTCAGAAGACCTGTTTTGGAGTCTACTTACTAAATTATAATATAACTATATGTTAAATATAGTAATTAATTTTTCATCATTTTTTTTAAAGTTTTGGAGTAATACTGTTGACAACCGTAAGTTTAAATCTTACCATTTTCATATGGTAATCGTTTACCATAATGCAATGCTAAATAAAGCTCTGTAAGTATAAAAAGAGCTTACTAATCAAAAGAGGATAGAATTATGTTTAAGCCTAAGATGAACGCGGTAGCCCTAGCGGTCGCGACCAGTCTTTTGGTTCCGAGTGCAAGCGTTTCAGCGTTCGAAATTGAGGAGATTGTGGTCACCGCAACTAAACGGGTAACTAGCATACAAAGCACACCATTGGCGATTACGGCTTTAGATGGCGACGCTTTAGAAGAAAATCATGTAACCAATATTTATGACTTGCGCGGCATGGCGCCAAGTTTGCAAATTCGATACAACGGTGATCACGGTGTTCCTTTGGTGTTTATTCGCGGACAAGGCGCAATAAACCAAACCGAGGCCGGAGACCAAGCAGTAGCTTTTTATACTGACGGGATATTTTCCGCGCGGTCACAGGGCTCTACTGCGCTAATGTACGACATGCAGCGTGTCGAAATTTTACGTGGCCCCCAAGGCACCCTATTCGGACGTAACTCAACTGCGGGCGCGGTCTCTCTTATTACAAATCGCCCGCAGTTGGATGAGTTTTCCGGTAATGCCAGTCTAACCGTCGGTAGTCGTGACCGACAGGAAGTCAGGGCTGTAGTGAATGCATCAATTACTAAAAATTGGGCTATCCGAGTCGCCGGTGTCACTGACGAGCAAGAAGGCGAAACACGCTTTCCGTCCGGCAATCAATTTGCTTCCTCGCGCAACTATGGAACCAAAGACTTATCATCGATTCGGTTGAGTTCATTATATCAACCGTCGGATAGAGCATCATGGCTCCTATCTTACGAACATTTCGCTAATAAAGGTACTGCCGACCTCCCTTCATTTGACTCCGATAATCGCTTTAATAACGCGACTACTACAGGCAATGTTGACCTATCGACGGATACCGTGCGGACACGTTTTGACTATGACTTTGAAAATGGTCTAACGGCAAGCTACATTGGTGGCTATACCGATATGAGCCAAAGCCAGATCTACGGTAATGAGTTTCAAGGTGATACACGTAATACAACCTCATCAGGTCACTCGGCAACTCAGCACGAACTGCAGCTAAAAAACTCTGATGACGCTCGATTTCGTTGGACCACTGGCTTATTCTACTTTGAAGAAGGCAACGATATTCGTTTCGATATCTTGCATGGCAGTTGGGGTTTTACAGCGCAAGATGGTGCTGGACAGTTTAATTCCGACGGCACGCCAAATAACACCGTGTTGTCTACCTTTGTTCAGCCAAGTCGTGGTTTAGAGTCTAAGAGCGCTTATTTCCAAGGCACTTATGATATCAATGAGAGTATGCGAGTGACCGGAGGTATTAGATACACCGATGATACTCGTGAAGACATTGGTGGGCGTAGTATTGATTGTACTTTCGCGCAAGGTCCAGGGCCGATTACTATTACCGCTCCAAACCAAGCTGCGATTCAAGCATCGGGCGAACAAGGCTGCTATTATCGCCAGATAAACGATATGCAAGGTGACTGGTCAAACACAACCTATCTCGCCAGAGCTGAATGGGATTTGAGCGATGATGTTTTATTGTTCGCATCGTATGCAACTGGCTGGAAATCAGGCGTTTTGCAGGACGGCAATAATGCTAGCCCGACAAACTCTAACGAGAACCCCGACATAGTGTCGAACAACTTGTTGCCTCAGCAGCCAGAAGAGAACGACAGTTTAGAGTTGGGTATTAAGTCAAAGCTACTTGATGGTCGAATGACGTTTAACGCTAACTTTTTCTTGATGGATTATACCGATATGCAAGTGACTGCAGCGGTTATTAATCCGGTAACAGGAGAGTCAAGGCTTACCAATACTAACGCTGGTTCGGCGACAGTTAAGGGCTTCGAGTTTGAGTCGCAATACTTGGTTGGCGAGAATGGCAGCCTATCGGTTACTGGTTCGGTGCTAGATGCCAAATATGACGAATTTTTAGGCCAAGAAACGATTTTTAATAATCAGAATGGTCTACGTTGGAATTCGTGTGGCATTGGCGCAGCGGCGGGTGGCGGTTGCATCGAGGGTATCTGGGATTTCGCTGGAAATACCTTGCCGAACGCACCAGATTTCTCAATTAGCCTAAGCTATAAACATCGCTTCGAATTACGCAATGGCGGTGTTGTTATCCCTCGCTTAAGAGTGAGTTATCAGGATGATACTTTCTTAACGCAGGAAAACCGTGGTGATCGTGACCCAGGTACATTCAGTGCAACTGATCCCGGTGAGACTGGTTTTGATATTCAAGAGTCGTACGCCAAGGTTGATGTCAGTGTGTCTTATGCGAGTCCAGAGCAACGGTGGACGGCTGAATTGTATGCCAATAACATCACCAATGAAGCGATTAAGCAAGAGCTCCAGTTGGGTGGTGTTCAAAGCGCATATACTTGGGCGCCTTCACGAGAGGTTGGTTTACGCATAAGCTACGATTTTAACTAAGCGCAGCGGATAAAGTATCCTATTTCTTTGCTTGTACAATTTCGCGCCCGGCCATTTGGCTGGGCTCTTTTTTTATTTCATCGAGCTTCGCCAAAATGATAAGGTCATCAAGAAGTAAGTTGTATGATTATTAGGACGCAATGTGACAAATAATAGAATTCAAAAAGTCGTTATCGTCGGCGGCGGAACAGCGGGTTGGATTACCGCATCCGCGTTGTCGCGAGTGTTGGGTAAAGAGCAGGTCTCGATTACGTTGATAGAGTCTGATCAAATAAGCACTATTGGAGTCGGCGAAGCTACGATTCCTCCGATTAGAGATTTTCATCGTATGTTGGGTCTAAGTGAAGCTGATTTTGTGCGACGAACGCAGGCAACATTTAAACTTGGAATTGAATTTAGTAATTGGGGTGTCGACGGCAGTTCATATTTTCATCCGTTTGGCGAATATGGTCGGCAATTTGACTCCGTGGCATTTCATCATTATTGGATGAGAGGCAAATCGATCGACAATGAACCGGGCCATAATTCGGGTCATGGCGCGGGTAATAATGTCGGCCATTTGGATCAATATTCGCTTTGCGCAGTAGCCGCAATGGCTGGTAAATTTGCGCCTAATAGTAACGACCCTAATTCCATCTTGTCGGCCATTGGCTACGCTTACCACTTTGACGCGTCACTCTACGCGCAATTGCTGAGCGAGTATTCACAAGCCCTAGGTGTGCGACGCATAGAAGGAATGGTTTGCTCTGTCGAACAACAGTCAGATTCGGGTTTTATTCAGAGCGTTACATTAGAATCTAAGCAGGTGGTCGAAGGTGATTTATTTATTGACTGCACCGGGTTTTCGGCTCTATTGATAGATAAAACGCTGGGTGTTGAATTTGAAGACTGGGGGCATTATTTGCCTTGTGATAGGGCTCTTGCGGTGCAGACCGAGAATACTGAAACATCAATTTTACCGTACACTAAATCTATCGCACATGCCGCTGGCTGGCAATGGCGTATCCCCTTGCAGCACAGAACCGGCAACGGGATTGTCTATTCAAGTAGCTATATGACAGATGAGCAAGCTAAGGCTCAGTTGATTGAAAATATAGCGGGCGAAATAATAAGTGAGCCAAAATCGATTAAATTTAGAACCGGTAAGCGGCGTCAGTCGTGGAGTAAAAACTGTATTGCAATTGGGCTTTCGTCAGGCTTTCTCGAGCCCCTGGAATCCACATCTATTCACCTAATACAAACCGCTATATCACGGTTGCTGACGCTTTTTCCTGGTCAAGAATTTGATCAGGCTGATATTGCTGAATACAACAACGGGGTAAATCAGGAGTTAGACTTCATCCGTGATTTTATCATATTGCATTACCATGCTAATCAACGCCCAGAATCGATGTGGAAGCACTGTAGAGAAATGCAGATCCCTGAAAGCTTGAAACATAAAATTCAGCTATTTGAGAATCGTGCCCGACTATTTGATGATCGGTACGATCTTTTCAAGAGCGCAAGTTGGCTCGCGGTAATGCAGGGGCAGGGTATTCAAGCGCGATATTACCACCCGATCGTGGAGGGTAAATCATCCGTGCGCGTATTGCAGCTCCTGGCAGATATGCGAGGCGCGTTTGCTCAGGCCGTAGCCGCGATGCCAGAGCATGAAAAATTTATTCTAGACAACTGCAAAGCCGCAAAATAGATCAATCAACATTATTTAAGGTTACTAATAGAGTGGCTAAGCCTGGCTAATAATAAGAGAGTGTAAAAGGTAATGCCTGAACTACGTAATAGACGCTCTTTATATCATAATCAATAAGGTAAACGTTTACTTTTGCTCTATGCTATTATTTTTCATGCGATTTGAAAGAAAAAAGTTAGCGGCAAAGACCGATGGCCAAATAAATAAAGTAAGACACAAAGGAGAACCCCAATGAAACTATCAATACTCGATGTTTCAATAATATTGACCTACCTGCTGGCCACAGTGGTGATTGGTTTGTTACTTAAGAAGCGAGCCGAGCGCTCTAAAAAGGATTATATGCTCGGCGGTAATAAGTTGCCTTGGTACATGTTGGGTTTGTCAAACGCCTCTGGAATGTTTGATATCTCCGGAACAATGTGGCTAGTCACGCTACTATTTGTATACGGTTTAAAGAGCGCATGGATTCCATGGCTATGGCCAGTATTCAATCAGATTTTCTTGATGGTGTTTTTATCGATGTGGTTGCGTCGGTCAAACGTGTCTACTGGAGCCGAGTGGATAGGCACGCGCTTCGGCTATGGCTCATCGGCTAATGCGTCGCACACAATCATCGTTATATTTGCGATTATTATGGGGCTCGGTTATCTAGCTTATGGCTTTATCGGAGTTGGCAAATTTGTCGAGATATTCGTGCCATGGGAATACGCTTCTCAGTTTGTGCCATTCAATGTGGTACCTCAATATGTGCCACATTTCTACGGCATATTATTGACCTGCTTCGCGGTGTTCTACTCCTTGCTCGGCGGCATGATGAGTATTGTCTGGGCCGACGTGATTCAATTTGTACTGATGGCGATTGCCGCGATTGCGATTGGTGTAATCGCAATGATCGCAGTTAACGACGCGCCTCTGGCGGTACCAGATGGCTGGCTAACACCGTTTTTTGGCGCTCGTTTAGATCTTGACTGGACGTCGATTATTCCGCAAGTAAATGAAAAAATAGCGAGTGATGGTTTCGGTTTATTTACTGTCTTCTTCATGATGATGATTTTCAAGGGGGTATTGGGCAGCCTCGCTGGACCGGCACCGACCTATGACATGCAGAAGATACTATCAACCAAGTCTCCGCGCGAAGCCGCCTTGATGAGTGGCTCGGTTAGCTTAATTTTAATGCCGTTGCGATACTTCATGATTGCTGGCTTTGGGGTGTTGGCGTTGTTGAACTTTGATAAGTTAGATTTATTAGTCAACGGGCAAATCGACTTTGAACAAATTCTGCCATCGGCGATTAGTGAGTTTGCACCGACCGGTTTACTAGGCTTGCTATTGGCGGGTCTATTGGCGGCGTTTATGTCAACGTTTGCTGGCACGCTAAACGCAACCCAAGCGTATTTAGTCAACGATATTTATCTAAAGCACGTTAATCCTGCGGCTACAAATAAACGTATTATGACCGTTAACCGTCTGGCAGGCTTAGGCATGGTCGCCGTCAGTATTGTGTTGGGTTTCTTTGCCAGGGATGTTAATGATATTTTGCAGTGGATTGTTGGAGGACTCTATGGAAGTTACGTGGCGGCCAATGTGCTCAAATGGTATTGGTGGCGTTTTAACGGCGCAGGTTTTTTCTGGGGCATGGTCGGAGGCCTGATACCGGCGCTTTCGTTTAGATCAATTTTTGACGGTGTACTTGATCTCTACACTTTTCCATTAATGCTGTTGATATCCCTCACCGGTTGCATCGTAGGCACATTGATGACCAAACCTGTCGATGAAGAGGTTCTGAAGAACTTCTATCGAAATGTTCGACCGTGGGGTTTCTGGGGACCAATAAAAGATAAGGTCATGGCTGAAGATCCTAGTTTTGTAGCGAATCAAAATTTCAAAACTGACGCTATGAATGTAATGGTTGGTGTTATTTGGCAAACATCGTTAGTGATTTTGCCTATTTATTTGGTGTTGCAGCAAGCGTTACCTATTCTGATTACGGCTGTCATAGCGATAGTTTGTACAGCAATATTAAAGAAGACTTGGTACGACAAACTACCTCTGAATAGTTAGGAGAAAAGAATGACGTTATTTTCTCGCTTTCCGAAGGACTTTGTTTGGGGTACTGCAACCTCCTCTTATCAGATTGAGGGCGCGGTCGAAGAGGGCGGCCGAGGTCCTTCCATTTGGGATACTTTTTGTGCTGTGCCAGGTAATATTTCCAACGGGGATACTGGCGAAGTTGCTTGTGATCATTATCACCACGTCGAAGAAGATATTCGGCTGATGGCGGAGATGGGGGTCAAAGCCTATCGGTTTTCAATTGCGTGGTCACGCATCCTGCCCGATGGCACCTGCGACTCGATAAATCAAGATGGAGTGGCGTTTTACAATAAGGTTATTGACAGCTGCCTCAAGCATGGAATTCAACCATGGGCGACTCTTTATCATTGGGATTTACCACAGCACCTACATGAAACCGAAGATGGCTGGCTTGGTGACAGTATTGTCGACCGTTTTGCTGATTATGCCGCTGTGTGTTTTGCCTCCTTTGGTGATCGGGTTAAGAATTGGATCACAATCAACGAAGCGTGGGTTGTTTCAATTTTAGGCTATGGCCAAGGTGTCTTTGCACCAGGTCATACTTCGAATGTGGAGCCCTATACAGTTGGGCATAATCTGCTTTTAGCGCATGCTAAGGCGGTTGATATATATCGTAAACGCTTTCAACAGCTACAAAAGGGTCAGATTGGCATTACTAATAACTGTGACTGGCGAGAACCGCTAAGTGACAGATTAGAAGATCGCGCTGCGGCGCAACGTTCGCTGGAGTTTTTTGTTGGTTGGTTTGCAGATCCTATCTATTTGGGTGACTACCCTGAGAGTATGAAGCAACGCGTCGGCGATCGATTGCCGAAAATCACCGATCAACAACGAGCGTTAATTAAAGGCTCGAGTGACTTTTTTGGCCTAAATCATTACACCACTATGTTGGCCTCGGAGAGCAACGTCGATATTGCTGAGCAAGCAGTTTATGGAAATGGTGGCCTGAGCGAGGACCAAGGTCTCGATCTCTCGATCGATCAGGATTGGAGCCTTACCGACATGCAATGGGCCGTCGTTCCTTGGGGCTGTCGTAAGTTACTTGAGTGGATTGCTCAGCGTTATGACAACCCAGATATCTATATTACCGAAAATGGCTGTGCTTATGACACCGAACTAATTGATGGTGACGTCAATGACCAGAATAGAATCGAGTTTTACGCTAGCTATCTAGATGAATGTGCCAATGCAATCGATAATGGCGTAAACCTCAAAGGCTACTTTGCTTGGTCGTTTATGGATAATTTTGAATGGGCCTCTGGCTATAAGAAGCGCTTCGGGCTGCACCATGTTGATTTCGAAACGGGTGTCCGAACCCCTAAAGACAGTGCTAAATGGTTTCGTGCTTTGCTAACCAATCAGGAACAAAGGCTCGGGCTAAAGGCTTGGACTAAAGGCTGAAGACACAAGCGTTCATCTGTCCAAATAGTCATTCAGTCGGGATCGCAATTTAACTTGAGGTGATGAGAGGCATATTCTTATTCGAGTGAGAAAACGCTAATTGGCGTAGGCATGACGCTCGGCTCGGCTCAAATAGAAAGCGACCATGGCGGCTATCGTGAGCAGTGCGGCGGCAGCAAAAGGCGCGCCAGGCAAGTAGTAGATCGTATCTGCCTTGGTGAACTGTTGAAATGTGTAGGTCATTATCAGCGGGCTGATAATCGCCGATAGTGCCATAACCGAGGCGAATACACCCTGAAGTTCGCCTTGTTCGTCATCACTAACTTGGTCGGCCATCATGCCCTGCAGGGCGGGGCTTACTACCGCTCCCAAGGCTATGATTGGCATACCTACAAATATCAGAAAGCTATTGTCAATCATGATTAAAAAAGCGAAAGCGACAACCGATATAAGCATGCCAATAATGGCAGTACGTTCAACGCCGAATTTTCGAATCATAACGCTCAAGACCACTACTTGAATAAAGGCGGCACAAATACCATAGACCGCTAAACTTATACCGATCATCTTTGGCTCCCATGCAAACTTCTCTATCGTGAAGAAGCTCCACACAGATGGGTACACATAGTTTGCGGTCGAGTAAATTAGCACGACAAACATAAGGCTACCAACCATTGGCAGATTGCGTATTCGCAGTAACGCAGTAAACGGGTTCGTTCTAGCCCATTCAAATGTTCGTCTGTTATGCCGCGCTAAGGTTTCGGGCAAGACCAGCAGGCCAAAGGCCGCATTCATAAGCGCTAGAACGCCGGCAATAATGAACGGCATTCGAACTCCGAATTCCGCTAAAAACCCACCGATCGCCGGTCCCAATACAAAACCAATACCGAAAGCGCCGCCGATATAACCAAAGTTAGCTGAACGTTGTCCTTTAGCCGAGCTATCTGATAGATACGCGGCGGCGGTTGAATACGTTGCGCCGGTGATGCCGGAGATAATTCGCGCAATAAACAATAACAATAGGCTAGGTGCTATAGCCATCAAAAAATAGTCTAGGCCCATAAAAACCAGTGATATGATCAACACTGGCCGACGCCCAAATCGGTCTGAGAGATTGCCAAGTAAGGGGCCAAAAAGAAATTGCATTGCGGCATATGAGGTGGTCAAAAGCCCACCCCAAAGTGCTGCATCGGCCATTGATGTATGACTAACTTCTTGAATTAACTCTGGCATCACCGGCATGATCAAGCCAATGCCCATGGCATCGAGCATGACCGTTACGATAATGAAGAACAGTGGCGCTTTTTTATTCAATTTGGGTTTTGCTATCGAGGAAAGCTTGAACGGCAATAGTTTGAGGCCGATATAGCTCCATTTGCCATAAATTGGTAAACAAAGGCTAAGTGTAAGACCTTTTTGTAAATGAATAAATGCGTTTCTGTCCAAGGCGCGTTAATATCCCGTGCAATGCAAACTGCAAACTATTTAGGTCGTGGCAATTATGTCTGATTACCAATTCTCATCGCTCAAGTTAAACCCTCAATTGCAAGATAACTTAGGCTCTCTTGGTTTTAATTCAATGACCGCGATCCAGGCACAAAGCTTGCCGATGATTCTGGCTGGCAAAGATGTTATCGCCCAAGGCCAGACTGGCTCTGGTAAGACCGCTGCGTTCGGCTTGGGAATACTTAATAAGTTAGATGCAAAACTATTTAAAGTTCAGTCTTTGGTGCTCTGCCCAACACGCGAGCTAGCCGAGCAGGTCTCTGGCGAAATTCGTCGATTAGCGCGCGGTATTCCCAATGTTAAAGTGGCCACTCTTTACGGCGGCACTCCGATTAAGGCGCAAGCCTCGTCTCTTCAGAAAGGAGTTCATATTGTTGTCGGCACTCCCGGACGAATTGAAGATCACCTGAATAAGGGTACATTGGATTTATCCAGTATGGAGACCTTAGTGCTAGACGAGGCCGACCGTATGCTCGATATGGGTTTTCAGAAAACCATAGAGGCCATCATTGATGCCGTTCCGTCGCAACGACAGACATTATTATTCAGTGCAACCTACCCGAAAGGTATCAAGGCTATTGCAGAAACTATCATGCAAAACCCGAGTATTGCAGAAGTTGCCCCAACTCAAGATACAGTTCGAGTTGATCAAGCTTTTTTCTTGGTTGACAATGAGAAAGATCGCTTACAGGCATTAAAATTGTTGCTATTGGATAATAGTGGTAAGCAATGTGTGGTGTTTTGCAATACCCGTCAGGACACCCAAACGGTAGCGGGTGGCTTAAAAAGTGCCGGTTTTAGTGCCTCCGCATTACACGGTGATATGGAGCAAAAAGACCGTGATCAAACGCTTATTCGTTTTTCAAATAGCAGTATTAATATATTAGTAGCCACAGATGTTGCCGCGCGAGGTCTTGACATAGATACTTTGGCGTTGGTGTTTAACTACCATCTTCCAAGAGAGTTAGAAATCTATACTCATCGCATCGGTAGAACCGGTCGTGCTGGTGAGAAAGGTCAAGCATGTTCGCTGTTTCAAGTATCAGAGCAATTTCGAGTTGATCAGTTAGAAGCGTATTTAGAGACTGAAATACGCCCGAGCGATTTGCCACTGATCGAGCTATTAAGTCAGGCGCCTGATCGCCCGAGCATGTCGACGTTACGAGTTGAAGGTGGCAAGCGACAAAAACTCAGACCAGGTGATTTAGTCGGCGCGTTGACCAAATCCGATGAGATCAGCGGTGATAATATAGGTAAAATTCAGGTTCTGGATAACTGGGCTTATATAGCCGTTGAGCGACCGCTGGCTAAGATTGCTCTAAAGCAATTGGAGCAAGGCAAAATTAAGGGTAAGTCATTTCGCGCTAGACTCATCTAATTTGCCGTTTTAGTGAGCTTTATGAAAACCCTAGAGGTTCAGATAGGGCTCAAATTAGTGCCCGAGGTAGGGTCCAAAATAGGGATTAGTTTAATGCGCCCTTATTAACCATAGCTCTGGCATAAAAAAACAAATCCCCGGCGATGACGAATAGCAATGCGGAGAAGGCCAGAGCACTGTTGCCACCCATAACCTCATAGCCATTTGATAAGACATAGCTATGCAAACAGGTGAGTATTAGTCCGAGCCAAGAAACCAGGGAGATTGGTGCCGCAAGCTTCTTTCTTAGCCGTAGTAAAATAGATGCCAGCACACTACTCCAGATAGCGACCGCCCAAGCGCACACCATCCAAAGCGGTTGTGCATAGAAATAATCCAGTTGCCGTTGTGAGAATGAGGCCATATACCTGGCGTTTTGAGATTGGGTTATGAGGTATTCAACCGCGCCAAAGCTATTGCATAATCCAGCTTGAAGGAAAGCGAGGCAAAAACAAGGCCTCGGTATGCAGTGATACAACGCGCAAAGCCCACACCAACACTCAGTTTTGTATCCATTTTGAAAACATCATGCGTTTCTCCTCGTAGTTAAATTATGCCGAGGTGCGAATTGGCAAAATTGTGTATAAAAAACACCTTAAAACCTTGAACGTATTGATTCTATCCCCATAATTCACGCATCCGAGTCCGACACACTTTTAGATAAATGACTGATCAAGAAAACCAAGAAAACCAAGAATTACCTGACCAAAACCAAAACGATACGCCAGTTGATGCCGCTGTTGAAGGTGACGTGGTAGAGCTAACAGCCGACACTGTTTCTGAGCTTGAAGCGGCTCAAGCCGAAATTGCTAAGCTTAAAGATGCGTTTCTACGTGCAAAAGCGGAAGAAGATAATGTTCGCCGCCGTGCCGAGAAAGACGTCGCCAATGGGCGTAAGTTTGCCATTGAAGGCTTTGCCAAAGAAATGGTTAATGTTTTTGATAGCCTCAAATTGGCGGCAGCAGTCGAAATTTCTGAACAAGCCGATGACGCTGTTAAGAGTCTTCATGAAGGTGTAGGTATTACCTTAAAGCAATTACAGTCAGGCTTTGCTAAGTATTCGCTGGTTGAGATAGCCCCAGAAGTTGGCGACAAGCTTGATCCTAACCTTCATCAAGCTATGAGCATGGTTGAATCGGCTGAGGTAGAGGCTGGTTGCATACTAAATGTTATCCAAGCCGGTTTTCAATTGCATGAACGCCTGTTGCGGCCAGCGATGGTTGTGGTCGCCAAGTAAGACTCTATTTAGTAAGACTCTGGGTAAATTTGCAAGAGTCCACAAAAATCTATTAAAAACATCGAAAAAACCGTTTTTTATAACAGTTGGATACATTTCAGCTGTTGAATTACCAAATACAAGCCCTACAAAAAGGGCAAGCAACAAAATTAATTGAGGAAACATATTATGGGCAAAATTATTGGAATCGATTTAGGCACCACTAACTCTTGTGTAGCAGTAATGGATGGCGATAAGCCGCGCGTTATTGAAAACAGCGAAGGCGATCGCACAACGCCGTCATACGTAGCATTTGCTGAAGATGGTGAAGTGTTAGTAGGTCAGCCAGCAAAACGCCAATCGGTAACTAACCCTACCAATACGCTTTATGCGGTAAAACGTTTGATCGGCCGTAAGTTCGACGAAGATGTTGTTCAGCGTGACAAAGACCTGATGCCGTACAAAATCGTCAAAGCCAAAAACGGCGATGCTTGGGTTGTCGCTAATGGCAAAGAAATGGCCGCACCCGAAGTGGCTGCGCGTATCTTGCAAAAAATGAAAACTACCGCCGAAGAATTTCTCGGTGAAGAAGTCACCGAAGCGGTTGTTACTGTTCCAGCTTATTTCAACGACGCTCAACGCCAAGCAACTAAAGATGCGGGCAAGATCGCAGGTTTGACTGTTAAGCGGATCATCAACGAGCCAACAGCGGCGGCACTTGCTTATGGTATGGACCAAAAAGCAGGTGATCGTAAACTAGCGGTTTATGACCTTGGCGGCGGTACATTCGACGTATCAATCATAGAAATTGCCGATATTGACGGCGAGCACCAATTTGAAGTGCTGTCTACCAACGGTGACACATTTCTTGGTGGTGAAGATTTTGATAATCGTATAATCAAATACCTTGCTGACGAGTTCAAGAAAGATCAAAAAATTGATTTGAAGAGCGATCCTCTGGCGATGCAACGCTTGAAAGACGCGGCAGAGAAAGCCAAGATTGAGTTGTCTTCAAGCTCACAAACTGAGATCAACCTGCCATACATTACCGCTGATAGTACGGGTCCAAAGCACCTAGTGCTGAAGCTTTCTCGTGCCAAATTAGAGTCATTGGTTGGCGATTTGGTAACACGTACGATAGACCCTTGCCGTACAGCTCTTAAAGATGCTGGCTTGTCTGCAAGCGATATCGATGATGTGATACTTGTTGGTGGTCAAACTCGTATGCCTAAAGTACAACAAGCGGTACAGGAGTTCTTTGGTAAAGAAGCTCGTCGTGACGTTAACCCTGATGAAGCCGTGGCTATGGGCGCAGCAATTCAAGGTGGTGTGTTAGGTGGCGACGTGAAAGACGTATTACTACTTGATGTAACACCTCTGACTCTTGGTATTGAAACAATGGGCGGCGTGCGTACAGCATTGATCGACAAGAATACGACTATTCCGACTAATGCAAGCCAAGTGTTCTCAACAGCAGAAGACAACCAAAGCGCGGTAACCATTCATGTACTTCAAGGTGAGCGTGAAATGGCCGCTGGCAATAAGTCTTTAGGTCGTTTTGACTTAACCGACATTCCACCTGCGCAACGTGGCACACCACAAGTTGAAGTTACGTTTGACATCGACGCTAACGGTATCATGCACGTTTCGGCGAAAGACAAAGCAACCGGCAAAGAGAACAAGATCGTAATTAAATCAAGCTCTGGCTTGAGCGATGAAGAGATCGAAGCGATGGTTGCTGATGCTGAAGCGCATGCAGAAGAAGATGCCTTGGCAAAATCCTTAGTTGAAGCCAGAAATCAAGCTGAGTCGATGGTAAATGGCGTCACAAAAACGATGACTGACGCTGGCGATAAGCTAGATGAGACTGAAAAGTCAAATATCGAAGCGGCGATTGCTGAAGTTGAAGAAGCGGTGAAAGGCGACGATGTTGAAGTGATCAACGCAAAAGTAGAAACATTAATGCAAGCTAGTCACAAGCTAGCCGAACAAATGTATGCTGGCGCGGAAGGTGCAGAAGGTAGTGCGGCTCAAGAAGAAGCACCACAAGACGACAACGTAGTTGATGCCGAATTCGAAGAAGTTAAAGACGAAGCAGAAGCAGAAGCCGATAGCAATAAAGCGTAACTGTCACTTACCTCTAAAAGCCCGTGCTTGATTAAGTACGGGCTTTTTTATGAATGCCCTTTTTTATTATGTCCTTCTAATTAAGCAAGGTCTGAGGCGGGCGCAAGCAAGAAAAGTAATAGAGATTTAAAATAATGGCAAAACGAGATTATTACGACGTTCTCGGTGTTACTAAATCAGCCAATGAAGCTGAGTTAAAGAAAGCTTATCGCCGTTTAGCGATGAAGCACCACCCTGATCGAAACCCAGATGACGCAGCCGCTGAAGTTAAGTTTAAAGAGGCTAAAGAAGCTCACGACATTTTGTCTAACGCTGAGAAGAAGGCGGCTTATGATCAGTTCGGTCATGCTGCTTTTGAAGGCGGCATGGGCGGTGGCGGTGGTCAAGGAGCTGGAGGATTTGGTGATATTTTCGGTGATATGTTTGGCGATATTTTCGGCGGGCAAGGCGGTGGCAGGCAGCGTCAACGCCGAGGCTCCGACCTACGCTATAACATGGAGTTAACGCTTGAAGAAGCGGTTCGTGGCGTTGAGAAAAACATTACCGTACCGCGTATGTCGGGCTGTAAGACTTGCCACGGATCTGGTACCAAAGAAGGCAGCAAGCCAACTCATTGCGGCACCTGTAATGGCCAAGGTCAAGTACGCATTCAGCAAGGTTTCTTCTCGGTTCAGCAAACTTGCCCGAAGTGTCGTGGTAACGGTACAATTATTTCAGATCCTTGTAATACTTGTCATGGTGAGGGCCGAGTTCGTGAAAATAAAAAACTCTCGGTTAAGATACCTGCAGGGGTAGACGAGGGCGATCAAATACGTCTATCAGGCGAAGGCGAGAATGCCGGTACCGGTGGTATAAATGGTGATCTCTACGTGTCAGTGTCGCTGTTGGCGCATGAAATATTTACCCGTGAGGGTGTTGATTTGCACTGTACCGTGCCGATCAGCTACTCGACCTTGGCGTTGGGCGGCGAGCTCGAGGTTCCAACTCTTGAGGGCCGAGCTAAGCTGAAGATTCCAGCGGGTACTCAATCTGGCAAAATGTTCCGTTTACGCGGTAAGGGTGTGAAGAATGTTCGCAACGCTGGCTTTGTCGGTGATCTTTATTGTGAGGTAATGGTCGAAACTCCAGTCAATCTAACTAAGCGGCAGAAAGAGTTGTTCAAAGAGTTGGATGAGTCTATTAATACCGGTGGCAGAAAACACAGCCCCGAAGGGAGTTCTTGGTCAGATAAAATTAAATCGTTTTTCGACGACATCGTCACTTAGAAGACCTGAGACCTACTATGAAGCGGTTATATGTACGGCACATCAGTTTGTGCTGCACAAATAAAGTCATTCATGGTAACTCCATTGACTGTATGGGTTTTATAGCAAACCTTACAGCGTTTACGGGTAACCAATAGCTCAGGGTGGTGGTCTTGAGCTTCGGCGATTGTGGCTACCGCGTTAACGAAGGCGATTGTTTCAGCGTAATTCTCGAAATGGAATACTCGAGTTAATACATTATCGTTAGCACAGAACTGCCAGTCTGGGGTTAAACCGCGAAGCTGTTCGACTTGTGAAAGGTTTAATGCGCCTTCTTTTTTAGAAACTACGCGACACTTTCCGTTGAGCAGTTTATTGATATCGTCTTTCATAGTATTCTCGCTCTTTGAAATTTTTCAAAACTATACCACTGTTTTACGCAGTAAGGAGAATGGCTAGTGCCTCCACATCACAACGCTTGGGTCTGGATGGACCTAGAAATGACGGGTTTAGATCCTGAAAAAGATCGCATCATCGAGATGGCTACAATTATCACCGACGGTGACCTAAGAACCATCGCCGAAGGCCCGGTTATCGTGATTCACCAACCGCAAGAACTGATCGACGGTATGGATGAATGGAATACTCGCACACACAACAAAACAGGGCTAGTGAACCGTGTGAAAGTTTCGCGTGTTACCGAACGACAAGCTGAGATCGAGACGCTCGATTTTATTCAACGGCACACTTTAAATAACCGCGCGCCTTTGTGTGGCAACAGTATTTGCCAAGACCGTCGTTTTTTATATAAGTATATGCCCGAGTTAAGCGAATGGCTGCATTACCGTAATATTGATGTCAGCTCGTTTAAGGAAGTTGCCCGTCAATGGTCACCTAGCATCTTGCCTGGTTTGAACAAGCGATCCACTCACAAAGCACTGGATGATATTAAGGAATCGATTGAAGAATTGCGTTATTACAAAGAGAACCTGATTCAATCAGATACCTATGGTGAGTACGAGTACGACGATTAGCGTATTACTAGCAAGATAAGTGGTTCATTCTAGGCCCAGCCAAGAATGAACCATGCCGAATCAATTTAATGACGTTTATCTAACTCTTATCTAACTCTTTATCTAACTCTTTATCTAACTCTTTATCTAACTAGCGTAGTCCCGCCATCGACTGGGATAATTTGCCCAGGAATAAAGGCACCAGCGGTACTGGCGAGCATAATTGCGACTCCACTTATGTCCGTTTCCGAGCCCCAACGATGAAGTGGCATAATCGCTATTTCAGCCTCGTATTGGTCTTTATCTTGGCTAGCGTATTCAGTCATTTTGGAGAAGAAACGTCCAGTAACGATGGCGTTTATGCGAATGTGTCGATCACTTAGCGCCACCGCAAGGTTGCGCGTGAGCTGATGAATAGCCGCCTTGCTTGGAGCATAACTGAAGGTGTCGGTCTCACCACAAATGCCGGCAACTAAGCCAATATTAATGACGTTGATGCGCTCTCATGACTCGCCCCGGCACTCGATAGCGGTATTAATTCTTTTGGTAGAAAGAATGGCGATTTAACATTTAGGTCGATTACTCGGTCCCAGCCCACTTCGGAGAAGTCTTCGAGCTTTTCCATCTAGCCAGTGCCAGCATTGTTTACCAGCACGTCAATTGACGTTTCACGCTCGGTCAGCTCTTTAACCAAGGCTGATATTTCTCCCATCGAGCCCATGTTTCCAGAAATGGCAATGCACTCGCCGAATTCGGATAACTCTTTAGCCGCATTGATACAGGCTTCAGCTTTGCTGAGCGGTAATCTACACGCGCTTTGCGCCGGCGCATAAAAAGCCCTTAGCCATGTAATAGCCAAGCCCACGTGAGCCACCCGTGAGAACACAGGTTTTCCCCTTCATTGAAAACAATTGATCGAGCATGTTTATTCTGCTGTTAATTTAGATAGAGAATAACCTTAACAGGGGAGGTATGAGGGGGCGGTGGAATTCTTGTATTAGATAGGTTTTGCTATTAGTTCTAATTATCAAGGTGTTTCCTCGGAAACCCAAGCTAGCTAAAACCTAAATCAGCTATTAGCCCACAAATCATGCTCGTCACTGGCGTGTACAGTCACGCTTATTATATCTCCAGCGGTATGCTGAGTTTCACCATTGATATAAACCACGCCATCAATTTCAGGGGCATCGGCCTTGCTACGGGCAACGGCACCTTCGTCGTCAACCTCATCAATGATTACGTCGATTGTTTTGCCAATTTTTTTAGTCAGTTTATCGGTGCTTATTTTTGCTTGCAGGCCCATGAACTCGGCCAATCGCTCTTGCTTTACCTCGTCAGCTACGTGACCTTCAAGCGCGTTGGCAGATGCGCCTTGTACCGGTGAGTAGGTAAACGCCCCAACTCGATCAAGCTGAGCCTCATCAATAAAGTCTAGTAACTGTTTAAAGTCATCGTCAGTTTCGCCGGGGAAGCCAACAATAAAGGTGCTGCGGATGGTTAAGTCTGGGCAGGTCTCTCGCCACATTTTGATACGGCTAAGGGTTTTATGAATAGCCCCTGGTCGCTTCATTGCTTTTAAAATCTTCGGCGAAGCATGTTGAAATGGAATATCCAGATACGGCAGTATCTTATCTTCAGCCATCAACGGAATAATATTGTCGACATGCGGGTACGGGTAAACGTAATGCAAGCGGACCCAAGGCGACTGCTCATTGCCGATCTCACCTAGCGCATGGCATAGGTCGATCATTTTAGTTCTGACCGGCTTGCCGTTGTGAAAGGTAGTGCGGTATTTGGTGTCTATACCGTAGGCCGAGGTGTCTTGTGAAATAACCAGTAGCTCTTTAACTCCTGATTTAACTAAGCCCTCAGCTTCAGCGACCACATCATTGGCCGGTCTGCTAACCAAATCACCGCGCATCGATGGGATAATGCAGAAGCTGCAGCGGTGGTTACAACCCTCTGAAATTTTCAGATAAGCGTAATGCCTGGGAGTTAGTTTTATACCGTGCGGCGGCATAAGATCTAGATGAGGGTCATACGGGGCCTTGTATGGCAAATGCTCTTGAACCGCGCCTAATACTTGCGCGTAGGCATGCGGGCCCGACACATCTAACACGCTGGGGTGTATGTCGGTAATGTCGCTGGCCTTGGCGCCCATACAGCCGGTTACAATTACTTTGCCGTTCTCGTGCAGCGCTTCACCGATCGTATCAAGCGACTCTTTCTTGGCCGAATCGATAAAGCCACAGGTGTTAACCACAACCATGTCAGCGTCTTGATAGGTTGGTACAATCTCATAGCCATTTGTGCGAAGCTCGGTAAGGATCAATTCGGAATCGACCAAGGCTTTTGGACAGCCTAAGCTAATAAAACCAATTTTCGGTGCGGACATATTTTGAGTAGGCATGGGGCAGTTAACTAATTACATCGTCGATCAGCCGCGCATTATAGCCTAAGACGCTGACGCTGCATTGCTTACGCGAGTGAATATTTGCCGTAAACGGTCTAAATCGAGTCGCCATCAGCGTCTTACAATCCGTACAATAGACGTAATTCGGTGGCTAAAACTTCAAAGCCTGCACGGAGCTTTTCAGTCGGTTGGCCGTAATTGATTCTCAGACATTGCTTGGTGTGCGGCCAGCTGGGGTCCATGTCGATGAAAAAGTCTTCGCCGGGAATCACGAATACTTGCCGAGCTTTGAGTCTGGCGTAGAGTTCTTTAGTCGTTATCGGTAGGTCTTGGCACCATAGCCACAGAAAGAAAGCGCCTTCGGGTTTATGCATCAGCACCGGTAAATCGGCGAATACCTGGTTAAACACCTCAATGGCGGCGTCCAGCTGCGTGCGATAAAACGGTTTGATAATATTTTCGGTGAGATGTCCCATTTCTCCGTCTTCAATCATGCGCGTCATCAATGCCGCGCCGACACTATTTGGCGCAAGGGTGATAATGCCACTGAGTGCGCTAATCGTGTTGGTGATTTCTTTGTTAGCGATCACGATACCCGTGCGCGCACCTGGCAAGCCGAGTTTTGACAGCGACATGCAGAGCACGGTATTTTGATTCCAGCTTAAATCGGCATCGGCGTAGATCACATTTGGAAACGGCTGACCGTAGGCGTTATCGACAATTAACGGAATCTCGTGCTGCCGAGCGAGTTCATCAAGCCGAGCTAATTCTCGGTTGCTAACCACGTTGCCGGTTGGGTTGGTAGGCCGAGACAGGCAAATGGCGGCTATGTCATCACCAATTTCTAACTCGTCGAAGTTAACCCGATATTTAAATTGCTTATTCTCGAGGTGCTCAATATTTGGGCGGTTAGAGACAAACATGTTTTCGCTTAGTCCAGAGTCGGCATAGCCCACGTACTCAGGAGATAAGGGGAACATGATCTTCTTGAAACTGCCGTCCGGCATCTCACCGGCCAAGGCGTTGAAAAGATAGAAGAAACTATTCTGACTGCCATTGGTTAGCGAGATATTTTCGGCGCTAATACTCCAATCAAACTGTTTGTTTAGGTAGTTGGCCAGCACCTCGCGAAAACTCTGCTCACCGTGAGGGCCGTCATAAATACCAACCATTCGTTGAAACAAATTATTATCGATCAGGCGTGCCATCTCCTTGCCAAACAACTCTTGGGCTGCTGGAATAAACGCCGGATTGCCACCACCGAGCATGCATAAATCTGGGTGATCAGAGCTATAGGCTTCGCCAAGATCCTGCATCAGTTGATTGATGCCAGATTGACGCGTAAATTTACTACCGAATTTGGATAACTTCATGGTTTTGAGTCGATTACTAGACAGAATTATAACTAACTGCTTTAATTTCCACTTTAACTAACTAGGTTCTGTGGTGAGCCTAACAAAAATGCCTCAACATTGTCAGCCAATATATCGGCTAATCGTTGCATTGCCTGCTCGCTAGCCCACGCTGAATGGGGTGTAATGATTACGTTCTCAAAATTTGCGATTGACAATAGCGGCGAATAATCACTCGGCGGCTCCTCAATCAACACATCAAACGATATGCCACCGATCAGTTTGTCATTAATCGCTTGGACCACGTCAGCCTCGTTGACAATGCCTCCCCGAGCGGTATTAATGAGAATCGCATGCGGCTGCATTTTCCGTAGCTGTGGTGCCGCTATTAGGTTTAATGTATCAGCGTTTAAACTGCAGTGAACGCTGATAATATCGGCGGTCGTGATTGCTTCTTCAAAACTAACTTGTTCGGCAATCTCGCACTGATGTTTACCACGAGAGGAAAAAATTACCCGCATCCCCAAGGCCGCCGCCATCGAAGCGGCGGCTCGACCAAGTTCGCCAAACCCGATCACCGCGAAGCTTGAGTTTTTTAAATCATTGATAGGCTCGCCGAAGAGGCAAAACGAGCTGCTCCTTTGCCATTGACCATCAATAACACTTTGGCGGTAGCTCAAGAGTTGTCGGCGTAGGCACAGTGCGGAAGCTATCACGTGTTCGGCTACCGTGGTAGCGGCATAACTCGGAATATTACTCACTGATACACCCAATTCACGGCAGGCATCAATATCAATGATGTTAAAGCCAGTCGCTGCCACCGCAATATGCTTGACGCTAGGGCACGCGAGCAGCGTCTCACGGGTGATTTTAACCTTATTGGTGATCAATACATCAGCACCAACACTGCGCTCGATAACCTGCTCGGGCAAGGTTGAGTCGTAGTTGTCCCACTGATGATTAAGCTCCGGCGCTCGCACACTGAAGCGCTCAGGAAGCCCGACTCTATCTAGAAAGACGATTTTCTTTATAAGTTGATATACTTGCATTTGTGTATTGTAGTTCAGTTGGTTTGCTTACCAAAATCACTTACACTTCTTTGCTTGAAATGATCGCGAAAAAGACTTGGTTATACGCGTCTAAAACTGCTGTTAATACGATTTTACGGAGCAAGTGTGTCAGAACAATTTATTATTGCATTAGATCAGGGCACTACCAGCTCGCGCGCGGTGCTATTCGACCATCAGGCCGACGTTGTTGACCTATCGCAACAAGAGTTTAGTCAACATTTCCCCAAGTCCGGCTGGGTTGAGCATGACCCAATGGAGATTTGGGATTCGCAATTCATGGTATTGCAAAAACTGGTCGCTAAGAACCATCTGCGCCCCAGTGATATCGCGGCTATCGGTATTACAAATCAGCGCGAGACCACCGTTGTTTGGAATAAGAAAACTGGCCAGCCCGTTTATAATGCAATTGTATGGCAAGATCGCCGAACCGCTGCTAGATGTGATGAAATCTCAGCCGCGGGTTGGAAAGACAAGATTCAACAAAAAACGGGTTTAGTAATTGACTCGTATTTTTCGGCTAGTAAGATTCAATGGATACTCGACAATGTTGACGGCGCCCGCGCGCAAGCGGATGCCGGTGAATTGTTATTTGGCACCATAGATACCTGGATTATTTGGAATCTCACCGAAGGGGCCGTTCACGCCACTGACCACAGTAATGCAGCGCGCACTATGTTGTTGAATATCAACAGCGGAGAGTGGGATGATGAGCTATTAGAACTCTTCACTGTGCCGAAATCTATGTTGCCCGAGGTTCGAGACAGTTCGGCTGATTTTGGCAACGTTAGTTTTCAAGGTGCTGAGGTTGCCATTGCCGGTGTTGCCGGAGATCAGCAGGCAGCTTTGTTTGGTCAAACTTGCTTTGAGAAAGGCATGGCAAAGAACACCTATGGCACGGGTTGTTTTATGCTAATGAACACCGGCACTGAGCGCATCGACAGTAAATCTGGTTTACTCAGCACTATCGCTTGGTCGCTAAACGGTCAGATAACATACGCCTTAGAAGGCAGCGTGTTTATCGCCGGTGCTGCGGTGCAATGGTTACGCGACCAGCTGGAATTTATTGAGACAGCAAGTGACTCTGAAGAACTTGCTTTAGCGGCGAATCCTGAGAGTAGTGTGGTGGTGGTACCTGCGTTTGCTGGTTTGGGTGCCCCTCATTGGGATATGTATGCCCGCGGCGCGATCTTCGGATTAACCCGAGACTCGGGTCAAGCCGAAATAGCCAAAGCAACCCTACAATCGTTGGCCTATCAAATTTATGACGTGATTGAAGCGATGCAATCGGATAGCGGCATTGAATTAAGTCAGCTAAATGTTGACGGCGCAGCGATCGCCAATAACTTTTTAGCTCAGTTTCAGGCTGATGTATTGCAAAAGTCGGTTGCTCGGCCCAAGGTTTTAGAGTCAACCGCGCTTGGTGCAGCGTATCTAGCTGGTTTAAAAGTCGGTTATTGGGATATGAGCGACCTATTGAAGGTTCGCGAAGTTGAGCGCCAATTTGAGCCGCAATTGGCTCCGCAGAAAATCGAAGCTCTATTAAAGCAATGGCACAAAGCGGTCGACCGCAGTAAACAATGGATAGACGCAGATGAGTGATTCAGATATTCAAGACTTACAAGTGAAACTAGCCTTTTTGGAAGATTCTTTATCTAAAATTAGCGACGAATTTTTCATTCAACAACGTGAACTTGACGACCTTAAAGTAAAATACGCAGGCTTGATTAGCAAGATGCATGGCCTGCGGTCAAGTGATCAAGGACCAGCCGAGGTGGTGGATGAAAGGCCACCTCATTACTAGCTTATTTAAACTGGACAAATTTCTAAGCCAGATCAAATTTAAGCTACTGATGTCTGGCCATTTTATTATTGTTTAAAACTACTGGTTGACAATTTTACAACTACTGTATAAATTAACAGCATATCAAAAAACAAGCAGCAAAACTCATTACTGGAGATACCAATGGATGACAATAAACAAAAAGCGCTCGACGCGGCGCTAACGCAGATAGAACGACAATACGGAAAAGGGTCGGTGATGCGTTTGGGTGATGATCCGAAAAATGGCGAAGCCATTGATGTAATCTCAACAGGCTCAATCGGCTTAGACGCCGCACTTGGTGTCGGTGGCTTACCTCAAGGTCGTGTAGTAGAAATCTACGGCCCAGAATCTTCAGGTAAAACCACCCTAACTTTAGAAGCGATTGCTCAAGCACAAAAGAAGGGTTTAACGTGTGCATTCATTGATGCAGAGCATGCACTCGATCCGGCTTACGCCAAAAAGCTCGGTGTTGATATCGATAACTTATTAGTATCTCAACCAGATACAGGCGAGCAAGCTTTAGAGATCGTAGACATGTTGGTACGCTCTGCGGCGGTTGGCATGATCGTTATCGATTCTGTTGCAGCGCTGACACCTAGAGCCGAAATTGAAGGCGACATGGGCGATTCACATATGGGATTACAAGCTCGTTTGCTGTCCCAAGCGCTCCGCAAGCTAACGGGTAGTATTCAAAAATCGAACACTCTGGTAGTTTTCATTAACCAGCTTCGTATGAAGATTGGCGTAATGTTTGGCAACCCTGAGACCACTACGGGTGGTAATGCTTTAAAATTCTATTCATCGGTTCGCCTAGACATTCGCCGCATTGGCGCGATCAAGAAAGGCGACGAGATTTACGGCAATCAAACTCGCGTTAAAGTAGTCAAGAACAAGGTCGCTCCGCCGTTTAAACAAGCTGAGTTCGATATTTTGTACAACCAAGGTATCTCCAAAGAAAGCGAGCTAATCGGTATTGGCGTTGAGCATGATATCGTCGAGAAGTCTGGCGCTTGGTATAGCTACGACGGTACACGCATTGGCCAAGGCAAGGATAACGTCCGTGAGTTTCTAAAGGAACACCCTGAGATGGCTGAAGAGATTGAAGCGAAAGTTCGCACAGCGCTTGGTGTTGGTGAAGAGAGGCCTGAAGCAGTGGCATCGGCTAAAGAAGCTAAAACTAATGATGCGAAGCTCAAGGAGTCTAACGCTAAAGATGCCAAAGCAGCTAAAGCGTCTAAAGCGGCTAAAGCTTAATGTTGCTCAAATTTTCTATCGTTAGTTAGAAAACTTAAAGTCTGTATCAGCAATGGAGTTAACGAGAGTTAGCTCCATTTTTGGTTCGGCTAGTTCAAAATATTATGAAGATAATCAAACCACTGCGCAGCGCAAGTAAAGGCGATAGCTCGAATGCTTCTGAGACAAATTCGACGGAGACAAGCGAGGGTGAGCAACATATTTATAGCCATAAGGTAAAAGCAAACTCTTCGATAGACGAAAATACACTCAAGTCAAAGCAATGGAAGCCTCGATCCAAAAAGAAACATGGTCGAACATCAGAAAAAAGATCTAAACTTCCAAATGACTATAAATCTTCGCTAGATAACGCCGCATCTGAAGAGCAGTATGAGTTCGACACAAGCAAATTGGAAGCAATGCCAAAGGATGAGGTTTTTGAAGGGCCATCTAACGGCAAAACCAGGCGTCGATCTGAATTACAGGCTGAAAAGGCCAGTGAACCGTTAACTTTAGTAATCGACCCAGCGCAAAAAGAATTTAATGACGTATTTGCTCGAGGCCTGCGACTGCTAGCGATGCGTGAGCACAGTGTTAAGGAGTTAACGACTAAGCTGTTCGCTCGCTTCGAGGCATCTCAAAAAGCTCAAGGCTCTGAAAAGGCTGAAGGCTCTAACGACTCCGAGGGCGCTGATACCGTCAACGCCATAGAAGAGGCCGATAATGCAGATGTCTCAAATGTATCTCAAGGCTCCGATGTTATTTATGCGGTGATTGATGACTTGTTAGAAAAAAAGTATCTATCTGACGAACGTTTCACTGAGGTCTATATACGGTCTCGATGTATTCGTGGTTTTGGACCAACTAAAATTAAAGCCGAACTAAAGAGTAAGGGGGTTAGCAACAACCTCATTCAAGACTATTTAGACCCGGGCGGCGCAATCTGGTTTGATAATGCGCAGACTCAATACCAAAAAAAATATGGTGATGCGCCTATAACTGATTATAGCGCGTGGTCTAAACGGGCTAGATTTATGCAAAGCAGAGGCTTTACCATGGAACAAATTCAGGTAACTGTCCCGCAGTTTTCTTCAGATTAGTTAACTGGGCGGATCAATAGTTCATCAACGATTAATAGACCCTCTATATCAAGATTACCTCTAATTTTCTTAATCTCTGGGCCCAAAATTATTGCTGTAAATCGAGTGTTGGTCAAGGGAAGCTTAATTTGAAACGGATCTCGTTGTGACTCCAAAATACACCAAAATTTTTGCCGGATCGTGTTTTAAAGCCTTCTTCTCCAGAGAGTTTCGAGGCCGCCTCACGTTACGTAGCGTGATCACCCGAGCCATACTTTCAAGCGGTTATATATTCTATTGTAAAGACGCTACGGCCTGGCTGGCTCGAAGAGAATACTGTCAGTACTTGCCCAACGACATTCTCTAGTTATGCAAAACGTTGATCTATATCAAATCGCTAGCTTATATCGATGGTTATGCTGGATCACCATAGCAATCAATAACATCGATTTGATTTGATCGGTAGGAGGGAATAACGTGTATAAAAATATTATTGTGTGTGTTAACGAAACAGATGGGCGTGACAACGCTATTCGTGCCGCAGTTCAATTAGCCAAGAAGATAAATGCCACTTTGACTGGGGTTTATGTCAAGGAAATTAGCCTACTGAGCGGTGGGGCTTATGGCATGTCATCATATGGCATGGGTTCTAGTGACATGATCGAGTTAATCGAAAAGCGAGACGCCGAGAAATCATCTAAGGCGAATAGAGACTTTCAAGAGATTGTTGATGACCTTGATTACAAAGCAACTTGGCTAGAAGTGTCGGCGCAAGAACATCCGCTAAGAGCGATGGCCTATTCTGATTTGATTATCACTAACCAAGTCGCTTACGACCCGGCTCAAGGGCATAGCAATATTGGCTTTATCAATACACTGGTGCTGGAAACAGGTAAGCCCGTTATCTTAATTCCGACCCAGTGGGACGAAGTTGAATTTGGTAAGCGGATTGTCATCGGCTGGGACGAATCGCGTGAGGCAATTCGTGCGGTACAAGACGCCATGCCGATCCTTAAGCAGGCTGAGCAGGTAGACACGGTCGCGGTTAATCATAAAAAGTCGGATAACGAGGTGGTCGATATATCAGAGATTTCCAGCTATCTGTCGCGCCATGGTGTGGCCAATGGCTTTCATCTAAAAGAGACAGATGAAAAAGCGAATCAGCCCGAGAAAGTACTAAGGAAGTTTGCCAAAAAAACAGCGGCCGACTTGATTGTTGTCGGTGGTTACGGGCATACGCGGTTGCGAGAAATTATACTCGGGGGCACCACCCGACATTTGTGTAAGCACAGCACCGTACCCGTGCTTTTTTCACATTAGGAGGAGGGGTAATGTCCATATCAATTGAACCAGCATTTGGTCTGCAAACACTTGGCGTCTCAGGATCTAAACCGGCGCCTAATTTGGTACCCAAAGTGTGCGAATTTTTTGACCAAGATACCATCACTTTTTCTACGTTGTATCCGACACCACAAATAAGTTCAGTGCGGTCAACGACAGTGTATGGGATTTTGACTACGCCTCTGGCGTATTAACCACGTGTTCCGCCGATAGGATTGTTAAACACATCGAATCTAATAATTTGCATGTGCAGTGGATCATTGAAACGCATGTACATGCTGATCATATTTCCGCCGTGGCCTATTTAGAAAAACCTTAGGTGGAAAGATCGCAATCAGTGCGGAAATAAAAACCGTTCTCAACCGTATTTAATGAGGTTAAAGATTTTCCCTGCGACGGTTCGCAATTCGACTAGGTCTTTCAATTCAAAAGATATTGGCACTGCCTGATGATACGCGCTTATTCATATGTCATGACTATAGCGCCGAGCGCCCCGAACTAGCGTTTAAATCAAGAGTTATAGAAGAGCGAAATGACAACATTCATGCGAACTCAACGATTACTAAGCTAAGGACTAAGGTTCAGTGCGCGAACAACACCGGCACTTTTGCGCTGTTCAATAGGTCGCGCGTTACTCCTCCTAGAATAATTTCGCCTAGCCTAGAGTGGCCATAACCGACAATTATGATCAAGTCGCACTTATGCATAATCGCGTGGCGTTGTAAGGTTGCGGCTTCATTGTGATCTTCAGTGGCGGTCTCTATCGCTTGAAATTTGCACTCTACATCATGTGCGGCAAGGTAAGCGCTGATTTCGACACCTGCAACCAAGTCTAAATCTTGGTCAAGCGACGGCATGATGGTAACGATGTCTAGTTGTTTAGCTCGGCGCATTAGTGGCAGCGCGTGGCGCACTGCTGAAACGGCTTCTCTAGGCTCTTTCCAGCCTAACATCGGATGGCTAGCAAATGTTTTTTGCCTCCAACATTCTGGTATTACGATGACCGGTATTCCTGTGTCAATGATTAACTGGTCAACAAAACGTAAATCATCAAAGACTTCGCGGTTTTCCACGGTTGGTTGCGATACAAAAATTACGTCTGTATACATCGCGGGTTTGTTTTGAGCCTTTACTTTGGAAAGACTATGCCATTGTGAATTGCTTCCGATTTCTTTACAAATTTCGCTAAAGTGTTCTTTCGCTTGTGTTTCAAACTCTTTTTGCTTGGTGTAGTAAAGGTGCGCCATGTTGACCGTGCTTGGCCCGTATATTGTGGCGAAACGGCTGTAATCATCAGTTAGGAAAATACCGGTCAATTGACAATTGTGTTTTACTGCGAAGTGAGCCGCGGCTTGATAGGTGTGATCGTGGTTGATTTTGCCATAGGCATACACTAAAACACGCTTAATCATGTTGGTTTCTCTCTCGTAACTTGTTATCTCATTATTCAGTATAGTGGGTGTATCAACACTCAATTTGACGTGGGTCAACTAATGATGCGCTTAAGGGATAAACGGTTTTTAAGTCGCTGTTGACTTAGATCAAACTTGAAAATTCTGCAGCATCCTATTCTGCAATGGAGAGTGAATTTAGCTTGTAATGCCATAGATGCGTTATGACCAATGACTGTCAAATGCTTATGAGGCCTTTGGCTGGTGCGATTAACTGCCGATCGATTTAACTGCCAAGCTATTCAACTGACGGGCTATTTAACCTTAGGCCTAAGGTTCGGCTTGCCTGCGACATTTTTAAACGCTTTTTGCCATCTAAGCCTACTTTGAGAGACCGATATATGCAGATTCTATCCCTTAAACCTCCACTATTGGCTCCACGCCCCGCAGACTCTCATAAAGGGTCATTCGGGCATGTGCTTGCGGTGGGCGGGGATCACGGGTTTGGTGGCGCGGTGATTATGGCCGCAGAAGCGGCCTTGGTAAGCGGGGCTGGTATGGTTAGTCTCGCCACGCGTAGCGAACATATTAGCGCTGCGTTAACACGCCGGCCAGAGATCATGTCGTGTAGTATCGAATCTAATCAGCAACTTGAGTTGATACTCGAGCGACCAAGCGTGTTGGTACTTGGCCCTGGGCTGGGTCAATCAGAGTGGTCGCAGCATGTTTTTGAACGCTGTTTGAGTGCCACGCAATCAATGGTAGTCGATGCCGATGGCTTGAATTTACTGAGTCAGTTGAACTCGCGTAAGGTTAAGAAAAACTGGGTATTAACACCACATCCAGGCGAAGCCGCGTCTCTGTTAAATGTTAACGTTGTTGATATTCAAGCTGATCGCTTAGCCGCAGCAACTGAGCTACAAAACGTGTTTGGTGGCACTATCGTACTCAAGGGTGCGGGCTCAATAGTGTGCGACAATACTGGTGCGTTTGTGTGTAAACTCGGCAACCCAGCGATGTCGTCGGCCGGTATGGGCGATGTATTAAGCGGAATAATCGGCGGTTTGCTAGCACAAAAACACTCTTGTAGTGAGGCCGCCAAGATAGGCACCTGGGCTCACGCCAGAGCCGGCGACTTAGCCGCCCACGCACTTGGGCGACATCTAATGGCGACCGATATTTTCCCATTTCTTAGGCGCCTTTGGTGACTGTGGTGGCTGTAGTGACTGTAGTGGTAGTGGTCACTGCGTGCTTGCGGTGAGCGCGGCGCCCGAGTTAACAGCTCGACCTCCCAGCTAACCCATCACTCTAGGTTTGATCTGCATCAAATTCTTTAGCGGCTTTGTATGTTGTAATGTTTTCTATCTCGATACTTTATAGGCGCGCAGCACATGCAAGTGAGAACCATCATTATTGTCGAAGGGCTGGCCGATTTGGTCATGATGATGGCGAAACTATGGGTCGGTCTGAGCACCAATTCGGCAGCAATCGTCGGCGATGCGATGCATTCGCTGAGCGATTTTAGTAATAATATTATTGCTTTTTTAGCGCTGCGGATATCTGAAAAGCCATCCGATAGTGACCATCATTATGGTCACGCTAAGTATCAACAACTGGCTGTATTTGCGATTGCGGTAATGTTGGCGGTGGTGGCTGTAGAATTGCTACTTAACGCAGTCAGTAATTACGGCCAAGTGGTTAGCCATAGCCGAATTGGTTTGATCATATTAGCGCTTACTCTAACGATTAATATTGGCCTAACGGTCTGGCCGCACTATTGGGCTAAGCGCCTCGATTCTGACTTGCTGCAAGCGGATGCTAAGCACACCGTAAGCGATGTGCTGACCACATTCGCTGTTATTGCTGGCTGGCAGTTAGCCGTAAGAGGCTACGCATTTTTTGATACCGTCGTGGCGATATTGATTGCTTTAATAATTTTGTACATAGCGGTTAAATTATTCTTAGGCGCGATTCCAATTTTGGTCGATTACAGTCGATATAAGCCCGAGGAAATGAAACGGGTAGTGCAGGGCATTGACCATGTCGAGGCGGTGCAACAAGTGCGTGCACGCTCTGCGCGCAATGGCGGTAGTGCGGATGTGACCGTTACTGTTGATGCGACCTTAACCATGGCTCAGGCTCACGCGGTGACAGAATTAATCGAACAGGCTTTGCTCGCGCACTTCGGTTTTGACGATGTTGTTGTGCATGTGGAACCTGATTAACAAAATTGCATGATAAAGTTTTTTGTATCACGGGTTTATGTTGTCGCCTATGTTGACATTATGAGTATTAAAGGTTCGGAGTACTAAGACAAATTTATGATTTATCGTGCAGAAAAGTTGTACCGACAACTCAAACGTATTTCCAGTAGAAACCGGTTTGTCGTTTGGCTCTTTGGTATGACAAAGGCATCGAACAAAGGTCACAAGCATGGTTTGATCATTCTGCAAATTGACGGGCTATCTCATGCGCAATTCAAGAAAGCCGCGAGTTCGGGAACCATGCCTTTTTTAAATTCGCTACTCAATGATGATCACTATTCTTTGCACTCCTTGTATTCAGGTGTGCCGTCGTCGACACCCGCTGTACAAGGTGAACTATTTTACGGGGTTCGCGGTTGTGTTCCAGCTTTTAAGTTCAAGCGACCGAGTGACAAAAAGCCTGTGCATATGTTGGATCTGAATGTTGCTGCCGATATTGAACAAAGCTTAATGAGAAAAGGCCATCCGCTTTTTAAAGATGGTAGCGTGTACTCCAACCTGTATACCGGTGCTGCGGCAGAAAGTTCATTTTGTGCATCATCCTTAGGTTGGGACAGCATTATCCCAACCAAAAACGTTTATAAAATGGTGCTGTTTGTGTTACTAAATATCGTTAGTGGCGTGCGCGTAGTGCTATTAATCGTGTTCGAGCTTTTCATGGCAATCATCGATTTTGTGCGTGGTGTAATTGGTGGCAAAAACCTATTAAAGGAATTGACCTTCGTGCCTCTGCGAGTCGGGGTTTCGGTGTTGTTGCGGGAACTGGTAACCATTGGTGTTAAACTGGATGCGGCGCGCGGTCTCCCCGTGATTCATGCAAACTTCTTAGGCTATGACGAACAATCACACCGGCGTGGGCCAGAGTCAAAATTTGCCCATTGGAGTTTAAAAGGGTTGGATAAATCGATCGCGCGAATATGGCGTTCGGCCAAGCTTTCTGAACATAGAGAATACGATATTTGGGTATATTCCGACCATGGTCAAGAGCCGACACAAAGTTACCCAGTAGAATTCTCGACAACAATCGAGTCGACGGTTCGCGAGGCCGTAGCGCGTTTTTGCAGCACGCCATATGACGTGGCTCCGCGCGAGAACGAAAGTTCAGTTGATTACAGCGACGCCCAGCACATTAAGTTACTGGGTAGTAAAAAGCTCTCTGCTTGGCTAAGCGGTAAAGACCAGACAGACAAGCAAGCAATTAACTCCGCGGTACAAGTTGCGGCCATGGGGCCTATAGGTTTGGTCTATATTGACCATGAGATTAGTTTAGAGCAACTTAAAAAGATCGCAACTAGCTTGGCAAAATACAGCCATGTGCCAATGGCCATGGTCGCCGATTTCGATTCAAAAGGTGGCCGAATTGTGCATGTTGAGCGAGCTGACGGGCATTGGAAACTGCCAGCGGACAAGCAAATAATATTCGGACAACATCATCCGTTTCTAGACGACGTTTGTAGCGATATGATCAACAACGTTCATCATCAGTTCGCTGGCCAAATTACTCTTTGTGGTTGGCATGCTAAGCAAGCGCCGATCAGTTTTAGAATTGAAAACGGTGCGCATGGCGGGCCGGGTGATCAAGAAACGCACGCCTTTGCGCTTATCCCTGAAGACACCGCTTTACCTGCACGTGAGCGCTCATATTTACGATTTATCGACCTACATAATGCGGCGCGGACAATCTTAGATGAAGTGCCAAAAGTTTATCAAGTAGTTAACCAAAGCTCCGCAGTAAACTATCATAAACCCAACGGTTGTCTGCGTGTGATGACCTATAACGTACACAGCTGTATTGGCATGGATGGCAAGGTTGCGCCAAGACGTATCGCTAGAGTAATCAATCGTTACATGCCTGACATCATTGCCTTGCAGGAAGTAGATGTAAATCGTGCTACCTCGCAGCATATTGATCAAGCGAGGGCGCTGGCCGCTGAATTGAATATGAACCTGTATTATCACCTGGTACGCTGCTTTGACGGGGAGCAGTTTGGAAATGGCATTTTGTCGCGTCATCCAATGCGGCTTATCGATGCCAGCCACTATGCCAGCCACTATGCCAGCCTCTATGCCAGCCTCTATGCCAGCCTCTATGCCAGCCGCTATGCCGACAGCGAGAACCGATAAAAACGTCGTGATTAGTGAGGCTGTGTCGGCTTTGTTATAACGCTATGTTGCGATAAAGCCCTGTACATCAATTAACTTAACAATCGCAACCATGATTGTCGCTGCGAGTACGGCCTTAGGTAAGTACTAAAACCACGGTGTTAGAAATAGTAACGAAATCGCAATAAAAATAGCCGTAATGATTGACGCTAAGCCGCTGTTCGAGCCAGCGGAGAAGTTCACGGCAGAGCGGCTAAAGCCACCGGTCACAGGGCCGGCTCCAGTCACTGATGCGCTTAAGTTCGCCATTCCCAATGCCAGCAGTTCTTGATTCGCATCTACCTTTTGGCGACGTTTGCTCGCCAGCGCTTTGGCCACCGAAGTACTTTCCACAAACCCGACTAAGGAAATCACTAGTGCAGGCACAATAAGTTGCTGAACAATTGAAAAATCGAATTGTCTGACGCTTATGTGCGGTAACCCCGCGGGGATAGTGCCAGTTATGGCGACGGCTTGGGTTTGATCTAAACTGAAAAAGGTCACGCTCGCCACACCGAGCACGATAACCAAGATAGGGCTCAGTTTGCCTATAATAGTAACGATGTTTGCTGCGACGCCGAAACTCAATAACATAGCCGCTAAGGGCTTATCAGTGAGTAGCAATAGTATTACCGAGCTTAGGCCGATGGCTAAGGTGGTGATATTGACCAAATTCACATGAGCCACAACATAGGGCAGAATCTCGAGCGTAGAGACGTCCTTGGGTATATTGAGCCCCAAAATATGCTCTAGCTGACTCAGGGCGATTAGAATAGCTGCAGCACTGACAAAGCCAATAATAACTGGGTGACTGATGAAGTTGATCAAAAAGCCCAGACGAGCGAGCCCCATTGTGAGCAGTATTGAGCCACTTAAAAGGGCCAACATGAGGCCGACAGCAATGGCTCCGCCACTGGTGCCACTTACGTTAGTTTCAGCAATGGTAGCGGCAACCAGCAATGACGTTATTGCTACCGGGCCGACTGATAAAAAATTACTACTACCAATTAAGCCATAAATAATTAACGGCAGTATGATGGCATACAAACCAATCTCGGGAGGCAGACCCGCGAGCAGGCCATTGCTTGTGGAATTAGCATGATAGCTACGATCACGCCCGCCAGCTGATCACCGTTGAAGTTACTTGCTTGATACGACGCTAAGCGCTTGGCAATGGGTAGAAATCGAAACTGCTCGGTCATTTTGCTATTGGCTTTAGGTCTAAGGAATTGTTGATATTTAAGTATTGATTGAAATAAAAATTAGTTAGTTGACCTGAATCAACTTATTAGAGATCTCAGCATAACTCAGGGACGAGAAAATAAGTGTTTGAAATGTCTTCAATTGAGGCGGAAAACGTAGCCAATTGTTGGCTGTTGTCAGGTCTCTAAGTGCCCTTAAGGTATTTTTAACGAAAAGTGACTGCATTCCAGATATTTTGATCCATTCGTCGAGGTATGCTGAGGTTTCTATTACTAACTCAGACTTGCTTTGCTCTAAGCAACTCTAATTAGGTGACAATGCAATGGAAAATTTCACTCCCCTTACGGCAATTTTGGGCGGTTTACTAATCGGCCTCAGTGCAATAATCTTGATGTTGTTTAATGGCCGTATCGCGGGCATCAGTGGTATTTTTTACGGTGCTTTCGAAGGTAAGAAGCATGATACCGCTTGGCGTTGGTGGTTTGTTGCAGGCTTATTAGGTGCATCGGCTGTTTTTTTCTGGCTGGCCCCAGCTGAATAACCACCAAGCAGCGAGATGTCACTGACGAACGTGGCGATTGCCGGTCTGCTGGTTGGATTTGGAACCCGATTAGGCAGTGGCTGCACCAGTGGTCATGGGGTTTGCGGTATAGCGCGGTTTTCGATGCGTTCGATTATCGCCACTATTACCTTTATTGTTGCCGGGGTTGCCACGACCTATGTTGTGCGACACTTGATTGGTGTGGGCTCATGAGACGGCCGCTGGTTGCGGTCATATCGGGTGCCTTATTTGGTTTAGGCTTGTGTGTGTCACAAATGGTTAATCCACAGAAGGTATTAAATTTCTTAGATATATTTGGCAATTGGGATCCGAGTCTACTGCTGGTGATTGGCGCAGCCACCGGCTTAACCATGTTTAGCTTTGGTTTTGTATTAAAGCGTAAAACACCGCTTTTTGACGATGAGTTTCGATTGCCAACGAGCAAAGATTTCGATCGAAGGCTGCTAGTCGGCAGCGCTATTTTTGGCGTTGGTTGGGGTCTCGGAGGTTATTGCCCCGGCCCCGCTATTGCGTCGATAACCACAGGTTTGATTGAACCAAAAGTTTTCGTTGTGTTTTTGTTACTGGGCTCGCAAATAGAAAAAGTTTGGGGTTGGTTTTCCGCGCGGCCCAGTAAATAGGCTCACGATGGGGTTTGAGAGACTATTTCATTAACCTCCTTGCGGTCTAAGTAAAATCCGATACCGCCGGCAAAGAGTGTTTAATTGACTTAGATCAATAAGATAGCGCAATCCTAGGTTACTGTGGCTGTACATTAATCTACATAGGCTCTTCAGCTACTTGGATACTCATATGAATACCAAAGACAATATTGGCAACACATACAAGTCTGTTATCGACTCGCTCAAAGAAGAGCGCGACGAATTGAGCCTGAAAGTCCATCTTGCCAGTATGGAAGTCCGCGATGAATGGCCGGATGTTGAAAAGAAGTGGGAAAAACTACAATCTAAGGGACGTCATTTAGGCAAGGTATCTGGCGAATCGGCGCATGAGCTCGGCGAGGCATTTTACATCCTAGGTAATGAGTTAAAAGAAACTTATGGGCGCCTGAAGCGATCTCTATGAACTGACTGTGAATGGTTTTACATTTATGCGTTACAAGCAACCCACACGCAATGCGAAGAGCGGCATAACCAGACCGAGGTCGAAATTGCTAGCTGGGAAGGCTAATCAACCGTTTTTCTTAGTAATTGGCCCGGTCAAAAAAAGATGCAATGACGTATTCACTTAAGGCCTATAATTGTCGCGTAGAGTGTAACGGGCTTAGAAACAACCTGTTCAGTCGTTTTGAAGCAACTCTAAAGACAATAACTCCAATACCCACAAGTAACTTGATATCGAATTGGGCTCGATTTGTGGAATATCTGCATTGTAAACAAATATGGTGATCCGCGGATCGTAGCTTATAGCTCTGGCTGGGTGAGTGATTTTTTCAAAGTAACGGGTTTTTGATTGAATGAATTGAGTGTGAAGTTATGCGCTTAGAAAGTAATTGATGGATATAAGGTTAAGTTCTGCCTACCTTTGAGGCGTTAATAAGTCATGAGAAATTTGCTCTGAAGCCGAAGATCGACTTGCTAAGAGCAAGCTTCTGTATTAGCATCAAATCGCTAAGAATCAGAGGGTTACCTTTGGGTAGTCAGTTAGGGACATTGTGTTGATATAGTTGTGAAGCACTCGATTTACACATTCGATATACGGCACAATAGGCACAATTTAATCAGAATAATGGACGAAATCGCATGTTTGACTTTGTAGGGAAATTTTTTAAAGGCAGGCCCGAAAAGAAAAAAGAAGTTGCTCGCCAAGCAGCAAAAAATATTAGAGATTTGAAGCAATCCAACTCACAAAGTAAGGGAGTGCAATACGATTCTGGGCTCATTCAGAATTTAGAAAGAGATCATGAAATGCTTGTCGAAATATTTGGCAAGATATGGAGTGAAGGTTATGAGAAATCAGATTTTGACACTCTTTGCTTACACCTAAGTGAGTTTAAATCAATATTTCAAAGCCATTTGCTTAAAGAAAATGTGAAATTTTATGTATATCTAGAACAATCCTTGCGCATGGACACACACTCCTTGAGCATTGTTAAAGAATTTAGAAAGGATATGAATGACATTGCAAATGCGGTAATCGGGTTTTGCAAAAAGTACGATAAACCTGAATATACCGAAGTTGCTCACGAATCGTTTAAAGCTGATTATCAAGGTGTAGGGCAAGCGCTTGTACGTCGCGTGCAGCTTGAAGAAAGAGATCTGTACTCTTTGTACGTACGTAGTTAGTTGTACATAGGTAGTTAGTTGTCCGTGCGTCGTTAGGCGTATTATCATAAGCAGGCCAATTGAAGAAAGGATATCCAGAGTGCTCCGATATTAAGTAAATCTATCGAAGCACCCTTGGTAAATGCGCAGACTTTAACAAGAGCTTATTTACCCAAACCTACTTAAGGGATTAAGTAATCGCTATGGTTAAAACTAACGGAGAGCAGAGTATTGTGGATAATATCGTTGTTATTGGCGCTGGACCTTCCGGTGTTAAAGTAGCTACTGAGCTGTTAAATAAATCAGATACCGTTAGTATTAAAATTTTTAACGCTGAGGCTTCGAATCCCTATAATCGAGCGCAGCTGTCGTATTTCCTGGCTGGCGAACTTGATAGATCTGATCTCGATAACAGTCTGCCGATAGTACCTCCGCGTTTAATTAAATTTGATGATTGTCGAGTTCATTCTTTAAGCATCAAGGAAAAGTTAGTCGTTGACCAACACGGTAACAAGCATGAGTACGATAAGATTATTCTGGCTACAGGATCGTATGTTAACGCGACACATATTGCCGGAGACGACAAGTCAGGCGTCTATTTTTTCCGCTCAATGGAGGATGCTGAAGAGTTGCTTCGGCGTCGAAGACTTAACCAAGATGTTTATGTAGTTGGATCCGGTCCATTAGGAATAGAAACGGCACTGGCGATGAAGACTCAGCTTAATAAGGTGTATCTACAGGTTCGCAAGACCCTATTTGCACGCGAATTGGATGATGACGCGCGCGGCGTGCTAGCTGATTATATTCGCTCGATCGGAGTGACTATAATCGAAGGAGACTTGGCAGAACAGATATGCGGAGGCGACTCGGTAACAGGCGTTCGCCTAAACAGCGGAAAGGAGATAGCGATTAGTTCTGTCGTGATGTGTACCGGTGTTTCAGCATCCACGAAGATTGCAGATAACACCGCGATAGAGGTTAACAATGGCATTTTAGTTGATGACTTTATGCGCACCAATTGTGATGGTATATATGCGATTGGAGGGTGCGCCGAGCATTCCGGAGTCATACATGGACTGATTAGCTCATGTTATGAGCAAGCTGAAACATGTGTTTGCCATATCCTTTCTAAGCCCATTCCCTACAGCGGAAAACCAGGAGAATTGCAGTTTAAATTTAGAGATTTTTCCAGTCAGGTACTCGGCAATGTAAATCATCAATCCGCAGAGAGCATTGTCTTCAAAAACACACTGAGAAATGTCTATCGCAAGCTCTATATTGTAAACCGTCGTATTGTCGGTGCTGTAATAATTGGTGATTGGTCTGAATTGGGCCGAGTAGCGGGTATGATTACGAGTAAAGAGAAACTACCCTTTGGCACGCGAAGTCAGTTTTTAAAAGCAGGTAAACTATGGAACGAAGTTGAGATTTCGATCTTAGATCAACCCGAAAGCTACATAGTGTGCTTATGTAAAGGTATCACGCGCGGCGAAATCTCGAAGAGTATGGAAGCGGGCAATCGTTCATTGGCTGGCTTAGGCAAAGAGCTGGAAGCAGGTGTTACTTGTGGTTCTTGTCAACCGCTATTGATGGCAATGTTACATGAGCCTGTCGAGAACCTTATTATGCGACATCACAAGGCCATTTATTGGGCATCTTTGGTGTCGATCGCACTAATTATCCTCACTTTCTTTGCCCCGAAATTGCCGTTTGATCGATCGGTACAGTTTGCTTTTCAGTTTGAAAAGATTTGGTATGGCAGCCTTTATAAGCAGACAACGGGTTACGTTTTACTAGGCCTGGTACTTTTGAGCGCTGCGATATCTGCTAGAAAACGTTGGAAAAAAATTGCTTACGGTAACCTAGACAACTGGCGTTTCGTACACACTGTGATTGGATTGGTTGCCTTGCTTGCTTTGATAGTGCATACCGGGTTTAGGCTTGGAGAGAACTTGAATCTCGCGTTAATGATCGTGTTTCTCTTGGTCACTTTCACAGGCTCGCTTGTGGGTTTTTTCATGTCTCGTAATCACCATTGGACTGACCTTAAACTGACGCAGCACAGAGCTTGGTGGTCTCGAGTACATTATGGGTTGCTATGGCTATTGCCAGCGCTTCTTACCTTTCACATATTATCATCGTATTATTTTGCTTAGATCAAAGAAGAAATTACTGCAAAAAAGCAATCTATTTTATTAATAGTAAATTTAAAATCTCAAAACACTTCTAAGATTCAGAAGATTTGCGATTACTGGCTTGGGTGATTCAAATTCGCCCTTGTGAACGATCTGCTCGGTGTAAAAGCTCGGTGTAAAAGATAGATCAGATCTATCAAAATACCTCGCATCGGGTGGTGATCAGAACAAAGGGAGCGCGTAACTGACGGCGAATTTATCAACGTTATTGACGCCGAAGATGCAATTTGACTATGGACGGTTCAAACCGATCTCGTTTCATTATTATCTCGCCGCGCTCTGTTTTAATGTTGGTACTAGTTGGCATTAGTTGGTATCGGAGAATATTTTAGGTTGCATACGATGTATAAATATCAACTTTTCGACTTTGGATTGACTGCCGCACTGATTGTCTTACTGGCACTTATTTCTACGACGCTATCTGCGAATCTTAACCACGAGTACTTCGAGCAAAGTAATAATGCTCAATCATTGCTGCTTGAGCATGAGCGGTTGTCTGGTGCATCATATCGGTTGTTCAAACAACTGACTGACGAAGTGATACTTGGTCAAAGCCTGAATCAAGTGTTTGTGCGCAACAAGCGTGCATTGATTACTAAATCTCTCAACACTATTAGGCAACTTGAGGTCGAGCAAAGACACGCCTCAGGTTATCAATTGACTAAAGGTGATCAATTTACTAACAGCCGTGTCGGGGATACCGATGAGCTCGAAGTTTTAATTAATGGCATTATCGAAGAACTTCAGATTGTTGTAAAGGCCTCTAACGATGCTCCATTAAATCAACAAGGGAGGCTACGTAGCCTGCTAGAAGTAAACATTGACGGTAAGTTTAGACAGCTGATTAATTCTGCAATAGACCGACAGAGTAATGTGGTGGCGTCTATTAACTCGCAGGTCAATACACTCAATTCAGCGATGATTTGGTTTACCGTGGGTTTAGACATACTTTCATTTTTAACCATCGTCTATGCCTGTTATTGCTTGTTTAATCAGCCGATTGTTTTAGTTAATAGCCCCGTTAATACTATTGATTCAGGCGAATACGATAAACCGATTTCGATGACCTTCGATAGAGAGTTTGAAAAACTCTCGTCTTCCATCAATCAGCTCGCTGAACGTCTAAAAAGACAAAAGTCAAATGAAAGCAAGTCTAGAAAGGAGTTAGAGCTCGCGGTTGACCAACGCACAGCTGAATTGACTAAAGCAAACCTAGAGCTAACAAAGATTGATGCTCGGCGACGCCAATTTATTAGTGATATATCACATGAGCTACGCACACCGTTGACAATTATTCGCGGCGAGGCTCAGATTTCCTTGCGAATGCAGAAAGCCAGTCAGCAAGACTATATAGAGACCTTATCTGCGATCTCAGAGCAGTCTATTAACTTAAGTAAGCTGGTCGACGATTTGTTATTTTTAACTCGCGCAGAAATGCATGAGTTATATATCGATTTAGCACCTGCAAATTTGTATGAGCTAATAGAAGTCGAAGTTAGTCGTTGGCAACGATATTGTCCAGATCGTGCATTCTCGTTTAACTACTGCGAGCAGCTCGAGAATATAGAGGTGTTAATAGACAAGCCTCGTATTCAACAGGTGCTTTCTATTTTAATCGACAACGCTTCAAAATATTCGGAAACTGGTGGCCCAATCAATATTGGTCTCGATGCTCAATCAGAGCACATCGTTATTACTGTTAATGACAGCGGTGATGGGATCTCTGCAACCGAGGTGGAAAACGTTTTCGAGAGATTTGTGCGCTTCAGTAGAAATCACGAGGGTTTAGGTTTAGGGCTGCCGATAGCCAAAGCGATCATTGAAGCGCATGGCGGGAAAATAATGGTCGAATCCGTTCAAGGCGACGGCTCTACCTTTTCAATAATATTACCAACAGCGAGTGTTTTATGAATATCCTTATTGCCGACGACCAAAAATCGTTTTTGAGATTTTTAGATCGAGGCCTTCGAGCGGAAGGCTATGAATGTTCTTTGGTTCATGAATTGCATGAAATCTTACCGTACATAAAGAAGCATTCACCGCAAATAATGGTGCTTGATCGAATGTTTGGAACTGAAGACAGCCTAATGCTTGTCGAATTAATCAAAGATCAGCCATCGCCACCAATGATTCTAATGTTAAGCGCGCTTGATGAAGTCAGTGAGCGCGTAAGAGGCTTACAGAAAGGTGCCGATGACTATTTATGTAAGCCGTTCGATTTTGATGAGTTGTTAGCACGTATCACGGCCCTACGAAGGCAGTTGGGGACGCGAGACCAAATTCAGCAAAACTCCTACTCGTATGGTGGCCTGGAGTTAGTACTTGAGGAGAGAATAGCGCGCTTAAACGGCGAGGAGCTTACTCTAACAAGAATTGAATATGAGTTGTTGCTTTACTTGACCCGAAATCGAAAAAAGGTGCTGTCTCGGGAACGCATTTTGAGCCGCGTCTGGCAAACCGACCGTGACCCTCAGACGAATATAGTTGATGTTTATATTAGTCGTCTGAGACGAAAATTGGATAGCGACCCGACGGTAACAATCCAAACATTACGTGGTGCCGGCTATCGTCTCAGTGTATCTCAACAAGGCAATGTATCTCAGCAAGATAGCTAATTGTTTGTCCGTAAAAATTTATCCTTTTGAATTGAATTACGTAGGCAATTAATTAGCTATTGAGGCCATTGATGCACTGAATTTGATTACCTAGCGATAGCGTATTTTGGGGGAAATTAAATAGCTATATTTTTAGCCATAGCTCACTCTATTTCGCCTTGATAATGAGATGACTATCCTAGACTGATATTGAACTGAACTATTATTAGCTTGCCCATTTTAATAGCGATAACCAAGAGATATCATAGTTACCGTAGGGTCGATTTCGATAGAGCTAACAAAACCGCCAGTGCCATTTAAATCGAAAGTAGCGTCTGTATCAATATCGATCCATCGAATGCTTCCATTTAGAAACCACTTATCATTAAGCATGTAATCGACACCTATTTGCGCTGACACGCCAAATGAATCATCAAGTGAAAAATTAGACAATCCTGCGGCTTCATTGCCACCAGTAAATTCTTCGTCGAAGATGAACGTGTAATTAAGACCAATGCCAATATAAGGCTGAAGAGCGTTGGCAGGATCATTGAAGTAATAGTTAAGTGTCACGGTAGGCGGTAGGTGACTAACTTCACCAAGTTTATTTCCTGTTGATAGCGGGTCGTTCACTGAAAAATTAACGTCATGAGTGAATGGAGTGGCCGCTAAAATTTCAATACTCAGCCTATCTGTTAGGAAGTAAGCAAAATTTAATCCAACTTGTGTATCGTCGTCAACGGTTACGCCCAAGCCGAGATCGGTGACATCAACAAAAATATTAGACGATGAATCGTTGGGGTTTATATTTGCGGCTCCAACGCGTGCGATTATATCACCCTTGTTGAATGCTGCTGCAGGTTGTGCTGCACAAACCGAGGCTAAAACGGCTAATACAGAAGTGAATTTTTTCATAATTTTTCTCGTAGGGATTAACAATAAGTGAAACTCATAATACGAAAAGTATCTGAAAAGGATCTGACGCTAAGATTAAAATTAGATTAACGTAATCAGTGAGCTTGCTGATCAGCAAACCAGATACCTTTGCAAAAAATACATGGGAAAGAAGGCTGCATAGCCTCACCGTCAGGTTATTCTTATGGCCTAAAAAAATGGTTGCGCAGTGCGAGCGAGGAGGTCTTTAAAGCTGGGAATTGATTTTTTATTAACTCTGGAGCTATCAGGCATTAATCTATAAATAGATTTTTGCGCAAAGCGGGCAGGCTTGAATGTCAAAAAAAGGTAGCCTCAAAATATGAATCACACTGATCTATAGTTGTTCTTGTATACTCTTTTTCGGTTGATAGGGACATCATCAGATAGCCGTGTTGTTTTTTATTTATGTGTCCTAATTACACCAGCTCAAATTGAGTTAGCCGAAAAGTAAAATAGGCATGGCGCGACTTATACTTGTTTAATTTAATCGCCAATATACCGTTGTTGGTAGTCGGATAGCTGCGGCTTGACAACCATCCTGACACAGTGGACGAATGGACTTATTCATCAGTGAGTGGAGAGCGTCTATGATGAAACTGAATACACCATATAGCGTGCTACCAAAAATGGCGTTTATAAATATGAGGGGCAGGGCAGCATTAGTATTTGAATAGAGGATAAATTCTAGAAACAACATGATAGAGAAGAACGGATTTGGATTTCTGCACTATGGAATATTAGTGACAGTCGTATTGAGCGGATTGCTTGCCTACAGTATGTTTAGTGGCGATAGACAGCTTTTTCTTCCTGGAAAAACGACTCACGGGCACCATCAAATAGAGCTCAAGTGCGATACCTGTCACGTAGAGTCTTTTAAAGCAGGCAAGCCAATGCAGGAGGCCTGTTTGACCTGTCATAGCGAATCAATGGAGCAGGCTAGGGATACACACCCCAAGAAGAAATTTACAGACCCCAGAAATTCCGGTCTCCTTTCGAATTTGAATGCAACGGAATGCGTCACTTGTCATGCTGAACACTCCCCTGAAATTACCGGTGAGCACGGTGTTACCTTGCCTGAAGATTTTTGTTTCTATTGTCATCGAGACATCGCAAAAGACCGGCCTAGCCACGAAGGTTTTGAGTTTGATAGTTGTAGTAGTTCAGGCTGCCACAACTACCACGATAACCGCGCCTTGTATGAAAAATTTCTGCAAAAAAACATTGAGAAACCTAATATTCTGAATACCAAAAAGATCTTGATTGCCAATGGAGTGGCTGCATGGAAATCAAAAAATAAGAATATAGAAGCACTGAATGCTGAACAACATGATGGCGCTAATATTGATAATTACCTGCCTCTGTTTGTGGATCAATGGCAGGGCAGTGCGCATGCTCAATCGGGGGTAAATTGCTCTGGTTGTCATGAGAACCAGGGTCATGAGAATCAAAGTTACGAGAACCAGAGCCACGAGAACCAGAGCCACGAGAACCAGAATCGATCGACATCCAGCTCCTCACTAACTATTGAGGTATGTTCCGAGTGTCATAGCCGTCACACCGAAGGATTCAAACAAGGGTTACACGGAATGAAGCTAACTGCAGGAATGGGCCGTTTAAAAGTATCGGAGGCCTTACTTGAAATGAAGTCTGATGCTCTTCACCGAGAGCTAAACTGTGGGTCTTGTCACGCGCCTCATAGGCCCGACCTGAAGTTAGCTGCGGTAACATCATGCCAAGGCTGCCACGACGATCAACATAGCAATAACTACGCATCATCAAAACACGCTACTTTGTTTGAAAAAGAATTGAGCGGAGAGTTGGCTGAAGGAGAGGGCGTAAGTTGTGCAAGCTGTCACATGCCTAGAAAAAAGAAAGGTAAGTTAGTCTATGTTGAGCATAATCAAACGCTTAACTTGAAGCCAAATAGCAAAATGTTAAGACCAGTATGCATGAATTGTCATGGACTTGAATATGCAACAGCGGCTCTCGCTGACAAACGTCTTATCGCTCGCAATTTTTCCGTCGACTTCACCGAACAACACCCCAGCTTCAATATGGTCAGAGCCCGTATGGAAGAAAGAAGACGAGCGAAGAAAGCTAGGGCCGCTCAACGCGATCCATAATATAAAACCCAACCAATTAACTCAAAACGAGGAATAATATGATAAATAAAAAAGCCAGCTTGATCACACTCTCGGTTTTAGCCTGCACGGCCCTACCTGTAGCCGCTGAAATCACTCCACAGAAAATGGCGGACGCAATATTTGCGGTAATAGAGGCGGATCGTGCGGTTTACGCCAAAAAAGTCGTTAACCGTCTGCAAAATGAGGAGGAAGTGATAACCGCCGAAGAGCATTGGGAGGATGAGCAAGCACTGCCTCTGCCGGCACAAATGTTGAGATATGGTGCTGAAAATGTTGCCGAGCAAAATCTCGGTGTAACCTATGCGTTGATGTCGACTTGGCCAATAAATAAGCAAAATGAAGCGGTTACTGAGGTTGAAAAAAAGGGTATGGAATTTATCGTAGCGAATCCGAGCAAACGATTTTATGCAGAGGAGACCCTTAGTGGAGAAAATTATTTTACCGCTGTTTATCAAGACATCGCGGTTTCAGAGGCATGTGTGACTTGTCACAACGATCATCTAGATAGTCCACGCAGTGATTTTGAATTGGGTGATGTGATGGGCGGCGTGGTACTCAGAATTAAATTGGATTGACTATCAAACGGCATTTGCACAAAACACATCTATCGTGTTGCAGCTCAGATGAGCGGATGTTATCTGTCGGCCGTGCCGCTTCAAAGGCGGCAACGGCTTAATTAAGGATTGAAAAAAGGCCTAACTAGATAGTTTATGAGAATTCTACGTGGTTAAAAAGGAAGCAGGCACGCTATGCCTACCCTTGGCCTCAATTCCCTTGGCCTCAATTTCGCTCAAAGTTAACCAATCCTTGGCTAAGAGGCAATTCTGATAGTAAATTAAAGAACCCCATCCAAGAGACGAGGTTCTTTAACGTTAATATGAATACTAACTCGTACTTTTTTGTCGGATGTTCTCCTGAGCACCAAGTGTTAGATAATCTGGATAAATATCGCCTTCCTCTTGCGTAATCCGGTGATGCAAAATCTCAGCAATTTCATCTATCTGCTGTAAATAATCAGCATCAATCGGGGTGGATTCTTTAATCGCATGATTCAAAAATTTCATCACGTCGCGACTAATTTTCTCCATTTCAGACTTTATAGCTTTCATTGATTTCTCCGACGTTTCGTTCTGAGCGGAGCGTTGCAAATAAATATAAAGAGAGGTGTTTTCGAGCAGCACATGATGAACAAAAATATCCTTAAATTGGGCCAGAAATTTTTTTGCTTGTTTCGGAATTTTTGCATGTGCCGCTTTAGACGCACGGTCGTACAAATCAAGTAAGTTCTGATGTTCTTTTTGCAACTTAGGTATCAGTTCCGGTTTGTAGGAAATTTTGGTGTTGGGGGCAAATTTAGGTGAATCAGAGTGATTTGTGTCCTTGCCCTTTTCAGGTTTATCCTCTTCATGTTTAGCCTCATCCCGGCTAAATAACTTTTTAAACATAGTTGAAATCTCTTCGGTAAATAAGTAATGATTGTCTATCACCAACCCTTCGAACTCCAACCAAGCTCGCTTCAGCCTGCTCAGACAACAAAAAGCAGGATCAAGCTTAGATATAACATGCGAGGCCTTGATTTGTAACAAGTATTTATCTGAACTATTTATATCCTGCTTGTTCCTGTGCGGAGATCTAGGTAGGCTCTATAAAATGCAAAAAAACAGGTGTGCCAGCCAGTAATGACTTCTGATTGGGTCAGGCGAATGAAGGTCACTGAATCAGTTGCTAAGTAAATTGTGGGGGTTTACGGTTGAAGCCCGAAAACGAGCGCTTCTATGTCTGGGAAATTGCTCGACGAAAACTCTATCCGAGACTCTAGTGGGGATTCACTTCAGAGTCTTGGCTCAGAACATATAAGCGGTTTATTAGGCAAGCCTGGCAATTTGCTTTGCGAGCGTCCAATACCGATGTGAGAAAAAGTATCGTGATGAGCCAATTAGCGACTATAATGTTCGGGTTAAGAGGGCTAGGTTTACTCAGAGTAAAGGTTTCACCAAGAAGCATATTCACGTAACCACGCCCAAAGTAGAGATCGATTAACTGCTGGTTTGCCTTTCGCGTACGCCTATTTTTAGCTGGCTGCGGTTTGATTTATTAGCAACATGAGTGGAATCGAGCTTTACGAACTCCCTCGTTATAAATAATATTGGCTGTGAATATGACTTATATACACAGCATAAGACTTTGATTGTGTTATGAAAACTGCCGAATTAAGACAACGTTTTTTGACGTTTTTTGAACAAAGACAACATAAGCTAGTGGACAGTGGTTCATTAGTGCCTAACAACGACCCAACATTATTGTTTACTAATGCTGGCATGGTTCCGTTTAAGGACGTTTTTTTAGGCCAAGAAGTAACCGACTATACCCGAGCTGTTAGCTCTCAACGTTGTGTGCGAGCCGGTGGTAAGCATAATGATTTGGAGAATGTGGGGTATACGGCTAGACATCATACGTTTTTCGAAATGCTTGGTAACTTTAGCTTTGGAGACTATTTCAAACAGGATGCGATTAAGTTTGCTTGGGAATTCTTAACCGCCGAGCTAGGTCTACCCGAAGAAAAATTATGGGTTACTGTTTACGATAAAGACCCAGAGGCAGAGGATATTTGGCTTAACGAGATGGGTATAAGCGAAGATCGTTTTTCTCGAATTGGCGAAAAAGATAACTTTTGGTCAATGGGCGATGTTGGCCCATGTGGACCGTGCAGTGAAATTTTCTACGATCATGGCGAGCAATATTGGGGTGGCCCTCCAGGAACACCTGACGAAGACGGTGACCGTTATATCGAAATCTGGAATTTGGTGTTTATGCAATTTAATCGTAACGCGAGCGGCGAGCTATTACCTTTGCCTAAGCCCTCGGTTGACACCGGTATGGGGCTTGAGCGCATAGCAGCGGTTATGCAACACGTCAATAATAATTATGAAATCGATTTATTTGCTAACCTGATTAGTCATATTTGTGACGTAGTCGGTGTTAGCGATCGTAAACATCATTCAGTCAGAGTTATTGCTGATCATATTCGTTCCTGTTCGTTCATGATTTCTGACGGTGTCACTCCATCAAGCGATGGCCGAGGGTATGTACTCCGGCGCATTATTCGACGTGCTATTCGCCACGGATATCAACTTGGTGGACAAACACCGTTTTTCTATAAACTGGTCAGCGCGTTAGTTGATGAAATGGGTGATGCCTATCCAGAATTACGTCAAAATCAAAGCAAGATTGAAACAGCGTTGAAAAAAGAAGAGAAGCGCTTTGCTGAAACGCTCGATCAAGGTCTAAAGATCTTTGAGGCAAAGACGGCGGATCTAGCCGATAAGACTGTTCCCGGAGACTTAGTTTTCTTACTTTATGACACCTATGGGTTCCCCGCGGACCTGACCGCCGATGTGGCGCGTGAGCGTGACTTAGTGATCGACCAAGAGGGATTCGAAACACTTATGCAACAACAACGTGAACGAGCGCGTGCGAGTAATAAATTTGCCGTTCAAGGCGACGTGTCCATCGACGTTGACGCGCCAACCGAGTTCACTGGGTACCACCAATTGAAAGGTGAGGGCCGAGTGTTAGCTATTCAAGTTGATGGTGATGCCGTCGACCGCGCTAATGCAGGTGACGATTTGATCGTGGTTTTAGATTCAACCTCATTTTACGCTGAGGGCGGTGGTCAAGTTGGTGACCAAGGCATCTTGTGCCTAGCCGATCTGCATATAAAGGTCAGCGATTGTCGTAAGCTTGCCAATGGGGCGTTTATGCATATAGGCGTTGTTGAGTCCGGAGTCGTCAATATTGGCGACAAGCTTACGGTAAAAGTTGACCCCGAAGCACGCTATGCTAATGCAGCAAATCATTCAGCTACCCATCTATTGCATTCGGCGCTTAAACGGGTTCTCGGAAGCCATGTTCAGCAAAAGGGCTCAATGGTTAATGCCCAAAGGCTACGATTCGATTTCTCACATGACTCGCCTGTTAGTGCTGAGCAATTGACTGAAATCGAAGCGCTAGTAAATACAGAAATCTTCTCACAACACTCGGTTGACGCAAAGGTTATGCCGATTGACGACGCTAAGGCAGCTGGCGCAGAAGCATTATTTGGTGAGAAATACGGTGCCGATGTGCGAACAATTTCGATGAGTGATTTCTCGTTTGAGTTATGTGGCGGCACTCATGTCTCCAATACTTCAGAGATTGGTTTGTTCAAAATTGTCTCCGAGTCTGGGGTTGCTGCAGGAGTTCGCCGAATAGAGGCGGTCACGCGTCGCGGAGCCGTCGAGTGGGCCAATCAACAACAATCCTTACTAAGTGCCGCATCGTCAACTTTGAAAACAGATCCAGCGGGTTTGAGTAAACGAATTGAACAGTTGCAAACTACACTAAAAACACTCGAGTTAGATAAGAAAAAGTTACAACAGATGATCTCGAGTGGTGCCGGTGGACAGAATTTAGACTCTCAAGTCGAGAGTATTGGTGACGTTGCCGTTTTAACTGCCGTAATTGAGGGGGCAGATAAAGATATTCTTCGCGATACCATTGATAGATTTAAAGACAAGCACCCCAACGGCATTATTGTTCTTGGCGCTGAGGTAGACGGTAAGGTCAAGATTCTTGCTGGCGTAGCAAAGGCGATCTCAAAACAGTACCCGGCAGGTAAAATTATTCAGCATGTTACCGCGCTGGCCGATGGTCGAGGCGGTGGACGGCCGGATATGGCTGAAGGAGGCATTCCCGATTTAGCTAATTTACAAGGTTGCTTAGATGCTGTTACCCCCTGGGTTGAATCTCACAACTAGATAATCTCACAACTCGAAGCTTCGCCATCGTTGGTAATAAATCAAGTTGGTTAGAGTACCTAACTGAATGACTACTCTGTGCCTGTCAGCTTCTGCTGGTGGGAGTAAGGTTAGCGCCTCAAAGCACTCTATATTAATGCTTTATAATTAATATTAGGATAAACCGGCCAGCAGGGATTTACACCGAGTGCGAAACCCTGTTTAATCGCGCACGATCCTTAATAAGTTAATCTCGGGCAAGCCCGAACTACAATGACGTTAATCGTAGAAAAATTTGGTGGCACATCGGTCGGCTCGGTCGAGCGCATCAACGCTGTCGCTGATCATTTGATTAAAAAAAATCAGTCAGGCGAGCAGCTTGTCGTCGTCGTTTCGGCAATGAGCGGGGAGACCAACCGCCTGGTCGGCTTGGCCAACGATATTAGTGATGAACCCTCGCCTCGCGAAATGGATGTGCTGCTGTCGACTGGCGAACAAGTAACGATAGCGCTGTTATCAATGGCGTTGCAAAAGCGAGGCAATGATGCCCGTTCTTACACCGGCGGCCAAGTTTCGATTAATACTGATAATGCTCATTCTCGTGCAAGAATTTTGAACATCGATGGCGCTAGGATTAAGTCAGATTTAGACAAGGGGCGCATTGTTGTTGTTGCTGGTTTCCAAGGCGTTGATTTCGGTGGCAATATCACCACGCTTGGTCGTGGCGGCTCAGACACTACGGCTGTCGCAATCGCAGCGGCGACCGAGGCTGATGAGTGTCGTATCTACACAGATGTAGATGGTATTTACACCACCGACCCAAGGGTTGTTCCCAACGCTCGTCGCTTAGCAAGTATTACCGCCGAAGAGATGCTTGAGTTAGCAAGCCTTGGTGCTAAAGTATTGCAAACACGTTCCGTCGAGTTTGCAGGTAAATATAAAGTTCCGCTTAGGGTGCTCTCTTCGTTTATCGAGGGCCCTGGCACACTTATAACTTATGACGAAGAGGGCAGTTCAATGGAAGCGCCATTGATTTCCGGTATCGCATTTCAGCGTGATGAAGCAAAACTTACAATACGTGGCATTCCCGATCATCCAGGAATAGCACATCAAGTCTTAGGCCCGATTTCTGACGCGCACATTAATGTTGACGTGATCATTCAAAATGCCAGCGCCAAGGGACTTACTGATTTAACCTTCACCGTGCCAAGAGCCGACTATAAGCCGTGTATGGAAATTTTAAATCAGTTGGTATTGACACTTGGCGCTAGAGACGTGAAAGGCGATGACCAAATTGCTAAGGTTTCAATTGTCGGTGTAGGGATGCGCTCACATATCGGGGTGGCTAATAAAATGTTCAAAACCTTGGCCGACAACAATATTAACATTCAGATGATATCGACTTCCGAGATTAAGGTCTCTGTGATTATCGACGAAGAGCACTTGGAGAAGGCCGTACAAACCCTGCACGATGCTTTTGAGTTGGAGTCAACGTAATCTATACACATCGATTAGACGCTTGTTAGCGTAAGATTTGACTTACAATCTTTGAATTTATGGTCTTCATGCCTAATAAAAGTTGTTCTTGCACAAACAGTGCGAGAAAAATTACATAAAAGCTAGAAATCATAATTTTTTTCCCTATAATACGCGCACCTATCCTAAGTAGGCTATTGAATAAAGTTGGTTTTAGGAGACACGCTTTATTACTTTGAATAGTTTATGAAATTGTACATATGGACAGGAAATGACTGGAGATCGTAATGTTAATTTTGACTCGACGTATTAACGAAACTCTCAATATCGGTGATGATGTACAAGTAACAGTACTTGGCATCAAGGGTAACCAGGTTCGTATTGGCATTAACGCGCCACGCGACGTACCTGTGCACCGAGAAGAGATTTATCAAAGAATTAAGCGCGAAGAGCGTGGCGGCGGTGATGAGGTAGACCAAAGCGGAAAAGCCGGTGGTTACAGTAGTGACCATGATTCCAGAGGCGCTGATTATTTCAGCGACGAGGATGCAGTAGGCAACAAGTAGTATTAGTAGTAAAGTTACGCACCCCAACGGATTTTAAAACTGTTGGGGTGCTAGTAAAAAACGGAGAAGTGGCCGAGTGGCTGAAGGCGCTCCCCTGCTAAGGGAGTATAGGGTTTATAGCTCTATCGAGGGTTCGAATCCCTCCTTCTCCGCCATTTACTAATTCCGTCCCAGAATGGACGGATTTATTAAATGGCTACTAGTGATAGTAAAATTAATAGCGACTGTTTGAGTTGCTAAGCACTGTTGACTCTACGTTAAGTAGAAGCGCAGTCAATTATTTTAAAAAAGGCGTTGCTTAATTTAGCACTATGAATTAATCTCTCGCCACTTGAAAAGACACGCGAAGCTAGCTCGACGCTAGCAACGCTAAAGAAGCTGACACCAACATCGTTGGTCTGCAGTTTTGTAGTAACGTTTTATGAGATACGCGCATGTAGCTCAGCTGGATAGAGTACCTGGCTACGAACCAGGGGGTCGCAGGTTCGAATCCTGCCTTGCGCACCATTAAAAATAAGCGGAATCAATGATTTACATTGGTTCCGCTTTTTTGGTTCTAGCCCATATTCCCCACAAACCCTTGCGTTCCCCATAGAATAGGTCATTTTTTGACCATTGGCTGTACTTTGCTTGGTGAGTTTCGATAGTGTTTTCTCGTTGTCGCGGTGCTTGAGTGGCCTAGCCTCTCGGCCGCTTCCTCGGCTGTGCTCGAGTCAGAACCAACGCGATTACGAATAGACTTTTCGCTAAACTTCCATTCAAGAACGCCCGTTTTAAGCGCTTTGTTCTGCCACCTCTGCCACATACTCTGAAAGCCATTGCATGATTTATAGTTTGCGCTATCGGCGTCTAAATTAATATACGGCTGGCCTTTACCGTTTGAAAATAAGTAAATCGACTTGATGTACTTTGAGTAGCCCTAATGGACTCTAAAGTTGCCCATAGGACATTATTATCATCGTATTCGAATATCAATGATTTGCCTGTACTGTTTGCTGTTTTTGATGGGGTTACGTGCAAGCCATCTTGCTTAATATCCGAGCACCTAAGGCTTAACATGTCAGTCATTCTTAGACTCGTCATAAGCTTTAATTCTATGTAGTGACGCAACATGCCCTGCTTATCAGTCAAGATCGACATAGCCGCCTCAATATGGTGCATTTCTGGCACCATGCGCTTTACGATAACCTTTCGTTTTATAACCTTGCCTTTTATTGGATGATCTCGGCACTGGCCCCATTCTATGGCTTTCGTATAGGCGTGAGACAATACACCCACCATATGATTAGCGGTCGTGCCGCCATGCTTCTTAATCGCGGCATCCATAAACTGATAGACGTGTACCGGCTCAACGGCATCTATTCTTACGTTATGGAATACGGCTGATAATCGCCTAATGTAGACCAACTCATTAACTTGGGTCTTTGGTGCCTTATCTGGAAGCACCTCAAGAGAGTAGCGGTTAAGCAGGTCTTGCACGTAATGCATGTTTTCTGGCGACTCAATGCGTTCAGCATATGCGCGGTAGGCTTCTGATGGCTTCTTGCCTAGATGGAACTCTGTTTTACCCTCCCATGCATGCTCTTGGCCGGCCGGCACACGATAATAGTACCCGTTCTTTCGATGCCGCCAACGCTGTGGCAAGCCTTTGTTCTGTGGTAGTCGCTTCTTAGGGCTCATAATGAATCTAGGTGAAGTACAACGGGCTTATTGCTCTTGGTTGTTTCTAGCGGTATTAGATCATGCTCAAAACACAATACAGTGCCATCGGCGCGAAGTTTGTGGCCAATGCCTAAGTAATTTAACTCAGCGGCAATATCAGCATTGCGATATTTGCCGGTTATTTCCTTTAGCTCATCTCGAGTCAACGTTTTCATTGCGAGCTCTTATTCTTGCTTACCAGGTCATCTAAAACATCGCATCGGCCTTCCATCCCGTCATAGCAGACGAGTATGTGAACCTCTGGTTTATCGATTAGATGTTCGGCCAAACGCATTCCGCACGCCATGGCGAAGCCTAAAACAGCGAAGATTACTACCTGTATGATTGTCTTCATGCTACACACTCCATTATATCCCATTCGATTTAACTTAGATTTAACTTAGATTTAGTCGCAGTACTCAAACTCGATACGGGTACAGAAATCGGATGGTTTGCACTTATTGGCATCGCAATACATCTCAATAAAACCACGCGGGCTTAACTCAGGGAACCCTTCACGAACGCAGTCGCCATGAGTGATTCTGTCGACGGGCTCTCTGCTTACCCTGGTTATGCGAATCAAGCCGCCGATCGCTTTAACTTTCTCGCTTTTCTTGAGCCCCATTCCTTTTTCGACTGGTTGCATTAGGCCGCTGGGCAATAAGTATCGCCAGCCCTGACGGCGCGTGACTGTTTTTGTTTGCTGCAGCACCTGGTCGATGGTCATAGCAAAGCTCATGTTTCTAGCCATTATGTCCCCCGGTTGACTCTAAGGCTTTACTAGCCAAATCAATCATCTTCTCTTGCGAATAACGGCCAGGCTTTATTTTTTTTAATGCAGCTTCAGCTGCCGATAACTGATCTTTGTTTACATATTCAATATCAGTATCCTCGTGTTTGCTTAGATAATAGATACAGCATTGCTGCTTAGGGCGCCGCTCTGCTGGGTTGATGAATATAGACTTTAGGATTTTCATGCTGCTGCCTCTTCAATTTTATACTGTAGTGTTGTGATTGCTAGAATCGTTGGCTTTAGCTCGTTCGGTTGGCTCTCGAATTTGCGGGTTCGGGTTAACTTGGGGAGTAGGGCTCGTTCGATAAGCTCCCAGTTAGATGGGTCACAATTGGATTTATCACCGTCCATACACTTGAGCACCGATCCTTTTGGGATATCACCATTTGCCTTTTGCCATTCGTGCCTGTGCTTGTGCACATATCGCCGTTCATAGCCTGTATGGGGATTGGTCTCATCAACACTGATTTCGATATAGCCGTCTTTAGAGACACGTTCATGACCGAGATAGTTGGTGTTATGCGGGACCTGGCCGGCCTTAAATTGTGACTTGGCGCTATTCTCGTTGTAGGGCATTTTCTTTCCCTTATTCCAGCTATCTTGGTTTCTAACGAATTGACCGTTGCGACCAGATTTAATTCCCTCGCGCTTACAAGTTCCGAGTAAGGCTTTTTGGCTGACACTCATTTTGAAGCGATGATTGAACTCTTGCAAAATAGCGCTGACGGGCCTATTGGCATATTCGACAGCTAACCATTTCAGCATTTTAGCACTGTATTTCTTAGCAACCTCGCCGGAAATACGCCCTTTTTGCATACCGTTATTAATGTTGCGACTACCAGTAAATGCCTTCCACTGACCAGATGTCTTGTTTAAGTCAAACTCTTTGTTGAACTCAACAAGCGAGGCGCTCATGCGCTTACCTGGCACGTTTTCTTTCGCCCAGCAAACCATTGCATCAGTGTAAGTAAACCTAGGCATCGGTATTCTCCAATCCGATCAATTTGTTGTCTGGGATAACTCGGCCTTGAGAGACCGCCAACTTCATGGCCGATAGAGTTATGTTAGCGTTATCGATCACGCGATCCGCCACCTCGACTATGGCCTTGCTTCGCGCCGATTCAGCTTCAATTTCTGATTCTGAAAGCTCTTCATTACTTAGTCGCTCAAGTTGAGCAAAGAGATGGTTGTTGAGATCTTCTAGTTTGTTTTTCATTATGCACTCAAATTTGTAACGCTCTACGTGCCCGCTGTAGAGCGCTATGGTTGGGTTTATATGTAAACTTTAAGCCCGGTTTTCTCAGCGACAACCTCAACGAGATCATCAAAAACGGCTTCAAGAATTCGATCCTTGTTTGTAATTGATAGTGAAAACATAACGCCGCGCTCACCCTCTCTCACAGACACGCGAACAATCGCCTCATAGTGCTTTACGTAACGATATGGAGCTAAACCGACTTTTATAATTTCAGGTATGTCGCTAGTCTTAAAGTCAGTGTCTATGGTTTTACTCTCACCATGACCTTCCACTTTACTTTTCGATTTAACCTTTAGGTCAGACTCAAACTGCATCACGGATTCAATTAGTTTTGCGTGCTCCGGGGCGGTAACATCCTGAATGTTATCTTTTATAAAATTTATGAACTCTTTGTGGCTCATCGCTGATGACTCAGCGCCAGTCCATTTTTGCCAAGGAATGGTTGAGGCCAATGTGAGCTCGCACTGGTGCCTACACCAGCTAGGCTCATCTTTACCGTGATAATCGAGTACCGCGGTTAATGGCGTTCGGCTTTGCGGTGCACCAAAGATGCATGATGAGGTGCCCTTGAAGTCGTTGATGTAGTCAATGAAGCCATCGGGCTTATTGAGTGGCTTACTTTCTTTAATAGAAAGAGGATTATCCATATGACTATCGAGGTCATGCATAACTAAGTCTTTACTACTCATTAGAAAATTTGCTAATCGACCATCAGGAAGCTCTACTTCAACTTGCTTAGGTTCTGCCGATCTAAGAGCTAGATTGGCTACCGTTTCATTAAAATTCGTTTGTTCCATTATTTATGCCTCAGTGAGTTTGGGTTGTGCTTCGTCAAGTTTTTCAATGTCAGGCCTGCCGCCATCGAGTGACTCAAGACCAGGGAAGGTTCTTTGTGCCGGGTCTGTCCGTGACAGGTTGCAATCTGGCGTGGTGTAAAATAACGTTGATTTACGCGCCAATTTCGGCGCGCTAACCTTAATAGCCGCTTCGGCGGTAACGTTGTGAGTATCGTTATTCACCGGGTTAATCTTTATCTGCAGATTGATGCTGCCGGCCTTGTTGCAATGCCGCACCTGACGTATCAGCTCGTTTAGATCGACTGATAGGTCATTTAAAACCTTTCCGTCCTCTAATTCTCGCAATACATCTAACGCCTGTTTTACTGCCATATTAATTCTCCGTCTTTAACGTTCGTGGGTGCGAGCCGCGGCTAATTTCTCAGCGGCCGCAATGAATATCGGTCTGGCCAGAGAAAGCATCTCTGTGATTATTTTCTCTAAGGCCTTTTTGTGTTCTGGTGTGCAGTACGCTTGCCATGAATTTTTTGGCGTGAATGGACGCTGGCAGTACTTGCACTGTAGTTGGGTTGCTGCGCTGGCGTTCTGGTTGCCACCATGCGCTGGCGCATCATTTAAGTATGTTGCAGCCATGGCTCTAGCCGTGGTTGCGAAATTGGGTGGGCGAAGCGCGGCCATCTTTCGGCGCTTGCCCGGTTGTGGAACGTTGCGGTGTTGAGTGATGGCCGCTTCCTTGGGGGGACGAATGGGGTCTGGTTAAAAACTCTATTGTGTAGGCTCTCACTTCGGGGAAGTTCTGCATGAGGCCTGTTTTGAGGTGCTTGGCTTTCAAGGTTTTCATTTTTCCTTCTATATAGAGAAGGTGACCTTGTAGAATTTTGCCATCAAGCCTTTCGGCCAAAGGGCTCTGAATAATTACCGTATGCGTATCGGTGGTGTCTTCGAGTTGAAAGGTTTCTCGGTTTTTCTCTCGGTCTTGAGTTGCCATGATTAGCTTTATGTAGACGCCGTGGGTCTTTCGACTCAATACGGGGCGGTTTAGAACCCTGCCTACGACGATCGCTTTGTTTATTCCGTTAGTCATGACTCTATAAACCTAGCCAATGTAATAAGAAATACAGTGGGCCAATATAAATAGGCATAAGAAAATCAGTGCGCCAATAAAGCGAGACAGAAACCCTTTTGGTTTATCGAGTTTGATTTCGCTAGTTCTGGCTATCGCTGGGCTGTGTAGTTCCATTCTTCTATTCCCCGTGGCTTCTATTGGTTGAGATAGCCCCGCAGAATTACGGGGCTATCAGTACTGAACATCTACTTACTATCAAATCGATCCAGCTCCGTGTTTCGACTGGGGTGCCGTCTTGATGTACATAATGTGAGGTTAAACTTACAAATATGTCAATGTAAACTTACGGCTTAGTTAATTGAAACTTACATTATTTCCAGCGGACAATAAAAAGCCCGCATGAAGCGGGCCGGGGTTGGGCAAAAAAAGAGCCACTCGAAGGTGGCTTTATGAAGTATCAGTAGGTGTGAGTTGTGGGTTGGTCTTTTGAATTATTGCTTTAATTGGCAGAATAATGTAGCAGATGCACAAAAAACTTAAATAACTAGCTTTGGCTTTTCATCGCCATCAATTGTCTCAAAGTTGCCCATTATAGTTCTTCCGTTAACGGCAAAGGTTTGGGAGCGCAAGAATTGCGCGTCCAGCCCGCAGGGTGAAATACCCTTTCTTGTTAGATGTTGTCATGGCAAAGAGTCTTACCGGGACACCCATCCCAAATAATACGCTAACACTCTGATTTATATACAACACAGTTATGGGTGTCCAGCTTATTTCTTATCCATCTTACTGCTCCTTAATTCATTATTTTCATCCGTGAAATGCTAGTATAAAAGAACACGGACATAGAAAACAACCGACCGTCGGGCTAACATGTTAGCAAAAGGTTGATAACCAATTGAATTCAAAAGATTAAATTAGAATGGATAATTTAGACCGACTTTGAGCTATCCGACATGATGTCGGTCTATAAGGCGCGGCCATTTGAAGAAACAGAGGTAACAGGATGACTTTAAAGAGAAAAACCGAAGTCGGTTTTACACCAGATTTCTTATTAGCCCGACATGCTAGCAGCGCTCATCGTGTCGGAGAAAAAGGCTGTTATGAGTATTGAAATGACGAACTCTGTAGTGAAAGAAGCAATCGCTCGAGCCTTAAAGGAACTTATTGAGGACCAGGATATCTTAATTACATGTACCACAGAAAATTTGGTGCTAGAGAAACTTCTTTCAGCTGTACAATCGGTTAGCCCTAACATGCTTTCGTCTGCTGAACTCACTGGGATTATAAGTGCTGTAAATGCTCATAACTTGGGCTTTGGTCTCGACGATAACGATTTTCAAACTATTATTGGTTTGTCCAAAAAAGAGTTACAGTTGGCGTCAAATAAGCTAAAGGTAATTTAGTGGTGGCAACTCATAAGGTCAAAAACTACCGCACACTACGTGTGCTCGGACGCGCAAAAAACGCGCGCCCGTTTTAACGGCGTTGAGGCTGTAGAATTTATCAAAAAAGAACGTTTATACTTTCTTTTTTTGTTTTAGCCTAATGATTTGATCGTTGAGCTTTAGTCGTGATCTAATGATTATCATTCACCTTGCTAGTGAAACA
>JBKEFT010000010.1:0-143751 GCA_046709645.1 Arenicella sp.
CTTTAAGCGCACATCTACGTTGTTCCCGCTCTCACTAAGGACTACGGCCATTAGCCTCGAGCGGCGCCTAGTAGCTGTACGCTTCAAGACTTACAGAGACCGTTTATACTTAATCAGAGGCTCCTTAAGTAGTAATGCCCTTCTCCGGCATCAAAAGCCACCGTGAAGTTGACCGAGGGTTGCTCCTCACGGCCCTTGAGAAGCGAGTACTCGCCACTCTCTATATCTAACAGGTAAATTCTCGAATCGGTAACGCTCACATACTGCTGCACTAACATCTTGCTACCGTCGGCGGTCCAGTCCCCAGTTCCCCACCAACTGCCATCGAGTGATTCGAGTATCTTCCTGCTGGCACCTATTTTGCCGCTTTGCGTAATCTCAGTCATCCACAGATCATTGGAAGCACCATTACGACGAGTGCTCTGATAAGCAATAGCCTTGCCGTCAAGACGCCATCTCAAAGCACCGTTACGCGATTCACCATCAGAAACCATGGTGGTTTCGCCAGTACTCGGATCAAGCACAAAAATCTGCGCATTCTCACTGCCACCAGCATCCATGGTGAAAGCCAATAGCTCGCCACCGGGCTGCCGACTTACACTACCAATCGGCTCCTCAAAAAAAGTGAGCTGTTGCCTTGAACCACCAGCTTTAGACACTTTATGAATCTGACTAACATCGCCAAAACGCGTGCTGATATAAATCTCTTTGCCATCGAGCGACCAATCTCTAAACGGGGCGCTGCGTACATTTTGATAGCGATTTAAATCGTCCTTAATCGATTGCGGTATAGCTGGGATGTCTTGCATGACCAGCTGACCATTATTGGCTTCGGTATGTACAACTTTAGCAACTACAACTTTAGCAAATACAACATCAGCAAATACAACATCAGCAAATACCGTGTGAGTAAATGCCAGCGTTGAGCAAAGAGCTGATACAAGCAAAAGCTTATCGGAGATGGAGTTCATAGAATGCTCGCTGTCGTTGTAGTCGTTTTATGTGAAATCAGAGCATCAAATGCATTTAGAATAATACCAATTTTCGACTAAATCAATTCGTGCTGAACTTACTATTCTTGTGTAAAGACTCTAATTACTCGGGACCGCTCTTATAAGCTAGCAATATCGAAGGTAGAATTGGTAGCAAGCCCTAGATTTTTGATCGTCTATTTTCTTTTTTACGTTCTAAGTTCTAAGCTTTGAGTGAAGTTTTTCTATATGTGCAGGGCCTACCTCGCAGCAGCCGCCGATGATTGTTGCACCACTGATAAGCCAGCGTTCGGCGAACAATAGGTAGTCATCAGGGCCCAAGTCTTGCCTGCGCTGCAGCGCATCAACAGTGGGGCGATCTTTTTTAAAGGCCTTGCTGATTTCTGTAAACCCATTGGCATAGGCCCCGATCGGAAATGTCTGTACTCCGAGGCGGTTCAAACCACTAGTTACGGCTTCTGGCGTTGAACAATTTATCAGCAAAGCATCGACCGCATATTTTTCAACAATGTCTAATACTTCAAGGATGTCTTCCCCAGAGCGAAGCCTAGTTCCATCGTCGTCGTCAACACTAACGGCTAACCAAACAGGCATGCCGACTTGTTGAGTGCCGATCACTGCACCGGTTGCCTGTTTAATAGACGAGACAGTTTCCAACAAGAAAAAATCTACATAAGGAGCTTGTATATTAGCAATCTCGGCATAAACTTCGGCGCCTTGTTCAATCGACAATGCCAAGTCAGGGCGATATGATGCGCCAGTGGGGCCAATAGCCCCAGCGATTTTCCCACTGCCAAACTTATCTCTTGCTCTATTGGCAATTTCACATGCTTGTGTTTGAAGCGCTAAAAATTGATCTTCAATACCAAACGGGATCAATCGATCACGGTGAATTGCATACGTATTTGTGGTTGCAATATCGGCACCAGCTGCGAAGTAATCATTGTGTATACCCTGCACTAAATCAGGAAAGTCTTTCATAACCTGTGTTGCCCAAAGGCCGGTCGCTTGCGCACCAGAACGGGATAATAGCTCTTGGCCCATTCCACCGTCTAATAAAGTTATCGTCATTTAATAAATTAAACCAGTCATTTAGTCGACTTATAGTGTAGCGCTACTAGGAAATTCATCAAAGATTTTATCTCTTAAGATTCACGCTATTTTTTGCTTATCCGTATGTTTTGCCCTACAAACCATCGTTGGCTTTAATTAACTCAATAAAAATATGCTTCAGATAAGAGTACCGCACGTTGGCCCTTAGGCACAGTTTAAAGAAACTCGGCAATAAAGTGGGCGCTCGATTATACCCGGTTAACGTCTACAGATACGCTCAGGCTATGCCCGCTACCACCACCAAAGACCACGCCTTTGAGTGGCGTTACGTCGGTATAATCTCGGCCCCAAGCAGTGACTATATGTTGCTCTGCGGGAATCGAATTATTAGTTGGGTCGAATTCAAACCAGCCCTCGCCGGGCGAATAAACTGCGAACCAAGCGTGTGTTGCGTCGGATCCGATCAGCTTAACCGTACCCGGTGGCGGCAGCGTTTCGAGATAGCCAGAAACGTAGCGGGCTGGGTAGCCAAGCGAGCGTAGGCAGGCAATCGCTAGATGCGCAAAGTCTTGGCAGACGCCTTTGCGATGCGCAAAGACCTCGCTGATGGGAGTACTGATGCCAGAAAATGTGGGGTCAAAAGTAAATTCATTAAAGATCTGGCTGTTAAGCTCACTGACCGACTGTAAAAAGGGGCGATCACCCGCAAACAACGGCGCAGCGAATTCTGCCAGAGCGGCATCGTGCGCAACTGACGGCGAAGCCAATATATACTCGCGCGCCAGCAAGCTATCGAGTTGATTTGAGCTGCTTAATAGTTCACGGGCTTGCGTGCAAGTATTACCATCGTTCACGCTTGGTAAGTCGGCACCAGCAGAGACATCTACCTCACTGGTCGTCACCACTTCGAGACTTTGGTGCTCAGATTCTATCGTGAAGTGAAACGCCTGGTTGCCGAAGTAATCAACTCGCGTCGCCGATGTGGTCGTTTGCGGATTAACCTTGAGTTGGTTGTAGATGCATTTTTGACGGGCCGAATTTCGAGGTATTAAGTAGCCCAGATTGATTGCTTGTAACACCGGCGCCGGATATTCGTAGCGGGTGACGTGCTTGACTTTAAACCGCATCAGCCAGTACTCCCACTGTATTGAAGCAAACGCAACGGGCCTTGTACTCGAGTGAAGTATTCGACGCTAATAGCATTTGATGCTTCGCCCAATAGTTGGTGGATTTGCGCACATAATTGATCCAATTCGGAGCGTGTATTAGCGTCTTGATCGGTTCTACAGAGTTGACTGATTTTACTCAGTTGAACTTTACTCTGTGCTTCCATTACAAAGCGCAATTGGGCGCTGAGTTCGGTGGTGCGGCGCTCGCGTGGCAAGGCATAAATGGTGTTGACGATGCTCTTTAATTGATAGTCCACCGAGCGTGGGTTGCTAGCGTCCATTAACACTAGTTCGAGCATGCTATTTATCTTTAACGAACCTCCGAAGCGGCGACGATAAGAGATGAGAGATTCGACGGTCATGCCCAACGATTCAAGAATAATCGACTCTTGCGAGTCGTCGAAGTGGGTAAACAGCAATGCTCGAACCAAGCTGGCGGTTTGCGAGGCGCGTTCAAGTCTACGACCCAGCTCCACGAATAACCAACCAGTGTCCCTAATCATACTCTCGTTAACAATGCCGACCAACGCCAATAGATTTGAAATCAGCGACCCTAGAGGCTCTTCAGGTGCACTTAAAAAATCACCACTGAGTCGGCTGCTGAGTGTGTCGATCTGGTCAGCAATATTGTTGATGATATGCTGGCTATCGGATGACAGCAGACCGGGCAGTTGCTCAGCGCAACTTAGTAATGATGACACGGCATAGGTGACGCTGCCAACTCGGTCGCGATCTAGAATCAAGCTAAGCAACTCAGCGTCTGGGTCATTCTGTAGTGGCGTATTATTAACAAAACCGGGATAAGTCGAGGTAAGCTGAGTCGCCGCCTGAAGCAGCACGCTTTTGCAGTCAGTTGGTAATTGTTCAACGCCGTTCATCTGCATAAACAATGTTCGAATATAACGTAGACTATTTTCCGCTCGTTCCATATAGCGCCCCATCCAGAACAAGTTTTCAACCACACGGCTGGGTAACTCTGCACCTTCGGTGTAACCATCATTGACACCGAGTTGCGAAGACAGTATTTCGTGTTTTTCAAGTTCTGAGGCAATTATCCATGTATCTTTACTAACAGCGCCGAAACGGTTAGCAATAGCCGTGCTGTTTTGCTTGGCACCGACTCGTGTCAGACCACCGGGCATGACTCGGTACGAAGAATCTTCTGAGGCCACCGAGAAGCTGCGCAATATAACTGGCCTACTGACTAGGTCTTGCTGATTAAATGTTGGCACATACGAGGGCAACAATTTTTCTTGCGCTACGTAATTGTGGGGATTCTCTTTAACGGCCGATAGCAGTTCAGCGCGCTGCTTATCAGTCAGGTCAGCGACCATTTTGCTATTACTACTGGTGTAGCTATTGGCGCTGATACTAGCATGAGGTGCCACCGGCTTAATTACTAGATCGGTAAAATTTGCTAACACAAACTGCAGATCATCGGGCTCGCCGCACCACCAAGTGGCGGCGGATTCAAGCCGCAACGGCCGACCTAAGAAATGCTCGCTGATCTTTGGCAAAAAGCGATACAGCACCGGATTCTCCATAAACCCAGACCCTAGAGGATTGGCGATGGCGACATTACCGGCACGCGCAACCTGAATTAAGCCAGGTAGGCCAAGCATTGAATCAGCACGTAGTTCAACCGGATCACAGTATAGTTCGTCAACTCGGCGAACAATAACGTCAACTCGAGTTAAGCCGTTTAGGGTACGCATCCAGACGAAGCCATCGCCTACTACCAAGTCACCACTCTGCACCAGACTAAAGCCAAGATAGTTAGCCAGAAATGCATGTTCAAAATAGGTTTCGCTATATGGGCCAGGCGTTAGTACGACGATTCTAGGTGAGGCAATATTTGGCGCAAGACTGATTAGTTTCTGACGCAATACTTGGAAGAAACTGGTGAGACGATGCACTTGGCTTTCGCGCAGCAAACTGGGCAACACGCGACTCATAACAACACGATTTTCTAAGGCATAACCCAGGCCACTCGGAGCCTGTAGCCGATCAGAACAAACACACATGGAACCATCTTCGCGACGCACCATGTCTACGCCATGAATGATTAGCTGGTTCTCGCCAGGCAATTGTAAGCCGTCGCAGGCACGTATAAAACTCTGGTTTCCGAAAACTAACTCCGGCGGCAATAGGCCAAGTGAAATTAGTTCACGCTTGCCGTACAAGTCCTTAAATATCAGGTTAAATAAGTCCGACCGCTCTTGCAGGCCAGCTTCAATTACACTCCAAGAATCAGCCGAAATAAGCAGTGGTAGTAAATCTAAGCCCCAGGTCTGGCTGCGCGTGTTCTGCTCATAGCGATTGTACGTAGCACCATCGTCGCGCAGAATGCGCTTGGCTTTGATCTGCCGTTCAGCCAGCTCATCGTCACCAAGCGTGGCTAGACTGTCGAGCATGTATCGCCAGTCTGGCTTTACGCTACCGTCGGCCGATATAGCTTCGTCGCTAGGCGAATGCTGCGCCGCGTATTGCTGAAAGCGTTGCTTCAATGGACTCATAAATTATACGGCTTGTTGTACTTTTATAAAGGTTCGAGCCGATAGGGTTCGAGCCGATAGGGTTCGAGCCGATAGAGTTCGAGCCGATAGAGTTCGGATTAGCACGGTCCGAACCCTACTCTAATGACCTTACCTAATAATCTGATTTTTACGCAAATCGAGCATATGTGGATACTCATCCGGCGATTCTTCCAACGGTGGCGTCATCGCCTTCGGTTCATATTTATGCTCATAAAACTCTCGCAGCAAATGTTTAGAATCAAAGTTTTCAACCCCATTAGGTGTATGCCCGTAGTCCCAGAACCGATTCACTCGGCGTGATTCTGCTTCCAGCGCGTTTAGCGGATAGGTGTCGTAACTGCGCCCGCCTGGGTGCGATACATGGTACGAGCAACCACCGATTGCTCGGCCATTCCAAGTATCGATAATGTCGAACACCAACGGCGCATGTACCCCGACGGTCGGATGCAATGCTGACGGCGGCTGCCACGCGCGATAACGCACTGACGCCACATACTGGCCTTGTCGGCCGGTACTCTGCAGCGGCAAACGGCGGCCGTTACAGACGACCACATGACGGCCATCGGTGAGGCCATCAACTTTAACTTGCAGGCGTTCAACTGAGGAGTCAACATAACGAGCGGTGCCAAAACTACTGATCTCTTCACCCAACACATGCCATGGCTCAATCGCCCAGCGTAAGCCCAGCTTAATGTCATCGACCTGCAATCGACCGTAATGCGGGAAGCGGAATTCTTCGAACGGGGCAAGCCAGGCTAAATCAAACGGCAAACCATGATCGTTAAGATCTTGTACCACGTCTTTGATGTCGCTCCATACGTAGTGCGGCATTAAGAATTTATCATGTAATTGGGTACCCCAACGTACCAATGGTTTTTCGTACGGTTGGTTCCAGAAACGTGCTACTAGTGCGCGTAATAATAAGGTCTGCACAAGCGCCATGCGCGAATGCGGCGGCATTTCAAAACCACGGAATTCGAGAATGCCTTGTCGACCACTGGCTGTGCCCGGCGAATACATCTTGTCGATGCAAAATTCAGCGCGGTGCGTGTTACCAGTAATGTCGATCAGCAAATTACGTAACAGACGGTCAACCAACCAAGGCTGATCGACCTCGCCTTCGGGCATTTGTTGAAAGGCAATTTCAAGCTCATACAGCATTTCGTCTCGGCCTTCGTCGACACGCGGTGATTGGCTGGTTGGGCCGATGAACATGCCGGAAAATAAATACGACAAACCCGGGTGATGTTGCCAATAAGTGACCAAACTACGCACTAAATCAGGCCGGCGTAATAACGGTGAATCGCTTGGTGTGCTGCCGCCGAGGGTAATATGATTACCGCCACCAGTACCCGTATGTCGCCCATCATGCATGAATTTTTCAGTTGCCAGCCGAGTTAGCCGAGCTTCTTCATACAGTATGGTGGTATTGTCGACCAGCTCCTGCCAATTATTGGCGGGATGGATGTTTACCTCAATCACGCCGGGGTCGGGCGTGACTAATAATTTTTGTATACGAGAGTCTTTCGGCGGCTCATATCCTTCAATGATAACCGGCAGCTTTAGCTTTTTAGCCGTATGTTCAATCAGGTTAATAAGCTCTAAATAGTGTTCGAGCTGCTCCATCGGAGGCATAAACACATAGAGCCGTCCATCACGCGGCTCGATACAGAGTGAGGTACGAATCGGCTTAGTGGCTTGTTGTCTAGCGGCCTTTCGAGCGGCGGGAGATAGTTGCTGGGGGGATAGTTGCTGGGGGCTAGCTGAGGTCGACCCAGTAGCATTGTAAGTCGCCGTGTAAGACCCTTGCCCCGCTTGGGTGAGATGCGCCAATGGCTCGCGCGTCTCAAATGGATCGCGCTCAGGTTCGCGATCACTCTCTTCCAAGGCTTGCAGAGAATTGAGTGGTAAGCGTAGGCCCATTGGAGAATCACCGGGGATCAATACAACGCGCTCAGCGCGGAGCTTCCACTTGGAACTGTTCCAAGATGCCGCTTGATCATCCCACTTAATCGGTAATACATAACCGACTTCAGTGTCTAGGCCATGGCTCAGCACCTTGGCAATTCGGCGCCGTTCCATGCCGTCTTTAGTGTCGGCTGAGTACGGGTCGATATCGGCCGGCAAGCATTCCTCGCGCCAGATATAGTACAGCGCATCCTCGTATGCAGGATTAATAAACTGCTTCTTAACGCCGGCTTTTCTGGCTAGCGCGGTGGCAAATCTTTCAGCCTCAGCGGTGCCAAAGCCATAGTCCTTGTCAATACGACCCAATAACTCAGGGTCATGCCAAATAGGCTTATCGTCTTTTCGCCAGAAACAGCCCAGTGCCCAGCGCGGCACTTCTTCGCCAGGGTACCACTTGCCTTGGCCGTAGTGCAGCATGCCGTTTGGCGCAAACCGCTGGCGCAAACGTAGCAGTAATTTTTTAGCCAAGTCGAGCTTGTCTTTGCCAAGGGCTGCGGTGTTCCATTGCTCCGATTCCATGTCATCAATTGACACGAATGTTGGCTCACCGCCCATGGTCAAACGCACATCGTTGTCGACCAGTTTTTTCTCCACCAAATTGCCAAGCGCTTGAATGCTCTGCCACTGGTCTTCGGTGTATGGCTTGGTGACTCGTGGGTCTTCCAATATGCGCGTAACGTCATTGCTATAGGAAAACTCAACGTCGCAAGTACCCGTGGCACCGGTAATCGGCGCGGCTGAAATCGGCTCGGGTGTACATGCCAAAGGAATATGACCTTCGCTAGCAAACAAGCCTGAAGTCGGGTCTAGGCCGACCCAACCAGCACCGGGTAGGTACACTTCGCACCAAGCGTGTAAGTCAGTAAAATCTTCAGTCGGCCCGCTTGGGCCTTCTAAAGATTCGACATCCGCTGCTAATTGCACCAAATAACCGGAGGCGAATCGCGCGGCTAGGCCTAGATTACGCAATATCTGCACCAGTAACCAAGATGTATCTCGACACGAACCAACTTTACTCGACAGCGTTTGATGTGGCGTCTGTACGCCTGGCTCGAAACGCAGCGAATAGTCGATTTCTTGCTCTAATCGCTGATTTATCATCACCAAAAAGTCATTGATTGGCATCGGCTCACTTGGTACCGAATCGACCCATTGCTGTAGTAATTTAGTTTTAGGCCCCTTCTTCAGGTATGCCTGCAACTCTTTACGAGTTTGTTTGTCGTATTCGAACGGAAATGTCTCAGCGTAATCTTCAACAAAAAAGTCAAATGGGTTGTACGCCGTCATGTCGGCGATCAGCTCAACTTCGAACGATAAGCGAGTCGATCTCTCCGGGAACACTAAGCGCGCTTGGTAATTGCCAAACGGGTCTTGTTGCCAGTTAATAAAATGATCTTCTGGCTCAATTTTTAGAGAATAGGCAAGAATCGGAGTCCGCGAATGTGGCGCAGGTCGTAAGCGCAGTACATGCGGTGCTATTTCGACCGAGCGATCAAATTCGTATGTGGTTTTATGGTGTAGAGCAACACGTATTGTCATGTGATTTCGGTGTTAGGCTGAAGGTTAAGTTGCGAAGCAACCATGATCTCAATCGCCGTTGAAGAGGCCATGTATTTTTAAAACTGTGTGGTCATCCGCACCGATCCGGTGTCGGTCTCTTATTAGACGCTTGCAGTAATTGCCTAGCATTGAAGCAACGCTCAGAACAATACGGCTAGTCTCTAGTTTAACATCTTCTGTAGTGACGAGTTAGTGTTAGCTTAGCTCAAAGCGAGTCATTAGTTAGTTGCTGAGTGCATTGACCGTGACTCGCATACTCAGTACATCAACCGCGCTACCGAACTGAGTAAAGATCGCCACATCGGCGGCGTCGCGACCGTAGGCAACCACAATGCGACCACCGTCTGAATTCGATTGTGTGGCATCAAAGGTATACCAACGATCACCAATGTAGGCTTCGAACCAGGCGTGCAAATCCATCGGCTGCAAATTTTCAAGATAGCCCACTACCATCCTAGCGGGGATCGACAGCGCGCGACACAAGGCTATACCCAATTGCGCCATATCACGACAAACGCCATTGGCACGTTGATTAACTTCAGCCGCACTAATTAGTTCGGTGCTTTGGCCTGGTGTGTAGGTGACTGTTTGGCGAATGTACTCGACAATAGCAGCACATTGGTCATAGCCTGGGTTGATGCCTGCGGTAATATCTACCGCCGCTTGGGAGAAGCGATCTGATTCACAATATCGGCTTGGCAACAGAAATGGTAAGGTCTCGATTGGCAAGTTATTGACCTCGACAAACGGCGCGCTAGGTTCTATATCGGAGCGCTCGGCGGTCTCAGCGGTAACCGAAGTATGTATCGAAAATGGACCGGCCGGAGCCACTAGACGCTGGCAAAAATTACCAAATGTATCGGTGAACTCGTTGACCAACAGCGTCGGCCAGTAGTTGTATTGCTCGTGCGTAATCAATTGTTGATCACCGCTGCGTGGTCGTAACATCAATAAAAATGGTGTTGGCGTGGGAATATCAAATTCAAGCGAACAAGTAGCGTGCAATAACATAGTGCTTAGAGTCCAAAGTTAAGACGGGGGTAAAATACGATCATAATGAGATAAGGCTTAGACGTTGGCTCACCTATTAATTAATGAGCAAACGTTCTTAACTGCTTCTAAAGCTGAAAAATAGCGCTGGGTTTACCATCTTTTTGTTTGGCTGACTGATAGCTCGGCACTTGCTTAATACGTGCGACCCACGCTTCGCAATTGGGGTATTTTTCTTTCAGCAGACCTTTGCTATGCGCTGATTCTATTGGGTAGCTCAACATCATATCCGCGGCGGTGATTGACTCGCCGGCGAACCAACCGGTGGCGGCAAGATCAGCCTCGGCTTTGTCTAATAGTAATTTTAGTCTTGGTTCAACCATTGCGCTAGTGGCCTTAGCAAGCACTGTTTTGATCAACGGACGAATCAAAGCCGGAGAGCGTTTTTCAAGAGTTTGAAATACAATACTCATTAATAACATGGGCATAAAAGAGCCCTGCGCTGCATGAAACCAAAACAAATAGTCGGTTCTTGCCGCTGAATTTGCCGCCGGTCGTAAGGGCGAGTCAGGGTGTTGATCTAAAATATAATCAAATATTGCGCTGGTTTCCGCTAGGTTTAGATCACCGTCGGTGATTACAGGCGACGTGCCTAATGGTGAAACCGCTTTATAGTCTACCGGTGCTAGGCTTGTTTTTTTATCTCGCTGATATAATTTAAGCTCATAGTCAGTGCCCAGTTCTTCGAGTAGCCAAAGCACTCGGTATGATTGTGAGTATTCGAGATGATGGAGGCTTAACATGGTTGTTTCCTGTTTCTAAAACGTAGCGTTGAGCTTGCTAGTTTAAGCTTTTATGCGGTTTGTGTGCGCTAAATTGTAGCGGGCGATGCGAGTGCTGGTTATTTGAAATAGCGGGTTTTGTGCCGGAGAGGTTTTAAGGCGAGATAATATTTTCTGCTAATTTGAATCTAAAAGCGGTAAAACGGCATCTAAGTGTATAAGAACATTATTTAAATTCACGCTAACACGAGGGAAACTTTATGAGCGCATTAATTACGACCACGTCTAATATCGGCAGCAACGAATATAAAACCCACGCATTGGTTTCCTATATTTTATTAGCAATCGGTTTATTTACCGCGATCCCGCTGCTATTCGGTGCGATTTGGGCAATGATTCAAAAGAAAGGCGCCATCGGCACCGTTTATCATAGCCATCTAGTTAACGCCACGCGGGTATTCTGGTGGAGTCTGTTTTGGACAATTATCGGTGCGATCTTTGCCGTCATATTCATTGGCTATGCTATTTGGGCGGTAACATGGTTGTGGGTTCTTTACAGAATTGTCGATGGTTTAGCAAAAATCTTATCCGACCAGCCTTACCCTGTTTAGCATCACAACAGGTGTTGACTTGAGACTTCGGACTTAAGACTTGATATGCTTAATTTAGGACGCTAAATTAAGCATACTATTCAACACCTATTATTTTTGTGCTAGGTAAATTGTGTGTTTACTACCTTTGCCTTTATGCGCTCTAACGGTTTTAAAACTTACCTTAAACTTCGCCTTTTTCAACTTCTTAGTAAACCTTGGATCATGCCAAGCTGACCATACCGCTAACATTCCGTTAGGACGCAGTGTTTCGCGTATCGCGTTTAAGCTCTCGATTGAATATAGTTCGCTGTTATCGTCGTGGGTAAAGGCTTCAGGACCATTATCAACATCTAATAAAATAGCATCGTAGCTCGCTTGCTTAGTCATAAAAAGCTCAGCCACATCACCCAGATAGACCCGAACTCGATCATCATTAAGTGGCCGACCAGCAACCTCGCCTAGTGGCCCCTTGTTCCATTCAATTATTTCTGGAACCAATTCAGCGACCAGCACTTCAGAACTCGGCGATGTCGCTTTCAGCGCGGCCGACAGAGTAAAACCCATACCCATACCACCCACTAACACCTTGGTATTTTCAAGCCCCTGAATGTGAGCACAGCCTAATTCAGCCAACGCCAACTCGGAAGAATACATGCGACTAGACATTAACTCGCCGTGCACCCCTGTTAGCCGAATAGCAAAGTCATTGTCACGCTGAGACAGCTTCAATTCACCGCCGTCATTAGGGATTTTGGCGGTACCCAGTAAAATAGTAGGGATCATGATTTGTCTTTTGATAGATCAGAAAAAAGGGGAAGTTGGTCGCTCAATTCTAACATGATTATCTCTCGTCGGCGGCACCACACTAATAGAGGCCTTTGCGCGAGCCAGAATTGAAATGAAAATTGGATAAAACGGCTTAATTGCGGCAGGAAACGACGAGAATAGCTGGCTATTCACTAGTTTTCTAACAAAAATTAAGCTGTTTTTAGACATTTTCAATCACTTATTGATTCGTGCAAAGGTCTCTAATAGTTAGTCGGCTTACTAGTTACGAGAATACGACTTATCATCGTTTGCTATTATCGGCACAGGGCCATGCTTAGCTAAGCATGGCCCTGCATTGATAAGCGATTTTTTAAAACTGCTTTGAAAACTCTACGCCCCAAAAACGAGGATCATTAATAAAAGCGGTTGGGTTTAAAAAATCAAGAGCACCGTCTGCGACAATTTCATTGGTAATATTTCGACCGACCAGAGCAAGATCTATTGTTTCATCGGCGTTTTTATAACCCAACCTCAGACCCCCAATCCATCGCTTTTCAGCTACAAACTCGACCGACTCGTATAAGAAAATATTGGAGTCACTGCGGTAGTTCCAGTCGGTGCTGGCATAAAGTTTACCGGACTGAAGCTGATGGTCGTAATCAAGCGAAAAGTTAGCCAGCCATTCAGGGGCTCGCGGCAGCGGATTGCCATCAACGGAAACTAGATTTACAGTACCGAAAAATCCCAGAAACGTATCTACGATTGGGTCTAGCGGTGTGCACAATGGGGTTGACGAACAAAGCTCAGTATTTAAGTTAGGGTCTTTGATTTCGGTATCGTTGTAACTTAAGTTTGCACTAAACCTTAAGTTCTCGGTGACAAGCATTTCAAACTCGGTTTCAAAACCGGCACCGTCAACTTTATCCGCATTGAGTAACTCATTGGTGTTGCCAGTACCACCGGTCGCGGTCAGTTGTTGGTCGTCGATTGTGTAGGCGTATATCGCTGAGTTCCAACGTGCGCGCCCGTCAAATAGATCGGCCTTGAAGCCAACCTCAAACGAGGTGATGTCTTCAGTATCCGCTTGGCTGGTGAAACCGAAGCGACCTAACGTTACTGGGCCACGTGAAGCGGTGGCAAGGCGTGAATATACCGACCAATCATCATTCAGCTCGTAATTAAGTGCTAATTCATAACTTATAAAATCATCATTTGCATCGATACGCGCCGCAGGAGCAAATGAACCTGGGCCCGGAACCACCTGTAGATCTTTATCGTCATCGGTGTAGCGTAAGCCAGCGGTTAATGAGGCTTTATCGGTCAGGCTATATTCGATTTGGCCAAAAATCGCCGCCGAAGTAGTATCCTGCACCGCCTGAGTTAATTGGCTCCGACTGCCATCGTTAGCGAAGTCAGAACTGTCTACGGTAATCGACTCATCTAAATAATAAGCGCCGACCTGATAGAAAACTCGTCCAACGTCGCCCGATAAACGAATTTCTTGGGTGAATTGGCTGTGATCTGATAAGCCGTCGCCCGACGACACACTAAAAAATGCTTGTTGACCTAGTTGACCAATCGCTTCAGGGCCACCTTGCACGCCGCCATCAATATCAGCCCGAGAAAAGCTATCTAGCGTGTCGTATGAGGTAATAGTCGTTAGCGTTTTATTATTGCCAAGATTGAATTCTAGCTTTGCACTGGCACCAAATTGGTCCAAATCAAAGCCTGATAACGATTGGTCGTGCGAGAAACGTTCTTCGTCAAAGCCTGGGCGCAAACCTTCAACACCAGGGGTAAACGCATTGGCATAGAAAAGCTGCGGTTGGTCGCCGTCTTGTTTAAAACCATGAACGTTAATCAAGGCCGAAAAATTGTCATTTGGCTCTGCTAATACCTGAACTCGGTAAGCAAATTCGTCGAATTCGCCGGTGTCGTCGCCAGCACCATTAAATGTGTTGTCTAACCAGTCGCCACGCTCTAAGTACTTGAAGGAGGCTCGAGCTGAGACCGTGTCTGATAGAGCGCCGCCGTAAGCGCCCTCTAGGCTAACTGTTTCGCGGCTGCCATAGCCAGCTTTAATATAACCGCTAGCGTCTTGCGATGGTTTGACCGAATCGACTTTAATCACGCCAGCCGTTGTACTGCGACCAAAGAGAGTCCCCTGCGGGCCCTTAAGTACTTCGATCTGCGCTATATCAAATAGCGGGAAGCTCTTAAGCACCGAGTTCTCTAAATTCACTTCATCATAGATTAGCGAGACTGGTTGAGTGGCATTAACATCAAAGTCATAGTTACCTAAACCACGAATATAAAAACGTGGCGATTGACGACCGTTAGATGATTCAATTTGCAGGCTTGGTACGCGGCCCGCGAGAGCACGAATATTTTCGCCAGCGCCAAGAAAGTCTTTGACTTCATCAGCGCTGATCGCAGATACGGCGGACGGGATTTGCTGCAACGTTTGTTCACGTTTTTGCGCCGTCACAACAATTTCTTCTAAGGTTAAAGTCGCCGATTGCGCTGAGGCAGCATTAACAGCGATTAAGCCACTAGTGAGTAATAGTGCCGAGCTAACGGCACATGATAAATAGGTTCTCTTCATGATTGGGTCCAAGGTTAATTGGGAAACTAAGAATTTATCATTAATGCAACTGATTATCTTTACTGTAATAACAAATACAGTCGCTTAATGAGTTATTAATATTAGGGAGTCGGCCTAGAATTGGATACGTCGTACCTCAATCGGCGACAAGACACTGTCTTTACCCGACAATATTGATGCTGACCAGCTCCGGCATACTGCTGGCTTTTTCTATGATCGTGCCAATCACTACATAGTCATTTCGGCCACTAAGTAATACTGTTGCATTTGCCTCATCCATGGTTACCAGTAAACCGCCACTGGTCTGAGGATCAAGCAATAGATCCATTACAAAGCCGCGCTGATCGACCGAATAGGCGGGGTCTTTTTGATCGGCGAACATAACGCGCAGTAGATACGGCTCAAGTTGCGGGTACAAACTGGATCGCCAACCGGCCTCAGCCAATTCTAGCGCCCCACTGAGTAATGCAATGTCTGTCAGATTTAGTTCGGCGACCAATGATGTTTTAAGTCTTTGACTTGCGCTATCAAGCATCTCTAACAGATGGCCTATGAGACCAAAGCCTGTCACATCGGTTACCGCGTTCGGCTTTATATTCTGTAGCTGCTGCATGGCGTGATGATTAGATAACAGCATACTGGCATAGCTTGCCTCAACCGCGGCAGCGTTCGCTTGGCCCTGCATATCAGCGGCCATAACAACCCCGGTGCCAAGTGCTTTACTAAGCAAAATCAGGTCGCCCGGCTGAACGCCAGACTTGTTCCATTGAGCACCAGGTGCAACCTCACCATTGGCGACGATACCAAGATGGTTCTCGATACCCTCACTACTATGCCCGCCCGACAATGTTGCCTTCGATTCGGATAACGCGGACTGAATGCCACGCAACATCCTAAGGTGATCTCTGCGCTGCAAGTTTGGACTGCTGAATGCCAGATTGATCCAAGCTTGGATGTTAATTGCGTTTGCACCCATCGCATAAATATCGCTCAATGCGTGATTAACGCAGATCTGTGCAAAACGAGATTCATCGGACAAAAAGCTGCGAAAGCCGTCAATAGTTTGTACGGCTAAGGCGCCAGGTGTTGGAGCCCACAATGCAGCGTCTTCGATTTGGTGCGACCCATCATTAGCAAGCTTGGCGAGGTTGACAGCCAGAAGCTCAGGGCCAAGTTTGCTGGCGCAACCGCCACACGGCATTGATATGATTTTTGCAAAGCCCACCGTTGAGGACTCTTTTGCAAAGCCTACGGTTGAGGACTCTTTTGCAAAGCCTACGGTTGAGGACTCTGCTGCAGCCGACCTTGAGGTCGTCGCCGGTATCGACCTAGATTTTAACTCCGACATCGACTCAGGCATCGCCATCGGCAATTCAGTAAACTGACGCATAAAAGCCTGATCAATCGAGTCTTTCCAACGCCATACCCAGCGACCCTTAACCGCTAAGCCGTTGCGACTGGCAACTGCCACCTGCCCACCCAAGGCGAGCAAACTGAGAAAATTCTTCTGTAGCTTGATCTCTTGCAATGCTTGACCAGAAAATAACCGCCGTAAGTTCTGTTCAAGGTACGGCGCCTGTCGAACCGCAAACACGCCAGCTTTAGGCCGCGGATCGTCGACCATTTCGGCAATATCTCCAACCGCGAACACCGACTCGTGCGAGGTGCTCTGCAAGGTGCGACTCACTTGAATAAAGTTTTTTTCGGTATGCGCTAAACTGCCGGCATTCAACCAAGGAGCGCCCACGGCACCAGTACACCAAATCCGTTCATCTAAGCTCAGATCTTCACCAGCATCATTGATGACACCAGCACTAGTAACCTCGGCAACCGAAAAACCGGCATGCGTGGTTACATTGTAATCTCGTAACGACTGTTCAACCTGCCGGACAACTCTATCTGGATAGCCCGGCAATACGTACTCACCGCGATAGATAAGATGAAATTGTAAATGCTGATGACCGCGCAAACGATGTGCCATGGCGAGCACTAACTCGACGCCGCCCGCGCCGGCACCAATTACCCCCCAGTTAATTTTTTCAACAGCCTGCTGGCCAAGAGGCTGGTTGGTCTGCTCCGAGCCTAAGCTTTGTAGCAACGAATCCCAGCGGCGCTGAAAACCCGCTATCGGCTTTACCCCTAAGGCAAACTCACTGGCGCCAGAAATGCGTTGATCTGGTGTGGAGCCGATGTCAATTGACAAGACATCAAACTCAATATCCGCTTGACCTTGCAGGTAGACGCATTTCAAATCTGGGTCGACACCGTTGCATCGAGCTTGAATCCACCTAACACCCGCACGACGGCATAATTGATTAAGGTCAATATTTGTTTCTGCCAGTGAATAGTGGCCAGCAACAAAACCCGGTAGCATTCCTGAATACGGCGTCAGTAACTTTTCTGAAACCAAGGTAACCCGCACCCCCGCAATGGCTTTCATCGCCAAAGCTTTGATTAGCAATACGTGTGTATGCCCTCCACCTAGCAATACCAAGTCTTTAGTAAACAGAGGATCTTTAGTAAACATGTTCAGAGCCTAGCGTACTGTGAAACCGCTAGGCTAGCGGCAGCCGAATGCCCCTGAATACTCTGCTGATTACTCTCAAGCCAATCGGTGATTTCTGACCAATTACCAGACAACACCAGGCGTGGTTCACTTTTAGTTTGGTAATGCTGATAAAGTGCGTCGTAGTAGTCCGTCAGTAGCATCTCGATAAACTGATAAAAGCCAGCCGAGTCATTTTGCTCACGCAGCAAACTTGCCGCGTGGCTAAGTAGCTCAGACATCTGTTGAAATTTAAGACCCCCCAAGCGCTTTTTTATCCGTTGCAGACTGCCCAATGCGTCATTGTATAAAGCGGCGTAAGGGTCGTCGCTACCGCCACCATAGTGTAGCAAACTGTGCTCAACATAGTCTTGATACAGACGCGCAACTCGATCAGCCATATTCGCCTGTAACAACAATACCGGCGCGCGTGCCATCGCCTCTTGCAGCACTTTTGGTAAATGAATTCGACCGATTAAATGCGACTCCGCTTCGATTAACACTGGCGCATCACTGCGCGCTTCGCAGCGTAACCAGTCAATTATTATCTGATTTTCCCAATCAATTTGCGCCGGTTGTGGTTTAAATGTTTTCCCAAACGCGCTACCTCGATGATTAGCACGACCCTCTATGTCGACAGCACCCAGCCGCCCATCAATAAGTTGGGTTTTGCCAATCCCAGTCGCGCCACTTAACAAAATAATATTACCTTGGTTGCATAAGCGTGTCAGTTGCTCAAGTAAATAACGCCTTAATGCTTTATAACCGCCCTCGACAATCGGATAGTGCAATCCGTCGTCGGCTAACCATTGCTGTGTTATTTTCGAGCGCAGCCCTCCACGAAAACAGTATAGATAGCCATCGGGGTTGTCGGCGATAAACTGCTTCCAGCTGGCAATGCGCTGTGCGCGAATATCGGGCGTGGCTAAACCGAGCCCAAGATCGATCGCGGCTGGCTGACCATGCTCGGCATATTCAGTGCCAATAAGGTGACGCTGTCGATCGTTTAATAGAGGCAGATTGCTTGCAGTGGGGAAAGCACCCGCGCAGAATTCGACTGGCGCCCTGACGTCCATCAGCGCAACATCCTTTAAAAACAGCGAGCTGAACTGTTCGGCACTTAGATCGTCTCTATTGCTATCCGGCATCGGCTATTTTTTGTCAGGTTAAGGTTGCTTAGAGTGTAACGTAGACCCTATGACAAAAGTATTTAACATGGTGGTATCGGTCTTCATGGCCTGGCGAATCAGTAAAGATAGATCATAACTAACTTTTAACGACTTTTTTAACGGTCTTCTTCGATACCTTTCTGGCAACTTTGTTAGTTGTTTTCTTAGCAACCTTCTTAGTTGTTTTCTTAGCTACCTTTTTAGTTACTTTTTTCGTACTAGCACCTTTTTTCGTTGCTTTTATCGGCTTTCGAACAACGGCTGCCTCAGGAGTGACTAAGCCAGTTGCTTGTTCAAGCTCGACTAAAGAGTGCTCCATGTATTCAATCAGCCTTTGAACTTGTGGCATAGATCGGCGACAGGCGGTAATACCAAAGTCGACATTTTGATCATAGGAAACGAGGGTAATATTAAGCGCGATACCTTCGGTGACAATTGACGCCGGATAAATTCCATCCAAACGAGCACCATCCCAATACATCGCCTTACGCGGCCCCGGCACATTTGAAATAATGGTGTTATACGGCGGTAACCTGCTCATTAAACCAAGCGGCATCAATAGCAAGCCAGGTGCCTGAATCAGTTGCAGCATCAGTGCTGCTTCTTTCGGCTTCATACCTTTGAACAGCTCTTTACCGGCAACCATCGACGCCTGTATTTTGCGAAAGCGCTTAATAGGGTCAGCAATATCGGTGGCTAAGTCGGCACTGATGGCACCAACCGCATTGGAAGAATCAATGTCACCTTTTTCGCGCAATGAAACAGGCACCATGGCCTTCATCGATTGTTCAGGTAATTCACTGTGCTTTTGTAGATACAGACGTAAGCCGCCGGCACACATCGCCAGCACGGCATCGTTGAAGGTTCCATCCATGGCTTTGCCGGCCGCGCGGATTCGCTCGAACGACCATGATTGCGCTACGAAGCGCCGAGCCCCATCAACGTGAGTATTAATCGAACTGCGAGGCACATTTTGCCATGGTAACGCCAAAGCGCCACCCTTACCCCGCCAGCCATTTACATAGCGCTTGAGAGAACTAAAAAGATGAGTGCCGCTATCAAACATTTGTTTTAGCGATTCAGCCACATTACGCAGCTCTTGGTCGCTCATGCCCTCGGAGCGAATTTTCTCAAGCTGCTCACGGTAGCGACGCTGCGACTCTACTGAAAAAGCCGAACCTTGACTGCGGGCATTTTCATCGTAAGAGTACATGCTCTGGGTCAGGTGCATAGAACGCGCGCCATCTATGGCCGCATGATGAAACTTGGAGTAAGTAGCAAACTGGCGGTTTTGCAAACCTTCAATTAAATGCATTTCCCACAGCGGTCGGTTTCGGTCTAATAAGGTGCCATGCAATCGTGAGGCCAAGGCAAACAACTCTCGGTAACGCCCAGGCTTAGGCAAGGCCGAATGTCGAATGTGATACTCAAGATCTACCGATTCATCCCTTTGCCAATACAATGGGCCGGCTAAACCAAGACGACCTATTTTAAGGCTATCGCCGAAAGGAGACTGAAGGTCATCGTCCGAACGAAGCTCGTCTCTGAGTCGATGCAAAAATTCCTGCTCATCGGCATCTGGCGGCAAAGTAAAAAGGTGAATGCCGCCAACGTGCATTGGTGTTTCACGACTCTCCGCGAGTAAAAACCCGGTGTCCATCATACTTAGTTTTTTCATATCCGAGCAGCCTTGACCTTGATGTGATTGTTGCGACCAGACAATCAGTATACTGAAACTGCATCAAGTGTGTATATCTACTCATGTCAAGCTTGCGCTAGTTTTGCAAATCGCCGAAACAGGTAATAGTAGGTAGCGCATGGTTGCACTGGCTTGAATCATTTTTTTGCAAGTCACGCTCACCCGCTCTAGTCTATACTCAAGGCAAATTAACAAAGGTTTTTATGATGAGTAATACAGAAACAGCAGTATTGGCCGGTGGATGCTTCTGGGGCATGCAAGATCTAATCCGTGGGTTATCAGGCGTAAAGCAAACTCGTGTTGGTTATACCGGTGGAGATGTACCCAATGCCACTTATAGAAACCACGGTAGCCATGCTGAAGGCATCGAGATCGAATTCGACCCTCAAGTCATAAGTTTTAGTAAGTTACTGGAATACTTCTTTCAGATTCACGACCCTTCAACGTTGGATCGCCAGGGTAATGACCTCGGTGTCTCGTATCGGTCTGAAATATTCTATACCTCTGAGGAACAAAAAGAGGCGGCCGATAAAATGATCGATGCCGTTAATCAATCAGGCTTGTGGCCCGGTAAGGTAGTGACTAAGGTGTCTCCTGCTGGCGACTTTTGGGAGGCTGAACCAGAGCATCAAGATTATTTAGAGCGCTACCCACAGGGCTATACCTGCCATTTCCCTCGAGCTGATTGGGTATTTCCCAACGCTGATTAGATTGCCGAGAGCTGATTAGATTGCCGAGAGCTGACTAAAGTGACAAACGCCGACTAAGTCAGCCACGTTGAACTAAAGCCGCGGCACCTTCTTGAACTGCAGCCGCGGCACCTTCTTGAGCTTCAGCCGCGGCTATTTCTTGAGCTTCAGCCGCGGCACCTTCTTGAACTGCAGCTGCGGCGCTTTAGAGCGGCATACTTCGCAAGCATTCTCTTAGCTGTTTTACAAACAACTCTGGCACTTCCATCGCTGCGAAGTGCCCTCCGACTTCGTTCTCTTGCCAAAACTGGATATTTTTAAAGCGCTGTTCGGCCCAACGACGCGATGGCTGAATAATTTCGTTCTCAAATAGGCTAGCCCCCATCGGCACGGTCACCTCTGATAAATCAGATTTAGCAAAACTATGCCAATACAAACGTGCCGAAGAGGCCGCCGAATTGCTTAACCAATAAAGAGAAATGTTGTCGAGAAGATGATCTTTGCTAAAGCTATTTTGCAAGGCATCAGGTCCGGACCATTGATGAAATTTCTCTAAAATCCAAGCCATCTGACCGACCGGTGAATCGGCTAAAGCATAGCCAATAGTCTGTGGCCGCGTGCCTTGTATCGCCGCATAGGCCGAACCATCCTGCAGATACTTTTGATACTGAGCTAGGGCCTTGGCTTCTTGTTCTGTGGGCGTATTCATTATGGCCTTATCGGGTGCCCCGACTACCACAAGGTTGACATGAATGCCGGCGCAATGACCTAGGTCTTGCGCACCAATAGAAGCGGTAATCACGCCACCCCAATCACCCCCTTGAGCAAAGTATCGTTGATAACCAAGGTTCACCATCAATCGATCCCACACATTGGCTATTTTCTCGGTAGTCCAGTCAGCACTGGTTGGCTTAGCCGAGAAACCATAGCCAGGAATTGATGGCAACACCAAATGATAAGCGTCTTGTGCGTCTCCGCCATACTTAGCCGGATCTGTTAGCGGGCCGATAAGCTCGATAAATTCAAGCACGGAACCCGGCCAACCGTGTGTCATAAGCAAAGGCCGTGCATTTGGTTCCGTCGACCGAATGTGCAAAAAATGGATGTCTACCCCATCTAGCTCCATCAGATACTGAGGATAGCCATTTAGCCTTTCTTGGCAAACAAACCAGTCGTAATCATCGCGCCAATAGTCACTGAATTCGTTGACAATATCGAGTGGAATTCCCTGACTCCAATCGCTTACCGTTTGTTTTTCCGGCAAGCGGCTATTCGTCAACCGCTGCTTTAGGTCGTCAATGGCACTTGGGTCAATCTCAACACAGTACGGGCGAGCAATGCTGGTCATAGAGAATTCGATTGATTGTTAGAAGCACAGTTATCTTACAACAGATGACTAGGTTTTGACGAAATGAAGGAGTAACAAGCCGTAAATCAGTGAGCAATTGATGATGGCCAGCCCCTACTCGAAATAATCGGCTGCGAAAGTGCCGACCATTACCGATTAAACCCGGATTATGCAATAGTCACTGTCGCCGTCAAAAACGGCCCACGGTTGGCCATAATTAATATTTCTTGAATGGCTCAGCTGCCAACCACTATCGTTACTTAGTCCAGCTAAATTCTTCAAACGCTTTGTCGACCGGTGTAACCGCTAAATGATTAATATAATTGCTCAACACCTTCTGTGAAATACCCAGGACAATTTCAAGTAATTGCCGATGGTTATACCCGGCTTCGAAAAAAGCGGCAGACGATGGCTCACTTAAATACCCACGCTCGCGCACAAGCTCAAGTGTGGTTTGGTGCAATACTTGTAACTTGCTGCTAGGCATCTGAGTACGATTACGCAACGCATCGGTGATCGACGCATCTACCTTCATCATGTGTGCGATGCCAGTATGAGCGGCAACGCAGTAGTGGCATCCATGCTCGACATTTATTGTTTGCCAAATAATCGTCAGTTCGTCAGCATTAAAGTCGGACTTTTCAAACTGCTGATGCAGAAATTTATAGGCTTCAAGCACGCCTGGCGATTCGGCCATTACCGCATGCAAATTAGGGATCATCCCAAAATCCTTAAATGATTGTTCCAGTAAAGGTTTACTCGCTTCTGGCGCATTCGATTGATTATAGAGTTGCAGCTTCATTGTTTTCAATTTGTGTTTTAGGTTGAAAGAATTGTGTAATTTGGCGTACGAATTTGATTGTAATAACCATCAGCCATATTGGTGATGCAGGTAAATGGTTTGTCGTTGTTTTCGATCGTTAAAACGCTGTGACGGCGTTAAAACCCGTTGTCTGCAAATAAAATACTAAGCGACTTACAGTATCAAGCCAGGATCAAGCGACCTGGCCCTCTTGATATAAAGACAAGTAATCGCAGATACCGTCTAAGTCTTTGACTTGACTCAAATAATCAATCGCTTGATCGTAGTTCAACCATGATTCAGAAAATTGGTTTTGAGCGTCATCAAGCCAAGCCTTATGCGGCTCCTCAAACACCTTCATGGCATGAATGTGAACATGCAAAGCATCGATCTTCCATGTCTTCTCACTTTGCCCAAAAGACCAGTTGTAATAACCGCTGCCAACACGTATTAATTTAGATGATTGCTCACGCATCAGCACCAACCATTTGATTCCTCTAATTGGGTTTTGCTCTAACAATAAACCGCTCGCTGCGTCAGGTTCGATAACATAATAACTACGGACTTTTTCAAAATCATCGTGGAAACTAGCAAACATTTCTTCGGCGATTGCCTTTGCACCAACAATTTTTGCTGGAAACTCGATCACGTCTGTATCGATATCAAAGGTGACAACAGCCTGCTCAGAAAAGATGCTTTCAATTACGGCGGGAATATTGTTATCTTTACCTTCAAAATATTGGTTTAATAAATGCTTAAAAATAGACTTACTCATGCTGAATATCCGGTTTTATTAAAGTGTATTTACATCCAAATGCCATCATATAATTGGCGCTTAGCTCTGACTAACTCTGACGTCGCTTGAATCGCTGGCTTGAAGGTTAAGCCATATTTGTTCGGCTTGTCGTAGTACGGAAAATCGCGCAACCTACCCTCCAAGCTGACGGTCATTCGCTTGCCTTCGCCACGGTCTCTCGCCCATACGGCAAAATCGATCAAGCAGCCTGGTGGTACGGGGTGACCATACTGTGCGTCAATACGTGTAAAGGCGGTTACCTCTCCGTTAAACGGGCCACACATAGCGGTAAAAAGTAGCGTCGCAACTTGATTAATATCTTGTGTGAGATTAGTGCCGGGATACATTGCCGCATCATCAAAATGGCCATGAAAATGCGGGTCGGTTATCGAAATACCGCGTACTGCGTGTACCCACCCACGTTCAAAATCGTGATCTTTTATCCAGTCAATGGCCAGTACCGGGGACTCATGGCGCATAAATGTTTTGCACTTAGTATGAGAAATTATGCCGCTACCTGTTCCACTAAGCTCGTTAATGATGTAATCAAAATTCAAATCGTCATTCATAATATTGAATATCTTGCTGAAGTTATCGATAAAAAAGCGTTGGCAATTAAGCCGCTTGATTATTCTGTTATTGTTTAATCGCGGCTTGAATATGAGTCACCAGCGTGTTCAAAGATTCGGTCGCTTGTGGCGGCATTTGATCTAGATCTATGGGAATGCTGTATTTTGTTTCAATAAAAATACGCATCTCAGTCTGCGCTAAGCTGTCCATCTCGAGAGGGTCGTCGAGCTCTAAAAATTCCGCTTGCTGCATTGCAAGATCCTCTATCAATGCGGTCCGAATTGTACTTTCAATTTGTTTGAAATCTTCCATAAATAGCTCCATAAAAAGCGCGGAGTAAGCGTCGTTACCTTACTCCGCTAACAGGTTAGGGTTAGGTAGCCCGTTGGTTTGTTTACCTACTTAGTCAATCAAATTACTTCTTACAACCATGGCGGCGTGGTTTAAACGCTGTTTGCGGCTCAATCAACACTTCGCCAGAGGTTGGAAATGCCATTTGATTCCCGGCGTATACTCCAGTTGGAGTTCCGGCCCATGTTGCCGCTGGTGAACCACCATAGAGTTGCGCATCCCAGTGATAGAAGGCCGATACATAACTAGTACAAGATTCGGCACCCGCCTCACAGGCTCGAACCAAGTCATAACTGAGCTCGATTTTGACCGATCCACACCCTTTAGCATCGGTTGTTATAGAATTTGGCAAACCGCCTAGTGGAACCGCATAGCCAGCCTCGTCACTTGTAAGCGGGTTCCGAGCGCCAACATCCCACAACGTATAAAGTGCATGTGGAAACGCGTCACGCACAGTGATGTAGACCGTTGAACCTAAACCATTACGTCGTTTAGCAACGGTCATGCGGCCAGAAATTTTTTCCCAATCGCCAACTGTCGGATTCGCTACAACGCCTTTTTTGCGATGCAACGCTGGGCCTGTACCCAATGCTGGAAATTCAGGCGTAGCAACACGTTGGTCTAGCGCGGTAAATGAGCCTCCAAAGACGTTATTACCAATCTCACCTAGTGGCACATTGATTGAGTTAGGGTTGACTTCGCCGCCTGGGTTGAAAAAGTTCAAGAATGATCGAGTGGTCGCTACTAACGAATTACGGTCGGTTTGTGGCGTAATGGTTCCAGATTCAGTCTCACCCGCTTGGTAAACGCCGATTTCTTCGATAGATGGCTGCACGCTCAACATAGCAACATTAGGTGCGACTTGAGAGTAGTCACCAATCGGTTGGCCGTTATAGGTATTGATACCATGCACCACGTAGCCAGGAATACTGGTTACTTGGTAGCGCTTTCCAGCGTTAGCTGACAAGCTCAAACTCAGCAGAGAGAGCGATAACGATAGAACAAGAGTTGATTTTTTTAGTTTCATAATAATATTTTTTTAAGTTAGTTGGTTGGTTTGATTGGTAAGCAGCAATTAAGCAATATGTCGCATTGATTCCAGACTTACTTTTTTGCCTGTTTCGGTACGTTGAATGTCATCCACTAAATAAAAATTAGTCGGCATTGAAGCTCGTGGGATTAACGACATTAAGGCAAGTTTTACGGTTGCGGAATTCACACCTTTATCGACATAAATAAGCGCTTCAGCGATTTCTCCTTTATCTTTATCAGGCTTACCAATAACCCGTGCGTCAAGAACACCCTCAATACTTAATAGGTGTGACTCGACCGAAGCAGGAAAAATCTTTTCTCCGTTCTGTACAATGATGTCTTTGATTCTGGTAACAAAAAAACAGTCGTTGCCAACCATCTCAAAGATATCTTCGGTATAAACTTCGTCATGTTTTCCTTTTGCCATTTTCAATTTTCCATGACGGTAGTAACCCAACATTTTGGTCTGGGTAGAAATTACTAATTCACCTCTTGAGTTATTTAACGAATCGGTAGATAAGCGAAATGTACAACAATCCAAGGGGCTCCCTAACGGCGCCAATTGAGTATCAGGCCAATCACAATTATCAAAACGCCAAGTAGCAACACGCGGGCCAGCCTCGGTTAAGCCATAAGTAGAATACAGCTCACAATTCGGGTGATTCTGACGAATCTGTTTCGCGGTTTTAATCGGCAAGGCATCACCACCTAAGGTCATGACTCTTAGCGAGGGACTTTCAATAACTAAGTTTTTTGCAAAGAATGGCGTCAGCCCAATCACCGATACCGATTGCTCGGAAAACCATTGCTGATCAAAGTTCACATTTAGATTGGTCAAAGTGATTGTGCATCGATAAATCAGTGCGCTGATTAAATTCGCTACTAGGCCATAGCTGTAGTAAAGCGGCAAAGCACACGCCACAACATCGTCTTGTTGCAGGCCGATCGCCTTACCATGACACTCAGCGTTACGGTAAATATTGGCGAAGGAGTTGAGTATTGCCTTTGGTTCACCGGTTGAACCCGAGCTGAAAATCGCTACTGCTGCAGACTTCAAACTGGCTTCGTCGAGCGACGCCGAAGAAGGTGAAGTCTTCAAGAGACTCAAGCCACCTAAAGAAATTGCTAGATGCTCATGAGAGGCTTGTTTGTCCCATGTTTTTGCAAGCGTTTTAACCAGCACATTGCTGCCAATAAACGCATGCAACTGAAAACCTTCAACCGTTTTTTGTATTTTCTTAATCGGAGTAAACGGATTACTAACAAAGACGACAGCCTTATTGCTCCATGCGGCTAATAGCGCAATGACACTGTCTGAGTCATTACTCATATTAAGCAGTACGGGTACACCCTTGGTAATTCCGTTGCGAGTCAATAGCTGTTGGTAGCGACTAACTTCAGAGACAAGTTCACGCCCACTTAGTGTACGTTTTTTATCGATAAGAATTGGCTTTTCAAGGCCATTCAACGGTGCCAATAAATCTTGGATGTTCATAGTTACTTCTCCTTCTTGACTATCAATACTCTGCCCAAAGCCTTAATTTAGACGGTTTTTGGATAAATCTACCATCGCTATTAAAATGCATTTGCATCAAGCCCTGTGTGCTTCTTCCTATACAAACAGGGCCCTCATCGCTATCACGGTTTAATCAGATGAAATACCGCGTCCATACCTTTATCTCGTAAAGGAATCAGCGCCTGGTATTCGTCACTCTTGTACCAATTATTGGCGCTGTCTTGATCTGGAAACTCAAGAATGATTTTCATTTTGCTATGGTCGTCACCGGTCAATGTTTCTATCGGCCCCTTGGCCAAAAACTTGCCGTTGTATTTTTCTAACGTTGGCCCTGCGGCCTCACTGTATTTTTTTAGGCTGTCGATATCGGTTGGTGTGATGTCTGCGACGATAAATGCGCTCATTTATAAAACTCCATATTAGTTAATTTAAACTGATTATTTTTACTGCTCTAAATCGAAAAAAGATTAACCGGCTGGTTGAAATTGGGAGCCTATTACCTCTTCTCTAAGAGGGATTGATGCTTGGCAATTTGGCGAGTCGTAACATCCCACTGTTATTTCATCAAATCGAACAAAACGGGTTATTTGCATCTCAAAACTCGATCAGAGCTTGAGTAGAATTTTTGTTATAAATTCGCCACAATATTCAATTAATTATTGCGCCCACTTGCGCTGTATGGATTTAATTTTTCTACCTTCTTTGGAGTAAAATTAAAACTAATCTAAGACGTCGCTGGTTTTCTTTGCTGCTATTTAGAGCATTATTTGGTACGAAATTAATTCTATTCGTCATATATCAACTGTACAATAGTCAGCTACTACACTCACTGTTAAGTTTTTGTGAACAACTTACGTCATCTCCCAAAAATGCTGGTTTTTGCAGCCGTAGCAAAAAAGGGGTCGTTTACTCAAGCGGCTAAGTATCTTGGTGTTTCTAAATCAGCCGTTAGCCAACAAATTAGCGTGCTTGAATCTGAGTTAGGCGTTAGCTTGATTAACCGCACCACACGCGGAATATTTTTAACGGCGGTGGGTAAACTAATTTATTACCGTTGCGACTCATTACAAGATCAAATCGATTCACTCCTTGAAGACATTGATGACGCTCTGAAAAATCCGCGCGGCCGATTTACTGTTACATTCCCACATTCTCTAGAGCACCTTGTGATTTTGCCGGCCATTGAGCAGCTGTGCCAAGAATTCCCTGGGCTTCAACCAAAGTTGATTGCCAGCGATCAAACACTCGACTTGGTAGAGCACAGTATTGGCCTCGCGATTCACGCCGGTGAGCTGCCTGACAGCAGTTATAGAGCACTGCCAATTGGCGTTATGACCGAGATATTTTGTGCCTCACCCAGCTATTTAGAGAAACACCCAGCGCCTAAAACGGTGGCTGAATTAGAACAACATAGCTGGATTGCCACTGACTGGCAAGAACGTAGAATGCCAGTTACTTGCACACAAAGCCTAACGACTAAAACCGCATCGCTAAATCAATATGCTAGTGTAAATACATTACCAACGGCGGTAGGCATGGCTCTCCGGCATATGGGTATTGTGCTATTACCCAGCCTCGCGGTTAAAGAATTAATTAAGCAAGGTGAATTGGTGCCTCTGCTAGATCATATTGAGGGGCCGAGTTGGCCAGTTTATGCGCTGCATGCTTATCAAAATAAAAAGCCGGTTTACGCGACACGTTTTCACCAATTAGCATCCAGTTTTTTTCAAAACGCTTGACTATTTATTGCACAATTAGTGTCGAGCTTTGTGCAAGTTCGTTGTGCGCCCCTATACAACGATCTTAATTACAGGGCCCGACAGGGTGCTGATACAGCTTTAAAGCCTAAATGCATAGACTCTGCATTAACGCGGAAATGTCAAAATAATCTCTGGGTTCTCAGCACTCAATGTTGTGTTTAAAAATTCATTTGCTTTCTCGGCGCTAGCGCCTGACTTTAAATGCACATCAAAGAATGAACCAATGGCTATGCGAGTTAACCATTGTTGTTTTAAGCCGTTCATCGATGGTCCTGGTAATTCAGGGCAAGGTGGGCCCACCACTACATCACGCAACACACCACCGGTGTTGGGTATTACCGCATCCCAACGCTCTGGCAGATCCAATTTTGACAACATAAAGCCCATGAAGGTGCAGCCCAAGTTATCTGGGTTTTCCATCCACCGAAGTGGGTTTCCTACGTCGGCAAAGCCCAGATGTGTGCCCTTATCCATGCTGATAAACCAGCCATTGAGATTCCTAGCCCTCACTTGCGTAGCATTCTCGGGCTCAGGGACCACGCGATCCATAGTCCCTGATATCAATAAGGATTTTACCTCGAGGTTGATAGCATAAAACTGCTTACTGAATGCTTCTAATGGCGGAGCCATCATCACCGCTGCCTTTATGCGCTGATCCTTAAGGTCAGGGTGAAACGAGACCAATGCCGTGGTCAGCCCGCCCAATGACAAGCCCATAGTGCCAATATTATCTGCGTCAACTCGCTGGTACATTAAGCTATCAGAGTCGTTGTTCAACCTTAATACCTGGTCAATCACCGCACTCACGTCGCCCGGCTGATTAACAACATCAAGTAGCTGAGGGACGTCTGCTGGGGACCGATTTTGGCTCAACGGGAAATCCACCGCGGCAACCACATAACCATTACTGGCAAGGTATTTTGCAATGTGACTGCTCTCCTTATGATAACCAGCGAAGCCATGGCTATATATTATTAAGGGATGCGCTGATGTTTGACCTTTAGGAAACCAGATTGCGCCGTGAAGAGTCCGTTTATCATCGCCCTCGTAGCCACCCAATGCAGGCGTATCGCGGCTAAGATCAACAATATCCAAATCCATCTTAGCGACCGAATAATCAGCTTGATTTAACCTCGCCATTGACTGGCTATTTTCAGCTAAGTCTTCGGGTGCATTTAACAACCATAAACCGAATAATATAATTCCCACTGCGGCCCAAAACAGCACAGTCCATTTAACAATAAATTTTAGTATCTTCATTCGCTGATCTTAACATGAGGTTGCTCCGAATGAGCTCGCCTTACTCTATTCGGTCGCCCGCCATCGGGGCTTTAATTTTACTTATTGCGACACCGTTGTGCCACGCTAAACCGGCCGAAAATCATGCGTTATCATAAAAAATATTTAGTGATTTCATCATCCGCAGCAATTCGACCTAGCACTTTCGCTATCAGCAACATCGTTTCAAGCATTTGATTTTTAAGCGATTTAATAAATAAAAAACTCTTTTGAATCCAATTTATTAAAAGTGGCATCTAAGTTTACGTAAGCAGCAATCATGCGGCTAAAAAACATAACTGGAAAAAAATATCATGAAAAACCTATCAATCAGCCTAGCACTTATCGTAGCGTTATCAGCAAGCCAAGGCGTGTTTGCGGAACTAAAACAGATTAGTCCAAGCCCTACTTCAGGAATTGAAAAAATCGTCGTTGTTGCGCAACCAGAAGTTGCCAATTTTGAAATTTTCAGCTTAAAGCGCGGTGAGCAAGCAATACATCAAATAATGGATATCGTTGCTGCTAGCTTAGATAATAAAAAGACGGTAACAGTTCAGCAATCTTCAAAAAATGATATTTCAATTTAATGTCGGTTAACACCGTTGAAGGCTGTAAGTCGGAGGCTTTTAAGAGCCCCGATTGTTCACAAAAAGAGGTAACTTATAAATTGGATGCTTTCTAAACAGCATCCAATTTATCGTTGGTTAAGTAAGCCTCATTGCTTGCCCCCCCATTGTTTAACTTCATCACTTGTCACCCTTTCATCACTTCGCACCCTAAGAGTTAGCTGGCAAATCAGCCTGATTGATCATTAGCTCCCCGCCACTTTGATTTTCGATAGCACGTTGCCGGACGATTTTTTCTATTTGCTGACGCAGTTCAGCACCCTTACCGAGCATCTGCAAAAAATCCTTAGTATGGAGCACTAAAAACTCTCTAAAACCATCCAAAATCACACTGGCTATGCGCGTTTTTTGTTGCAGCAAGGCCATCTCCCCAAAGCAATCACCACTTCCAATAAGGATAATTTATTTATCCGGCACAACTCGGATCGCACCCGAGGAAATAAAATACATAGCATCTGGCGGGCCGCCTTTTTCAAAAATGGCCTCGCCTGACAGAGCTAATCTAGGTTTCATCAATTTGGCCATATCAAGCAGAATACTACTTATTGCAACGCCTCTGTGCCACGCCAAACAGGTCGAAAACCAAGTGTTACCCTTACACTAATTTTTGCTGATTTCATGATGCGTAGTAATTCGACCTAGCACTTTCGATATTGGCATCATCGATTCAAGCGTTTGATTTTTAGTCATTTTTTTAAATCAAATACTTTTTTGAATCCAATTTGTTGAAAGTCGCATCTAAGTTTATGTAAGCAGCAATCATGCGGCTAAAAAACATAACTGGAAAAAATATCATGAAAAATTTATCAATCAGCCTAGCACTTATCGTAGCGTTATCAGCAAGCCAAGGCGCGTTTGCGGAACTAAAAAAAATTAGTCCAAGCCCTACTTCGGGAATTGAAAAAATCGTCGTTGTTGCGCAACCAGAAGTTGCCAATTTTGAAATTTTCAGCTTAAAGCGCGGTGAGCAAGCAATACATCAAATAATGGATATCGTTGCTGCTAGCTTAGACAGTGATAAAGCGGTAACTGTTCAACCGTCTTCAAAAACTAACGTTTCGATTTAGTGTCCTCCAACACCATTAAAGACCTTAGGTCGGAGGCTTATACGAGCTCCGACTTACTTCCCAAAAGTAGTAACTTATAAATTGGATATCATTTAAACAGTATCCAATTTATAGTCAATTTAGTAACCCATCTTAAGTAAGCTAATCAGCCCTATCATTTAACCGACTAGTCAGCTTGATTGATCATTAGCTCCCCGCCACTTTGATTTTCGATAGCACGTTGCCGGGCGATTTTCTCTATTTGCTGACGCAGCTCAGCATCCTTATCAAGCATCTGCAAAAAATCCTTAGTATGGAGCACTAAAAGCTCGCTAAAACCATCCGAAATCACACTGGCTATGCGCGGTTTTTGTTGCAGCAAGGCCATCTCCCCAAAGCAATCACCACTTCCAATAATGATAGTTTGTTTATCCAGCACAATTCGGATCGCACCCGAGGAAATAAAATACATAGCATCTGGCGGACCGCCTTTCTCAAAAATGACCTCGCCTGGCAGAGCTAATCTGGGTTTCAGCAATGTGGCTATATCGAGCTGAGCAGTTTGCTCCAAATTCTCAAAGAAGTGCATTTTAGAGACCAGTGTATTTGCATCCAGTCCCAAGTCGAGAGTGAGTTTTTGATTTAACTCACGGTAGCGCTCGCTCATACCCTCCTTTAATTCACTGGCAACTTCTTTGCTAATCAACGAACTGGCCAGCATGTCTTTATATTGGTTCTGTTCAAGTCGCATGGCAGTTTGTTGTAACGCCCTTTTCTCAAGTGCTCTGGCGTACTCTGGGTAGCCAGCGCGAAGCACATCCAGTGCCTGCTCAGTTTCGAGGTCACGACGTGCTAATAATTTTTGTAGTTTGCTTGCCACGTCAGCACCGAGCATGTCGCCGAGTTGAATTACAACATTATCTCTGAGTTCATGTAATACCGTGCACTCGGCTTCCAAAACCTGAAAGCGGCTGGCTAAATTATTAGCCAACATTGGTGAATACCCAAACGTACGTTGAACCCTCATTGCCAGTTTAGTATGCCAATGAAAACCCAGTTTGCGGCGATAATCATCAAGATAGGCATCAAGCCCGCGATGTTTGATGCTATCGCTTAGATCGGCTGCTAGCTGGAACAGACTACGTGCGGTATCAGGAGAAACTTCACCTTGATCCAACATCCTTGCGTAAGCTTTGTTCTCATTCATGCAAATCATACGCAGGCCAATCAGCATCCAATCTTCATCGCTTAAACTATTATCAACGACTTTGTTTAAGCTGGCTTTTACTAATTGTTCATAGGGTTGAACAACCTGTTTGGTTCTGGTTTCACCGATGTGCATAGCGCGCGGGGTCTTTTTGACTCGCTCGCTGACGCTAGCCATTGCTTTTGAGAACGCTCGGTCGCGAATCGCAGCATCAGCAGGCCCAAGATTGGCTAGGCCAAAGGCGCGCATTACCAGTGATACCGTGGTGGCATTAATGGCTAAGGTAAACAACACAAAGCCAGTCACCATGACGCCTAAAAATTCTTGTATCTCCGGTGCAAAACCATCGTTTTCGATTACCGCTAGTGCCAAAGCTAGAGACACCGCACCACGCAGGCCACCCCAGAACATCACCGCTCGGTAACCAGTACTTACTTGCGCCGACCAACCCAAGCGGCTCATTATCGGCACCAAACCAAAGATAATTACGAAACGCGCAACAAAACCAGCCAGCAATAGCACCGCCAGCCAGATAAATTGCTGGCTGTCCATGGCCGCCATTATCGATGGCACCTTCAAGCCAACTAGAATAAAAATCACCGAATTAGCCACGAAGCCAATCTGCTCCCAGACTTCTTCTAGCCCGTGCCAAGCACTTTGAGTAATCACACTGCGACCACGAGAGCCAAGCACCAAGGCAGCAGTCACTACGGCCATAACACCGGACACATGTAAGCTGTGCTCAGCAATTATGAAAGATAGATACGCGAGAGAAATGGTTAGGGTAATTTTAGGTAAGTTGGAATCACCGATATGCACTAACAAGAAACAGGTAAGTCGAGCCGTGAGATAGCCGACGATGATGCCACCGAAAAATACTTTAACAAAAGAGCCTAAGCCACTTAATAAAGTAGGGTCAGACTGACCCAGTAGCATGGCAGAGATAATAGTGAATACCACAATCGCGGTAGCATCATTGAATAGGCTTTCGCCTTCTACCAGAATAGCTAAGCGCTGCGGCGCGCCCAAATCTTTGAAAATAGCCACTACTGCAACTGGATCGGTGGCCGATACTATGGCGCCCAATAACAAACACGCGAGCAAGGGAACATGGGTTATGTAGGCCATGGTGAAACCGATCACCGCGGTTGAAATCAACAATCCAACAATCGCCAACATTAAAATCGGCGATATATCATCGAACAGTCGTCGCACGTCAATTGCTAACGCAGACTCAAATACCAGCGCTGGTAAAAACACGAAAAACACGGCTTCTGATGTGATCTCTAGGGAATTTAGCGCCTGTATAAACTCATGTATAAACCCAAGGCTAGGCACGGTTAAAATAAGCTCCGAGCCCAGACCGATTAACACACCAAGCGCGGCTAACATAACGGTAAAGGGGATTTTTAGCCTCGCCGCCAATGGCACAACTAAAACCGCTAATGCCAGTAGTCCGGTAACACCAAGCACTAGCAGCATAGTGTTGTGATCGGCGATGTCAGCAATTTGTGCTGCGTGTTGAACTGAGTCAGAGACCTTATTCATTATTATTATCTATTTTAGTTTCAACAAAATTAGTATAGCCGTTGATTTTAGATCGTCGCACATCAAGGGCTGGCTTGTTTACCCGGCTCGCGCTCACTCTTCAACCGTCATCGGCAGTTTCGGATCATGGCCTGCGGCTTCTTTACCCGCTTTAACCATGGCACGAACATCGGCAAGCAATGCGCGTGCATCGTAGACAATACCGTCCTTTATGGTCCATCGTACGCCGCCGACTCGTTCGACCTTCTGTGTTTTCTCATTTAATTTTGGTACCCCAGTGCCATACAGTGACTTAAGGTTATGCAACGGGTTTTCATCAACGATAATAATATCGGCTTTTTTGCCAACGTGGATAGTACCGATCTCAGACTCTTGACCGAGCACCTGAGCACCGATCTTGGTGGCCGCTCGGATCACTTCTAATGGATGAAACCCGGCCTCCTGCAATAGTTCAAGCTCTTGAATATAACCAAAGCCGTAGAGGCTATAGATGTAACCTGTGTCGCTGCCAACGACCACTTTACCGCCGCGGTTCTTATATTCATTTACGAACTGCATCCAGAGTTTGAAATTATGCTTCCACTCAATTTCGTCTTCAGTAGTCCAATTGAAAAAGAAAGAGCCGTGCTTCTCGCGATTGGCTCGATAGAAATCCCATAGTTCGATACTGGTGTATTGATAGTGCCATTCCGCGCTGTAGGCACGCATCAAATCGCGGCTAGCTAGGTAAATAGTAAAAGTCGGGCTCAAACAGAAATCACGCTCTAATAGAGTCTCCATTACCATATTCCAACGTTCGCTGCCTGGCCCTGCTGCTTGCTTCCATAAACGGCCAGCCTGGGCAAAACGATCTTGCTCGTTAGTGTAAATATAATCTGCCGGATAGTTTTGGATAACTTTGTCGGTAAACAAAGCCTCAGGTAAACCATACCAATGCTCCATGCAGTCGAGACCTCGGCTAGAGGTGTCTAACACATTGGCATGCGCAACATCTAATTGGGCATGATGCATGGTAGTAGACAGACCAACCTTTTCAGCCTCGTCTAATGCCGCCCATAAAATTTCTTCCCGAGCGCCCATGAATTTGATGCCATCAGCACCAATGCGTTTAAGGTAACGTACACGCTCGCGCGCCTGTTCTGCCGTGGTGATAGGAGCCAGTTTTTTGTCGCCGTCGATGGGCATTGCAAAGAACGGAAATACAGTAATTCGTGGGGCCGCAATCGCATTCCTTTGGCTTAGCTCTTTTAACGCCAACACTCGGCTTTCGCCATCAGAACCAAAGACTTCACGAATACTGGTAACGCCATGGCCTAGCCATAATTTAAATATATAGTCGGCTGAAACCTGTTGCGCACCACTCGGCGAATGAATGTGCGAATGCGAATCGACAAATCCTGGCAGTAAATATTTGCCATGGGCGTCGATTTCTCGCACCGTTTTACCTTGCGACGATATTAGTTCGGGCCGATTCGCGGGGTCAATCGCTATGCCCGGTGTGCCAACCGACCGCACCTCGGTGATTCGATCTCGCTCGACGACAACATCCACCGGCCCAGTAGCAGGCGCTCCGCTACCGTCAATTAAATAAGCGCCACGAATAATCAGTTGGTCATACTGACCTTCTCCGAATTGCCGCTTCGGAATGTCGTCTTTAATGCTGGCAAATAAAGAGTCGATATTGGCCGCACTGCTCGGCAAACAAACCAAAGTGCTAACAAGAGCAAGAACTAAGTGGATTTTTTTCATTTCTAAAAGCTAACAGGTTTGAGCTACCAACAACAATAAATCAAACCGGTTCAATTGCAAGCACCATCATTTTATTCTCGGCGCTATTCCACACTGGGCACAGAGCTGATTTAGCCAAAGACGATACACGACTGTAAATGAGTCATCATTCTGAAGCTGTAGGCCCTACCGCTGCAGGCTCTGCCCCTGCCTCTACGGTTCGTGCTGTGAAGGCTTTTTTGGTAATGCCACTGACCTCAACCCATGATTCATTAGGCACAAGTTTGGTAAGTGAATAGTGTTTTAGTTTCCAGCCTTGCGGTGTATTCTCAAGCACAGCGGTGCCACGAAAGCGGCCCCACTTTTCTGATTCGACTATCTCGTCGACCCAGGCGACTGTTTTTTGGCTGTTGAAATTGGTGAAGCGTTTAATCGGCGTATATGACCAACCTTTGCCGTCCTTAAAGTGTTTGTTTACATATTTGGCGAATGCCTCGTATGGCCAGCGCTCCCAATCATCGGTGCCCATAAAGACACTGCCTTCGCTGAAATGGTCAAGATAACGGCGTTTATCACCTTGGTCAGCGGCGGCGTGAAAATCGTCCATTTTGTTATCGATAAGCTCGACTAGTTCGCTCGCCAAAGGCTTAGCTTGTTTGGCAAACACTGGGCTGCCGATCAAACACACTAGACTAACTGCAATCAGAAGGTTTTTAATTTGCATGGTATTTTATTCTCTATATTGTCGGCAATGGGCCAAATTGAATTGCATAAACAAGATCCCAATAATCGCAAAAAAGCATAAGGTCGGAATGGTAAAGGCATGGTGTTACGCATTTAGCTGTCAGCAAGCATCGGAGTAAAATTTTCGGCTTCTTGTATTAGCAGCGGTGGCTGACTTGCAACTCTGGGTTCTGTTATCAGCTTTTTAAGACCGGTCTCGACGGCTAAATATTGATCAATCGCAGGCTGTGTATGCTCAATATAAGCTGTCATCTCAGCAATAGTATCTGGGAATTCGTCAAGCAGTGATGAATAACTTGATTGATTATAAACGATGGCGTGGGTTGTGGTTGGCCCAGTTCCCTCACTTGCGGCTTCTCTAAGATGGTTACAGCCACTTAACAATGGATATTGCTTTCCCCAACAATGCCCGCCTAAGTATAAAATGTCCCAGCTCTCAGTTTTCGCTTCAGCCAGACTGTTGGCAAGGCTGGTGAGTGTGGCCGCATCAAATATCACATCGTCTTCCAATACCAACACATTCTGGTGCCGATTTATCGATGCCGTTTGGATTATTGTTCGGTGAGACAAGGCGCACCCTATGTGGTGATTTTCAGGTGTTTCAATTGCCGAGAAACGCTGTACTCGATGGCTAATACCAAGTAGATCGAATTGTGCCTTTACCACGCTCCATCGAGCTTGATCGTGATCTAGGTTGATACAGTAGATAGCATCAAAAAAGAAGAATGGATTATCAATTTCGGCTTCAATGTTGGCAACAATTCTGGCGGTCTCAGCCTCGCCAATATGTGAATTGAAGTGTTCAATCATCGGGCCATTATCAATGCCCAACTCATCATGGGCAATCATGTAGTTACGAATACGGTCTGCCCAATTGAGCGCATAACGAGTTCCCATCGGTCGGTTAAAGCGATGCAGCCAGCGTAAAAACGGCAGACAGAGAGTTCGGCCACCGGCGCGGCGAACTTTCTCGTGCACATAGCCCTCTTCGCCTCCAAACCCGCTAAAACGTGGGTTCACTTGCGGCCAACTATCTTTGCGAAAAGCAAACAACCCGAGCCCTTGCATTGGGATATCAAAACCAGGGCTATCGAGCTCGTAGGCTCTCGGGTCTGTAGCCCAACGCCCATACATACCAGCCCCCCAACTAGGCGCGAAATGCGACGACAGTGAATGCATATCATCATTGACCAACGGCCCTTGAAGCAAATCGGGTGTATCGGGATCAGCGTCGATATAGTCCAGCAGTTGTTTGATTGCGCCGGGCACGATCATCACATGTGAATCCATGCACAGAATGTAAGGCGAGTTAGTTCGATTAATCAATGAAAATCGAGACCAGGTACCTTGAAAATTATCGCCTTGAATATAGCGGTAGTTGGGCATCGAATCGCCAAGCAACTTCAGCGCATCGGCGCAAATGCCGGTGGGATTATTGTCGAGCACTACAAACTCTATTTGATCTAATATTTCTGCGTGGTACAAGCGGATTGCCTGCACTGAAAAATACACCCCATCGTAGTCGTCATAGGTTGCCATACAGATACATAACTTGTATTTTTTTGATGATACCGGCGGCGGCAGATGCTCAATTGCGGGTGCATAAGGTGTGGTTTCTTTGAAACTAATCGCGCCATTGAGAGCGAGGTGGCGCAAAGTGGTTTTAACGTCTTGGCTTAGGTTTTCAATGTCAGCTGGAAAGCGTTCGCCGAGAGACTTAATAATAGAATCAACATTTTTAATTCCATCGCACTGTTCAATAATTAAATTAGTTGTTTCATTGGTAGTAAAACAATGCCCCGATTGCAGGTTTTCAAAGCGGCTCGAATCGTATTCGCGAGATAGTTCCCAGCCGGTCACTATTTGTGGAATTAAAATCGAAGAGGATGATTTTTTCACGTTTTTGGAAAGCTCTTTTTTAGTTGGCTGGGCAGCTGAAACGCTGATTGCTGAAGCAGTCGATCTCTGCGGTAAAAATTGTCTAGCAACAACATTATAGGTTGTGTCTAGCGACATAATATTCTCTTCGGTGATCAGTCCTTGATGAAAGTCAGAAAAGTCTACTCTGGATTGGTCCCACCAAAGATGGTTCCACATATGCATGCTATAAACTTCTTGAAAATCATCATCGAGCCCTTCAAATAGCGCGCCGATACCTTGTATGCTCCACATGTGTTTGAAAAAGAAACGCTGCGGAACTACATGCACTTTATCCGGAAACTCTAACGCCAGTGACGCTGCTTGCTGGCAAGAGTGGGAACTCCAAGTGCCGTCAAATGATTGGTAACTGGCCTTTAGCCATCGCTGTGCGAACTCTGAATTAGGTTCGGACATCAACAGCGCGTTGCACAACGAGGGTTTTTGTCGCTTACTAACAGAGTCGATAACATCCTGCTCACGACCGATTACAAACGGGTACTGATAAAGCTCTTCGGGTATAGGGTTTACAAATAGTGTATCCATGTCGGCGTACACACCACCGTACTCGATCAATTTTTTCAAGCGGACAAAATCAGCTTGATGCGCATAATCAAGTTTAGACGCCTTAATAAACTGACCTTCCTGATGATCTTGATATGCGGCGTGCTGATGCACAAACGATTCCAGCTCAACTTCGATTAAAGTAAGGTGAGGTTTTATCAACTCCCAACATTCACCATACGGTTGATAGTGGTAATAAAAATGTAATGCGTTCGGTTTATTAACCTCTAGACAGGATTTTAAACAAAGGTAATAAGCAAGATGAAAGGGTTCTGTTTGCTCTTTCAGCCCGAATATAAAATGAAAAATCTTCGGAATATTAGTTTCCCTAGTTTTTTTTCTCTAGTTGTTTTTTCCTTAGTAGTTTTGGCCCTAATTGATTTTGCCATAGTTGCTTTATAGAGTTGCGCACCAACTTGTGCTGAATTATATTTTTTATGTAAGTCTAAAGCGAGATTTTCGGCTTTTCGCCGTGCGCTATCAGGCGCGTTGAACAGTGCCTTTAAATGCTCCGAAATAGACAGTTCGCTAGCTTGTGCCCACTGTTGGTCGCCACTATAAGACGAGTTACCTCTTGCATCTATTACGTCTGTCAATTCATACGACGACAGATAACTTGCCTCATCTGTTAGGAAATCCAGATGCCCTCCCCAGCCAGTCGCAATCACAGGATTGCCTATACCGGCCGCTTCAAACATACCTAAGCCCCACCCTTCGCTGTGGCTAGTAGAAACAAAACAATCTCCAAGTTGGTGCAATGCACTGATGTCGTCATTAGTGACTTTATAATTAATCAGCGCAATATGCGCGGGTGACTCATAGCCAGCAGCAATCTCAGCAAGCAATATTTGGGTATCGTGTTCACTTGCATCGGCTTCTGAGCGAGGGCCTCGAGCGGACGTTTTTAATACTAAAGAAACCGCATCAGCCGCGCTAAAACTGCTCAGATACGCGTTAACCAAATCCCACAGCGCCTTGCGAGCAGTCCAGTCATTAATACAATAGAAAACGTAGTTTTCGCTCGGAACCCCGGTCAAACTGCGCATATCACTTACTGAGGCATCGGCGATAGGGGTTGTTTTGTTGAGAATATGAGGCACCACGTCAATCGGAATTTCGACGCTCGAATATCGGTCGATTAAAAGCACACGGCACTAGCACCCGATCGACTTGATTTATAAGATCAGGAAAGTGCTTAGGCAGACAACTGGTTTCCCATACGCTGTAGCCGACGTGGTAATGATTGTGCTCTTTCAGGTGAGGCCAATATTCAGGTACCGTGTGCATGAATATACATTGATAGTTTTTAATCGGTTCTAGACACGCGATCAGCTTGTTGATTTGTCTGTCGTCAGGCAAACACTCGATAAGTATTTCACGAACTTGCTGCTGCTTCGATGTCGATTGATACCATGGTTGGTAACCTAGCTCGCCCAAGACTAATGGAACCCAATGTATTGGGCACTCGAGGTCAAGCAGCGCATTCAAATAGCTAATTGCCGATAGCCCGTAGCCGGACGACTCAAGCATCGAATAATATTTTATGCCGTTGATACTCACCAACCCATTTTAGCGAAGCATCTAATCCGAGCTTTAACGCTGAAAAAAACCAGAATATTGGATGCGTGATCCGGCCTTTCGTGCTCTAACATGCTGCTCGTCAGTTGTTGTAATGAGGCTCTATCCATTAACATTAATTTGACATTGCGAGCCACATCTTCAATCAAATATATTTCAGCCTCGAGTGGTTCAAAGAAATCGATGAAGTTTTCAACGCCTCTGGATTCTGTCGTGACCATTAGCCCAGGAGAGAATTCCAGCAAACAGCATAAGTGTTCACGATTTCGCTCAATTACCTTAGTCATCCCCTGCAGTACTTTATGCTCATGACCTTGGGTATCGCACTTAATAAAATGAATCGGCAAGGCGCTGCCTGACATATATTGGTCAAATTCAATAAGGCTTACTGTTTGCTTGTCTCGAGCGGCCACGTAGCCAAGGCGGTGATCACCTTTGTTGTGAATTGATAAGTATAAATCGGCGTTGCCCTGACTGTTCGACAAGGCTTGATTTTCAATGATCACATTGTCTAAGCGATTAAATAATATGTTGGCCTCTAATAAGGAAAAATTTCTTACTTCCGGCTCAAAACCGACAACTTTCCCCTGCTCACCGACCAGTTGCGAAAAAAGCACCGTGAAATAGCCAATGTTGGCGCCTATGTCGATGACGTTTTCGCCTAGAGATATTAGCTTACAGACTAAGGCGGTTTCGAGTGGCTCCCAATTGCGGTTATTCTTAATGTACTGGGCAATTACTTTATCGTTGATTTCATCGACAAATAGGCTAAATGGATGAGGGCCAGCATCGGCGAGGTATACCAATTGCTTATTCTTGTGGCGCGCCAAAAACCCATCACTTTGAGCGCTAGAATTTTTTATATAAAGCCCTTCGTTATTGTTCATATTTTGTAATTCAGTCAACTGAGAAAGCGCGCAAATCGAGTGTTTGGCAAAGCCATCGGTGTTGAAGGCGACTACCCGTGGGTCAGATATGCATCGCTCTGCAAGTGCGGCAATGTCTCTGCCTCCATTGAACAAATCCTTTCCCGGCGAATCCCGCATCGTGTGAAAATCAAAGCCCTCTATTGCTTCTGGGCTCGGATTAGCAAGGTCTCCAGCCAAGCCTCTGGCCCATGAATTTGCCCAGTGGTGCACCGCAAAACAACCTAAACCTATCAGCTTTTGCCTGATACGCTCGCTAGCAACTGAATTTTCAACAAGCTGCGCCAACTCAGGCGCATTATTTTCAAACGGGTAAAAACGGATAAACGGATGGGCGTCTACGCAACTCTGATCAGACTGCTCATAAACTTTTTGCAACATCAGGGACCAGTGGTTTTCAATACATCCTCGTGCACTAGGGTCGGGGTGACGTCAGCGATTAAAAATTCAATCACGGTTTTTAAAAACTCTGAGCGAGGCTGCGAGCCAAATATAGCATTACATAACACTTCTTGCCTTGGTTGGAATTGAGCATGCCCTTTAGGTTCAAAACCAATCAATAGCTTGTGATTGTTACACAGGCTTTCGAATGATTGCAGACATTCAAAATCGAGGTCGGCGTAGATGCCGCCGTAATGATAAATTATCAAGTAACGAATCGCATCAGCGCGCTGTATATCGTATTGATAAGACCAATAAGTATCTTTAAATTGAGGATAAAATTGCTCGACAAATTCAGCCCCATCAGCGTTGGTCCACAACCGATACTGCCAATCAGGATGATGCTGTTTCCAAGACTCGGCAAACGCCGTCCATTCGCTTGGAACCTGATCGGTCTTCCAAGTTTGGTGGATAATTTTAGGGATCATAGTAAATCGCCGCCCAAGTAGAGTGCGCCGTCACTCTAGCAAAGAGTGGTCTAGAAGTTAACCATAAGAGACCTCAACCGAGCTCAAGGAAAAAATATAAAGGACATTATGGACAGTTTGATCCGTTGTTCTAGTTATGCCGAGCTACCTTTAGTTTATGTTTGCAAATTAATTCATGTATCAGACGTATCACTTGGCATCGAAGTAATAATCGGGTTACATTATTACTGATTATTAACTCTATGCAGTGCGCTTAAATATGCCCAACGAGAAAAATGATTCACTAGGCGGCAAAGATGTATCTTTGTCTAGTTCAAGCACCGAACAAGAGCAGACTGTTGGGGTAGAGGAAAAGAACGCTAGGCGTACAGTATTACGCAACACCCTGATTGGTGGTGGTGCCGTTATTTCAACCAGCTTTGTCCCAGACCAATGGAAAAAGCCATTGCTCGATTCGGTAATACTTCCAAGCCATGCGCAAACTAGCTCCTCGGTGGTAATTATGGGCGGCGGCAGTGGCATCTCGGTCACTAAAGCAGACAATAACGGATTCGAAGTTGACGATATTCTGGATATTTTTATCGGCCAGGCTTACGCCGCAAGCGCTACTTCATTGAATGGCGGTTGCTTATTGCTTACTCTTGAGGGCTCGGTTGCAACTGTTTCATTAACCTTAAACGATAATCAAGTTGATACGAAAACCGGCACTGTTGACGGAACAGCGGTTAATGTTTCAGGTTTACATTCTGGATACACCGTCAATGCAAACTTAAATAACGCTTCTGTACCAACCAGCGCGACTGGCACTGTTAGTGGCTTTGGCGAGACTGGTGGATTCGGCGTCTCAACCGCTGACCCGGTTTGTGCGCCGGTTGCTACCACCACCACGTTGGCGCCACCTACCACAACAGTTGCGCCTACCACAACAGTTGCACCAACTACAACTTTGCCGCCGACTACAACTTTGCCGCCGAACTCAAACGTTACGTTTAATTTCAGTTTGTCGAAATCTAGCTGGTCATAAAGCAGTTTTTCTTAGGACAAGTCATATATAGCCCTATCACAATCAGCATAGGGCTATATCGAAACAAGATAGAACTAGTCAAAACTCACCATTCCGTTATGGCGAGTGTAGACTGATGTATCTACATGGATTTCGTAGCCTAGGTCAACCAACTCTTTGCAAAGCCAGAAATCTTCCGACAAATATTCATCACCGGAGATTCCTACTCTAAAGATATCGTAGTGAGTGACCGCCATCCCCTCTCGCCTGAGTATCTTATTTATCTTATAGGTCCGATCGTCCTTGATCGCATGCTCCACTAAGGATTTCACTGCCGCACGTGATAGTAATAGCGCTGCGGTGCCGACTCGAGTCACCGATTGAACAACCGGTAGAACATTGAGTTTCGCGTCTGTATTTGGGGTCTGCTGCCCTGCTGCATCCTTACCCTTTAGGTAAACCGGTGCGCCGATAACATCTTTGTTATGGTTAAGCATCTGAGTGAGGCCCTGATGATCAAGAAATACATCTGCGTCAAGAAACAGAAGATGCGTAAACGCTTCGCTTTCCCAAAAACTGGCCAAAATAGTATTTCTAGCACGCGTGATTAAACTTTCATTACCAATCGTCATCACTGCGTGGGGGATATTATTATGTACAAACCCGAGTATCGAATGCAAATAATCAGTATGTAGCATGCCATTGTATGCAGGTGTGCCAATTAAAACATTGGGGGCTTGCGCTTGTTTCATAGAGTGCTTTTTAATTTAAATTACTAGAAAAAAAACGCGGTCACCCGCGATCATGAACTATCTTACTCTAATAACATTATGATACGACTCTCAGATATATTGTTAGCGTATTATTTTATGCCTTGCGCACCCGACACCACCACTAATTAGAATTTTTATGTATCGCTTCTCTTACCTAATAACCTATCGTAAATCTGATCAAAGTCGGGAACGCAACCTGCACTATCTTTTGCAACAGCTCTGTCTTGACCCAACACTGGAAATCATTATTGTTGAACAAGATGCTAAGAGCCAAGTAGGGAATTTACCGAAAACCAATATTAACTATGTATTTATTAAGAATACGGGGCGATTTAATAAATCATGGGGGCTGAATATCGCCGCTAACCACGCGAGCTGCGAGCGCCTTTTATTCGCTGATTCAGATATGCTAATTGATGCAGCCACATTAGACCGAATTAGCGAAAAAATGGACGATGGTGCCGATGCCATCAACCCGTATGACGTTTTAGTTGACCTCAGCCAGCAAGAGACCCGACAGTTACTAAGCCAAGCCCACGAGCTGCATATTGATCGGTCCCCAGAACAGTTAAACCGAAAATCAATTGGTCAACACCTGCCGTTCTGCGGAGGCGCGTTCGCTCTTACACGAAAACTTTTCAACGCTACAGGCGGCATGGATGAACGTTTTGAAGGTTGGGGCGCTGAAGACGATGCAATGTCCAAACGGGTGGCTTTTTTTGCCGCCCAAATAGCAACACTAAACAGCGTTGCCTACCATTTGTGGCATCAACCTAGCGAGCTCAACGGCATTGATCCGCAAAACTATGTCCGCAACCTGTCGCTCTTAAGCATGTACTACGAACGGCCTAAATCGTTCTACCATTCGACGGCGCAACGGGATCTCACGAATAACGCCTGCACCTCAAAATATAGCGCGGTTAATAAACCGCTGCAGGCAAACGACCACACCCCACTGATATCATGCCTATGCGTGACCCGTGGCAGAGTGTCACTATTAAAGCGTGCGATTGATTGTTTTCAAGCACAAACCTATGTGCGTAAAGAGCTGATTGTGGTTAGTGAATCAGATGACCTAGTGACAAACGAGTTTTTGCGGCAGCTGAATATTAAAGAGATCCGGCACCATGTCGCCCCCATTGACCCAAAACAAAGCTTGGGTGATCTGCGAAATTTATCCATCAAAATAGCCAAGGGGCAGTTCATTTGCCAGTGGGATGACGATGATTGGTATCACCCTCAAAGACTTTCGAAACAATTAAACTCAGCCTTGCAACAACATAAACCGGCTTCGATTTTACCACGCTGGTTAATCCATCATCGAGAAAGTAATAAAATTTACTGCTCGAACATTCGTTTATGGGAAGGTAGCCTATTATGCCGTAAAGACATTTTACCAGCGGGTGACGCCTACGATAATAGACGCAAAGGTGAAGACTCAATGTTAATCGAAAAACTTTTTATCGAAGACCAGCTCGCAATAGAAGATTTTCCCGAGCTCTATGTCTATTACTTAAACGGCGAAAACACATGGGATACAACGCATGCTGAAAAAATAATCGAGGCAAGTGTCGAGCTAAGCCCGCAAGATGCAAAGATTGTTAGAGACAAGATATCCGCGCATCCTTAGTCCGAACGCCACCTACCTTGATCGCTAGGTTATAAATAGAGACCTCTGCATAACTTTAGCACAAGATAAAATGGCTAATAGTTTCCGATATTTTTACCAAAACATCCCGCAATAGCTAGCTATTACACTCAATTTTGATAAAAATCTTGAAAATATTTTCTCAGTTTCCTTTTGCACTAGAGTTATGAAGAAGTCTCAAATAATTAAAATATGAAAAGCACAGAACTAGAGTTACTTAAACCGATTGATAACGCAATTGTTGCGTCCAAAGACATAAAAGTGCTGACGCGATTAAGTTGGCCAGCCAAGGTTAAGCGTACATTCCTCGACGACTGGCAACGTGGCAACCCACGGTTACCGCACGTTGAATATAACATTAGTGATGACCTGAAAGCCTCGGTGAAATCCTTGCGCAAAGCCAAGCAAGAGCTGTCTGTGTTCGACCATCCACTAGCAAGCTATTTACATAAAACGGCCGATTCCTACCAAACTTTATGCCATTTACTGCAATCTGCTGGCAGCCAAGATATGCTTGAACCTAGCCGTGAATTGTATGGTGCCCCCGGTGATTTACTGGCTGATGGTCGGTTCAATAATCTACAAGCCGCGCATCACTTTCTAGAATCCAGTGATCAGTTCAGCCGTGCCACGCACCTGCATGAATCAGACTATTGCTTGCCGGCCGCGACCATTAAAACAGATCTCGAAAACAGATTGACTGAGGTTTTCCCCAAGGGTCTTTTAAGCGTCGTTACTGACCCTAACCTAGTATCGAAGGCCGCTGCAGGAGCCACTCGAATTCGTCTGCGTGATGCGACCTGCTTTACTGAGTATGATTTAGAGCAATTGCTGCAGCACGAGATATTCATCCACAGCCTGACCGCATTAAACGGCCAAGCCCAACAAAATGCGAGTTGCTTTGGCCTAGGTGCGCCCCGCACTACCGGCGCGCAAGAAGGCCTGGCAACTTTTTCAGAACTGGTAACTGGGTCAATCGATATAGATCGGCTAGAACGAATCGCACTTCGAACGATAGCAATTGACCACGCGCTAAATGGTGCAGACTTTATTCAAGTATTTAAGTTCTTTCTGGAGCGGGGGCAGCCAGAAGATGAATGCTTCAACTCAACCATGCGAATTTTTAGAGGTGCCCCAGTTACCGGAGGTGCGGCGTTTACTAAAGACGGCGTTTACCTACATGGTTTAATGCAGGTTCACACCTTTTTTAGCTGGGCAATGAGTCATCAAAAATTAGATCTATGTCGCTACTTTCTAGCAGGCCGAATGACCATCTCAGACGCTATAGAATTAGAGCCACTGTTCAACGATGGCACACTGAAACAGCCTCGATACCTGCCACCATGGATGGCCAAAACCAGCGCTCTCGCAGGCTACTTAGCCTTCTCGGTATTCGCTGATAAATTATCGATTCAAGGCTTAGCCGCTGATCACGACTTTCAGCGCTTCGAAGTTTAATCATATTGTTGCCCGAGCGAGCTACAAACGGCGGCGCTTAATGTGCGCTCAAACGGCGACGAAGCCTATCGAGCACCCCAAACCTATGTGCTCCGAATCGCACGCTTAGCGACAGGTACTAGCTGGGCAGCCACGAGCTAACTAGCTGGACTAACTAGCTGGACAGCCACCCTAAGCAGTTATTGCTGTGTTATTTGTTCTTATGTTTCATCTTCTTCTAGCCGAAGCAGCATTTCGCTTCTCCAGACTCTGACTACTTGGATAGATACCTTCCCTCTCAGATACACCACCCAGAAAGGTGAATGAATAAGCTCACGAATGTGGTTTTCGTCAAACTCAGGTACGACTCTACCTATCTCAGGATGGGCAGTCAGCGCTCCCAGATGTTCAAAAATTGCATCGATGAAATCTTCTCCGACCTCGGGGACACCTAAATCAAGATAGTATTGCTTTATATTCTGGAGGTCTTTTTAGGGCGGAATCAGAAAGCGAGACCTTCACTTATTTCAGGCCAAGCGGCTTCTTGGCATCTTTCAAACTTATTATTTTACCTTCTTCGATATCCATTAAGCCCTGCGCTATAGCTTTTACAAAGGCAAGTTCTTCACCGTTTCTCTCGAACTCCTCTAAACCTTGTACTACGGCTACCCCGCGTCCACGACTGGTTAAGAGTACGGGGCGATGAGAATTACTAGCATGACTTACTACTTTGCCAGGATTTACTTTAAGGTCTGAGAGGGATATTACATCTTCAGAAAATTTTGTTTGCATGGTAAAGGCCTGTGAGATTATTAGGTCTTTTTATATTACCTGTTAAGAGGTCTAGTCAATGCTCGAAATGAAAACCAACGCCACAATCAGCGGCAAAATAAAAATCATAGAAAGGTTTGCAGGCCTGAGCTGACGTTAGCCCTCTTTACACTTACTGGAAGCAAGTCGTTTTTCTGGCCAGTTGTTATTATCGCTACATGGCCCTACCTTCTTTATCAAGAAAGATAAGCTGCCACACACTACTTGAAAAGTCCCAAGATGGGACTATAGTAACGCATGAGAATAATTGCGTTATCGACACTGAAATCATTTTGGGTAGAAAGCTCTGGATACACCGACGCTATAGACCAAATCTTAGCTTGGTATCAATTGGCATTAAAAGCCGATTGGTCTACTCCATCACAAGTTAAACAAGACTTCGGCAATGCAAGTCTTCTCAAAGACGGCCGCGTGGTATTTAATATCGCTGGCAACAAGTATCGATTGGTTGTTTGGATTAATCACGCTTACCGAGTTATCTATATTCGCTTTATAGGCACACACTCTGAGTACGACAAAATTGATGTGCAAACAATCTAAGCTAGATAGGAGAACAAATGAACATCAAGCCCATTAAGACTGAAGCAGATTATCTCGCCGCACTGCAAACTATTGAATCGCTGATGATGTCTAAACCTGAGTCACCTGAAGGCGAGAAGCTAGATATATTGGTTACGCTTATCGAGGCCTATGAAGCCAAGCTCTTCCCGCTCGATTTGCCCGACCCAATTGCGGCCATAAAATTTGAGATGGATCGCAAAGGCCTATCAGTTAAAGACCTTGAACCGATGATCGGCAAAAGCAATCGTGTTTATGAAATTCTAAACGGCAAACGATCACTCACTCTCAAAATGATCCAGCGACTGCATGGTGAACTCGGGATACCGGCTGAATCGCTAATAAAACAGTCATCCCCTCACGTTTAAAGCCAAGGCCGAGTGGCTCAGGATTTAGACCCAGCACCATCTCGGTTGCCTATACCTTGCTTAGTCCGAAACCAGAATAGATTAAATGGTGGTCTGTCCCCACTAAATGCCGAGGTCAGCGCTAAAATGCTGGTCTAGGCCAAACTCGGCTTGCTATTCGAGAGGTATCCATATATGTCCAGCTTTTACTATGCTAAACCTGCTTAACTTAGTGCCGTTCTGGTCTGTCCCCTCGGCTTTGGATTTAACGAGTCGATAATACCCAATCCAAAGTGTCTCTATTCTAAGAACAGTCCAATATACCCAGTTGTTTTTGAACGTCTGCTCTAAGAGTCACAATGATACTTTTGAACCGCGCACTGTAACTGGCGGGAAACACATCATTGTGAGCCATATTGTTAATCAGGTCTCTGGTTAGCGGGGTCATTTCACCCAAATTCAAGTTAGTGGCAGTCCTAATATTCCCGCTTTTATTGTTGTACGAAGACAACATCACCATCGCTCTGTCGACCTCTTTCTGTGCCTCTTCAATACTAGCTTGACTAAATTGGGAATCAGCGATCCTATCCATATAGTTAACGTTCGTATTGTTTTCATCTAAGAGATGATTATTGTTGATAATAAAGTCTGCGGTCTCTCTAGCAGCTCTTTTTGCGTCAACCACGTTTATAGCCGCTCGGTACGCACTTCTTATTTGTTTTTCTTCGGCCGCTGTCAATTGATTTGTTGGATTATTGGCGTTAATGACATTGATCGCATCGTCGAGATAGTTACTCCCCGTCACCAGCTTTTTCTTCGTCCCATTGGAGGTTATTGCAAGCTTGGTTTCATCACCATCCATCCTGGACCCAATTATCGCCTGGTTGGTAGTTTTATTGCTCGTATGGATATAATAGTCATTACGATCCGTCGGTACCGTTACTCCTTGTCCAAATTGATCCGGTTCAAACCCCCTGTGTGTCTCCGTCAATGTCGGGGCTACCATCATATAAGCAGCGTTATTTTGCGCCTTCGGTGACCCCGAGTACTCTTGCGACGGAATGTGGTCCATCTCTACGTCAAGCGCTGAATTTTTGTAGGTTGCGTCCGCTTCTTTCGGTCCAAACATGAGTGAGAACAGGGCCTTGACGTGTGTTTTATTATCGTTCTGAGCAGCCGTAGGCACGTTATGAGACGCCACCGTTCCGTACTCGTCCAAGGTTTGATCTAGAAAATTCGGCCAATCATGCAGAGCATCTATAAGATCGTCGATAGTTGCAAAAGATTTGACTCCGTTTGCATCGGTATTTACTTTTGCCAATGCCGATAGATACGCCGCCCGACTAATGATAACCTGGGTCGAACTATAACTGGCCAAGCGTTCGTAAGTCGTTCCGCCGAGCTTCGGTGCCTTTTTCGTAGTGGACAGCGTTAGACTCGTATCGTTAATTGACTGTTTATCCAACCAACCTGCGGTGTATTGAGTTGTTCCAGTACTACTGCTAGTTATTTCACGGCCGACCGCGTCTGCCCATAAATCGGCAGAGGACACAGAGTGGGCAAATAATAAGCAACTTAAAACAAATTGAATTTTAAATAATGATCGAATGATTTTGTTTTTCATGACTTTACCTATCTATATTGGGCAAACGCTAGGGTTATCGTTTTCTATACGACTTCTGATCTCTTCCTGGCTCGCAGGTTCCCAGCTATAGTTCTCTTTGTATTGATCTATCCATTGTGTTTCATTGGTATCATCGAAGTTGTTGGCGCGATACTCCAAATGTTCAATGACATCGCTATCCCAAAAAACATCCGCCGGATCAAGTGGGTTCGGCTCCCCAATGAGAGCTGTTGTGTAGCTGTCCCAATTTTTGATGTATCGGGTTAAGCCCTCAGGATCGAATACTCCATCTCGTGTACTATGGGTCCTTGCTCTTACACCATCTATGTAAACCTGTATTTGATTCAAATTAGTATTACTAGAGGCATCAATAAGTGCTTGATTTAAGTTATTAGCCACTTCATCTAACCCCTGATCATTAAGTGACCGTAAAGCACTATCTAGGTCCACGTTGTTATCTTTCCAAAACTCAAGATGAGGATCAATGCTCGTTATCTGAATCAAAAACAAATCAAGTTGTTCCCTTTTTGTTTGCTCCGTCCAAGAAGCAACATCTGCATTTCTTAAAAGGTCAGAAAATAACAAAAACTCGCCTTGCGTCATACTGTCTATAATTCTGAGGTCAATATCACCTATCACGCTGGACATTTCTGAAAAGCTATTTACCAGATTTAGAAGATTTTCACTCTTTTCTACTGCACCTAAACCTTGAGCATCATTAAAAATTTCAGCAGCTCTTTGCCTAAAATTCCCAATCTCTCTTATTTTCGGTGGCAAATCATGAAATGCCGAATTGAGATTTTCAGCCAAACTACTCTCGCCCGCGTCGATCAAATCTTTAGATAGCCCAGGCAAATCGACTCCAGCATCGATCCAAAACTGATGATGCGAGCTCGGTTGCCCTAAATTGGTTTGAATCAGCTGTCGAGTAGCCTCAATTTGAACAGTAAAATCATTCTCAGTATAGATTTGGTCTGCCACTGTGTCGCCAGAAAGGTCTTCATCGTCATTAGGCACTTTTCGGCTGACGTCTTCTAAAAATTTAGCCCTTCTCTTGTCAAACTGATCTTCAGCGGCAATAGACACGACATTCATCAACGTGCTACCAAGCGTTGTCGCAAAGCAGGCTTCTTTCTCAACGCCTTTCAACGCTCTACATCTTGGTATGTCCTCATAAGCCAACACGTATACTTGAGCCGCAATGCTGCTAACCTCCATTGTCATTTCGGCAGCTTCCCAGGCAGTGGTTGCAAACCTGACGGCTTTTGCAAGCTTGCCAGCTTTCGTGGCGTATTGTGCACCAGCAAAACCTGACGCGTTAGACACAGCCATTAATGCTAATTCAGCCATAGCCTGAAACATTTCCAGCCTTTCGACGTCATCCGCATTTAACTGCGTTGTAATGAGTTCTTCCAACCGTTTGCCATCAATACTACAATCGTATTCATAACTGTAGCTACTAAGATCGGCAGGGGGTTGGTTGGTTTCGCCAGATAGGTATTTGAGCCAATGATCGTACTCAGCTTTGACTCGGCACCGGTTAAGCATAAACCCACCATCCGAAAAACCTACAGGCTGTGAATAAAACTCAGACTTTAATTGAACCTTGTTATCCACATACCAATCATCACCACCTGGTTTGTGATCAGTCACTTTAAATTCATACAAATCACAAGTGCCTGGGTTTTTTGATTTATACCCAAGTATTGTTTTATTTTCACGCCAACATGACTGTGTTCTCATATCAACGGCATCGTCAACAGGGTTTTCAAAATCAAAGTCATGACTGATTAGAATGGGTAATATACCGGGCTCTAAATCACTGTTGTTGTGCCCGGGGCACCAAAAATCCTGAGGGTTTTCGGAGCATTCATACTCTTTTCGGTTAAAACTCCAGTTAGCGTAAGAGAATTCATGATTGCCTAGAATATGCTCGATTAGTGGAGTCCCTCCTTGCCCCATACTGTACAGAGGCACATGGGCAGGGAAATAAGTCTCATGAACTGGCTGATCTTCACTCGTGAAACAAAGATGTTCGCTGGTCGCACTCATTTCAGGGCCAAATTCTGGATCAGAGAACTTAGAATCTACATAACACCTGAAATCGTTTTTCAGCAGGTATTCAACGTCAGTGCCTAGTGGCAAAAAGTCCCACCAGTCGGTTTGGGTTTGTATTTCAAAAGAACTTGCTGATATAAATTGAATAAGAGGCTTACCAAAACGACATTCTTGGGGAGAATAAATTGAAGCGGGGTCATTTGCATCGCAGATAGCGGACACAATCTCGGCGGTACGTTTACTTTGCAGGGAAGCGCATACCTGATAGTGCAACTCAATGTCCACGCCGACCTTGTCAACTTCATCCATTAGTACATCAGCACAAGTAGCTCCGCCTGAAGCGAAATCAAGATAGTGCGAAATCATGGGACCAAATAACTCAGGATTTGTAGCCGAGCCGTAGATGGATAGGTAAATTTCTTCAATTTTAGAATAGTTTACTTCACACTGACTATTATCGATTACAAGCCCCAAATTATTCGGGTAATCGCATGACCAGGAAGGATCAGTAGGGTAGTCATCGTCTGTATCTGGAATTCCATCGCCATCGAAATCTGAACATACTTCCTCCAGGGCTAACTGTTCAGCTCCGAATTGAGCCTCCAGTCTCGCTGCCCATTCAGTACAGTTATAGTCTTTGAGCGGATTATCCGTTACGAATAAGTCCTTTGCCTCATCATCAACTTGAGTAATTTGTGCATCAGTTAACCCTCCTAGATGTTCCTGGATCAGCGCCATCATTTTGTAGTGCTGCTGCTCTCTCAAATAACAAAACTCATCTGGATCGTCAGCACACATCGGTTCGTATGCGTCAAGAATGCCATCAAAATCAGTATCTATAGTATCTTCATAAACCTCTACTCGAATGTCGCCTTCAGTACTGCTATCCGTATTCCATGCATAATCCTCACAGGTATAAACTGGCGTGTAAATACCGACTTCGTTGAGGTTGACCGCGCCGCTAACAGTAATCTCCGGATTATCGTCCACGTCATCCACACAGCTGAGCGTTGGCTCAATGAACTCGCCGGTATGCGGTATGGCCATATCAATGATTTCGGGATCCACAGTAAGATCAGGCGGCACATCATCTTCAGGAAAGGCTATCCGATTACAAATCAATTGAATGTCAGTAATGTTACCACCAAGATAACCATTAATTTTGGCACCAGTCGCCGCATACTCTGCCGGACAACGCGAATACTTGATCTCACCGTCTAGCTGGTTACCCGCCAGCGCACCATAGGCATTATTGTGGGTATCCGCAAACACCTCTTTGATGTCCGAACAGAAATGGCCAAGCTGATTCAGTTTCGAATCTCCTCTTAGGCGCAAGCCTGTGATCAACCTACTCGGACACTCGATTTGAATGACTTCATCGTCATAATAATTGCTATCTTCAAAGAATTCGGGGTGTCCAAGGCCGAGGTCTTGCTGATAGACCGGCGTCCCGGTTGAGCCATCTGCGAGCAATTCAGCACAGGCAAACTGAACTGCATCCACTCCAGTTTCGTTGCCCGATACTATTATATTGGCCCTTATGCCAATCTCAGTCATCAACGTACTATCCGGGCATGCAAAAGAAAGCAGATGTCTAGCTTGGGAATGGTAGATACTACTGCCCAGCGTCGTCTCATCGTTATCCACAACTGCAAACTCGTCACTGTAGACTTCAACTCGGATATCACCTTCCTCGGAACTGACACTATTTCCAGACTCATCTTGACAGGTATAGACCGGCGTATAAACACCGACTGACGAGGGTTCAACTGCACCCTCTACCGTGACTGGCCGATTGCCATCCACATTGTCCACGCAAGTCACTAGAGGTTGAGCGAAGGCACTATCGCGTGGAATCCGGATATCAACCGGATCTAGGGTGATCTCAGGCCGGACACCGTCGTTCTCTGCATCATTTAAGTCTATCCGGTTACAAATCAATTGAATGTCAGTAATGTTGCCACCAAGATAACCATTAATTTTGGCACCAGTCGCCGCATACTCTGCCGGACAACGCGACTGCTTGATCTCACCATCTAGCTGGTTACCCGCCAGCGCACCATAGGCATCATTGTAGGTATGCGCAAACACCTCGTCGATGTCCGAACAGAAATGGCCAAGCTGATTCAGTTTCGAATCTCCTCTTAAGCGCAAACCTGTGATCAACCGACTCGGACACTCGATTTGAATGACTTCATCGTCATAATAATTGCTATCTTCAAAGAATTCGGGGTGTCCAAGGCCGAGGTCTTGCTGATAGACCGGCGTCCCGGTTGAGCCATCTGCGAGTAATTCAGCACAGGCAAACTGCACTGCATCCACTCCAGTTTCGTTGCCCGATACTAGTATATTGGCCCTTATGCCAATCGCTGACATGATCGTACCATCCGGGCATGCAAAAGAAAGTAGGTGTCTAGCTTGGGAATGGTAGATACTACTGCCCAGCGTCGTCTCATCATCCTCAACAATGAAGTACCCACTCAACGTTGAATCTTCAACCACGCTAACTGCTAACGAATAGCTCGCAAAACCTCCAAGACCATCGGAACATGAAAAATCTATGGAGTAGAGATTTGGTTCAAAAGTATCAACATCTTCGAAACCTTGCGTTAACATCTGTTTTGTACCGCGCGGATCAATTTCGCATTCAAAAAGCGGTTCACTAAACGTAGTACCTTGGAGTATTGTAATTAGCCCATTTTCATCAGGCTGATATGGGGATGTGCCGATCGTTATAATCGGATCTACTGGGCTTTTCTCAAAAACTTCAACTATAAAATCATCTATTGCACTGCTAACGGTATTCCCATCTTGGTCTTGGCAACTGTAAACCGGTTTGTAAGTACCTGCTTGCGTTAAATCAATCGGATCGCTGACGTCCACCGGCAGGTTGCCATCTTCAAAGTCTGTGCAAGTTGCAACTGGCATCTCGAACGGCGCATAACCCCCAATCGGGGTGCTGGTGTTCAGGGTGTTTGGCTCGATAGTGAGGTACGGTGCCAAACCAGCGTCACAATCATCCCCCACGCTATTACCGTCGGAGTCCATTTGCAAGGGGTTGCTGACGCTAGGGCAATTGTCGACATTATTAACAAACCCATCGCCGTCTTGGTCCATGGTTGCATTGAAATCGGTACAGATCAGTTTGATATCGCCGATATCACCGTAATTCGAATTCACCCAGACGGAGGCACCTGTGGCCACCTTCCCTGCGCCACAGCGCTGATCGACGGGGCTGCCGCCGGTAGTGCTGCCGTAGGGATCACCAATACCGGTCTCGGCGGTGCCCGCCAGCATTTGTTGCATATCAGAACAGTGGTGGCCAATCTGGTCGACTCGCTGCCCCGCACGTCCGCGGATGCCGGTAATCATGCGGCCAGAGCACGGCAGGCTTTGCGTACTGCCTCTAACCGTGCCGTATTCACTTGCGTAGCCCAAATTACTCTGCGAAACGGGGATTCCGGTGGAGCCATCGGCATTTAAAGGTGAACAGGAAAAGCCCAGACTATCGACCACCTGAGGGTCAAAGCTGGCGTCGAGTTGCGACAGCACACTGTTCTGGGGGCAACTGAAGAGATGCTCCACCGCCGAAGGACTGGGGCCGTCGGCAAAATAATCCAACACTGTGTCGTTAGGTTCGGGGTTCATGGCTGCATTGAAATCGGTACAGATCAGTTTGATATCGCCGATATCACCGTAATTCGAATTCACCCAGACATAAGCACCTGTGGCCACCTTCCCTGCGCCACAGCGCTGATCGACGGGGCTGCCGCCAGTAGTGCTACCGAAGGGATCGCCAAGACCAGTCTCGGCGGTGCCCGCCAGCATTTGTTGCATATCAGAACAGTGGTGGCCAATCTGGTCGACTCGCTGCCCGGCACGCCCGCGAATGCCCGTAATCATGCGGCCAGAGCACGGTAGGCTTTGCGCGCTGCCTCTAATCGTGCCGTATTCACTTGCATAGCCCAAATTACTCTGGGAAACCGGGGTGCCGGTGGAGCCATCGGCATTTAAAGGTGAACAGGAAAAGCCCAGACTATCAACCACCTGAGGGTCAAAGCTGGTGTCGAGTTGCGACAACACGCTGTACTGGGGGCAGGTGAAGTGGTGTTCCACCGCCGAAGGACTGGGGCCGTCGGCAAAATAATCCAATACGGTGACGTGCGATTCGAGGTCCATGGCTGCATTGAAATCGGTACAGATCAATTTGATATCGTCGATATCACCATAATTAGAATTCACCCATATATAAGCGCCTGTCGCCACCTTACCTGCGCCACAGCGCTGATCGACGGGGCTGCCACCGGTAGTACTACCGAAGGGATCGCCGAGACCGGTCACGGAGGTGCCCGTCAGCATCTGTTGCATATTAGAACAGTGGTGGCCAATCTGGTCGACTCGCTGCCCGGCACGCCCGCGAATGCCCGTAATCATGCGGCCAGAGCACGGCAGGCTTTGCGTAATGCCTCTAACCGTGCCGTATTCACTTGCGTAGCCCAAATCACTCTGGGAAACAGGGGCTCCGGTGGAGCCATCGGCATTTAAGAGTGAACAGGCAAAGCCTAGGCTATCGACTACTTGGGGGTCAAAGCTGGCATCGAGTTGCGAGAGCACACTGTTCTGGGGGCAGGTGAAGTGATGCTCCACAGCCGAAGGACTGGGGCCATCGGCAAAATAATCCAACACGGAGACATCCGATTCGAAGGAAATCAAAGACTCGAAGCCAGCAATCAAATGAGCCCCGCTCGCGACACTATTTGCACTGTAGTCTACCCAGTTGAGCACCCAAGTCATATCATCCGTAATCAGGCCTGACGGTACGGTTGCTGTAAAACTGTTGTTCAGCGAGGGGTCGACGCTTGTCGGCAGGCTAAGCAAGACACTTGGTTTGAATAGTGGGATATTTGTATTAGCGACTGTGGGGGCCGAAATACTAAACCACGCCTTTATCTGATCCGTAGAGATGTTCTGTTGATTGGTAATAAAGTTCACCTGAACCTCAAGATCAACACCCTTTGTCACCGTCTCACCATTTGGGGCATCCACTAGCACGCCATTTTGTAAAAAGCTCACTGAGGTCACGTCAATCACAGCATCTTGAGCACGCGCCTGCATGGTAAGCGCTGCAAAAACGATAACGGTTATCAGCGCAAGCCACGATAGATTCGATAGGTTGCTTGATTTATTGCGGTTAAGCATTTTATGTCTCCAGTAAAAACACGGGCTCATGATCAGTTCACTCTGTGGGGCCGAAGGCCTTGGATAGTTGTGGGTAACACGGGACGTTACCAAGTTTGTTGCCTAGTTGGTTACCTAAGGTGCCGGATAAGGGTTGCCGTAGAGGCTACCCGACCATTTCGCACGCAAGGAATTACTCCAGAAGCTAAAACCGAATTTCTCGCGGTGGAACCAGGGCCCGGTATGGCCGCCCCAAAAGCCCTCATGAGAGAGGTTGCTGCAAAACGAGGTCGACATTTTGATCGACCACGGTTTATTAGAACCGGCACCAAAAATGCCTTCAGAGCCCGGCGGGGTACCACAGGCTGCGTGGCCAGCGGGTAGATAGGGAACTTGTTCTTCAGCGCTAAGCATAAAGCTCGCACCGCAATGGGAGTTGGTGCCGCCAGTACAAGGTCCAGCGGCTGAATCAATCGTGCCGGGGTATTTTGCATCCCACTGGGTGGTGAATTTACGCTCATCGCCCCACTGGGCGCGCGCAAACAAACAATTATCTTTCTTGATCTCGTATTCTGGCATTGAGTAGCCAACCAGCGTTCGTATGTGGTTAATAAGAAGCCTGTGCCATTCATCAACCTCACCCTTGCTGGGTTTTTCATTATCAGAGAATGGGTTGTGCTGATAAAAGAGTTCACGCAGCCCGCGAACCCGGCCATTTGGACACATCGCGTTACGAAAATTATCCTTGCTCATTTGAGTTGGGTCGTAGGTTGTGGTGCCGTCCCAGGTTTCAGCGGACCAGTCGACCCCATGTACACCATCGGGGTCGTGTGAGGTATTCTGTGTACCCTCGAACGGCGCTGTGTAAAAGAGACTCCAGTCGGCCGGTTCCGGTGTGTACGCATCGAAGAGTGATACCTCAATTTCTTTGGTTTCTATTAAGTTGATCGCCAAGATGGGGTATGGCCCATTGGCACCTTGAACATCATTTGGGCTGCGCTGATCATCATAGACGTACCAGTTTAAAACCCAGCGCAAACCTGATTGCACTACGCTACCCGGAATCATGACGCTATGGCTGTCTTCATAGCGATGCGGAGCGTTGGCATGATCCCAGGTTATTGGGAGTTCTAAGATCGGTGATACCCCAGACGGGCCGACGAGTTCAAAACTTTGACCGGTGGCGGCGTTGGTGTCATTAAACACCGTCAGCCACGCTCTTAATCGAGCAAGCTCGACACCCGGCTCTGACACGATAAAGTTAACCTTGAATAAGGCATCACGATTAGCCCTAAGGTAGTAATCCACCTCGCCATCGGCATTAATCATGGCCGTTTGCATATTAGGCGGAGTTGAGGATTGCTCATCACGTTGCTGGGCAATGTGAATCGAGCCCGCTTTGATGGAAACATCAAACGCGTTAGCGTTTGTCGTGACAAGGCTCAATGCCAATAATGGTAGTAACCACTTCAGCGCAGTAATCCTTGGATTTCTTTCTTTAAACATACGGAATTTCCAATAATGTTGAATACGTTTGTTATCAATCATCGAACTCACTCTTACTCGTAAGGGGCCAAATCGGTGCCAGGGATTACTTCAAGGCTTCTAAGCACGGTGCCGCCGGAATCTTTAATTTCCCAACCCACGCCGAAGTGACGCCAGTTACCCCAGCCAGCCTTCTGTAGCCCTTTAAAGTAGACTACATCGCCGGCGGTCAGGCTAACGACAGTCCCCGGAGTACCGGAGAAATTAGGCTCTAAATAAGGTGAAGGACCAAGACGACCGGTTTGCCCTTGAGATTTAATGACTTGCACACCACTTGGGTCGGTGCCATCAATGTCTATATCCAGCCGACAGTTGTGGCCACACGAGAGATAGAAGAAGTAGTCACCGGTGTAAGGCGCTTTTAGGTACCCATGGATCCGCGTACCAAAGCGACCCATAGATTGATTTTCTGTGTCAGTCTGATTGTAGTTTTGAACACTGCTATTGGGAGTCGCCTGACTTGCAATACGGCTTTCTATAGCAGAAACCCCACTACCACCGATGCCGGTCCAGTATTCAATATCCACACCGCCCCAAGCATAACCAGCAACTAATACGTCACGAGTCACGGTGATAGACTGGCCGCTGCTGTCAGCCGATGTTTGAAGGGTAATAGTATATGGGCCTGATGCTGGATCGCTCAGAGTCATTCCACCGTCATCGATGATGCTTAGCTCACATAGATTAATATCGTCATCACAAGTAGCTGGGTCTACGTAGGCATCTCCGGCTATCCAGCCCATCGGATCAGCGGTATTAACTAAATCAATCGTTGGCGCTTGATCGATGTAATTGGCAGCCGGGATAAACGGCGTTAAAACGTCCCCCGGTATGATTTGACTGGTGTCGCCGTCGGTCGGCGCGGTTCCACCGGGTTCAGCCCATGCCACATGAACTCGCCCAGCGCCGCCGGTATTTTTACGCTTGGCAAGCACTCTAATGTAGTATTTTTGCCCAGCGTTGAGAGTAGCACTGCCTTCCTGAGCTGTACCCACACCCCAAACGTGTGAGGTGGAGTTCGTGGCATCGGGATGATCATGGGCAATCTGCACCGCGTTTGCATCGTATTGATCCGCGCTCAGGTACAACTTAGATTCGCCATTACCGCCCAGCCAGAATCGGTGTAAACCAGTTTGATTGGGAATGATATAACCGTGCAAACGCACACCGTCACCCTGACCGTACCACTCATCAAGGGACAAGGCTTTGCCGGTGACATCGGGCGTATTACCGGTATATTTTGCATGATTGAGCAGATCCGACAACCACTTACCACCGGTAGTGATGTCGAAATCTTCATTCAAGATGCTCCCCATAACCGGTGCGATAGCCGCAACCACACTCACGTTTCGGGTAACCGAACTTGTCTGTCCGGAGTTATCCTGTGTGGTAGTCAAGGTAATTGTAAAATCCCCTGCCGGTGGATTACTCAGAGGTGTCATGCCACCATCGTCGCTGACACTGACTGTACAGCTAGCGGCAATATCATCGCTACACGTAGCCGGGTCTTGGTAGGCCACACCTTCATCCCATGGAAACGGGTCGGAGGTGTCAATCAGATCAATCGTTGGAGTCTGATCGTTAGCCGATGAGAATGGGCTCAATACCGACGCTGGAACAATTTGACTCACGCCACCGTCGGTTGGCGCACTCGCACCACTACTGGGTTGAGACCATGCCACCGCGACCCGCGCGCCACCACCGGTGGGCTTGCGCTTGGCAAGCACCTCGATGTAATACTTTTGCCCGGCCACCAAATTGACGGTGCCTTGTTGAGCGGTGCCCGCCCCCCATTCAAACTGACCTGCTCCGTTTTGGTAGGTGCAGTCTGCGCAATCACTGGCAATCAGCTGGGCACTGTTGGCGTATTGATTGGTGCCAATGCTCAACTGAGCCGAGCCATTATCGGATAGCCAGAAGGTGTGAACCCCACTCTCGGTCGGCGTTAGGTAACCGCGTAAACGGATGCCATCGCCTTGCTCATAGGTGTAATTAATGCCACCAAGCGCTTTACCCGTCGAATCGGGGCTGTTGGGATAGCCCGCCTGACTGGTTAGCGATGACACATGTTTGTCACCACCGTTAATGTCCCACTCTTCGGCCAATAGGCTACCGAAGATTGTAGGTACATAGGCAACAACATTAACAGTTCGCTCAGTTGTGGTGGGGGTGTTAACACCGTCGGTCGCTGATAAGGTGATGGTGTACTGACCTACAACGGGATTTTCTGAATCCATTGCAGGGCTTCCCCAATCACTGACTTCGACCACGCAGTTGGCTTCAGTATCATCCGTACATTCGGCCAAATCGTCGTAGCGAACCGTGGCTGAATGTTGCAGAGGATTCGGCGACACTAAATCAATTGTTGGGCCCACATCCACAGCGCCCGCCACGTAAGGAGCCAAAACTCCGTGCGGAATAACATTCGCATTCTGACCATCAACGGGCGCCGTTGTCTGTGACGCATTCGCCAGATCAGGTTCTTGCCAAGCAATCTGAATACTATTGTAGGTATAGTTGCGATAAATTGATTTGCTTATCGCCGCGATGTAATAGGTTTTACCCGCCTCAAGATAAACATCGGCCGAGGTATTGGAAGTGTTTTGGCTCCAATTATACTTCGACAGCGAATACCAATTGTCAGGGTAGCCGTTATCTGACATTTCAGCGACTTTTGACAGTTCTGCATACGCTCGGCCTAGCGTTGGCGATGAATTCGAGTTTGCGTCATGGTTGATCCAAAGCTCAACATCTTTGTGACCTGACACGAAGAACTTATGATTGCCGGTTACCCGCGGCGTAATGTAGCCATGGACGCGCTCGCCATGGTAGGCACTGAAGCCGCTCGGCAGGGTTACATCAAGCCCAGCTTTCGGGTCGGTGGTGCCACTGTAATCAACCGCCGCCTCATCTCCGGCTGTGCCCACCGATGGATTCCACCATGGGTACACTTGTTTAAGGCCAATGGTTTGACTGACTTGAGCGGCCGCGTTAGACACGGTCATGCCCCAGACCTCGTGAGTCAGACCGCCGAAAGTCACGCCCGCCGGGGCATCAATTACCTGCACTTTACGAATCGTAGTCGCCGTGTTGCTGGCGCTGTCGGTCAAGGTATACGCTATATCGTAAGTACCTGGGACACTTAAATCGGCGAATGGTGAACCCGATGGATAGTCGGTCCACGCCGCAACCTGAACATCATCGGTACAGATACCGTCAACCTCATCCCAACAAATGTAACCATACTCAGAGTAAGGGTCATTCATATTCAACGTGACACTGTCACCGCCGTATAATGTTATTTCAGGCGGATGCACATTATCCCACTCATTCACCGCGGTGTAGGTGCCGTCTTGGTTGTCCTTAAGGTCATCGAACACTAACTCGATGTAGTCAATATTCGGGCCGTGATTAACCCCTCCTACTTTGATAGTGACTGCGCCTGGTTGTAAGTTAAACACCATAGGCACGGTGAGCTCAGCGGTATAATGATCCTGAGCACCAAAGCGACCTGTCGACTGAAAGGCAAAATTGTCGAAACGTTGCTCATCAGGCATGCCCTCATTCACCACCACGTTGGCCAGACGAGAACCCGCATTGCAGTTACAGGTGTAGCCAATGATCAGCTCGTAAGTACTATTGGGAGAAGCGGCTTCAGCCGGCATGTCGATTACCCACTCTACCGAACTGGGTGAGTTCTGATCGTAATCTACCAACCGATTATTACTTACCACGGACCCTGCTACGGGTGTAAACGCCTTAGCACCATTGCTAAGGCTACCGCCATGTAACTCAGCGGCCAGTTCGGCTTCATAGCGCTGGTGATGGCGCACGATTACGTCGCGAGTCACGGTGATGGCAATATTAGGCGTCCATTGGTAGGTGTAGGTGACGGTGTGCAAACCCAGTACATTAACATCCACGGCGGTGCGGGCATCGCTGGTAACAAAACCAGCACAATCAACGCCATTGCTATCGCAAGCAACTGGTTTATCTGGGTCGGTATAGGCTTCGCCTAGCGTCACATAGAACGGGTTTGCGTCCAGCAAGGTCAGTGCCGGCGGCGTATCATCGACAATCACCTTAAGCGTCGCGACCGTGGTATTACCATCAGAGTCTGTGGCGGTATAGGTAACATCATAGATGTCTTCAGGATTGCCGCCTATCGTGTTTAAACCCGTCGAGTTAATGCTGGCGGTACAAGCGCCATCGATGTTGTCATTGCACTCATATAAGCTCGATGGATCAATATTAACGGTGGACGTGATCCGGTATGGGTTGCCATCAGGGAAGGTAATTGCAGGGCCAACCTCTTCTTTTGAGGCGGCGCAACTATTCCACCAAACTTCAGTCAGCTCAGCAGCACGATGAGCAACCCACGCTGAACCAGAAATTTTGTGGCCCTCGCCGATGACAATGGGGTTGCCGGCTGAGTCACTCAAACCACCATTCAAATCCACAACCATCTTGTGCCATGCATTATTAGAGGGCGGAACAAAGCCCTTATGCTGGCTGCCTGCGGTTAACGGTGGCGTAACCGATTGATCGGCGCCCCAATGCGCCGCAAGCCACTGCGTGCTGGTGCCATCATCAACTAATAAGCGCACTTCAATACCGGTTATCGGGCCACTGTCGTCGGGGAAGTTGACTTGGGTACAAATCGCATCACCCGCGGTCACTTGGTATTCATAATTTTGAATAAAATGCTGATTAAGCCCGGCCGTATTTAATGGATCAGTGTCCCACCAATAGGCTGAATTGGTTAACCAAGGGAAAAAGTCCAGCGAGCCCGGCTCGACTATTTGCACAGTGCGGCTTTTCTCTCGGGCTTCGTTGCCAGCGGAGTCAACCGCCGTATAAGCGAGCGTGAATTCTGAACCGAGCGATGCACTGGTATCAACATAGCCCTGAGTATCAACCGTACAGGACAAACCAGCGGGTGATTCGCAGTTGACAGGGTCAACAAATGTAGTTCCTTGTTCGACCTTAATGTTTTGTGGCGAATGCAATACAATGAAAGGCGCTACGCCATTAAAAGCACAATCCCCCCACCAGACCTTAATACGATCATCGTCGTAATGCATTGCCCAAGAGCTGGCCGACACCGTATCGCCAGGGTTGATACCATCTGGAATAAGTTCGGCCAGCTCAAGCTGCAACTGTTGCATAGTCATATTGCCGCCTGGCATGGCTCCAGCGTAAACACTGTTAGCGTCATTGGGCACAATATCGCCCCAGTGGGCCGAATACCAAAGCGAATTATTTTTTTGTACCCGAACTTCTATTCCTTGGGGTGTATCACTCTCTGCAATATAGACCCAAGTGCATACGCTGTCGGTGGGGATAACGTCTCTAGAAATGCTGCTGTAGTTGCTTTCTTCAACGGCTTTTGGGGTTGAGCTATCGGTGTTCCACCAGAGATCGGCGTCATCTATCCAGGGAAATGGGTTAGCAAGAGCATTTTGAAAAAGACAGAATGACCCAAGACCAACTAAAAGAGCGATTCTGTAAGGCCAATTATTAAATCTCATTTATCTATCTCTACCGGTTAGCCGTGTGATTTGTGATGATGTGCCGGATAACATCCGCTGCTACTAAACTTGGCACTAAACCAATCATCAAAAAATTCTTAAAATTACATCTGTATGCTAACAAGCTAATCAATGAGTTTTAAGATCAGATCACGCCAATTAAGAGTCATATGTGGACATTCGTAAGCCACAGCCTGAAATCACAATGCCTGCTTTAATGGATAGGGACTGTCAGATTTAGCACAGGCGGCTGCGTTCAATAGGAGGTTGAAGAGAATGAATAAGCTAGACGCTTTTAGTCGGAGGTTGTATGTCGTTTTTCAGGCCGGTTGGGTATGCTCTGATGGCGTTGCCAATCCGGCCATTGCCTAGCTAGGCAACTAGCCCTTGGGCGATTGATAATTCAGAGGATGCAATCCTTTACCCAGCGTAGTTTTCGGCGCTGCCTTTTTGAGTACTCCCTTTTTAGCTACGATCTCTTATAGGCCTATACGGCCCAAAAACATCGCAAGCGATTAGCCAATCGCCTCATACGTAATATCCAACTCGATAATTCGAACCTTAAATCCTTTTTCTGCCACGGCGCTTAACCGGCATTGACCAGAGGCATCAGCCCCCTAGATAAGGGCTAATCGTCTTGCAAACGCTGCAAGCGCTCTTCTTGCTCTTCGAAGGCGGCTTTTATTTCCTGCATTACTGAATCGACATTGGCTGGGCGTGTATCGACTTCGATAATACCTGTGAGCTTGGTGTCAGGTTTGAGATCACCTTTCTCAAAGAGCTTCCAGATTTCTCTTGCGCATTGAGTCTTGAGTAATTCAGGTGCAAACTGACCGTAATAGTTGGTCATGTTGCGCACGTCACGCTCAAGCATGGCTTTTGCGTTGTTATTGCCAGCGGCATTAACCGCCTGAGGTAGGTCGATAATCACCGGCCCAACTTGGTCTACTAATACGTTGAATTCTGATAAGTCGCCGTGTATTAAACCAACGCATAACATACGAATAACGTCTTGCATGACCAACGCGTGATCATGTCGAGCCCGCTCTGGGCTGAGTTCGACATCGTTTAAGCGTGGTGCTACGTAGCCTTCGTCATCGACAATCAGCTCCATTAACAGCACACCATTGAAGCAACCATACGGCTCTGGCACACGAACGCCGGCGGCGGCCAGTTTGTACAAGGCATCTACCTCGGCATTTTGCCAAATTTCTTCTTGCTGGTCGCGACCAAATTTAGAGCCCTTTTCCATGGCACGACCACGGCGACTATTGCGTACCCGGCGGCCTTCTTGATATTGCACGGCCTTTTTAAAACTTCGCTGGGCCGCCTCTTTATAGACTTTGGCGCAACGAACCTCGGAGCCACAGCGCACCATATACACAGTGGCTTCTTTGCCACTCATAAGTTGACCAATAACTTCGTCGACCAAGCCGTCGTCAATCAACGGCAATAATCTTTTGGGTATTTTCATACGGATAACAACAGCAAAACAATTAAACCTATAGAGACCTCAGCATAACTCAGGGCTCCTATAATAAACTAAAGTCTGAATTAGCTATTAACGCTATTTTGATTAAATTACTAAGTGAGACCTCTCCCTGCAAAAAAAATAGACAAACAGCCGACAACTAAGTGACGACTGACTCAACTGAATACGTCAACACCGCCTGATCACGATTTTTCACTTTAATCGGCTCCATCTGAGTGGCGTTAACTCTCAGCTTCACATCTTCAAAGGTAGATAAACTGATCAACACTTCACCGGGATTACACGCTTGTTCAATTCGCGCAGCTACATTAACATTATCGCCGATCACAGTATAATCCATTCGTTGTTCAGAGCCTACATTACCTGAAATTACTCTGCCAGAGTTAATTCCAATGCGAATCTCAACCTTGGCTAGATCTTCGTCAATCTGGCCCCAACTCTCTCGGTCACGCTGGACCGCAGCCTGCATACGCAGGCCGGCTTGAACCGCCGCCATTGCCTGCTCAGCTTCACTATCAGTAAAAACGGCCATAATTCCATCACCAATAAATTTGTCTACAATACCGCCTTCTTGTTCGATGATATTACTCATCTCGGTCATATAGAGATTTAGAAAATCGACCACTTTTTCTGGCTCTAGCCGTTCTGACAATCGCGTAAAACCAACAATATCTGAGAACATAATAGTTGCCCGCACCACTTTGCCGCCAAGTGCAATTTTCTCTTCGCTGCTAATTGATATCTGATCGACCACGCCTTTGGGTATATAAGCCCCCATTTTCTGTTTCTGAACTCTTAAGGTTCGCTCATTGTCGAGCGACACCTTAAGATCGTCTGCGTAGTTTTTAACATCGGAATATAGTCGCGAATTTTCAATCGCAATGCCAGCTTGCACCGCAAATGATTCAATTAGTAACACGTCGTTCTCATTAAAGGTATCGAGTTGCTGTCGGTTTACCAGCTGCAATACGCCAATGATCTCATCTTTACTCACCAGCGGTGTTGTCAGAATAGAGCGCGTAACGAAGCCGGTAGAAACATCAACTTGCTTGTTAAACCGTGGGTCAGAGTAAGGGTCATCAACTACTTCAGTTTTACCGTTTTCGGCCACGTGCCCAACCAAACCTTGTCCTAGTGCAATGCGTATCCCTTTAAGGTTCTCTGAGACTCGGCCTTGCACGGTATGAAAATAGAGATCGTTTTTTTCCTTATCCAGCAATAATACCGAGCTTGCTTCGACGTTAACTACCTCACGACTCTTTTCTAATATGGTGTCGAGAACCTTGTTTAAATTACCAACGCTACTTACGGCGACAGCGACCTCAGCCAGTGCCTTTCGCTCATCGAGTTGTACCACCAACTGATCGCGTTGTTGTTGAATAGATTCTGTCGCTCGGCGTATACGCGCATTAAGATGTTGAATAATCAACCAAGAAATAATCATGATTACCAACACGATCATGAAGTACAAACAGAAGCGATAGAACTTGGCGCTTTCTAAGGCATAGCTGTACCAGCGATGATACTCGTCAGCAAAACTATCAAGCTCAATCGCAATCGGGATCGACAACAATTCGGCAATCAACGAATCGACACCCGGCTTGACCCGTAAAATAGTTTGCCCTTGAAGACTTAAGTCTTCAATTCGATTGATTGAACTCAAGCTCGTTGGGCTTATCTCAGACAGGTAAATTTGACCAGCTTCATCTAATCGACCAATTTGGTTTTTAATCGAAACCGCTAAGCCAGGGTTGGTGTCAAGGTTGAACAACAATATATCACGCAATAATGACTGAACCTTTTCGGTGATGGGTTGGCCTTTCTCAATTTCATTTAAGCTGGTGATAAGCTCTTGGCTCAAAATTGGGTAATAAACAATGGAGGTTTTCAAGTTCGCGTTTTCAGCCATAAAACGCTCTATTAGTAATTTTTTACGCTCCATCACCAAACGATAGTTAGCTAAGATGTCCATCAAAATTGCGGTTCCTTTTGGCGAAATGTACACCGGTGGTCTAGTGATGATTGCGTTCAACCTGTTGATAACCGCCAACTCTTGATTAACATTGTCAACGCTGGTGGCCGACCCATTGCGCAGCCGCAAAAGATGTTGATCTAAAATTGCATCACTCGCCTGTAAGTGGCGAATGCTTTCAACAAAACGCTGATGTTCACGAGTGTCGTCAATTGCCACTGACTTCCAAAAAAAGAATGCCATTAACACCACACCAACAAAAATAACCCCAAAGCCAATAAAATACTCGGTACGTGCGCTCATAATTGTTCGCCGTTCTGATCGCCTTGTCCAACAGGTTTTCCAAGACCCAGCTTGATGCCGTTATATTCGCCGGTTAAGCTTTCTAAAAAGCTAACTAACAATTGTTCTTCTCGCTCTGCTAAACGGCGACCAAGCTGATATGTCGCCATGGTTTGAATGGCATCTTCTAAGGTAGCCGCACTACTATCATGAAAATACGGAGCGGTAAGCGCAATATTGCGTAGGCTAGGCACCTTGAATCGATGTCGGTCATATTCATCGCCGGTAACATTAAATCTGCCCATGTCGTGCACAGTTAGATCATTGCGGCCAGCAAAGTAATCCTTTTTAGCCCCCATTCGCTGAAACATATTGCCGCCGATACCCTGTCCTTGATGACACCGCACACAGCCAAGCTGCTGAAACAATTGATAACCAGCAAGCTGTTTCTCATTCAAAGCATTCGATTCACCTTTCAAATACCGATCAAAAGCAGAGTTTGGCGTGGTTAGCGAGCGCTGAAATTCCGCAAGCGCATGACTAACTGAATCTTTTGTGACACCCTCCGCGTAGAAGTCAGCAAATTTCTTTGCGTAATCACGATTGGCTTGCAGGCGACCAATTACTCCAGGCCAAGTAGCCCCCATCTCCAACGGGTTCTCAATCGGACCAGTCGCTTGCTCTTCAAGTGTCTTCGCTCGGCCATCCCAAAATTGTATAAAGTTTAGGCTGGAGTTAAACACCGTTGGCACATTGATTCGCGTTATGCCACCAGCAATCCCAACAGACATAGGTAAGCCATTGGTTCCACCGGCCTCAAGCCGATGGCAGCTTGCACAAGAAATGGTGTTGTCTGCAGATAATATAGGGTCGCTAAATAACTGTGCCCCAAGAGACACTTTATCGGGGTCTAAGCCGACAGCCGCTTGTATAGGTTGAATCGGGCCGGAGATCTTCTGAATGGTTTGTACCGGCTGAGAACTACGATCCGCTTCGACTACCGTGGTCTCCGGTGCTGACGGGAAGAACGATACCGCGACTACGAGCCCCGCAATTACAACTACGATAAGCGTAACAATGAGCTTCAAACGAGCCTCCTACCTATTGTTTTTCTATTATTTGAAAGGATTATAGAGTAAGTCTGGCTGTGCATGTGCACAAATGCTAAATTGTCCGATCAGTCGACTACAGGTTTCTGCTGACAAGCAATCGGTTCTGATCCAGACTCAAGCAATTCGAATTGGCAATTTAACCGCTATTAAAGATTAAATGGGGTAGTTGAAAAATACCGCCTAAGGAATCAGTAGCTTACTTTTTACCGGCCTCAATTAGCGTCGACCGTGTTGAGAAGGTAAGTACTAAACTTATGAAATATCATTGGAGATGATTTTATGAAACTCGCAGCCAACCTTCTCACCCTGTTCGTCGCCATCAGTCATGTTGGCATTATGATTCTTGAAATGTTTTTTTGGAACCATCCCGTAGGGCAACGAATCTTCGCTATGACCCCCGAGGTCGCGGCCGCTAGTGAGGTACTAGCGATGAACCAAGGGCTCTACAATGGCTTTTTGGCAGCGGGACTCATTGGCGGTCTGTTACGAGATCGATTTGACACCATAGTATTCTTTTTATGTTGCGTCATAGTCGCGGGTGTTTTTGGTGCCGCGACGGCTAAGTTCAGCATTCTCTTTACGCAAGGCTTACCCGCCGTTTTGGCGCTTGTAGCGGTATGGATGAGTCGAGATAAATTTGCTAAGTGAATTAAATAGAAAAAGCGCCTCGAACAAAGTCATAGGCGCTCTGTCTAATATAGCCGTTCTCCTTAATTTAACCGCTTGCGCTATGAACGCAGAGCAAGTAAATTTACTTTAAATCAAAACGATCGGCATTCACAACCTTCACCCATGCCGCTACGAAGTCATTATCGAATTTCTCTGACGAGTCACTCGAAGCGTAGATTTCAGAAATTGAACGTAAGATTGAATTTGAACCGAAGACTAAATCGGCTCGAGTAGCTGTCCACTTTGGTTTGCCAGTTGCTCTGTCGCGGCCTACAAAAATTTCTTCATTATCGTCAGCTGCCGACCATTCGGTTGCCATGTCTAACAAATTTATGAAAAAGTCGTTGCTAAGCGTATTCGGCTTATCGGTTAAAACACCATGAGTTGAACCTGCCGCGTTTGCGCCTAATACCCTCAAACCACCGACTAGTACTGTCATTTCTGGTGCCGTTAGGCTTAACAGTGACGCTTTGTCGACCAATAAGGCTTCAGTAGAACGCGGATCTTGAGTGTTTTTGTAGTTACGAAAACCGTCGACCTTAGGTTCTATTACGTCAAATGCGTCAACGTCAGTTAGCTCATCGCTTGTGTCAGTTCTGCCAGGCATGAAGGGTACTGAAACCTGGTTTCCTGTGGCCGTTTCAATCGCCGCAGAGCCACCTAAGATAATCAAATCAGCGAGTGATACTTGTGTGCCGCCTTGATTGAAGTCAGCTTGAACTTGTTCGAGTTTGCTAACTACGCTGCCGACACCCGATTCGAGATTAATCTGCCAATCCTTATGCGGCGCTAAACGAATTCGTGCGCCGTTAGCGCCCCCGCGCTTATCCGAGTTGCGAAAGGTGGATGCCGATGCCCAGGCCGTGGTTACCAATTGGGATACCGATAAACCGCTGGATAATATTTTTGCTTTAAGATCAGTGATCTCTTGCTGGTTTATTAGATCGCCTTCGTGCTCTGGTACCGGGTCTTGCCACAGCAGTGTTTCACTTGGCACTTCGTCGCCTAAGTAGCGGCTAACCGGCCCCATGTCGCGATGCGTAAGCTTATACCAAGCGCGCGCGTATGCATCGGCAAATTCGGCTGGGTTTTGATAAAAGTGCTTAGAAATTTTTGCGTATTCTGGATCTAACTTAAGCGCCATATCAGCGGTCGTCATCATCAGCGCTTGAGTTGCTGATGCATCTTCGGCCCTGGGTGCTCGCTTGGCGTTTGATTCAGCGGTTGGCGTCCATTGAACATGATCTGAAGCGCTGACAGTTTGCTCCCACTCATTGTCCAATAACGCCTCGAAGTAGCCCATATCCCATTGCGTTGGGTTATCAGTCCAGGCACCTTCGAAGCCCGCGGTAGTTGTATCCCCGCCCTTACCGCTTGCATGGCTGTTTTTCCAACCAAAGCCCATCTCAGCAATGCCTGCACCTTCTGGCTCAGCGCCAAGCAAGTCTTCGGAGCCAGCGCCATGGCCTTTACCAAAGGTGTGTCCACCGGCGACCAAAGCGACGGTTTCATAGTCATTCATTGCCATACGAGCAAACGTGTCACGCACATCAATAGCCGACTTCAATGGGTCTGGCTCACCATTCGGACCTTCTGGGTTGACATAGATTAAGCCCATTTGTACCGCCGCTAGCGGTTTCGCTAAATCACGCTCGCCCTGATAGCGCTTGTCGTCTAGCCACTCGGTTTCGGGGCCCCAATAGATATCTTCTTCGGGTTCGAAGATATCAACACGACCACCGGCAAAGCCAAAGGTTTTAAAGCCCATTGACTCCATTGCCACATTGCCGGTCAATACCATTAGGTCAGCCCAAGATATTGCATTGCCGTATTTTTGCTTAATCGGCCATAACAGGCGGCGCGCTTTGTCTAAGTTGCCATTGTCCGGCCAGCTATTGAGTGGCGCAAAACGTTGTGAACCCGAGCCTGAGCCGCCACGTCCATCGTAAGTTCGATAGGTGCCAGCGCTATGCCATGCCATGCGTACGAACAGGCCGCCATAATGACCATAATCGGCTGGCCACCAGTCTTGTGAGTCGGTCATTAAATCGGTTAAATCTTGTTTCAATGCCTTAAGATCTAAACTATTGAACGCTTCAGCGTAATCAAACTCATCATCTAATGGACTCACCTGTGAGCCGTTTTGACTGAGAATTTTTAGGTTAAGTTGGTTCGGCCACCAGTGTAGGTTGGCCGTGGTGCCAGTTGCGGACTGTTTGCTTGCACCATGCATCACTGGGCATTTTCCTGCAGGGCTATTGGTAGAGTCGGTCATCTGTATCTCCGTCGATATGTGAACTAGTCGGTGTTTCTTATAGACTGTTATACCTTAGGAACAAGCGCCGTTACAATCGATCGTAATGTTTACAATTATTGATCATGAACACATCTCGAATACCAATCACCAACCTAAACATTTCTATCAATACTGATGTGTAGGAGTCTTACTGTTTAGGACAACTTAACCCGTCTTAGGCCAACTTATACCTTCGAAGGTTTGTGCTGACCGTTAGCGTTTTGTGCTCGGTGCACCAGCATAGAGCTATGCAGCTGGTTAATTATACCGCTGCCGGTTTTAGCACAAAGGAATGGAAATAGGCCATGTAAAAAGCAGGCCAAACCGGCCCAAACTAACCGTGCAGAAAAACTACTGGCGGTGATCAGGTGCTGAAAATATGATTCACCAACAGATTCTGGGTGATCTAAAAAACATGTTTGTATGATTTTTTTCATTCGCATGCGCTCTCACTGTGTCCGGTGTTTAGTGATTTCTATTATAGTTTCTATTGCCAAGCCCGGCATCCCAACTTATGCTATTAATTTGGCCTTTACTGGTATAAATTTATGATAAATGAGGAAAAAATAGAATTAGATTCCAAAGACATTCAAATCTTAAATATTCTACAAAAAGACTCTACAACCTCAATACAATCCATTGCAGAGCAAATAGGTCTCACCAATAATCCTTGCTGGCGCCGCGTCAAACGATTGCAAGAGATGGGTGTTATTGCCCGATATACCGTGGCTCTAGACAGAAAGAAGATTGGCCTTGGGACGACCGCATTCGTCACGCTCAGAATTGAGCGTCATAATATTGAGTGGTTAAACCAGTTTTCCGAATGCATCATCGGTATGCCTGAAATTATCGAGTGCCACCGCATGACGGGCGATATTGATTACATCCTCAAGGTAGTAGTGCAAGACCTAAACCATTACGACCGGGTGTATCGAGAGCTGGTGGATAAAGTCTCAGGACTCATCGATGTAAGTTCGACCTTCTCAATGGAAGAAATCAAAGCCAACGCCAGCATAGATGCCAGTAGTATTGCAAAAACCTATCGAGCTCGGAGAGCTCAATAGAGGGTTAATTACTCAGCAAGGTATTCTTTAGCTCGGCTAAGTGCTTGAGCAGCATTAACCTTAATATCGGGGATTACTCCTGTACCTTCCCAGTTAGCCTTGGTGATCGGGCTATAGGCTCTGGCTAATGGCATGCGAACGGCAAGTTGGTCATTGACACTGATCATATCCACCAAGTGCGCACCGCCACCAGTGGCCTCACCAATGATTACCGCTCTAGCCGAATGCTTTAGGGTATAGGCAAAGGCTTCAGCCGCACTGTAGGTTTTAAAACTGATCAAAATACAAAGCTTACCTGCAAAAGGCTTGATTTCTAGCGGTCTTGGGCTAGCGGTTTTTGCATCGAAAACCACCTCACTATCACGATCGACGATGCTCCATAAGTGATAATTTTCTGCTAAGAAATACGAGCTAACAAAGGCGGTAAAGTCAGGATCCCCACCGCCGTTCTCACGCAGATCAACAATCATCGAATCGGCGCTTGAAATGTCGTTCATGGCCGCAATGAATCGCTCTTTTTGTAGCTCGCTGGGATGGAATTTATCCAGTCGAATATAGCCAACCGTGCTAACGCTATTCTCTAGTGGCTCAAGGCTTGTGAGGATCTTTTCTTGACTCTGGGTTATCGGAATTAGGTGATTTAGCGGTTCGGCGATATCCGCTTTTTGATGCAGACTGATATGGCCATCATTACTTACCTCTCTTAAGTCTGCTTGCAACTCGACGAGTAAGGTAGCCAGCGAGTCGATGCTTTGGTATTCACCTAAGGCGGACTTCTGCTGAATGATAGAACGCATTTCTAACGCCGTTTCGGGGTAGACATAATGTGTATCAAACGCGCTGAGGACTTGCTCAACTTCAGATATCCAGCGGTTTTTAATATCCGAATCTCCATGTGTCATTAGATCCGCAAACGGCATTAATAAAGAGAGCAATACGATTACCGAGAGAAATGTCTTTTTTACTGTATCCATGCGATAAAACTTAGGGGCGGTTGCGACTCAATCAAGCCACAACGGCTGAGCATGAACTTAATAGGGTTCTAGTCTTAGTAGACAATAAAGCGCTAAAACACTAAGCGTTAAGCTTTCGCCGAAACAAAAGCAAAGGCACAAGAGCAACCATAAACGGTAATAAGCGCTCAGCAATATCTCCGGGAGCATTCGCAGTAAACGACAAAATCACGGTTAAGCCGAAACCTAATAAAATTGAGCTAAACACAGACATCGGAGTAACCGAAAACCCCGCTAAACGAACAAACAATGTAGGCCCAAAGGCGGCTCCGAGAGCCATCCATGCAAACAAAACGCGGCTGAATATCTTTTCTGGTAAATAAATTGCAACCACCACCGAGGCGGTTACTAAGACAATAATGGTAAGGCGCGAGATCAACAATACTCGTTTTTGACTATCGCCTCCCAGGCCGAGGTCATTAGCAATGGCGGCCGCCGCTGAGAGCAGTTGGCTATCGGCTGTCGACATAATTGCAGACAAGACCGCAGCTAAAAATATGGCGCTAATTACCGGCGGGAACAATCCATCGAGCATGACAAAAAAGATTTGCTCTGAATTGTCTAAACCGCTGTGTAGCACGTGGCCAGACAAGCCGACAAACCACATCCCTAGAAAAACAATCAAATACCAAACAATGGTAATCACGCGTGCCTGGCGCATTGCTTTATCATCACGTAAGGCCATGATTCTAGCCATCAAGTGAGGCTGCCCATAAGTACCAAAGCCAATAGCCAGACCTCCCAAAATGATACCTAAAGCAAATAGCCCTGCGTTACCGGCGGTTAAGCTTAGCTGGGCGTCGGTACTGGTAGCCGCTAAGCCATCAAGCAAACCTGGCACCCCGCCTACGGCTAAATAAGCCGCGATTGGCATTACTAATGCGGCAATTACCATCAGCGTTCCTTGCAGTGCATCGGTAACACTGACCGCCCAAAAGCCGCCTAACAATGTATAGAGCATGATGATAAACGCGCCCAAGGCAATGCTAATCGGCATCGACAAGTCAAAGCTGGTGGCGAAGGTATTACCGGCAGCCTGAAACTGGGCCGCAACGTACATCACAAACGAAGCAACGATGATAAATGTTGATAGCCAAACAATCATTCGGCGATGCCGACCACTAGTTTTGTGCGCAACAACCTCCGTTAACGTAATGTGGCCGTTTTGCCGACTAAATTTCATCAGCCGTGGGGCAAGCCAAAACCACACTACAAACATTGATGTGATGGAGCCTAAGGCAACCCAGATCGTAGATACACCATAGAGGTAAGCGATGCCTGTAAGGCCTAATAACACCCAAGCTGAAGCGGCGCTCGACGAATAACTCAGTGCCGCGACCACCGGCCCTAAGCCGCGTCCACCTAAGAAAAAGTCGTCACTGTCAGCGGTTCTCTTTGAAGCCCAGATACCAATGCAAATTAGTATCAGCTTATAGACAACCAGGGTAATCAAGACGACGTGAGCTTTTTCCATCTGCTTTAGCTATTCCTCATTTTTGCAATTTTGCGCAGGCTAGTTGTTGAGCCTAAACCAGCTCAACATAGCCTAGCACTATTTAAAACTAACTTTCTTTGTTCTCATCGGCGGCTTGTTTAGCCACCATATGCACCGTTCGCTGAGGGAACGGTATCGAAATGTCTTCTTTGTCGAAACGCTTTTTAACTTGCTCAAGCAGTGCTCGATTAACGCTCCAATAGTCCTCGGTATTAACCCACGGGCGCACCACAAAATTAACACTGCTATCCGCCAGCGCCGAGACTCCGATAACCGGCTCAGGTTCTGCAAGAATACGAGGTTCTTCGGCCAGCACGGCCCTGATCGCCTCTTTGGCTTTGTCGATATCATCCTCATAGCCGATACCAAACACCATATCTATTCGGCGTGTACCGGTGGTCGTATGGTTGATGATATTGCTTGCAAGCACACGGGCATTGGGAATAATCACGCACTTGTTGTCTCCAGTGCGCAGCTCGGTAGTAAAAATCTTAATCTCTTTAACCACGCCAGATTCACCGGCAACCTCAACGAAGTCATCAACCTTAAAAGGCCTTAGAATAATAATTAAAATACCAGCGGCAAAATTTGATAGCGAACCCTGCAAAGCCAAACCAACCGCCAAGCCAGCGGCACCAAGTACCGCGATAAAAGAGGCCGTTTGAATGCCCAGCTGTGTTAGCGCGGCTATACACACCATGGCAAATAAACCCCAGTAAAGCAGGCTTTGGATAAATGAGATCAGCTCATGGTCAATATTATTACGTTTCATCGCCTTGGCGACCATATTGGTGATAAAACGAGCGATTCGCTTACCAATCAAAAAGACCGCCAGAGCCGCCAGAACTTTCAATCCGTAATCAATACCGTATTGAACAAACAGATCGGCGTATTTTTGAGGATCAGTGAGTAAGTTTTCCATAGTCGGTGTTGGCGAGTATCTATTGAGAAAATTTAATTTGAGTACTGCCTTAAACAATCAGGCAATCATTAAGCGAGGGATTGTATTAGAAACTAACGCTCGTTTGTAGCAAGTCTGAGCACTGACAAGCAGAACACGTTAAGATAAGTGTCCAGTAACAGGCCTTTACACGATTAAGACCTTAATTTGCCGAGTAGGTCGCCCACATCGTAAGGTGTTAATTGCGGAGTTACAGTTAAAACCACTCATCACAGCAGCAAACAATAAGCTAAGCCTTCAGTATCATAATGACAGCCACAGACACATTCGAAGAAAGCCTCAACATCTCACCAGGGGAACTCGCTCATGACCTTGAGAGTTTACCGCCGACCGAGCGTGCTGATTTATGGCGCGGTTTGTCGGCCGAAGAACGCAGTGCCACGATGCCCTTTCTACATGACGAGATCAAAGAAGGGTTAATTGAGACCGCGTCAGTCGTAGAATTACAGAACATGACCGAAAACATGGCCGCCAGCGACGTGGCTCATGTTATCGAGACGGTAAGCAACGATGTGGCGCAGGACATTGTCGATAATCTGTCAGACGAAGCGCGTGAATACGTTCAAGAATCGTTGAGTTTTGATGAGAATCAAATAGGTCGTTGGTTGCGTCATGATGACTTACGCTTCTTAGAGTCAGAGTCGGTCGCAAAGGTAATGAAGCGACTCAAAGTATGTGGCTTACCAAAGTACACTGACAAAATATTTTTGGTGTCACGCGATGCCAGCTATCAAGGTGCTGTATCGCTTTCAAGCATTCTTGAAGCAGATGAAACACAATTACTAGTTGAACTTACCAAGGTAGAAAGCGATTGCACCTTTGACCCCGAAATCATGATTTCGGAGATGGCGACAGAGTTTCGTAAGAACCATTTTATTTCCGCCGCGGTGGTGTCAAGAGACGGCTTTTTACTTGGCCGCATTACTTCCGAAGACGCCGTCACGACCTTACAAGACGAAGCAGACCATCAATTGATGAGTATGGCCGGACTTGATGAAGAGGACGACTTGTTTGCGCCGATTGGCGTCTCTGCCAAACGGCGAGCGCTGTGGCTAGGTATTAACTTACTCACCGCATTTTTAGCCTCGTATGTGATCGGCATATTTGAAGCCACTGTACAGCAATTAGTTGCGCTGGCGGTATTAATGCCGATTGTTGCTAGCATGGGCGGAATTGCAGGCAGCCAAACACTCACGATTGTCATTCGTGGTCTTGCATTAGACAAACTCAATGACAGCAACACACGCACACTATTAGTCAAAGAACTTGGCGTCGGTGTTTTAAACGGGATCCTTTGGGCCACAGTCGTCGGGCTGGTGGCCTATGCATGGTTCGGCAATCAGACACTTGGCATGGTGATCGCCGCGGCTATTTTAGTTAACCTGATAGCGGCGGCATTCGCTGGCATGTTGATCCCACTGGCGCTTGACAGGTTAAAACTCGACCCAGCATTATCCGGCTCGGTGGTGCTCACCACGGTTACTGACATTATCGGTTTTATGAGCTTCTTAGGGCTAGCAACGCTGTTTTTAGTTTGACACTCAAGTACATTCGAAGGCATCGCTCCTAGCTCTAATTTGCTAAACGCTGATTGGTCTCTGAATTGTGCTGCGATCTGGTATACGTTGTTGGCAAGGCGAACGCTTTTGCTAAAACCCTTTTGCTAAAACAAGGAATAGTAAAGCACGTTATTTTTGCTATGCTAGTAAAAACTCTAATTGTGAAATACATCGGGCTAGGCAGGTAACAGCATGAAGACAAAAATTGTAATCGTAGTTCTACTACTGGCTTTTGTGATTATATTTTCGATCCAGAATGCGACAGAAGTAGAGGTAGTGCTGTTCTCGTTTGAAATTCACACGCGCCGAGCAGTATTGATATTTAGCGCATTGTATATTGGCTTTATCATTGGCCGTTTCAGTAAATATGTCGGACCTGATTTAGAGAGTTCTCAGCATAAGTCAGGGATGAAATCAAAATAGCTTGGAATGTAAAACGCGGCTAATAGCGATCGTTGCAGGGAGGCAACTTGCTTAGAGCGATACAGGAGAAATTGCCGAGTTATTAGCAAGTTCAGGTGCCCTCGGGTTAAGCTAGTCGTCAGTTTGGTAATAGGGTGATCACCAGCGATCAGTAATTAAACACTAACGCTGTTACCTGCTAGCGCCTTTCGTTACTTGCTAGCGCCTTTCGTTACTTGCTAGCGCCTAAGGACCGCTCTACTGATGACCTGCACATTATTTTCTTTATTTGCTAATATGAGGCCTCTGCATAACTCTAGCACAAGATAAAATCGCTAATAGTTTCCAATATTTTTACCAAAACATACCGCAATAGCTCGCTATTACACTCAATTTTGATAAAAATCTTGAAAATATTTTCTCATTTTCCTTTTGCACTAGAGTTATGCAGAGGTCTCAATATGTAAAAGGAATAATTTTGTGTAAGTCGATTGTATTTATCGATTGCCGATAACCCTTCGAGAAGTAGACCCTGCTGATGGACATAAACGCTCTTAAGACTTTTCTAGAAGTCGCTAAGACTCGACATTTTGGTAACGCGGCGGAGACACTATTTGTCTCTCAGTCGACCGTAAGTGCGCGGATCAAGACCTTAGAAGACCAACTCGGTGTCGAGCTATTTGTGCGTGAGCGTGGCAATATACGCTTGTCGCCTAGTGGCGATGCTTTAATCACTCATGCCAAAAGTATGATGACCCTGTGGGCACGCGCGAAGCAAGAGATTGCGGTCCCCAAGGGGGTACGTAAGACATTGGTGTTCGGAGGGCTTTCTGGCCTTTGGGACATCACTCTACAGAATTGGCTATACGACATTTCTGTGTTGCATCCAAGACTGGCCATATCGGCTGATATTTTTGCTGCCGAAACCTTATTCTCCCGCGTTATGGACGGCACCATCGATGTGGCGTTTTTATATGATGCGCCGCAGGGTGTTAATGTCGGTTCGCAACAAATCAAGACCATCAAACTGAGAATGGTTAGCAGCGAACCGGTGTCCCAACTACCCGACAAATGGGCCGATGATTTTATGCACGTAGATTGGGGGCTAAATTACGCAGTGCAATTTGCCGCTGAATTCCCTGAGGTAAAAAGTAGTAAAATGACCACCGGCCTGGGTCGTATCGCGCATGAACACATTAAACGAGCGAAGGGCTTCGCCTACTTAGCCGAACCGGCAGTACAAAATTCAATTCAGAAGGGCGAGTTGTTTTACGTACCTAACACACCCGTTTTCAAACGCAAGGCCTATGCTATTTACCATTTAGAAAGCGAGAAAGCCGCATTGATTCAAGAGCTCACCGAACTTTTATACTAGTCGTATTAACAAACTGAGAGTTCCCTTAAGGGTGACCTTTGATTCGTTCGATAAGCGGAAATATCGATCAAGTTGACCAAAATTTTTCGTTTTACAGTTTCCCCAAGACGCTGAATAATATTTCTCAAGGACACAATACTTGCTGTTAATTTTCTACCAATACGAGAGTAACGAAGATGGGCAAACACAGAGAAAGAAATAACGACTATGATTTTGATGGCGAAATAGTTAACGCTATATTAGATGATAGTGAAATGGATGATGATGCTTTTTTTGAACAGTTTCAACCGAAGAAGACGCGCCAAAAAACCAAACGCGCGCGCTATGCCAGAAGGCGAATTGAAGAAATGAAAGAGGATCGACAACTGGCTGAACGGCTAGATGAATATTACAATCGATACCTCGATTAATCGACACTACTGATATCCTTTTAACACCGTTTCATCCGTTCGGATGAAGCGGTTTTTTATTGCTCAGGCCTATTTTTCTTGCTTACGACTAATTACTTTATGTCTTACGGCTATTTTTCTCGCTTAAGGCTATTTTTTATCGTTTATAGGCATAGCCGCTGGCGAATAAAACCTAGAATAAAAATTCTAGTAGCCGCCAACTAGTGCCGTCAAGTAAGTTAGTATTAGCATTACTAAACCGACTATTAGTTAATCCATGTTTACTCTACCGCTAACAAAGCAACTATTGATTACGCTGACTCTAGTCTTATTGTTAACAATCGCTGAGCATGGCAGCGCACAAGAGAACACCGTAGATGCAGGCGAAAATACTCTAGAGCAAGTCGATCAAGAAGTTGAACAAGTCGAGGCTTCTGAACAAGTTCGAAAGGCTCAGGAACTTGAAGAGCTGGGTTTGGCGATAGCTGAAAAAGCCAAAACGCTGAAATCGTTGAAGTCAAAGATCAGAAAATCGCTTAGCAACCCGGAACTTGAACTCGAAATAGCGGTAATCGAGCATCAACTCGAAACGCTCAATAAAAGTTTTGAGCAAGTCGCTATTGGCAGCATCAACTTAGATGTTCTCGGCATAGATAACCAATCGAAAACTTGGCAAGAAGAACTAACCCTAGTAATAAAACCTCTGTTGGAGAACCTGCGCAGCCTAACCGAACAGCCTCGACGAAAAGAAAACCTTCGGCAGATCATCACCACACAAAAAGAGACCGCTGACAAGGCTCTACAAGCATTAGAATCAATTGATACGCTGTTAGCACAAGAGCCCTCGAAAACTCAGACACGGTTACTTAAGGACGTTAAAAACAGTTGGCTACGTACCAAAGAAGACGCTGAACGCCAAGAGCAGCTAGCGCTATATCAACTGACTAGCCTGAACGGCATTGATGGCAACTGGTTTACTAATTTACAAGAATCCTTATTGCGTTTCTTTCGAGACCGTGGCCTGACCCTGTTAATAGCCATTGTTGTTTCATTCAGCATATGGTTAGTTCTGGCTGGTCTGCGAAAGATCTTTGATCGGCAAGGGAAAAAATCGGCTAAACAGGTCAATAGAACCACCTATAGAGTTATAGCTTACACGCAAAGACTGCTTACTATTCTGTTAATCGTGATTGCCATCTTAACGGTATTCTTTGTACGTGGTGATGTTCTATTACTGGTGATTAGCCTTGCATTACTATTCGCCAGCGCCTTAGGCTTGAAAAATTTGTTACCACAATTTGTCGCTGAAAGCCGCCTGCTACTCAATATTGGTGGTGTACGCGAACATGAGATGGTTGTGGTCGACGGGGTTCCATGGCGAGTCGCCTCGATCAACATTTTCTCAAAATTCGTTAACCCTGAAATTCAAGGAACCTTAAGGCTACCTCTAGCCTCACTCAAAGGCATGGTCTCAAGACCAGTAAAATCGGAAAAATGGTTTCCAAGCTCGATAGGCGATTGGGTACTAGACCAAAACGATGAGCGAATCTATGAAGTAACGCGCCAGACACCGGTGTTAATTGAGTTACAAAGCGCACAAGGAACCTCTAAGTTGATCCCAACAGCCGACTATTTTTCAGCTGGGCTGATCAACTTAACCCACTCCAAACACATTCGTATTACCAACCTCTTCGGCGTCGACTATGACTTGCAAAGCATCGCTTTAGATGTGGTACCAGAGACGCTGCAAAAGTATGTGCAAAAATACCTAGAAGAAGCCCGGCTTGATACCACCAGAATAGATGTGCGTGTCGAGTTTGATAAAGCCGGCGAGTCGTCGCTAGACTATCTTGTTATCGCTAAGCTAGGCTCGAGCGCTGCGAAATACTATTACCGCATCGAACGAACGATTCAACAAGCCTGTGTGGCGGCGTGCAATGCCAATGATTGGTCAATTCCGTACCCACAAATGACGATTCATAAAGGCGATCAAAGCTAAGCAACTCAGAGCAACTCAGAGCAAACTATGGACAGAGCCAAATGCATGGTCTTTCTAAGAAAGCCAATCGATGAAAGCCTCAGAGCGCTACTTAGCGGCTACGTTCGAGAGCAAGCGGGCTTAGAGTTTATTTTTTGCAGTGAGTGGGAGCAGAACGGCGCGCTTGTCTATCTGAAGGCCGCTAACTACCAAGCTAACCAGCAATGGGGCATCAATATTACGCTGAATGCGGTTTTGTCGGTTGCCGACTTTAGCGAAGAGAAAAATATTGGCTTCAGCACCAAGTATAATCGCAAACCTCTGTAGCGACTCATTCTGCTAGCCAGCATAATCAGCATTGCGCATCAATAAAAACACCCCACAACGTGTCGGGGCTATCAATGCCTTCTCTGATTATCGAATCGTTTAACCAGATTTTAGTACCTGTACGTCAAGCGGCTTGGACGTATACAAATGAATATCACGTTGAGGGAAAGCGATCACAATACCAGCCTGTTCAAACGCTTTTGATATTGACAAGCGTATGTCACTGCGAACGGCTCTTAATGTTTTTTCGCCATGCACGTCACACCAAAAATAGGTATCGAAGACCAGAGCATTATCACCAAAATCCTCAAACACAAATTCAGGCTTAGGCTCTGCCAACACTTCGCTACGATCAACCACACACTTTTCAAGTATTGCCAATACTTGATCGGGGTCTGATCCGTAGGCCACCCCGACGCGAACTTGGCTTCGAATCAAACCATTGATTAAGGTCCAGTTAATCACGGTATTTTCAAGCAGCTTACTATTGGGCACCAATATATGTACGCCATCCGAACGTTGCACTAACGTCGAGCGCGTTCCAACATTTTTGACCACACCGAAAAAACCATCAATTTCAATAATGTCGTCAACCCGAATTGGTCGCTCAGCAATTAAGATCCAACCGCTGATAAAATTGTTAATAATGTTTTGCGCACCAAAACCAATGCCAATGGCGATAGCACCGGTGGCAAAGGCGAACGCCGTCGTTGGAATTCCTAAAACGCTCATAATGGTCAGCCCGACCATCAAAAATATTGAGTAAAACGAAATACGCTTAATCACGATGACCAAGTCTGCACGCAGAGATGTTTTCGCTAAGCGTCGAGCTAGGAGGAACTCGATTACACGACTCAGTAGATACCCAGCACCAATGAGGGCAAGCACCAGCAGCACGTCAGCGACTGAAATAACCAACCCGCCAGCGGTGTCGACTAGCTTGAAGTTCAAGAACGCTTGTATTTCATTCATTACAATTAATCGCTATCATTTTTAACAGCTAGGCCACTAACTCGAATTCTAAAGAGCCGCCTGTGTTCATTAAAAAGCCGGCCAGCAGTCTTCGCCAACAATATAAAACTGCCTACGGATTGGAATGCTCTAGTAGCTCGCCGACAGTACAATCAAGGTACGCACAAATTGCTTCTAGTACACCAAAATCAATTGCGTGCGCCGAGCCATCAAACAGTCTTCGAATGGTTGCTTTGGTAATATGAGTATCTTCATTCAAATCTTGAGTTGTTAACTTTTTAGCTTCAAGTAAACTTTTTAATTTGCAATTAATCATAGGTAAAAGCCTCAAAAGTGGAAAAAAAACTAACGTTAGTTTAAACAAACAGCAAGATTTTTTCTTGTAGCCAGATTATCTAGGATGAATAAAACCTCAGTAAATCGGCTACCTAGTCGTCGGCACCGAGAAATCCTCCAGACTGTCGTGACCAAAGCTTTGCGTAGACACCGCCGTATTCTACCAGCTCCGCATGGGTGCCCTGTTCAACGATTCGACCATTTTGCAATACAATCAGGCGATCCATCTTGGCGATGGTCGAAAGCCGATGAGCAATGGCAATAACTGTTTTGCCATGCATCAACTGTTCAAGCTGTTCTTGTATTGCCGCTTCGACCTCTGAGTCTAGTGCTGAGGTCGCTTCGTCTAAAACCAATATTGGCGCGTCTTTTAGTATCACTCTAGCTATAGCAATCCGTTGTCGCTGGCCGCCAGATAACTTAACACCGCGCTCGCCAACTTTGGCATCTAAACCCTTACTCCCCTCGTTGTCTTCTAAGTGGTATACGAATTCATCGGCTTTGGCTAACTTGATGGCGTTTAATAGTTCACCTTCACTTGCGCTAGGCCGACCATAGGAGATGTTCTCCCGAATGGTCCTATGCAGCAGCGAAGTGTCCTGAGTGACCATGGCAATATTGTGGCGCAGACTCTCCTGAGTAACAGCTGCGATATTTTGCTGATCAATTTTAATCTCACCTCCTTCAAGGTCGTAAAGTCTCAGTAGCAGATTGACCAGTGTTGATTTACCCGCCCCAGATTGGCCAACTAAGCCGATTCGCTCTCCAGCACCGATGGTCAAGGAAAAATCGCTAATTACGCCACTTTGCTTGCCATAGTGAAAATCGATATTATTAAATTCAATCTGACCTTCAGTAACAGTTAAGTCTTCAGCGCCAGGTTGATCTTTGACTGACTTGGGCTGAGCCAATGTATTCATGCCATCTTGTGTGGTGCCTATCGCTTCAAATAGTCTTGCCAGCTCCCAGATAAACCACTGGCTCATGGCTTGTAAGCGTAAGGTCAATGCACCCGCCACGGCAATCGCCCCGACACTAACAATTGATTGCGTCCATAGCCATACACCAAAACCCATGGTCGAGCAGATCAGTAGCGCATTTAAAACGACCAGCGTTGTATTTAGCTGCGTCACTAAGCGCATTTGTTGATACACACTATGCAACATTTCTTGCATGCTTTCCCTAGCGTATTGCTCCTCAGCATTACTTGATGAAAACATCTTCACCGTCTGTATGTTGCTATAAGCATCGACTACTCGGCCAGTCATTGATGAACGAGCATCCGATTGTTCAGCTGACACGGACTTTAACTTTGGCAGGAAGGTGCGCATCACCAAAACATAGGCCACCAACCAACAGAGCAGTGGCAGGGCAAGGCGTACATCGCTGCTGATAAAAATTACTAGAGCGCTGCTAAAATAAACCACCACGTAGACAACCAAGCCATTAATACTAACAATTGAATCGCGCACACTGAGCGCAGTTTGCATAACTTTGGTGGCGATCCGGCCAGCAAAGTCATTGGCGTAGAAGCTAGCTGACTGGCCGAGTAAGTACCGATGTGCTCGCCAGCGAATCTGCATTGCAAAATTGCCCAGTAGACCCTGATGTTCGAGCGCTGAATCTAGTAGGCTAAGCAATGGCCAGGCGACTAAAATCAATAACGCTACGCCTATTAGCTGAGATCCATAAACGTCGAAAAAGGTAGACCGATCGCTTACCTGCATCCAGTCAATCATGTTGCCGATGGCATTAAACATATAAACCTCAATGCCCGAGATCAATGCCGAGGTAACAAACAGGCACAGCAATAGGAATCGAAACGGTTTGGTGTAAAACCATACAAATTTCAGCATACTGCTAGGAGGTTGCTCGGCCTTGTCCTCAGAAAAAGGCGGTACTGCGTTTTCGAAAAACTTAAACATAATTATTTTTTTGACTAGTATGAGCCAATGTTACCACTGTTCTTTTACGCAACGTTGTTGCGGTATACGATTAACCATGTGTTATACGATTAATCTCCATTTTTGCTTGAAACCACTTATCTTCAGACACAGATTTTTAAACTGATTGCTTATGGCTCTGCACGATCTAATATTGCTACCAGACAGCCTAAGCTGGGCCTCATTTTGGGGGCTGGTTATTCTAAGTGGCTTTACCTCAATGCTAACCGCCTCATTTGGTATTGGCGGCGGCATGCTGTTACTAGCTGTAATCGCTCAGGCAATACCGATGAAAGCGATCATTCCGGTTCATGGTGCGGTCCAGCTTGGCTCTAATGCTGGCCGCATGATCGTGATGTTCAAAAACATAGTATGGAGTCACTTCGCTTGGTTTGCCGCAGGCAGTCTACTAGGAGCCTTGGTCGGCGGTCAACTGGTGATAAGCTTACCAATCAGCCTGCTTCAGGTCAGCTTAGGGGGATTTATATTATTGACTGTTTGGGGGCCGCAGATTTGGCATTCAAGCTTATTCAACAACGTTGCTAAGAGCAAAGGCTTGCTAATTGGTGGCGTAGCCTCGACCTTTCTGACCATGTTTGTTGGTGCTACAGGCCCATTGGTATTGGCCACAATTCGCCTCTTTAAACTTAATCGCTTAAACCTAGTGGCAACCAGCGCAGCGTGCTTAGTGCTTCAGCACGCCCTCAAGATCATAATTTTTGGGCTGTTAGGCTTCGCCTATAGCCCTTACTTCTTACTAATTCTGCTAATGATATGCAGTGGCTTTATCGGCACTCTAATTGGCAGAAAGTTGCTTCTCAAAGCCGATGAACAACGCTTTCAAGCTTGGCTAAAGATCATACTCAGCATATTGGCGCTGAGGCTAATTTACCTAGCGAGCCGCTAGCGCTAGCAAGAAAAGCAAAACAGGCTAAGCAAAATATTAGAAATGAACCAACGAAAACACCTCAGCGTCAGCTAACTGGCTTCGACCATTTAAGCCGTCAAGCTCGATAACAAAAGCGAAAAGAGCAACAACCCCTCCGACCTTATTAACTAAGCCCGCGGCGGCTTTAGCGGTTCCGCCTGTCGCCAATAGGTCATCAATAATAAGAATTCTGTCGCCGGTCGAAACAGCCGTTTTTTGTAATTCGACTTCGGCATCACCGTACTCTAAAGCATAGCTTTCGGACACGCATTGACCCGCCAGCTTGCCTTTTTTACGAGCCATCACTAATGGCAGTTTTTGCCTATAAGCCAATGCCGCACCGAACAAAAAACCGCGCGCATCCAAGGCCAGAATTTTATCTACTTTATGCGACTCGAGAACGTCAGCAAACTGGTCAGTAACATAGCTAAAAGCTTCTGGGCTTTCGACGATCGACTCTATGTCTTTGAATTGAATACCGGGTTTCGGGAAGTCCGGAATATTACGAATAAGTTTTTTTAAATCCACGATTTACTCTGAATAAAATTAAAAGAGACCTCAGCCTAATTTATAAAGCAAGACACATAATAAATAAGCCAAGGTAGACAGATAGAGCATCTATTGCGTTTTAATCTAGCCGCAAGCGCAAAAGACTAAGGGTACCTTTGAACAACCCCGCGACAAACTCAACTAAGCCGCCGGTGAACATCCAGTTCACTAAGCTGACGTTACTTGGGTTTGCGAAGTCATGCTCAAAGTATATCAACCGTTCGATAAGATGACACCAATACAACCGAGATAGTGAACTGTTATTGTGGGCAAAGAAGACCTAGTTGCTGAATGAGACCTCAGCATAAATCAACCAACAATCGGATCTATGCATCAATTGTTAACCGTAGTTAATCATTATCATTAAAGCAAACAGACTATTATCGGCGCACTCACTTGTTCGAGAGCCATTTCACCCTTACTATTGATCATAGAACCCTTGGATAACAACGTTAGCACGCCCTAATTCACCGAACTACTTTGCAGAAACTTACTAAAGGCATCCGGCAATAGCTTGCTATTAGCCCTGTTTTTACCTCAACCTTGAAAATATTGAGTATTGACATTTTTACAGTGATGCTGTGTTGAGGTCTGCAAAACAACAACTCGCCGCGAGAGTGTTATGAATATAGAGAACCGAACGATTTCAACATCGTTAATCATACTGAGCACTGTTGCGGTATTTTACGTGATGGTCGTTGGTCAAGAATTTCTGGTGCCACTCGCAGTGGCTCTGATGCTTTGGTATGTGATTAACGCCATGAGCCGCAGCTTTACCAAAATAATACCGTGGACCGACCAACCAAACTGGCTGAGTATGCTGCTTTCGATTATTACAATCGGTTTATTCCTGTCATTAGCGGTCGATATGGTACAGAGCAATGTGCTCGAAGTGAAAGCGGCGATACCCAAATATAAGGAAAATTTCGCTGGCCTCTCACTTAAAGTAAGTGCCATGTTACCGCCCTTCATTCTCGACAAAATGCCGAATATGGCTGATGTTATTAGCGGCATTAAACCTGCCCCTGTCATTACTGGACTTACCGATACTATCGTTGCCATGGTCGGTAAAATCTCTCTAGTGTTGATCTACGTAGCCTTTATGCTGGCCGAGCAAGGCACCTTTAAGAGTAAAATTCAGGAAATGTTCCCCGATCAAAACAGGCGCGACTCAGTGATGAGTATTTTGTCTCATGTGCAAGAAGACATTCAGACTTACCTTTGGATAAAAACACTAACCAGCGCACTTACCGGAGTAGTCAGTTACTTTGTACTGAAAGCCGTAGGTGTCGATTTTGCGATTTTTTGGGCCTTCACCATTTTCTTGTTGAACTTCATTCCAACCATCGGCTCAATCATCGCGACATTATTCCCAGCGATGTTAGCCCTGATTCAGTTCGATACCTTCTTACCATTTATGATCGTGCTTATCGGCGTCGGCTCAGTACAATTAGTGGTCGGTAATATGCTCGAACCAAAACTAATGGGTAACACGCTTAACGTCAGCCCATTTGTGGTGATGATGAGTTTAACTCTCTGGGGAAGTATCTGGGGGATCGCCGGAGCGTTCTTGAGCGTACCGATCACGGTGATTTTACTGATTATCTTTGCTCACTTTGAGCAGACACGCTACATAGCGGTTTTATTGTCCGGTGATGGCAGCTTAAAATTCGCAAATAAGACTCAGAATGAGCTAAAAAGTATCGACTAGCCTTGCCCGAACCTTCAGTACGAGGCAGTGACTCTAGAAAGAGTCGCCCCTGAGGACACAACACTGAAAAAAAAGCCGCTAACTAGCGGCTTTTTTAATTCTACTTTAATCGTCAACCGTCTTAGAAGCCAGCGGCGGCCCTTAGAGCCTCAGCTTTATCAGTAGATTCCCAGGTAAATTCAGGCTCAGTGCGACCGAAGTGACCGTAAGCAGCAGAATTTCGATAAATAGGGCGCAATAAATCAAGCGCTTGAATAATCGCTTTAGGGCGTAAGTCAAAGTGCTCAGCTACCAATGCTTCGATCTTGGCTTCTTCAATTCTTGCCGTACCGAAGGTATTCACCATTAAGCTTACCGGTTTAGCGACACCAATTGCATAAGCAACTTGAACTTCACATTTATCAGCCAAGCCAGCAGCGACAACATTCTTAGCGACATAACGACCCGCGTAAGCAGCTGAGCGATCTACTTTAGATGGGTCTTTGCCCGAAAACGCGCCGCCACCGTGATGGGCTGCACCGCCATAAGTATCAACAATGATTTTACGACCTGTAATACCGCAATCGCCCACTGGGCCACCGATAACGAAACGGCCAGTTGGGTTAACTAGGAATTTAGTTGCGCCAGTGACCATATCAGCAGGCAATACTGGCTTAATTATTTCTTCAATAACCGCCTCGACCAAATCGCTATGCGACACCGTTTCGTCATGTTGTGTCGACAATACTACCGTGTCGATGAATGATGGCTTGCCGTTTTCATAACGAACCGTTACTTGTGACTTAGCATCTGGACGCAACCAGGCTAGTTGACCGCTCTTACGCATCTCAGATTGCTTTTTAACCAAGCGGTGAGAGTACTCAATTGGCATTGGCATCAATACGTCGGTTTCAGTACACGCATAACCAAACATTAAGCCCTGATCACCTGCTCCTTGATCAAGATCAAGGCCTTCGCCTTCATTAACACCTTGGGCAATGTCTTGCGACTGTTGGTCTAGTGTCATCATTACCGCGCAGCTGCGATAGTCAAAGCCCATTTCCGAGCTATCGTAACCGATTTCTTTTATGGTTTGACGAACACGCTCAGTAACCCCGTCGAGACTACGGTTACTGGTAATTTCGCCTGATAATACGACCAAACCCGTATTAACTAGTGTTTCGCAAGCAACGCGTGACGCGCTGTCCTCTTCTAACAAATAGTCTAAAACAGTATCAGAGATTTGATCTGCAACTTTGTCAGGATGACCTTCGGAAACGGATTCCGAAGTGAATAAATAATCGCGCATTTTAGCTACCTTTTGTTAACAACTTAACTAACTACAAAACAGGCCATATGACTAGAGCAAAATGCGCTAACAAAATGCGCCAGCAAAAGTTAGCAGGATTAAATCCAAAACTCTCAACCGACAGCCATACGCCCAGAAATTAATCGGCGATATTAACAGCTTCTATGCTTTAATACACCGCTCAAATATCACAATTTTTCTTATCACTACGACTTTATACTATGGTTAATCGCCTACAAAGCTGGATATTTATCTTAATAGCGCTAATCACTATGGGCTGGGGCATGGTGCCTATTGTGCGGTTTGCCTTTGGCTTAGATAATCAACTAGGCGGCTCCTACATATGGTCAGTAAGCTTTATCATCGGCGGCCTAATGTGCGGGCTAACAGCGATGCTAATGATGGTTCGTAAACAGCCACTGATTAACACCTACCTTGGTGATGCATCGCAAGCCAACGATAAGCAAACGGCGGCTAAATTACACGCTACCGGTTTATTAATCTTCACTGGCATTCCGTTGATGAATTTTTTAGCGTGTTATTTTCTGTGGCTAAGAACAAGAGGCCGATCTGAGTATTTAGACTATCAAGGCCGCGAAGCGATTTGCTTTCAAATTAGCATCTATCTTTACTTATTAATGTGCCTATTCATGGCCTACATCATTATTGGTGCCTTCGTTGTGCCGCTTATCTTGTTATTTCACCTGCTGGCGACGCTAAGCGCCATTTTCTCGACCCTCGACGGCAAGCTGTTTCGCTATCCGGCAAATATCGAGATTATAAAACGAACACCTCGATAATTTGCCATTTTCAGCTTGAGACTGACGAGCTATGAGCGAACTGTCAGCGAACTATCGACAAACTATAGCCCTATTTTAAGGTTTTCATTACCTCGCTCGCACGCTCTATGGTGTCAGCGATATCGTTTTCACTATGAGCAATCGAAATAAAACCAGCTTCAAAAGGCGATGGGGCGAGATACACGCCTCGCTCTAACATCCCGTGAAAGAAAGTATTAAAGCGTTGGCCGTCGCATGCCACCGAATCTTCAAAGGTATTGACTCGCTCGGCATCGGTAAAGAAGAAACCAAACATGCCGCCTACGCCGTTTGTCGCCAACGGTATATCGTTACTTAGCGCCGCATTTTTTAACCCAAGCATGAGACTCTTGGCTTTAATCGTCAGATTCTCGAAAAAGTTTGGTGCCGAAATCAACTCTAGCGTTTTGATACCGGCAGCCATTGCGACCGGATTGCCCGAGAGTGTACCGGCTTGGTAAACCGGCCCATCAGGTGAGATATGGTTCATAATGTCAGCCTTACCACCGAAAGCGCCAACCGGCATGCCGCCACCGATTACCTTGCCAAAACAGGTAAGGTCAGGAGTAATTCCATAAACACCTTGCGCACCATGCAAACCTACTCGGAAGCCAGTCATCACCTCATCAAAGATCAACACGGTTCCATATTGATCACAAATTTTACGTAAACCTTCCAAAAATCCAGGCTTGGGTGTAATCAAATTCATATTACCGGCAACTGGCTCGATAATAATAGCGGCAATTTCTTCGCCAATCTTGGCAAAAAGTTCTTCGACTTGCGGCAAGTTATTGAATTGCAATGTTAACGTTAGCTCAGCCAATGCCGCAGGAACACCTGGTGAGGTCGGCACACCAAAAGTGAGCGCTCCCGAACCGGCTTTTACCAATAAGCTGTCTGAGTGACCGTGATAACAACCTTCAAACTTAACGATCTTATCGCGACCGGTGTAACCTCTAGCTAAGCGCAAGGCGCTCATAGTTGCTTCGGTACCTGAGCTAACCATGCGGACTTTGTCGATGCTCGGTATAAGCTCGCAAATCTTTCTGGCCAGGACGGTCTCTGATTCAGTCGGCGCACCAAAGCTGAGGCTATTTTCAGCCGCATCTTGAACCGCCTTTATCACCTCATCGTTGGCATGACCAAGAACCATCGGTCCCCAAGACCCAATATAGTCGATGTACTGCTTATCATCAGCATCCCACATATAAGCACCCTTAGCGCGCCGCATAAAAACCGGCTCGCCACCGACGCTTTTAAAAGCGCGAACTGGCGAGTTAACGCCGCCAGGAATGTATTTTTGAGCTTCTTGAAATCTTGATTGAGTCATTATTAAGGTCGCGATATCAAACGATATCGTCCGTTTTATTTGGTTAGGCAGCTTGCCACGTTGCGCCGCGTACGACAATAAACGATTTGCACGAAGTTCGACGCAAGTAAATTAGTTAACACTTCGTTACTTGCCAAACCAATAAGCCTACATGTAGGCTGTATCAGCAGTGTGTGCTGCGATACTAACAGAAATGGCCTTTTCAAAGGCAGGATAAACCATGGGACTTTTTGATTTTGCAGCGAATATTGGTAAGAAAGTATTTGGAATCGACGACGCTGACGCAGCTGAAAAGATTAAACAAGACATAGAAAGCAATAATCCCGGTATAGAAAACTTGGAAGTTGAAATGCAAGAGGAGACAGTCTGCGTTTTGCGCGGCACTTGCGAGAGTGTCGAAGCAAAGGAAAAGGCCATTTTAATGGCTGGCAACATGAAGGGTGTATCAGCCGTGGTCGCCGCGCGCTTAAAGGTAGCTGAATCTGCCGATGCTGGCACTACCGAAAACGCCGGTGAAGAACAACAAGACGCGGCTTTCGAATCAGCAACTGATAGCCAATTTTACACTATCGAAAGTGGTGATACGCTATGGGGAATTGCCGCAAAATTCTTAGGTAACGGCTCCAAATACCCAGAAATTTTTGAAGCCAACCGTGAAGTCATCGAAGATCCCGACAAGATCTTTCCCGGTCAAAAAATCCGCATCCCAGGCTCTAAATAAGCGAGCGCCACAAAAATATAGAGCAGCCTGATAATACAGGCTGCTTTTTTTTGCCTAGCCGATACCGAAAGACTTCGGCACCCTCAAACAACGGGCAAAAACAGCCTGGATACACCAACGTCGTTGAATTGCATAGAAGGGCTGCTTAAAAGCTCTTGATTTTACAAGGATATTGAGTAAATGCTAACAGCGAAAATCTGAGAAATTGGGGTTGATTGAGCACTTCTACGACCTTATACTTCTATTCCCGAGTAATTTACTCAGGTTTCACTTTCTCTAAGGTATATTAGCGCCATGAAGTTAACCACCAGAGGTCGGTACGCAGTCACAGCGATGATGGACTTGGCTTTGCATGCAAAGCTAGATCGCATCACCCTAGCTGGCATTGCTGGTCGCCAAAACATCTCGGTCTCTTACCTAGAGCAATTGTTCAGAAGCTTGCGTAACGCTGGTCTAATAAAGTCAGTTCGCGGCGCAAAAGGTGGTTATATGCTGGCTCGTAGCGAAAAAGAAATTTCACTCGCTGACATTCTCATCGCCGCCGATGAACACATAAATTTAGCCTGCGGCGGCGGTAGCACATGTAACCCACTTGACCCCTGCCTAACGCATAGCTTGTGGACAAATTTAAGCCAAGAGTTTTTTGAATTCTTAGACAGCAAGAAACTGAGCGACCTAGTGCGCTCCCGCCATGTGCAAACCATGGCCACCCGACAAGATGTTACCTCGATCGGTGATATCCCAATTCATATAAGCAGTAAAATAGGATAAGTTGCTATGTCAGCCCCAATTTTGAATGAAAAGAACAAAGACCTTAAAAAGCTCGTAAAACGCGAGTACAAAGAGGGCTTTGTTACCGACATTGAATCAGACACCTTTGAACCTGGTTTAGACGAAGACGTAATCCGTCGCATTTCGGCTAAAAAAAACGAACCAGAATTCATGCTTAAATATCGCCTCAAAGCCTTTCGCAGTTGGCTAAAAATGCCAGAGCCAAGTTGGGCACATATCGATTATCCGAAAATTGATTTTCAAAGCATCGCCTACTTTTCAGCGCCTAAAGAAATGCCACAGCTCGACAGCCTAGATCAGGTTGATCCTAAGCTGCTTGAGACCTATGCCAAGCTAGGCATTCCTCTAGAAGAGCAGAAAATGATGAATAATGTCGCCGTAGACGCGGTGTTTGACAGCGTTTCGGTGCGTACAACTTTCCGCGAGACACTTTCCAAAGCCGGGGTGATTTTCATGCCGATTTCAGAAGCCTTGCAAGAGCACCCTGAGCTGATAAAGCAATATCTCGGTAGCGTAGTACCCACTAAGGACAACTACTATGCCGCACTAAACGCAGCGGTATTTTCTGACGGCTCGTTTGTCTATATTCCGAAGGGTGTTCGTTGCCCAATGGAACTATCGACTTACTTCCGCATCAACGAAATGAACACTGGCCAATTCGAGCGCACACTGATTATTGCCGAAGAAGGCGCCTACGTCAGCTACCTAGAAGGCTGCACCGCACCGCAACGTGATGAAAACCAATTGCATGCCGCGGTTGTTGAACTGGTTGCGCATAAAGATGCCGAGATCAAATACTCGACCGTACAGAATTGGTACCCAGGCGATGAAAATGGCAAAGGCGGTATCTACAACTTTGTTACCAAGCGCGGGCTGTGCAAAGGCGATAACTCTAAGATTTCTTGGACTCAGGTAGAAACAGGCTCAGCCATTACTTGGAAATATCCAAGCTGCGTATTGCAAGGCGACAACTCAGTCGGTGAGTTCTATTCAGTTGCACTAACACACAATAAACAGCAGGCTGATACTGGCACCAAGATGATTCACATGGGCAAAAACACGTCCAGCACGATTATCTCTAAAGGTATTTCAGCCGGCCATGGCCACAACACCTATCGAGGCCTAGTTAAAATTCTCAAGGGCGCTGATAACGCACGTAACTTCTCGCAATGCGATTCACTGTTGATGGGCGACCAATGCGGCGCGCACACTTTCCCGTATATGGAGGTGCAAAATCCGACCGCCAACCTGGAGCATGAAGCAACTACCTCGAAGATTTCAGAAGACCAATTGTTTTATCTAAAGCAGCGCGGCCTAGGCGAAGAAGCGGCTGTTTCAATGATTGTAAACGGCTTCTGCAAAGATGTGTTCCGTGAACTGCCAATGGAATTTGCGGTAGAAGCGCAAAAACTTTTAGAGGTGTCCTTAGAAGGTGCCGTGGGTTAGCCCTTAAACAGAGTAAAAATAAACTTATGCGCCTGCGGCCTGTTTGAAGCCGAAGGCTGAGTAAAAACAAAGAGACGCGCCTTCGGCTTGTTTGAAGCCAAAGGCGGAGCAGAAATGAAGATATGCGCCTGCGGCGTGTCTGAGGCCATAGGCCGAGTAAAAACAAAGAGTAGAGAGAAATATGTTAAAAGTTACAAACCTACATGCGTCGATAGACGGAAAGTCGATTCTAAATGGCATTAACTTAGAAGTTAAGCCGGGTGAAGTGCACGCCATCATGGGCCCCAACGGGTCAGGCAAAAGCACATTAACCAATGTAATCGCTGGTCGCGACGGCTATGAAGTCACTCAAGGTAGCATCGAATATTTAGGCAACGATTTGCTCGATCTAGCCGCCGAAGAGCGAGCCTGCGAGGGTATTTTTCTAGCCTTTCAATACCCAGTAGAAATTCCGGGTGTCAGCAATATGGCGATGTTGAAAGCAGCCATGAACTCTATGCGCAAGTACCACGGCCAAGACGAAATCAAAGCCGGTGATTTCTTAAAACTAATTCGCGAGAAAGCCGATCTTGTTGAGATGAAACACGAGTTTCTAAAGCGCGCGGTCAACCAAGGCTTCTCAGGTGGCGAGAAAAAACGTAACGAAATTCTGCAAATGGCAATGCTCGAGCCAAAACTAGCGCTGTTAGACGAAACCGATTCAGGGCTCGATATCGACGCACTAAAAACCGTTTCTCACGGCGTTAACGCCCTTCGTTCGCCTGAACGGTCAATGATCCTCGTGACTCACTACCAACGTCTGCTTGACTATATTGTGCCTGACTACGTACACGTTTTAGCCAACGGAAAAATCGTCAAATCTGGCGACAAATCGTTAGCGCTCGAACTCGAAGCCAAAGGCTATAGCTGGATCGAAGGAATGGAAGACACAGCAGCAGCCGTGCAGCAGGCCAGCTAAATGATTACCGCAAACGAAAATACAAGCTGGGTAACGGCCCATGCTGATGTCGCACTAAGCGGCGCCAATATAGCGTGGCTAAACCAGCAACGTAAGTCAGCGCTTACTCAATTTGAAGCTGTCGGCCTACCCGGAGTGCGTGATGAAGATTGGCGTTACACCAACTTACGTGCGCTAAAAAGTAACGACTATGCTCTGAGTTCAGCGTCGTCACTAAACATTAAATTAGCTGACACAACAAACCCTCGTTTGGTGTTTGTTGATGGTCACTTAGACCAGGCAGCGTCTACCGGCCTTAGTGATAGTGTTACATCATTAAAAGACTCATTGGAAATCGTTGAAGCTCATTTCAGCTCAACGCTACCGAAAAAACCCCATGGCTTTACCGCACTTAATACGGCTTACGCGCATGACGGTTACGTTGTTCACTTAAAATCAGGCCAAGTGCTTGAGGGTGTATTAGAAGTAGTCTTTGTATCTCAATCTGCCGATGCCGTTAGCCATACTCGCAATCTGATTATTGCCGATGCTAACACTCAGTGCACGATAGTAGAACGCCATGTTGGCACCCACGGTACGGTGTATCTGAATAACGTGATTACTGAGGTTGTTGCTGGCGACAATGCCCACGTCGATCACTACAAAATTCAACAAGAATCAAACGATGCATTCCATATGGGCGGAGTGTTCATTAACCAAGCCAAAGGGGCGCACGTTAAGAGTCACAACATCGCATTAAGTGGTTTAGTCACTCGCAACGATATCCACAGCAACTTACTTGGTCAAGGTGCACATGTGGAGATGAATGGTTTGGTTATTGGCCAAGGCCGCCAACACGTCGACAATCATACTGAAGTGAATCATGCGGTACCAAATTGTACCAGCGACGAATACTATAAAACGGTATTAGACGATCACTCTCGTAGCGTATTCCGCGGTCGCATTATTGTTGCCAAAGACGCACAACTAACCAATGCCGATCAACAGAACAATAATTTATTGTTGTCGAAAGACGCTGAGGCTGACTGTAAACCGCAACTCGAAATCTACGCCGACGATGTTAAATGCTCGCATGGCGCAACCGTTGGCCAGCTTGACCCAGTTTCATTATTCTATTTGAAATCTCGTGGCATTGATGCGAAATCAGCCAATGCGCTGCTGACCTTTGCCTTCGCCAACGAAGTGATTGAGCGCATTAACGTAGACAGTGTTCGTCAAGAGCTAACCCAAATTATAGCAGGCGAGCTACTGAGCGGTTTGGAAGAGCTAGTTTGATATTTCAAACCTTAGATAGACTATTTTTAGAAAGTCGAGGTTTAGAAGATCATGGTTTTAAAGATCAACAGATTCAAAGGTAAGTATTATGACAGTTGTAGCGATCAGCAAACAGAAAGGGCTTGACGTAGAGCGTGTACGCGCTGACTTTCCGGTGCTCAATCAAAAAATATCCGGCCACCCTCTGGTGTATTTAGATAACGGCGCGTCGACCCAGAAGCCAAGCCATGTGATCGATACTATCAAGTACTTCTACGAACACGATAATTCAAATGTTCATCGAGGTATTCATACCTTAAGCCAGCGCGCCACCGATCGCTTTGAAGGTGCTCGCAAGACTGTGCAACATTTTATTAATGCTGAGAGCGAAGCTGAGATAATCTTTACCAGTGGCACCACCGAGTCGATCAATTTAGTTGCGCATAGCTTTGTGCGCAGTTCGTTTACCGCCGGAGATGAAGTTTTGATCTCGGCAATGGAACACCACTCAAACATTGTGCCTTGGCAGTTGCTTGAACAACAAATTGGCCTCAAGCTGAAAGTTATTCCGATTAATGATAAGGGCGAGCTGATATATGAGGAATTTGAAAAACTATTAAGTGAAAAAACTAAATTACTGGCAATAACCCAACTCTCGAATGCGCTTGGCACGATTACGCCATTGAAGAAAATGATAGACGCGGCGCATGCGGTTGGTGCCAAAGTGTTAGTCGACGGTGCACAAGCGATAGCCCACTCTGAAGTTGATGTTCAAGCCTTAGATTGTGATTTCTATGCCTTTTCTGGGCATAAAATTTTCTCGCCAACCGGTGTTGGCGTGCTCTATGGAAAACGTGCTTTACTCGATGCCATGCCACCGTATAAAGGCGGCGGCGATATGATTAAAGTGGTCAGCTTTTCCGGCACTGAGTTCAATGAACTGCCATACAAATTCGAAGCTGGCACACCGAATATCGCCGGTGTCATTGGCTTGGCCGCTGGTTTAGATTATGTCAGCGAAATCGGTATAAATGTTATAGCCGAGTACGAACATGAATTACTTGAATACGCTACCGAGAAAATGTTGGCGATTGAAGGCTTACGCATCATCGGCACCGCCGCCGAGAAGGCCAGCATAATTTCATTTGAGATTGACGGCATTCACGCATCTGATCTTGGCACATTACTCGACTCACAAGGTGTTGCCATTCGCGTTGGCCACCATTGCGCTATGCCAGTAATGGAATTTTTCGGAGTCAACGCGACAACTCGCGCCTCATTGGCTTTTTACAATAATAAGGCTGACATTGATGCCTTGGTTGCTGCGGTTAACAAAGCCGTATCAATGTTAAGATAATTTTTAAAGGTAAACGTTATGAACGATACTCTTGCTCCCTACATTGTGCCCGCCGAGAAAAGCGAAGCCAAGCCAGTTTCTTCTGGCCCACGCACCCCTGAAGAGCTTGGCCCGGATATCATCGATGCACTGCGCACTGTTTACGACCCGGAAATCCCAGTAAATATCTATGATCTTGGCTTAATTTACGATTTCAAAGTAGACGACAACTTTTTTGTCGACGTTAGCATGACCCTTACCGCGCCAGGCTGCCCTGTTGCTGAAACTTTTCCGGGCTTTGTTGAGAACGCGGTTAAAAGTGTCGTCGGTGTTTCTGACGCGCGCGTCGAATTGACCTTTGAGCCGCCTTGGACTATGGCCAATATGTCGGAAGAAGCAAAGCTCGAATTAGGCATGATCTAAGATTAGAAGAAATAGCATGGACAAACCTAAAATTATCCAAGTATTGGAAGATGCAAAGCTGGCCCACAAAGCCGGCGACTTTGTAAACTCACTCAAATTTTACGAGTACTTTTTTGATCATTCGCTGGATGATGATCCCTATGCCTTTTATGGAGCACGCTTATCGCATTGCTTAAACGGCTGGGGCGAGTTAGCAGAAGAATTTCCCGCCGCAAAGAATCGTCTAGAAGCAAAGAAGCGCGAGATTCTAGATCATTATCTAGAACACCGTGAGCCTGAACGCTTTCACGACTATCTAACTATTTGCCGTGTACTTGGCGTTGAAAGTGATGCTGTTGAGCAGTTTTTAGCACTGCATCATAGCGAGCCAAAATCTGCCGCCAAGCTTAGTAAGTACTTATGGAATGACCTGATCAATGCCGAGCAATGGGAGGTCTGCAGCTCACTTTTGCAGCAATCTGCGCAAAAAATGGACGAACTGTTTGCGGTCTTTGATGAAGCCGCTCGCCTCAAAGAATTCGACTCGTCATTTGACAATATTCGCTTCGATCAGCATATTGTTGATACGCTACTTGATGATCTGCAAAAAGTGGTTCTAGTGTTACGCTACGCCGATCGTAGTGATGACATTGACTCACTGCAGCGTCAGTTTCATCAGGGCGTCGAAAGCCGAGACCATTCGATATTAACAACACAAGTTCATGCGAAAAGCTCATTCCTTTTTGCTGGACACTAGAATAGAGCAATAGATATGACCATAGCCAGTAACAAAGCCAGTGAGTCCAGCGAGATTCATGAAAGTACTGACAATGGGCTCTATTATCGACACTGGCCGGTGACCAGCACCGACACTAAGGTCGACACTAAGGGCGTGGTGCTTCTGATACATGGCTTGGGCGAGCATTGTCAACGCTATGAGCATCTAGCGGCTCACCTCAACCAAGCCGGTTACGCACTTAGCTCGATGGACCTTCCCTGCCATGGCAGATCTGACGGCATACGTGGTCATATCGACTCCTTCGCGGTATTTGAAAACGCAGCACTAGAACTCTATCGTCGAACTCAAGGTCACTACCCTGATATACCGATATTCTTGTTAGGGCATAGTATGGGAGGCCTAATTGCCGCGCAATTGCTGCTAAACCACCAAGCCAAGTTTCAGGGCGCGATGCTGTCAGGTGCGGCCATACAAAGCCCACAAGAGCCACCCGCGTGGCAAGTGGCAACCATCAAACTTGTCGCCAAGCTTTTCCCGAAAGCTAAAATGCTTGCTCTTGATGCATCCGCCGTCAGTCGAGACCCTGCTGTAGTCGAGAAATACATGGCCGACCCGCTGGTAAGTAAAGAGAAACTATCAGGACAATTTTTAGTTAGCATGACCGAGGCGATGCAGCAGTGTAAGAACAATGCAAAGAAGATCACTTTGCCACTCAAAATTATGCACGGTTCGGCCGATGTTATGACCGCGCCAAGCGGCTCTCAGTTATTACACGATACGGTTTCTTCCAGCGATAAAGAAGTAACCATTTACCAAGGCTTATTTCATGAAATTTTTAATGAGCCCGAAGGTGACACTATTTTTGCCGAGATGGTGACTTGGATGGACGCAAGACTTTCTTAAGCGAACATCAGTAGTTCAGGATAAAATTGATAGTTAAGAATAAATTGCTAGTACAAGATAAAATTGCAAGGTCAAGAATAAATTACTAACACCGCCCCAGCTGGGTCGCGTATTACAAAGTACGTCTCATCGTTCATAACTCGGTGCCCTTGAATAATCTCCCCACCGAGTTCAACAACTTTTTCAGCGCTGGCTTTCGAATTTTCCACACGCACATACATCAACCATTGCGGTGGTAGTTCCGAGTTACTGCCTCGCGCGTGGCAAATTCCCGCTACGGTCTCACCGTTCGACGGTAAATTCATAAGGTAATCGTCGTAATCGCCCATCGCAATAGGCTGCTTCTTCCAGCCGGCTACTTCGGCATAGAAATCACTTACACCGCCAGCACCGTTAACCGTTAACCGTTAAGTCTCGCCATTCTATGGCTCCTATTTTGTTTTTGAATCACTCACCACTCACCTTTTATATTGCGATTAACTTTAAAAACCACTATAGCATTACATCCAGACTACATGCATTTGCTAATATTTAGAGATGGTAGAGTTAGAGACACAGAACGAAATTCAGCGCTTAGTGATCACCGCTAACCGCTCTATGTCGTGGCAGACAAATAAGCGAATCTTAGTGTTCATGTTTTGCGTCAATATGCTGATCGCACTCAGCTGGGCCGCCATGGGAGCATGGATGGTGCTGCCATTTGCGGGTTTAGAAATAGCCTTAGTCGGGTTCGGTATGTACTACGTATCATGGAAATTGAGTTTCAAGGAGATCATCATTTTTGAAGGCGATTCATTAACGCTGCAAAAAGGGATTTACTTTCCAAAACAACAATGGGATTGGCAACGTCGCGACACTCTTCTTATTAAGCGCCCAAGTAAATATCGTATGAGCGCACCAACTCTGTTTCTCAAACATTTAAACCAGTCTATTGAAATTGGCGCTGCATTAAACCGCGTCGAAAAAAAACAACTACGCGAGCATCTAATCGGTTTGGGTTTAGCTATGCGCGTTGTCGAGCCCAAGTGAAAATTTCACTACTCGCAGTAATACTACTACTGACAGCCTGTGCTCAGCCGCCCGATTATCTCGATGACTACCTAATACGGCTAGAAAATGTTCTGGATCGCAATGTTAATATTGCCGCAGCGGTAGTCGCCAACCCTTACCCAAGCGCGCGGCTATTAAGCATTGACCAGCCTGGTGCCGAACTCAGTATTAGAGATTTTTTAAGTCTCAGAGAATGCAAATTACACACCGTTATCGCGCACCGAAACAGCCAGCTCGGTAAGGTCTCAAGCGCATCTCAGCGACTGTTTAGTGACTTGGCTATTTTGCATCTAGGACCACAATGCGTAGCTCGTTTAGGTAACGTAGAACTGGCGACTAAGCTGAGTCTTTTCCTAAAGCAAAAAGAAAACAACCTCAATGCGCTTGTTTGGTCTGCCCTTTTAGGACAAAGTGAGAACGCTAGCTTCTGGCATGATAAAAAGAGTAATGCCAGATACCCACTGGAGCTTTCGATTGATGTCAGCGCTGATATCATCGGCTTAAAGAAGTTTGCCTCGCGTGTTATCAACGGCGAGCGACTTTTCTCACCTCAAGAAACCAGTCAAGTAGAGCATCACCTAGGCCGTTTACGCGCAGGCGATGGCGGTCGCTTATTAGGCGAATACCAGCACCTCAAAGCAGGCCTAGAGAAGGCTAACTCAGTAATCCAACAACGTCTTGATTCGCCGCTATGCTTATCGGCTACACCAACTCAAAATGCCCGTTATTTCGCCAATGTAATAAACACTCGATTCATTGAGAACGTGCAAAAGCATTCGGTGCACCTTGATCAACGCGCCGAGAAATTATTAAGCGCTTACTATTCTTTAGAAAAATCGCTATTACACTACGCCGTAAAAGACTATCGGAAGTGGGCGCAAAAGCGAGACACGGTTATCGAACAGGGCCAATCAGCAACCCTGCAGCATGTACGCTTAATACAAAAGCTGTATCAACAATGCGGTTTGCGTGCTGGCGATTAATGAGTCGAGCGCCGGTAATAGTTAACCATCAAGAACCCCATAAATGCGCCACCTAGATGAGCAAAATGAGCAATATTTTGACCGAAGATCGAAAAGCCTGTGAAACCTGCTGCCAAATCGATTAATAGTATCACCGGCACAAAATACTTCGCGGCTATCGGTACTGGCAAAAAGATCAGCATGATTTTGAAATTCGGAAACATCATTGCGAAGGCCACAAGCAAACCATAAATCGCGCCTGAGGCACCGACCGTATAACCATAAACCGGCCCCAATATAAATTGGTCTACCAATTGCGAAATGATCGCGGCACCAATACCGCAGACCAGATAAAAAATCAAAAATCGCTGTACCCCCCATACTTTCTCTAAAATACGCCCAAACGACCAGAGCCCGAGCATGTTAAACGCCAAGTGAGAAATACTGCCATGTAAGAACATGTGCGTAAGCAACTGCCATGGCGCAAAACGAGAAGCTTGCCAACCAAACATTTCGAAACCAGTAAGGGCGTTAGCAAATAGGCCTTGTTGAACGGCAAAGTAAATCACTACCGTTATAAACACCAAGCGATTGGTCATGCTACTCAGTAATTCTTGGATCGACGGCATAGATGATTTCAACAATGGTTAATCTACCTACATCATAACAAAGTGAATCGTTATACTGTGTCGAGCTAAACGATATAAAATAAAACTGGCCTGTGTCTCATAATCTGCAAAAATTATCGATTTCTGATGGTCACGGTCTAAGCGTTGACTTACTCAATTACGGTGCTCGTATATGTGCTATCGACTTTCATCGCCATCAGCTCGCCCTCGGTTTAGACCGCCTCGAAGACTACCTAGACGAGCCATTCTATTTGGGCGCGACGATAGGGCCCATTACCAATCGTATCGCACATGGACGGTTAACGGTTAACAACGAGTTATTGCAAATGACGTGCAATGAAGGCAAGCATAGCCTGCACAGTGGCGGTGCTGGGTTTGATAAGCATTTTTGGCAGCTTGAATCACACAGTCCAAATCAAATTTGCTTTTCCTTAGATTACGACATGGCTGATGTGGGCTTGAAAGGCAGGCTGACAACCATGGCCATTTATCGCGTGACTGATGGCTGCTTAACGATTAAATATCGCTCTAGCTGCGACCTTACTTGTTTCATAAACCTGACTAATCATGTCTATTTAAATCTAAGTAGTTTGGATAATATTTCAGATCATCAGTTTCAGCTAAACGCCGATTCATTCGTTATTGTTGATACTGAAAATATTCCGACCGGCGAATTAAGAACCCTCAATAAACCGCTTGAGTACCATTTAGAGCAGTCACTGTATCCAGAGTTTATTGGGCAATGCGACCATCATTTTAATACCCCAGCTACCGAGACAGACGGCGTGCGCGAGATGCTAAACGTTGTTTCACCTGACTCAGGCATCAGCCTCACGGTCTCCAGCAACTCACCAGGCTTTCAATTTTGCACCGGTCGTTTTCTAAGCGCGCCGTTTGCTCCTTCGGGCGGTTTCTGTGTCGAAACTCAATTAGCCCCGGACGCTATTAACCAAGCGAGCTTCTACTCGCCGTTGTTAAATCCAAACCAGCAAGTTGAGCAAATAACTCAGTATCAATTTAGCCGTGCTTCAATAGCCTAACGCTATACCAATAAACGCTGACGCAAAGACTCAACGTGATCGGCATCAAAATCCAACCCGGTTAAGGCGTATTGATTAGAGTTGCCGTAGTGCTCGTTGACATAGTCGATCAGTGTTGTGATATAGCTTAAATCGGCATCAAAAACCGGCTGAACTTAGTCTCTTGGTAATTCAGGCTTTAGCGTAACTCGCGAGTTTCTGTTGAAAATCTGAGTTACCTTGTGGCCCGCTTGCACCACCCGCGTGAAATGAATTCAGTAGGTTTTCAGTTTCACCTTGGGTGAGCAAATAATCTTCAATTATCAACTCGTCACTGACACCCAATAGCGAAAGAATCAGCGCGGCGACAACGCCTGTCCGATCTTTACCTGCAGCACAATGAAACACCAAGGGAGTTTGCTGTTCGACTAGGCGCATCAACATCTTTTTATAAATCGCTTGGTGCGAATATAATTTTTTAGGATAGTTTAACCACATCGCCTCGCGCACTTGAGCGGGGTCATTGCTGTCTAAGCTTTTTTCCCATGATCGTTTAATTGCATCGCCTTACTCACCACTATTACCTTGAAACCCGCCTTGGAACTCGTGGTGCCAACTGAAGAACTCTGCACCTGGAACCCCATGACGCATAGTCGGGTAACGCTTAGTTTCGTCACTAAAACGCAAATCGACCACGGTTTTAATACCCAAAGCAGCCATATTTTTCGCTCCTTGCTCGCTCATTCGATCGAGCTGTGCCGAGCGATACATCTTGTTCCAGCTCACCGTATGACCATCTTCGGTTTGATACCCTCCAAGGTCACGAAAGTTAATAACGCCTTGGAACTTTAAAATTCGTTAATTTTTGAAAAGTGGCTCATTGGTCATAGTTACCTTGTAAAACCTCAGCATAACTCGACGAACGATTAAAAATGCCTGTAATGCCCCCACTTTTCGTTGAAAAACTTGCCAATAGCTAGCTATTAGCCGCATTTTCCGCCTCAATTGGAGACATTCCCAGCATTTTTATTTCGTCCCCGAGCTATGTTGAGGTCTCAGATGATTAAATAGTTATGGTAGATCGGCGATTAGTCTGCGATTTAATGGCACAATGTTACAGGTAGCCGATCACGGAGTAATGAGCGCAACATTAATGACAGGCTTTATTTGCAAACTCGGTCCTTAGGCATAGAAATCGTACCTTATTTATAGTGAAACAGAATGACTCTTACTTTTAAACACCTAATCCGCATGGCGACATTTTCGCTTGTGCTGATGTCACTGACCGCACAAGCACAGTTTTGGGGCAACAAAAAAACAGAGTTGCTGCCAGAGACCGAAGCCTTTGCCATGACCGCGTTTATCGACGGCGACCAGCTGCGTATTCAGTGGAGTATTGCGCAAGACTATTACATGTACCGGGATCAGTTTGCGGTATCGTCTAAAACACCAGGCGCGGAATTTGGCGAGCTGGTTTTCCCGCAAGGTGTGGTGGAACAAGACCCCGAGTTCGGTGAAGTCGTGGTCTATTTCTTTAATGTTGATTTAACCGCACCAATTAAAAGCCTACCCGGCTCTGGCAATCAAATCGAGCTTGAAGTCCTCGGCCAGGGGTGCAACAAACCTGTAGGCGTGTGTTACCCACCGCAAACCCGATTAATCACCGTTGATTTCGTGCCGCCAGCAACTGCCGGCGCATCCCCAACAGCAACGCCAGGCACCTCGCAGAACCAACAACAGGCAGGTTTTTCAGCCGCATCAACGGCAGACCTTAACAATAGCTTTTGGAGCTATGTGGTGGCGGCATTCTTTATCGGTATTTTATTAAGCTTTACGCCCTGTGTACTGCCAATGATTCCGATTCTGTTAGCCATCATTGCCGGGCAACATAAACCCAGCAAACTCAGCTCTGGGTTACTGGCCTGCTGTTACGTTGCCGGGCACGTTGTGGTTTACGCGATTGCCGGTTGGGTACTAGGCAAAGGCGGTGGTCAACTACAAGCGTACTTTCAAAGCCCCTATGTTATCGGCTTTGTTTGCAGCATATTAGTGGTGTTAGCAATTTCATTGTTTGGCGCGTTTAAGATTCAGCTGCCAAGCTCGCTACAAACCAAGTTAAGTAGCGCCAAGCCAAATAGTCGCTCACTGTCAATTACGGCGTTTATTCTTGGTGCGATTTCCAGTTTAGTTGTCGGTGCTTGCGTATCGCCATTATTAATTGTTGCGATTGGTGCGGCTATCACTCTGGGTGACCCGGTACTTGGTTCAGCAGTAATGAGTGCGCTGGCCCTAGGCATGGGAACGCTATTAATTGGGCTTGGCTTCGGAGCTGGCTGGTTACTGCCAAAAGCCGGCTCTTGGATGAACCATGTACAAGTCATCTTAGGCTTTTTGGTACTTGGCGCAGCGATCTTTATTGCAGGATTCATTGATCTAGTGCCGGTGCTCTACTTTTGGTCAGCGCTACTAATTTGGCAAGGCTTCTACTTTTGGAGTCTGTCGACGCCAATGTCCTCAGATGTTATTAAAACCTTATTTCGAGCGGTTAGCGTGGTGATGATTATTTGGGGCACGGCCGCCCTCATTGGCGCACAGTTCGGCGGCAAAGACATTACTCTACCGTTGGACTCGGTTCGTATTGGCTCGCTTAATAGCGCTGGTGGCGCAACAATTGACAAGAAACTGCCATTTAACCGAGTCACCACCGTCGCTGAAGCAACTCAGTTGCTAGAAGCGGCAAAGGGGTTGAAGCAACCGGTGTTGGTTGATTTTTACGCCGACTGGTGCCTAGACTGCAAGCGCATGCAACGCACCACATTCACCGAGCAAAGCGTGCATATTGCGCTTAATAATTGGTTGCTAATCGAAGCCGATGTGACCACTACCAATGATGACAGCGAAGCACTGAAAAAATTCTTTGATGTGTTTGGCCCTCCAGCAACATTATTCATCAAGGCCAATGGCGAAGAGCATCAAAACCTTAGACAATACGGCTATATGAACAAAGACGACTTTCTTACAATTGTTGACCAAGCAAAACCTTAAAGCGCATGACCAATCAAAACAAAGTACTTCTTCTAAGCATCGCTATTGTCGCATTCGTGGTCGGCATTGCGGTTAATACCTCTCGCACCGAACCCGTGTCTGAAGCTTCGGCGTTGCTAAACGCCCAATTAGAGACTAGCGACCCAAGCACTGGAACTGTGGGTACAGATTCGGTGCAGAATCAATTAGCTGAGCTGACCTTAGTTAATTTTTGGGCGACCTGGTGCACTCCTTGTCGTGACGAGATGCCACTTTTTGAAGCCATGTATCGCCTACATCAAAAAGATGGCTTCACTATTATTGGTATCGCGATTGATAACCCCAGTCGTTCGCAACCATTTCTAGACTCAATGGACATCAGCTATCCAATTTTATATGCTGAAAATACCGGCATGCAATTACTCGAGGAAACAGGCAACGGCCAAGGCTTGTTACCCTATTCATTGCTGTTAGATAAAAACGGAAATGTGTTGGATCAAGTCTTAGGGAAAATTGATGAATCGCAAATTCAAGCTTGGTTATCTGAGCACCTATAGAGTTCATTTTAGGGCCAGTCGATATTTAAGTCGAAAATGGATTCCTTAAATTTTTAGCGTTGTTCCAACATGTGCTCGGGCGAGACCATACAAGAGCAGCCGAGAGACCAGGTGCCCTTTGAGGGTACTAGGTGCCCCTTGAGGGTATCTAATATTTAAACATAATTGAAAAGACACTGATCATGCATTGAGGTTTTTCCACTCGTTTCGTCGGTCAAAATGTCCACTATTATCGCTATCGCTGGGTTGATAGCCTTGTTATGCTTTTTGCGTTATATTGTACAAATCACTTGTACAATAGAAAAGAGGTGTAACTATGCAGACTGTAAACATTAGCGATTTAAGAGCTAACTTATTGAAATACTTAGAAAGAGCTAACGCTGGCGAGCAAATAAGTATTACCACTAACGGCAAGCTGATTGCCACAATAGCGCCCCCGGCAAACCAAAAGCAACTAGCGCAACAGCAGCTTGCGCAATTGGCTAAGAGTGCCAGGATTCATGATGTAGTGACTCCAATAGACTCTGAATGGGACGCAAATTTATGATTCTTCTTGATACCTGTGCTGTTATATGGGACGCCTTAGATCCCCAACAACTCAGCTCTAAGGCCCTTGATGCAATAAATAAAGCTGACGAATTTAACGCACTCATTATTAGTGACATTACTATTTGGGAAATAGCAATTCTTATACATAAAGAGCGCATTAAAATAGAGACAACAGCGTCAAACTTTGTAAATTTATATCTGCAAACGAGAAATATTTCGGTTGTGCAAATTTCTCCGGAAATTGCAGAAGTTTCCGTGAATTTTGGCCCCGAAATAAATAAAGACCCAGCCGACAGAATAATTTCCGCTACGTCGATAATTCAGAATGCCCAGCTCGTAACTGCCGACCAGAACCTTATTTCAAGTGAAATTGTTGACACGCTTTGGTAAGGCCTGATGTCGTTTTAAGCGGCAAATTGCAGTTAGCTAAAATATAAGTGAGGCACGAACAAAAGCGAACTGTAATTTGTCAAATAAAAAAATAAAAATGAAAAATAAAAATAAGAAATAAAAATGGACACCCAGTGCGCCAAGCGAAGCTGGCGTTAGATCAAAGAGTGAAATTCTCTTACGCAGTAAGGAGTAGTGAACGGTAGAAATAAAAATGGACACCCATCTAGGTGATTGTAATAAACGATTTCACATGCCAGTATTAAGCCTCAAAGGATTGAAATTGGAGAACAAGGATGACGCTCCCCCGAAAAACGTTAGTGTCGCTTGCCGACACACCCTACTATCACTGTGTCTCTCGCTGCGTTCGTCGCGCGTACTTATGCGGCTACGACCCACTTACCTCGAAGAGCTATGAGCACCGCAGAAGTTGGCTTGAAATCAAGCTATTAAAGACCGCTGACATTTTTGCCCTCAAACTGTGTTCCTACGCCGTGATGAGTAATCATTATCATGTCGTACTTCATATACGGCCCGACCTCGCCCAGAGTTGGAGCGAGCTAGATGTGGTTAAGCGTTGGCACCAATGCTTTAATGGCACACTTTTCTCTCAGCGTTTTATAAATGGCGAACCCTTAAGTGAGAGTCAATGGAAAGCATTACGTAAAGAGATTAAATGTTGGCGTTCAAGGCTTTGCGACATATCGTGGTACATGCGTATCGTCAATGAAGCGATAGCACGACAGGCAAATAAAGAGGATAAATGCACTGGCCGATTTTGGGAAGGCCGGTTCAAAAGCCAAGCTCTACTCGATGATCAAGCACTGCTTTCTTGCATGGCCTACGTAGACTTAAACCCCATAAGAGCTCGCATGGCCGCTACCCCTGAAGACTCGCTCCACACCTCAATACGACGCCGAATACAGCAACTAACCACGCCAAACGTGAACGATGATAGCCTTGAAATTTTTGTCGGCATTACCGAAAACGACATTGGCATCCCATTTAAACTTAAAGACTACTTGGAACTCGTGGATTGGACTGGTCGAGTGATTCGAGACGACAAGCGTGGCTATATAGACCAAGCTCAGCCGACCATATTAAGACGATTAAATTTAAACGTTGACGCTTGGAAAGTGCTAACGACTGAGTTTGAGTCGCATTTTCAATGCTGGGTCGGTAACGAACACATTGTTAGACGAGTATGCGAAGGTCGAGGGTATAAGCGGCTGCCCTCGACGCGTCGGCATGAACTGCTTTTTAATTCACCCTAACACTTAAGCTTCAAATCAGATCTCGAGCAATCATCATCTATCGGTGAGAACGAAACTCGCGCAAAAATTCACCTGTTTTACAAATACCGTCGAGACACTATGATTTTCTAAAATTAGACCTTTGCCATCAAGCCTCGCTAATAAAAATAACCTTTGATACTTAAATTTTAGCTCAAATAGAGTCTAGAGCTCTATATTAGAAATGGATGTCCATATTTGCTTTCTATATTAGAAATGGATGTCCATATTTGCTTTGTTGTAACTGGTCAGCATTGTTGAGAAAGTCTCTATTTGCCTGTGCCACAACCTCTTCCAACATAGTGTTGATTTGCTCAATACGCTTCTCGGCCATTTGATTAACGACCTCAGCCCCTTGTAAGACATTTTCGTTTAATGATTTAGCAAATGGTTCTAATTTGAATTCAAAGAAATAATCTAGCAGCGATTCCATCTCAAGCCTGAATGCTTCGGATGCTTCTTTTGAGAGCTTCTTAGCTCCAGTGATAGAAGATACGTCTATAAGCGGCCCACCCGCCAAAACCTTATTAAACGGAAGTAGTAAGGTGAAAATTAGACACACAATAATCCGAAACATATTTGTTACCTTAATATTAATTTATGAGTACCTGGTTAAAAACAAAAAGCCCATTACATGGCTAACTTAGTCTCTAAAAATCTTCTGGAAGCGCTAGTTTTAATGCACTGCTCAAGCTAATCAATGTCATACCTGTTTGGTCGACACAGACAATAGCGGCGCCCTCTCCACTTGTCTTTGTAATATGAAGTGCCCCGACTCCATAGGCAGAGACCTCTTTTGTTCCAGAGAAGTCAAATCGGCTACCTAGAGGATTGCCTCCGATAGATACTCCTTTAGCAGCCCTCACTGAATAACCATCTTCAACAGCAATTCCATAATCAATAGAAAATACGGAATGGTCTGAAAACCATGTCCACGGCTCATTCACTTTTTTACACAACGGTTCGGCGACGGCCACCAAAGGCATTGTTAGGCCGAGCAAGCAGACAAAAGAATGCAAAAAATTGAACTTTCTTTTCACTAGGAACTCCTCAGATAACAGATGGTTTTTCAATTAGTGTTGCTTTAGTGGATAATCTCCCACTTCCAATTTCTAAATAAAAAATTCATTTAGAAAGCTCCCTATATGACTATTTTGACAAATCTCTGCGCCCGCACAGCTTCTTGTTCCGCTCACTAAAAGCCTATGGCTTTAATCTATACCTACGCAAAGGCTGATAAAATTGACTACGCCAAAAATGATTCAACTATGCGATCAATGACGTTAGAAATGACGCTGAGCGCTAGGTATACTCGAGCTCAATAAGCTCAGCCCTGAAACTGAGTGAAAAACCTAGTAAATTACCTGAGTACTGACCATGAGCTGGATTCAAGCTACCTTTGTTGTTGACGCCACTGACGTTGATAGACTGTCCGATATGTTAGAAGGCTTTCTGGCGCAAGCGATCACCTCAGAAAACGCTGGTGAGGATGAATTTTATGAAGTCGCCTTTCCTGGCACCCCTGATTGGCAAAAGGTTAAGCTTACTGCATTGTTCAACGATACGGTCGAGATTGAGCCGATAATAGCCTTTGTGCAAAGTCAATTTTCCAGCTCTACAGAGACGGGGTGGCCGGCCACCGGGGTGCCGGCCACAGAAGTTCCAGTGCAAATCGCCAAGCTGGTTGACCAAGATTGGGAGCGCGTTTGGTTAGCGTCATTTAAACCGATTAAAGTGGGCTCTAACCTTTGGGTATGCCCGAGCTGGTGCGAGCCAACCGAGCCAGCGGCTCGCAATATCATTTTGGACCCCGGCTTAGCCTTTGGTACTGGCACTCACGCGACGACTAATATGTGCTTGCATTGGCTTGCTGAGCAGCAGCTTGATGGCCAACGTGTGCTCGATTATGGAAGCGGTTCAGGCATTCTAGCGATCGCGGCGATAATGAGTGGCGCCGAGTTCGCTGAGGCTGTCGACATTGATCCGCTGGCGGTAGACGCCTGTATTGAAAACGCGGCTCGTAATAAAGTGAGCAGCCAAATGCATGCCTGTTTGCCACAACAACTTCCCCCGACCCCGGCGGCTACTTACAACTTGGTTATCGCTAATATTTTGGCTGAGGTAATTATTCAATTACGTGATACCCTATTATTACATTTAGCCACTGATGGTGAGCTATTATTGACTGGCATATTGAGTACTCAGGCCGACAAAGTGAAGGCGGCTTTCGGTGAAGGCTTCGAGTTTAACCAGCAAGATAAAGATCAATGGTGTTTAATCACTGCGCGCCGAAAAAGCACTAAAACGACACATAACTAATGGCTTTACACAACACCCAATGCCCGCACTGCTTCACCACTTATGTGATTAGTGATGATCAATTGCGTGTGTCTGAGGGAATGGTGCGTTGTGGTACTTGCCGAGAACGTTTTCAAGCTCGGATCATTAAAAAAAATACTGAGACACCATACTTTGACCCCCGTGAAGCCTTCATTGAGCCGCTGACTGAAAAACTCGATTGTCAATCCCAAGCGGCCAGCAATGCGGACACAGAATCCGAACTGCAAAAATTTTCATTTGCCGACCCGCACACCGAGTCGGAAAAAAGCATCAGCTTAAGTGACGCCACAGTAAGCGACAATGTTAACTCAGAGATGAGCCTAGACATCGATCATGATGCACCAGTCACTCCGCTCGATGCCAAGCAATTATCGGCCGCCAAAATGCTGGCTAATATTCGCGCCAAACAAGCACTTTTCGAACAACGCCGAAGAACAGAGAAAGCCGCTGCTGAAAACGCTACTAGTGAGAACACCATTAGTGAGAAAGCCACTACTAAGAACACTACTACGGAAGACGCTACGACAGAAGACGGTCCTAGCGAGGTTGCGACTGATGCCGTTAACCCAAAAACTGGACAACATGGACTGGCTCTAGCCCTTAGTGAGCGCGGCAACGTTGAAACAAAGCGTCGCTCAAAAACAACTAAAAAACCCAGCCCAACAGAAGTAGAAACGGGCAATAAGGAATCATTGATTGACCAAGTAGGTTCGCTGGTAGACAACAAACGTGTGAACAGCAAACCTGCAAAAGCTTTGGCGGATGGTATTGCAAGAAAAAAAGGCGTAAAAAATAGTGCGGTTACTGTTGATAGCCCGTTTCAATTAGACCGTAAGCCCAAGGTTAGATCGTACGCTTGGTTGCTCGCACCGCCGTTGCTGATGATTATTGCTGCGCTAGCGATAACATTGACATACCAACTCTGGATGAAGCAAATTTTGGTCTTAAAAAACCACTCATTTGTTCAGAAAAAGTTAGCCGAACTGAGTGTGCCACTTACCAAGAAACTAGCAGAGTACGAGGTGTTTTTACCGGTTCGGCGAAATTTAAGTAAGTTAGAACTGGCCTCTGCACATACCGACGCGCATCCAACTCGATCATCGACAACACTGCTGAAAATAAGCATTATTAACCATGCTCAGATTGAACAACCTCTTCCTTGGATCGAGGTAGCGCTAACCAATGCCGACGGACACTTGGTCTCAAGGCGCAAGCTCTCGCCTAACGACTACGTGTATCAAAACGCCACTAACACCTCGATTGGTGCGCGTGAATTAAAAAAAGTCACCATTGAATTGTTATCGTTCCCCAAACAAGCCACTGGCTACGAAGTCAAAATGCTGAGCAAATAGAAACTTAGCAATAAGACTAAACTGCTTAAAAAAGTAGCAGTTTTAATCAATTCGATCTTTACCACCTCAGACTCCTTGGCGTATCATCTGTCACCCTCATTTTGGATACTTAGTAACACTTTCGCTATGCAGATTGGACCCTACAAATTAGCCAATAAAGTTATAGCCGCGCCTATGGCTGGTGTTAGTGATAAGCCCTACCGGCAGGTATGCCGCGAACATGGTGCAGGCTTAGTGGTCTCCGAAATGGTCACCAGTCAACTCGACCTTCAACACACTACCAAGAGTAAATTTCGCCTAGACCTCACTGGTGAACCAGGACCTGTGGTAGTTCAAATTGTCGGCACCGAGCCACAAATGCTTGCCCAGGCAGCACAATTCAATGTTGCTAATGGCGCACAAATTATCGATATTAATATGGGCTGCCCAGCTAAAAAGGTTTGCAAGAAAGCGGCTGGCTCAGCGCTACTTGCCAATGAAGCCTTAGTCGCCCAGATATTGCAAACCGTGGTCGCCGCGGTAAATGTGCCAGTAACGGTTAAAATTCGTACTGGTACCACACCAGACACCCGCAATGCACCGAGCATTGCGCGAATTGCCGAAGATGCGGGTGTTAGCGCAATCACTATTCATGGCCGCACGCGCGAATGCAAATTTGTCGGTGAGGTAGAATACAACACCATCGCCGAGGTTAAGCGTAGCGTTAGCGTACCAATTATTGCCAATGGTGATATAAACTCGCCGGAAATGGCACTAAGTGTATTGAATGCAACCAATGCTGATGCGGTAATGATTGGCCGCGCTGCTCAAGGCCGACCTTGGTTGTTTCAACAGATAGCCGACTATTTAGAAACTGGTCACTATGATGATATCCCAAGTGTCGATAATCGAGCTCAAACAATCATCGAGCACCACGCTAAGATTCATCAGTTTTACGGTGAAGCGCTTGGCCTTCGTTTAGCCAGAAAACATATTAAATGGTATCTCGCTAACTGGAGTAGCGAGATTGAGCCGCAACTAAAAACCCGAATATGCACTACTGAAGATGCTCCTGAGCAACGCCTACTACTAGAATCGTTTTTACGTTCTAGTTGCTCACAGCTGGCAGCCTAAGAAAACCACAAAGAAGTAATAAACATAATTATAAAATTAAACCTACAGATATGACAAAATCAGACCCTCTCTCGGAATGCGTGACGCATGCAATTGAGCAATACTTTGAAGACTTGAACGGTGAGACTCCGACTAACCTGCACAATTTTTTTATCAACGAAGTTGAGAAACCATTTCTTAAAGTTGTGATGACGCGAGTCAAAGGCAATCAGACACGTGCCGCTGACATGCTCGGCATTAATCGCAACACCTTACGCAAAAAACTTAAAACTTATAATTTAGATTAACGCAGGCTTTTAAAACGAGCTGAAGGCTCTATTTAATTGGCGAGCTGACGCTCTTGGGCAGAAGGCTCTTTTAACAAAACCAGGGCTTTATTTACTAAGCCAGCGTTCTTGGCTTAAAGCTTTATTAACTTAACCGAAGACTCTTATTAACCCGGGTCTAAGGCTTCTAAAAGGTATATTCATGACTGACCAAACCTCTGCCAAGCGCCGAGTCAAACCTGTTCGTGCGCTATTAAGCGTTTCTGATAAAACCGGTATTGTTGATTTTGCTCGGGGCTTACATGCCGCTGGCGTTGAGCTTTTATCGACCGGTGGCACGGCTAAGCTGCTGGACAAAGAAGGCATTCCGGTGAAAGAAGTCTCGTCTTACACTGGTTTTCCGGAAATGATGGACGGCCGAGTCAAGACACTACACCCGAAAGTTCATGGTGGGATATTAGGCCGACGTGGAACCGACGACGCGATAATGGCTGAGCATGGCATCGACCAGATCGACGTGGTTGTGGTTAACCTTTACCCTTTTCAACAAACCGTCGCCGACCCCAGTTGCGACTTAACAACCGCGATCGAGAATATCGATATTGGTGGCCCAACCATGGTTCGCTCAGCCGCTAAGAACCACAAGGACGTAGCGATTGTTGTTGATGCTGGCGATTATTCAGCCTTACTTGCCGAAATCAATGATGGCGGTATGTCGTACCAAACTCGCTTTAAACTTGCCACCAAAGCATTTGAGCACACGGCTCAATACGATGGTGCAATTGCCAATTACTTGGGCCGTATTCAAGAGGACGGTAGCAAAGCTGATTTCGCACAAACCTTCAACGTTCAGTTTAAGCATCAACAAACCATGAGATACGGCGAAAACCCGCATCAAAAAGCCGCATTCTACGTCGAAGAAAACGCACCTATGGGTATCGCCTCAGCGAAGCAAATACAAGGTAAAGAACTTTCTTACAACAATATCGCCGATACTGACGCGGCGTTAGAGTGTGTAAAGCAATTCGATGGTGCGCCAGCCTGTGTAATTGTTAAGCATGCCAACCCATGCGGTGTCGCGGTTGCTGACTCTATATTAGAAGCCTATCAAAAAGCCTTCTCTACTGACCCCGAATCAGCCTTTGGCGGCATCATCGCTTTCAACCAAGAGCTAGATGCGCAAACCGCCAGCCTTATTGTCGACAAGCAATTTGTTGAAGTCATCATCGCGCCATCAGTTTCAGAAGAAGCTAAAGCCGCCGTTGCCTCTAAGAAGAACGTTCGCTTACTTGAATGTGGCTCTTGGAGCAACGATGACCATAATCAACTTGAGTATAAACGTGTTACCGGCGGCTTACTGCTGCAAGAAAACGATCTTGCCTTAACTGAAAAGTTAGAAGTCGTTACCAAAGTTCACCCTACTGAAGAACAAATGGCTAACCTCTTGTTTGCTTGGAAAGTAGCCAAATTTGTTAAGTCAAATGCCATCATCTACGCTAATAATAATATGACCATTGGTGTTGGTGCAGGCCAAATGAGCCGAGTTAATTCGGCACGCATTGCTGGCATTAAAGCCGAACATGCCGAGCTAGAAGTCACTGGATCGGTGATGGCGTCTGACGCTTTCTTTCCATTTCGTGATGGCATCGAGAATGCCGCCGCCGCTGGTATTAGTGCGGTAATTCAGCCCGGCGGATCAATGCGTGATGATGAGGTAATTGCCGCCGCTGATGAGGCTGGTATGGCAATGGTATTTACTGGAATGCGTCACTTTCGCCATTAAACAAGGCTTATTAAATTGAAGAAATTTGTCACCATTTTACTCGTGTTATCGCTTGTCGGGTGGTGGCAAAGCCAACCAGCTAGTATAGATCTTCCGCCAGGTGCGAAGGCGCCTGATGAGCCACGGCAAACTTCTCTTAAGAACGCTGACTCGTTTACCCTGAAAGGCTATCAAGTGTCGCCATTGGCTAGCTTTGACCTTGAAGCAAAGGTGCTTGCTAAAAAGCGCTATAGAGCTGACCGAGGAGCTGAACTTGCACCTTACGACCTGGCCTTAGGCTGGGGGGTGATGTCAGATCAGTCAGTGGTAGACGCTCTAAGTATTCGTCAAACTAACCGCTGGTATATCTTCAGAACCAGCGACCAGTCGTTTCCTCACCCGATGAATCTAATAAGTCGAAGCAGTTCAAATATGCACATGGTTCCGAGCAGTGTGTTTATTGAGCGTAAGCTGAGCGAGATCAGAGTTGGCTCGATTGTCAAATTTAGCGGTAAACTGGTGTCGATAAGCCATAGTGACGGCTTTCGCTGGCAAAGCTCGCTTACTCGAAACGACCAAGGTGATGGTGCTTGTGAACTGTTTTATGTTGAATCGCTTAGCGTCACTCAAGAATAAGGATTGAATAGCCGGTACTCTTCTGCCGGTACTCTTCTGCCGGTACTCTTCTGCCGGTACTCTTCTGCCGGTACTCTTCTGCCGGTACTCTTCTGCCGGTACTCTTCCACCGACACGATCTAGCCGATACTATTTAGTCTATCAGTACTTAGGCAACTAATAATTTGATACCGACCACTCCTAAAAAAATTGATGCCGTTCTATCAAAACCTGTTTTCGCTTTTTTATAAATGTTGCGGGTAGCCTTGGTTGACAAGCTAATAGCAACAACCGCATACCAACAAAAATCGATCACGAAGGCGATGATAGCCACTAGAACAGCGGTGTTGGTTGGCGGCTCTGCAGGTACAAACGCGGCAAAAATGCCGGCGATAACTAAGGCCGTTTTAGGGTTACTCGTTTGCGTTATTAAGCCAGTCAAAAACGCCTTGAATAGACTGCCTTGATGTTTGGCCGGCGGCCCATCACCCACGCTTGCCATCTCCAGTGGTTCACTGGCTCCAAGCCAAATCTTGTAGGCTAAATAAAGTAAATAAGCACCGCCCAATAATTTAAATGCTAGGTAGGCACTGGGTATATTTTCAAGTAACGTAGTGACGCCAAAACTGGCAAGTATGGCAAACAACGAGACGCCTAAACCAGTGCCCAAAGCGGTGGCAACACCATGCGCGCGCGACTTTGACAGTGAATTTTGTGCAACTATAAAAAAGCTCGGTCCCGGGCTCATCGCGCCGATAAATAGCACTCCGGCGATCGCAAGTAAAAATGAATATTCGTTCATAAGCGGTGTTTGTGAGTTTGCACTGATATATTAAATGACGTAGTGATTAGAAGACTACTATACCTTTGATTTATTAGAGCTGACAATATGGGTTTACAAGCGAAAATACTCGGCCAACAAGGCTCAATAAAACCAACACTTGTGATCTTGATTGCGACTACGACCTTACTACTTTATAGCGTTTTTCAAATATCTAGAAATCACCAATTTCAATTTTTCGGAAAGATAATCTCCCATGTTGAGACTGATAAAAAAGTAGTCGCTCTTACCTTTGATGATGGCCCTACATATAAAGGCACGGAGCCGGTAATCGAGATTCTACGTCAGCATGAAATCAAGGCCACGTTCTACCTAAATGGCAGACCGATGCAACAACACCCAGAACTTGCAACGCTATTAGTCGATGCTGGTCATGAAATCGGAAATCATAGCTACTCACACAAACGCATGGTGTTTATGCCGTATAGCGACGTCGCTGAAGAGCTTGAAAGTACCAACAAACTAATTCGTGAACTTGGTTATCAAGGAGAAATTCGGTTTCGTCCGCCATATGGCAAGAAGCTATTGATGCTGCCCTACTATCTGGCGAATAATGATATCACCACAGTAACGTGGGACGTCGAAGCTGAAACCTTTCATCAAGGTGAAGACACGCCCGAGCTGATCGTTAAACGCACCATGAAATCGGTGAAGCCGGGCTCGATTATTTTATTACACGTAATGCACGGAGACGGCTCTACACTAAAAGCGCTACCCGAGATTATCTCTAGGCTAAAACAGCGCGGCTATCGTTTTGCCACGGTAAGCGAGTTAGTCGAGCTTTCACCGAAATCGCTCGTAAAAGGATAGACACGCCACCTCGGCATGATAAACTCGCTCTGCTTATAACAATTGCCTAGAGCGGCAATTGGCATTAAGCACCCAGGGGGCGGTTGAATTTTTATCAGCCTGAGATTTGTATAGTTAGTAGTGTCTGTTTGAAAAGACTGTTTTTAAATCCTTTTTAACATTGACTATCAACGGTGACATAAACCCCATGAACCTGATCCGGTTAACACCGGCGTAGGGATGGGCAATTCCACACCATTCTCGCCTCACCGGGTCTTTTTATATCCACTCTTCAGAGAGATTTAAAAAGAGACCAACATGAACACCATAGATACAAAAAACACCCTTAAGTTAAGCCTATTCAGTGCTTTTCTCGGTCTAACTATGACCACGCATTTTGCACAGGCACAAAAAAAAACAAGCCTAGAAGAAATCATCGTAACGGCTGAATTACTCGAAAGTAATGCCTTACGTTTACCGAACAGCGTTACCGTAATCGACAATGCATTGATCGAAGAACGAAATGCTCAGCACCTAGAAGACCTATTGGGTCTGGCTCCTAACGTTAACTTTGCCAGTGGCGCATCACGCGGCCGGTTCATTCAAATTCGAGGCATTGGCGAGCGCAGTGAATTTCAAGCACCTATTATCAACTCAGTTGGGGTATTGGTCGACGGCATAGATTTAACTGGCATTGCGATGGCCGCTAGCACCTTAGATGTGCAACAAGTTGAAATATTGCGAGGGCCACAAGGCACATTATATGGCGCCAACGCACTAGCAGGCTTAATCAACATTGTCTCAAACAAACCAAGCGAGCAATTCTACGGTCGTATAACCGCAGGCTTGGAAGATTTTGGTGGTCGCGAAATTAGTGGTGTTATCAGCGGCCCAACATCCGATGACTCTGGCTATCGCCTTGCGGTTAAACGTTATCAGAGCGATGGCTTTACCCAAGCCACCTTTTTAGGCCGCGATGACACTAACAAGATAGACGAAACTACTGCGCGCGCAAGTTACACTGCCAAGGTTAACGATGCCTTGACCCTCGACTTCACCCTATTCGCCGCCGATATCGATAATGGCTATGACGCCTTCAGTTTATCTAACACCCGCCAAACCGAAACCGACCAACCAGGGTTCGATCGCCAAGAAACCATCGCCACTGCAATAAAAGCGAGCTATGAACTATCAGCTAGCTTAAGCCTTGAAGCGTCGCTGAGTTTTGCCAACTCAGATCTAGAATATGCCTATGACGAAGACTGGAGCAATCTTTTCATCTGTGAAGGCACCGCTTGCGACAGCGACTTACTCGGCTTTGATTTATTCTATTCCTCGTTTGACCAATACACTCGCAACAATGACAACAGCACAGTTGACCTGCGCTTATTATCAAATGCCTCAGACTCGGTAAACTGGGTCGCAGGGCTCTACTATCGCGACCAAGACATTAACCTTGATCGTGTTTATACCTTTGCAAGTGACTTCACCAGTGACCTAAATACCGAAAATACGGCGATTTACGGCCAAGCTAATTTTGCTCTCAACGACCGTTGGTCATTAACCACAGGCCTGCGCTTAGAACGCCGCGATGTTAACTACTCTGATATCACTGGCGCGTCGGCGACACCCGAAGAAAGCCTCTGGGGCGGACGTTTCGCCTTGGAATACCAAGCTAACAGCGGCGCTTTCTATTACGGGCTAGTGTCGCGTGGTTACAAGCCGGGTGGCTTCAATTTGGAAGGCGATCTATCACTGGAAGAACGTGAGTTTGATACCGAAACGATGCTTAACTACGAGCTTGGAATTAAACAAACCTATCTGAACGGTTCCCTACGCCTACAAGCATCCGTGTTTTACCAAGACCGAGACGATGTTCAAGTTAACCAATCGATTGTGCGCTCATTCGCAAGCAATGTAATCAATGGCCAGTGCCCGTGCAGCTTCACCGACTTCACTGAGAACGCGGCGAGTGGCACAAATATGGGCTTGGAAATAGAGCTTGATTGGGCGGCTAGTGACCGAGCTACTGTGTTTGCTAAAGTCGGTTTGCTTGATACCGAGTTTGATCAATTCTTAAGCTTTGATCATATCGACGCTGACCGCGCCAATGGCATACCGTTCGACCTAAATGGCCGCGACCAAGCACAAGCGCCGAGCTATACCGCGGTTATCGGTGGTAGTTATGCCTTAACCCGAACGCTGTCGTTGAGCGGTTCGATTGAAGCCAAAGATGACTTCTTATTTTCCAATAGCCACGAACGTCGATCAGATGCTTATGAGCTAATAAATCTAGAACTTGCCTATCAAGCAGAGAATTGGAGACTGGCCGTTTACGGTGAGAATCTAAGTGATGAGCTAGTAAAAACCAGAGGCTTTGGTACTTTTGGTAATGACCCTAGAAAGAACTACGCGCTTGAAGAATACAATCAATTCGGTGCCCCTCGTGTTGTTGGTGTTCGCGCAAGTTTAGAATTCTAAACGTTGACTCATCAATAGTTGTTCTGAGCACATTGGAGGAATCTCATGATTCACATTTCGAAGATGAGACACCCTCTAGGTTCCTAGCCCTTCGGCTCGTTGGTAACCAAGTTATCAAGGCGACGCTAGTTTTAGCGTTGCCGACTAAACTAAGAAATAAGTTAGGAGAAACAAAATGCATTTATCAGTAGAAATAAGCATGTACCCACTGCAAGACGGCTACAAAGCAAAGATTAAAGATTTTCTCGATATGCTTGATGGCTACGCTGACAGTGTCGATATTCGCACCTCGAATATGAGTACTCGAATTTTTGGCGAGTTCGATGCTGTAAGCACCCTGCTGAACGCCTGTATGAAAGAGTCGATGAAGCAACACGGCAAGATAGTGTTTGTATGTAAATATTTAGAAGGTGACGCCCGCGATCTCCGCGGCTATGAATGAGCGCTATGCTAACCGAGCTTAGCTCTGCTTGGGCTGCCACCGGCAATATTGAAGTCATCGCCGTGACGTTTGGCTTGCTCTATATTATTTTCGCCGCCAAAGAGAATATTTGGTGCTGGCCAGCTGGCTTTGTAGGTACCGGTACCAGTATCTATCTATTTTGGGATGGTAGTTTATACATGGAGTCTGCACTCAATGTTTACTATTTAGTGATGGCCATCGTCGGTTGGTGGCAATGGCAGTATGGTAGTCGAGAAAAATCGATGCTAGAGATTCGTTCCTTATTATTAAAGGAGCATGTTTCGATTATTCTGCTAATCGCCGTTCTGACTCTGATTAGCGGCTACTTACTCAGCAATAATACTGATGCTGCGCTACCCTACCTTGACTCGTTTACCACGTGGTCGGCAGTGATCACTACGTGGATGGTGGCACGAAAAATATTGGAAAACTGGCTGTATTGGATCGTGATTAATAGCGCATCGATTTACTTATACAGTGATCGCGGCTTTTTACTCTACGCTGTTTTGTTCGCTCTTTACGTGGTTATTGCCATAATCGGCTACCGCCAATGGCGATACAATTATTCCTATGCTAAATCAAGCGCTAAGCAAATGGTCTGATTGGGGCTTGGCTGAAAGGCCAAGCTTAGTGCAGATTTTTGAAGACGGCCAAAACCACCATACAGGGCTGATTCAGGCGGGTGATAAAAAATTTGTTCTCAAGATATTTAAGCATTCCTTCAATCGAACCATTGAAGCCGAATACTGGGCGAGTGAACGTTTAATATCACCACGCTTGTACATGGCCGCCAACAATACCGCCCTTTACGAATTCATCGAAGACCAAGGCTACAACCCCAAACGACTAAAAGATCTTGCACGAACACTCAGCCACACTCATACCAACCGGGATGATAAAAAAAGGGTTTCTGAGTTTGATTTAATCGGTTTTTGTGACAACTACCTGGTAACCGCTGAAGCCGAAATTCACCAATGGCATGCCGCACTAATGCCTGCGCTGCTCGAGTTTACCCAAGACCAAACCCCACGCACTTTTTGCCATAACGATCTAGTTGTTGAGAATTGCTTATTTACCACTAATTCAGCGCTAATAATTGACTGGGAGTTCGCGCAATCGAACAATCCATGGTTCGACTTAGGCGCAATTATTTACTACTTCGGCTTAACCAAAAGTCAAACTGAGGAATTTCTAGCATGCTATCTACCGGGTTGGGAAAACAAGGTTAAGCAGCGAATTCTTTACACCTCGCAAATCGCGGTACTATGGTGTGATTTACTCTGGAGCATGCACGTTATGGGCAATGAATACCAAAAAAGGCACGCCGACCGCTTCGAACAACTAAGAAAGCTTGCTCTAAGCCTTGATATAAGGCTACCTACGTAAGCGCATTAAACCTTCTTGTGAGGTAGAAGCAACCAGATTGCCAGCCACATCGTAGATACGACCAAAAGCAAGGCCTCGGCCGTTACTAGTAGATTGAGAGCGACACTCATAAAACAGCCAATCATCAATACGAAAGTCGCGGTGAAACCAGATTGCGTGATCAAGAGACGCCATCATAAGCTTGTCTTTGTGCTCGCTACGCGTGAGTTTATTTAGGCCATGCGGCACCAAGGTTGCCTGTAACAGACCCATATCAGAGATATAAGCCAACACCGCGTGATGGCTTGCCATGTCGTCTGGCAAAGGATGTTTGGTTTTCATCCAATATTGGATACTGTCTTCACGAGTTACCTTATCCTGCGGTACATAGTGAACATCAAAATATTCCGACTGAAAATGCCGCTCAGCGGGCACATCACTGTCCAATGCCGACTTAAGCTCATCTTTTGGTGGCATCCAAGATCGATGATGATCTAGACCTTCTTCGGACTTTTGAAACGACGCTGACAAATGGAACATTTGACGCCCATGTTGAATCGCGACCACTCGTCTCGAGGAAAAACTACCGCCATCTAAACTTCGGTCTACTTCATAAATAATCGGTGCCTCAACATCGCCGCGAAGCAAAAAATAAGCATGAGCCGAATGTATTTTACGACCTTCTTCGACGGTGTTATAAGCGGCCTTTATAGCCTGGCCTAATACCTGCCCGCCAAATACTTGACCGGTTTTAAAATCGCGGCTTTGACCTCGAAATAAATTTAGGTCGAGCGCCTCACAATTTAAAAATTCGATTAACTGGCTGCTCGAACTTTGGCCGCTCAAACTTTGGCCGCTAGAACTATGGCCGCTCGAACTATGACTACTCATCTCTTAAATCCGGAATTAGTTCAACACCAGCGTCATTTGCTTGTGTTTCAAATTCTTTACAGGCTTTAGTATTCGGTGTGCCCCTAGTCGCTAGGAGCTCATCACAGTTCTGCGCATCAATTGAATCAACACAGGCATTCGACAACTCTTGCAGACCGGCTTGTTCAAACCGATCATCGTAACGGCTTGCCATGGTTACGCATTGGCTATCAATCATTTGGATAATGATCGTTTTCATTTGCTCGGGTACTTGGTTGCCTGCGGCCTGACCAAGCGCACACTCTTTAACCTTGGCGCACATTTTCTCAGTATGCTCAGATGCATTAGCAATGCTCAAACCTGCGAGAATAAGCAATGTCGATACGATGTGCTTCATATAATTAACCATTTAAACCAATTTAGTCGAATCAGATTGTAAGCTATAAGCAGCTGGCTATCATCTATTTCAATCAGCGCCATTCTACTGCTCGCGCCGCTGTTAATCAAAGTTTGAGGCACTTAAGGAGCCTCTGATTAAGTATAAACGGTCTCTGTAAGGCTTGATCAGAGGCTCCTTAAACATCGTACCCGAGAATCGGAGATAACCACCGTTCTGCACTTATCAAATCCATGCCTTTGCGGTTCGCATAATCAATAACCTGATCTTGCTGAATACGGGTAACCGAAAAATAACGTGATTCTGGATGAGCGAAATACCATCCACTAACCGCCGCTGTTGGCAACATTGCGAAGCTTTCGGTAATGCTCATGCCCGCATTTTGCCCTGGCTCAAGCATTTCCCAGAGAGTTGCTTTTTCAGTATGGTCTGGGCACGCTGGATAACCCGGTGCTGGGCGAATGCCACGGTACTTCTCACGAATCAACGAATCATTATCTAAGGCTTCATCAGCTTCATAGGCCCAAAATTCTTTGCGAACTCGTTCATGCATATGCTCGGCAAATGCTTCGGCTAAGCGATCAGCCAATACCTTGAGCATAATAGATTGGTAGTCGTCATGCTGCGCCTCAAACTCAGCAATTTTCTGCTCAATCTTGTGACCAGAGGTTACCGCGAAGCCACCAATATAGTCCGCCTTATTCGACTCTTTTGGAGCAACAAAGTCAGATAAACAATAGTTTGGCTGAGCGCCCTTCTTTACATCTTGTTGGCGCAAGTGGTGCAACGTTTTTGCCACCTCAGTGCGCGTTTCATCGGTGTAAATTTGGATATCGTCAGCGACCGAATTAGCTGGGAAAAAACCAATAACACCTCGAGCCTCTAACCATTTTTCATCGATGATTTGCTTCAGCATTGCTTGACCATCAGCGAACAATTTGGTGGCCTCGACACCAACAACCTCATCTTTTAAGATGCGCGGATAACGACCCGCTAACTCCCAAGCACTGAAAAACGGGGTCCAATCGATTCGCTCAACCAATTTAGCTAAGTCATAGTCATCAAACGTTTTAAGGCCTAAAAAGCTTGGCTTATCTGGTGTGTAATCGGACCAATCGATGGCCTTTTTGTTTGCTCTGGCTTTTTTAATTTCAGCGGTTTTATGAACTTTTCCGTGCTTGAGTCGCTCTACTCGAATACGCTCGTATTCATCTCTCACACCGGTTACAAAGCCAGCTTTATTTTCTTTAGACAGTAAATTCTGCGCCACACCGACCGCGCGCGAGGCATCGGGAACATGAACAACTTGATCTTTTAACAGATTGGGTTCGATCTTCAGCGCGGTGTGCACTTTGGATGTCGTTGCACCACCAATCATCAGCGGCATCTTTATACCTTGTCGCTCCATCTCCTTAGCCATATACACCATCTCATCAAGCGATGGAGTGATCAGACCAGATAAGCCGATGATGTCGCATTTATGCGCTACCGCTTCTCTTAAGATGGTTTCGGCTGATACCATGACACCAAGATCAACCACTTCATAGTTATTACATTGCAGCACCACGCCAACGATATTTTTACCAATATCGTGTACATCGCCTTTGACCGTCGCCATCAATATTCGACCATTGGTATCGCCGATTTCTTTTTCATCTTCGACATACGGCATCAAGTAGGCGACGGCTTTTTTCATTACCCGAGCCGACTTAACCACTTGAGGTAGAAACATCTTTCCTGAACCGAATAGATCACCCACCACGTTCATGCCATCCATTAACGGCCCTTCGATAACGTGCAACGGTTTATCAGCTTCTAAACGTGCTTGCTCTGTATCTTCTTCGATGAATTCAGTAATGCCTTTAACTAAGGCGTGAGACAAGCGTTTGCGCACGTCCAACGAGCGCCACTCTTTGTCTTGTGTGCTTTCAACCTGCTTACCGTCGCCACGGTAATCATTGGCGATAGCGAGTAAATCTTCGGTAGCATCGGGTGAGGTGTTCAAAACCACAGCCTCTACCTTTTCGCGCAATTCGTCGGGAAGATCAGCGTAGATAGCTAATTGGCCGGCATTAACGATGCCCATGTCCATGCCCGCATCAATCGCATAATACAAAAACACTGAGTGAATCGCTTCACGTACTGGATTGTTGCCACGGAATGAAAACGATACATTCGACACCCCACCAGAAACTTTGGCATGCGGTAAGGTGCGTTTGATTTCACGAGTCGCTTCGATAAAGTCGACTGCATAGTTATTATGTTCATCGATACCCGTTGCGATAGCGAAAACATTCGGATCAAAAATAATATCTTCAGGCGGGAACCCAACTTTTTCAGTGAGCACCTTGTAAGCCCGCGTGCAGATCTCAACTTTACGCTCTTTAGTATCGGCTTGGCCGTCTTCGTCAAAGGCCATCACCACAACAGCAGCGCCATAACGCATCACTAACTTAGCTTGTTGAATGAATTTCTCTTCGCCTTCTTTCAAGGAGATAGAATTAACGATTCCCTTACCCTGAACACATTTTAAGCCCGCTTCGATAACCTCCCACTTTGAGGAATCGATCATTACTGGAACACGAGAAATATCCGGTTCTGAGGCCATTAAGTTAAGGAAGGTCACCATTACCGCTTCAGCGTCGATCAACCCTTCGTCCATATTAACGTCGATCACTTGCGCACCAGCCTCTACTTGCTGTCGCGCGACTTCCAAGGCGGCCTCATAGTCTTCTTCTTTAATCAGCTTCTTGAAACGTGCTGAGCCGGTAACATTGGTTCTCTCGCCAACATTGACGAACAATGTTTGTTCGTTGACATTAAATGGCTCTAAGCCTGATAAACGCATATTTACTTGGTTTTTCATATTTTTTATATTTTTTTTGCGACTAATTTAAATCATTTCGTGCGCTAAAAAGTGTCAGGATGACCGCTCTATTGAACTCAGCTGACGGCTCTATTGGACTGAGCTGAGGGCTCAATAGCCCAGCATAATCGCGCAATGCGCAGCACCACGATTCTTGTATTGCTAGTCGCATTACTCGGGCTGTTCTCGCGGCTCACTTTTGGCAACGGCATCAGCAATAGCTCGAATATGCTCTGGAGACGAACCACAGCAACCGCCGACGATATTCAAAAAGCCGCTGTCGGCCCATTCGCGAATATGATCAGCCATTTCCTCTGGTGTTAAATCGTACTCACCTAATTCATTCGGCAGACCCGCGTTCGGGTGCGCTGACACACAACAGTCAGCGATACGCGATAGCTCTTGCACATACTGACGTAAATCATCAGGGCCAAGCGCGCAATTCAAGCCTACGCTTATAGGCCGAGCATGGCGCAAGCTATTGTAGAACGCTTCGGTAACTTGACCCGTTAGAGTTCGGCCTGAAGCGTCAGTAATAGTGCCGGAAAGCATGATCGGTAATTCCACATCATCTTCGTCAAACACCGTTTTGACTGCGAATACTGCTGCCTTGGCATTCAAAGTGTCGAAGATCGTTTCAATCAAAATAATATCGGCGCCACCTTCGATCAGACCTCGCGTAGCCAAAGAATAGTTTTCGACCAATTCGTCGAAACTAATCGCTCTGGCACCGGGGTCATTCACGTCAACCGACACCGAAGCGGTCTTTTGATTGGGGCCAAGTACACCCGCTACAAAACGAGGCTTGTCGGGCGTGCTGTAGGCATCAGCGCTTTTACGCGCCAGTTTCGCTGCCGCTACATTTAACTCGTAAGCGTAGTCTTGTAGGTTGTAGCGCACTAAATCGCTGCTAGTGGCATTGAAATTATTGGTCTCAATAATGTCAGCACCGGCCTCCAAATATTGCTTATGAATACCGCTGATTAGCTCCGGTTGCGTCAGCACTAACAAATCATTCATGCCCTTAAGTGGCGATTGCCAGTTAGCGAAACGCTCACCTCGATAATCTTCTTCCTCAAGTTTATGATGCTGAATCATCGTGCCCATAGCTCCGTCAAGAATCAAAATACGTTCAGCCATTAGTGCTCTAATTTGTTCAGACTTATTCATAGTTTGGTGCCTACCTTAAGGCTGCTGTTGAAACCCGATGCGCTTGCAGATTTCATGCACTGGTTCGGCTTTATTTAGAGTGTAAAAATGTAAACCCGGAATGCCATTATCGAGAAGATCTAGACACAGATGTGTCACCACGTCTAAGCCAAATGCCTTCAACGACGGCTCATCATGTTGATATTGTTCAAGGCGCGCACGAATCCAGCGAGGTATTTCAGCGCCACAGGCGTCAGAAAAACGAGTGAGCGTTGCATAGTTGGTGATCGGCATAATACCTGGCACGATAGGCGAATTCACTCCGGCCCGCTCGGCCTCGTCGACGAACGAGAAATAGCTGTCGGCATTGTAAAAATATTGCGTTATCGCTGAGTTTGCACCCGCATCAAACTTACGTTTTAGATATTGTATATCGGTCGATGGACTAGCCGACTCTGGGTGAAAATCTGGGTACGCGGCAACCTCTAGGTGAATTTCATCACCAAATTCATCGCGCACGAACTTAACTAATTGTTCAGCGTATTTAAAATGCCCTCGTTCAACCATGCCGCCGGGTAGGTCACCACGCAACACAACGAGTCGTTTTACACCAAGTTCTAAATAATTATGGATGGTAGATTTGATATCGTCGCGAGAGCTACCGACTCCAGTTAAGTGAGGCGCAGCAGAAGAGCCCTCATTAATCATGTTCTTAACGGCGTCGAAGGTTCCTTCTTGAGTGCTACCGCCAGCACCGTAAGTGACCGACACGAAGTGTGGTTCAAATTTGGCTAGCTCAGCATGCGCTGTCATCAAATTTTTAGAGCTTGCAGAAGAACGTGGTGGAAAGAACTCAAAACTGAGCTCAGGGGCATCATTTAGCTCAAGGCTATTATTCATTTTCAGCTCCGAATTACGTTAGATGAGTTGTGGTACTTAAATTTCTCGACGCTTATTACTACTAACCATTTGAACAATGACATCCTTAACCTCAAGGAGAATCTACTCAGCTGCGCTCACATTAGCTTGTTGGGCAAGGTCGACAATTAAGATACAAAGCAAAGGAGTGGGTTTGAGTGGGTTTGAGTGCGTATCAAGTGTCGCCCAATGCTTGGCGCCGTGTATCGGGCGACAAAACATAAAAACACTGGGCATAAAAGTACGGGACATTGAAGAGCAGCACAAACGGCCGCTCTTCAATGTTGTTACTTAAGTTGTTGCTTAAGTGATTGACTAGTATCTATAGTGATCTTGCTTGTATGGACCTTCTACAGGCACACTTATATAGTCAGCTTGATCTTGACTCAATACGGTCAATTTCGCACCAACACGATCAAGGTGTAAACGCGCTACTTTTTCGTCTAAGTGCTTAGGCAAAATGTATACGTCGTTGCCATATTCTTCACCCTTAGTCCAAAGCTCGATTTGCGCTAAAGTTTGATTAGTGAACGAAGCCGACATAACGAAGCTCGGATGGCCAGTTGCACAACCAAGATTTACTAAACGGCCTTTGGCTAACAAAATGATGCGCTTGCCATCTGGGAAGATTACGTGATCCACTTGATCTTTAATGTTGTCCCATTCACAGTCATCTAATGAAGCAATGTCGATTTCGTTATCGAAGTGACCAATGTTACACACGATAGCTTGGTCTTTCATTGCCTCCATATGCTCGCGACGAATGATGTTGTAGTTACCGGTTGTGGTTACGAAGATGTCGGCATCAGCCATGGCGTCTTCTAGAGTCACGACTTGGTAGCCTTCCATTGCAGCTTGTAAGGCACAGATTGGGTCTATTTCAGTTACTTTTACGATAGCGCCTAAGCCACGTAGAGAAGCCGCTGAGCCTTTGCCAACATCACCAAAACCACAAACTACCGCTGTTTTACCAGCGATCATTACATCCGTTGCACGCTTGATTGAGTCAACTAATGACTCACGACAGCCATACAAATTATCGAACTTCGATTTAGTGACAGAATCATTTACATTGATCGCTGGGAACGGTAATTCACCGCTCTTAACCATTTGATATAAACGCGCTACACCAGTCGTGGTTTCTTCGGTAACACCTTGAACACCAGCTAAACGACGTGAATACCACGTGTTATCTTTAGCCAGTGTCGCTTTGATTGCAGCAAAAAGGAAGGTTTCTTCTTCACTGCCCGGCTTATCAAGTACTGAGATGTCTTTCTCGGCTTTTGCACCTAAGATTAACAACATAGTAGCGTCACCACCGTCATCAAGAATCATGTTCGGGCCAGTATCGCCTTCCCAAGACATGATGCGGTGTGTGTAGTCCCAATACTCTTCAAGCGTCTCGCCTTTGATTGCGAATACTGGAATATTTTGTGCTGCGATGGCTGCAGCCGCGTGATCTTGTGTAGAGTAAATATTACAAGACGCCCAACGTACGTCAGCACCAAGAGCGACTAGCGTCTCAATTAGCACTGCTGTTTGGATAGTCATGTGTAGTGAGCCCGTGATCTTGGCGCCTTTTAGCGGCTGCGCAGCACGGAACTCTTCGCGAATTGAAACCAAACCAGGCATTTCTGTTTCGGCAATAGCAATTTCTTTGCGGCCAAAGCCAGCAAGGTTGATGTCAGCGACATAATAGTCGTTAAATTCTGGGATAGATGGATTAGCACTCATCTTTCGTCTCCGTTTTAAAGTTAGAAAAATGAGCGCCGTTGCAGTTTGTTTTGTTGTTTACTCAGCTAAATTTAGCCAAAACAACAAACTAACCTCGCTTAAGCCTGACGAGAAGAACTCTCGTTGCAACGCTCCTTAAGCAATATGAGGCGAGTATAAACACGCCCTTGGTGAAATTCCAGTGTAAAAATTAAAAACTATCGATAGTTTCGCTGCGTTAATCCCAGCCAGGCCTATAACTGGGCAACTAGTTAACTACTCAGCTATTCGTGAGTCCAAACTGCGAACTCGTTACCGCTCGGTTCAGTAAAGTGAAAACGGCTACCACCTGGGAAGGAGAATACTGGCTTTACAATAATGCCTCCGGCGGCTTCTACCCGAGCTTGAGTGACCGCCAAATCTTTACTCAAGAAAACCGCTAGCGCTCCACCTTGACCCGATTTACTGGCTAAAGCGGCGGCATAAAAGTCCCCCCCTGACTGCAATCCAGTGGCCTCGAAAGCACTGTATTCTGGGCCATAGTCAGTAAACACCCAGCCAAAAGCGGCTTCAAAAAACGCCTTTGTATTAGCGATATTCGTTGACGGATATTCTAGGTAATCAATTGATTCGTATTGACTCATAGATCTTCTCTCTCTTGCTCTTAAAAATTAAAAATATTACGCCGCCCACCGTAGTGACTTAACTCAATATTCCGGCCACCGTGCGCGCTCTTTAATAATACTACTCCGATTGTCAGCCCTATCGGTAGCAGGAAAATAGAAAAAGGGGATTGCGCAATAGAGCGGTTCTCATAAAGGGAGAAGCGTTGTTATTGGCCTTTTTAATTAAATATTATCGATAAACACACAAGATTTTTATAAAAGAGGCGTAGACTAAAAGATAAGACAACAAGGGTTTACTTAAATGGTGACTACTCGCGTTACGTTATGGCTTGGTTTTTTTCACACACAAGCTCGTGTGTGCGGGCTATTGTTACTGGTGATCTTGGCAGGATGCACTACCCCCCCGAAAATTAATTCCAGTGATGATGTCATTGCTTCTATTCTTAATTACGAAGCGTCATTGCCAGCCGGTCACCCAGACTTGGTTGAGCAAATATATAAATTGCCCGCTGACGTTCGCAAAACAATACGCGAAAAATTCAAATCCTACGATCGGCACCGAGCCGCCAGTGAGTTAGCGCACTGGTTAATGGATCCTGATGGTCATCATTTACGCTACGACCTTTCCGCCAATCTAACACCCGCTCAGGCCTTCGAGCAAGGTCGTGGCAATTGCCTCAGCTTCACCCTATTGCTGGTTGAGTTGGCGAGCGAGCTTGAGATTAACTTACGAGTTAACCAAGTAGACTTGCCAGATATGTGGGGCCAAGATTCGCAGAACGATCTAATCTTCTACCGGCACGTAAACGCCGTCTTTAGAACCGTTCACAATACCCAAATTTTTGACCTAGCAATGGAAGAATATAAACAAGGTTTCCCGCAAAGACTGATTACTAAACGACAAGCTACGGCGCTACTTTTCAGCAATATTGGCATAGAACACCTAAAAAACGACGACATTGATAGTGCAATTCACTATTTAACTCTATCGGCATCGGTCTACCCAACCAATCCAGATATGTGGATTAACCTTGGAGCCGCCTACAAGCATGTAGCTCAGTTAGACTTAGCCGAAAAAATATACTTACAAGCCTTTAACATCAACGACAAAAACAGCCTTGCAGCCAGCAATCTTGAGCGACTATACACTCAACAAGGCCGGAAAGTTGCCGCGCAACGATTTCAAAAACTAGCCTCGCGAGCACGCATACGAAACCCCTATCTGCACTATCAGAAGGCCAAAGATGCGTATAAAGAAAAAGACTATCGTCGCGCCTCAAAATCAATTAAGAGAGCTATTCAATTGCACCGAGACGACCCCGATTTTTATGAGCTAAGCAGTCGTATCAAGCAAGTGACTAACAAACCTATATCAGCGCTTAAAGACTTAGAGAAAGCACACAACCTATCTCAAACAATCCAGCAGCGAGATCGATATGCCAACAAAGTAAAAATGGTCATCGCCAGAGTGAAAGAACGGCAACAGCAAAAAGCCAACCAACCGCTGCGACCCAACTCAGCAACGCGAGTGCAGGTCTATGGCGCTGGCTACGAATAGAGCTGATAGCGTCGATGACCTAAAGAAATCCAAAAGCACATCAGGTTAAACGGCTGAGTAACGTGCTACGCCGTTGGCATCGTAAGCTAAGCAAATTTCTTTACGGTGCATTAGGTAATTTAGATGCGCCAAGGTTTCACCAGTAGCAAACAAGGTTTCGACCACATTTAAGTCTCTATTGAACAACACCGCTCGCGCTTCGACTGGAGAGATAGGCGCGTCAACCGCCAATCGAAGCCGATTTAGTTGCGCATGGTGATCGTCGATTAATTGCTGCATTCGATCAACATTGCCACGAAATGGCTCTTGGTGAGCCGGCAACATTAGGGTATCAGCGGGCAAAGAATCTATTAGCTTTTGGCATGACGCCAACCAGTCTCCCAGCGGGTCCTTGTGTCGGTTCGACGGGTAAACACTCACATTAGAGGAAATACGAGCAATTGATTGATCACCAGAGATCATCGTGTTGAGTTCGTCACAATACAAACATGCATGCTCAGGCGAGTGGCCATTGCCAGTAATCACTCGCCAATCTCGGCCGTCGATATCGATAATGTCCTCGTCTTTTATGAACTGACACATCTCTGGTTGAACACGAGATTCGGCCGGCTTGTCATCGCTCTCCATAAATCCGACGAACTTTTCAACCATGTCCAAGCCATAACCCATTTCACTCACAAACGCCGACGCTTCTTGCTTAAACTCGATAGGGTCGCGATTAATAATCGATTGGTAGTGCCGAAACTCACCCTCAGAGATTAGAATTGGGCAGTCGCAACGCAAAGCCAACCAAGAAGCCAAGCCAATATGGTCTGGATGAAAATGAGTAATGATTATTTTATTTACCGATTCTGCGGTTAAGAAGCCGTTAAACACCGTGTCCCAGACATCTTTACATACCTGCGCATCATAACCAGAATCAACTAAGGTCCAACCGTCACCGTCTCGAAGAATCCATAAGTTAATATGATCCAAAGCGATCGGCAATGGAACACGCAACCAATAAACGCCATCGACCACCTCAAATGGGGTGCCCGGCTCGGGGCTCCATCGCATCTTAAATGGGTAGTCTAAAACCGGGCGTGGTGCGAATTCAGTGGATAAACTATTCATAGATGCTGAGCCTTCTTTAGCGGATATCGAAACAGCATATCTGCCTTATAGGGCTAGGTCTGTGACATCGTACACGCTGAAATCGGCATTTTTTATTGATCCCGTCATGATGGAAACAGTGACGGCAACATCCACTCACCAACTAGCCTAAGCTCTACGACCACATCTTGCCAGATAAACATGCTCGCTAAAGTTTGCAGTTAAACAAAGTAGTGCTATTATTGTACAACAATCAAGACTAACGGGTTTATTCACTATGAATATGATGGCATTACGCCAGGACTTTGGCGAATCGGATGAAGCTCTCGACCTTAATGAGTTGTGTATTCAACACCCAACAGCGACCTACTTCGTTAGAGCAAGCGGTGACTCAATGATTGACGCCGGAATTCATTGCGACGATGTTTTAGTGGTAGACCGATCAATTGTCGCTCGAGATGGCGACATTGTGGTGGCCAATCTTGATCACTCATTTACGGTTAAGAAGCTGCAGCTTTCACCGCAACTAAGGTTGCTGCCCATGAATAAGCAAGACTCAGACTATACGCCAACTGAGATATCAGAAGACTCGGCATTTGAAGTGTTCGGTGTCGTCACCTACGTTGTTCACGCTGTCCGTTAGCGGCCTCGTTTATGTTTTGCGTTGTTTATTGTCCCGATTTTTATATTCAGTGCGAGCGGCTATTTAGGCCTGAGCTCAGGGGGCGAGGCTTGCTGATTACCGCCAGCGGTGACATCGGCGATGATCCGATTATCGCAAGCTCAAAAGAAGCGAGAGACTTAGGACTGACACCAAGCTTGGCTGGCGACCCGCTAGTGGCGTTATTTTCTCAAATAACATCAGAGCACACAGTCACTGTGTGTCGCCCGAACTATGAACTTTACGCCGATTTATCCTCGCGCTTGATTAAATCATTGGAGCTATTAGCTCCGAAGGTCGCAGCCTCTGCAAGTAATGAAGCGATTTTGGCGTTGGACGGCCTTAAGCTTGGTAAATATAACTTATCAGAAAATAAGGTGCCCGAAAGTAAGGCATGTGAACATAAAGAGCCTGAACCCGAATCAGCCAAGCTCAACGGCCTTGGGTCGGGCAGCCCTTATCATCAATATGCGATTCACCTCAAAGACACGCTTAAGCAATGGCTTGGATTATCGGTGTTTATCGGCATTGCTAATACAACCACATTAGCCAAACTGGCTTGTGATGTAGCACAAACGCATAACCAATATAACGGCGTTGTTGATCTCAGCTCGGGCTCCGAACACCCAATGATCCTCAAACGTATCGCTGTCGAAGATATTGCCGGCATTAGCAAAAAAGTAGCAAACCGCCTAAGCCAAATTAATATTCATAGCGCACTGGACCTCAGTCAAGCGCCGAAGAATCAGGTTCGGCGACACAGCTCAATGATTACTGAACGTATTGCAATCGAATTATCAGGTTTACCGTGCAAAACTCCAGAGCAAAGCGCTACTGGGGCGTCTGTTATTACTATGAGCAAGCACGTTGACGCCTATAGCTTCAAGCAAATGAAGCGCGTACTTGATGCTCAAGTCGTTAGTGCTATTGAACAACTAAACAACCTCTCGAATAATTGCAACGCGGTTACCGTAGCACTGACAATTACGCCACTGGATGAGCAAAAACCCGCTTTTGAAAATAGCCTCTCGAGCGAATTAACAAAACCGACAGACTCGATAGCCGCTATTCGAAAACTCGCGGTTCAGCTATTGGAAAGCGTATGGCGTGACGGTTATCAGTATCAATCGGTAAAATTAAATTTGGCAGAACTGAATACTAACGATGGCGACCAGATTGGATTATTCCCCACGGTCACCAAGTATGCTGCGGTTACCTCAAATAGAGACTCACCTAAGTCAATTAGTATAGAGACCCACTTGTCAATCGATGCGGCTAATCTAAGCCGGCAAAATAGGTCTCTTCTATCGCGCTCGTTTACCACTAGATGGGGCGATATAGCACGCGTTAGCTAAGAGGCTAAAGTTAAAAGCATCAGGTCTTATATATGTATAAATCCTAATTACTTTAGATTATTTGCGCTAAACGGTATAGTCATGTGCACAATACGGACGCTTGCGTCCGGCATCCTTTCAAGGCGGTTTAATTCGCGCCAAAGCGATGTTTTTTAGGTGTTGCAGTGTTTTTCAAGACATATGATGAGTCTTTACTATGTATAAATATGATGCGGTCGATAAGACCATTGTTGCAGATCGAGTTGAGCAATTTCGAGGTCAAGTATCCCGCCATTTAGCCGGAGAGCTGAGCGCTACCGATCTAGCGCCACTGCGTTTGCGCAATGGCCTATATATGCAGATTCACGCTCATATGCTCCGTGTGTCTATTCCCTATGGCTTAGTGAGTTCCGAGCAAATGCGCGCCCTAGCGCAAGTTTCACGCCAATACGATAAAGGCTATGGGCACTTCACCACGCGTCAAAATATTCAATTCAATTGGCCCGAACTAGCCGACGTGCCTGATATTTTGCAAGATCTATCAAACGTCGAAATGCACGCAATTCAAACCAGCGGCAACTGCATTCGTAACATTTCATCAGACCATTATGCCGGCGTTGCCACCGACGAGATCATTGACCCACGACCTTATTGCGAGATTATTCGTCAGTGGTCAACCTTGCACCCAGAGTTTTATTGGTTACCGCGCAAATTCAAAATCGCCGTCACCGGTGCAACTGAAGATCGTGCAGCGGTAAAGTTTCATGATATCGGCTTGGAGGTAGTTGTTGACGATTCCAAGCAGGTTGGTTTTCGAGTTTATGTCGGCGGCGGCCTAGGCAGAACACCGGTAATCGGCAAAGTGATCAAGGAGTTTTTACCGCGTGAAGATATTTTATCGTATTGCGAAGCGATACTGCGTGTCTACAACCTTCACGGGCGACGCGATAACAAATACAAAGCTCGTATAAAAATATTGGTTAATGCCATGGGCATTGATGATTTTCGCGACGAAGTTGAGGCTGAATGGTCACACTTTAAAGACGGCGAACTTAAGCTGCACGATATCGATTTTGAGACAATGCAAGCATTCTTCCCGAAACCAGCTTACGACAGTTTGAACGCTGGCGACGATCGTATCGCTAAGTGGCGTGACTTAGACAGCCGCTTCAAAGCTTGGTATGACAATAATACCGTTGAGCATGTTCAGCCGGGTTATCGCATAGTGAATATCTCGCTAAAAGAACACGGTGTTGCTCCCGGCGATGCGACTGACGCACAGATGGATGCGATTGCGGCTATAGCCGAACAATATTCATTTGCCGAAATTCGAGTAACGCACGAGCAAAACTTAGTACTCGCGGATATTCGTGAACAAGACCTGTTAGAGGTTTGGAAAGCACTGGATGCAGAGCGCTTAGCAACACCAAACATTGGCTCGGTTAACGACATGATTTGCTGCCCTGGCTTAGATTTTTGTTCGCTAGCTAACGCCAGCTCAATTTCAGTCGCTAAACAAATTAACGATAAGTTCAATGACTTTGATGAACTCTACGACATCGGCGAAGTAAAGCTTAAGATGTCTGGCTGCATGAATGCCTGTGGCCATCACCATGTAGGCCATATTGGTATTTTAGGCGTCGATAAAAAAGGCGAAGAATGGTACCAGTTAACGGTCGGTGGCGACGCTACTAATAACGCGGCGCTCGGCACACACTTAGGCAAAGCAATTGCTAAAGACAAGGTTGGCGATGCGATTGGTGACATTTTAGATGTTTACAAAGACATTCGAACTGGAGATGAACGTTTATTGGATACTTTCCGCCGAGTTGGAATCGACCCGTTTAAAGAAAAAGTATATGCGGAGGACATGTAATGTCGACTACTAAAGCAGTAGCAAATAGAGCGATTAAAGCACGCGCTAAAGGCACGCCCGTTCGAATTCAGAAAGACATTATCAACGCTAACGCAATCGTCGATAAAAAAATCGTTAAGAATACGATTCATCACGTCGCCGAGACCGAAGAGTTAAGTGTGGCCGATTTACCGCAAGGCGATATCAGCGTACCAATGAACTTATGGCTTGACCACAAAGCCGAGCTAAAAAAACGCGACGGCATCGTTGCGGTTCAAATCGCAGCCGATGAGTTCCCAGAAGACTTTAGCGAAGAGTACGCAGAGATTTCTAGCATAGTGTTGCCAATGGTGTCACATGTCGACGGCCGCTCGTATTCACATGCCTACAAACTTCGAACTCGCTTCAACTATGACAGAGAGATTCGCGCAATTGGCGACGTTAAATATGATCAACTCGGTTTTCTAACGCGCTCAGGCTGCAATGCGTTTGAGCTACCCGAAGGTGAAAATATAGAAACAGCACTAAAAGCCTTTACTGAGATGAGCGATGTTTACCAACCGTCATCAGATGGCGGCGCTTTAATTTTCTCGCGCCGACGCGCGATTCACTAAACTTACTGGCTAATTTACTAACTAGGCCAAAGACTAGATCTAATGCATATTACCTTCGTTAAAAAGATTCTCAGCTCCGGTGAACTTTGTAAAAAGTGTCGCGAGGTTAGCGAACGCCTTAAATCTGAAGGGCTTATTGATTCAATAAATCATATCGCCATCGCAGATGAACGCGACACTCAGTCTGAGGGTGTGCGTTTAGCCAAGCAGTTTAATGTTGAACGTGCGCCGTTTTTTCTAGTAGAACTCGACGGCGAAACAACCGTGTTTGATATTTATTTCAAATTTAAGAAGTTTATGCTTGAGCAAGGAATTGGTGCCGCAAGCACCTCTTCGCTATAGTGAGAATCCACTCATGACTTGGGCTCTGTTACTTAAGATCGGCATCGTTGTATTTATTTTTGCACTGCCGGTTTACCTTGTCTATCTATTGATAAAATCGAATAAGGATAATTAGCCTCAAATTAAACCCATGTTACTGTCCGGTTGTTCAAAAATTGGGGAATAAAGAAATATCAAAGTATTAAGCGCGATAAGCCAAGTATTAACGGTAACGTTTCGGTTAGACGCCAAGAAGTCTAAAAACTGAATAATCTCATCTTTATTCATTTCCTTCGGATGCCGGTGATTAAGATTATGAAAATGGATGTAAAACCTAATCCAATAAAGGTGTTTTTTTCAGCGCGAATTCAGTATCCACGTAAGCACGCCGTTCTATGGACTGACTTGATATAAGGACTTTTTCTACTCATAACCGACTATCTAAATAGCTGTATATGCATACAGTATATATTTGAGAATCGACGCAATCAATCACTTTACCCTACTGGATGCTGCGCGTTTAGCAACCAAGAAATTATTTTTCTATATATAAAACAATGGCTTATGATTTTTTTGAGAATAGCTAACCACACTGCTATTCTACAAAGTGAGCATGCGCACTTTGACACCATAGAAAAGAAACTAGATGATAAAAAGAATAGATAATATAGAAGGTTACGGCCGATTCGTTAAAACGAGTCTAGCTGGAAAACGCGCATGCATACTAATAAGCTGTTAGTCGTATGAGTACTGTGCGAAAACAAAAGACCTTTTCGGGTGAAGAAGCAGATAAGATTTTGGGATTCATCAATGATGGGTACTCCGATTATTTGGCTGCGCGGGTATTATTAAACTCTAATCTTTTGAGTCAGGGGGCAGTCTTAGCGGCTAGCAGTTTAGAAAAATACTTAAAGGTAATACTAGGGCTGCACGGAAACCGGAGTCATGGGCATTTGAAGAAAGCTCACTGGAATGCCCTAAAAGATCATTCTCCAGGCATGTATAGAAAAATCGATGAAGAGTTCATGAGGCTTTGTCAAAAGTGTTATAAATTGCGGTATCAAGAGGATTTGGAACTTGGGTTTAATCTAGTTATTCCTCAATGGGACTTTCTCGCCGAACTGGACAAAACAGTTTCATTAATTGAATCCTCAATTGATTTTTTTTCGGATGGGGAGAAACATATTCGAGGATATCTAAATGCAAAAGAAAAAAACGACCCTAGGCTTTTAAATTACAATCATGTTTTACTAAATTTCCCAATTCAACGGCTTCATGAAGAGCAGCCACAACGCGTATATGAAATGCGTAATTGTGTATTAAAAAAAGGAATTTTGGAAATTAAATATGTAAGTGGTGGCGAAACACTTCGAAAGGGATTCATGCGAGAAGGAGCAAAAACAAAAGATGGCAAAACTTATCAGTGTGCATTTTCTTATGAGCCTAGAAACGACTAACAAGAATCAAAAGTACGCCTGCGGCGGGACGCTCATAAATTCGCGCCCCTTTGCTGGGCGTTAGCTTTACTAGGAGATGGATAACTAATGAGTAACTTCGAATTAACAACGACCGTAATAGCCTTTACAACTGCAATAATTTTAGTATTTCAGGTACGGATAGCTTTGAAATCTATAAAAGCAGATCATGAGCGTAGAAAGAAACAGGCGACTTTTGATTATGTTCAAAAAATTTCATCCAACTGGATAGACGCTCAGTACATATTAACAAAAAGATGGAGTGGTATTACTGGGCCTCTTGGGTCTGACCAGATAGAAGAACTTGAAAAAGACATAAAATTATTAAAAACTGTAAGAGTGTTGTTAGGCTCTCTTGAACATTTATCTGTAGGGGTTAATGCTGGTGTGTTTGATCAGGAAATTATCTTTAGGATGTCTGGATCTTCCATAATAAGCATAAATAAAAAATTCACTTCTTATTTCGAAGTAATCCAGAAACAACAACCAACTGTGTATATCGAATTTCAAGAGTTAGCTAAGGCGTTTGAAGATCGAAAACGCCTTAGACCCGGATCTAAAGGCAACATAGTTGAAAGCTAACAAGAATAAAAACTTACATTCACTTCGTTCATTCGGACGCGCAAAAAACGCGCGCCCGTTTTATGGGCGTTGAGGCTGTAGAATTTATCAAAAAAGAACGTTTATACTTTCTTTTTTTGTTTTAGCCTAATGATTTGATCGTTGAGCTTTAGTCGTGATCTAATGATTATCATTCACCTTGCTAGTGAAAC
>JBKEFT010000011.1:0-139838 GCA_046709645.1 Arenicella sp.
CTCTAAATAGAAATTTTACAGAATCAAAAAAGTGGCCACGCTTCGACAAAAATAGGTGGTCACGATTGGTAAAATTAGGTGGTCACGCTACGCAAAATTCGGTGGCCACGCTACGCAAAAATATGCAATTGGGGTTGGACTGCTGAGATGGACTGCTGAGACACCCATACCAATCAAATTAATCGCCTTCGAGACGACTGCCCTGCAATTGAATATCAATGTTAGAATTTAAACGATCTACTTAGGCATCCTCAATTCTATATCTGGCTGTTACAAAGGCCCTAACCGTCATCGATTTGCGCTATTTTCTTTTTAATCTTGATGATTTTATCTATTTTGCTGATAAACACTCTTGTTTTCAGTACAGAAGGGCATTAGTTTGGGTGAGTCATGTAAAATTCGCCTACGCTTAGCTGAACATTCCCAAGGAAAAACCGATATGAAATACTTTTTATAACGTTACTATGAGTACTGTTTTGCTCTTCATTGCTTTTGGCATCACCATTGGCGAGGTCAGAAACTGATGAAGAAAAATTAGTTGTTCAGATACATCGGTTTCTTGAGGAGAATACCGCTATTCAACGTGGTGAGGCGCCGCAGTCACAAGGCAACCCACTGACTCCGTTTATTATCGGTGGGAACAATGCCTCTAGAGACGAGTACGGGGAGTTTTCATTAGTTTTGATAATAGATAGTCGTGGCAATGTCGTTGGTGCATGTAGTGGTAGTTTAATTGCCCCTAACAAAGTATTAACCGCGGCACATTGTTCTCAAGAACCCGCTAGCAATTATGCTGTGATTCCAAACTTCTACTCCGCCAACGATACAATTACCCCGGCGAGCTTTTCATTCGTCTCACGCGTAGTTGATCATCCAAACCATAAGGCTGCCGCTTTTGACTACGATATCGGCATATTGACTCTAACGCGCAGCTTTTCGACACCGGTAGCCAGAGTTCATAGCGGTAACAATACGTTTGCTGACAAATTAGGAACGACGATTGGAACCGGTTTAACTGGTACTAACCCAACACGTAGTAGCCCAGTTTTACAAGCGGTACCCGCTCCCATAGTAAGCAACTCACAATGCTCTGAAAATTGGAGTCGCGTAGCTGCTATCGACGCAATGGCGGATTTTATTCACACCGAGTCTCCACAGACACAGTTTGTCATTTCAGATAATGGTCCTGTAGCTTCTGTTCGTCTGGCAATTCTACTTTTGCTACAAAGCGATGATACTGAATCGGAACCAACGACTCCGTCGGATTTACCCGACCCTGATTTGCTCAACCCTGCAATCGAAGATTTTACGGACGCTTTTTATTGCGTGGCGCTACAAAGCAGTGAAGGCGAGTCGATCGTTGATGGCGCGACTCGACACTATTCACCACAAACTTCTAATGTGACAATTACTAAGCGTAGTGATCGACACATCTCAATCAGTATCGACGGAATTGACTCGAAAAATGCTTTTCAAATCACACCTGACGATCGGGGCTGGGACATTCAGGTTGCTTCAGGCGCCCTTCGCGCTGGCGTGTTTTCAGATTCGACACGTTACACATTTAATTCTGGCAATGGACTTAGTTTTAGTGGAAATAGGAGCGGCTGAAATACCTTGAGAAGGGAGTTTAGAATCTTCGAGATTGAGTTTTCAGAAGAGGATGTTACTAAGTTAATTGCTGACTTCGTCCAGTTTTGCGACTCTCAAATAGTGCCTCTTCGTGGCAGTATCTACTTTGATAGCGCTAATACTCCCTCGGTTTATCAAGCTCCCATACTGGACGCATCGGATCCAAGCTTAGCTGTGACGCCGCTAACGACCTCAGGCGGTGTCATTCGAATGGAACGTGATGACGGGGATTCTATTGCAGGAGGGCAGGATTATCTGTTTGATAACAGCAATTCGAGTATCCAAGTATCTCGGCGGTTCGGGTCTAATCGCGGCGTTAATCTTCGACTTGACCTTGATGGAAGTTCTTCTAGCTGGAATTTTAGTTTTCTCCGTGGCAATTTAAATATTGACCCCAATAAGGATCAGCCCTTGAGCGTTGGCCTATATAGAAATGCATTTAGGGCCGCTTTCTCTGACCCTTTTGCGGGTGTGTCAGTTAGCAGCCCCGGTAACGGCTGCAATACCAGCGCTGGACAGTTTAGAATATTTGAGATTGACTATGATTCAAATGGAGATGTAGAGAAATTAGTTGCTGACTTCTACCAGAATTGCGGGCGACTCGAAAACGCGCCAAGATTAAAGGGAACGATCCACTGGGACAGCACCTTAGCTTAGCGTTTAAGCGGCGTTCAACTGTAGAAATTCAACTCTGTTGTGAGGTAATGCCGAGCTGAGATTTGTAACCGAGTAATAAGCGACTTTGGACAGTCATTGTTTCAATGCCTCTTGGATAAGAGGCATTGAATCGATTTCACCTGACCTTAGATTGAGGCCGCTACTTGAAAACCTTCTCTTATTGCGCGTTTAGCATCTAACTCGCCAGCCATCTTAGAGCCGCCGATTAAATGCGTTGTTACATTCGCCGCTTCGAGCTCTTCGAGTAATTCTCTACGCGACAGCTGACCCGCACAAACAACAACGTTATCGCATTCGATTACCTGTGGCTCGCCGCCTTGGATAGTAAAATGTAAGCCGCGATCATCAACCTTAGTGTATTCAACCCCACGAACCATCTGTACACGTTTCATCTTCAGTGATGCGCGATGAATCCAGCCCGTGGTTTTACCCAGACCCGCGCCCATTTTCCCTTCCTTTCGCTGCAACATGGTTATCTGTCGCGCAGGTTCTTCAGGGTCAGCATGGCTGTATGCGCCGCGATCTTTATATTCTGTATCCACACCCCACTCTTTATTGAATACGTCAATATCGAGGCTAGGTGAAACCCCCTGATGGGCTAAAAACTCAGCGACGTCGAAACCAATACCTCCGGCACCAATAACAGCAACCCGTTGACCCACCGGCTTCTGGTCTCGAATAACGTCGATATACGAAAGAACTTTTGGGTGATCGGCTCCTTCGATAGTCAGTTTTCTAGGCAAAATACCAGTTGCGAGAACGACGTCATCGTAAGCGGCACTAATTAGGGCTGATGCGCTCACACCTTCGTTTAGCCTTAAATTAACACCAGTTTCCTCTATTTTATTTTTGTAGTAACGCAGTGTCTGGTAAAACTCTTCTTTACCGGGGATTTTCTTGGCAATATTAAACTGACCACCAATTTCACTGGCTTTGTCAAACAAGTCAACGTCATGCCCTCGCTCAGCCAATACGGTCGCAGCTGATAAACCAGCCGGCCCGGCACCTATTACCGCAACTCTCTTTTTATTCTTAGTCGGCGAAAAATTTAATTCTGTTTCGTAACATGCGCGAGGGTTCACTAAACACGTTGAGCGCTTTCCGCCAAAAGTATGATCGAGACAGGCTTGATTGCAGCCGATACACGTATTGATACTTTCGGGTTTACCGGCGGCTGCCTTATTAATGAAATCAGAGTCGGCCAAGAACGGGCGTGCCATCGATACCATGTCGGCGTCACCTTTGGCGATGATTTCATTAGCTACTTCAGGGTCGTTAATCCTATTCGTTGCTACTACAGGAATAGATACGTGGTCTTGCATGCGACCGGTTACCCAGCTGAAAGCCGCGCGTGGCACATTAGTGGCAATGGTCGGTACCCGGGCTTCATGCCAACCGATCCCCGTATTGATAATTGTCGCACCAGCGGCTTCTATGGCTTTACCGAGTTGAACCACTTCATCCCAGCTGCTGCCTTGCTCGATTAGATCCAGCATTGAGAGTCGGTAAATAATAATAAAGTTAGGCCCAACCCGTTCACGTACCGCTTCGACAATCTCGACTGGTAAGCGCATCCTGTTCTCAAATGATCCACCCCATTCATCAGTGCGCTTATTGGTATGTGTGACAAGGAACTGGTTAATGAAGTAGCCTTCAGATCCCATGATCTCAACCCCATCATAGCCAGCCTGCTGCGCCAGCTCAGCTGAGTTGGCGTAGTCCTTGATGGTTCGGTAAACCCCTTTTGTGCTCAGAGCTCTAGGTTTAAACGGAGAAATCGGCGATTTTACATTCGAGGCTGAGACACAAAGTGGGCTATAGCCGTAGCGGCCCGCGTGAAGAATCTGCAAACAAATTTTGCCGCCTTCGCGGTGAACCGCTTCAGTCACTTGTAAGTGCCTTTTAACTTCCGACTTTTTACTCAGCTTGCTGCCAAAGGGTGACAGCCAACCTTCAATATTAGGTGCGAAGCCGCCGGTGACCATTAGGCCGACGCCGCCTCTGGCTCGCTCTGCAAAGTAGGCCGCGAGCTTTGGGAAATCTCTAGCCTTATCTTCAAGCCCGGTATGCATAGAGCCCATTAATGCTCGGTTTTTAAGAGTGGTAAAACCAAGGTCGAGTGGTTCGAGTAAATGTTTATATGGCTGTGACATTAGGTGTTCCTGCGGGTCGTTTTACGGCTACAACAGCTCACAATAACGCTGTTATAAATTATTTAGCTTATTGTATAAAACGACGCCGATGAAGCAAGCTATTTGGAGCGTTATTTAGGATCAGCTAAAACCGAGTACTCAATTCGCAATTTGTTGTCTGAATCGATCACGGCAATGATACTTTATTCAAGAGTTTAGCTAACAGTGGAGCTGAGTCACTAATTTGTTTATAGTCGAACGATCTAATTCCAGTGGAGTGTTATCGTGAAGCTAAAGTTGATTGCTGTGTGTCTATTTCTCGTTCTTGGGGCGTCGTGTGCTGAAGCGCCCGAACCTAAAGCTGACAACCTTAACGGGGCGGAGGTAGATGCACAAGAGGTAGAGACACCAGTTGCTGTGGTTAACGTACCGGTGATTGAGGCTCTGACAGATCAAAATCCGCGTTTTGATGCATTCAAAGAGAATCTTTTGAATAGGACGTGGAAATTAGATCCTAGTTTTGCTGTGTACGTTGGCTTTTATCAATACGATGATATCTTAGTCGTTCCCAATGGCGAGCATCGAGCTTTGCAGCGAGAGTTTTATGTTACCGAGCTGCAAGCATTAAAACAATTTGATGCCAATCAATTGAACGCTTCTAATGCGACAGACCTAGCCATTATTGAAGGACGACTGCGCGCCCAGATTTGGTACATCGACGTCTATCGTGCCTATGAATGGAATCCAGCCCAATATAATCCAGCGGGGGCGTTCGGTGTGATCTTAAACACCGACTACAAACCGCTTTCCGAGCGTTTACAGACAATATTTCGTCGTCTTGAGTCGGTGCCAGAGTATTATCAGGCAGCGATAAACAATCTTAAAACTCCGACCTTAGAACACCTTAGTTTGGCGATCCAACAAAGTTCTGGAGCGCTAAAAATGTTTGAAAATCTGATACCAGACAAAATCCAGGGTAGCGAACTTGAGGCGCCAGTGGCTGAGCAACTAGCGGTCGGTCTAAATGAGGCAGCTACTGCGGTAAAGTCTTATATCGTATGGTTAGAAGCTAAGCAGGCTGAGCTTCAGGAAAGCGGAAATGCTCGAAACTTTCGTATTGGTGCAGAGTTATACGAGAAAAAATTCAAACACGACATCGAATCTAACTATACCGGTAAAGAGCTCTATAACTTAGCTTTGAGTGCCAAAGATAAACTACATGCTGAGATGATTAGTATTAGTGAAGAGATCTGGCCAAAGTACTTTCAAGATCAACCAATACCTGAGGATAGGCTGGCGGCCGTTAAGCAGCTGATCGAGCATCTCTCACAAAAACACGTTGAGCGTGACCAGTTTGTTGACGAGATTCGCCGACAAATGCCTATCATTCAAAAATTTATGGATGACAATAAGCTTCTCGACTCAGACCCGACAAGACCTCTTGTTGTGCGCTTAACGCCGGAGTATCAACGTGGGTTCGCTGGGGCCTCGGTAAATGCCCCAGGCCCTTATGATGCGACCGCGAACACCTACTATAACGTCTCGCCGCTTGACGATTATAGCGACCAGCAGGCAGAGAGTTACCTGCGCGAATATAATCACTGGATATTACAAATATTGAATATCCACGAGGCGATACCCGGTCACTATACGCAGTTGATGCACGCTAATAAAAGCCCGAGTAAGATTAAGTCGATTTTTGCAAATGGCGCAATGGTCGAGGGATGGGCCGTGTATTCTGAGCGCATGATGCTTGAAAGCGGCTACGGTGACAACGAGCCCGAAATGTGGCTGATGTACAGCAAGTGGAACTTACGGGTGGTGGTAAACACGATACTCGACTACAGCATTCAAGTGCTGGGAATGGAGCGTGAGGCGGCCCTAGACTTATTGATGAACCAAGCATTTCAAGAACGTACCGAAGCCGAAGGTAAGTGGCGTAGAGCGACTGTTTCTCAGGTGCAGCTTACCAGTTATTTTTCAGGTTACTCTGAGATTTACGCGTTTCGCGAAGAGTTAAAGCAGAAGATGGGGGATCGCTTTGATTTGCGCACATTCCATAATAAATTCTTAAGTTATGGCAACGCGCCTGTGGCCGTCATTAGAAATTCAATGCTAGCTGAACTCGAATTAGCCAAACCGCAATAGGTTTGGCCGCAAAGTCTAGGTTTAATTGAAACGCGTTGGACATCCGTAATAAGGGTTCTCAATCGGTATCGACATATTATTAGTCGGTATCGAGATATTCTGAATTGCTGAGCATTGACGCCATGATACGCCTGAGTTGGCTGGTTGACGCTGGTTTGTGTAGTAATAACGCGTCTGAAGACTGAGCTTCGGTAATGCGATTGGATGCTGTGTCTCCGGTGATAATAATTGCCGGTATCTGCTTGCCTAGATGAGTGCGGATTGTCTCTATCGCCTCTCGGCCGGTTTTCCCCTCGCGTAGCCTGTAGTCAACTAACAATAGATCGATATCGCTATCCGATGTTTGAATTAGGGCTTCTTCGGCAGATTCGGCGCTTATACAGCGGCAACCCCACGTTTCCATGAGGCTATGCATCGAGACCCTAACTCGCTCATCGTCGTCGATTACGATCACTTTTTGTCCATCAAATTCGGTAATGTTCGAATTGACCGGTAGGTCTTCAATTACTGATGCAGTTGATCGCGGTAATTCGAAGCTAAAGACCGAGCCGCGCCCCAGAATCGATTTAGCTTTTATCTGGGTATCCAGCGTTCCAGCTAAGCCTTGCGCGATCGACAAACCAAGCCCAAAGCCCTTTTGTGCGTCACGTTCAGGGTTTTCAAGTTGCTGAAACTCTCGGAACATATCGTCAATTTTATCTTCTGGTATTCCGACGCCAGTATCCCAAACTTCAATCGACAAATGGTTATTACCACGTGGCCTACAGCCGACCAGAATCCCGCCTTTATCGGTATATCGAATAGCATTGGCGATTAAGTTACGCAATATCAATTCAACGATCATCGGGTCTGAGTAGGCTGCGGCGATGGTTTCACGGGTACGGTAAATCAGATTATTCTCATCAGCAATCGGCGCGAGCTCGTCCTCAAGCTTGTAAAACATCGATTGAACTAGAAAAGGCTTGGGCGTAGACATAATCGCACCTGCATCTAGTTTTGAAATGTTTAGCAGCGAATCTAACATGCCGCGTGTTGAGTCGACTGCCGACATCATATGTGACTGAATATCGCGTTGTTGCTCGTCGAGCTTGGTGCCGCCTAAGGTCTCAGTTAATAATCCTAGTGCGTGCAGCGGTTGCCGCAAATCATGGCTTGCTGACGCTAAGAACACTGACTTTGCTCGATTTGCCTCATCAGTTTGGTTTAAGGCCGCTCGAAGTTTGTTAACCAAGGCGTCGTTTTGAAAGGCGATTTCAATTGACCGCCTAATGGTGCTGGCCATAGTGATGGCGAACCAGGTGAGCCCAAGAGTCATTCCAAAGCAACCGATTGCGAGGGCAAAAAAGATATTCTCGGGGCGATGATACAGGCTTACCACAAGCACCATTAGACTTGGATAAGTCATGGTGTAGAAAGCTGGCAACATCGGTGATGTAAGGGTTACTCCGCCAGCCGCCAGGCCGAGCGTCATCGCGGTGAGAGTCATAACCGCCTCGTACGAGATGATCGGTACGAAGTGGTAAATTAGGTAAGTGTAGTTGAGGCTAGGGATTGCCACCAATAGCAGTAGCTTAATCAGGTCTAAGCGTGGGTTATCACCAAATGTACTGCGACCTCTATAGTATAACGCGCAGCAAATCCCAGCTAACACACTTAGCGCAATGACTAAGGCCATTGCCCGCGTACTGGCGATATCTATTGATGACCAATAAGCCGCTAAACCACAGGTGGCAGTGTATAAAAGCGTGCCAGGCAGATAATTTCTACCCGCTAGTTTAAGCTCTTGTGACAGAATTACGTCGCTTGGCGGTTTGGGTAGCAAGAACATCATAGGTAACATTAGTCTGTACTGTGGTTAGTTAGTGCTATTTTCGATAGTGCTCTGCTTAGCTAGTAGCGAGTCTAGGCGGTGCCATCTAACTGGTAATGCCCTCTCTTTGGGCGATTAATATTGCTTCGGATCGATTTACCGCACCAAGAGTAGACAGAATCGCAGATACGTGAACCCTTACCGTGTTTTCTGACATTTCTAACTCTCGAGCAATCAGTTTGTTTGATTTTCCTTCACAAAGGTAGATCAGGACCTCAATTTGTCGCGGTGTCAGCGCGTTGCCTAAACTGGCCTTTGCGTTGTGTTCTCTTAAGTTAAGGTCATCAGGGAAGCATGTATTGCCATCAAGTACTCGGCTAATCGAACTCACCATCTCTTCGGCTAGAGACGCCTTGTTAATGAAGCCGGAGGCACCGAGCTCCTTGGCTTTTTGCATGTCATTAATATCGCTACTAGCGGATAGAACAATGATCGGCACATTGCAAAATTTATCACGGATCGGTTTGATACCAGTGATTCCGTTTAAACCGGGCATATGGATGTCGAGTAAAATAACGTCGACTCCTGATTCGCAAAAATCAAATGCTTCTTTGATCGAACAAGCTTCTGTAATACCAGCAGCTTCTCCAACCTGCATTAATATCATTTTCATGCCGGTACGAAACAGCGCGTGGTCATCGACAATCATTATGTGTTTGTTTTTCATGGTTTTCAGCGAATATTTATATCTAAAGCAAACTATACAGCTTAGCTCCTCATGGCTCTAGTCCATTTGTGCTACAGACAGTGTTAGACACCCTGCATAGAATAATCACATGCTGACAAGAACACGGGTCATAACGTGAAACAACAATTTAACAAGACGGATCAGAATATTGATAAGTTGTTTGGGGTTTCACTCTTAAATGAAGCCAACGTACAACGTGAGGTGGGTAGACAAATAGCGACCTATGTCAGCAATGATCACTTTGTGGTTCCCGTCGATGTTACTGAGTTGCGAATTTTTGCTATGGGCGCGTCCGGTGGGTCCGGAAACGGTTTCGGGGTTCTTCTTAACAACGGCGGCGAAGGAGGCACGGCAGTATCAAATATTAAAGTATCTCCAGGGGAGACTCTGGAAATCTTTGTTGGTGTTAGGGGTGAGGATGGTAGCTTACCAAACGGTGGGCATGGCGGCGGTTCTACTTCGGGTTTTGTAGGTGGAACTGCTGCTCCAGGGAAAGCAGGCGGTGGCGGCGGTGGTGGGGGTGCCAGCGGCGCCATCCGCGTGCGAGGAGAAGAAGTACTTGTGGTAGCCGGCGGTGGGGGCGGTGGCTCTGGGGTGGGTAACGGTGGTTTAATTGGTCGTGGCGGTGCTGGGGGGTCTTTTGGTACCAGTGGGCGGGGTTTGGTTCCAGGTAAAGTCCGCCACGGATGTGGTACTAGAGGTGGCAGCGGCCCGATTGATTCTAACTTTGGTAGCGGCGGCGGCGGCGGTGGGCTTTACGGCGGTGGCGCAGGTTCGAGCCTTGATCTTAAATCCAGTGGAGGGGGGGGCGGCGGTACAGGCACTCTTGAACGCGGGTTAAGCTCAGACTGTGGTGGCCAAGCTAACAGCATTGTACTTGTCTCGTTTGATCGAAGCAGCGATTCGTCGCGTTTTCTGTCTCAATTGCAGGCACTCTAGCCTATTTATATCTCGTCCCTGAGTTATGTTGAGGTCACACGTTGATGTCTTTACGGTATCTGATTTAGGGTAATTCACGCAAGAAATCTAAATAGGCCCCGCATACCTCATTCGGGGCTTCTACGTGAGGATAGTGGCCAATGGTTGGTAGCTCGACTAAATGATCTAAGCGGCAGTTTAGCTCTCGATAACGTTTAACTAAGTGCTTACCTGAGACTGGATCAACAGAGCCATTGATAATGCTGATAGGCGAGGGTGAATTTTGTAGTGCGCTAACCCAACGGCCGCGATGCTCGCGCCTATCTAAAATGTAGGTCATGAGGTTGTGAAATAAATGGCGACCGTCTTTATAGTTGATGATTTCCCAAAATTCGCGCAACTCATCGTTACTCGGTTTGGTTTTTTCCCCAAAGACTTTCGAGAACGAAGCGCCAAACTGTCTAAAGCCCGCGAACTTATTTACTAATCGCCCTGCCGAGCTCAGCATTACTTTTTGAATTAATAAGGCTTTATGAGTTTCTGGGAATAGACCCCCGTTTAAAAAGCAGCATGAAAGCCATTTGCCATTAGCCGAGTCATCAATTTGCCTGGCCAGCAATTCTTGCGCTACGCTGACACCGTAATCATGGGCAAAAACGTGATATTCCTCGATGCCGAGCTCTCTTATCAACGAATCGAACAAGTCAGCCTGTTTGTGTAGTGTGTAATCGCGCTTGTTCGGCTTGTCGGAAAAGCCAAAGCCCAGCATGTCAATGCAGACCAGTCGGTGATTTTCACTTAAGGTCTCCCATACTCGATCGAAATCGTAGCTGGAAGTTGGGAATCCGTGAATCAACACAATCGTTGACTCTTTATCACGCCCTTCGTCAATCACAAAAATCTCGTGCCCATTAATCGACCGTACTTCTCCGCGGTTGAACCAACGTTGCACAGATTTGCTTAAAAATTGAGGGGCATTAGTTTTCATGAGGTTTGTCGTATCAATCAATTTCTTAAAGTCTGGAATAAAATGAACTTGACGTCAAGTTCAATTTATTCCAAACTCAATGCAAGTTAACTCAGTGACACTATGAAAACTTTACCAACTCAAGAACGGGCACTAATAAAGCGTCAAGCACTTGTCGATGCTGCCATATCCGAGTTTTCGAGCATTGGATTTGAAGTGGCGACCGCTAAGTCAATCGCCGCCGTGGCTGACGTAGCGACTGGTACGTTTTACCAATATTTTGATAATAAGAATGAGATCTTGCGCGTCATCGCCAGCGCTCGTTTTGATGGTTTACATCAGCGGATTAGATTACTCGAGTTGAAAGCGGTCAATGACTCTAAACCCGAAATGGCTGCTACTGGGCTTAGTGCTCGGACTGGTGCTTGGCTTGATGTAGAGGGGCAATTTGCTGACACATTGATGTTTGTCTACGAGTTTCACGCTGGTGATCCAGCGTTACACCAAGTTCTCGAGCAGCGACGAGCCTTGGATCCAAAATTGCAAGCGATCATGGATCAAGGTGAACAGGTGCTGAGAACCAGGGTTCTAAGATTCGTTAACAACTTTAACATTTCTAATGCTGAATTGGTCGCCGAAAATTTGTTCGCCATGGCAGAGGGCCTAGTCCACCGATTGGTATTTCACTCGACCAGTCATAACTCAACAGAGAGAGGCCGAAAAGAGGCTCTCGAGATCGGTGCAAAAATGCTGGCTAGCTATTTCATTCAGAACCAAGTTAAAACTAACCTGAGACCTCAGCATAACTCAGGGACGAAATAAAAATAGGTTGGAATGTCTCCAATTGAGGCGGAAAACGCTGCTAATAGCTAGCTATTGACAAGTTTTTCAACGAAAAGTGGAGGCACTGCAGATATTTTAATTCGTTCGTCGAGTTACGCTGAGGTCTCAACCTATAAAATTTAGATAATTACACTTATGACTAGACCATTTGATACCGTTATTCAGAACGCACGCGTATTTAACAACGGTGAAAATCCGGTAACCGAAGATATCGCTATTGTAGATGGGTTGGTGGCTAAACGTGGACAATCGTTAGACATAACCGGCGTGAAGAACGTAATCGACGCGACCGGTCTTTGGGCTATGCCTGGGATGTTCGATATCCACACTCATTACGACCTTGAATTGGAGGTTGCGCCGGGCTTGCCAGAATCTACCCGTCATGGCACCACCTCAGTGGTTATTTCCAATTGCAGTTTAGGCTTAGCGTTCGGTAATCAGCGAGAAGGTGAGGTTGACCCCATTGTTGATTGTTATGCTCGTGTCGAGAATATACCTAAACCAGTGCTCAGAGCGTGTGCCGACAAAGTGGTCTGGAATACGCCTCAGCAATACCTCGATCACTTAGAGCAGCTCAATCTAGGGCCGAATGTGATAACCATGATTCCGCATTCAATGCTGCGTATCGAATCAATGGGGTTTCAGGAAAGTGTCACACGTGACCCAACACAAGCTGAGGTTAATGACATGCAGCGGTTATTGCGTGAAGGCCTAAAGATTGGCTACGCTGGCTTTTCAACCGACGCTCTGCCGTTCCATTACCTCGCTAATCAACCAAATTGTCACAAGACAATCCCTACCCAATTTGCTAAATACGGCGAGATTAAACAACTCACTCAGGTAGTTCGCGAGGCGGGCATGTTATGGCAAGCGACTCCACCTAAAGACAGCCCAGTAAAAGTGCTGAAGATGTTTTTATTGTCGTGCGCTCGTCTGCACGGCAAACCTCTGAAGACCACGGTGGTTGCAGCCTTAGATGTTAGCACCAACCGTAACTTGGTGAAGATGGCGCGCCTATTATCAACATTGTTGAATTCAAAATTTCTTGGTGGCGAATTTTATATGCAGGCGCTCGGGGCGCGTTTCAAGATTTGGTCTGATGGTGCGGTAACGCCGATTGCTGAAGAAATACCGGAATTGCGTGCTTTGAACGAAACAGATTTAGATGATCGAGCGGCACGTTCTAAAATTCTTCAAGATCCCGAGTATATAAAACTCTTCAGAGCTATGTGGATGAAAGGCAAGTCTGGCTTCGGCTTGGCTAGAGCTAAGCGGATATTGCGATTAGAAGACTACGCCTTTGATCGAGATCTAAGCAGCATGACGATTGACGTATGCCCATTGAAAGACTGGGAGGGTATGACCTTTCAAGCGGCTCTTGATCGGGTGCTTGAATCGCGTCGCGAAACATCAACGACTGAACTTAGTGAGGCCGAGCAACAAGTTGTCTCGCGAGATTTCTTCTGGGTCTCCGATGAGGCTGATTTCGTATTGCAAATACTCCGCACTTTCGATACTGCAATTTCGTGGTACACGATCACTGCGAATCGCGATATCAAAACCGTACGAGAGCTGCTGATGGACCCGAAGTTGCTGCCGGGGTTTAACGATAGTGGTGCGCATTTAACCAATATGGCATTTTACGACGTAAATCTACGTAGCCTAAAACTGGCATCAGAAGGTGGAGAGCAAGACACTAATTATATGGTCAAGCGGCTGACCAAGGATGCCGCAGATTTATTTGGAGTTGACCGTGGTTCGATCTACCAAGGCGATGTTGCTGATTTGATTTTGGTCGACCCCAAACAACTCGCAAACTACGATGGTGAAGCGAATGTTGAACGTGTTTTCCGTGAGGAGTATCAGCATCCGCAGCTCGTCAACCGCTCTAATGGCGTAGTGCCATTGGTGTTAATTAATGGAAAAGAAGCTTGGGCTAATGATAAATTTTCCGACGACCTTGGCAAGCAACGCAAGGGCAGTCTGCTGAAGCCTACCGCGTTGGATGTTGCTGCGGTCTAAGCTGCACATTACTTGAATGACGTTGATTCTAAATATAAATGCGAATTGTTCGCATTTGCGATTGCAAATTAAAATTTAAGGTTTTATAGTTCGGCACATAAACAGAAGGGTATGAATTGCCTTTTTTAATGTTGTTAGCCAACTTAACAAGTAGAACCTTTAAATTATGAATAAGCAGTTTCGACACAGTTTGATTTTGCGCGCGATTAGCGGCGCTTTTGCTCTTAGTATTGTCCCTACCATGGCCTTCGCCGACCCACCATCGGAACCATTAGAAGAGGTAATAACCATTGGCTCGCGTGACGCGGTCGAATCAATTGCCGGTTCAGCTCATTACATCGGCGAAGACACGCTGGATAAATTTGAGTACAGCGATATTCAACGTATCTCTCGTGAAGTCCCCGGTGTCTCGATTCAGGTTGAAGATGGCTATGGGTTGCGGCCGAATATTAGCATTCGTGGTGTGGCAACCGAACGCAGTGGTCGCATTACCTTACTTGAAGATAATATCCTGATCGCGCCAGCACCATATTCGGCTCCATCGGCCTACTATTTCCCCACCGCGGGGCGCATGCAAGCGTTCGAAGTTATTAAGGGCCCGTCGGCTATTACTCAAGGCCCGTATACTATTGGCGGTGCCTTGAATATGGTGTCGACCGCGATCCCAAAAGATCAGCGAGGCAAAGTGCTACTAGAACTTGGCGAAGATGCAACCGCACGACTTCACGCTACCTATGGCGATACGCTAGATTCTGGTTTGGGCTACTTGCTTGAAGTTCATCAATGGGAGTCTGATGGTTTTCAGACTATCGATCGATCGAATACTGATACCGGTCTTGACGTGACTGATTACACGTTGAAGCTGGCTTATGCACCGGAGGGAAGCGCTCACTCAGTAGCGCTGAAGCTGCAAAAAGCGGATCAACAATCAAATCAGAGCTATTTAGGCTTAACTGATGTCGATTTTAGAGATCAGGCTTACCGTCGTTATAGTTTGTCGGAGTTAGACAACATTGAAACTAAACACGAGCAGGTGATCGTTCGATATCGCTATAAGCCGAGTGATAGTTTTAGCCTATCAGCAACCGTTTATAACAACGACCATCAGCGAGATTGGTTTAAAACCGAAGGGATAGACCTTGATGGCAGCTCGAATGCTCAATCTTTTAGTCGCACCAGTTGGTCTAATGTTGTACAGGCGGTTAACCTAGGCCAAAGTCTTAGTCGTGGCGATGTCACATTTGATGCTAGCCAGTTGAACGCCATTTTAGACGGCACTCTTGATACGGCGCAAGGTAGCATTCAGTTGCGTTCAAATGCCCGCGAATACTATTCTCGTGGAATTCAATTTAAACTTGATTGGAGCGCTGAAGTTGGTGGCACGAGCCATCAAATTCAGGCCGGTTTACGTTACCACGAAGACCAAGAAGATCGCTTACAGCGTAATAACACCTACCAACAAGTTGCGGGTCGCTTGCAGTTAAACAGCATCGGCGAATTAGGTAACGCCGGAAACCGTATTCAAGAAGCGCAAGCGGTTGCGGTACATATTCAAGACCGTATCGAGTTCGGTGATTGGGTACTAACACCAGGGGTCAGGTATGAGGACATTGATCAGAGCCGCACCCGCTTCAAAGGCGGTGCTGATCGAACCTTCAGAGATGGTCGCGAAAACCAAACCAGTGTTTTTCTTCCAGGTTTCGGTGCAATTTATAAAATTAGTGACTCACTGTCAATTGTTGCAGGTGTGCACAAAGGTTTCACTGCACCGAGCAACTCTCCTGGTGTGCGTGAAGAAGAGGCGATAAATTCTGAGTTTGGGGTTCGATTTAATAATGGACGCACACGTGCTGAGTTAATCGCATTTAGCAGTGACTACGAAAATCTACTTGGCGAATGCACCTCATCTTCTGGCTCGAATTGTGAAATTGGGGATGCCTTTAATGGTGATGCGGCAACGGTTCGCGGTGTTGAAGCTCTATTATCCAGTAGCGTCGAGGTTGCTGATGGCATGTTGTTATTGGCGCAATTATCGTTCACCTACATTGACGGCGAGTTCGATACAGATATTGCCGACACGGCGTTCTTTGGCGACGTTAGCGCCGGCGACCCGATTCCGTACATTCCGGAAACACAATTTCAATTCTCAGCAGGTCTGGCGAGAGGCGCTTGGCAAGCAAACGCTAACCTAAGCTATGTTGATGAGGTCTGCACACGGGCGTCATGTGGTCAGTTCGATCGTACAGACGATGCGCTTACCGTAGACCTTGCGAGTAGTTATCTAGTCAATGAATCACTAAAGATATTTGCCCGTGTTGAAAATGTAAGCGACGAGCGTGATATTCTTGGTCGCCAGCCTTATGGAGCAAGACCCAACAAAGGTCGATCGGCTTCGGTTGGGGTCGAGTTGAATTTTTAGCTCAATCTTTGTTACCACTCGTGGTATTTTTCACTACGCTCAAAAAGCCTCCCTAGATTAGTCAAACTAGAGAGGCTTTTTTATTGATAGAATGTCCCTATGAGTGCATTTTTCATCGCCATAAATAAAGACCACCGACCATTTGATTTGGGCGTAGCGCAAGCGATGATGGCCCAGCTCGACCGTTTTGGCGATGACTCACAAAAGCTAGTGGTTAACCAGCATTACGCGATTGGCTTCCAAAGCACTTGGACATTGCCTGAAGAATCAGGTGAACGGCAGCCGTTAGAGATCGGACAAGACTGTTGGTTTGCCTTCTACGGGCGGCTTGACAACCGGGCAGAGCTATTATCTAAGTTAGCTAAACCCAGCAGCTCTAAAATCAGTGATGCGGCTCTGGCTCAAGAGTATCTACGAAATGTTGGAAGCGAATTTCTTGCCGATCTAATCGGGCCCTTCGTGTTACTTGATTATGACGCTAAGGCTGACCGACTGTTGCTCGCCAGAGATGGGATGGGAGCTCGTCATATGGTGTATAAGGCTGATCAAAAAACAATTCTTGCTTCGAGCTATGAAATGGCCTTGGTGGCACACCCGTCAGTCGATTATCGATTAAATGATGACACTGTTGGCCGTCATCTAGTGAGTCAGATGCAATCCGGCCCGAGCAGTATTATTGACGGTCTTGAGGTGCTACACCCTGGGCATTCTCTGGAGATCTCTGATGGTGAGATGGAATTCCGGCGCTTTTATAAGCCAGACCCTAAACACAGAGTAATGTATGCCAGCGACGACGAGTATGCTGCAGAATTTAAGCGACTATTGAGCCAAGCTGTGGAGCGTCGTCAGCGGTGTTTAGGTAATATCGGTTCGCAGCTTAGTGGTGGTTTGGATTCTGTGCCAATAACGATTTCAGCAGCTCTTAGTTTGGCTGCGGCATCTGATATAGCCGCGGCGCCTGATATAGCCAAGGCGCCTAATATCGTAATAGAGCCGAGTGAGGCTAGGAGTGAGCAACAATTGAGTGCCTATTCTTGGGTCTTCGATCACTACCCTGACGCTGATGAGCGAGAATATTCTAGCCCTATTTGCAGTGCTTACGGCATCGAGCAAGTTATGATTACGTGCGATACTCTGTGGCTAAACTATTATGATGCGACATCGGATGCCGCCGCATCGAGCGAATTGACGGCGAGTAAGCACACACCACTCGACCCACTAGGCCCGATATATAATCCCTTTATGAGCTACAACCAAGCGCTGTTTAGTCAAGCAAAAGCGCGCGGGGTAACGGTAATGCTAAACGGGATTCATGGCGATATATTGTACGGATACACGCAGAGCATACTCTATGAGTTAGTCAAGTCAGGCAAACTTAAAGACGCTCTCGCCGAGGCTAGGATCCAGCTTATAGCTTGTGGTTCGGTAATCACTTTTATTAAAGAGTACTTATTGAAGCCTGTGCCGATAACTACGCGTTATTTAAACTGGCGAGCCTCACGATGCAGAGAGGATCACCAAGCATTGCAGCCACATATTGTCGAGCAGCAAAACTATCGGCTGAATTATCTAGAGAGTGAAAGTCGAGATGCAATTAGGCCGCAACAATGGCAGGTAGTATTAGGTGAGTTTGCTGGTCGTGATGCCGCTATCGGGCGATTTCTTGAGTCCGAATATTCAATCGAGCGTCGCTATCCGTTTAGAGACCGAGACTTATGTGAGTTTATGCTGGCGTTACCCAGTCGCCAATTGGCTATAAGCGGTATTAAACGGCCTATCGTAAAGCGTGCGTTTGCAAGTGAGTTGCCGGTCAATATGGTGAATAGAAACCGCAAGGCAAGCTTCGCTGACGTTACTATGGCAGGCATTTATAACGACCAAAAAAATGCTCATTGGGCTAACTCAGGCACTCGTGAGTGGTCATATTATGTAAAAGAATGTTATTTTGATGATAAGACAGAGCTAAATCATCAACTTGAGGTTGTTAAGTGGCGCTGTGGTTATTATGCTTATTGGAAGTCGACATGTTACAATCCGCTGGCCAAAAAGTTAGGGTTAAATGATGCAAAAACAAAATAAAAAAGGGTGTGAATCCGGCGCGAAAAGTGCAACCGGTCAATCTACCGTGGGGGTAAATAGCTCTGCTGTAAAGCGTAATAATAGTGTGTATGAAACACCGACACTGATAGCATACGGGGATGTCAGAGACATTACCTTGGGAGGAACTCTAGGGTTCGGTGAAAGTGGTGCAGGCTTCGAGAACTTCGATGTTTTTCGCCCCTAAAAAGTCGCCCTATATGGTCTACGCTTTAGGCAATATAGACTAGGCTGCACGCACATGTTGGCGACTTTTAGAGAATAGTATCTAATTTGATGCGTTCACTAAGCCAAATTTACCAAGCTAAGTTTACGAAACCTCAAAAGGTGGCAATTTTTTTGTCACCTTTTGTTTTTTTAAGACTATATAGTCTGGCAGGCCGTTGGTGTAGCTCGGGTAGTCTTCTCCATTAATTAGCGGGCTCAAGTACTCTCGACACCGTTCAGTAATGAAGAAACCATCGTCACTTATGTAGTCAGCTGGCATCTTGATCTCGACATTTGCTACATCGGCCAATGGGGCATGACCAATTTCCCATGTGTAAGGCGAGTTGCTAGTGCGAACGATGGTTGGCATTACCGCGTTTTTCCCAGCAATAGCAAGTTCTACAGCCGCCTGGCCGAGAGCGTAAGCGTGTTCAACATCTGTTTTAGAGCCAATGTGACGTGCTGATCTTTGTAGATAGTCACAGACGGCCCAATGGCATTTTAGGCCGAGATTATCCTTAATCATGCCAGTAACAACCGGGGCGACGCCGCCTAGCTGGGCATGCCCGAATGCGTCTCGGACACCGGAGTCGGCTAAAAATTTGCCGTCGGCGGTGTGCGCGCCTTCCGAAACCACGATGCTGCACTGACCTTTGGCTTTGACTGTTGCATCTACTTTTGCCAAAAATGCTTGCTGATCAAAATCGATTTCTGGGAACAAGATAATATCCGGACCTAAGCCTCGGTGATCAGCGGCTAAGCCCGATGCGGCGGCGATCCAACCTGCGTGTCGGCCCATAACCTCCATCACAAACACCTTGGTCGACGACGAACTCATTGATGCGACGTCCATAGAGGCTTCAAGAATCGAAATAGCAACGTACTTTGCCACCGAGGCGAAGCCCGGCGAACAGTCTGTAAAAGGTAAGTCGTTATCAATCGTCTTAGGCACGCCGACACAGGTGATAGGGTAGTTCATAGACTCAGATAACTGTGAGACTTTGTAGGCCGTGTCTTGCGAATCACCGCCACCATTATAGAAAAAGTAGCGAATATCGTGGGCTTTGAACACCTCAATCAAGCGCTGATATTCGGCTCGATGTAGTTCTAATGATTTCAATTTGTAGCGGCACGAACCAAATGCACCCGATGGGGTCATTTTTAGCGCCTCAATATCGGACGCGCTTTCTAGGCTAGTATCGATTAAGTTTTCGTATAGCGCGCCCAAAATACCATCTTGGCCAGCGTACACCTTATTGATTTGCTCGGGGTACTTCGCCGCGGTCTGTAAGACACCAGCCGCCGACGCGTTAATGACCGGCGTGACGCCACCAGATTGTGCATAAAAAGCATTGTATGCAGGCATGATCTTCCTCAATAAAGACAAGCGGCCATGATCAAATAACTATTATCGAATGACCATGAACGCTAGATTGACTGTTTAATTATGTTGTTAATGGCTCACACCACCAACTTCTCTCGAACTTAAGTATAGCGCAAGCAGTTTTGCTCACCCTACATTTAGGTAGATTGAGTGTATAATTGTGATACACAGTTATCAGTTACAAAACTTACTTACCGAATGACGAATAAAATTACCGTAATCGCCGTAGATGGCCAGCAACAAGACGTAGAATTTAACCAAGGCGATAGTTTGATGGAGGTCCTGCGTGACGCCGGATACGATGAGATTATGGCCATATGCGGCGGCTGTTGCTCATGCGCTACCTGCCATGTGAAAATTGCTAATCAAGATGCTTATCAATTGCCCCCTGTAGAAGAAGATGAGGAAGTTCTGTTGTCATTGGTCGATGCCTATGAACTTGATAGTTCACGATTATCATGTCAGATAACAATGGGCGAGGCTCAGCAAGGCATGACGGTGACTGTCGTTGAGGCAGATTAGAGTCGCTCATGGACCCGATAACTCAAGGCGTAGTCGGCGCTGCCGCATCGCAATTAGTATCTCGTAGAATTGAAAAAATAGCCGCCGGCGTGATCGGTTTTTTGTCGGGAATGGCGGCTGACTTAGACGTGTTGATTTCATCGTCAACCGACCCGTTGTTGTTCCTAGAGTTTCATCGCCATTTTACTCATTCGATAATCTTCATACCGCTAGGTGCGTTAATTTGCACTCTGGCCTTTCGAGTGATGTTTAGACGTTGGTTTCAGCGAAATAGGCTTAGCTTTCAGCGCACCTACCTTTTTAGTTTTGTCGGCTATGCGACGCATGCCGTGCTGGACACGTGTACAACCTATGGCACCCAACTGTTTTGGCCGTTCAGCGACATGCGGGTTACCTGGAACACGGTATCTGTGATCGATCCATTGTTCACTTTGCCGCTAATAGTGATAATTACCGTTGCGATACTTAAGCGTTCTACTGGCGTTGCCTGGCTTGCAACAGGCTATGCTTTTTTCTATCTTGGACTTGGCGTGCTACAAAACGGTCGAGCCAGTGATCTGGCGCAAGAATTGGCGTTGAGTCGTGGGCATCTGCCGAGTAACCTAGGCGTAAAGCCGAGCTTCGCTAATTTGTTAGTTTGGAAGAGTGTCTATGAATACCAAGGGCAATATTATATCGACGCTATTCGTATGCTCGGTTCAGATAAAGTCTACCAAGGCACATCGGTCGAAAAGTTAGATATCGATAAACATTTCGCTTGGCTTGATAGCGCCTCGCAGCAAGCCAAAGACATCAAGCGTTTTGCCTGGTTTTCGAATCAACATCTTGCCTTAGATCCTAATAATGAAAATCGTATTATCGATGTTCGCTACTCGCTGATTCCGAACCAAGTTACTGGCATGTGGGGAATAACCTTGGACTCATCCAAAGGGTTAGCTGATCATGTGGAGTGGTCAACTAACCGGCCGAAAGGGCAGGAGGCGATGAAAAAAACCGCTGAACTATTGGGCATGGTGATGGGTCGATAGCTGGGTATCAATAATAACTTAGCGACGTCGAGCCCGCCCACCGCGCCGCCCTTTACTAAGCGCGCCACCTTCAACGCTTTGGTCTCCCTTTAGTTGTGCCTGGGCGCCAACGGTCACTGATCCGAGTATTTTGATAACCTCTTCAATTGCCGGTGTTGGGCCTTTAGTGTGCTCGTCAATCGCCGCTCGCATAGACGCCACATGCACCGGAGTGGTGCCGCAACAGCCACCAATAATTCTAGCACCAGAATCCATTGCCAATTTGGCATAAGTTGCCATTAACTCAGGGGTGCCGCTATAGCTGATTTCGCCGTCTACCCACTCTGGAATGCCACAATTACCTTTCGCTACTAGAATTGGCTGTATGCCATGTTCTTCAGCCGCTCTACTCATGTTCATAATGGCAGCGACAACCTCGGCGGCACCGACACCGCAATTGGTTCCAAACGCGATTAATGGCACCGCTAATTCTTTTTGCAGTGATACTAGCTCTGCAGCGGTCACGCCCATCATAGTGCGACCATTGGTGTCGATGCTTAGAGTCAGTACAATTGGTAGCCCAGCGACGCTAGCGCCTCGGATAGCGGCGTGTGATTCTTCAATGGATGAGATGGTTTCGATCCACAGCACGTCAACACCGCCTTCTTTAAGCGCTAGTGCCTGTTCGCTAAAAGCCGATTGGGCTTGCTCGATAGAGACGCTGCCCGCAGGCTCTAATATTTCACCGGTGGGGCCCATTGAGCCGGCAATGACAATCTCGCGGCCAGATTTTTCAACTTCTTCGGATAAAATACGAGCAGCGGCAATATTTAATTCGGCAACGCGATCCTCTCCATTATGAAGCTTTAAACGATATGAGGTGCCGCCAAAGGTGTTGGTCAGTACCACGTCTGAACCCGCTTCTATAAAGCTTTGATAATGTTTAGCAATTTTGTCTGGATGATCGACGTTCCAAAACTCAGGCGAATCGCCCGACTGCAAGCCCATGGCAAATAGATTAGTACCCGTGGCGCCATCGAGCAGTAACACTGATTTTTGTTCGAGTAGTTTGGATAATTTGTTGGTCATGAGCGAATCAATTTTTGCTAAGAGAAACCATATAGTGCCTCAAGAAAGCTTTTATGACTTACTTATTTGCATCAAAATATAAGCGTTTCCCGCCAAACTCAATGCATAAATCTAACTTAGTTCAGAGACTGCCACCGTAGTTATAATTTTAATGTACAAGCGACCTGCCGAGTATTAGCATGGTAGGAAGTTTCGATTTCAAAGACGGTATTTAAAACCAATAATTTCATGGCGATACTAGTAAATAATCACAGAGGCGAGACCAAGCCATGGGTAGACGCATTAGCCGCCTGCCTGCCTGAATTTGAATTGCATAGCTATCCGGCTATTCCGAGTAATGCCGATATTGAGTACGCGGTGGTCTGGCATCACCCGCATGGCGACTTGATGAACTACCCAAATCTAAAGGCAATTTTGATTTTGGGTGCAGGGATGGATCACATAGATAAAGAATTAGAGCTTCCCGATGTGCCGATTGTGCGTTTACTTGATCCTGCCGTAGGCGATGAAATGTCTCAGTATGTATTGTATTGGGTGATGCACTTTCAGCGAGGCTACGAGCGTTACCGGCAACAAGCAAATGCTAAGCAATGGCGGCGCTTTAAAACTCCTCTAGCGCGTGAATATCGAGTCTCGGTTCTCGGCGCGGGTGAGATTGGTCGCTATGTTTCAGAGCGCTTAGCGTTGCATGGGTTTGTCTCGCAAAACTGGAGCCGAAGCAAAAAGGTGATCGACCAAGTACAGAGCTTTTATGCTGACGACGGTCTAGAGACTATGTTGGCGTCTACCGATACCTTGGTTAACTGTTTGCCGTTGGTCGACTCGACGCATCACTTTTTAGATGCTGATAAGTTATCAATGTTGCCCAAAGGCTGCAGTATTATTAATATCAGTCGCGGAGCGGTCATTGATGATACTGCTTTGCTAAGGCTGCTTGATTCAGGCCACATTGTTGCTGCCGCGCTTGATACCTTTGCGCTTGAGCCATTAGCTGATGAGTCGCACTATTGGCAGCACGATAGGGTGTTTATTACACCGCATATGTCGGGTGCAACCTACCCATTATTATCCAGTCAAATTATTGCTGACAACATACGGCGGGTCGAAAATGGCGATATTCCGTTTCCTATCTATACTAGGCCGTCGAATCAAGAGTTAGGTTAGATATTGTCGTTAGTTAAGTTTTTCTGGCGCGCATTAAGAGCGCAGCATATGAATGTGCGGAATGTCGTCCTCTAAATACATAGCGGAAATGGTTTCGAACCCTAGCTGATTATAAAATGGTTCTAAGTGTTGTTGGGCTCCAATTTTAATTGCTTGCTCGGGATACAATTTTTCCATTTCAAGCAAGGCCGCCTGCATCAGCCTTCGACCTAGCTTTAGGCCACGGGCGCTAGGCGAAACGACGACTCGACCTATTGAGGCTTGTTGGTAGCTCAGCCCAGGTTTCAGTAACCGCGCGTAGGCTATTAATTGACCGTGATCATTGCGACCGCAAAAGTGCATAGCGACAAAGTCTAGCTCGTCGATGTCGGGGTAGGGACATTGCTGTTCGACGATAAATACAGTTTGTCTGAGCATTAGTAGCTCAAACAGCTCAGCCGTTTTCAGATTTTCAAAAGAATGTGTTTGCCAACTAATTTTCATCAACGGTGTAGCCCTCCATTAGTTAAGCGTTGTAACCGAATGGGTCGTCGATTGAGTGAGACGGATTGGTAAACCACTTAGGCCCTGATTCGGACATATAAAAATGATCTTCGAGACGAATACCAAATTCGCCTGGGATGCATATCATTGGCTCATTACTGAAACACATACCAACCTCAAGCGGAGTCGTGTCGCTTGACACCAAATAAGGCCATTCATGGATATCCAGACCAATTCCATGACCAGTCCGATGTGGTAATCCGGGCGTTGCATAACCCGGGCCGTAGCCATGAGTCACAAGATAGCCCCTCGCCGCGTCGTCGACAGTGCCGCAGCCGTGTCCTAACTTAGCGGCTTCGAAGCCTGCGGCTTGACTGGCCTTTTCTTGATACCAAACCTGTCGGTCACGCTCAGTTGGTTCTCCGTAGACATAGGTACGGGTGATATCAGAATTATAGCCTTGTACTTGGCAACCAGTGTCGATTAGCACCATATCCCCAGGGTCTAAGTCTTTGGGGTTGCTCACGCCATGAGGGTAGGCGGTATCTTCACCGAATAAGACAATGCAGAAATAAGAACCTTTTGCGGCACCAACGGCTTTATGGGCGTGGTTGATAAACTCGGTTACCTCTAGAGTTGAAATACCGTCGCGCAAGATCCTAGCCGCGCTTTTGTGTACTTCAAGGGTCATATCTTTGGCGCGCTGTAATAACGCTAATTCGCGGGCCGATTTGCTCATGCGACAGCCAGCGGTGATGGTTCGAGCGTTGACAAACGTTATCTGTTGTTGCGCTTGTGCTAATCCATCACTAATGAAAAAGGGGCACGATTCATCCAAACCGACGATGCCTGATTCAATGCCCATATTGGCAAGTACATCGCCAAAAAGCTCATATGGGCTTTCATGCTCTTGCCAGCCGTTGACCTTGCCCTCTAATAACTTATAGCCGTCGATAGTGGCAATCTCAAAGTGTGGTGCTATGTATTGTAACTGGCCGTTGGCCGATAGTACTGCGCCAACCATACGCTCGCTTGCACCCCAGCGTGTACCGGTAAAGTAATAAAGGTTAGTGCCTGCGTTCAAATAGATCGCATCGATTTCGGCGGCGTTCATTAACGCGCACGCTTTGTTAATACGCGCCTGAAACTCGGCGTCAACGATCGGCGTCACGCCTGCCGTCATATCACTTAATTTCGCTAATTCGGATTGGGCATCACTGCCACCAACACCAATAGTCATGTCTATTTCCTCGGTAGCTTTCTACCTGTCGACTGTTTTAACTCGCGCTAAGCGCAAATACACGTTATAAAGCCTGCTCGCAAACTTACCTCGCTTAGGAACACCGCTCGTGGCCACAAAACCAACCATTTATAAACTGAGGATTGCACTCTCTGACCTCGAACGCAACTACTATGACACGCTGAATTTAACCATTGCCTTACACCCGTCTGAGACTCCTGAGCGGATGATGGCCCGAGTTATGGCTTACTGCATCAATGCCCAAGAAGGACTAAGCTTTGCTAAAGGTTTAAGCGATGTCGACGAGCCAGATATTTGGATTCGTACCATGGACCAGCAAACCAGTCTCTGGATTGATGTTGGTGAGCCGTCGCACGATCGCATTAAAAAGGCATCGCGCCAGGCAAAACAGGTGAGAGTCTACAGCTTTAACTCCAAGTCAGATGTTTGGTGGGACCAAGGCAAGTCAAAGTTTGGCATGTTGAAGGCTGATATTTTTCGCCTTAATCAGTCTGAAATAGAGGCTTTGACTAAGTTGCTTAGCCGTACAATGGACCTTTCCGTGACTATTACGGGCCAATCTGCTTACGTTGCCGGCGATAATGGCGAAGTCGAAGTTAACTGGGAAATATTGCAGTCGCAGACTTGAGTGAAATGTCGGTGCGATCTGGCCAATTTTAGAGTTTTAAAGATTGATTTAGAAATCGACGTTGCAGCACAAAGGCTATAGCAACAAGGGCTATAGCCGCATTCTTGTGAACGTTGTCATAGTAATTTATTGAGAGCTTTGATTCATTTTGCCTTTCCTTGTTGTTGCTCTCGTGCCACCGTCTAAAATTAATTAGCTTAATTTGAATCCAAAGCAGTTCGATTCGCATCTAAAAGAATATCAAATAGGTCAGAACGTGTTTTTATCGTTCTAGTCCCTATATAATAGCCAATTGTAAATTAAGTTTGAGCTTTTAAACTTATTTAGAATTGAACTTTTGCTAATATCAATTGAGAATAGATTATGGAACTTGCAAGATTTAAGCCTTTTTTACTGGGCGTGGGTATCATATTGGGCGCTATCGTAGTGGTATTCGCTTTGAAGGCTCTTAAGCCCGAGACCGACAAAGAAGAAACTACTAAGCCGCCGCTTATGGTGCGCACGGTTATAGCCTCGCATAAGGAACAAGTGGTGTTTTCCACTTTTCAAGGTGAAGTGCGTGCTAAAACTGACATCGAACTGGTGACTCAAGTTACCGGCAAGGTAACGTCGGTGTCTGACAAGTTCATCGAAGGCGGGGAATTTAAAGCTGGTGAGACCATATTGCAAATAGATGATGCAGATTATTTAGTTGCGCTGAAGTCAGCGCAGGCCTCTGTTGCCTCGGCTCAGGTCGACATCGATATCGAACGAGCAACCGCCGCCACCAATGCCAAAGAATGGCTGGACCTGCAGGGCAAACCAATTGAAGATGCTAACCCGTTACGCCTGAATAAGCCGCAGATTGATAGAGCCAATGCCCGCCTAGATGCCTCTAAAGCCGAGTTGGCGGCAGCGATGTTGAATTACAATCGCACTAAAATTAGTGCCCCGTTTGACGGCCGGGTTATGTCTAAGTCAGCCGAGCTTGGAAAGTTTATGGCCCGTGGTTCAAGTGTTGGCCGCGTGTTTGCTACCCAAACAATGGAAGTTCGCATTCCGATGACCGACGTGCAAATCAGCGAGCTAGGGTTGACTCTAGGTTACTCTGCTCGCGCTGCTGGAACTGAAGGGTTGCCAGCGTCGGTAACCATGTTGTTCGGGTCTGAAAAACGTTTGTGGCAGGGTTTTGTTAAGAGTGTTGACGCCAGTGTCGATAGCACAACTCGCTTATTTTTCGCGACTGTGGCGGTAGATAACCCGTTTAAACAGCATGGAGACCAGACTGTACCGCTTGTTCCCGGTCTGTTTGTTGACGTGCAATTGTCGTCACCGAATAAGCTCTCGGGCTTGCAGGTTCCACGTACAGCGCTACGTAATGGCAACCAAGTTTATGTTTATCAAGATGATAAATTACGTTTCAAGAATGTTAAGACGGTCTATACCTCGCGCGAAATGGTTATTCTCTCTGAAGATACAAGCTCTGAACTGGTGTTGGGCGATGCCGTTATTACATCACCGGTGCCTGGTGCCTATGAAGGCATGCCGATTAAATTGCCTGAAGGGTCATTAGCCAACGGATCTGAGGGTATTGTAAATCCTGAAGCTGACGGCTCTGTCGCAATTGAAGCGGAAGTTAATGCGGTACTGGCGCAACAGCAATCGGGTTCAGCCAGCGAAGAACCAAAAGATCAGCGCCTTGACGAGCTTGATGTTGAAGGTCTAGACGCCAGTCAAGATCACCAAGCGGCCGAAGAACTTGTCTCGCCCGAGTCATCGGGTGGCGGGTCTGATGATGCTGAAGCGTCTGCTGCAGAGCAAGGCTAACCCCACCAAAATAATTATTCAAGACAAAATATAAGAACAGGAGTTAGACATGAAAGGCATGATCAGATGGTGGGCTGACAATCACGTAGCTGCAAATTTGCTGATGATCGCAATTTTAATTGCTGGCATCGTTGGTTTTTTTAAGCTTGAGAGAGAGATTTTTCCAACTATTCCGTTTCCTGGAATGCAGGTTATCGTTACCTGGCCTGGCGCTAGCCCGAAAGACGTAGAACAACAAGTAGTCTCCAGAATTGAAGAATCGCTGAAGGATTTAGAGAGTCTTGACTGGGTGCGTTCTGAATCGCGAGAAGGCTGGGGTGGCGTGTTTATCAAGGCTGAAAGCAGCTCGGACTTCGCTTCAGTAATGGACGATGTTACTAGTCGAGTGCAGGGTATTTCGAGCTTGCCTCCTGGTATTGAACAGCCCCGCATCACTCAATGGGTTACTCGCAACGAAATGATGCGTGTCGCGGTCCACGGCGATGCCGACGAACGCACTTTGAAACGGTTGGCTGAAAAGATGCGGCGCGAAGTCGCGCAGCTCAAAGGCGTATCCATCGTTGAAACGTTTGGTACCCGCAATGAAGAAATTTCAATAGAAGTAAGCGAGAGCGCATTGCGTCGTTACCGAGTTTCTTTTGATGAGATAACACAGGCAATTCGTGGCGCGTCGATCAACTTATCGGCCGGTAATGTGCAAACATCCGGTGGCATATACACCTTACGCACTGATAACCTAGCCGACACTGAAGTCGACTTTTCAAGCATTGTGGTACGGCAACTGCCAGAGGGCGGCGTGATTACTGTCGGTGATGTTGCAACAGTTATCGATGGTTTTGAAGAAGACGAAATTTTGGCAACCCTTAATGGCGAGCCGGCGGTTTTAATTCAGGTGATGTCGAGCGAAGTGATGGACGTGGTGTTAATGTCCAAATCGGTCAATGAATGGCTGGAGAAACGCAAAGAAGACCTGCCTGAAGGCATCAGCCTGACTCTATGGACTGATGCCGCTGTTGACTTTGAATCACGTATGTCGAGTATTGGTTCGGCTGCAGTCTCTGGTTTAATCTTAGTGTTCATTGTGCTGTTCTTGACCTTGCGCCCGATTGTTGCGTTTTGGGTGTCGGTCGGTGTCGCCACTGCGTATGCAGGTACCTTCGTGTTCATGCCGATGCTGGGTATTTCGCTGAACATGCTGTCAACCTTTGCGTTTCTATTGGTGCTCGGTATTGTGGTTGATGACGCGATTATTATTGGTGAACGTATTCATACCGAGGTGGAATCGGGAAATACCGGTTTAGACGGTGCTGCCGGCGGCGCTTATAGAGTATCCAAGCCGGTTATTTTTGGCGTGCTAACGACTATTATTGCGTTTCTACCCTGGCTGTTCATCAGTGGTATAACGTCTGAATTTACTCGCCAAATAAGCTGGGTGGTAATCCTTGCGTTAGGGTTTTCGTTGATTGAATCACTGCTTATTTTGCCAGCGCATTTGGCCAATATTAAGCCGGTTAACCCGACTAGTAAGATTGCCCGCATGCAAAGCCGAATATCGGAGAGTATCGTATGGTTCGGCAACGTTAAATATGGCGCCTTCTTAGAAAAGGTATTGAAGGCCCCCGGCATCACATTCATGGCTTTTATCGGATTTTTTATCGTAGTTGCATTCGGCATTATGGGCGGTGACTACGTAAGAACATCATTCAATCCAGAAGTTGAAGCATCTCAGGTTAACGTTGATATCCAACTTCGTGAAGGCACTACTTACGAGCGAGCGCTAGAGATTTTAGCCCAATTACAAAGCGCCCAAGAAGCCTTGATCGCGGATGTTGAAGCCAATGCAAAAGAGGGTGAAAAGAGTGCTGTAATCGAAAACTGGTATACACGTTCGCGCAAAGACAGTGTTATCGCGATTATGCGCTTAGCACCAGCTGAAACCCGTGCTCTTACGGCTAAAGAAGTTGGCCTCGATTTGCGTGAACGTATAGGCGTAATCCCAGAAGCGAAAAACGTTACGGTTGGTTATAACTTGGATAGTAACGGCGCCGATATGGACATCTCTGTACGGCACCCGAATCTAGAGCAGTTGCAGCTAGCGGTTGATGAAATTACTGAAAAACTACGTCAATATAGTTCCTTGTATGACGTATCGAATGATTTAGATAGCGCCAGTGAAGAACTACGTTTTGACTTAAAACCTGGAGCTGAACAAATAGGCATTACACTCGGTCAAGTAATGCAGCAGGTTCGCCAAGCTTATTATGGTGATGAAGTTCAGCGTTTGCCGCGCGCCGCGCAAGACGTCAAGGTTATGGTGCGCTACCCGCGCGCGAGTCGAAATTCGCTTGAAAGCTTGAAGCATTTTCGAGTACGAACCACCGATGGACGAGAAATTCCTCTCACCTCATTGGTTGATATTTCATATGGCCCAGGGTTAAAGGAAATCCGCCATTGGGGTGGTTTAAGAGCCGGTCGAGTACAAGCCTATTTGAAAGAGCCTGTGCTTGATGAGGTGATGAAAGATTTAGATGAAAATTTCTTTCCAGGACTCGAAGCGAAATACCCTGGGTTGACCCGTGCTGCGATAGGTGAACAGGTTGCCGAAGCCGAATTCGGTGCTGAAATAATTGGCTTATTATTTATCGCATTGGGTGCTATATACTTTTTATTGGCGATGGCGTTCAAGAGTTATTTTCAACCCTGTGTCATTCTTATAGCCTTGCCATTCGCGTTTGCTGGCGCGGTTATTGGCCACTTATTATTCAACGTTTCGTTTTCTTTATTCAGTTACTTCGGAGTGATTGCCGCCTGTGGTGTGGTGATTAATGACAATCTAGTGTTGGTCGATTCGTTTAAAATCAATCTTAGCCGAGGTCTCAGCGTGGTCGACTCGATTGTCACCGCAGGGCGCTCACGTTTTCGCCCAATATTAATTACCTCGATTACAACCTTTGTCGGCTTAGTGCCGTTAATGCTTGAGCAGTCAAGTCAGTCAGCTTTTTTGAAGCCAACTGTTATCTCGCTGGCGTTTGGTTTAGTAGTGGCGTTTTTTGTGACGCTATTCCTAGTTCCAGCGCTATTAATCTTAGGCGATAAGTTATGGCGTCGAATACTTGCTGCCGTAGATTCAATTCGGTTGCGTGCGAGCTATGAAAAAGCTAAATTTGACTCCTGATACCTCTCGTTGTAGAGAATTCAAATTTAATCGCGTGCGAGGGTTAAATCTCCCGGGGCTAATCTAAAAGCGCCTACTGTAGGTGCCACGGTAAAGGTTTTTGCTCGCAAAAAGACCCCTCGCTGCTTGCGGCGAGGGTTTTCATTCAAATTTAGAGAATTAAATGAGCAAACAAACAATTAACTTCGACGCCCGAGATACCAGCACCGGCCTAGACCAACTATTTATTCAGCGTTGGTCACCACGAGCGTTTCAGAAGACCAAGATTGATGACAGCACAATGCATCGAATAATGGATGCAGCTCGTTGGTCTCCGTCCTGTTTTAATGCTCAGCCTTGGCGTTTTTATACCTCGACTGACAACACCTTTGACGACTTTCTCAATTTATTAGTCGAGGGTAATCAAGGGTGGGCTAAGGACACCGCGGTGATAGGCTTCGTTGTTGCTGAGAAAAACTTCGAGCATAACGGCAAAACTAATGACTATTCAGCTTTTGATAGCGGTGCTGCATGGATGTCAATGACACTACAGGCTCGTATGGAAGGCTTGTATACCCATGGCATGGGCGGCATAAAAGCAGCGCAAGCGGCCGAGTATTTGGGTATAGATACTGATAATGCTGATGTGCTGATGGGCTTCACCATCGGTAAACTGGCCGATTTAAGTCAGTTAGATGAAGAGCAGCGTGAAAACGAAACGCCAAATTCGCGGAAAGATTTATCCGAAATCTGGCATTCAGTTTAGTTTTTTCTGACTCTACTTTTCTGGCCCAACTAATCTAGTCGAGAATAGATCTAACCGACGTTTCGAAGATGTCGACTATCTGCTCGACTTCTTCTTTAGTGGTTACCAATGGCGGCGAAAACGCGACCGAATCAACCGACGGAAGCGGTCTAGCAATTAGCCCATTCTCATAGCATTTGGCGGTGATTTTACCAGCGGTCTTTAAACTTGGATCTAAAAATACTTTATTTTCAGCGTCTTGCATTAGTTGTACCGCCGCGATCATGCCGCGGCCACGGACTTGGCCGACAAAGTTATCGTTAGCGAACCGCTGATTCAATAATTTATGAAAATAGGCACCAACATCGGCTGATTTCTCAACTAATTTTTCGTTTTCGATGATATCTAGGTTAGCCATTGCGACAGCCGCACCGATTGGGTGCCCGGCGTAGGTATAACCATGTGCGAAACTGCCGTACTTAGCTGAACCCTGTTTAATAACGTCCCAGATTTCTTCGGTAATGAATGACGCCGAGAACGGGAAGTAGCCGCTGGTCAGCGCTTTCGCGGTAGTCATCATGTCAGGTTTAATGTCGTATACCTCGCTACCAAACCAGGTTCCCAAACGTCCAAAAGCGCAAACTACTTCGTCGGCAATGAATAAAAGGTCGTATTTTTTAGTAATCTTTTGAATTTCGGCGAAATATCCCTCGGGCGGAGTGATTACCCCACCGGCGCCCATCACCGGCTCGGCGATAAAGGCGCCAACGGTCTCGGGCCCTTCTTTTAGAATCATGTCCTCGAGTTGCTTTGCCCGACGTTTGGAGAATTCTAATTCGCTTTCGCCCTCTAAGCCATGACGGAAATAATCTGGCGATTCAGTATGCAGTACTCCATCGATCGGTAGATTAAAGTCTTTATGAAACGACGGTAGGCCGGTTAAACTCGCGGTCGCAATAGAGGTGCCGTGATAGGCCTGCCAACGGGAGATAATTTTTCGTTTTTCGGGTTTACCAATCAAGTTGTGGTAATACCAGACAATTTTCATCAAACTATCGTTACCGTCCGAACCACCACTGGCGAAAAATACTTTCGACATATTTTTTGGAGCTAGGCCGAGTAAACGCTCCGCCAACTCTATTTGTGGCACGTTCGACATCCCGGTAAAGGTATGGTAGTAGCTCAGATTACTGGCGGCTGAGTGCATCGCGTCGGCTAATTCAGGGCGACCATAACCAACGTTTACGCACCAAAGCCCAGCAACGGCGTCAATCAGACGGTTGCCATCGGTATCGTGCAAATAGATACCTTTACCGGATTGCATGATCCTCGAGCCAGTTTTAGCGAACTCGTTAGCATTGGTCGAAGGGTGTAAGATGGTATTAGCATCAAGCTGTTTTAGGTCGTTTTGATGGTTTGACATAGATGGTCGCAAGCAAAGTTGAGTTATTAGATGCGATAAAGTTAGCATAGAGGCGCGCAAAGCTAAGCACTCAATTTAAATTCGATATATGATTCTAATGTGCCTAAAGCGACAAATGAATCTGCGGAAGGGCTAATCAGATATGACATATAATTGGGGAAGGGTATGGCTAACGTCAGCAAAATTAACAAAATTGATTTAAAGATACTTTTGATTCTTCAAACCAATGCACGAATTACTAATCAACAACTGGCAGAGCAGGTTCACCTCTCAGCCAGTGCTTGTTTGAGCCGCGTCAAACGTTTGGAATCCGACGGCGTGCTTAAACGTTACGTTACTGAAATTGACCTTGATCGGCTAGCTCCACACGTTGAGGCTTTTACCGAGGTCACGCTAGAGAACCACTCACCAGATGACTTCAAAGCATTTAATGCGGCTATCGCCAGCGTTGCCGAAGTCACTGATAGCTATAAGATCAGCGGCGCCTATGACTATTTGTTGAAATTCGTTTGCACTGATGTGAAAACTTATAACACCGTTAGCGAGAGTTTAATCACCAGTGGCATTGGCATCGCGAAAATGAACACTTTGATCATCTTAGAGCGGACCAAGGAATTCTCAGGTTTCCCTCTAGACCTATTGATAGATCTTTCATAAGGACAGGGTAGTCTACTAACTGTAGTTTTACCGCTTTCGAATTTTACTGCTTTCGAATTGTACTGGGATGATTGTCTAGCTGTAATTTTAGTAATAAATTTTTTTCACCGCTGTTCAATTGCGTTCCCTACTTTTAAGTTGCCTTGGAGGTAGGCTTAGATATTTATGCCGAGGTCGCTGCACATTCAACGGCAAAGCTAATCTCACACCGCATAATCTCGTCACCCGGCTTCGATCTTCAACGCCTAATTTGGTTCTCGCTATGGAAAAATGATCCAAACCGGAGAATTTAAATGATCTTAGTAAGAACTGCCCGCGAATCCGATATTGACGGCGTGCTCGCATTAGCTAAACAAGCGTATCCAGGAATGACAACATTGCCGCCAGAACGCGCTGTTCTTGAGGCAAAGTTGCGTAACTCAGTTAATAGCATTGAGAAGACGCTAGAGAATCCTAAAGAAGAAAGCTATTTTCTTGTAATGCAAGACACCGATGCAGACACAATTGTCGGCACGGCAGCCATAATTTCGAGTTTGGGAGGAAAGGAAGCGTTTTATTCCTACAAACTAAATAAGGTAACTCAAAGCTGCAGAGAGCTTGATAAAAGGGTTACTTTTGAAACGCTTAATTTGTCAAACCACTTTGAAGGTTTTGCTGAGGTCGCTACTTTATACTTACATAAAGATTATCGAAAAAATGGCAACGGTAAGTTGTTGGCACGCAGCCGCTATTTATTTATGGCGCAATTTCGGGAACGTTTTCCGGACAGCGTTATGGCCGATTTGCGTGGTTATTTTGATGAGCACGGTCGCTCGCCGTTTTGGGATGCGGTAGGCAAACATTTCTTTGATATGACCTTTGCTGATGCCGACCTCTATGGTGGCATTCATGGTAATCAATTTATAGCCGACTTGATGCCCAAGCACCCGCTGTACGTCAACATGCTGCCAAAGGAAGCGCAGGATGTTATCGGTCAGCCTAATGTTAAAGGTAAGCCTGCGCTAGAAATGCTCAAAAAGGAAGGTTTTCGTTGGAATGGACACGTCGACATTTTCGATGCTGCACCAAGCGTTGACACCAAGATAGACGACATTGTTTCGGTAAAGGGCAGCCAACAGGCTGAGATTATCGGCATCTCTGAATTTGACCATGATGAGCGCGCAATGATTGCAACCAGTGAGGTAAATAGCTTTCAAACTCTGATAAGTACTATTTCGGTAGAGAAGGGCGGCGTTAAAATACCTCGAGTAACTATGAAAGCACTCAACCTCGAGCTCGGTGACAGCGTTCGATACTTAATCGGGTAGACCATGACCATGCATAGTAGTAAAGAGCAAAACAGCACAAAGCAAGAAAGCTATGAAGTAAATTTCGATGGCCTAATTGGCCCTAGTCATAATTATGGCGGCTTGTCGCATGGTAACGTCGCTTCCAAAAGTAATGCCTTAAAGATTTCGCAGCCGCGCAAAGCGGCTTTGCAAGGTCTCGAGAAGATGCAGGCCAATCGTAGCTTTGGTTTACAGCAAGGCATTCTCTTGCCACAGCAGCGGCCGCATTTACCGACACTGAGAAAACTAGGTTTCAGTGGCAGTGATAAAAGCATTATCCAACAGGTATCGAATAGCGCGCCTGAGCTATTAGCCAGTTGCTATTCGGCTTCGTCGATGTGGACTGCGAATGCGTGTACTGTGTCGCCAAGTGCGGACTCGGCGGATCACAAGGTACATTTTACTGCGGCCAATCTTTCCAGCATGTTTCATCGCTCTATTGAACATCAATGTACCGCTAAGTTACTGCGCGCCATTTTTGATAATGACGAGTCTTTTTCGCATCATGATGCCTTACCAATGAGCAGTCAGTTTGGTGATGAGGGTGCTGCAAATCACAGTCGATTTACTAATAGTTATGGTGAGCAAGGCTTGCAACTCTTTGTCTTTGGGCGGTATGCGTTTAGACAGAACAGCGTCGCCGCCGCAAAGTTTCCAAGTCGACAGACTTACGAGGCGTCACTAGCGATAAGCCGCCTACATAAGCTTGATGAGAGTCAGGTGGTTTTTGCTCAGCAAAACCCTAAAATTATTGATGCTGGCGCGTTCCATAATGATGTAGTCAGCGTCTCTAATCTAAATACCTTTTTCATGCATGAAGAGGCGTTTGTTGATAAAGCCGCGATGCAGGCTGAGCTGCGACAGAAATTTGCCGCACTTGCGCCTGACAACCCTGAGCTGATTTTTGTTGAAGTACCGACTGACATGGTGTCACTCGAGTCGGCGGTCAAATCGTATTTGTTCAATTCACAGCTACTGCAATTGCCGAACCAAGACGGCATGACACTGGTGCTTCCAGAAGAGAGCCGAGAGAATGCTGAAGTGTCTGCCTACCTCGAATGGTTACAGACCCAATCAACGCCGATTAAAGAGGTGAAGTTTGTCGATGTGCGTCAAAGTATGCAAAATGGTGGTGGCCCAGCTTGCCTACGCCTGAGAGTTGCGCTTACCCAAGCAGAGCTAGACGCAAGCAATTCCAACTTTATTCTCGACGATGACCGGCTTAGCAAGTTAAACCAATGGGTAGAGCGACACTACCGAGAAGAAATAACCCCCAGCGATTTAGCTGATCCTGCTTTGGCGGAAGAAAATTTCGTTGCGCTGGATCAACTAACACAATTGTTTGAGCTGGGCTCATTCTATGAGTTTCAACAATGAACTTCTTGAAAACTACCTTGGCGAATCCCGTCAGCGCCGAACCTAGTTCTCTACAATTTGAGAACGGAGTTAATCTCGAATTGCTTGAAACTGGGATTTTGCGAGTATCACCAGCACAACAAGGTGACTATCGCATCGTGATTTCTTGTGGTATTCACGGCAATGAAACAGCACCAATCGAGATGGTCGAGCAACTTTTTAGCGAAATTAACAGTGGTCAGCTAACGGTGACAAACGAGTTATTGCTTATTATTGGTAACCCACCAGCGGCCAATCAAGCGGTGCGCTTTGTTGACGAAAACCTTAATCGACTATTCTCTGGCAAACATCAGTCATCTTCAGCGCAAGAGGCTAAGCGAGCTAAGTTAATCGAAGATCATGTTACTGAGTTCTATCAACAAGGTGACGAGCCGCGTTTACATTATGACCTGCATACCGCTATTCGAGGATCTGAGTTAGAGAAATTCGCGGTTTACCCGTACCTACATGATCGTGACTGGTCGACAACTCAAATCGCGTTTTTGGAGCGCTGTGGCCTTGAAGCGATATTGCTCTCGAGTAAACCTTCTGGCACCTTTTCTTACTTCACAAGTACCGAATTTGCGGCTGATTCGTTTACCGTCGAGTTGGGAAGGGTGCGTAAATTTGGCGATAATGACATGGGTAATTTTGCCGATGCAATGCAAGGCTTGCGTGAACTGATTTCAGGGCAGTACCATTTTTCAGGTGACATAAAGAGCATCCAAGTGTTTTCGGTTGTCGAAGAAGTTATCAAGCAAAGCGAGGCGTTAAAATTACACATCGCTGAGGATGCGAAGAATTTCACAGCCTTCCCTAAAGGCACACTCTTGGCCTCAGATGAGGGCTACGAATACCGTACTCAGCAAGACGGCGAACGTTTTGTTTTCCCCATTTCTAATATACCAATCGGTCAGCGCGCGATGTTAGTTGTTGCGCCAACCAATCTGTAAACGATCATTTTTCGAGTTATTATGACTGCAAAAACAAAAGTATCCATCATCGGCGGCTCTGGCTTTCTTTCTGCTGAGCTGCTTAGAAACCTATTAGTCCGTGACGACGTAGAGTTGTTACGCATATCAAGCAAAGATCATATCGGTCAAAATATCGGACAGGTACACCGTAGCTTTTACGGTATGAGCGATTTGGTATTAGAAGACATTCCTCCAACCGAATGCGTTGACGGTGCCGACATTGTGATATTGGCGATGCCGCATATCATCACCGCCAAAGTAGCGATAGAATTATTTGACACTGATGTGCGCATCATCGACTTATCGGGCGATTTTAGGCTTAAAAATTTACACGATTATACCCGTGTGTACGCGCCTGAGCACCCATGTCCAGAAAGACTAGGTAGCTTTGTTTATGGCATGCCAGAACTATACGCTGACGAGATCAGAACCGCTAAACACGTTGCCAACCCCGGTTGTTTTGCCACCTGCATTGCCGCGTCATTATTGCCGTTGGCGAAGACTGGTCAGCTCAGCGATAAAACTGTTCGCCTAGTCGCTTTAACTGGTTCTAGCGGCTCTGGCGTACACCCGCAAGCGGGTAATCATCACACCATTCGAAGCAACAACCTTAAAGCTTACAAAGTTTACAATCATCAGCATGAACCGGAGATCATTCAAACACTTGGTGCCGCAGGTGCTAACAACGTCTCGTTAGACTTTGTTCCCGTTTCAGCACCGTTGAGCCGCGGCATGATGTCTATTGCTCAGGTCGATGCGCCAGACGGTGTCACTGAAGATCAATTGCGTGAGCAATACCAAGCGTATTTCGAAGACTTTCCTATGATAACTATTTTACCTAAAGGCATGACCCCTGAAGTGGTTGCGGTGAAGAACACACTGCGTATTGAAATCGGCTTGGATATAAAGACAGACCCGGCTTCTGGTAAGCGCACGCTGTGTGCTATTGCCGCGCTCGATAACTTGATTAAGGGCGGAGCCGGTCAAGCAATTCAGAACTTTAATCTGATGACCGGTCATGAGAATGCTTACCAACTAGATCAGCCGGGCATGTGGCCTTAGTAACATGTTAGTAAGATGTCAAGCATGTCTTCAACTAAGCTAAACGAGTAGACGCTAATGAAAAAACCTATTGCGGTTATTAAGGTCGGTGGAGACATGCTTCTCAATCCAGTGGATAGAGCCGGCTTTGCATCAAACGTAAAAGACTTAAGTGATGCTGGCTGGAGCTGTGTAGTGCTGCACGGTGGCGGCCCTCAACTCAATGCGCTTCAAGCACTACACGGTTTGCGGCCGACCAAAATTGAGGGTCGAAGAATTACCGGTGAAGCCGATTTGTTGGTCGTCAAGCAAGCCTTGTGTGGCGAAGTAAATGTCGATTTGGTTGCCTCACTGCTTGCTCAAGGAGTTAACGCTTTCGGTTGTCACGGGGCTTGCGGCGGGCTTATTCGTGCCAGTAAACGGCCGCCAATGGAGTTTGCCGGTCACGGATTAGTCGATATGGGCGAGGTCGGCGACATTGAAAAAATAAACCTAGAGTTGCTTGACGGTTTATTAGCTATGAATTTAGTGCCGGTGATTGCCTCTCTCGGAGTAGATCAAAATGGCCGAGTATTTAATATTAATGCTGACACCACAGTTGCCGCTATCGCCAGCGCAATTAAGGCTGATGTTTTGATTCTGTCGACCATGGTGGGCGGTATCTATAAGGATATTAATGATAAGCAAAGTCGACTGACTGAGGTTACACCTAGCTCGGCTTCGGCGCTTATCTCGAGCGGCATAATCAGCGATGGTATGATCCCGAAAGTACAAGAATCGTTAGCTCTATTGAGCCAGGGCGTCGGCTCGATAGTGATTACTAATGCCGCCAAAAAAGGTGGTTTTTTGGCTATATCTAAGGGCGATAATTCGATAGGAACGCGCCTAATTCGAGATATTTAAAGCGTGGCAATTGATTATAAATGTCCATTTGTTGCGGTTGATCGATAAAAAATGCATGAAATTTAGCGGCTAATGTCTATTTTATTAGAATAATAGAATGCTGGTTCTAAATAACCGTAAAGATCCTTAATTTGCCTCTAGTTTTTCACGCTCTGGATAGTACACTCTTGCGGAAATAATTAATTAGACCAATGTTGGAGAGACACGATGGACAATAATTTTTCATCGGCGGACCTCGAATTTCAACAAGAAGTTCGAGCGTTTTTTAAAAGCGCCTATACGCCAGAATTACAAGAAAAAGTAGAATCTGGTGAAGACCATAAAAGCGTCGTCATTGAGTGGCAGAAGAAGTTAAATGACCAAGGCTGGTTTGCTGTTGATTGGCCAGTCGAGGTGGGCGGCACAGGATGGACTCCGGTGCAAAAGTTTATTTTTGAGACCGAGCGTTGTCAAGCCGGTGCTCCAGATGTCGTCCCGTTCGGCGTAAAAATGGTTGCTCCAGTAATTTTTACTTTCGGTAACGATGAACAAAAAAAGCGATTCTTACCGCGGATCTTAAGCAGCGAAGACTGGTGGTGCCAAGGTTATTCTGAGTCAGGCGCAGGTTCTGACCTTGCCGCCTTGCAGACTAAAGCGATTAAAGACGGCGATGATTATCTCGTTACTGGCGCTAAAATTTGGACTACTTACGCACAAAGCGCTGATTGGATTTTCTGCTTGGTTCGTACCGGCACATTCGAAAAGCGTCAGCAAGGCATTAGCTTTTTGCTAATTGACATGAAGTCGGAAGGTATCCAGGTTAACCCAATTCATTCAATTGATAACCATCACTCTCTCAATGAGGTGGTATTTGATAATGTTCGTGTTCCTAAAGAGAACCTGATCGGAGCCGAAAATCAAGGTTGGACTTACGCCAAAGCCTTGCTCGCACATGAACGTACTTCAATCGCTGGTGTTGCTGACAGTCGCCGTTGGTTGCGTGAAATTACAGAATTAGCAAAGCAGCAGACCAATTACAAGGGTAAGTTGATCGACGACCCGCTATTTCAAACCCGCCTGTCGGATATCGAAATAGAATTGATGGCGCTCGAATACATGGAACTCCGTGTGTTGGCTAAGCTGTCGTCTGGAGAGACGCCGGGTGCGGAGTCGTCACTGTTGAAGATTAAAGGCACTGAAATTCAGCAGTCTTTGCAAGAGCTTCGCATGCAGACCATTGGCGCATATTCAGGATCGCTGCATTTAGATAATTTCGAAAGTGATCTGCATCGTCGTGGATCAAACTCACGTCGAGCGTATATGTATGGACGTGCCGCAACCATCTATGGTGGTTCAAATGAAGTGCAGCGTAACGTTATTGCCAAAGCCGTTTTAGGTTTGTAGTCGGAGATTGAAAAATGAATTTTGAATATAGTGAAGAGCAAAATGCGCTCAAAGAAAGCATCGTCCGTTGGGCGCAAGATAATTACAGCTTCGATCAACGTCGAGTAGGCGCTGATTCTGATAATGGTTTCAGCCAAGACCACTACAACACCTTTGCTGAGCTTGGCTGGTTGTCAGTGCCATTTAGCGAAGAGAACGGCGGTTATGGCGGCAGCGTGGTCGATATCGCTGCAGTCATGGAAGAGTTTGGCAAAGCGTTAGTAGTTGAGCCTGTTTTCCCTAACTTGATTTTGTTTGGTGGCTTACTTGAGCGCAGTACTAACGATGTGATCAAGGCCGACCTTATCCCGCAAATAATTGATGGTAGCCTCATGGGTGCTGTTGCTATGTATGAGCCACAGGCCCGGTTTGATGCAAGTAATATTGCCACCACCGCCACCGCCACTGAAGCTGGTGACGCTTACTCAATAAGCGGTCACAAATCAGTCGTGCTCGGCGGCGCACACGCTAAAAAACTAATCGTAGTCGCTCGTACCAGCGGCGCTCAGACCGACGAAGATGGCTTGAGCCTGTTCTTAGTCGATGCTGACGCAAGCGGAGTTGAAGTCAACGCGTATCCGTTAATGGATGGTCAGCAGGTAGCTGATATTCATTTTAATAATGCCTCGGGTCAATTAATCAGCGATCTGGGCAATGCCAATTTAGCCATCAGCCAAGTGCTTGCAATCGCCCACGTTGCCCTATCTGCTGAGGCTGTAGGCTTGATGTCCGTACTCAATCGCACGACCGTTGAATACACTAAAACACGTAAGCAATTTGGTGTGACGATTAGCTCATTCCAAGCCTTACAGCATCGTATGGTTGACACCTTTATGTCTTACGAGCAGGCTAAGTCGTTATTAGTCGGCACGCTGGTGGAACTGACCGATGACAGAACTACCCCTGGGCGCGCTAGCAAAATGGTTAACGCACTGCGCACCTTGGTAGCTAAGAATGGTAAGCACATCGGTGATGAAGCGATTCAATTGCATGGTGGTATGGGCTTAACCGATGAGATGAATATCGGGCACTATCACAAGCGTATGATGATGATTAACTTGATGTTTGGTGATGGTGATTTTTTCCAGCAGCAATTCAATCAAGCGGCGTACGCAAGCTAGTGTTAGTCAAGACTATCGATGATATAAAAACCGTCATGGTCGCGGGCGCAGGCACATTAGGCCTGCGTATCGCACTTCGTTGTGTCTTTGATGGCTTCAAGGTCAAGATGTTTGACGTCAGTGACGAGCAACTCAAAACTGCGCAAGCGATGCAAGCCAAGCTTACTCGAAGTTTATTGAAGGCGGGCAAAATCAGCCAACAACAAGCCGACTTAGTTGCTGTTAACTTGACCGTCACCAATGATATCGATGAGGCGGTTATAGGTATTGACTTGATCAGTGAGTCGGTGACCGAAAACCTGGACTTGAAGAAAGCGTTCTATGCTGATCTGACGCCTCGTTTGCCGAAAGGCGTTATCGTAACGACCAATACATCTTATCTTTTGCCATCGGCGTTACTTGACTCGATTCAACAGCCTGAGTTGTTTTGCGCACTTCATTTTCATGATGTATTTAATCAAGTAGTGGTTGATATCATGCCGCACTCCGGCACTGATCAAGCGGTCATTGATTTACTCATGGAGTTCGGCAAGCGCATAAATCAAATACCGGTATTCGTTCAAAAAGAAAGTCCCGGATATATGTTTAACGCCATGCTGATGGCGATTCTTGGCCAAGCTTCGGAATTATTTGCCAACGAAGTTGGCAGCTTTCAAGACATAGACCGGTCATTTATGGGTAACTTCGGAACCATGGCTGGGCCTTTTGGGATGATGGATCAAGTTGGTTTAGAGACTGTTTGGCATATTGTCAGCGCACAAGATGACGAGCGTAGTAAAGTCTTTGCCGATATTATTAAATCGTATATAGACCAGGGCAAGTTAGGCTATAAATCGGGACACGGTTTTTATACTTATCCTGGTCCAGAGTTCGCGCAACCAGATTTTTTAAAAGCTTAAGCCTAACCCCCTAAGCATCGAGGATAAGACGCTTAGAATAAGTCACTTAGGACAAATCACTTAGAATAAGTTAATTAGTGCTTTGCTAATGTCGGTGTTAATCACCATTCTCACGCAAGCGAGAATCTAATAAATACAGAGGAAAAATAATATGAAAGATGCTGTTATCGTATCCACCGCCAGAACCCCAATCGGTAAAGCCTATCGTGGTGGTTTTAATGATTTACACAGTGCCACCCTGGGTGCTGCCGCGGTACGTGCTGCGGTAGAACGAGCGGGCATAGACGCGGCAGAAGTTGATGATGTCATCATGGGCGCGGCACTTCAGCAAGGAGCTCAAGGCGGCAATATTGCTCGCCAAGTCGCGCTACGAGCTGGCTTGCCTACAAGTGTAGCTGGTATGTCAATTGATCGTCAGTGTTCATCGGGTTTGATGGCCGTAGCAACCGCCGCCAAGCAAATCATTGTCGATGGTATGACTACCGTTGTTGGCGGCGGTGTTGACAGCATCAGCTTAGTGCAAAACGATAAGATGAACCTACATCGCGCGGTAGATAAAGAGTTGGTTGCACAGCATCCGCATATCTATATGCCTATGTTGCAAACGGCTGAAATCGTAGCCAAACGCTATGGCGTAACGCGCGAGCAGATGGACGAATATGGTTTGCAATCGCAAACACGAACCATTGCTGGCTATGAAGCTGGTAAATTCAGCGATGAATTGGTGTCGGTAGATTGCACTAAAATTGTGTATGACAAAGAAACTAAAGAAGCTTCTAAGCAAGACGTTACAGTAAGCCAAGACGAAGGTCTGCGCGCCACTACGCTGGAGGGTTTAGGTGGTCTTAGAACTGTTATAGAAGGTGGCACGATTACGGCAGGCAATGCATCTCAATTGTCTGACGGTGCGTCTGCGCAAATCGTAATGGACGCTAAAGTTGCGGAACAACGAAATATTCAACCTCTGGGCATTTATCGTGGCATGGCGGTTGCCGGTTGTGAGCCAGATGAAATGGGCATCGGCCCTGTATTTGCGGTGCCAAAGCTACTTAAAGCCAATGGTTTGACGGTCGATGACATCGGCTTATGGGAATTGAACGAAGCATTTGCCGTTCAGGTGATTTATTGCCGAGATAAACTTGGCATTGATAACGATAAGTTGAATGTAAATGGTGGTGCTATCTCGGTAGGTCACCCATATGGCATGAGCGGTTCCCGAATGATTGGGCACGCCTTGATTGAAGGTAAGCGTCGTGGTGTTAAATACGTCGTTGTTACTATGTGTGTTGGTGGTGGAATGGGTGCAGCAGGCTTATTCGAAGTAGCTTAAACCAGTAGTTTAGAAACGTCGCATAAACAGCGAATTAGCTCAGGCAATATTGAATGATTCCGGCGCTGCAGGAATCATTCAGGTAGAGATTTATGATCAAGCTATATGGATCACAGTTTTCGCTTTTTACCGGTAAGGTGCGATCGTACCTTAATAAAAAAGGGATTGAATTCGAGGAAGTCACATCAACCTTGAAGGTTTACAAAAACTTCATCATCCCTAGAACAGGGGTGCGCTACGTCCCTGTGATTCAAACTGAGAATGATCTTGTTATCCAAGACAGCACGGTCATTATTGATTACTTAGAAGCTGAATGTCCAGAGCCTTCTGTTTATCCTGACACGCCGAAGCAAAAATTGGCGTCGTTGTTGCTCGAAGTCTACGGTGACGAATGGTTGGTGATTCCAGCAATGCACTATCGCTGGAATTTCCCAGAAAAGAATGAGAAATTTATCTATGCAGCCTTCGGTAGCATGGTTCTGCCGAAAGGCCCTAAATTTATCCAGCGATTGCTTGGCAAAAAGGTAGCTTCAAAGTTCAAGGGGTTTGTTCCTCGATTGGGTATTACAGCAAAAAATATCCCGGCGCTGGAAGCGTCCTACGAGCAGCTTTTGAGTGATTTGAATACTCATTTCAAACAACACGACTACCTTTTTGGTGGCCGTCCTTCGATAGGCGACTTTGGTTTAATCGGCCCAATGTATGCCCACCTATACAGAGACCCAGCGCCCGGCGAACTTATGCAGCGAATTGCTCCAGAGGTTTGTAAATGGGTTGAACGTATGATTAGCGACGAGATTGCTAACGGCGAATTTCTTGCCAATGACGAGATCCCCGCAACCTTGATTCCAGTATTGCAGCGTATGGCGGCTGAGCATCTACCAGTTTTGTTGGATACCGATGCTCGTTTAACACTATGGCGTACAGAAAATATCGACGCTCGAGAAGTAGCGCGTTTTATCGGAATGCATAAGTTCACTGTCGAAAAGGTAGAGGCTGAACGCGCTGTTTTACCTTTTTCTCTTTGGATGTTCAGACGCCCTGTCGATTTTTACCAATCACTGAACGATACCAGTGGCGTTGATGAGATGCTGTTAGAGGCTGGTTTTGGAACCTTATTGCAATCAGGTTTACAGAATCAGTTGGCTAGAGTCGACAATCTTATCGTTTTCGATAAGTAAGGCATCTCTAGATATACATCGAGGGGTACACTTCCTTAAAGTATTTTTTGGTCAACTCGTCAGCGGGGTAAAAGGTCTCGATACGAAGCTCGTTGGCGGTAATATCTTGCGCTGTGCCAAAGGTCGAAATAACCGAACACAACTTTAGTAGTGGCCCGCCTAAGTCAATTTCGAGCGGTAACACTGGCACCAAGTCTGAGTGATCATTGCGATCAATCAGCTCACCCGTATGCTCTTTCAACTGATCATAGCGTCTAAGCATCGATTCATCGCCAGACTCTAACGCTTCCTTTTTAAGCCGTCGCATAAACGGGGTCACCACGGAATGGCAATTAGAGATAAAGCGGCGCAGCCTCTTCGGGTGAACGGTTAGTAAGGCAATATTCAGCTCGCCGGTGTCACCGACATCGCGCCGCCCTGACCTGGGTCGCCCTGACTGGGTCGCCCTGACTGGGCCGCCCTGACCGGGTCGCCTAGTATTTCAAACAGAATGTCAGCGGCCTCATTTTTCATTTTGATGTTCCACTGCCGGTCGAGTACGAATGCTGGATACGGATTGTGGTGCGACAGTAACTCCTCAAGAATAAGAGTTACTCGTGCCATAGATGGCTCTGATAAGTCTCTGTTGGCATATAGATTTGCGAAACCAGCAGAATTAAGAATCGAATTGCGCTCACGCAGTGGCACGTCCATAGCCTCCGATAGCTTCACAATCATTCCGCGACTTGGTCGGCTGCGGCCAGTTTCGAGCCAGCTCACATGGCGTTGAGAAAGTTCGGCGGCTATTCACCTTAGCGGTTTATACTAATCATCTTAACCAGAATAGACCGTTACCAGAGTCCATTAATGGGCCGCCTAGGAGACATACAATGAATCAAGCTGAGAAAGATATCCGCGTTCAACTGGCTGCATGTTATCGAATTTTCGATTACATGGGCTGGAGCGAAATGATCTACAACCATATAACAGTGAAAGTACCTGGCTCAGATGATCATTTTCTGATTAACCCATATGGGCTGCACTACAAAGAAGTAACTGCATCGAACTTAGTCAAAGTTGATATTAACGGTGAAATTGTTGAGCCAAGCGATTACCCGGTTAACCCAGCAGGAATGCTAATTCACAGCGCTATTCATGGCGCTCGGGATGACGCTCATTGTATTGGTCATATTCATTCTACTGCGGGTATGACGGTTGCTTGTCAGCAAGAGGGTTTGCGCATCGATAATTTCTATTCGGTGCTTTTGCATAAGCAAGTCGCTTATCACGACTTCCAGGGCATAACCGTGGTTGACGGTGAAAAAGAAGATCTCCTCGCGAGCTTAGGCAGTAAGAATTTGTTGATACTGCGCAGCCATGGCTTGTTAACGTGTGGGCGAAGCATTGCTGAAATGTTCTTCAACATGACCGCGCTTCAACGCTCGTGTGAAATCCAAGTATCGGTTGATCAAACTGGCCGCCCGATTGTGCCAGTGTCGACGACAATCGCGGATAAGACCTCAGAGCTTTTGAAACTGCAAATGGCGAGTATGGGCGATAAAGGTGCTGGTGAACTGGAGTTTGCTGCGATGCAACGACTGGTAGATCGGCAAGACGATTCATATAAAGATCTATAGGCACTGATGGGATCAGCTAACAAAATAGTCAAACCAAGATAGTCAAACCAAGATAGTCAAACCAAGATAGTCAAACCAAGATAGTCAAACCAAGGCAGTTTAAATAACATGGTGAACAATCCGGTCTGGCTTGAAGTTGCCTTAAACGCTGGAGCCGGCTTAGCATACCAACCGAACATTCCAATAAGCCCTGAGGCGATTATCTCTGAGGGGGTTGCATGTGCTAGAGCAGGCGCTGCGATTATTCATTTGCATGTCTATGATGACCACGGTAAACCGTTCGAAAATGCCGATCGATACGGCCAGGTGATTGAGGGTATCCGCCAACAATGCGACGCCATAATCTGCCCAACGCTGGGCTTAAATGTAGCGTTAGATGAGCGCTTAGAGCCTATCAAGGTACTGGCTAAGAGAGGTCTTCTGGAATGGGGCGTTGTTGATCCTGGAAGCGTTAACATAAGCCACACCTCTCAGGTAGCCGCTAACGCCAATGGCTTTTTATATGCCAATGCAGATTCTGATATTCGAGCGTTATTAGAGCTCGCGGTGCGCGATGATTGGCGGCCAGCTTACGCTATCTATGAGCCCGGTTTTGCTCGTCTGGGAAAGGCCATGGCGAACGTGGTCGAGGGGCTCAAGAGCGCTATTTATCGTGTGATGTTTTCCGATGGTTTATTGTTTGGTATGAAACCATCGGCCGCTGCGGTTCGTTTTTATGCGCAGCATCTTGCCGACCTTGAGGCGGATTCTGCTTGGATGGTTTCCGGCTTAGACGCCGATATTGAGGCAATTATGCCGTTGGCAATTGAACTTGGCGCACATGCCCGAGTTGGTCTAGAAGACGCTCCATTTGGATGCCAGCAAAGTAACGTAGAATTGGTCGAGCAAGCGACTGAAACCATATTGAAAAGTGCAAGACCGCTGGCCACCGCCGACGACATGAGAAAATTCAGCTAATGATTTAGGCTGACGTAGCGTTATTCACCGAGGTTAAAGACAGTCTCGCGTTAACAGTGAGGTAATGCACTTCCGAAAACAGCTAGTTTTTCGGTTTCATTGATCTACAATAGTTATATGAGCGCCGTTCAAGAAAAAAGTCTAAGTCATCGCTATTCGCGAGCACGCAAGTCGCGTGATGCTCGGTTTGATGGGGTGTTCTTTACTGCGGTTAAATCTACCGGCATATATTGCCGCCCGATTTGCCCTGCTAATTCTCCGTTAGAAAAAAATGTTGAGTATCATCAGTCGGCGATATCGGCTGCTGAATCGGGCTTTCGCCCTTGTTTGCGGTGCCGTCCAGACAGCGCACCTCAATCATGTGCTTGGCTTGGTTCGGAGACGACATTCCGACGGGCAATGGGCTTGATACAACAGGGCGCGCTGCAAGAGCAGTCTATACAAGAACTTGCCGAGCGTCTGGGTATTTCGGATCGATATTTGCGCCAACTATTTCAACGCAACCTAGGTACATCGCCAAAGAAATATGCCATTTATCAGCAATGCTTGTTTGCAAAACAGTTACTACATGATTCCAATTTAAGCATTAGCGAGATCGCATTTGCCTCTGGTTTTAACAGCGTTCGCCGCTTTAATGAAGCAATCAAGCAACAGTTGAGTCTTACCCCAAGCGATATTCGAAAGAGTCAGCCGCATGAACCGAGTAGTTTGAGTTTGCGGTTAAATTATCGACCGCCGTATGCATGGAGGGAGATGCTCGATTTCTTAAATAGACGGGTGATACCCAGTCTCGAATGGGCTAATGATAATTGTTATAGCCGTACCATTGAATATTCCACGACACAGGGCTATTTTACTATTTCAGCTAATCCAGATAAGCATCGTTTCGATCTTCGTCTGCAGCTAAACGAGTATCAGTACTTGAACCCAATAATGCATCGAATACGATTGTTATTTGACGTCGATGCGCCGATCACTGAAATAGACCAACAATTGTCTGCCGAGGTAGGCGGCTGGCTTAACTACCTCCCTGGTCTGCGGGTACCCGGTATTTGGTCGCCGTTCGAAGCGGGTATAAGGGCGATTTTGGGGCAGCAAGTTTCCGTTGCAGCAGCACGTAACTTGGTTATTCGCTTCGTCGAAGAACTGGGGGCACCATTAGATTTTAGCGGTATTACCGACTTAGGCAAGGGCGTAGATGGGGGCGTAGATGGGCGTCCGATGCCGCGACTCTTTCCGCAGCCCAATGCTGTGGTAGGACATTCACTTGACTTTTTCCGTATGCCCCAGTCGCGTAAAGACACCATCCGCCGATTAGCTGAACATTTTCTTAGCGCGGACAAGCCTGGTGACATTGACGCTTGGCTAGATATCAAAGGAATCGGCCCCTGGACCGTCAACTATGTGAAGCTAAGAGCAATTAAAGACCCTGATATATGGCTAGTGGGTGATGTCGGCTTAAAAAATGCGATTAAATCGCTAGGGCGAGAACCTGATCTTGAACGAACTCGCCCATGGCGAAGCTACCTTACCTTTCAAATGTGGAACCAATTGTCATGACTCTCTACTTCGATCACTTCGAGTCGCCTCTCGGGCTAATGCAGATAGCTGCGAGCGAGGTTGCGGTAAAATCTATCCACTTTGTTGATATCATTACGCCGAAAAAAATCAATCCGATAACAAGCTTGGCTAAAGATCAGTTGTTAGCCTACTTTGATGGCACACTGAAAACCTTCGATTTACCACTAGAGGCAGACGGCACGGTTTTTCAGAAAACGGTTTGGAGCGCATTAACCGCCATTGCCTACGCGCAGACCTGCACCTATGGCGATATTGCAAAGCAGATCGGTAATCCAAAAGGCATGCGAGCAGTTGGCCTGGCGAACGGTAAAAATCCGATGACGATTGTGGTGCCATGCCATCGAGTAATCGGGGCTAATGGCAAATTAACCGGCTATGCATCAGGCACTGATAGAAAGGCGTGGTTACTCAGTCATGAGCGGGGTCAGTCATGAGCGGGGTCAATCATGAGCGCGATTGACTCTTTTAATAGCGAAAATGTTTTATAGAGACCTCAGGATAACTCAGGGGTGAGATAAAAATAGCTTGGAATGTCTTCAATTGAGGCGGAAAATGCAGGTAATAGCTGGCTATCGGCAAGTTTTTCAACAAAAAGTGAAGACATTACGGGCATTTTTATCCGTTCGTCGAGTTACGCTGAGGTCTCTTATACTTTAATCTAGGTTTAACCTTCACTTAGCTTTAAATCACCAGTTCAATCGGAAAACTAATATGAATGACGTAAGCGACGACCAAGCAAACCCATACGCAACGCCGAAAGCGAATTTGGATAACGGTCTCTCTGAGGCTTATGACTATGCAGGTTTCTGGAGTCGAGCGGTCGCGACGATTGTCGACACTATCGTTATTTTGATCATCACTTTGCCATTTATGTTTTGGATATACGGAAATGAAATGTTGACTAGCACTGACATGGTCAAGGGCCCGGCCGATGTATTGCTTAGTTATATATTCCCTCTGGTCTTTACCATCGCGCTGTGGATGAAATTTGGTGGCACCCCTGGGAAGCGACTGCTAAAGATTAAAGTGTTGGATGAAAAAACCGGTCAGCATTTGAGCCTAGCGAAGTCGCTACTGCGATATGTCGGTTATTTTGTTTCTATATTAGGCCTATTTATCGGTTTTATTTGGATCGCATTTGATAGCAAGAAAAAGGGCTGGCACGATCATATTGCCGGTTCCATTGTTGTCATTCGCTAAAAGCGTTGTTGTAATCGGCTAACAATGTTGTCTTAATTGGCAAGCAGCGTTGTTATAGGTTAGCGGTACCACCTCTACTGGAGTTAAATGGCATGAGAAAATTGATGTTAGTATTTTGGTTATTATGCCTAATGGCGGTTATTGGTTTAATTCCTGACCCAGCGGCACTCTGGCTGAAAATAATCGCTGTAATACTTTTACTTGCTCACGCTATCGAATTTATTCTGTTCGAAAAAGCCATTAAGCGTAAGGGCGATAGCGGCTTTACTTCGTTCGTCATGACTATGCTGTATGGCGTGTTCTACTTCAAGTTTTGAGCTAAAGAGAGCTCAGCGTAACTCCTGTACAAGTTAAAGTGCGGGCTCGCCCTGTGTTGTCGACACCGCGGCATTATTCAGCTAATCAATAGCAACGATTGATTGGCCATTTGTATTGGGTTTCTTTAACGAAATGCCTGATAATACCGACATCTTAGATTAGGCACGATAGTGTTCTAATTTTATTTCAACGAATAAGAGAACGGAGCCCACTAGATGTATAACGGTAGCGCACTCTCGGTAACGATGCTCGAAGGCGGCATCGCCGAAATGAACTTTGACTTGCAGGGCGAGTCAGTCAATAAATTTGATTCTAAAACGGTTAATGAATTACGCCAAGCAGTTGATCTGCTTGATGACGCTGACGACGTAAAGGGCTTGCTGATTACCAGCGCTAAGCCGGTCTTCATTGTCGGGGCCGACATTACAGAGTTTATTCCGATGTTTGCTTCTGGCAACCATACTCCTGAAGATCAGCTCGGCGGAAATAACGAAAATTTTAACATTATCGAAGATTTTGACTTTCCGACTGTGGTCGCGATTAACGGCTACGCCATGGGTGGCGGTCTTGAGCTTTGCCTCGCCTGTGACTTTCGAATTATGAGTAGCATGGCAAAAATTGGCTTGCCTGAGACCAAGCTAGGTTTAATCCCTGGTTGGGGTGGCACAGTGAGACTACCTCGGATAGCCGGAGCTGATACTGCAATTGACTGGATAGCTTCGGGTAAAGAGCAACGTCCAGACGCCGCATTAAAAGCCGGCGTTGTTGATGGAGTAGTGGCACCTGAAGATCTACGTGATGCCGCGCTTGCCGTATTGCAAGACGCAATAGACGGTAAAATGGATTACGAAGCACGTCGTGAGCAGAAATCTGAGCCGTTGATGTTGAACGAAACCGAGTCAATGATGGTATTCGAGACCGCTAAGGCGTTTGTTGCTGGTACTGCTGGCCCGAATTATCCTTCTCCGGTAGCCGCGATTTCGGCGATGCAACACGCAGCGCGCAAGTATCGTGATGATGCGCTCAAAATCGAGGCCGAGGCATTTATCAAGATGGCTGGCACCGATGCCGCGTCGTCGTTGATCGGCATTTTCTTGGCTGATCAACTGATCAGTAAGAAAGCCAAAGGTTGGGAGAAGCAAGCCGATAAGAAAGTTGCGCGAGCGGCTGTTTTAGGTGCAGGAATAATGGGTGGTGGTATCGCCTATCAATCTGCCTTGAAAGGCACGCCAATTAAAATGAAAGACATCAACCAAGCCGGTTTAGATTTAGGCTTGGATGAAGCTAATGGCTTGTTATCTAAGCAAGTAAATCGTGGGCGTATGAAAGTTGAGAAAATGGGCAGCATCTTGGCTGACATTGATCCAACGCTTTCGTATGACAATTTTGACAGTGTTGATATCGTTGTTGAAGCGGTTGTTGAAAATCCAAAAGTTAAGCGCATGGTGCTTGCCGACGTTGAGAAGCATGTAAGCGACGATACAATCATCGCTTCTAACACGTCTACTATATCGATTACTCACCTTGCCGAAGCCTTGCAACGCCCAGAGAACTTCTGCGGCATGCATTTCTTTAACCCAGTGCATAAAATGCCGTTGGTGGAAGTTATTCGCGGAGAGAAAACTTCTGATAAAGCGATTGCACGCACCGTCGCCTATGCCAATAAAATGGGCAAAAAAGCGATTGTTGTTAACGATTGTCCAGGCTTCTTGGTAAATCGCGTACTATTCCCTTACTTCGCTGGTTTCATGGACTTATTACGTGACGGAGCGGATTTCCAGCAAGTCGACAAGGTAATGGAGAAATTTGGCTGGCCGATGGGCCCAGCGTATCTAATGGATGTGGTTGGCATGGACACGGGCCATCATGGCCAAGCGGTTATGGCTGATGGCTTTCCTGATCGAATGGTTGGCACCTATAAAACCGCTGGCGATGCGATGTACGACGCGGATCGATTAGGTCAAAAGAATGGCGTTGGTTTTTACAAGTATCAGAAAGATAAGAAAGGCCGTGTTCAGAAGGTTGCTGATGAAGCCAGTTATGAATTATTAGCGCCAATTACGGCTGAGCGTAAAGAGTTTGATGCGGATGAAATCATCGCCCGTATGATGGTTCCTATGGGCACCGAGCTGGCTCGTTGCTTAGAAGAAGAGATTGTTGGATCCGCTGCTGAAGCCGATATGGCATTGGTATACGGAGTGGGCTTTCCTCCCTTCCGAGGCGGTCTATTTAAGTGGATCGACACCATCGGCCTCGATGCATTCGTAGCCATGAGTGACCAATACAAGGACCTAGGCAAGTTGTATGACGCCACTGAAGCACAACGCGAAATGGCGGCTTCTGGTAAAAAATACTACAACTTCTAATCTATTCAGCCGATAAAAAAGTAGGTAAATATTATGAGCATTAATCCAAGAGACGCGGTCATTGTAGATTTCGCGCGTTCACCAATGGGCCGTTCCAAAAACGGTTGTTTTCGCCACACTCGCGCGGACGAATTAAGCGCCGAAGTGATCAAAGGCTTGCTGGCCCGTAACGAAGCACTAGACCCAGAAGAAATCGACGATTTGATCTGGGGCTGTGTAATGCAACGCGATGAGCAGGGCGTAAATCTAGCTCGCTTCGTAGGTCTGCTAGCCGGTCTTCCACACACTGTTCCAGCACAAACCGTTAACCGTTTATGCGGTTCATCGATGTCAGCGATGCATACAGCTGCCGCCAACATTATGGCCGGTGTCGGCGATGTGTATCTGGTTGGTGGTGTTGAGCACATGGGCCATATCGATATGAATAAAGGTATCGATCCAAATCCAGAGCTTGGCCTTTATGCGGCTAAAGCGGCGGGCAGCATGGGCATGACGGCAGAGATGTTAGCGATGATGCATGGCATTAAGCGTGAAGATATGGACAAGTTTTCAGCTCGTTCTCATCATCTTGCTGCTCAGGCACGCGCAGAGGGTAAGTTCGATAAAGAGATCATTCCAATCATGGGCCACCGTGAGAACGGCACTCCATTCATGGTCACTCAAGACGAGACGATTCGTGAGGACACTACGGTTGAAGGCTTGTCGAAATTGCGACCAGTTTTCAACCCAAAAGGAGGCACGGTTACGGCTGGTTCTTCGTCGCAGGTTACTGATGGTGCCTCCGCTATGTTAATTATGTCGGCAGAGCGTGCGCAAGACCTCGGCTTAAACGTTAAAGGCGTTATTCGCGCAACGACTCTAGCCGGTGTTGATCCGTCAATTATGGGTTATGGACCAGTACCGGCAACAGAGAAGGCCCTAGATAAGCTCAATATGACAATTGACGATGTTGACTATGTCGAGCTAAACGAAGCCTTTGCTGCACAGGCGTTACCAGTATTGAAAGACTTAGACTTGCTGGATGACATGGACGATAAGGTAAATGTACATGGCGGAGCCATCGCTCTTGGGCATCCGTTTGGCTGTTCAGGTACGCGTATCTCGGGTTCATTGCTAACAGTGATGGAGCAACGAGATATGACTGTCGGAATTTCAACGATGTGTATTGGTTTAGGGCAGGGCATCACTACCGTGATAGAGCGCGTAAACTAGTAGTCAATTCTGCGTCAAGAAGCCCTAGCTAGCGTTTGCTTACTAGGGCTTTTTATTGTCACCTCATTGTTCAGCGTTTGTCAGCTGGTGACAATAAATCCTATGGCGACATATTAATAAAGCCCTGTTATTGTGTAGATTATGCAAGATGTAATAATAAATCGAGAGCCAGTAGAGCTCTATAAGGTTCTCAAATTTGAGGGTCTAGTTGGCACCGGCGGCGAAGCAAAAATGGCCGTTGCAGAGGGACTAGTTAAGGTCAACGGCGAGCTGGAAATGCGAAAAAGATGCAAGTTAAAGGGGGGGGATGTGGTTGAATTTAACGGCGAGTCATTGCGATTGGTTTTCGACCAACACGGCGATTAAGTTTTTCGATTTACCAGGTTACTCGGAGGGTTGTGACGGACACAATCAGAGGTAATCATGCCCACTATTTACTCTCCATTGCGACTGAGCTGATAGATCGTGGTAGTTAAAGAAACCATTAGAAAATAATGAGTACTACAATGACTGACAACAAGATTTCAGAAAATAATGTTGTAGAGAAGACAACGGTAAACTTAAAGAAAAGTAGCCAGAGTGAAAAGAATTCTAGCATTTACATGCTCAATGCCGTCTGGTTCAAGCCTGATAATGGTGAAGTGCTATATCGAAAATATATGAAGGTTGTAGGGCCTATAATTAAACGGGTAGGTGGCCGTAAGCTGAAAAGTTTTGTCCCCGATAGACCGTTGATCGGAGAATTCGATGCCGATCTTCTTTTCTTTGTAGAGTATCCGGATTGGCAGGCTTTTAAGGATTTTGCAAATAGCCCTGAATACCATAAAGTGGCCTATCTCAAGGAAGAGGCGCTCGAAAAGTCTCTATTAATACGTTGTGCTAGGCCTGAGCGTTCATTTTGGAGCTAAAACTGGATTTAGACTTGCCTGCATCGGCCGTTTTCTACTGTTCACAATGCTTTTCAATTACTTGACTCAAATGGTCGCCATACTGCGTACTAGAATGTATACTCGCGCCTGTTTGCGGTTTCGGAGTGAGTAGCCGCAGAGAAAGTGTGAGCCCAGTCAGAACTTAATCAGTTTAAGTTAAGTAATGCGACGGGCTTTTTAGGGCCCGATTGGACGTTAAATCTCAGCGCAATTACAGACGCAGATAAAAGAGATAGCGAGTGCAACAGAGCCCGTAATGTCTAATTTATTGTTGTTTATATCCTATTTGCATTTGCGAAGGATATTAAGCACCGGAGCCAAACATGTCAGATAATCCTGAAACCTCTATTCAATTTACCGACCTCAATCTACCTGAGCCTATTTTAAAGGCGGTAGTTGACCAAGGTTATGAGCAACCGTCACCAATTCAAGCCGAAGCGATTCCGCCCTTACTAGAGGGTCGAGACCTATTAGGTCAAGCGCAAACAGGAACCGGTAAAACGGCGGCCTTTGCTCTGCCGCTATTGGCAAACATCGACCCGAGTAACCGCGCACCTCAGCTACTAATTCTTGCGCCTACTCGCGAGCTGGCGATTCAAGTCGCTGAAGCGTGTCAGCAGTATGCTAAGCACCTAAAAGGTATCAACGTATTGCCGATATACGGTGGTCAGTCATATTCAATTCAATTAAAACAATTGAATCGTGGCGCTCAGGTTGTGGTCGGCACGCCCGGTCGTGTTATGGATCACATGCGTCGTAAAACGTTATCCCTCGATGGCTTAAAGGCATTAGTGCTAGACGAAGCCGATGAAATGCTTCGCATGGGTTTTATTGATGACGTTAAATGGGTATTAGAGCAGTCGCCACCCGACCGTCAAATAGCCTTGTTTTCAGCGACGATGCCTCGCGAAGTAAAGCGTGTTGCTGATCAGCACCTGAAAGACCCTGTACATATTAAAATTGCTAGTAAAACCGCAACCGGGGCCAATATATCTCAGCGCTATTGGATTGTTCGTGGCGTGCATAAGTTGGATGCAATCACCCGAATACTAGAAAGTGAAGAAAGCGAAGGCGTTATCGTTTTCGTTAGAACTAAAAACGCCACTGTCGAATTAGCCGATAAATTGTCTGCGCGCGGCTTTAGAAGTGAAGCCTTGAACGGTGATATTCCACAGGCTAATCGTGAAAAGATTATCGACCGTTTGCGTAACGGCAAACTTGATATTCTAGTCGCCACTGATGTGGTTGCACGTGGCTTAGATGTAGAGCGTATTAGCCACGTGATTAACTATGATGTGCCGCATGATACCGAGGGCTATATTCACCGTATTGGCCGTACTGGCCGAGCTGGGCGTTCTGGCAAAGCGATTTTGTTTGTTGCTCCGCGCGAGAAGCGAATGTTGTTCTCGATAGAGCGAGCGACTAAGCAGCCAATCACTCCTATGGACCTGCCAAGTATTGCTGATATCAATAAGAGTCGTGTTGAACGCTTCAAAGACAGCATTGTAACGGCTATCAACAATGAGAATTTAGACTTTTTCTCGCAGATGGTAACCGAGATTCAAAAAGACAAAGAAGTGAGTAGCGAGCAAATCGCCGCCGCGACCGCGTTTTTGGCCCAAGGAGAGACCTCGTTAGTGTTAGATGAGGCGACCATGGCTCGTGAAGCGAAGTCTACTCACACCAGTGCTGGTTTTGATCGCAGCGATTCAGAGCGTGGCCGAGGCGACCGAGGCGACCGAGGCGGGCGCAATGAACGGGGGCGTAATGAACGGGGCCGAAGTGACCGTGGCGAACGCAGCTACGAAGATAAACCCGTGCCGAATAAACAAGCGAGTCCGCTGAAAGCTCACCCTGATGTGAAGATGCAACGCTTTCGCTTAGACGTTGGGCGTCGTAATCAGGTTAAGCCTGGCAACATTGTTGGTGCGATAGCCAATGAAGCTGAGCTAGAGAGTAAGTACATTGGCGAGATAGAAATTCGCGATGACTATTCGACCGTTGATTTGCCAGCTGATATGCCTAAAGAAGTAATGGGCATCTTGAGGCGTGCTCGTGTTGCTGGTAGACCATTAGATATTGCCATTTTCGATGGTGCTACTCCGGCGTCTTCCGAGCTGAAATCTGATCGCGGAGGAGCATCGAATGATCAAAATGCCGAGCCGAAGAAGAAATCATATAGCTCGAAAAAGCGTGACCGAAGCGACTCGCCGAAAGGTGGCCAGTCGGATTACGCTCAACGCAAGAACAAAGAACGTAGCAAGAGCTAATCCGAAAAATTCGGCTGCGGCGGAAAGCGTGTGTTAAATAAAAAATAGCCTCTACAATGTAGAGGCTATTTTTTTTGCTAAAGCAAAGTCGAGAGTACGTTGAGTGTTGTCTTTATTCCTCCAGATCAATGGCTTACACTGTTAACAATGAATTACACAGGCTTACTTCATACTATTAGGCGGGCGTCAGTTTTGGGGCTATACCTAGTGCTTAGCATAGTGCTTAGCAGTTGTTCGACAGTTTCGTATTATTCACAGAGTGTTGTCGGACACAGTCGTTTGATGCTCACACGAGTGCCGTTAGACAAGGCGATTGAAAACGCCCAGGAGCCAGTAAAGGCCAAGCTTTTATTATCAAAGGAGTTAATTACCTTCGCAGTTGAACAATTAGCCTTGCCTAGCTCTTCAAGCTACAAAAGCTATGTCGCGCTAGAACGCGAGTTTCCAGTGTGGACCGTAGTCGCTGCAGCGGAATTTTCGCTTGCGGCTAAACAGTGGTGCTATCCGGTAATTGGCTGTGCTAGTTATCGGGGGTATTTTAATCAAGCGGCCGCTCATGCTTATGCGGATAAACTTAAGTCTCAAGGGTTGGAGACCGAGGTTGGCGGCGCGTCGGCCTATTCGACATTGGGCTGGTTTGCTGATCCGTTACTGCCATCAATGATGAGGTATGGTGACAGTGAATTTGCCGAAACGCTGTTTCATGAAATCGCCCACCAGAAGCTTTACATCAATGGTGACAGTGATTTTAATGAGGCGTTTGCATCGGTGGTTGGTGAGACAGGCGTTATGCTCTGGCTGCAGGCTAATAATCCCGCTGGTTTAGCAGCGTATCGGAGTAGTCTGAGGGTACAACATCAATTCTATTTGCTGGTCGCCAATAGCAAACAGGCGCTGCAGGCCATATATCAATCGACGCTAACGCCAATCGAAATGGCGGCTGAGAAATATCGTGTTTTTGACCATTTGAGAGCATCATATAAAGCCTTAAAAACACAACAGTGGGACGGCCAAGATTGGTATCGTTCTTGGTTCGATAACGACCTTAACAACGCTAAATTTGCTGCGTTGTCGACCTATAGACAGAGAGTCCCCGAATTGCGAGCCTTATTAACAAAATGTGATCAGAGTCTGATTCGATTTTATAAGGTGCTATCCTCCGCTAAACGGGTCGACCATAAAGTCATCGTCCCCAATGCTTGTCCTCCCTGACGTATGCCCAAACTAGCTAGCTGACAATATATGATGAAATTAGTGATTAGCAGGACCGGATTTCTTTATTTTCTATGGTTTTTTGTACAGGCTTCAAGCTATGCGCAAAGCGGTCAATCTCTAAGCAATCAATCTCTAAGCAATCAATCTCTAAGCAATCAATCTCTAAGCAATCAATCTCTAGGCAGCCAATATAGCGGCTTAGTCAGTTTTGGCGACAGCCTTTCTGATACCGGTAATCTAGCATCAGTAACGACTAATTTCCCATTTCCTTTCTTCGATAATAGAATTTCAAATGGACCTGTCTTGGTTGACTATCTTGCCGCCGAGCTGGGTTTTCAGGCAGTCGCTTCGCGACATACACAAACAGATTTAGGCGGTAATAACTTCTCAGTTTCAGGTGGAAATATTGTGGGTAGTGATGTCGAAGATCTCGGCTCGCAGGTATCTGCCTATTTAACTAGACAGGGAGGGCGAGCAGACGCATCCAATCTTTTCTTTTTGATGATAGGTGGCAACGACCTAAGAGATATTCGAGGGACCCTATCCGCTAGCGATGCTACTGCAAAAATAACAATGGTAGCCCAAACCTTGGAAGGTGAATTGACTCGTTTATACGATGCGGGTGCACGTGATTTTTTGATTTCTAACGTCGCGGATGTCGGTAGCATCCCTGAAACTCTAGCGCGTCAGTCTACTGACCCGAATATCTCGCAGCGCGCGCGTGATTATGTTCAAGCCTATAACAACCAGCTTGATGGGGTTTTGCAACGTTTGCAATCTAGGCCAGGAGCATTGGCCTCAAAATACGATTTATTTGCCGAACTTGACCGCATACTAAATAATGCAAGTTCACTAGGCTTTTCTCAAACTGAGGTCGGCTGTTTCACTCTTGAGCAGTTCTCATTTCACCCTGATTGCGTTTTTGGCACACGCTTCGATCGATTTGTGTTCTTCGACAGCCTGCATCCGTCGGCTGCGACTAATCGCATAGCTTCGAGCGGTTTGCTTGCCAGTATTCCAGAGCGAGACGTGCCAATGTCATCGGTTTTTATGGCCGCGATCACTTTGCTATTGCTAGATTGACCCGAATACCAAGATTAAAAAAGGGCGAACAGCAAATACGATGTTCACCCTTAAGTTTTTATACTGGTTTACCTAAAGCCAAATTAGAGCCTTAAACCGCCTATGAACTAGATCGGGCTGAGGTTGCCCAAGCGCATCTTCGGCGCGCACCTAATCGACTTTTATCAGGGGAGATTAGGTCTTGGCGTAAGAAACTGTGCCGTCTTTTGTGACTTCGCAAAGTGTTACCAGTGAATCATCTTCGGTGACTATTTTCATTTTTATTTTGTATACACCGCGTCTTTGCTTAATTTTTAAAGACTTGCTGCGCTGGTAGCCTGGGTGTGCTCTTTCTGCTTGAGCTGTACACAGAGTCATTGCTTGACCCGCCGTCTCTACTTCGTCAGCATAGCTATTGGCAGAGAAAAATAGGCCAGTGATTAAAAGGCTAGTGGCAAGTTTAAGAATGTTTGAATATTTCATTGTAATTCCTCGGTTAAGTAAATCTGTTTTATGAATCAAAGTAATTCACGTTATTGCTTAAAGTTATTTCAGAACACTCATTCTGTTATAGGCCAAAAAAAACCTATGCTGGGCCGTGAATGTTCTGATACTAATCGTCCGCCGTTTTCAGCAATGCCAAAGAGCAGCGTACATAATCGCGTCGTTCTTCTAGAGCACAATTTTGTTTTGTCATCGCGATTAATGCACGCTGAATTCCCATCAAATAAATAACAAGGTCTTCAATTGGCATGTCACGCACCTCACCATCAGCAATCGCATTTCTGATAATTAGTCTATAAACCTTTTTAGACTCTTCGAAAATGCTATTAACAATGTCGTTTACATTCTGATCCTGACCAGCGCGCTCAATCGCGGCTTGGTGGGCAAAGCAACCTTGATGCTCACGTTGTTCGAGTTGCTCTAACACCAAATCAAAGTGTTGGACTAGGCTTTTATAATCTAACGGTTGAGAGCAAAATGGTTTAATAAACCTCTCTCTCAAGCGTTCTTTGTATCGATGCAATGTGGCGCAGTACAACTGGTCCTTATCTTTGAACGTTTGATAAAGGCCGTATCGTGCAACTCCCGAACTTTTTACTACATCAGCCATCGAGCAGGCTTTATAGCCCTTTCTCCAAAATAGATCGAGAGCTGCGTCTAGGACGGTTTCTGGTTTAAATTCACGAGATCTTGCCATGCAAGGCAGAATACATGTTCTGGAATATATAAGTCAATCTGTAAGGTAGTGTGAAATTGAAAAAATAGACGATTTGTCATCAATATGGAGCGTAACTTGGCATTTGTGTTGAAATTCGCTTGCCGCCCTTCCTATCCCTGCCGCGTCGTGAGTTTAGTAGTTAACCCGAGGTCGCTCTTTTAATCCTTTGACTTGATGGCCACTTAGCTTCTAGACTGAGGGCGAGCTTAGGGACAAGTCGGTCGCTAATCCAAGTAAAAAAACACTACAGGATATTTATTATGACCGTTGCAAGAATTACCGAAATTTCGGCATCATCAACTGAAAGTTTTGAAGACGCAGTGCGTGTTGGGATTGAGCGTGCGAGTAAAACGCTGAAAAACATCACCGGGGCTTGGGTTAAAGATCAAGAGGTTGGCATTGCTGACGGCAAGGTAACTGACTTTCGGGTGAAGTTGAAAATCACCTTCGTATTAGAATAAGAATATTGAGTTTAGCTCAACGCTTAACTGGATTTTCGATGCTTTTGAGAGGCGAAGGGTGTTTTTTGATGCTATATAAATTTGATTGTCGATAAGTTTGCAGGGTAGCGTTAGTAATCGATATAGCTAGTCTTATTTGCATACGCGATAACGGCATATAACTAAGGTAGTTAGCCTAGTGGTTTTTAGTTAGTTCAATGGCTCTGAATAATTCGGGTGTTTCAGTTAATGCCGGGTTGCTGGCAGACAGTAGATCATGTTGCATGGTCTTTAATCAATTGCCAGATGGCCTAGGCTGATTTTTTCACGCTGATTTGTAACTACCTTGTTTAAGGGGTTTTTAGCATTGTTTTAGTCTGTGAAGATTAGCGCGATAGTGAGGCATAGCATTGGCTGTCGAGCTGAGTGCTACTGGCTTGGCAAGGTTAGAAAAAAGACAAATAAATTGATACATCGGCTTTGTTAAAAAGCCTTGTGCAAGGAGGGGGTATGACTCTGAGCAATTTAATGATCGGGTGGCCGTTGCTAATTGGGCTCGTTACGGTATGCGCCATAGTTACGCTGTTCGTCTGGGCGACAGTGAAATATGACCGTTGCGGTGCAATGCAAAACTCGCATTTTGTCGGTGTCTGAACGCAAGTTGTTTGACTGTTTGGTCGATGCCTTGTCGGACAAATATTTTATCTTTGCAAAGGTTGGCCTGAAGGATTTCATAGAGCTGTCTGCGACTGCAAAGTGGTTAGAACTGAATCAGATCCGACGAGAGCTTAATAGTTACAATGCTAATTTCATCGTGTGTAAGCAAGCTGATATGTCGGTTTTTGCGGTGGTCGAGTTAGAGCAGACGGTTGAAGCGAAAACTAAGCTACGAAGCGAAAACTATTCGACCAAGAAAAACAGCGCGACCAAGCGGAAGCTGCGTGATAATGCGATTGCACGTGTCTGTAAGAGTGCTGATTTGAGGCTTTTCTATTTTGATGTGCGAGCAGATTACACCGAGTTGGATATCTGCAGGTTGATAACCAGTAAGTCAAAAGGTGACAGATCTAATGAGGATCGTTTGTCGGCGACTCATCAATCACAACTTACCATCGATAACTCGTCACATTCAATTTCTGGCTATGCGCGAAGTTGCCCGAAATGCCGAAGTAAAGTAGTTACCAAAGTGTCGGTCAAGGGCCGCACTATTGGCGAGAAATTTCTAATGTGCCGTAAGTACCCATATTGCGACTATCGAATCGCTAAGAAGGATTTCAAGCGTGTAAAAACAATCGAGTAAGGCGAGAGCAGTAAACCTAAGACCGAAGGGTTTAAGAATAGATCTAACGATTAAACTGACGAATGAATAGTAGCGCCACCTAGACAGATGCGGCCATTGTAAAACACCAGTGCTTGGCCTGGGGTTACTGCTCGTTGCGGCTGATTGAATCTTACTTTGAGCGTTTGCTCATCTATTTCTATAATCTCGCATTGATGATCCTGTTGTCGATAGCGTGTCTTCGCCGTTACCACATCACCGATCTCCGGCGCGGATGAACTTACCCAGTCCATTCCATTGGCGGTGACAGTTTGGGTCAGCATAGCCGGATGGTCATGGCCTTGCACTACTAATAATTGGTTGCGATTGATGTCTTTGCCGGCCACATACCAAGCATCACCGGCACCACCAATATTCAAACCTTGCCGCTGGCCTAAGGTGTAGTACATCAGTCCGTCGTGCTCGGCAACAGTTTTGCCGTCTACGCCAACCATATTGCCAGGATTAGGTTTTAGGTATGTGCTGAGAAAGTCTTTAAAGCGTCGTTCGCCAATAAAGCATATTCCGGTGCTATCTTTCTTGTTGTGGGTTACGAAACCTTGCTCGTCAGCGATCGCTCGCACTACTGGCTTCTCTATCTCACCCAGTGGAAATAAGCTCTTAACTAATTGATGTTGTTGCAATGTATAAAGAAAATAACTTTGGTCTTTATTGCTGTCGGAGCCTCTGAGTAGAAGCGCTTCTTGCTCAGGTGAATCGTTGGTAAAGCCTTTGGCGACGTAATGGCCAGTGGCGATATAATCGGCGCCAAGTGATTCAGCTTGTAACAAGAACTCTTTAAATTTAATTTCTTTATTGCAAAGAATATCGGGGTTTGGTGTTCGCCCAGCTTGATACTCAGCTAGGAAGTGCTCAAATACATTCTCCCAATATTCGTGTGCGAAGTTAACTTCGTGTAAGTCAATATTCAGCCGCTCACAGACTTGTGCAGCGTCTTTTAAATCGGTTGCTGACGCGCAATATTCTTCGGTGTCGTCTTCTTCCCAATTCTTCATAAACATGCCGGTTACTTTATAACCTTGCTGTTTCAGAATATGCGCCGTTACGGACGAGTCTACACCGCCAGACATGCCTACCATGACATGAGTTTCGTTAGGGTCGTGATCTAAAGCCATGGGGATTAGTTTAAAGCTCTTTGAGAATTTCCAGCGGATATCGAACACCACTCAGAAAATCATCAATACAGTTGAGCACAATAGGGCTTCGCAATGAAGCGCTTGCGCGAATAGTCTCTGGCGTTAGCCAATGAGTACGTATGATATCCGAGTCGAGGTCGTAATTGCTATCCACATCGCTGATAGCGCCACAAAAGGTATATCGAATGTAGGTCTTGCCGTTATTGGCTGCGAATCGATAGAGCCCGACTAAGGCTTGCGGCGTAAAGTGGCAACAGGTTTCCTCTAGCGTTTCTCTAATCACACCTTCTAGAATGGTCTCACCCGGCTCGAGGTGGCCAGCGGGCTGATTAAATACGATTTTTTGTGTTGATTTAGAGCGCTCTTCGACTAGCAAGAAACGACCGTCTTTTTGGCAAACTGCGGCAACAGTAATGTCGGGTGTCCACATACATTCTCTGAAATAATTGAGTGCTGAATACGAGAAACCAATGCTCTCTGTTTGATTGGTTTCATGTGGCCCTAAGCTTTGAGCTGTTAGGCCAACTATCTATCTCCCTAGTGTGACGTCACGACGGGCCTTTTACAATGCTCAAGGTGAAGTTTTGTGTTATTCTATCTGCCAATTTTTAGTAGCTAATTGATCGCGCCAATATTCACTATAATAATGAATTATTAGCCGAAGCGTCGATCAGAATTAGAGCCGCAGCATTGACAGACTTGGAGGCTGTGACTTCAGATTCCAAAGTAGTAATCCGCCGCGTCTGAAAGACGTGCCGTTTAAACGGTTTACTTCTAAACGTTAACCCATGAGTGGGGCGCGACCTAAGCTGCGGCAGGCGTCAGTAAGCGACGAAGGCAGCATTAGGTGGGACTAATACCAAGCCCCAGTAACCCTCAATACACATATTTAGGTTCGAGATAAAATACGATGAGCAACGCCAAATCTAAGATTTTCTATACCCTTACCGACGAAGCACCCGCCTTGGCGACACGATCGCTATTACCGGTATTCAAGTCATTTGCTGGAGCATGTGATGTCGAGGTTGATACCAAGGACATCTCTTTAGCGTCGCGTATTCTCGCGGTATTCTCTGACTATATTAGCGAGGACCAACGCGTAGATGATGCTCTTGCAGAGCTTGGACAGTTAGTGCTAGACCCGAACGCGAATATAATCAAAACGCCGAATATCAGTGCATCCATCCCTCAAATTAAAGACGCTATTAAAGAATTACAGGCCAAAGGGTATGCGCTACCTGATTTTCCCGATGATCCGCGTACGGATGAAGAAATTAAGGTTCGCCAAGAGTACGAACGCGTTAAGGGTAGTAGTGTAAACCCAGTTATACGTGAAGGTAATTCAGATCGCCGTGCGCCAGCAGCGGTTAAGAACTATGCCAGGCAAAATCCACACTCAATGGGCGAGTGGCTGCCAACCTCGCGCTCACATGTAGCAACGATGAATGGCGGTGATTTCCGTTCTAGTGAGCGCTCAATGACACTGGCTGAAGCGTGTTCGGTGAAAATCGAATTCACCGATAGGTACGGTAACAAAACTATAAAGCAAGATGGTTTGGAGTTACTTGCGGGTGAAGTTATTGATGCTATGTTCATGAGTAAAAACGCGCTACGCGAATTTTATGCCGAGCAAATAGACGATGCTAAAGAGAACGACATGCTGTTCTCATTGCACGTTAAAGCTACCATGATGAAGGTCTCGCATCCAATCGTCTTCGGTCACGCGGTGACGGTTTACTACAAAGATGTATACGAGAAATATGCCACCTTATTCGAAGAGCTAAACGTTCAGCCGAATAATGGTCTAGGTAATCTTTATAGCATCATCGAACAAATTTCTGGCGATCTACGCGACAAAATTGAAGCTGATATTTTAGCTTGCTACAAAAATCGCCCGGCCATCGCAATGGTTGATTCTGATAAAGGTATTTCAAATCTACACGTGCCGAGTGATGTGATCGTTGATGCTTCAATGCCTGCAATGATTCGTAATTCAGGCAAAATGTGGAATATGGAAGGTGAGCTGCAGGATACTAAAGCGGTTATCCCTGAGAGTACCTACGCATTTATTTATCAAGAAGTTATTGATTTTTGCAAAGAGCATGGCGCGCTAGATCCGACTAAAATTGGCAGTGTTGCTAATGTCGGGCTGATGGCACAGAAAGCTGAAGAATATGGCTCTCACGACAAAACCTACGAGATGGAATACGACGGTTACATGCGCGTTATCGATGAGCAAGATGGTACTATATTGTTCGAGCACGCCGTACAAGAGGGCGATATTTGGCGCATGTGTCAGGTCAAAGATGCGCCGATTCAAGATTGGGTCAAGCTGGCTGTCAGTCGCGCCCGTAAAACAGGCTCGCCATCGGTTTTCTGGCTAGATAAGAATCGGCCACATGAAGCTCAACTAATAATCAAAGTTAACGAATATCTACTTGATCACGATACCGACGGCCTAGAGCTGCTCATTATGTCGCCGGCGGATGCCACGCGTTATTCGCTTGAGCAAATCACTCAAGGCAAGGATGTAATTTCAGTCACGGGTAACGTTTTGCGTGATTACCTAACCGATCTATTTCCAATCTTAGAAGTCGGCACCAGTGCCAAAATGTTGTCGATTGTGCCGCTGATGAACGGCGGCGGTTTATTCGAGACAGGGGCGGGAGGTTCAGCGCCTAAGCATGTTCACCAATTCACTAAAGAAGGGCATTTACGCTGGGACTCGCTCGGTGAATTCCTAGCGACCGCGGCCTCTTTCGAGCATTTGGCTGAGGTTAATAATAATCCGCAAGCTCAAATACTGGCCGACACTCTGGATATTGCTACTAGTAAGCTATTAACGCAAGGTAAGTCGCCATCTCGTAAAGTTAATGAGTTGGACAACCGTGGTAGTCACTTCTATCTTGCATTGTATTGGGCCGAAGCCATAGCCGCTCAAGACAAAGATGGCGATCTGAAGGCTAAGTTTACGTCCTTGTTTGAGCTGTTGAAGAATAGCGAAGATAAAATAGTCGCTGAGTTGCAAGCAGCTCAGGGTGCAGCTGTTGATATAGAGGGTTATTACTCTCCGTCCGAAGAGAAGGCTGAAATGGCAATGCGCCCGAGTGCCACCTTCAATTCAATTATCGACGGCTTCAGCGTATAGGAATAGCAAACAAAAATTGAATTGATCCGATGAGCGAGTGGTTTTTATCGCTCAGCGGTGATTCGATTGTTGGTTGCTTACACAGTCTTCATTAAGAAAAAAAAAGCACGGCAGCGTAAAGCTTCCGTGCTTTTTTGTGGCCACCTAAGTCGGTAGCCGATAGTTGGTAGTCGATAGTTGGTAGCCGATTAAATGGTATTAGTCGCTTTTACACGAGTTTAATGACAGTAACAATTATGACGCTGCGCGGATCTTTGCGGCTTTTGGGCCTTTATCTCCATCTTCTAACTCATATTCTACTTCCTGACCTTCATTAAGTGTCTTATATCCATCCATATCGATTTCAGAATAATGTGCAAAAACATCATTTCCGCCATCGCTTGGTTCGATAAATCCAAACCCTTTTGAAGAGTTAAACCATTTCACTGTTCCTAGTGTAGCCATCTTATTTCCTCACTTTGATAAAAAACCCTGATATTAGCTTCAGGTATTTAAACGAAGTCTTTTGGTTTCTGGTAGGATTTCTTGCGGCCTACTTAATTCTTTGTCGACTTCACAACGTAGATCGAATTATCTGCGATAATTCAACTCGGCAAGTAAACCTTCTCACATGTGAAAGGTCAAGGGTATGGATTGATTAAGTGTCATAAAATTAACATTTGCCTAGTAAGATGCCCTTGAAAAATGAATAATAGAGCGCAAAGATAAGCTTAGAACAATTTTTAGCTCTACGATCCACTTTTGCGTCTATACAACGCTGTGAGTGAAATCGTTAAGCATTTACTTAGTAGACAAGACATGAGCGATTATCCAGAATCCATTCATAGCGATGACCTAGCGCTTGAAACAGCTAAACCGAGACTCAAAAAGCCGCGCTTTTATAGAGTTCTATTGTTGAACGACGATTACACTACAATGGAATTCGTGATCGATGTTTTGACCACAGTTTTCCACCATTCGGAAGAAAAAGCGGCTCAGATCATGATGCATGTACATCAGAAAGGCGCTGGTATTTGTGGCATTTTTACTCGTGAGATTGCTGAGACTAAAGTAGAGCAAGTGTTGCGATATGCTCAAGAGAGCAAACACCCATTGCAATGTACTATGGAACCAGATTCAGACGATGACGACGAATAGCTTGGCGTCAACGAACAGGAGGCAAGAGAAATAAATGATATCTAAAGACTTAGAAAAATCGCTAAACTTTGCAGTACAAGTAGCGCATGAGGCGAGGCACGAATTCGTCACCACTGAGCACCTATTACTGGCGCTACTAGAAAACAGTTCAGCAATGGCCGTGCTGCAGGCTTGCAATGCAGACTTGGACGAGCTGCGTTCAGACCTGAAACTTCATTTGGTTGACAACATTCCGCAAGTAGAAGACCAACCGGAGATTAAAACCCAGCCGAGCATCGGTTTCCAGCGAGTTCTTCAGCGCGCGATTGTGCACGTTCAGAGTTCGGGTAAATCCGAAGTCGAAGGCGAGAATGTTCTGGTAGCCATGTTTTCCGAGCAAGACTCTCAGGCGGCCTACTATCTTGACCAGCAAGGTGTCACTCGTTTCGACGCAGTTTCCTACATCTCTCATGGCGTTACTAAAGATGGGGATGAGCTAGAGGGTCTGCCATATCCAGAAGGTCAGGAGAACCCGGAGGCGCAGGAGCAGAAAGAAGGGCCGTTAGAAGCCTATACAGTGAACCTTAATCAACGGGCTATTGATGGCTTTATCGACCCTTTGATTGGTCGCGATAAAGAAGTCGAGCGTACTATACAAATTTTGTCACGCAGACGTAAAAATAACCCGTTATATGTTGGTGAAGCAGGTGTTGGTAAGACTGCGATCGCCGAAGGCTTAGCTAAAAAGATTACCGAAGACGAGGTGCCAACAGTTCTGAAGGGCGCGGTTGTCTATTCATTAGATCTTGGAGCACTATTAGCCGGTACGAAGTATCGTGGTGATTTCGAAAAACGCCTAAAGGCGGTGTTAAAAGCGCTTGAAGGTGAAGAGCATGCGGTGCTTTTCATTGATGAAATCCACACTATTATTGGCGCAGGAGCTGCTTCAGGCGGAGCCATGGACGCCTCAAACTTGCTTAAACCGGCGTTGTCGAGTGGTCAACTCAAGTGTATCGGTTCGACAACTTATCAAGAGTATCGAGGTATTTTTGAGAAAGATCGTGCCTTGTCACGTCGTTTTCAAAAAATCGATGTCGAACAACCAACGGTCGATGAGACTGTGCAGATCTTACGTGGCTTGAAATCGCGTTATGAAGAGCACCATGAAGTGACGTATACGCCTGAGGCGTTAACTATCGCGGCTGAGCTAGCTGATCGTTACATTAACGAACGTTTTTTGCCAGATAAAGCGATTGACGTAATTGATGAAGCTGGTGCTCGTACGCGTTTGTTTGATCGTGAAGAGGGCGAAGTTCCAGTAATTGATACTGAGCAAATTGAAGAAGTAGTCTCGTTTATTGCTCGGATACCGCCAAAAACAGTATCTGCCTCTGATGTAGACTCACTTAAGAACCTTGAGCGCGACCTAAAGCTCGTTGTATTTGGCCAAGACGAAGCGATTGTTAATCTAGCTTCGGCAATCAAGATGTCGAGATCGGGCTTGGGCAAGCCTGATAAGCCAATAGGCTCATTTTTATTTTCAGGCCCGACCGGTGTTGGTAAGACCGAAGTCTCGCGCCAGCTCGCTATGACCCTGGGCGTGGAATTGATTCGCTTTGATATGTCAGAATACATGGAGCGCCATACTGTATCGCGATTGATTGGTGCGCCTCCAGGTTATGTTGGGTTCGATCAAGGTGGCCTGCTTACTGAGTCTGTTAATAAACACCCGCATGCGGTTTTATTGTTAGATGAAATCGAGAAAGCTCATCCAGATGTCTTCAATCTTTTATTGCAAGTAATGGACCACGGAACGCTTACTGATAACAATGGTCGCAAAGCCGATTTTCGGAATGTTATTATTGTTATGACCACCAATGCTGGTGCGGTTGCGGTGTCGCGTAATTCAATGGGCTTTACAAAGCAAGATAATGCTCAAGATGACATGGGTGCGATTACCAAGATGTTTACCCCCGAGTTTCGTAACCGCCTAGATTCTATTGTGCGATTTAACCCGCTCGGTAAAGAAGTGATCTATAAAATTGTTGATAAGGAATTACTTGAAGTTGAGCGTCAGTTGCTTGAGAAAAATGTTCAATTGAATATTGATAAAGCCGCTCGCACTTGGATTGCCGATAATGGCTATGATGAGAATATGGGCGCTAGGCCATTAGCAAGGTTGATTCAAGAAGAGATCAAGCGTGGTTTGGCGGACGAGCTTTTATTTGGCAAACTACAAAATGGCGGTGTGGTTGATATATCAACCGATGAAGACAAACTCTCGTTTGACATTCAAGGCCAGTAGTATCGACGAATTGTCTTAGCAAAGCGTATTAGACAGTGAAACCGATTTGAACGAAATACCCCGCTGTACGCAGCGGGGTGTATTTTTGCATGCAAAAAACTATATCGGCGCATCAACAGTAGGCGCTGTAAGGCGAGCCACAAGGAATATAATCATCGAGTTGCGATTAAAGATTGGCTCCGCTTGTTAATAGGCTGTGATAGTGTTGAGTCGTTGTTAACTGCTTAAATACAAAGCACCTATGACATCGTCTACCATTAAGGTCGGAATGGCCCAAATATCGCCTGTATGGATAAATAAGGCAGCAACCCTTGATATAAATGGCTCAATACATCTCTGAGGCAGGTGAGCAAGCGTGTGACCTAGTTGCATTCGGCGAAGCACTAACACCTGGCTACCCATTTTAGGTAGAGCTTACCGGTGGCGCGCAGTTCAATAACGATGATCAAAAGCGAATGTTCGCGCTTATGGGCCTGTCGGATAATGAGTTTCACTAGTACGAAAGCGCCACTTTGGTCTATTTTTCCGTTTATTTTCGAGCAATGGAACGACCATTACGTCTCAAATAAACGAAAAACTAGCCTCCCCGAAGGGCGAGCTAGCGAGTTGTATCACTTTCTCCTCACGCAAATCATTATCGGGCAGGCCCATTATGCTCTGCAGGCTATTGATGTCGATGCGGGCGACTTAAACATTGTTTGCCAACAAGCCAAAGCTCATAGTGTCGCGGTTTATCTAGCAACCATCGAACGGCCACAAGATAGAAGTGGAATGAGTCTTTACGGCTCAATGGTTTATATCGATAAGAACGGCGTTATCCAGTCAGTTCATCGAAAGTTGATGCCCACCTACGAGGAGCGGCTAGTGTGGTCTGCGGGTGATGGGCATGGTTTAACAACCCACTCTTTAGATGTATTTACTGTTGGCGGCCTAAATTGCTGGGAGAATTGGATGCCGCTTGCGCGTGCCTCATTGTACGGTCAGGGCGAGAATCTTCATGTGGCGATATGGCCTGGCTCGGTGCGCAACACCCAAGATATAGGGCCTTTTCTTGCCAAAGAGGGGCGATCTTACTCGATGGCTGTTAGTGGTCTAATGGCGGTAGCTGATATTCCCCGCGAGTTTCCGCTCTACGATGAAATTATGCAGGGTCTTGGTGACCGGGATTTTTTGGCCAATGGCGGATCGTGCTTATGCGGCCCGAATGGTGATTTTATAATTGAGCCGCAGTTAGAAACTGAAGGGCTCTTTAGTGCTGTAATTGACTTAGATCGTGTTCGTGAAGAACGACAAAATTTTGACCCCGCGGGGCATTACTCGCGCCCCGACGTAACTTGTTTGCAAGTTAACCGTGAGCGGCAAAGCACAATTAAGTTAAAAAATACCGTTTAGTTAAACTGAACCCAGCAAGCGAAACATTAACGATCCAAGGTTAACTCGGCTACCTCGAAGGTGGTGGTGCGTGATTTCCTTGACTCTTGCATTTTTAATGGGAGGTATTCGTCCTCGTGAGACAACCAAAATGTTAAGGTTCTACCGGAACGTAATTCACGTTCAAAAACTACCTTGGTAACGTTTTTGTTGCCTAACTTGGTACTCAGTATTTCATCACTGGTCGAACGGAGTTTATATCCGCGAATGCGTTTATTCTTACCATCGACTACATAAAGTGATTGGCTATTGGCTATGTCGCCCTGCAAAAGTGCTACCGCGAACCACATAGAGCAATTGTCGACAATATACCCCTCAGGCAGGTCGACACTCTCACGGCTGCCACTGGTATCGTTGAAAAAAGCCTTGCGCTGGGGCCAATCAAAATCAACTTTATAGTCTGTTTCGCCAATTCGCCCACCTTGGTACTTTTGTGATATGGCTTTACCATCTTGAACCTCAAATTCGCAAGACTGTTGTTCATTGCTGCCCATGATAATGGCCGCCATGCCTTGAGCCTTGGTGATTGTCTCAATCGAATAGCCATTATCGGTCGCCTTGAGAATGTTTTCCACTCGACCCAAGGTGGCACTGCCAAATTTGCTGCTGTCGAATTTGATGGTGTAGCTAATGGTAACTGGGGTTAATGCATAAGTTTGACTTGTCATGGATAGCAAAAAAAATACGGCAGTGAGAGAGAGAAATTTGGTGAAAATCGTTTTCAAAATATGGTTGCCTATAAGCAGAAATAACCAGTTAACGCTAACTTACACCTCAAAGGTTTGCAACTGTTGCTTAGAGGTTTCACCATCTAGTAACACTTTGTCTGTCTTGATCGTTAAACGGTTTTCTGCAAACCACTTCACAGCGAGAGGATACAAGGCGTGTTCTATTTTATGGATGCGTTGTTGCAAGCTCTGATTGGTGTCGTCAGGCCTAACGCCTAAACGACCCTGTAAGATAATCGGACCGGCATCAACTTCTGGCACCACAAAGTGAATACTCGCACCATGCCATTGGTCGCCAGCATCGATTGCACGTTGATGAGTGTTGGTGCCTGGATACTTAGGCAATAAAGACGGATGAATATTGACTAAGCGATTGCGGTAATGATTAACAAACTCTGCGGTCAAAATGCGCATAAAACCGGCCAGTATCACTAGGTCTGGTTCGACAGCGTCGATCTCGCGCATCAGCACTTGATCAAATTGTCGGCGAGAGTCGAAACTACGATGTTCTATCGCACTTGTTGCTATCGCCGCGTTGCTAGCACGGGTTAAACCATAGGCGTCTTTGTTATTGCTAATCACTAACACGATATCGAGCGGTAAATCGCCTGATTTTATTTGCTCAATAAATGCCTGAAGGTTGCTGCCGCTGCCAGAAATCAAGACAACTGCGCGCGTCAGACGAGAACGCTCAGAATCATTTAACAGGGTCTCAGTTTTTTTTGACATAGCTAGGCGGCAATTAGTTGGTTAAGCGCCGTTAAACGATGTGAACTTGTTGTTCTGACTCACCGTCTTTAATCTCGCCAATAACAAATGCTGACTCACCAGCTTCGCTTAGTAGGCTAATACTGCGCTCTACATCAGCTTGATCAACAACTAAGATCATCCCGACCCCGCAGTTGAAGGTGCGGTACATCTCGCTACGCTCGATGTTGGCTGTTTCCATCATCCAAGTGAATAGGGCTGGCCACTGCCACGAAGACTCGTCAACAACCGCATGACAACCATCCGGTAAAACTCGGTTTAGATTACCCGGGATGCCGCCACCAGTGATGTGTGCCAAGGCGTGTACGTCAACCTGTTTGAGTAGTGATAAAATTGAGCGCACGTAAATCTTGGTCGGTGCCATTACTGCTTCAGATAATGGTTTGCCATCAATCAGGGTATCCAGTGGTACCTCGTAAGTGTCGATAACTTTGCGTACTAATGAATAGCCATTTGAGTGAGCACCGGTAGAGGCTAGGCCAATAAGCGTGTCGCCAGCTTTGACCTTGGTGCCATCAATGATTTTGGATTTTTCCACCGCGCCAACACAGAAACCGGCAAGATCATACTCGCCAGATTTATACATGCCAGGCATTTCGGCTGTCTCACCGCCAATTAAGGCCGCGTTTGCCTGCACACAGCCTTCACCGATACCTTCAACGACCTGTGCCGCTACCTCTGGTGTTAATTTGCCAGTGGCGAAGTAGTCTAAAAAGAACAAAGGCTCTGCACCCTGTACGATAACGTCGTTGACGCACATAGCGACCAAATCGATTCCGATAGTGTCATGTTTGTTTAGATCAAAAGCCAGTTTTAACTTGGTGCCGACGCCATCGGTGCCAGAAACCAAGATCGGCTCCTTGTAGTTTTGTGGCACTTGAAACAGTGCGCCAAAACCACCTAAACCGCTAAGGCAGCCTTCACGTTCAGTCCGTTTGGCGACGGGCTTAATTATGTCAATAAATGCATCACCAGCGTCGATATCAACGCCTGCGTCACGGTAGGATAAAGAGTCAGGTTTGTCAGATTGGGCCACGTTGTTGCTCCATCGAGGTTCAGTGTTAATCAATTTGAACGAGATTCTTCGTTGTAGAGATAGTCTCGCCGTAAGTGCGGCGCTATTGTAGCGGTTTCATTGGCTATTGTGTATCCAATAAAAGCTAGAGATAATGACGTATAAGGCCGTGGAGCCATCTAATTATGATTATCTATATACCAAATTTATTAACTCTTGCCCGTATCGGATTGGTGCCTTGGTTGGTGGTTTTACTGCAAAATCAACAGTTTACCTTGTCTCTAATAGTGTTTATCGTGGCAGGTCTAACCGACGCTTTAGACGGTTTTATTGCCAAGCGCTTTAATGCTGAAACCTATTTGGGTTCTATATTAGATCCGCTGGCTGACAAGGGGCTGCTGGTTTGCAGCTATATAATGTTGTCGATGATGGGTTTGATCCCATTTTGGCTGATGGTGGCGGTGGTATTTAGAGATGTGGTGATTGTTGGGGGGTATTTAGTGATGGTGCTATTTTTTGGTTCGGTTAAAATGCAGCCATTGATCGTCAGCAAAGTGAACACGTTTACTCAGATCACTTATATTGTATTGGTACTTGGCGCACTTGCGGCCGAATACGATTTTAGTTCAATCCAGCCGATACTCAGCTACGCGGTATTGTTAACCAGTGTTACTAGTGGTCTGGCCTACGTCTATATTTGGTCTGTACGAGCGACAAATAGCAGCGAAGGCACAGGTATATAAGCCTCTATCGTTAGGCACAAAAAGACAGCAAGCAAAAGGCAAAGGGCCGAGATTTTTATCTATCATTTATGAATAAACAAGCAGGTCAATTGGCGTTACCCTTAACAAGCAATGATAAGGCGACGTTTGAAAATTATTGGTTAGGCCACAACACTGAGTTAGTTGCTATAATTGAGTCTAGCGTGACAGCGGGTGACCCTAAGGTGTTGTACTACTACGGGCCATCTGGAGTTGGTAAGAGCCACTTACTATTCGCCGCTATGCGTCTAGCCAAGTCTGACGTTATTAATACTAGCTATCTCTCACTAAGCGATGCCTATGTGTCTACCGATATGCTCGCTGTGATTGATGTTGAGCATGTGATTTGCGTAGACGACATCGACGCATGGGCGGGTGAAGTTGATAAAGAGCGTGCCTTATTCACCTTGTTTGAGCAAATTAAACATGCGGGTGGGCAACTAATCATCAGTGCCACTCAGCCGCCAGATTCAGCCGGCTTCGTGATTAAGGACTTGGTGAGTCGTTTATCGAGTGGGCTGATTTATCCATTACTAGAGTTAGATGATGAGCAACGCTTCGAGGCCTTAAAAATGCGCGCTAAAGTAAGAGGCCTATCGATTTCGGATGATGCTGTGCGGTACTTACAAAGTCGGACATCGCGCGACACGGGGGAATTGTTCGAAGTATTAGAACGTATCGATCGCGCTTCTTTAGTAGAGCAGAGACGTGTCACAATTCCGTTTTTACAGGATTTATTGAAGCGCCAAGAGTAGCCCCCCTCTAGCCTAGGTGACTGAGAGCGGTAGTAGAGGGGCAAGCAACTGCAAACCAGAGAGCCTAGGGCAACATGCCCACATTGAACTCTGGCACTCACCTATTGGGGCTTTATCACCACAGGGTTGGTTCTTTTACCCTAATCGGCCTCGTTAAAACTATAAAAATGGGTCCATAGGGAATTCTAATGGTAACGATTAATTTATAAAATCAGAAAGTTAAGACTGTTTTTTTGCGAATTTAAAACTTGGCACACTAACTGCTTTACCCTGTTACGACGGGCTGCAAGTGGCCATAACCATAATCAAACAGGAGTCAGGAAATGAACTTAGATCAACTGAAAGGTAATTGGAAGCAACTTAAAGGCAACCTTAAATCAGAGTTTGGTAAGCTCACCGACGATGAAGTATAGCCGGCAGAAGGAGATGCCGAAGCCTTGGCGGGTATTGTGCAAGAGAAATATGGCCTGACAAAAGAGCCGGCGGAAGACAAAATTGATGCGTTTATGAAGAAGCATTCATAACTTTATTTTCGCTCTAGGCGTTCTATTGATTTACACAGCACAATCTTTAACTGCTCTCTATTCATAAAGCGAGGTACATGTTTAATTGGGCAATTGCAATTTCAATCATCGCGGGCGTCCTTGGGGCTACCCGATATCGCGGGAATCACAATGTCAATCGCCTAGATCTTGTGTGTCAGCAGATTGATCATAGCGATCTTTTTTCATTACAGGAAGAAAGCTTAAGATCTAAGCGCATTGATGTCGTAGTCTCACAGAGAACGTATAGGGGCGGTGAGATAAAGCTTTTAAACCCCTACAAGGCGGTAATTGCGGTCAGCTTCTCGTATCTCAATAGACGTCGTAGATCACAGCGACAATGAAGCATCTCAACGGGTTTTTATCACTCCTAAAATTTTTAAAGCAAGCAGTGTAAGCACAGGTAGCCTAAAGTTTATGTTTAACCACCATGGCCATTAAATTATCCCCATTGCCGTACAAGCATGGCGACCTAGAGCCATTTTTGTCTGAAGAGTCAGTGATGCTTCACCGCACGTTACATCACCAAAATCATGCCGAAAACCTAAATGCCGCGATACGCGGAACTAAGTTCTCAGATTTAAGCCTAGCCGATATAGTGCTTAAGGCTGATGGTGCGATTTTTAGAAATGCAGCACAAGTGTGGAATCACAACTTCTATTGGCGATGCCTGACGCCGGAGTCTGGGAAAAGGCCGGTTGGCAAATTACTTGAAGCTATTGATGCTCAATTTGGGACTTACGATGAGTTTCGGTGCGAGTTTAAACGTAAGGTTAAAAACAACTTTGCGTCGGGTTGGACATGGTTGATCTGTACATCAAGTGGAAAATTGAAAATCATAAATACCCGCGATAGCGAGACCCCTATCGTTGACGTGAATACCATGCCTTTATTGGCACTCGATGTATGGGAGCACGCCTATTATTTAGATTACAAAGGCGACTGGGGCAATTACGTTGAAAGTTTTTGGAATTTTGTCGACTGGCATTTTGTGATACGCAATTTCGAGCGCGCCTAATTAGACTCGTTTAGTTTAATCGATGAGCGGGTGCTCTGCTAAAATTACGTATTGCGAAACTTGTTTGCAGCACAACAGCCAGAGCTTTAAATAATTTGCTTTGTATCGTTTCAAAAATCAAATACTCGGGATGCCATTGAACGCCTATGACAAATTGTCGATCACTACTTTCAATAGCCTGCACAAAGCCGTCATCATCATGACCTACGACGTCTAAACCATCGCCCAGCTTATCGACTGCTTGATTGTGTAAGCTGTTTACCTGAACGTGCTGTTTCGAGAAAATTTCATTTAGATAACTACCTGCTTTGATCGTTGCTTGCTTGATCGGGAAAATACTATTGCGATTAGGCGTCAGCTTGCGCAGTGGCCTAAGATCACCAATCAAAGTACCGCCTCGTGACACGTTTATTAGTTGAGCACCTCGGAAAATACCCAGCATGGGCAACTTTTTCTTCAATGCCAATGCTATTACTTCAAGCTCTAACGGGTCACGAGCGGCATCATACACGGCGCCTCCAGAGCCAGTTTACCCATAGTGCTTGGGGTCGATATGATTGCCACCACGAATAATTACACCGTGTAAAATATCGAGAATTGTTCCCTTTCCCGGGCTCAAATAAACACCTCGTATGCCTGCACGCCATAGTTGTAATCGGGTCGCCACCAGGTAAATTTGATTGTCTTGGTTGGGCCTGTCACTAATACGATAGGTCGCTCACGCTTGCGGCGATCAATGGCTACATCGTTCATCTGGACTTATCTCGCTGATGCGGCGACTACTTGAGTAATAGCGATACGCTGCTGCACTCGCTCGCTCCAAGTGGACCCGAGCATAGGTATTGGCGAATCAAGCTTCTCAAGATACTCGTCGCAAACAGATTGAAGATTCTCGTCGTAAGCAAAATCTTCTACTGCGAGCCATATTTCAATGGTCGTATCCAGATTCCATTTAGGGTTATCAATGTCGCAATTCGGAAATCGATAATGAAACGTCGGTCGTGCATTAATTCTGTCATCGTCGATATATTCAAGTAATAGCTCTTGGTCTAAATGCGCGAATAGGGGTAATAAGTCGAGACTACGATTTCTGGTAGGATTGTACTGCATGTAATCTTGCATTAGTTGATCTAGCGTGGGTGCGTAGTCGCAGTGCAATACTTTTTTTACATAATCGTTACCAAAATGATTAATGTAGGGTGTGATTCAACGGGTCATATCGGTCTTTTCGGTTACTTTGATCCATTCGTATAGACAAAAGAAACTTTTTAAATGATTGACAATTGTTCGTGCTTCTAAGTCTACGAGTTCTGGATTTAGATGTACTCCGAAAGCGTAGTGTAATTGCTTTTTGGTGCCTTGCGCACCGAGCTCGCGATAGTGATCGATTAGTGGAAATAGTTCGCTAAGGCGGCCAAATTCAATTGGTGGTGTTACAACCTCCCATGGAACAACGCTTGACGCGACCGACGACACTGTTTCTATGCAGGCTCTTTCTATGCTCGGTTCCGCTTGTGAAGGGTCACCATCGATTGACGAGTCTTCGCCTATTTTTTTACATCCTTGGAGTCTAATTCTATCTTGAACTTTCCAAGCTTTGCCGTTTCAATGGCTATTTCGAGTGGCGAGTTCCAAATAAACTCGCCTCCGAAAGCTCGGCCGATTTCGTTTACGATATCATCCGCCTCAACACCCGAAAACTCGATTTCGACGCCGCTCACCTTTATGGTTTTTCGGCCTTTCGGTAAGGGTCTTTTTTAATAGTTCTGTAGACTAGGTCATAGGTTTTTCAATATCTGAGCTGCGGGAAAATGAGCGCTAACGGTGTCGCTCATTGAGTTCCAAATTGTGCGATTCGTTGGCTGGCTATGTGCCCGTCTTAAGTAATTGCTGCTTGGCCTTCGCCCATCACAATACGAATCACCGAATCAACTTCGAGTGACTCGTTATAGGCGATTACACGCATGAGACCAAGCCCATCAGAGTTAGTGAGGCCGATAAGGTTTTGAGTTTCATCATTTTCTCCATAACGCACAATGTTAGTACATTCACTATGGTTGTTCGCCAGCGAGTATAGCTGTCTCGGCGGCGAGTAAGCTTAATATAGCTTCAGATACTTTCTTTGATGACGCTGGGTTTTGCCCAGTAACTAAATTTCCATCGCTTATAGAGTAGGGGGTCCAATCGTCTTGCTTAGAATAAATGCCACCGCGCGCTTGCAATTCGTCTTCTAATAGAAACGGTACGATCTCGCTTAATTCAACCGCCGCTTCCTCAGAGTTGCTGAAGCCGGTGACTTGTCGCTGATCAACAAGGTATGTGCCATCTGGGTTTCTAACGTTCAATAGTACAGTTGGAGCGTGGCACACTGCGCCAATTGGCTTAGCGGCCGCGTTCATATTCTCAATAAGTGCGATTGACTCGGCGTTGTTAGTCAGGTCCCAAAGTGGGCCGTGCCCGCCGGCATAAAACACAGCGTCATACATCTGCGGAACTATGTTCGATAGTTTCTCGGTGTTCGCTAGTAAATGCTGTGCAGTAGTGTCAGCCTTGAATCGCTTGGTCGAATCGGTTTGTGAATCTTCTTGATCACTCTTAGGGTCTAATGGTGGTTGCCCACCTTCTGGCGATGCCAATGTCACGCTCGATTGAGCATCGACGAATACGTAATAGGGAGTGGTGAATTCTTCGAGCCAAAAACCAGTTTTCTTACCAGTCTCGCCCAAGTCAGAATGTGAAGTTAGGATCATTAAAATTTTCATAGTATTAGGCTTTACCAGTTGTTAAAAATGAGTATTGTGCTAAGTAAACGGTGTTCTAAGTCAGTGTTGCCCAAGGTTACTTGAACCGCATAACCTTATTAGTGGAGACGACTAATCCCAAGCCGTTACGGCTTGGCATTCCACTATTATACTAGTTAGTTGCGTCTTTTATGTCATCGGCAACATCATCAAGCGCGTCGCCGGCATCTTCTGTCGCATTATCAATTGACTCGCCAGCTCTTTCCATTGGTCCATCTTTCTCACAGCCTGCGATCGCTACCATCGAAGTCAGTAGAGAGATGAATAGAATTTTCTTTACGTTAATAACGTTCATTGTGTGTCCTATCTTATGAAGTTCAATTATGGATTTGAAAAATTTAAGGCAAACAAGGGTTTTCTTGTCTAACCATGCCTAGGGTAGAGCAATTGTCATGCCAATATATGTCGTTTTGTCAGGTAGCATGTATAAAGAGCGTAGAGGCTATTCGGTTTCTTCGCTATCAAGCGAGCTTTATATGATTGGTTGCTATCCCCTAGCTGCTTGGGGCTTTTCAACCGACTAAACCGGTTTTCGGAAATAACTATGAGATCTTGGATTCTACAAACACTTTCTGATGTTAGGTACAGCTACTGGTTTATCCCGAGTCTTATGGCATTGGCTGCTATTGGTCTCGCGAGCGGAATGGTCTCGCTTGATGTCTATTACTTAACCGAAATTCCCGAAAATTACGAATGGCTATTTCGTAGCCAGCCGGCAGGGGCACGAGCGATATTATCGACTGTGGCCGGTTCGACCATCACAGTAGCTGGTGTGGTGTTTTCAATGACTATCATGTCGGTATCGCATGCAACCTCGAATTATGGCTCTCGACTATTACTCAAGTTTTTGAAGGATCGTCGAAACCAAATGCGCTTGGCACGTTTATCGCAACCTTTATTTATTGCTTGCTAGTGCTGCGCACAGTAAGTAGCGCGGCCGGTGGCGGCGAGAATGCGACAGCCTACGATAGTTTCGTACCGCATTTAGCGGTGATGGGTGCACTTGGTTTGGCTTTGGCAAGTGCGGCTGTGATTATCGGTTTTATTCATCATGTGCCTGACACCCTTCATATCGGTTCGGTTGCGTCTGATCGTGGGCAAGAGCTAGTTAGTCGACTTGATTCTATGTTTCCGGAACAAGACTCACCGCAGCGTGAACCTGTAACCACAGTGGAATTTACTCATCAAGTACTGAACCATAAATCCGGCTATCTGTAAACACTCGACGTTGGGGGCTTGGTAGCGTTTTGTGCTGAGCAAAATGTGCAAGCACGAGCAGTGAAGCCGATGGGCGATTTTGTGTTCGCAGGTAAACTACTTCTAGAGTTCACCTTCGATGCGGCAATGAATACAATAGGGAACGACTTACCAACTGAAAAACAATTTCGTAAGTTTTTTGGGATTGGCGCCGAACGAACTCCGTCTCAAGATACTCGTTACCTTATTGAAGAGCTAAGTCAAATAGCCGTTCGCGCTTTGTCTCTGGGTATATACGATCCCTTCACGGCAATAACCTGCATAGATTGGCTGGGCAATGCGGTGGCCCATGTAGTAAACCGGCCAGCTCACTCGGCCGAGTTGCGTGACCAGAATGGGACGGTACGCTTATTCATGCCATTATTCGGATTTGCTGAGCTCGTTGATCACATATTTGGGCAACTAGGCCATACGTAGTTAATGATGTAAGCACTAGTATGCATATGGCTAAGGTCATTGTAAGCATACTGTCATGTTCTAATAACGCTCTGCATGAGAAAATACTGAATCAACATGCCGAACTCTATTTAGTCGAATCCCGCGCCGCTTGTTACAGCGAGCAAGACCTTGAGCGATTATCTAATAGTTATTCATTTTTAAATAAACCCATTTAGTGGTTCGCCGTATTTCATGTTTGTCAAAATAAATAAACTTCTCGTCATCGGCGTTTGTCTTCCATTGTGCCTGAGTGGTGTCTACGCAACCGCAGAGGCCGCTGATAGTAATGCCGCTATAGCGACTAAAACAAGTAACCCATCTCGTGTGGAACTTTCATTTGTTGGTGTCGACGGCGACATTTTAGTAAACATTAAACAGCATGTACGTTTGCACCAGCGACTAGCTGACCCCACTCCGCTTTCGGGCGGTGAGCGGCGTCGGCTTAAGCGACGCATACCAAAGGAAATACAGGAAGCTATTCAGCCGTTTGGCTATTACCTCGCAACAGTGACGTTGATACCGGCTGAGTCGGCCACCAAACTGATTTATAAAATTGAGCTAAATCAGCCTGTCTTTATTAATAAGCTTTCGCTGGAGATCAATGGCAGCCCGAAGCAGAAAGCGCATTTTCAGACTTGGTTAGTCAATTATTCTTTAAAAGTAGGGCAGGTTCTAGAGCAAGCAAAATACGAGCAGGATAAAAAGGCACTATTGGCGAGAGCTCTGAGGCTCGGGTATTTTGATGCCGAACTTGTTCGCAGTGAGATGGTGATAGATGAAGCTCGTACTGGTGCTGGAATTAACCTGATATTTAACACTGGCGAGCGTTACTCGATAAGTCAGGTCAATGTTGATTGGCAACTTAGCAGTGCAACTAGCACTGGCTTTAAAAAGCGTCTTAAGCAGGACTTACTTGACTCCTATATTACTATCAAATCCGGTGATCCTTTCGATTCAGATGCCTTGGTCAAGACGCAACAGAGCTTGCTCGCGACGCCTTATTTTTCGACCGTATCGGTGCAAGCGGGAGAGACTAGTTCGGCATCGGCTAGCTTGCCAGTGACAATCGTTTTGAGCGCTAAAAAGCGTAACGCTTACTCGGCTGAAATCGGTGTTGGCACTGACACCGGCGTGCGCGGTGGGGTGGGGTATGAAAATCGGCGAATCAATAGCCGAGGCCATAACGTAAGTACACGATTGGGCGGCTCCGAGATCAAGCGTTCGGTGATTGTTAATTATCAAATACCACAGAATCGCTCGGCTAAAGACAGCCTCAATTTCTTTGCCGCACTTGAAGAAGAACTTGGCGATCGCCGACGTTTCGAAGCAACCAAGATCGGCAGCCAACGGCTACGGTCATGGAATGACTCATTATTGACTTTCGGATTGACCGCAAGCCGCGAGACGTTTACCCGAAACACCTTTGATTCGCTGACTAATACTCAGCAAGCAGATAACGTAAACGAGTTATTTGCCACTGAACAAACCACCTATCTATTAATGCCAAGCGTTCGTTGGGAACGAACCAACGCTGATGACGACTATTTTCCGACCAAGGGTTGGAGTGCATCCGCCACTGTTAGGGGGGCAAGCAAATCAGTCGCATCGGACATCGATTTAGTGCAAGTCATTTTGGATTCCAAACGCTTGATTCCACTTGGAACAGGCCGAGTAAAGTTTCGCTTTAAATTAGCCAGCAGTTTAATTGATGAAGCGACAAAACTGCCGGAGTCACTTGGTTTTTTGGCTGGTGGTGATGACAGCATACGCGGCTACAAATATGAAAGTGTTGGTGTTAATCGAAATGGCGAAGTGACGGTAGCAAAGAATTTGCTGGTCGGCAGCATAGAATATGAGCACCCAATTAAAAACGATATCTCACTTGCAGCATTCTTTGATGCTGGCGATGCTTTTGATAGCAATGCAGATTATAAGAAAGGTGTCGGCGTCGGTTTGCGCTGGCGACTGCCATTTGGCTCTATGCGTTTGGATGCGGCTTCTGCCTTGGATCGAGACGGCAACCCGTTACGACTGCACTTTAGCTTTGGAACAGACCTATGATGGCTAACAAATCTAGGGTGGCTATAGTCAAGGGTTTCTTATCGACGTTGGTCGTCATCGCGGTACTACTTGGCAGTTTTTTGTTTTGGTTGCTTGGCACTACTAGCGGGCTGCGGTGGGCGGTTAATTTGGCCCCGAATATAATGACTGTCGAGTCGATTAACGGCGATGCCAGTAACTTTAGTTTTAATCGCTTACAGTTGAATCTTGATGGCACCACGATTCTCATAGCTCAAGGCTCTTTGGCATGGCGACCGCTTGATCTACTAAGACAGCACGCCAGCGTAGAGCGTATTAGTTTTACGGGGGTTGATATCGAGCTCGTCGAGGCCGAGCCGACAACAAGCGAATATGCACCTTGGCAAGGACTCGAGATTCCGATTGGCGTGTCGCTTGATCAAGTAGAAATTAACCGAATTTCTGTGCAAAGCGTTGCCTTAGGCTCCGAGACTCTGTCACCTTTGTTTGCGCTGACCAAAATAGTATTGTCAGCCGATATCGACAACAGCGTGTTGACACTAAACGAGCTGAAAGTAGGTGATTCAGACAAGCAAGTGTCATTAATTGGTAAGATTGATTTGTCGGCTAAACCGGATGGTGTGCTGGATTTATCGCACACAGTTGATTGGCAAATTGAGCAAATGAATATTGAGTCGAACGGCTTGCTTAGTGGCACATGGTCTTCGATAAACATAGAGCAGAATCAAATAGCACCGGTAGATGCGCGCTTAACCGCCGTAGTTAATAATCCCTTAAGCCGGCGAATCGAGTGGACGGCTGATTTAAAAACCGCGGCGCGTGGTGCCGAGCAAGTAATGGGCGAAACGGTTTTTCTTGGAAGCGGTGAGTTTAAGCTCAATGGGCATTTTTTGCCGGAGCAGGGATTAGCGGGTTTAACCGCAAACATTATTGGCCAAACATCCATAGCAAGCGCCAAATATTCGAACTGGAATGTAGCGGCAGACGTATCCTTGCTTAGCGACGATCTTTCTATTGATAGGCTGTCGTTAGCGCAGCAAAAGCCGCAAAGGCAGAAGAGCCCGGCAAATTTGATTCTCTCCGGTCAGGTCAATGACTTAACGAGTTTCTTAGACCAAGACAATAGCGCGGCGGCTAATTTAGGAAGTGTTGATATTAATGCAGTGTGGTCGTCATTGGCATGGCCGTTAGCGTTGAGTGCCGATTCCTCTGCGGCGCAAGTGATCTCAGGCGGCAAGCTTAGTGTCACCGGTTCCGATCAACGATATGCTGTGGTCGCCAATGCCACGGGCAAAGCCTATGGGCAAGACCTTAAGGCCGACATGAATATGCTGTTAAATGGGAGTGTCTTGGAGGTCGAGAAACTATTACTTGTTGCGGGCAAATCACGTTTATCCGCTAACGGTAAGATCGATGATCGCTTAAACCTCAGTTGGTCAATTGCGTCGCCTGACATTGGTGACTTTTTAGCCGATGGTTCCGGTCCGCTTACCAGCACCGGTAAAGTAACAGGTCTACCAAGTAAACCTAGAGTCAGTATCAAGGCTAGCTCTAAGGGGATCTCGTTTGCCGGTTTCTCAGCAGAGGATCTTGATCTGTCGGCAGTGGCATCTTTGGCCAACGCCAATGACGCATTAGAGGTTTCCTTGCAAGCAAGCTCAATTCGGCAAGAGAAGACCACCATTGCGAGCCTTCTGTCGCTAAATATCAGCGGTCAAGTTGACTCTCATTCGATCTCACTTGAATCGACCTTGGCAAATAATGCAACACTAAATATCAGGGCTAAAGGCAGTTTGTTGAATGCTGAATGGACAGGTGTGCTATCCAGACTTGATTTAAATGACACAGTGTTAGCCGAATGGACGCTGAAAAATGACGTTACAATAGAAGTGGCTAACGGTGGTCTTTCGATGTCTGAGAGCTGCTTGATAAATCAATCTCAGGCGCTTTGTTTTGAGGCAAATATGAATCCTCAAAGTACTAACATTGCGGCGGCTCTAACGGCACTCGATTTAGCCAACCTGAATCGCTTTCTGCAACTCTATGACTTGAATATTGAGGGGCAAGCCAATGGTGTATTTTCATATATACAGGCACCGAATCAAGCGTCGGCAACAATCGATGGATACCTTGAATCAACTGCAGCAGTACTAACCTGGCAAGAGTCTGGCGATGATGAGCTGTCTGATGAAACACTGGTATTTGAATCTATTAGAGCAAGTATTAAACAGGTCGAGAGCTTACAAGGCTCGGTAGATGTGATTTTAGCAAATGCCGACGTACTTACATTTAATATTAGTGTCGATCAAGCTGTTGAATCACCGACATTTATGCAAGCGAAAGCTCTTGGTCGAGCCAAGTTGGCGATAGCCGATCTGTCGATATTGCCTACGGTGCTACTTGATGCCGTTAGTCTAAATGGTGCTTTAAATGCTGACTTAGAGCTGACGGGGTCGTTGTTGGCACCTGAGATTGTCGCATCTGGAGAACTTAAAAATGCCAGAGCTGATATTCCCGAGCTTGGTTTACAGCTCGAGGGCCTTGAGTTGAACGTTACGTCTGATGGAACCTCCAAGATTGACCTCCATGGCCAGCTTCGTTCTGGTAGTGGCGCGCTGCTTTTGAGTGGTAATGTTGACTTCGTGAACCTCCAGTCGCCTAAAGTGACGCTGGTATTCGCCGGTGAAAACATTCAGTTAGCAGACACTCTCGAGTTAAACGTGGTAGGCGATATCGATTTAACCGCTAAACTAGAAAATGAGACCCTAGATTTACGCGGCGGCGTAGTCATTGACCGCGCTGATTTAGACTTTAAGTTACCAGAAACGGCTGTATTAGTCTCCAATGATGTGGTGCTCGTGGGTGCAGAGACTCGAGTCTCGAGCCTTAAGCAACGACTTAAAGTTACCGTAGACTTAGGTGATAAAACTAATATCAGAGCACAAGGGTTAGATGCTAACTTGTTGGGTAAGCTACTGGTTTTCCAAGAACCAGGTGGCATTCTAAGAGGCGAAGGGCAGATCACGGTCAACAACGGTCGCTACCAAGCCTATGGGCAGGATCTAAAAATCGATAAAGGTCGACTTGTCTTTGACGGTGGCAGTATCGATGACCCGAGCCTAGATTTAAAAGCTGAAAAAACAGTCGATTGGATCACCGCAGGTGTCAGCGTTTCTGGTCGTGTGAGCGCACCAAGGCTCAATTTGTATTCGACTCCGTCGATGCAAGATGAAGATATTATGTCAGTGCTGATTTTCAATAAGCCACTAGGAAAACTCAGATCACAAGATGGCTTTACCTTGTTACGCATAGCCAACTCGTTACGAGGTGATGGCACCAACGAAGTGACTAGGATGACCGAAAAATTACAGCAATCTTTGGGTCTGACCAGTTTAGAGTTTCAGTTGACCAACAATGCGCCGAGTGTTGTTGCCGGCAAGCAACTGTCGTCAAAGCTTTACATCGGCTACGGCTATGGTTTGCTCGATGCTGCACAGTCGCTAATCCTGCGTTACAACTTAAACGAAGATTGGTCGGTTAAAGCCGACCTCGGCGTCAATAGCGGTGCCGACTTGCGGTATCAGATTGAGCGTTGAGCTTGGTAGCGTATAAACAGGTAACTCCAGCGATCATACAAAAGGTCGACACCCATCTGATATTGTTCAACTCTGAGCCAGTTGCTGAAGGTTCAGTTTACTTTATCTAATGATCAACAATCTGAACAAAGCCACTTATGTTTTCATTTCTCAAGAAAGACCCAATGTCAAAGCTCAATAAACAATATAGTTCGCTCTTAGAGCAGGCGCTGGTGGCGCAAAGGAAAGGTGATATACGAACTTACTCTGATCTATCTGCCAAAGCGGAAGCGATTGCTGATGAAATTGACGCATTGAAAAAACACAGCTAGGAGCTCGGTCGGCTGCATATACAGTTGGTTTAGTAATGTAATTTAACCCACTGAACTGTAGCTGCAGCTCAGTGTGACGAAGGCCTGCTGTACACAACAACCCAGATCATGACTAAATGCCATCTGCATGGCGCTATTGCTCTTTAGCGGCGAGTGATTGCAGTGATTGATCGCTGTAGATTATCGAGCCATTGACGATTGTCATAAGCACCTTGCCATCTAGAATCTTAGCCGGTGATGAGGTAGCGAACCTTCAATCGTTACCGCTTGCTCGGGGTATCAGCCATTGCTTTGTTGAGCTTGTTTATCACGACGAGTGATGGCGGCATGCAACGCGTAAAAAATTGAGTGATCAGAGCCGAGTAAATCTGAACTGAAGGTCAGCGGAACCCCAGCGTCACGTAAGGATCTTCAAGCGTAAGCACTTTTAGTTCTTTCTGAGCACAAGCTTTGTCCTCTACTGCGTGTGGTGGCTCCATCGAGGCAACCAGGCTGAGCTGCTTGAAACGCTTGAAATCATTGCCTGAGATCACCTGCTCATGTTCGACACGATGTCGTAGATCCTTGCTGCCGGGATACTTAGTTTGCGCTTCGGCGAGATAGTCGAGTACCTCTCTATTTCCGGCATCGCCAATTGCATGAATACCCACCTGAAAACCCGAGGAAATTAAGCTATCGACGACAGATACATCGAACTCGGAGCCATCACCGCGATGGCCCGCTTGCCACGCCTTTGTCATCACCAAGGATCTCGCCACTAACCGGAGACTTTGTTTTGTGGTTGATTCCCGACAATTCCAATGCCGCCGTATTTACCCAAACAGCAAAGCCATGCAAGTTACGAAGGTAGACTGGGTTATTGAGGAAGGCCTTATCCAGCATTTGTCGATCGGGGTAATTATTCGCCCATGCTCCTTCGTCCCAGCCCTGACCAATGAGCTACTCACCAGACTTTAAATCAGCGGATAAGATCTTCAGTTTTTCCATCGCTGCTGCTGGAGATCCTACATCCGCTAAATTAATGCGTTGCAAGATCTCTCCGAGTTCGGCGATGTGAACATGAGAATCCATCAGGCCAGTATCACCGTAGCGCTATTGACATCGATGATGGTTGTGTCGTCGTCTATCAATGATGCTAAATTAGATTCATCGCCTAGATAGAGAATCTTATTGTTCTTAATGTCGACAGAACTTACATCGGCTTGCCACTGGCCTTTCTCATAAGGCGCGTTACCTGCAAGACTAGGCTCGCCCCAATTCGGACTATAAACTGTGCCATTGGTTAATACGGTGTCTACGGTTATGGCATGGCTATGTAACGAAAGCAAAATAGCTGAGATGGAAATAGCAAATATCGTAAAAATTTTATGCATGAGAATCCTCAGCGGTTAGTTAACTTATCAACGCATAGTCTGGCGTGAAAATAAAGACCGCACAAAAAAGATCAGAGCCTCCTGTTATATGATGATTTCCAGTTGATCAGTTGAGCTCTCGGTTTACTCCCGCTGAGGCATTTGCATTACCTGAGTTTGATTATTGGGAGCTTACGTATTTCAATATTTCGACAATTTGTTGCGGGCTTGTCGCCCAAGCCATAGCCGCACCATCGACTTCTTTAAGCGGGTGAATAATGGTGTCGTCGTGCAAGGTAATATAGGGCTTACCTAAGGCGGCGCAGTAACCAGCATCAAATGCCGCATTCCATTGCTTATATTTGTCACCAAATCGTATCACTGCTATGTCACATTTTTTGATCATCGTTTGCGTTCTGATAGAGTTCACTTTCGATGACTTATGATCACGCCAAAATGAATTTTCCTCATCGCCAAGAACATCACCCGCAGCATCGCTGGCCTCATGCTCGGTCACCGCTGAGGTAAAGTTCAGGTTTAAGCCTAGACTCTCAGAGCCTTTAATGATTTGTTGGCGCCAGTTGGTGTGAATTTCGCCAGATAAATAGACAGTTAATTTCATAGCTTTTATTAAATAGTTTTCTCTTAAAGGTTGTTAGCAACGGTGTTGGCATCGGCTAGGTTTGATACTCGTCGACCCCAGATCGCTCAGGCATAAATAAAGTTCCCACGCGTATTATTTTGCATAGTACTGTTGAAAATAGATAGTGATTCTTGGCGGCTAAAAAATAAGTTAAGCCAATGATTGTCGATACATACGCTCATCGTCTTTTGTGCGACTCAGAAAACGACTACGCAACTTAGTAGGTGACGTGTAATAGAGAGTAATATTCCCTGTAATTAGTTCTTGTTATTTTATTTGTCAGGTACTCGACAATAACTTTCAAGGGAGACCTCTGCATAACTAAGGTCTTTTCATTGAACTTTCCAACTATGTGATCTTTAAGTTCGATTTAGCGCGCAAAATCGCATTATTGAGAGGTTATGTTGATGTTATTTCCTAATTACCAAATTTTAAACCCAATTCCCCTGCAGTCATCGACTCTGGCAAGCCGTAACGTATTAAGAATCTTGTGCCCTTGCGAAGATTTGCTGCAATTGCGGCGAGGCCAAAGAAACTCATGTTTTTAGCAAGACCCATAAATCGTGTTCGCGCCAAACCATAATGTTGTTTGTAAGTGGCGAACGGACGCTCTCCTCCCGCATGCGTTACAGCGATCACTTTATTTCGACATTGATCCGCACTCGACAGCGGGCGGTTTCGATAGCCCTTACGCTGCACTTGATCATCAATACCAAGTTGGGCGAGTTTATTGCGTGTCTCCAGCGAGCTGTATGCCGCATCAGCGTACGGTGCAACTTCATCACCAATTAACAATGACTCTCGCTCTTGGCTGTCATGGACATTACCTGCGATCACGCTTTGTCGATGAATAAAGCCATCCTCGTCGACACCGCTATGAACTGAGAACCCGAAGGTTGATTTCTTATTTCCACGGCTATCATTCTTCACATGCCAGCCCGCACCCGAGTCTTTTTTGGGCTTGCCGTCTACGCCATTACCTGGGCCTGACTGCGCGGCCTCGATTGGTGTAGCATCAATAATGTTGATGCGACCTTGAGTCATAATAATGTTCTTAGCTTCAAGTTGGCGATTAACCTCGGCGAATAAACGATCCCACAAGTCTTGCTCTAACAATTCGCTCCGAAAACGGCCAAGTGTCGTGGCTTCAGGAACATCTCCGCCCAATTCAAGACGGCAAAACTTGCGAAACAGTAGGTCTCGATACAAGCATTGCGCTAGCTGAACATCCGAAAGCTGATACCAGATTCGAAGTAATAAGCTTCTAAATAATGTTAATGACGGGTAACTCGGCCGTCCCGTTTTAGAAGAATAAATCGACGATAATATATCTTCAATCTGTGACCAGTCTTATATCGCTTCCGTATCGTCCAAGCTGCGAAGTATGGGGTGATCGATATCTGACGCGCTAACAAAGAGCTCTGATTGAGTAGTGAAAGGCTTTTGCATGTCTTATTTTAGCAAATTGGTGAACTAAGCGGGGAGTTATGCAGAGGTCTCATAAAGATTTTTATTTAGTATTTATCGCATCATTACAAGTATTTCTGTTGCTCTATTTTGCAACTATATTTGAAGGGTTAAATCTTTTGCAAATATTGGGTGTGGTGTCGCTTCTGTCATTTCTCGCCGTTTCCAACTACCAATGCGTTGCCCATAATTTTTGCCACAATGTTTTTTTTCAGTCAAAGGCTCTAAATGTTTTATTTTCAATAATCAATACTTTAGCTAACACTTTTCCACAGACACTATTTAAGTATCAGCATTTTAACCACCATACATCTACAAACGATAAATCTATATCGTATGGTGAAACAAAAGATAGAACATCAATATTTCGCTATGGAAAAAACGTTGGGAAGCCAGAAGGTTTTTTGTCTTATTCTGTTAAGAGTCCATTAAGAACAGATATGGTTACACTTTGGCAAGACACCCAAAAAAAAAGGGCGGGGCTAAACTAGCCATTCTTGAAATGGCATGCCTCATTGTTTTTTTAGCCGTGATCTTTTCGATAGATTGGCAATACGGCTTTATTGTATTGTTGGTGCTTTATTTAGGGCAGGCGTTAAGCTTTACTGAAAATTACGCGGAACATGGCAATACTATCAATACATCCAATTTGGATAATTCAGTATCATCCTACACGGACTGGTATAACCTGATTTGGTTCAATAATGGTTACCACCAGGAGCACCATTACCGACCACAAGTGCATTGGACGAAAGTACCAATGCTAAAAGAAAAAATGTTGGATGGCTCTCAACGCAAGGTTGTGTATTGCCACTGGACTCGGTTTTTAGAAGGTTGATTAGGTCATCTATTGAAGGGTGAGGGTTGAAGTGGGTAGGAGGTACCGTACTCAAGGTCGGAAATGGTCACGCTACGGTTATATTGCATCCGTTACTCCCGTTGTTATTTCCCAACAATTTATGGTTTGCAGCGCGCACCTTCACTGCAGTTAACTTGATGCGGATGCTTTTCTTTAAACCCACATTCGACAATCTCGCCGATACGAGTATGCATACACAGAAGATCCAAGAATTTGCAAAGATGTACGACACCCTATTTCCGCTCATATTTTTCGGAGTGATGGTCCAATTGCGGCTCAACTACTTTGGTTTTTTTTCGCTGCTGTACTAGTTTGATTGAATAGCACACTTTGATGAGAGATACTTTAATCACTTGGGCCCAATTTTATATAAGCTATTTGTATTATTGAAATAGTGGGGTTGCGGCTGAATGATTCTGAAAAGCAGGTGCAATTTCAGCATGATCGAGCAAATTGGGTGTTAGGACTTAAATCTTGAATTGTGCATTCGATACATAGATCTAACTCTGTCAAACCGGCCCCGGAGTTTCTTTATTGAATACGTTCAAACTCTTTTTTGCTTCAGTTTCTCTAATTGGTCCAACGGTAACCAATGACCTTTGTTTTCAAACGCTTCCAATTCTGGCCTGCGAGTGTCGGTTTATCGCTGGCATTACTGATAGGGTATTATCCTTAGATTATTGAGAATGATCGTAAGACGATCAAAACGAGCCCACTATATCGCAATCTAAACCTAAAGCAGTAGTTTGGAGATTTCTGCGCCCAATTGCATTTCCGCCACTTGTCCGTAATGGTGTGCTCGGATAATGCCGTTCTGATCAATCAAAAACAGACTGGGTGTTCCGCGCATAGCATAAGCTTCCATTGTGACTGGAATATCTTCATTGCCTGCCATATCAACCGCAACAGGGAAAGTAACTCGGAATTCGTGAAGGAAAGCCTGCAGTGACACCGGTGTCATCGCAGAATGATGCTCAAAAACCGTGTGCAAGCCGATCACGGCTACTTTATCACTCGGGAATGTGCGTTGAACTGTTTGTGCAAGTGGAATGCCGTGCAAAATGCATCCTGGACAAAGCATTTGGAATGCTTCTAACATTACGACTTTACCGCGCAAATCGGCTAGGCTTAGGTCTTGATCGGTGTTAAACCATTTCGAGATGGTTAGATCGGGAGCAAGGGTCATATTTCTCTCCAATATTGGGCTACTGTGGTGTCGGTTTAAAGTAATGTTAAGCTTGATTTAAGCTGAAGCGGCCGTGCTCTAAGGCACGGCCGTGAAAGTATTAGTTTACATTGCCGGGTAGGCTGAGATCACCTGAAGCAATATCGAATATATCGATCACGCAAAACAAAGGCGAATGAATGTTTTTGTTGACCCTAAGTGCAGCAGTTACACCATCATAAGAGACCCCTTTGGCTCCACCTTTGACAGCCGCGTTTAATGTTACCTCCGCACCATCAAAAATTGGAGTAAAACCAGGGCTGTCAAGCAGGATCGGCAGCCCTGGCCACGTAACTGGTAAGTTTGGTGTTGTGCCTTCGGGAATATCTTTGACGGCTAAAGCGCCGGGGCCGCATGCTTCAGTTGGCGCCAGGACTACCCAATGGCTATGCCACTGACCACCGTCGTTATTGGTGTTCCCATCGGAGTTTTCGTCGAAAAGGGGAGTGTCGTCGAAGTCTGGATGGGTTGCCGCAACCATGGCTAGGATGCCCGCACCTTCATCAAAACCAACGGTGGATGCATCCATGGACGTTGGCCAGACATATACGTAGGCTGACGCGCCAGCGAGGGTTCCTAGAGGGAGTGGGACTTCAGCACCTGCAACACCCCTTGTGGTCATGTGAAAAGTGACAGTATTGCCGTTGCTATGAACATGTGCTGCAAGAATATCAAAAGCTTCTGTCGTCTTTGAATCGGTATCGGAAATTACCGCTCCTTTTTGATGAATGGCGTGATTTTCGTCGGCAAATGCGCTGCTGGTTAGAAATGCGATTGTCAGCGCTACAATAATAGGGTTTTTCATAATTAAATTCTCTAAGTTGATTTGAAGAGCTAGTATAGTGTCGACTCGAAACAATTGCAATAATTATTTCGAGTCGATACTATTGGCTGATGTCACAAGCAAAGCAAATACGCCATATAATCAACCGGCTCGCTCGCCTAGATGCCGCCGAAGGTTGGTCGGGTGACTTGAATCCTGCGCAGCGCGCAGCTATAGAATATTTAGCCTATGCAAATCGCTATTCTCGATCACCGTCTCACGTCGCGAGCTACTTGAATACGACTCGTGGAACCATGACGCAGACGCTAAAGGCCTTGAAAAATAAAGGTTATATAGAGGAAAGACGTTTTGAAAGTGATAAGCGTTCAATCTCCTATGAGCTTACGGAGGAAGGGCTGGAGGCGGCTGCACTATCTAACATTATTCTTAAAACACTCTCTAGCCAATCAAAAGGTTTACTCTGCCAAATCGAACACGACCTTCATCATATTTTAAGGGAAAGTATTGAATTTGGCGGACAAAAACCATTTGGAGTATGTCGGGCATGCCGCTATTTTGAGCCAAAATCGTCAGGTGGGTTCTGTAGTCTCCTGTTAGTAAAACTTTCTACGGAGGAAGCAGCACAAATTTGTCACGAACAGGATCCGGTATAAAATCTCCTTATTAGTCTATTAACGTGCCAGTCCTAATGAAGGCTAAGTTTTTTTTCAAGTCTCTCATTGCAGTAACTAAGTATTGCGCAAAGGGGAATTACAGATAATTCTGTTGGCCACTGAAACTATGTATAATTCGTTCAGAGCCACATCACGGAAGTTGAGCTTCCGAGGTTGTAAAAGGAGATTTCTGCCTTTTTACTTACATTAGTTTGAATACTAAAAAAGGCTTTGCCATACTCGTTAGATACATTTGAAAATTTTATTCTACTCACAGTTTGATGCTTGAAAGAATTAGTTATGCAGCTATTCGACTTTAGTGTATTAACTCTCGCTCTGGACATTAGCGGGTAGCTATTCCATCAAGCTGTAATCCCCCCCCCAAAAAAAAAAATCAGTGCGTGTTGGCGAGCGAGTGAACAGTATTTCAAATCGACCAATCACGCTCGTAACCCTCTATGCCTGCGTCTTAGAATATGGCATGTAATAGAGAGTAATATTCTCGGTAATTAGTTCTTGTTATTTTGTTTGATAGATATTCGACAATAACTTTCAAGGAGTAATCATGGTGGCGACTACTGCGCTAGACATAAACAAACCGCTGATCAATCAGCCCACCGACGCTAGCCCTGGGGTTCTTGCTTCGCCACTTGGCTATGCTGATCGAGTGCTTAGTAAATTTAATAGTCAGCCGCTGGTAGATGATTGTGCTAATACCGCATGCAATCTCAAGGAGGGCTGCTAGTTATGGCAAACGCTAAAACGTTTACGGTCGCTGACTATTTACTCACAAGGCTTAAGCAGTTAGAGGTAACCGAACTATTTCAAATACCGGGTGATTACGTTAAAAACTTTACGCAAGCGCTGGAAAAATTTGACGGCATTCAGACGATTGGCACTTCAAATGAATTAGATGCGTCTTATGCGGCCGATGCCTATGGGCGTACCCGTGGCTTGGGTGCGGTATCGTTACAGTATGGAGTGAGTACTTATAGCGCTTTAAACGCGATTGCCGGGGCGTATGTTGAGCGTAGCCCGGTAGTGGTGATTAGCGCAACGCCTGGGGCTAATGATCGAAAAATTGGCGATATGTACAACGTTTTGTACCATCACTCGACGGGCAATCTGAATGCCGATCAAGAGATTTACAAGCACGTGACGGTTGCTTCTGAAACGCTTAACACCTCAGTTGATGCGCCAGAAAAAATTGATAATTTATTGATAGCCGCGATTACTCATCAACGCCCAGTTTACATTGCTTGCTATAAAGAAGTGTGGGCTGAGCCATGCCCTAGACCGTCGAACAACGTGCTTAAACCGAGTGTCACTCATAGCGAGCCTGCGGCGTTAAATAACGCGGTGGAACAAGCGTGGTTGCAAATAAGCAACGCTGAGTCGCCTATGATTTTTGCTGGCGTAGAATTACTACGCCATGGCCTTGCTGATTTATTAGAAGAGCTAATCGACGTAAGCGGCATGCTTTACACCACCACTAGTCTTGGTAAAACTGTGTTAGATGAGCAAGGCGATAAGTTTATAGGGACCTACTCCGATGTAGCGTCGATACCTCAAGTTGTCGAGCAAGTTAAGCAAGCGGATTGTTTTATTGCTCTAGGTACTATTATTACGGATGATTATTTATGGTTTGTTGAGAATAAATTTGCCAACACGATCATGTCGACCACACAAGAGATGCGGGTTGGCTACTACACCTATCAAGGCGTCACAACACGGGATTTTATGTGCGCTTTAATTAAACGTTTTAAACACGATAAAGCCTATCCATTGGCCGTAACCGCCCCGTGCCAACCGCCGTTCCCCGAGCCCTGGATTTCGAATTCAGACCCTAAATACGAAAACCAGCCTGAGGTTATTACCTTCAATCGTTTTTTCGAGCATTCAACACAGTTTCTTAAAGAGAATAAGATGCTTGACGACATCGTTATGACCTTAGGGGTTAGCTCTTCGATGTATGTGGCAACCAATATTTATGGTATGCGGCAAAATAGTTTTATTTCGTCAGCCGCATGGCAGTGCATTGGTTATGAAACCGGTGCGGCTTCGGGCGCCCAACTTGGCAGTGGCAAGCGCGCATGGACTATTGCTGGTGATGGCGGTTTTATGATGATTTGTCAGGCGTTGTCGACGCTTGCGCGTTATAAGCTCAATTCAGTCATCTTTGTAATGAATAATGGTGTCTACGCAGTGGAGCAAGTATTCGTCGACCTTGATGCATTCAAAGAAGGCAGTGAGCATAAATTTGATGAGTTCGACATTTTACCTAAATGGGACTATCACGCGCTAGCGAAAGGCTTTGGTGCGCACCATCATCGTGCTGAAACGGTAGCTGAGCTAAATCATGTTCTCGACAAACTTAAGCGAGACACTGATCGCCCAACCTTAGTCGAAATCATCATTCCAGAGAAAGATTTGGCTCAGCAGATGGGCCGTCTTGGAAGTGAGTAAAAAGACAACCTAGAGGACATTATAATGAGTAAAAAGGACGTAAACCCAATGATTAAAACCTATTCAATTTTTGGTGCTGGTGCATCTGGCTTATATACCGCTTGGCGTTTGCTCGACGGTAAACCACTGGGTCGTAAGGGTAAGAAAAAGCAACTTGTTGAAGGTGATGTATTGCGCCTTTACGATTGGGGTCAGTATGATTTTTCTAACACCGACTCTGGCACTCGCGAGCCGGGTGCGAGGGTTTGCACATGGCATTACAAAGATAAAAAAGACAATTCCTATCTAGAGTTAGGGGGTATGAGATATTCCTACTGGGATAGTTCGTGTCCACTTGGGGAAGGGCATCGGTTGGTGACCACCACGATTGAACGACTCGGCTTGGATCAGTACTCGGTGCCGTTTAACGAGTCGTCAGATCCGTTGATGTCGTTGCGTACGCGCAATATGTATATATCTCAAGTTAACTCAAATAACCCGGCACCCTACGCGGTAGATCACTATCGGGCAGACTCGCCACCTGACGATGAATTTGGCACAATTGAAACAGTGGGCTTTACTCAAAAGAACGCGCCAAAAACTCGTCGAGAATGGTGCCACTTCTATGAGCACGGTCGAATTACTGAGACTATGCCAGCGTCATCAATTTTTAAGAAAGGCGATTATTTAAAAGATATTGGCTATTGGAGCTTAGGGTATGACGTTCTCGGGCAAGAGGGTTTTAGCTACTTAGCCGATGGAAACGGTTACTCATCTAATGTGGTTAACAGCCATTCGGCACAGTCTTTTTCGGTAAATGACGAGTTTACGCCAGGCACCGAATACAAAACCTTAACCAAAGGCTTTTCAAGCCTGTTCGATGCCTTGTTCAATACTGTGCAACGTTTGGCTGATGAGCAAGGAGTGATTCTCGAGTATTGCCCGAATACCCGTTTGCGTTCGATATTACACAAAGGTAAGGGTGTGCATTACACCACTGCGACTCGTGAACAACCCGATGCAAAAGAAGCAAGTAAGCAGTGTGATGCCGCCTTTTTAGCCATGCCACGCAGCGCCATAGAGTTAGTCGCTCAAGCTACTCGTTATAGCGATGATGATGGTTTTGATGTATTGAATCATGAAAAGGTTCAACTGTTCTTAGAGTCCGTGATTATGGAGCCTTCGTACAAAGTTGGTATGTTTTTCGATCAACCCTGGTGGTTAGAAGGCAGTGCAATTTATCCAGCCAAACTGAGTAGTTACTTTTTGACCCCAGACGGCATAGACAGGCTGAGTAGTGATGGGTTTCCGCAAGAGTACTTGGATAAAATACAGGCTCAAGAGTCCCCTGAAATTGTCAATACCAGCTTTAACAGCAAAGAAGGCTTCCTGTCGGTGGTGGTGCAGTGCATTGGTGAGCGATTGACAATTGTGCAAGAGAATCAAGTGTTTTCTGTTGCTGAGCTCGATACCATTGGCCCTAGTATTACCGATATGCCAATTCGACAGGTTGTTTACTTTGGTGATAACGCGCTTAACAAAAAAGGTAAAAAGGTTTATGGTATTTTAGCCAGTTATGATGATATCCAATACACCACCTTCTGGAAGGCACTTGAGCTTGGCCCAAGAGCCGAGCGGAAAATTCCCGAATCACGTGATACTCAGCCGTTAGAGGGGCCTGCAAAAGCCACGCCGGTAATGGAGAAAATGTTGCGAAAACAACTCGCTGCGTTACATTTCGGCCCTCAATCAGATTACTCAGATGTGCCTAAACCGTTGGAGACTCGTTATATGGATTGGTCGTTGCCGCCGTTTAACGCGGGTTACCATGCGTACAAGTCGCACTATGATATTGGCGATGTTCAGCAAAATATTAGAAAACCTTCGCAGCTTATTAAGGGGCAAGATGCTGAAATTTTTATTGTTGGTGAAACCTACTCGAATGATCAAGCGTGGGTAGAAGGGGCTTTTTGTACATCCGAGTCAGTATTGAATGATTTCTTCGGCATAGAGCCGATTATTAATGAAGAGCATTATCCGTTCATTTGCCCTAAATAATCTTATAAATTTTGGTGAAAGTATGATTTTTATAAATCGAATTCTCAGTCCAAACTCGCGTAGAGTTGTCTTTGCTAGCGCCGTGATAGTTACTTTCTCGTCGTCTATCTGGGCGGCTGACTCTAATTATGAAGGGGGTTATCAAGGAACCTATCAAGGCGCCTTGGGAGCCGGTGTGACCTTAAAACCGAATACTAATTATTCGGTCACTAATTCTAAGCTTGCAGATTTTCAGGAGCCGCATAATACCCGTGTTGAAGACCCTTACTATTTACTAAAGCCTGAGCTATCACCGAGGGTGCCAGTGCAGGTGAAGCCGCATTCAAGACTAGTGTTAAGTGACATTGAGGATCGTCCGTTCTTTGACTACTTTGGCTGGCAGGCGTTCATCGGTTTAGTATGGCCTGCTGATCCACAGTATCGAGGCAAACCGAATACGATGGTGAAAACGGCAGATGATTTTGTGGCGGCCAGCCAAGCTGATTCAAGCGGAGTGAATCAGCCGATTGTTTGGGAGACCTTACAAACCTTTGACGCGGTTTTTCCTGAGACAGACGACCCAAGCAAAGCGCCTAAATCTTGGAATGCGGTGAGTTACGCGCGCCCGTTTAATTTAGACTTGGCGTCGAAAGGTAAGGCACCGACCGGTTTGAACGAGGCTTTTTCATCGCCATTAGTAGATCAGAATCGTCAATACGTCCGTTATAATCTGCAACTCAATGAAGTGATGTATGAGTTCGTTCGACAGAACAAGTGGTACTTGAAAGAGAATCTGCCCAAAGCGCCAACGCAGGCGAGTTTGCCGCCGCTTCCAGCAACAGCCACATCGGCAAACCCCTTGGTTATTCTTAATCAGCCACAAACCAATACAACGGTGATTCAGCCTGTAAATGGTAACTCTATTGAATTGAAGTCGTCATGGCGGGTGATGATTACCGAAGAAGATCTTGATCCGAGTAAATCGTGGCGTAAGGTCGATGATTTATCGCGCTACTTCGTCTCAAGAGCTAACATTCTCAACGCTGTTACTGGTGAGGTTGAGAAAAATAAATTGGTAGGGTTGGTTGGCTTACACATTGTTGCAAAGACGCCGCAATTTACTCAAGGTCTTTGGTCGACCTTCGAGCACGTTGATAACTTGGTCGCACCGCACGGCGGTCGCGCTTCATTTAAAGGCGATGATCAGTTTTGGCCACAAGGGTTCTCGTATAAACCATCTTCTTTTCAAAATTCAAACAGGGGGCCGATAGGCGCGGTGCCCGAGGATACTCGCGAACCGGTAGAGGTTAGCCGTATTTATAAAATTCCTGAGACTCCAGTGGCTACTTCAGAATACTTTCCTGATGGCCTATCTACAGTAGGAATGAACAAAACCTATCAAAAATTACTTAAGGGCACGGTTTGGGAGAATTATCAATTGGTGGTTACTCAATGGCCGACCGACCCAACAACCTTTTACGCAAGCCCGTTCTTCTACCCACGGGGTTTTCCACCAGGTTCGAAAGTTGATCCGGAGCAACCACAAGCGGTTAAAGATGCTGTGAGCAGAGCTAAGCAGAATGCCTCAGCGGCATACCCAAGGTGGGCCGGGTTGCCGATTCCACAAGTTGGCGCATTGAACTCAACCATGGAAACCTATTTTCAGAATCCTAATGGTACTCAGCCAATGGAAAATACCAGTTGTATGGGTTGTCACTATGGCGCATCGGATATGGACTTTAGCTGGGCCTTAAAGTTGCGTAGTTGGCCAACTGATTTTGATCAAGGTCGAGTTAATAGCCATGATTCAAAGCTTGCTACGGAGCCTGCTTATCCAAGCCCTTCCAATGTGCCAAAAAACTGATGTCGAGTTATTTAGTTAGTCCAAGGGTCATTGATCTTGCCTATTAATGGCTGAATGTCTAATATGACTGCCTGGCATGACAAAGTTATATAGAGACCTCAGCATAACTCGACGAACGGATTAAAATGCTTGCAATGCCTTCACTTCTCGTTGAAGAACTTGCCAATAGCCAGCTATTACCTACGTTTTTAGCCTCAATTGAAGAAATTCCAAGCTATTTTTATCTCGTCCCTGAGTTATGCTGAGGTCTCATACAAATACTAATCAGCGGAGATAGGTTTGAAAAGACGAGAATTGTTTAGCATTACCGCGGGGCTTGGGGTTGTTACTCCAGGAATTGCAGGTACTTATACCGCAAGGGATTTATTAAATTACCTTTGTCCTCCTGGTAATTTGCCAGATCAATTAAGTTATCAGCCTAGCCCTTACGCAGAGCCGTTTAAAGCCGAGTTGTTTATCCCGCCGGTGATGCCGCCACATGAAATCGATGCGCTTGTGCCGCCTGCGGACCCGCGAGCACATCAACTTTGGGGCGAAACCTTATACGGTAAGTGGGATTTAACACCAAAAAAATCGTACCAGCTTAAGCAAAAAGAATTTCCTTGGCAGTACCACCCTGATGAACCCTATGCCAGCGGTTCGATATCGTGGGGTTGGGAAGGTCCGGAAGGTTATAGTAATGCTCTGGGTGAAAACCGCGTTACTCCTGGGCCAACCGTGCATCTACACTACGGCGAAGCGGTTGTAGTTCGGCAAAAGAATGATTTGCCTCCTATTCAAACTTCTCTGGCAACCTTTGCATTACCCTCTACAAGCATTCACTTACACAATGGGCATCAAGCGTCTGAGAGTGACGGAAACCCCCAAGATTGGATTGATAGTGGTGAGTTTTGGGATCATAACTATCCTATGTTTCCGTCGGGTGGTGATGAGCGCGAAAAGCTCACAACGCTTTGGTATCACGACCATCGTCTAGATTTTACCGCATCAAATGTTTATGCAGGTTTATCTGGTTTTTGTCTGTATTTTGACGAGCTAGATACTGGCGATGAAAATGATCCCGACCCTCAAGCATGGCGCTTGCCGAGTGGTAAATACGATGTTCCTCTAATGTTTCATGACGTTTTGTTTAACGAGGTAGACGGGCGTGCCGAAGCGGTTTTTAATAATTTTTATACCGACGGTTGGTTAGGTGACCAGGTCACGATTAACCGCACGATTCGTCCATTTATGGACGTTGAGGCTCGTAAATACCGGTTTAGAATCGTCAACGGAGGGCCGTCTAGGTTCTACCAATTTTCCTTAGCAAAGACTGCCGACGATGCCAAAAATAGTCCGATCCCGATGATTGTAGTAACGGGTGATGGCAACTTTTTATCAGAGCCGATATTGGCTAATAATTTATTAATGTCGGTGGCGCAACGCTACGACATCATCATTGATTTTTCTCATTTTGAGCCTGGAGAAGAAGTCATTCTATGGAATGTGTTAGAGCAAACCAATGGCAAAGGCCCCTCTGGCCGTATTCTTAAGGAACCTGATGGGGTGCTTAAATTTAAGGTTAAACAACTGCAAAAACCTGATAATAGTCAAATTCCGAGTCATTTTCGTGAGTTGCCAGACCTTGTAGACGATCTATCGAAATTGCCTCATCGTGTTTGGGACTTTGATTATGATGGCGGCTTATGGACCATTAACGGTTTAGTTATGGACCCTAATCGCATTGATGCTGGGATTGTTAAAAATAGTGCCGAAGTCTGGACATTTAGAAATACTGGCAATGATTGGTCTCACCCAGTGCATTGCCATTTCACTGAATTCTTAATTCTTGAGGTTAATGGGAAACCTTACTATCACCTTGACGGCGATGGGGAGAAGAAGAAAAGTATTATCATGCAAACGATCGTTGATGGTAAATACCGTCTTGTTGATGCTGATGGCGAACTGCACACCAGCGAACCGCTGGATGCTTTTCTCGGCGGGCCAAGACGTGATGTTGCAACTATTTTGCCGGGTGATGAAATGAAGGTGTTGTTGCGCTTCATGGACTTTGAAGGGCGTCATGTTATGCACTGTCACAATGTTGTACATGAAGATCATGCGATGATGATTCGCTGGGATATTTTACCCGAAGAGCAAACCAAACCTATCATGACGTCGGTTCCCGCGGGTGATGTTTGGGGTGATGGTTTCTTTGGTGAGAGTAGCGGTAGTTTAAGCGAAGCTCCCTTTGCTTTTGATCATGTTGAGCCAAGGCCGGCAACGGCGGGTGACGTTGAACCTTCTAGAGGGCGAGGTAACTTTCCGCCACAAGCTCCTAAAACCAAGGAGAAAAAGCAATGAGTTCGGAGAATGATATGGATCAACACCCTGAAAAGAACAGCAAAACTGTAGAGCAATCTACTGACCGTTCTCGTCGACAATTATTGACCAAAGTGACTATCGGCGCTGGGGGCCTGCTTGCGGCAGGTTTAACTGGCAAGGCTCAAGCAAATCAAATGCTTGGCGGTGAAGTCAACGGTGGAGAATGTATAGACGAAAATGCGGGAAAAGAAGCATCACGTTTTCCACAACACGCTGTGGTTTTTGATCATCATGGGCGGAAGCGGCGTTTTTATAATGATTTAATCAAAAACAAAATAGTCATGCTGCAGTTTATGTCGACCGAGTTAGAAGGCGATTATCAAACCGCTAAAAATCTATCGCTCATGCAAGATATTTTAGGCAGCCGCTTTGGTCGTGACGTGTTTTTAATTTCGGCCACCGTTGACCCCGAGCGTGACACGGTCGAGGTCTTATCTAATTATGCAAAACAGCATAACGTCTCCCAGGGCTGGTCATTTATTACCGGCACGACCGATACCATGCAAAGCATTAAGGACGCCTTGTTTTTTCGCCCAGGGGGGCATTCTGGACATGAAGGCCATGATCAACAAGACTGCTCAATGGGGCTAATTCGCTATGGCAATGATGCAACCGGTTTGTGGGGCTCGGTACCAACGCGTACTAACCCGCATTGGCTGGCAGAAAGGCTAAACTGGATCACTCCTAAGATGGATGACGTTGCCTCAAAGGTAAAACGTGGTGGCCCGCCTGCGAGAGAGAGTTAATATATGGAGAATAGTAAAATGATGAAAGTAACTCTCGACATGTACGCTAACGCGTTAGCGCTGCGTAAACTAGAGCTATGTGAATTGGGTAAGATATTTCTATGTAAAAGTTTAAGTGTTGCTGGCCTAGTTTTGCTGGTGTCAAACCCTAGCTACTCACAGAGTATTAACAAAGGTATTGGCCAAAATACTCCGATTGAGTGGAACACTGGACTGAATTATTGTAAGCCAAATCAGCAGCCTCCTACGCTTGGTCATCCGGGGCCGCAGTTTCGCTTAACGCCGTCGGAACAAAAGCCTACGCCTAAACTAGGAATCAGTAATGATATCACTTTCGTGCAAACCGCTGAAACCTGCTTTCCAGAACCAAAATATGACCCGTTCACATTGCCACCAGGCACGAACTTATTGCCGAATGCCTATGTAGACATGTTGGATGGTAATGGGGAAAGTATGCCGAATACATTGCCCTCAACACCGAACATTCCTTACAATTTGCACGATGGACACCCCGTTGTAACCGCATTGAGTAATTCGATTTCACCGACTGATGATTTGCATTCAGTGGTGTTTGGTTTGGAAAAAAGTATTGCTGATAAAAATCAAAGTGAGGTCGATGAATGGCTCGAATTTGGCCGTAATATTCTTGAAGGCAATCATATAAAAGATCGGCACTACAGAGGTTTTCCAGTGCTGCATTACCTAGGTGGCACTAAAGAAAGACAAGTCAACTCTATAACCAAAACAGTGAAAGTGCACCAGATTTGGTATGATGAGCACATTGAGTCAGATTCTGCGTTTTTGGACTTAAGTCAGCTTGACCCAGAGGATACCTGGACGATTGAATATACGGTTGATGTGCTCAATCGTGGCGAAGATGATTTTTCGCCATTCGTAATGTACTTTGATGACCCCAGTTTAACTACCAAGGATGGAAAGCGATTACCCCATATTGGTATGGATCAAACGTTTTTCCCTATGCAGCAAGGGACTCGCACGGTGTTTAACATTAAAATGACACGAGCGAAATATTTAAATCTAATTTATACGTGGGGTTGGAAAATGCACCCACCGCGTATTCAGGCAATGGAAAACAGTAAGAAAATGTTTCCACCCTTAGCTGACGGTGTTGATACCAAAGGTAACCCGGTGGTTCGAAGGTCGGTAGTGGCTTGGGAAAGGTCCGTGTTTACTGACACTCCAACCGCTAGCGAACAAGCAAAAGTGGACGCTATCTCAAAAATTGGTGATTTATCACCAGCCAAAAGAATGTGGAATGCATTTAGAAGCGCACAGCTTGACAGTGGCGATTGGATTAAACTTGCTGTAACTGCAAAGTCAGCGAAAGACGCCTATTTTGATTGGCGCACTCGTTCACGTTTACCCGAAGGGGTCGAGCCTGACCCAGAGTCTGATATAACCTTGCTTTACGTAAATAATACAATCTACGGTGAATTTGTTGACGAAGAAAAGCCATTGCAATTCGCAGAAGTGCGATGGCCTGAATGGAAAAAACGTAATGATCATGAGCTGAAGGTAACCTTGCATAATGGCGATTACTATCAACGTGCTTACGGCAATGTTGATTTTGGTGGTGCACGAGGCTGGGAAAATCAATTTAAATCGTCCACTAAAGTTGGCGGGTCAGGGTGTTGGTTTACCTTTGGGCGGGCTCATTGGATGCAAAACATGTCAGCTATAATACTGGCACCTTCCCCTGGCGGCGTAGAAACTGAGAAGCATAAGGTTAATATAAGGTACAACTACGAGCCATCGACAAGGTTGCGTTTTTATCAGTTCGACCCAATGCATCATGACGTGGGTATTTATAGTATTCACTAGGGTATATCAACTAATATGGTTCGATGGGGAATAGTTGGCGATCGCGATTTAGGTGCGGTTTGTGCAATAAAGAATGGTCTCGCTAAACAGCGCTTAGTTTTAGTGCTTGTTTGCGGGCTGTTGTGCATAGTGGCGGGATTTGGTGCTGAGCAGAGTCACGCAGTTGAGACGAAAGTTGAGACGAAAGTTGAGCCGACTAAGCCTCGATACCAAATTCGTGAAATTCAGAATACGCTCGAAGAGGCTTTTACTCATAATGTCTCGCTTATTGACGCTAATGGAGATTCAGTTCAACTTTCTGATCTTGTCGCCGAGCCTAAGCAACAACCCGTTATCATGCAGTTTATTTTTACTAGCTGCGCTAATGTTTGCCCTGTGATGAGCACCATATTGCGAGCGGTTCAGAAAGACCTTGTTGGCAAAGCACAGTTGATTTCGATAAGCATCGACCCCGAATTTGATGACGCCGATAAGTTGCAAGACTATGCAAAGACATTTGATGCACAACCGCATTGGCGTTTTTTTACCGGTGAATTAGATGACATTATTCGATTGCAGAAGCAGATTGATATCTATCAACAAAATAAAATGCGCCACCAACCGGTGACCTTCTTCTTACTGAATCAGCGCTTGTTTCGGCTCGATGGTCTTCCGTCGAAAGAAGATACTCTCGCCGAACTAGATAAGATGCTTGAAGAAACTCAACTCAATTCAACTAAGCGTATCGAGTCGCGGTTAAAACGTTGATCGGTGTTGTTTATGTTCCGTAGAGAGTCTCCTATTTGGTGGGTGATAAAAGCGACAACGGTTTCCTTTCTGTTCTTTCTTGGTCTGAGTAAGGCAACGCTCGCAAATGATTTGCAAATTGGAAAGCGCTTTTATGAAAAAGGCATATTAGCTGACGGCACACCGGTTAATGTGATTTTACAAGGTGATATTGAGGCCGACGGGAAGCTAATTAATTGTGCTTCTTGTCATCGTTCCAGTGGTTATGGTGATGGCGAAGGCGGCAATTATGTGCCGCCTATTACTGGCCCCATTTTATTTAATGACTATGCTCCCGAGCGACAGTATATTTTTCGCAACCTTTATCAAGATGTGCAAACACCCACAACTCGGGCTAAAGTTCATGATCTAAAACAACGTGCTGCTTATAACGAGTCATTGTTGAACAGAGTTATCACCGTCGGCATCAATAGCGATGGTGAGCAACTTTCGTTATCGATGCCACGTTTCATGATTGATAAAGCAACTCTAAAAGGCTTGACGCTATACCTAAAAAGCCTAGGAGCGCAAAGCCAAGGTTCGTTGCTAAAAATCGGGGTAGAGCCAAACACATTACACTTTGCGACCATTTTTACACCTGATGTCAACACCGCTGAGAAGGCCGCGGTTATGGCTGTCTTTAAGGCCTACCTTAAACGTAAAAATTTAAATACCATTGCAGCACAAAAAAAGCCTAACTACTCATCAGGCTATAAATCAGATTTTGTTTACGCACAAAGGCAGTGGCAATTGCATGAATGGCAATTGACCGGTTCTGCCGAACAATGGCCTAAAGAGTTAGCGGCTTTTTACCAGGCGCAGCCGGTGTTTTCGGTACTCGGCGGTAAAGGACAGCGCTGGCAAGCCATACATGATTTTTGTGAGCAGCAAGGCTTGCCTTGTCTATTTCCAAACACCCCGTTGCCAGTAACGGCTACAACAGGCGAATACACGCTGTATCTTTCAAAAGGCATGCAGGGCGAAGCTAATTCACTTGCAACGCATCTTGAGTCTTTAGACGGTGTCTCAACCGTTTTGCAAATCTATCGCGCTAATAGTGTCGGGGAAGACGCCGCAAGGTTACTCGATAAGCGCTTGTCTAAAAAACAATCGCCAAAGATTACGTCATCAGCCTTAATTGTTAACCAACAACAACGATTAGATGCCGCGTTTTGGGCGCCGATACTGGCGCAGAAAAAGACGCTAGTACTTTGGTTAAATAGAGATGATTTCGCTACCTTACCGAGCTTAAGCCATATTAATTTGAAGCAAGCATCTATCTTTGTATCAGCATCGCTTATTGACTTAAAAAACAAGCGTCTTTCGCCACAACAATACAATAAAGCCCTTTCCTTTATCTGGCCTTGGGCACTGCCTAATCAAGAACCCAAGCGTTTATATCGAGCCCGCGCGTGGATGCGCTCTCGCGGTGTGCGGGTAACGCATGAACTAGAGCAACTGAATACGTTTTTTGTGCTTAATGTTGTCGACTATGCGCTGCATGATTTATTGGATCGATTTTCACGGCAATACAGTATTGAAATCATCGAGCGCATCACAGAAAACGGCCTCAATCCAGGTTTATATCGAACCATGTCACTCGGGCCAAAACAGCGTTTCGCGGTTAAAAAAAACAGCATCCTCAATGCACCTTTACTGATACCTAAAAAGTCAAACAGGTAGAAAGATTGAAATGGACTCTGGTCAAATAGGGTTCGGCGCGATAGGGTTCGGCGCGAGATCGTAGTTAGGTGTATGATCAAACTCCAAATAATAATTATAGGAAGAGGGGATATGAGAAAAATAGTACTGGGACTTAGTGCTTTTGTGATCTGGCTTGGTGTCGGCTTAAGTGGGGCTTACGCCAATGAATCAGAAGCAACTAGCAATGAACCTGTAACGACTGCCAGTCAGCCGGTGGCGCCTGCCAATGAGTTGCAAGGTGCCGCCGACCCGGGGCTTAGATGCGACTGCCTCGTTTGTGGGAACTGCGTTAGCATCGCTGGTGCGCCCGCCTCTAACTGCATAGGAAGCGTTCTGGGACGAAGAGCGGACGGTCACTCAGCTTGTTGGAAAGGCTGTATGGCTGATAGCAATGTGGGAGGAGTTGCGTATTGTAGCGCGGATCAATGCAACGATTACTGTCCACCATAGTTCTTTAGAGACTAGGAGCTCTAGATGGTTGGTGAGGTTGGAGGGCGCGCGCGTTGAATCTTGAACTAACTTCAAGCGGAATTCAAGTAATGCCCTTCCAGTTTGCCCATGATTTCCCAAATCAATTATTCGTAGCGTGTTCACATTCTTAAAATATTGAGAACCTAAAATAACAAATTAACATACAAATTAACAAGACATCCATAATAAGGAGACACTCAGTCAGCCTATGCCAATCGATTCATTCAGACTCGCGAAGCAGGAAGCGTTGGGGCGTAATTGAATGTTTTTGATCGAACCAAGTCAAAATTTTGTTAATTCTCGATTTCTAGGCGAGGCGAGGGCTTGCTAATCGCTAGCAATGCTGATTTTGGCGTATTACCTAGCGTTACCTATCCAAATAATTTTTTGTGGTTGGCGGTCGACGGAATACGCTGATAATGCTTAGCTGAATAAGTTTGCTTGACGATATTTTCGGAGCCCCCCCAGTGGCTGAATTGCTGTTCGAACTTAGTGGTCAGAACAGATATAGCAGAACAGGTATAGGCAGATATCAGAACAGGCATTACAACAAAAATGCTTGAGCAAGAAAGCCGATACGTATTTTCATATTTAATTAGTGGTCTATTGGGTGGGAATATCGAACAGCTTTCAATAACTCGGAATAACTCCGAGATTTAGTAAACTCTGGACGAGCGCAGGCCTCGCCATTCGAGTTTGAGAGAATAGGGCGTTGATTACAGGGTAGTCACAGCAACCTATTCGCAGATGGTATTCGTTGATAGTGTCGATCAGAATAAACCTGTCTTACGATATGCTCAGAACCGACCCACTGACCGAATTGGCGTTCGAATTCGGTTGTAAGTATCAGCCAGGAATCACGATCAATAGATAGCCTCTCCGGGATAGGGGGTAATGATGAATTGATTTGTCCTCGCTTACCTTTACGAACAATTCGCCCGGTCCAATCAACGAGTTCCAAATAGTCTCGTAATACAAACGGCAAACCTGTTTCCTCCGGCTTGGAGCCAACAAACGTCTCAATTGATTGCAGCGATTTTCGATTACCTTTTAAGATTTCAATTCTGGATTTGATGCAAGTATGATCAGACGTTTCGGGAGATTTCGCCATCTTCGCTCGAACCGGATTTAGATCAACATAGGCCATACAGGAGAGCAGAGCCCGCTCATCCAGCAACGTCTAGGCTTTTGAATCGGCTTTCCCACGACTGCAAGGATGCAGGAGGTAGAGTAACGCAAGAGCGGTTACCGAAAAGTGACCAGTGCCATTTGTCTTCTAAATTGGCTCTTCGAGCAATAGACTCGTTCACGGCCTTCATAAACCAAGATAGGCTACACAAGCGTTAACGCCAGATTTCAATGTCTCGATCAAGTACTTCACGCTGTGTAGGTAAAAGCGATTCTCCTGATGCGAAACACTGCGATAAGTAGGTTCCGTTGAATAGTGAATGCCATCGTCTTACGGCCTCTCGCTTGCTCCATCGGGCGGCTGCTTTTGGGTGAATATGAACAACGACATGATAGTGATTGCTCATCACGGCGTAGGCGCATAGTTTGATCGTAAAGACGCTCGCTGTTTTATGCAGTTTGTCTTCAAGCCATTGCCGACGGTGTTCGTAATCAGTTTGTGAGTGAGTATCGTAGCCACACAAAAAGGCGCGTCGAACACATCGCGAGACGCAGTGATAGTAGGGTGTATCTATCACCGATACGAGGGTGCTTCTTGCTTGGGTCATTCCATGACTCCTAGTCAAATTCCTTGTCGCTCAAGAATCGCATTTCGAGACAATGGTTTCAAATGTTTGAATGCCTGTCCTAATAATGTAATTTGCACTACTCACGAATAAGTAGGATAGCGGCAAAAGGCAAGACACCTCTAGCTCTTCCCTTTCGCAAAAACGTGTCACTTTAAATTGCCGCTGAGCAAAGCGTTATGGGTTCTTGAGTTGTAATTCCACATCCATGCTTTTGTGTAACACACGAACTATGGAAATTGATCGGCCTACGTTTTCATGAAAAATCGTATGATGCTTGTGATGATACTTTCTCAGTCCATCAACTATGTAGTTACACGAAACACCAGAAAGTGGGTTTTCTGCCAAAAAATGAAACTGTACATCCAATTCCTTAATATAGGCTCTACGCTGAACTGCTCCCCAAGTTTTTTGAGTATAAGCAGCAATATTTTTCAAGTCAGCCCTAGCGGCTCTGGAAACAAAAAATGAGCTCATTTACCAAGTTCGTCATCAAGCTCTTGCATGAGACTATCGTAACTATATTCAGCCGTCCCACTTGCTTTTCCTTCTTCAATCAATGCGCGCAGCGTTTCAAATTTGCGCTCATCGTCTTCAAGTTTACGCAACCCAGCACGTATTACTTCACTTACAGAGCCATAGCGTCCGCCAGTAATCTGACCCTTTATAAAGTCATCAAAGTGGCTTCCCAAGCTAATGCTAGTATTTTTGGCCATTTGGCACCTCAGTTATACCAATATTTACCTAATTTTGGTACAAAGCCCATAGCAAGTCAATCAACTTAGCGCTTTCAGCGCCGGACGCAACAAAGCTGCGCCGGTTATTGATGCGCTGAGACAATAAAAATTAACAAGACATCCATAATAAGGAGATACTCAGTCAGCCTATGCCAATCGATTCATTCAGACTCGCGAAGCAGGGTGCGTTGGAGCGTAATTGAATGTTTTTGATCGAACCAAGTCAAAATTTTGTTAATTCTCGATTGCTAGGCGCGGTGAGGCCTTGCTAATCGCTAGCAATGCTGATTTTGGCGTATTACCTAGCGTTACCTATCCAAATACGCTTTTGTGGTTGGCGGTCGACGGGATACGTTGATAATGCTTATCTGAATAAGTTTTCTTGACGATGTTTTCGGAGCCAACCCAGTGATTGAATTGCTGTTCAAACTTAGTCGTGAGAACCCTCCAGGCCTCTTGATTGAATGTCAGACGCTCTAGTATCGATGTCAAGGCATCATCGATCGCGCCACGCTTACCGTCTCTAATAATTCGCTCAGTCCAATCGATCAGTTCTACGTATTCGATTAATCTGAATGGTATACCGATTATCTCGGCCTTACTGCCGACGAATGATTCGATTGTCTTCTTCTCGGGCTGGTTTTTCTCAAGAGCGTCAATGCGCTGTTTTACACAAGTGTGATCCGAAGTTTCGGGCGAATCAGACATTGACGCGCGTACCGGGTTCAGATCAACATAGGCCATACAGGCAAGTAGTGCTCGTTCATCTAGCAGTGCTTGGCTTTTGAATCTGCCTTCCCACGACTGCAGGGATGCAGGAGGTAGAACAATGCAAGGAGCAATTGTCGAGAAGCGGCCAGTGCATTGATCTTCAGCGTTTGCTTTGCGCGCAATTGCCTCATTAACAATGCGCATGTACCACGAGATATCACAGAGCCGAGCACGCCAAATTTCTATGTCCTTACTCAATAATTCCCTTTGAATATCACTCAGTGGTTCTCCTGAAAGAAAGCGCTGAGACAGTAGGTTACCGGAGAACAGTGAGTGCCAACGGGTCACAACATTACGGTCAGACCATTCGCTGGCTAAATCAACACGAACGTGCAGAACAACATGATAGTGATTGCTCATGACTGCATAGGCACACAATTTAATTGCAAAAGCTGCAGCCGTTGAATGTAGTTTTTCCTCTAACCATTGGCGGCGGTGTTCGTAGTCGTTGCCAGTGTAATGATCGACGCCACATAAAAAAGCGCGTCTAACGCAGCGGGCAACGCAATGATAATAGGGTGTGTCATCTAACGAGATGATCGTGTTTCTAGCTCGAGGCATTCTTGTCTCTCTATTCATCCTTGAATATAAACAGAATGTCAGTTTAGGGACTAAACCGCAACTGGTTTATGATGGCTGTCCGGTCTATGGTTCTATGCTCGACCCACCGACTAGCGGTGTGGATGGGGTGGTTCATTACATCAGTACCCACTAGTTAGTCTCGTCATTCCAACGTAATAATGGATTCATAGACTATACACTCGCAATTAAACTATAGAGCGTATATCGATGACAGAACACCACCCTACAAAATTATTGGCGGCATTATCCTTGTTGCTGTCGCTTACTCTAGCCACTGCAAGCGCTGATGTTGGCTTGATAGAGTCGACACAGACACCAACCGTAACTTCAAGAATTATATCTATTTCGCAAAGCGAAATTATGGATCTCACAGAGAATAGACCTCTGAACTTGCCTAAGCCATTGATTTCGGATAAACAACTCAACAGTCTACGATCTAATTCCACCGGCGGCGATGCAGTACTGGGAGCAGCACCTTATGTTGTGCCTTTAATAGTAAATCGGAGCCGAACATTTGTAACTATCACCGAGGAAGATGATATTGAAATTGGGGAATACCTCCCATGGTACACAGGCAATGCCGACACGTTTCGCTGTACTGCTACATTAATTGACCCATACTGGGTGCTAACAGCCGCACACTGTGTTTCGAATTACCGAAACCCAGGGTTTGGCGACTTCATCGGGATTCAAGAATTCGAAGTGAAAATTAGAGTAAATTCTCTGAATTGGGCGACCGGGGGCCGAACTGTAAATGTTGCAGAGACCTTTATTCACCCTAACTGGACACGCCAAGTATTTAGCGACGGCACATGGGTCAACAATCCCTCAGTATGGATGGGTGATATAGCGTTGCTCAGACTCGCCGAGCCAGTAACCGATGTATCAGACGCTGATTTCTATGTTGAAGATCCTAATGATTTTGAAACCAGTCAAAAGACCTACGGTTGGGGAGTGACTCAGCAAGGCATCGCTCCTGAAAGCTTACAAGGCTGGAACAGCGATTTAGTTAACGACTCGGTCTGTGCAAATACTGACGAAACGGGCACTTATATACACTCTGAAATGTCCTGCTTCGATGCTCTTGATGGTCTAGGTGCATGCGGTGGTGATAGTGGCAGCGCCATCGGTATTATTGATAACGGGTGGGGCATTACTGGCGTTGCAAGCTATATGATTTTTACTGGTGCAACCAACAGCACCAGCACACGGTGCGACGACCCGCGACTAGTAGCCTACACAACGATTGGCGGCGCCATATTCACTTGGATTGACTATATTATTCAAACGGAGACTCCCGCGCCAACACACACGCCAGTCACAATCGAAATTGGTGGCAACTACAATATGGCGGGCGTAATGCAAGTCAGCTGTGGTACGCCATCGTATACATTAATTGGTAATCGCCCTAGAGGCAAATCATGCAGTATTAGCTGCCCGGTAGGTAATACTGTGACGATGAGCTGCGCATCGAATAACGCTAACCGCCCAATTGATGATTTTGAGTTTACACAAGGAGCCACAGGCACCAGCGATATTGTCGGCTTAACTCCAATTTTTGGAATATGCAACTTTACAGATTAAATTTGAACAAAGAGTGATGAGTGCCTAAGGGCCAGATATCAATACTGCATTAATTCTACTCTGACCCGAATAGACGAATTCTACTCTGACCCGAATAGACGAATTCTACTCTGACCCGAATAGACGAACAATATTGGACACTCATTACTAGTCGCTAGCCTCCGATGCTATTGGTGCGAGCACCCAAGCGTCGAAGGTCATTTTTATTTGAGAGACGTTCAAGAAACGTCTGAATTAAACAATCATTGCCTCTTAATACCGCTGCGCTCACAATGATCTAGATAGGTGTCATTTCTCACCAATTTCTCCCTGGTGAGATGGTTTGATTCGCTATGCCGATAGGCTTTATCTCGATACCCGTGAGCTCCCTCAAAATACGCCAATCCTCGTAAGTTGAATCCAAAAATCCCAAAATTGTATCTAAGTTAATAACAGGACTATTTAACTTTAATACAAAGAGAGGGCAATTCAATGAGCGCACTAGCAACGACTACTTCAACCACTTCCAGCAGCAGCGAATACAAGGGCCATGCTTTGGTTTCTTATATTTTGCTAGCCATAGGGTTGTTTACTGCCATTCCACTATTGTTGGGTGCGATTTGGGCAATGATCCAAAAGAAGGGTGCCCGCGGCACGATCTACCATAGCCACTTAGTCAACGCGACTCGGATATTTTGGTGGAGTCTATTTTGGACGATTATTGGTGCGGTCTTCATCGTGATTGGCGTGGGCTACCTAATTTGGTGTGTCACCTGGCTCTGGGTACTGTATCGAGTGGTCAATGGCTTGGTAAAAGCTTTGTCTGACGAACCTTACCCAGTTTAAAGCGTTTTACGCTATTCGAGGCTGCTTTGTCAAACGCTCGATTCAAACCACACATTTTTTTCGCACAAGAAAAATTTAACTATTTTTGTAACCTTTCAGCTGCTGGTGCGTATTACTTACTGAAGGGCGACAAAAATACATTCATGGGGCCACACATTCAATGAAACATTTTTTTCGAACATTTTTTCGAACAATGGTTGATCAGTATCAGCAACTCGTCTATTCGCAAGGGATGTTTACTTTGTCGAATAAGTCCCAGTCTGGCAAGGAGTTTGGTGCTGAGTCGGCCAAACCCTAGTTAGAACCGCGTGAGAACAAATTAAAATATCCAACCGCAGCTTATAAATAGTGCGACTAACGTTAACCTGAGAGAATATTATGAAAAGTTTAAAACGACATTTAGTACTGAGCCTAGCCGCGCTACTACTCAGCGCCCCGGCGTATGCGATTGATAAAGGTCAAATTGATTTTGCTGATTTGTCCGCCTTTTACGGCGAGCCGAAAGTTGAAGTCAATCTAAGCAACAGCCTGATGAATATTATTGGCAGTTTCGCGGATGAAGAAGATCCTGAAGTGGCCAATATTTTGTCTAACCTCGAATCAGTTAAAGTGCGGGTGTATAAGTTGAATGGCGAACTTGAAAAAGCCAACTCAACTATTGATCGAGTCAGCGGCGAGCTCAAAACAGACAACTGGGAGACACTGGTTACAGTGAACAACAACGAAGAAAACCAAAAGGTGCGTATCTTCAGCAAATCAACCCTCAACGTAATTGATGGCGTAGTGGTGATGGTGGTGTCTCCTGAAAAAGACGGCGGCGAAGCGATATTTATCAATATTGTGGGCGAGATCGACCCTGAAAACATCGCCAGGGTTACCGAGAAACTCAATATAGAAATCAACTGAGTCTGCCCATTCACTAAGCCTATTCATTAACCAAGCCGAACTATTAACCTAGCCAAACTATTCACAATGCCTATGAACGCTTTAAAAATTAGTCTAATCATCGTCGCATCGTTGTTGTTACTGAGCGGTGCCGGATACCTGTATGCATCGAGTGGCGTTAAGTCCAAATCGGGCTACGCCAAACTGGTTACCCCACAAGGGCCATCGGTTAACACCTTGATTTCGGTCAATATAGGGCCCGGCGGGGTCGCGCCGACTCGTTGGCTGGCAGGCAAGATCATGGAGGCCTCAGATAGTGAGCAAGAAGTTCCAGCACTTGTCGCTAAACGGCTATTGAATCAGCTGGAAGGCCTACAGCTTCGGGTTTATGAAGTCAGTGGAAACCGACAGTCATTCGATAATGCTATTGCTGAATCCGTGACTCTATTAAAGCAAAAGAGTTGGGAAACCATGGCGACAATTCGCGACGGCGATGAGCACATTGTGGTGATGCACACTGGCGATGATGAGCAGATTAATGGCGTGTCGATCATGGTCAGCACGCAGGACAAGGCCGTGTTTGTTAATCTAATCGGCCCGTTTGATCCGCAATCGATTGCCGACGCTGTGAGTCAAATAAAATAGGTTGAGTGAAAAAAAGAGGGGAATAGAGGGGGGAATAGAGGGGGGAACATAGGTCTCTTAGTATATAGCGCTTAATTTAAGCGCTATATACAATGCAACAACTTGCTTCTTACCTGCAAAGCATTTTTTACTAAATTATGGCCAAGACTGCAAAAATATAGCAGTGGCGCTAGCATCAATACATGTACAGTTTTGATAGCTAATATCTTTGCCATCACTAACTCTGGTGCCTGTAATAGTTAAACGACGCATTCCCACATGTAGCAGGGCAGATGGCGATGTGTTGTTGGCTTCCATACCCATTAGGTGCGGTGTTCCAGTTCGGGTACCAATCCATTTGCCGTGGGCTGCAGAAATCAGAATTAGCTCTCCAATGGCTGGCGCGACGAAAGGTTGCACAACGGAGACGTTTTTCAGTTCTCCTAGATCGATATAAGTACTCAGTTCAGAGCCTATTGCCACGGCGGTTTTGTTAGTATTTATGATGCTTACGGTAAGGCCGAAGGTTGGTGAATCACCGTCAGTTAAACAACGCATCCAGTGTGTTTGAAATGGTTGACCATCGGCCCCTTTTGCAATGGCGTAGTAGGTTCCGCCGACGGTGAACGGCGTTACGATCTCTCCACCCGATAAGGCCATATTATAGAAAATATCCAGCCCGAGTGTTCCCACTGAATATGTGCCTGATGCGCCTTTCATGGTGGCTGGCACTTCTATTGGTAATGAACAATGCGCGAATTTCGATCTAAAACATTCCTGTTCGTCTAGAACTCATATTCGAGATTAAAACGAACGATATTGTCTGGTTTAGAGCTATCAAAACTAAACAAAGCAGCGGTACTCCAAAATAAGTTTTTACCTCCGCCAAATTTGACTTGCCCAGAAAAACTTGGGCCAAGCGCGTTGGTGCTTTGACTTTTGAAGTATTCGATGCCTGGTTCGAAGGATGCTTTGTGACGATATCTGAGCTGTGTTGCCAGTTCGGCTTCTAGCTCGTCATCAATAGTCGGCCCTATTTCGTAGGCTAAGGTAGTATTTGCGGTGCCGGTCCATTTCCCCCAGTCATGCAAGACGATTAATGTTGAGCCGAGTTCCCATATATCAGTATCGGTTTCACGTTCAATTTCAAATAGCAGGCCCCAGTCATTATTAAATTCACCTTGCTCGCTCAGTTGGTACTTTGCTTCGAATTCGTAAGCCGTTATATCAAAATTTTGTTCAGAACTATTTGTCCCACTAACCCCTAACTCTAACAACCAGCGGTCATTAATTGCTTGCCCATACGAAAAGGTGTGTCTCTGCTGTTGGTCAAATTTAGTTCGATTATCGTGCTGTATAACCAATTCGTATTCGAGTTCGTTCTCGAGTTGTTGCACATATGGGTTGTAAATATTTTTATCTGTATTGCCAGCAAAGCTATTAGTAAAAACCAAGGTTAAGAGTATGGTGATCCACCGCCAAATTTTCTTCTGAACCATTTTAAGCTTGCTCCAGTTTTCGATTTTTTTGCATAAACGTGACCAACGATACGCTAGTGATTATTAGTATGACGGTAGAGTAGAGCACTACTTCTGGATAGGTTGGAGTGGCTTCGTAGCCTAAAACAGCATACGTCAGTTGTCCTAAAATCGAGGATTCTGAAAGGATCCAGCCTGTATCCCACACAGGCTTCGACGCCGATATCCAGTCAACTTGAATTAGTAGCTGAGTGGCTTGAACTGATATTCCGGCGGCGATTAGGGTAATTAATGCAATTTGAACTTTCCTCGATATTGAAAGACGCCAGCTAACAATGGCTACGTAGCAGAGCACCCCAAAGCTTACGCCAATCATTAGTCCGATAAACCCGCTGGTCAATGCCTTTCCGATATCTCCTTGTGATTGAAAGAACCCGGTGTAGAAAATAATCATTTCCGTTAGTTCTCGAGTTATCGAAAGTGCGATGATTACAGTCATAATCGGTACGATGCAAAGCTGTTTTTGCAGAATAAGTAAACAACAGATCACTAAGAGACAAATGCAAACAATGGTCTGTATTGACGCGTCTAATACTTCTTGGCCGGCGTAGTCGAATGTTTCGCCGACGGCGCTAAAATTGGCGGCATAAAAGATAGCGGCGATGCAGCCTATTGTTAAACCCATCCAAAGCCAATTCAGGCCGTGTTTACTTTGATTGGATACACATAATAAGACACTCAGTAAAACACCCACTTCAAGCGTTTCTCTAAGCACTAGTATGATGATGTCGAGTAGCATAGTCAGTTACTCCGCAATGATTTTGCCGAGCGCGGTCGACATATTAAATTCACCAAAAAATGGGTATTCACCGGGATCTAAGGGGGCCAACAAAAATGATAGCCTTGCCGTTGCCGACGATTACCTTTTCTCGATTCAATTCATAACTCTCAAACTCTTCAGGAGTCGGGTCTTGGTTGATCACTAACAGTTTTACTTTCACGTTGGCTGGAATAACCACCTCAGCTGGATAAAATAAGTGGTCACGAATTCGTATTTCAATAATAGGGGTTGCTGCGCTAACGTATTGCGCAAAGATAAGAATGGCCACGAGCAGGCTATAGGGTGTATTTTTTTTCATTATCATAAATCCATACGTCTTAACTGTACTTTTGGTAGCGTCACGGTCACCGCTAAACCGCCTAATGATGGCGACTCAGAAAGTTTAATTTCTCCGCCCTGCAGCCGAACAACATGGCTGACGATTGATAGGCCTAAGCCGGAGCCGGTAACCCCTGACGTATGTCTATCGCCACCGAGACGATAGAAACGATCGAATACTCGTTGATAATCTGACGCCGGGATTCCCGGGCCGGAGTCTTGAACTATGATAGTAATGCTAGCGTCATCCGAGCCCTTAATGGTAAGTGTAATGTCGCCAGAATCGGGCGTGTATTTGCTGGCGTTCTCAAGCAGATTTTTTAGTAACATTGAGAGGGCAAACTCATCGGCTTCAATTTTAATATCCCCACCGATAAGCTCAACAGTCTGATGCTTCTCTTCAAGCGCTGAAAAAACATTGATTAAGGACATCTGCGCAACGGTTTTTAGGTTGCATTCAGTTAGCGTTCTTCGAAACGTTTCTGGCGTTAGTCTATAAAGTGCCAGTATCTGTTCAATTGAGGCTTCCATGCGTTTAGCGCTTGCTTGAAGATCCGCAATGTTTTCATCTGCAGTCTCTATACCCTGAGCATGGTTATGCAGACTAATCTTGAGTGCTGCCAAGGGTGTTCTGAGTTCGTGTGCCGCGTCGGCTGCAAAACGCTGTTCACGCTCGAAGGCTTCTGACAGTCGAGCAAACAAGGTATTGGTTGATTCAACTACCGACGACAGTTCGGCTGGAAGCCCATCGGTGCTGATTGTGCTTAAGTCGTTTGCGCTTTGCCTATGCAGTTTGTCAGCAAATTGTTTTAATGGTCTTAAGCCGTAGCCAACGATCAACCAAACAAGCGTTGCAATAATCGGCAATACCCAGACTATGGGCAATATAGACTCCAATATTATTCCATCAATAAGCTTTCTGTATAAATCATATCGCTGCCCATACATGGTAACAATATTTGAACCTGGGTCTTGATGCCAGATCACTCGCCACTGCACGCCATTGGAATTAACAATAGTTTCATTTTTACTTGATGCGATTTAGGATTTTGATTATAGCTTTTTCTGAATTCCGGCCAAGGCTAAATCAATTTCTGTACGTCGACCGGCGTCAGCGAACTTTCGACCGCGCCTTGGAGCGGCTTGTAACGCTCGATCAAAGTAGACTTGAGCATCGCTATACTTCTTTTTACTCACTAAAAAGTCGGCGTAGAAATAATTCGAGTCAATCCCTGTTGGGTTTATCTCTAGTGCTTTGGTCAGATATTGTTCAGACTTTTTCTTATCGCCAAAGGCAATTGGCCAGCCTGGTACGCTGTTATACAGAACGCCCAAACTGGTGTAGGCAGAACCATTCAAGGCCTTGTCATTAAGTGCAATTGCTGTTTCAAGGTGCGTTTTCGCGGCTTTGGCTAGACTAAGTGCACCTAAGCCTCTTTTAGCGCCTGCCAGTGTGGATTTTATAATGCCGGTCCAAATCTGGATTTCTGCATCATCAGGGTTGTTACTTAAGGCCGCGTCGCCTTTTACAACTAAGGCTTCAAATGCGTTGATCTGATCCTTGTCTTTAAGTTGATAATTGGCAATAGCCCAACCGGATTGGAGCTGGTTCAGAAGTGACTCTGAATTCTGCGCAAATACACTCTGTGAGAATGCAATCAGCACTGCCAGAGCGCATAATATTTTGAGTTTTGAGAGTATTTTGAGTTTTGAGAGTTTCATATTGGATCCTGGTAGTTTTTTATTTTGTATGCTTTTTAATAATCGCTAGCGGCTTGATTAGTGAACCATCAACAATGCTTGGAAAAAGGGCGTTAACACGGACGAAAAGTTTTTCTGGCCATCCAATATATTTGCGCACTGGGCTTGAACTTTTCAGCGCAGCGACAATAATTTCGGCTATCTTCTGAGGTGTATCTACGCCGTTACCCAGTTCCTTATTTAGCGCATTGGCGCTATTAGTATTCATTGCTGTTTCGGTCGCTCTTGGCGCGATATAACTAATCGCAATATTGGTATCAGCGAGTTCTCGACGAAGTGATTCTGTGAAGCCCCTTAGCCCAAATTTGCTTGCGCAATAGGCAACAGAACCTGGCATGCCAATACTTCCGAGAATTGACCCTACGTTGATTAATGCCGCTTCTGGTTTTGCTTTTAAGATTGGTAGAATTTCTTTAGTAAGCAGCATCGGCATTGTCAGGTTGAACGAAATCATATCGACAAGCGGCTGATCACTCATTTGAGTTAACAGAGATAGCTGATTGATGCCTGCCATGTTGATTAGCGCGTCGGCGTCATACGCGGATCTAAGCACACATTGCCTTCCTGCTAAGGTCGCTAGATCGGCAACGATCACTTGATGGCTTAGCCCTTCAGATGAGAGCTCGTTTGATGATGGCACGTTCGATGGTAGCGATTCGAACACCTTATTTAGCGCCTCCGCATTGCGCCCCACGAGGATAACGTTGGCGTTCTCATGGGCAAGTTGTCGTGCCGTTTCAGCGCCAATACCGCCACTTGCTCCGGTAAGGATAATATTCTTATTCTGTAATTTCATAGTAAGTTTACAGTCTTCAGGCTGCGAGGCTCTCGACTTGCATTTGATTCAGCTCGCGAAAGACATTGCCATAAAGGTGATAGAACATCTTCGAGCAATGAATGATTTGCTCTTGGTCTTTTGGGTCGTCAATTTTATTCATTAGGTCTTCAAAGAACTTAATGTGTTCAATGTCAATGGCACCGTGAGATCGTAAGTAGCTGAATGCTCTCTTGGGTAAGCCTAAAGCCTTTTGGATGCTGTCAGCCGCGTTGTCGGCCATGTTGATACTGGTGCCTTCGAGTACATGGACCATTCCAAGGAAGCCAACTGGATTAATTCTATTAATTACATCGTAAGCATAAGACACCATCAGTTCAGTTGAACTGTTTGGCTTACTATTGCGAGCAACTTCTTTGTTGTAACCACATTTTTCTAAATCATTGAGTATCCACTCTTGATGGCCGAGTTCTTCTTCAATGTACTCAGCTAGTGCTTCGCGCAACCATTCTTTTGATTCTGGCATGCGGCTACCCGCTGACATCAACAATGGCGTTGTGTGTTTTACATGATGATAGGCTTGCAGCAAGAATGCGCCGTAGTCATCTTTGCAAATCTCGCCCTGCATCGCGCGTAGCATAATCGGCGACGCTAACAGGGTGTTACGTGCTTGTTCTGTTTCGGATTGTAGTCGTTGAAAAAATGTCATTTTAATATTACTCACTGGTGCTAATTGAGAGGGTGCTTTGTTATTGGAAGCCGTGCGCTCATCGGCATAGAGGGCGTCGATAAGATGTTCAAACTGTTGATTCAGTTGCTGGCGTTGAGGGCGACCATTTGCGGTCAATAGTCCATCCCACTGCTTGAGCTCTAAGCGCTCCCATCTACGAACTCGCGCATAATCGGGAAGGTTAGAGTTTACCGATGAAATCCACTGCTGGATTTGGGTATCCGTGACGCGATCTGGAGCCGTCAAGAACGCGGCTAAATGAGGTCGATTTTCGCCGACAACAACACACTGGAGTAATAGCGGGCTACCGAGCAGTTCGCTTTCGACCCATTCAGGGCTTATGTTGCGTCCGAAACTGCTGATAATGGTGTTCTTGCTTCGGCCATTGACCGACAAATAACCCTCTTCAAATGTGCCTAGGTCGCCGGTGTCAACTGAGCTCGGGTACCAACTATCTGGGTCATCGAAATAGCCTTGAAATATGGGCTTTGATATTACGATGTGTTCGCCGCTCATCACTAGGCTGCAATGGGGTAATAATTTACCGACTTTTTCTGCTCGATTATTGTTAGGTGTGTTTAGCGCGACAACAGAGCCACACTCAGATAGGCCATAGCCTTGGTAAACGGGTAGCCCAACCTCATGGGCTTGGGTCAATAAGTTTGGCGCTACTTTAGCGCCACCTACGGCAATAAACTTAAGTGACTTAGGCGGTGTCCAACCCTGAATGCAAGCGGCAATCAAAGCCGTTAATAATTGCGGCAGTAAAATTAGTGTATTTGGCTGAACGGTCGAAATACAGCTAAGCAGCTTGTTAATATCTAGCCCCGAGCTACCACTTAATCCACGGTTCTCGTCGCTTGGAACAACAATTGTCCCACCGCTTAACAGTGGCGCGTAAACCCCCGCAACATTTTCCAGCAGTGTTGCCAGTGGAAGAAGGCAAAGATGTTTTGGTGCATCGATGTTTATGCTGGTCGCCAGAGCATCGGCTGTTAGCCACTGATGATCTGCTGTTAGACAAACACCTTTTGGTGCTCCTGTTGAACCTGATGTGAAGGTGATTTTCTGGGTATGAGTCGGGCATTTCTGCTCAGAAATACTTAAATCCTCATGCCTTACCTTTGGCTTGAGCCGGAGCGCTCGAATAGAGCACAACGAATCGACTTCAGAGGCTTCCGTAGTTATCTCTAACGTCGTGCCAATTAAACTCTCAGAGTTAGTGAGCAATAAATCGACAAGTGTGTCGTGTAAGCAGTTTTCTAACTGGCCTGCACTAAAAAAATCTGGTAGCGGTATACACCTGATGCCTAATTCTTGGCATGCCAAATCGATTAGTACCCAATCAATACTGTTCTGTGCGTGTAAGGCGATGGTGCTTACATTAAGGTCTCTAAACCATTGGCCGAGGCGAGCTATCTTATCTTCGAGTTGCGAATAGGTAAGTGAGCTTTGGCCGTCAGTGATTGCAGTTCGACTATCAACATCAATGATGCGATTTTTCTCTAGACGAGCCGCTAGAGTTTTTGCGGAATGCATTATTGAGCCCTCTGGTTATTGGTTGAGCGAATAGCGCGAGCTAAGGATATGGTTTCGGCTTTATGTCGATTAAAAATAGTTTCTAATCGTCTACTTTTAACTGCGTTGACGATGGTGTGCTCAAGGTTGCAAATCATCACTTTTGGCGCTCTTAGGTAATAGGCGCCCCAATCATCAGGATCGCCTGCGAGCTTTTCTGGCAGTGCATCCGATAAAATAACGGGTTCGCAGCCTAGCCGGCCAATCAATTTTTCGATTTCAGTGGTCGCAGTAAAAGTCATCCATTTAAAACCAGACTTTCTCAAACTCAGGGCAAGTAAGGTAAATAGTAAGCCTCCAGCACTGACGTTTTTGGCAGCAAAATTACCTATCTCAACAATGTCTTTTCTATCAACGGCGGTTAAACAAGTTGACGATATCGCTTCTTCGATAGGCCATTCCATATATTGCTCAAGGAACAATGCATTCTCAGAAGCGCTTCTAATGCCGATTGTCGCCGTGGTTTCATCTCCATTACTAAGCGCAATAAGCCTAGGCATAAATGACCGTATGACAGATGAATGAGTGTCCGCGAATTTTTGCGTAATGAATCGCTCTAATTCGAACCTATATTCGCTTGACTCTTGATGAAGCGAAGTTGAAACCTGCGCTTGTCTCATAGTAGTCGGAACTAAATAGTTTGATACAAAGCGTTGACCTTCAGTTCCTAGTGCGTTCTGTTGCTGAAGCATGTTTTTCTCGTTAAATTGATAACCTTGAGAAACATCCTAATAGTGAAACCTTAAAGTAACCTTAAGCTGTGGCGTTATCTCAAATTTTTAATCAGAACACGAGAGAAACACTGAATCTTAAGACTTCCTTAAGGTTGATGGGTTAATGTGTTTGAATAGGCGGTTAAGTGACTATTGACAACTACCTTAACCAATATGTTAATTTGCTAAACTCTGTTAACCATGATGACGAAGGATTGAATGAGAAAGAAAATACTATCACTGCACCTGCTTCTTGCTTCGTTTATGGCGCCTGCGTTTATTATGGTGGCGGTATCCGGTGGTCTTTACTTAATCGGTATCAAAGGGGCGAATGTTGAATCTGAGGTTAGTGTTCCAGCGCAATTTTCATTAGACCTTAGCTCAAATGAGTTAGAACAAGATGTGCGGACTATACTCGGGCAATTAGATCTAAAAACAAACTTTGAGTATTTAAGAATCCGTGGTTCATCGATAACCACACGGCCAACCTCGCGCGAACATTTGAGGCTTAAAGTGACCGATGAGGGTTTGAAAATTCAGATAGTAAAGCCTGATTTACAAAGTTCATTGATTGAATTACACAAAGGTCACGGCCCAATATTATTTAAGACTTATCAAAAGTTGGTCGCGGTTGGGTTAATTTTTGTGATGCTCAGCGGCCTTTGGATGGGAATAAGCAACAAAATGATGAGAAAGAAAACACTCGTCGCTACAGCGCTCGGGCTTGCCACCTTCATAGTGTTAGCCTTGTCTTAGCTATTGTCTCATTACCGGCAATTGAGTAAGTACGATTTACTCGGATTATTGGCGTTCTGGCAGAACGCGATTGACTAGGTCGACACTTTATAGTGCGCTTGAGCGGCAGGTTCCACTCGGCCGGTATCGATATTTAATCAAATCCAATTTCAGGTTATTAAACCTTATTCCTTTTACCTTAGAGCTTTCTCAGGCCTAGTTTTGGCTTGAACTCGTACAGCAATAAGCCGATACAAACTAGGGCCGCGCCCATCCATACCTCGGGTACTAACGGTTCGTTATTTAGCCAGCTGCCGACCGATAGCGCTGATATTGGTGTCACTAAGGTAATCAGTGCAATACGGCTAGCGCTTACATGTTTGAGTAAGTAGTAATAGAGCGTGAAGCCAACGCCGGTTCCAATTAGGCCAAGATAGAGAATCGCGCTCCATGCCCTGTTTGTGAAATTAAGGCTGGTAAAACTAAGGTTTGTAAAGCTAAAGCTAAGGCTTAGTTCGGGTTCGAGTAACACCGCAGCGACTACAAAAAAGGGTATCGCAACGATCAGGCTACCAGTCGTGATTTGCATACCAGGAAGATCTAGGTCTTTGACTAATTGGCGTGTAATAACAGATGTGGCAGACGAGATAAGAACTGCAATCAGAGTCAGAATTACGCCTTCGATCGACGCATCGGCTAAATTTAAGCCGGCCGAGAACACAAGATATAAGCCACCTAAACCTAGTGATAGGCCGAAGAGTCTGGTTGGCGTCAATCTAGTTTCAGGCTCAACCAATGCGGAAAATAATCCGGTGGTTAATGGCGATAAGCCGAACAGTACGGCGATCCAGCCTGATGGTATCAATTGCGCTGCCGCGTAGAACAAGCTCATGCATACAAAGATTGATAGACCGCCGACCAGATAGACCTTTCTGGCCGCGGCATCGACTCTGAACTTCGAACTCATGAAAATAACAATAGAGCCGCAAAAAGTAACGCCGATGAGCATCCTTAACAATGCGCTGGTCATTGGCGCGCCTGCCGAACTCCATTTAATCGCCAGCGGGGTGGTTGTCCAGATTATCAGCACTAGAACAAACGATATGGGTATTGCTAAGGTTGAAAAGCTAAATAGCTCTCTAGTTTTAACCTCGGGTTTCATTATCTGGATCTCGGTGCGTATGGTTTAGTGAAATATAACTGGCAAAAAAAAACCGCAACCTTCGATGGGCTTGCGGTTGTGTATCTATTTTAACTTTAAAAGGCTAAGTCAAAGCACACAGAACCGTATTTTTCGTCGTGACAGTTAGCTGTCGGATTTTTCTGATATGCGTCATCTTGATAGTTTCGTTGGTTGTCGAGTCGATGTCAATCTGAGCTTGCTAACTAGTCGAGGCGTTAGTCTGCATTAGCTATTCTCGCGCCCAGAGTCAGGAGTCAGAGTAGAATAGGGGGGCAGAATAGGGGCAGAGTAGTTTGCGGCGTTTGGCACATTAAATAAAGCCAAATGTCATAGCTCAGGCTTTGACTAAAAGCATACAATACAGCGCTGAAAGTCAGCGCTAATTTGCCCTGCGCTTGATCCATTGTGCTAAACAGAAATCAGTTAAACGGAATCTTTATGTCTACTATTGTTAACCGTCGTGACCTCGACTTTTTAATGTATGAAACTCACAATCTTGATGAGCTGTTAGAACGTGAGCGTTTTAGTGACTACGATAAAGAATCAATTGACGCGATTCTCGATCTTTGTCAGTCGATGGCGCAAGACAAATTTCAACCCTTCGCCGGCTACCTTGATCAGAATGAACCACAGTATATTGATGGCAAGGTCGAGATTATCCCGCAAGTTAAAGAAGCTCTTAGCGCCTACAAAGAAGCCGGTTTATTTGCCAGCGGTTATGACTACGAAATGGGCGGCATGCAGCTTCCAAGTGTGGTTCACCAATCTCTAAGTGCGATATTCGTAACCGCAAACACCTCGGTTACTAATTATATTTTTCTAACCCAAGGCGCAACAAATATGTTGAATGCCTGCGGTTCGGACGAGTTAAAGGCTAAGTACATGCATAAAATGGTGGCCGGTGATTGGTATGGCACTATGTGTTTGTCCGAGCCTCAGGCCGGGTCATCATTAGCTGACATTCGTACTAAAGCAGAAAAACGAGATGATGGCAGCTATAAAATCACCGGTACTAAGATGTGGATTTCCGCTGGTGATCATGAGATGACCGATAATATCGTTCACATGGTATTGGCCAAAATTCCTGGCGCGCCCGCCGGTGTGAAAGGTATTTCCTTATTTCTAGTGCCAAAGCATCGTGTTAACGATGACGGTAGTATCGGCGAGCCTAATAATATCGCTTTAGCTGGCTTGAATCATAAAATGGGTCATAAAGGCACTACCAATTGCTTGCTTAACTTCGGCGAGAGCGGCGACAGTATTGGCTATCTTGTTGGTGGCGAGAATCAAGGCCTCTCAAACATGTTTCACATGATGAATGAGGCACGCGTTGCGGTAGGCATGGGGGCAACGGTGATTGGTCTGGGTGGCTATTTATACTCCTTAGACTATGCTCGTAATCGCCCACAGGGCAGGCACCTAACGAATAAAAACCCTGAGTCGCCTATGGTGATGATTTCAGAGCATGCAGACGTTAAACGTATGCTGATGACGCAAAAAGCATTTGTTGAAGGGGCGCAGTCATTAATTCTTTACGCCGCTCGTTTGCTTGATGAGCAGGCCAGCGCGAAATCTGAAGAAGAGAAAGTAAGAGCGACATTATTATTAGAGTTATTAACGCCAATTTGTAAATCATGGCCCTCTGAATTTTGTTTGGAGGCCAATAAGTTAGCGATTCAGGTGCTCGGCGGCTATGGCTACACTCGTGAATACCCGGTTGAGCGATACTATCGAGATAACCGCTTAAACCATATTCACGAGGGAACTCATGCGATTCATGGTTTAGACATTATGGGCCGTAAGGTTCGTATGGCCGATGGTGCGGCGCTAAAGGCGTTGGCCTTAGAGATTGAGAAAACGATTAGTGCTGCCAGTGCCCACGATCAACTGGGGCGTCACTGTCAAAACCTTGGTGCTGCCATGAGCCAAGTTCAGCAAACCCTAGAGTCAGTAAGCCAAGCCGCAGATCCATCACTAGCGTTGGCCAATGCAACCATCTTCCTAGATGCGATGGGGCACGTTGTTATTGCTTGGATGTGGCTCAAGCAAGCCATTGCAGCACTTGAGGGCCAAGCCAAAGGTAAGGCTAATGACGCGGCTTTTTATAGTGGTAAAATTGCCGCCTGTAAGTTTTTCTATCGTTACGAGCTACCAAAAGCGATGGCTAGTTTCGAGTTGGTTAGCTCATTAGACGATACGTGCTTTAATTTGACTGCCGAAGAGTTTATTGGCCAATAGTCTCTAGTTGTCATATCTATTTGCTTGTAATGTCAGTCCAAGGCGTGACCGACATTGATAGTCACTGATTTGTAGATTTGCCTATTGAGTGGTGACCGCTATTGCATGCCTGACTGAGGCTAGAGACGATTCTTGCGAGACCTTAATGACAACACCGAACTCAGCAATGCAATGTTATTATCGGCGGTCATACCTTAGTAACTTACACCCCAGCTACGATTAAACGGAACTTCAAATTATGAGCATATTATCTTCTGTAAAACGCGCATCTATTGCCGCCTTCACTTTTGCCTCTCTAGTGCATGCGGTAAACGCAAATGCAAACCCGCTAGAAGGCATACCATCAGGCACCTACAACGTAGACCTAGCTCATGCGAGTGTGATTTGGAAGGTAAGCCATTTTGGTTTTTCTACTTACGTCGGGCGGTTCAATGATTTTTCCGCTGATATAGCTCTAGATGCTGAAAACTTTGAAAAAAGCGGTGTAAACGTCGAGATTAAAGTTGACTCGTTAGACACTGACTATCCGTTCCCCGAAAAGGAAGACTTTAACAAAGTGTTAGCTGAAGATTGGTTTAAGTCAGCAGAACATCCGTCGATTACCTTTACCGCGACGTCTGTGAGCGCGCTTGACGGTTCTAGCTTCACTATTGATGGTGATCTTACTCTGATGGGCCAAACTCACCCGGTAAGTTTGGACGCCACGCTTAACGGCGCAACGCCATCGCACCCATTTGCCAAAGTTCCTTTAATCGGTTTCTCGGCGACTACTTCGATCGACCGTACCGTTTGGGGTCTTAGTAAGTATGCTCCAAAGATCGGAGCACAAGTGTCGATTGAGATCGAAGGTGAGTTCTTAAATAAAGCCAAGTAAGCGCGGCTTATCCGATAGGGCCTTAATCAACGAGGCCGAGCAATAATGGCGAAAGCCATCGAGAGTTGTAATCTCGGTGGCTTTTTTGTTGTCGCTGATTAAATATGTTGAGTTAGTGGCCTCTGCTTGACGTTGTCGGAGACAAATTAGTTCTATTTCGCTATCCTCACCTATCAAAGCTATCTTCGAAGTATTGGAAAGCAATCCAACAAAAGTTTTCTAACATAAGTTTTACTACCACTAATTCACACGCAAATTATGTCTCAATTTAACTCGTTCTACGACACTCTAGTTTTCAAGCACTCAAAATGGGTATTGGTGGTTGTAGCATTGATGCTGGGAGCTCTCTGGCCGTATCTGGATGATTTTCGTTTAGACACCTCATCTGATTCTTTGGTGCTAGAAAACGACAAGTCGTTGAAGTATTTTCGTGACGTGGTGACTAAATACAGTGGCGAAGAGCTATTGATTTTGACTTATGCGCCGAAGGGCGACCTGTTTGCTGATGAAACCTTGGCTGACATACAGCGGTTAACCGAGGAGCTGAAGGTATTGCCGCCGGTTAGTTCGGTATTATCGATCATCGATGTGCCGCTAACACAGAGCCCTCCGGTAACTCTCGGAGAATTGGCCAGCTCTACTCAGACATTGCTCGATGAGCGAACTGACCGAGCCCTAGCCAAGAAAGAGTTTCGCGATAGTGATTTATACCGCGATCTGCTGGTCAGTAACGATTACTCAACAACCGCTATTGCGGTATCACTTAAAAGTAATACCGAGTTATCTGGTTTGTTAGATCGTCGTAATAGCCTACGCTTACAACGCGAGAGCAGCGGCCTCACTATTGAACAAGAAGCTCAATTGAATGCTCTAACGCTCGAATACCAGGCCAAGGACGACGCGTTTAAAGCTCGGCAAAGTGAATTTATTGAGCAGGTGCGCGGCATTATGCAGCCCTACCAAGCGAACGCGAAGCTGTTCTTAGGCGGTTTGCCGATGATTGTTGCCGACTCGGTGGCTTTTATTAACTCTGATTTTGAAACCTTTGGTTTAGCGTCACTGGCGCTCATTGTGTTAATTTTAGCGATTGCTTTTAGACAGCTTGGCTGGGTTATTATGCCGCTGCTTACCTGTGCCGTGACAGGGTATATCGTGGTGGCCTTACTTGGGCTGTTAAATTGGCCAATTTCGGTAGTGTCATCGAACTTCTTATCCTTGTTACTGATCATTACGCTATCGTTGAACATTCATCTGATCGTACGTTATAGAGAACTGGCGACATTAGACCCGAGTCTCGATCAACGCAGTTTATTGAGTCAGACAGTGCGGTCAAAATTTATTGCCTGTATTTATACGGCATTGACCACCATCGTCGCCTTTGCCTCTTTGATTGTCAGCGGTATTCGACCGGTAATTGATTTTGGCTGGATCATGTGTTTAGGCATTGCCGTGTCAGTAGCAACTACCTTTATCGTTTTCCCGGCGCTGACGGTGTTTATGAAGCCAAGACAAGTGGCGGCCAATAAAGATGTGATCAGCACCGTGGTTTTAGACGGCGCGCAAAGACTTCATAAAAGGGGACCAATAGTTGCCGTATTTTTCGTTGCCGTTGCCGCAGTCGCTGCCTACGGAATGGCCAACCTCACAGTCGAGAACAGATTCATAGACTATTTCAAACCGAGCACTGAAATTTATCAAGGTATGGTCGAAATTGATGCCAAGTTGGGTGGCACCACCCCGCTGAATATCATCATTGATGCACCTAAGAGTTTTTTCGAGAAGCCTGTCGAACAAGTAAAGCCTGTGGCCGACCAATCAGCACCCGTTTTGGCTGGCGATGACGATGACTTTTTTGACGAGTTCGATGATCAGCCAGCACAATCGGCAACAAGTGATGACGACTTTGATGAGTTTGACGAGTTTGACGAGTTTGACGAAACAAGCTCAACGAGTAATGGCGCGGCTAGTATCGTCGCGACCTCATACTGGTTTAACGAGGGTGGCATTCGCAAGATTCAAGCGATACAGAAATCTTTAGATTCACTCGAGGCTACCGGTAAGGTGATGAGCCTTGCTACCACCATGAGTGTATTTGATGGCCTAAAAAACGCTAAGCCAATGGACAATATCGATTTAGCCTTTATGCTTAACGTGCTGTCTGATTCGAACAAGCAAACCTTATTTAAACCGTACATCTCCGATGATGGCAATCAGCTGCATATCAACATTCGAGTGTTCGAAACCTTGAAAGGCTTAGATCGGAATCAACTTATCACTGACATTCGAAACTTATTGGTAGAAGAACATGGCCTAGAGCAAGAGCAAGTTCATATCTCAGGCCTGTTGGTATTCTATAACAATATGCTAAATTCTCTTTTCAGCTCACAAATTCTGACCTTGGGTACGGTGTTTATCGTCATTTTTCTAATGTTTATCGTGTTGTTTCGCAGCATCAAATTAGCACTGATTACGATTGTGCCGAATGTTTTCTCAGCCAGTGTTGTGCTGGGGATTATGGGTGTGTTTAAAATTCCTTTAGACTTAATGACAATTACCATCGCGGCCATCAGTGTCGGTATCGCGGTCGATAATTCGATTCATTTTATCGACCGTTTTAAAAACGAAATGAGTCAGCGAAATGATCCAGCCTCAGCCATTTTTGAGGCGACTAATAATGTTGGTCAAGCGATGTTCTATACTACCATCGTGATAACCGCAGGTTTTCTGATCATGGTGTTTTCTAATTTTGTACCAACCATGTATTTTGGCGTGCTTACCGCAATAGCGATGATCACCGCATTGATCGCTAATCTAATTATGCTGCCGATGTTGGTAGCGAAATTTAAACCATTGTCGTAATTTAAATAATCGTCGTAACTTATATAATCGTTGTAACACTAATAATTGCAGCAAAAAATACTCTGTAATTTTGTTGGCAGCAATTTGTTAATTAAACTAACTAGGCTCAATCATGTTGAAACGTCTCAGTAGTATCGCTTTTGTCTCTTTATCGTTAATCGCCAGCTCAGTCTTAGCACAGCCCGAAACGCTTAGTGAGCAAGAGCTAGGCTTAATTTATTGGGTTGATAAGAACCAAGATCAAATTTTGTCTGAGTTGAAATCTCACGTTGAGATCAATACCGGCACGGCCAATATTGACGGCCTTAACCGATATCGCGATCTGTTGTCGGCCGACCTAGCGGCGCTCGGGTTCAGTACCGAAACACATTCCTCCAGTGATATAGAGGTGCTGAGCTGTAAAGGTGGCACTATTCAAATTGCAGATCATCTAGTCGCTAAACGATCGGGCTCAGCGAAAAACAGAGTGCTGATGAACGGCCATATGGACACCGTATTCTCCAAGGACGATGAATTTCAGACCTTGAGTATCGCCGATGACGGTGTATTAAAAGGCCCCGGTGTGGCCGATATGAAAGGAGGCATCGTCATCATGATTAACGCACTGCGGGCGCTGCATGCACAAGGTTTGTTAGACGACACAAATCTAACGGTGTTGTTCAATAGCGATGAAGAAATCGGTTCCTTAGGGTCGAGACAACTGATTGAAGAGCTGGCTCGCCAACACGATATTGGTTTGGTATATGAAGGCACTTACAATAATTTAGCAACTCGAGCACGCAAAGGCTTGGGGCAAGTCAGACTGCGCGTTGCCGGCCGCGAATCACATGCCGGTGGCGCTCATGAAGAAGGCGTTTCGGCGACGCTGGAATTGGCGCATAAGGTTATCGAGATCGAAAAGCTAACTGATTATTCGCGTAAGGTAACGGTCAATACCGGTGTATTTAGCGGCGGCGAAAAGCGTAATACCGTGCCAGGCTGTGCTGATGCCTATATTGATATGCGTTTCCCATCGCTAGAAGCTGGGCAACAATTGGAAAAAAGCGTAAAGCGTATTGCCGCTGCCAAGCCGGTGGTGAAAAATGCTAAATACCCTGATCTGCCTATCGTCGAGAGTTGGGCAGTGTTGCATAGACCGGTGAAGCCTGAAAACGCTAAAGTCGATGAAATCATCGCACAGGCGATGGCGTTATCAGCTTTGATTGGTGAGCCAATTGTAGGCACACGTTACTCCGGCGGTGGCACTGACGGCTCTATTGCTCAAGGTGTTGGCCTGCCAACCATGGATAGCCTTGGTATGGATGGTAAAGGCGCACATTCTTCGCGAGAAGAGTCTACCGTGCAAAGTTTGATCGCGCGTACAAAACTAGCCGCGGTCATGCTGGCTCGGCAGCTTCATCAGTAAGTCTACGAAATGATTTTTAATGCAAAAATGAGGCGGCAGTTACTATTACGCATCACCATTTTTGCTACTACCTTATCGATTCTTTTAACCTATTTAACCTCTTCTTTTGCAATGACATTACCAGCTAATTCTATCGAACTTATTCACGGCGACGGAGTTCCAACTCACGCCATCATCTGGTTGCACGGCTTAGGTGCCACGGCCAATGATTTTCCACCAATCGTACCGGAGTTGGGCTTATCGGCAAGCCGTGTTATTCGCTTTATTTTCCCTCAAGCGCCTGATCGGCCGATTACCATTAACGGTGGCATGCGCATGCCGGGTTGGTACGACATAAAGGGCATAAGCATTGAAGATAAGCAAGACGCGGTGGGTATGGCTGAGTCTCGAACAATGCTAGACCAGATTATTGAGTCCCAAATTGAAAGCGGCATAGCGAGTGACAATATTATTCTTGCAGGTTTTTCTCAAGGCGGCGCGGTGGCCTATTTCACCGGTGTGCGCAGCAAGCGCAAGCTAGCGGGTTTGCTTACCTTATCGACCTATTTGCCGTTTGACCAAGATACCAAAGCCGAGCAAAGTGGTGACAATATTGACACGCCTATCTTCGCCAGCCATGGTACTCATGACGGCGTGGTGCCACTGAGCATGGGCAAGCGCAGTGTTGATGTCTTGACTCAACTGGGTTACTCAGTGACCTGGAAAACCTATCCGATGGAGCATCAAGTGGTGATGCCGCAAATTAAAGAAATTGGCGCTTGGATCAATGAGGTTTTCAGCAAGCAATAATTAAGGTAAGGTGCTGGTAGAGAAGAGAGAGGGCTAATAATAAGAGAATTATGCCTTATGAGACGATTAAAAACTTCAAGCTTTATAGCCTTTGTAATCTTAGTGGCGCTGGCACTAAGTTCCTTGCTAGCTTTTGCCGAAACCGATCACCATCAAATAAAGCTTAATCAGCTCGGATACCTTCCGAGTGCCGCTAAGGTGGCTATTGTCGCAGATACTAGCTCTAACAGCGTTGCTAGTGACGGCCCAGATAAGTTTTACATTATTGATCTAGATACAGGTAAAACGGCATTTACCGGTACTCTGTCGAACTCCCAGCGATGGCCATACTCTGATGAGTTGGTTCGCAAAGCTGACTTTAGCGCATTGACGGAGAAAGGGAGCTATAGCGTTGCACTCCAAGCTTCTGATCAGCCTGTGAATCAGAGAGAGAAGAACCAAGCATCGAGTTCATTTCCATTTGAGATTAGCGATACGCCGTTTGAACGGGTTCATCAGGCGGCGATTAAGGCGTTTTATTACAATAGATCAGGCATTGCAATTGACTCTGTAACCGGAGGCTCTCATGCTCGTGCTGCTGGTCACGGTGACACAAGTGTCAAAGTACATAAGTCGGCGGCTACTAATGCTCGACCTGAAGGCACGTTAATATCATTTCCTAGAGGTTGGTACGATGCGGGTGATTACGGCAAGTACATAGTCAATTCTGGGATATCAACTTACACCTTGTTGTCCGCTTATCGGCACTATTCCGACTACTACCAAAGTTTGAATCTTAATATCGTTGAAAGCGGCAATAATGTGCCGGACTTATTAGATGAAATAAAATGGAATCTTGATTGGCTCGAAACCATGCAAGATCTAGACGGCGGTGTCTATCATAAACTTACCGCGCTGGGCTTTTCCTCTATGGACGATCAACCTAGCGAGGAAGATTCGCAGCGCTACGTAATCGGTAAATCAGTAACCGCAGCTCTGAATTTTGCCGCTGTTTTGGCAAATGCGAGTACCGTGATGGCCGACTTTGAAGATCAGTTTCCGGGCGTCGCTGACGGCTATAAGAATAAAGCGATTAAAGCTTACCAATGGGCCAAGCAGAACCCTGATGCTTATTATCATCAACCTGATGACGTCAGCACTGGAGCCTATGGTGATAAAAACGCAAGTGATGAATTCGCTTGGGCGGCGGCCGAGTTATTTATCGCTACTGGCGAAACACATTATTATCATGAGTTTCTTGCTCAGCAAGTAAGCCCATCGCAAGATTTATCTTGGTCTAGCGTGAGCGCTCTGCCGTATATTTCGCTACTCTCCTCGGAAAAAAGTTTATTAAGTGATCAGCACTATACTGAGCTGAGTAATAAGCTACTGGCCACCGCAGATCAACACTATGTAATCTATGATACTTCAGCCTATGGTGTATCGGTTTCTGAAGCTGATTTTGTCTGGGGTAGTAATAGTGCAGTTCTCAATAATGGACTGGTGCTAATTCAGGCTTATAGGCTTAGCAACGATGACAAGTATCTTGAAGCCGCCATGAGTACTCTCGACTATGTGTTAGGCAAAAACGCGACCGGTTATTCATTCGTTACCGGCTATGGCGATAAAACCCCAGTCAATATTCATCATCGGCCGTCTACCGCTGACAATAATGATGTTCCTGTACCTGGCTTTTTAGTCGGTGGGCCACACTCAGGAAAGCAAGACAAATGCTCATACCTTGGCCGCTTTGCTGCGACCACTTATGCTGACACGGTCTGCAGCTATTCAACTAATGAGGTTGCCATAAATTGGAATGCGCCGTTAGTTTACATGCTAGCGTCAGCGATCAACCTGCAATAGTTTGGCGCTACTGACTCGAATGGCAAAAGACGTGCCTCTGCGTACCTGCCAAAGATAAGAAAGAATTACTTATTCTTTCTTATCTTCCAGCCGCCCAGTCGCTATTAGTTCTTGAATCTTAGCATTGCCGAGATTGGCGTCTTGCGCGGCAAAGTTCTGAAGCTGTTGCAGTAAGGCCTCGCGTCGCGATTCGTCGCTTGCATTGGCGATTACATTAACCAGACCCATCGACACCTGTGTTTGAATCTCAACATTACCGAGATTGGCCTCTTGCGCGGCAAAAGTCTGAAGCTGTTGCAGTAAGGCCTCACCTCGCGACTCGTCGCTTGCGTCGTGGATCACATTGACCAGCCCCTTCGCCACCCGTGTTTAAATCTCCGCATTGCCGAGATTGGCGTCTTGCGCGGCAAAAGTCTGAAGCTGTTGCAGCAAGGCTTCACGTCGCGATTCGTTGGTCGCGCCGTGGATCACATTAACCAGCCCCATCGACACCTGTGTTTGAATCTCAGCATTGCCGAGATTGGCGTCTTGCGCGGCAAAGTTCTGAAGTTGTTGCAGTAAGGCCTCGCGTCGCGACTCGTCGCTTGCGTTGTTGATTACATTAACCAGCCCCATTGCCGCCGATGTTTGAATCTCAGCATTGCCGAGATTGGCCTCTTGCGCGGCAAAAGTCTGAAGCTGTTGCAGTAAGGCCTCACCTCGCGACTCGTCGCTTGCGTCGTGGATCACATTGACCAGCCCCTTCGCCACCCGTGTTTGAATCTCCGCATTGCCGAGATTGGCGTCTTGCGCGGCAAAAGTCTGAAGCTGTTGCAGTAAGGCCTCGCGTCGCGATTCGTCGCTTGCGTCGTTAATTACATTAAACAGACCCATTGCCACCGATGTTTGAATCTCCGCATTGCCGAGATTGGCCTCTTGCGCGGCAAAAGTCTGAAGCTGTTGCAGTAAGGCCTCGCGTCGCGATTCGTCGCTTGCATCATGGATCACATTAAACAGACCCTTTGATACCTGTGTTTGAATCTCAGCATTACCGAGATTGGCCTCTAGCGCGGCAAACGTCTGAAGCTGTTGCCGTAAGGCCTTGCGTCGCGATTCGTCGTTTGCATTGTTGATTACATTAACCAGCCCCATCGACACCCGTGTTTGAATCTCCGCATTGCCGAGATTGGCCTCTAGCGCGGCAAACGTCTGAAGCTGTTGCAGTAAGGCTTCGCGTCGCGACTCGTCGCTTGCATAATAGATCATATTAAACAGACCCATTGCCACCCGTGTTTGAATCTCGGTATTGCCGAGATTGGCCTCTAGCGCGGCAAAGGTCTGAAGCTGTTGCAGTAAGGCTTCGCGTCGCGATTCGTCGTTTGCATTGTTGATTACATTAACCAGACCCATCGACACCTGTGTTTGAATCTCCGCATTGCCGAGATTGGCGTCTTGCGCGGCAAAAGTCTGAAGCTGTTGCAGCAAGGCTTCACGTCGCGATTCGTTGGTCGCGCCGTTTATTACATTGAACAGCCCCATCGACACCCGTGTTTGAATCTCCGCATTGCCGAGATTGGCGTCTTGCGCGGCAAAAGTCTGAAGCTGTTTCAGCAAGGCTTCACGTCGCGATTCGTCGGTCGCGCCGTGGATCACATTAATCAGACCCTTCGCCACCCGTGTTTGAATCTCCGCATTGCCGAGATTGGCCTCTTGCGCGGCAAAAGTCTGAAGCTGTTGCAGTAAGGCCTCACGTCGCGACTCGTCGCTTGCGTCGTGGATCACATTGACCAGCCCCTTCGCCACCGATGTTTGAATCTCAGCATTGCCGAGATTGGCGTCTTGCGCGGCAAAAGTCTGAAGCTGTTGCAGCAAGGCTTCACGTCGCGACTCGTCGCTTGCGTCGTGGATCACATTAACCAGCCCCATCGACACCTGTGTTTGAATCTCAGCATTGCCGAGATTGGCGTCTTGCGCGGCAAAAGTCTGAAGCTGTTGCAGTAAGGCCTCGTGTCGCGACTCGTCGCTTGCGTTGTTGATTACATTAACCAGCCCCATTGCCGCCGATGTTTGAATCTCAGCATTGCCGAGATTGGCGTCTTGCGTGGCAAAAGTCTGAAGCTGTTGCAGTAAGGCCTCGCGTCGCGACTCGTCGCTTGCGTTGTTGATTACATTAACCAGCCCCATTGCCGCCGATGTTTGAATCTCCGCATTGCCGAGATTGGCGTCTTGCGCGGCAAAAGTCTGAAGCTGTTGCAGCAAGGCTTCACGTCGCGATTCGTTGGTCGCGCCGTGGATCACATTAACCAGCCCCATCGACACCTGTGTT